>NZ_CP149586.1:4927500-6135000 GCF_037903935.1 Pseudomonas idahonensis | reverse complement strand
GGGTTGCACCAGAAGTAGCTAGTCTAACCTTCGGGAGGACGGTTACCACGGTGTGATTCATGACTGGGGTGAAGTCGTAACAAGGTAGCCGTAGGGGAACCTGCGGCTGGATCACCTCCTTAATCGACGACATCAGCTGCTTCATAAGCTCCCACACGAATTGCTTGATTCATTGAAGAAGACGATAGAAGCAGCTTTAAGCTCCAAGCTGATAGCTCCAAGCTAACAGTTACAAGCTCGAAATTGGGTCTGTAGCTCAGTTGGTTAGAGCGCACCCCTGATAAGGGTGAGGTCGGCAGTTCGAATCTGCCCAGACCCACCAATTTTGTTATGGGGCCATAGCTCAGCTGGGAGAGCGCCTGCCTTGCACGCAGGAGGTCAGCGGTTCGATCCCGCTTGGCTCCACCATAAACTGCTTCTGAAAGCTTAGAAATGAGCATTCTGCTTGAATGTTGATTTCTAGTCTTTTGATTAGATCGTTCTTTAAAAATTTGGGTATGTGATAGAAAGATAGACTGAACGTTACTTTCACTGGTAACGGATCAGGCTAAGGTAAAATTTGTGAGTTAAATTGCAAATTTTCGGCGAATGTCGTCTTCATAGTATAACCAGATTGCTTGGGGTTATATGGTCAAGTGAAGAAGCGCATACGGTGGATGCCTTGGCAGTCAGAGGCGATGAAAGACGTGGTAGCCTGCGATAAGCTTCGGGGAGTCGGCAAACAGACTTTGATCCGGAGATCTCTGAATGGGGGAACCCAGCCATCATAAGATGGTTATCTTGTACTGAATACATAGGTGCAAGAGGCGAACCAGGGGAACTGAAACATCTAAGTACCCTGAGGAAAAGAAATCAACCGAGATTCCCTTAGTAGTGGCGAGCGAACGGGGACTAGCCCTTAAGTGGCTTTGAGATTAGCGGAACGCTCTGGAAAGTGCGGCCATAGTGGGTGATAGCCCTGTACGCGAAAATCTCTTAGTCATGAAATCGAGTAGGACGGGGCACGAGAAACCTTGTCTGAATATGGGGGGACCATCCTCCAAGGCTAAATACTACTGACTGACCGATAGTGAACTAGTACCGTGAGGGAAAGGCGAAAAGAACCCCGGAGAGGGGAGTGAAATAGATCCTGAAACCGTATGCGTACAAGCAGTGGGAGCAGACTTTGTTCTGTGACTGCGTACCTTTTGTATAATGGGTCAGCGACTTATTTTCAGTGGCGAGCTTAACCGAATAGGGGAGGCGTAGCGAAAGCGAGTCTTAATAGGGCGTCTAGTCGCTGGGAATAGACCCGAAACCGGGCGATCTATCCATGGGCAGGTTGAAGGTTAGGTAACACTGACTGGAGGACCGAACCGACTACCGTTGAAAAGTTAGCGGATGACCTGTGGATCGGAGTGAAAGGCTAATCAAGCTCGGAGATAGCTGGTTCTCCTCGAAAGCTATTTAGGTAGCGCCTCATGTATCACTGTAGGGGGTAGAGCACTGTTTCGGCTAGGGGGTCATCCCGACTTACCAAACCGATGCAAACTCCGAATACCTACAAGTGCCGAGCATGGGAGACACACGGCGGGTGCTAACGTCCGTCGTGAAAAGGGAAACAACCCAGACCGTCAGCTAAGGTCCCAAAGTTATGGTTAAGTGGGAAACGATGTGGGAAGGCTTAGACAGCTAGGAGGTTGGCTTAGAAGCAGCCACCCTTTAAAGAAAGCGTAATAGCTCACTAGTCGAGTCGGCCTGCGCGGAAGATGTAACGGGGCTCAAACCATACACCGAAGCTACGGGTATCACGTAAGTGATGCGGTAGAGGAGCGTTCTGTAAGCCTGTGAAGGTGAGTTGAGAAGCTTGCTGGAGGTATCAGAAGTGCGAATGCTGACATGAGTAACGACAATGGGTGTGAAAAACACCCACGCCGAAAGACCAAGGTTTCCTGCGCAACGTTAATCGACGCAGGGTTAGTCGGTCCCTAAGGCGAGGCTGAAAAGCGTAGTCGATGGAAAACAGGTTAATATTCCTGTACTTCTAGTTATTGCGATGGAGGGACGGAGAAGGCTAGGCCAGCTTGGCGTTGGTTGTCCAAGTTTAAGGTGGTAGGCTGGAATCTTAGGTAAATCCGGGGTTCTAAGGCCGAGAGCTGATGACGAGTTACCTTTTAGGTGACGAAGTGGTTGATGCCATGCTTCCAAGAAAAGCTTCTAAGCTTCAGATAACTAGGAACCGTACCCCAAACCGACACAGGTGGTTGGGTAGAGAATACCAAGGCGCTTGAGAGAACTCGGGTGAAGGAACTAGGCAAAATGGCACCGTAACTTCGGGAGAAGGTGCGCCGGTGAGGGTGAAGGACTTGCTCCGTAAGCTCATGCCGGTCGAAGATACCAGGCCGCTGCGACTGTTTATTAAAAACACAGCACTCTGCAAACACGAAAGTGGACGTATAGGGTGTGACGCCTGCCCGGTGCCGGAAGGTTAATTGATGGGGTTAGCTAACGCGAAGCTCTTGATCGAAGCCCCGGTAAACGGCGGCCGTAACTATAACGGTCCTAAGGTAGCGAAATTCCTTGTCGGGTAAGTTCCGACCTGCACGAATGGCGTAACGATGGCGGCGCTGTCTCCACCCGAGACTCAGTGAAATTGAAATCGCTGTGAAGATGCAGTGTATCCGCGGCTAGACGGAAAGACCCCGTGAACCTTTACTATAGCTTTGCACTGGACTTTGAATTTGCTTGTGTAGGATAGGTGGGAGGCTTTGAAGCGTGAACGCCAGTTTGCGTGGAGCCATCCTTGAAATACCACCCTGGCAACTTTGAGGTTCTAACTCAGGTCCGTTATCCGGATCGAGGACAGTGTATGGTGGGTAGTTTGACTGGGGCGGTCTCCTCCTAAAGAGTAACGGAGGAGTACGAAGGTGCGCTCAGACCGGTCGGAAATCGGTCGTAGAGTATAAAGGCAAAAGCGCGCTTGACTGCGAGACAGACACGTCGAGCAGGTACGAAAGTAGGTCTTAGTGATCCGGTGGTTCTGTATGGAAGGGCCATCGCTCAACGGATAAAAGGTACTCCGGGGATAACAGGCTGATACCGCCCAAGAGTTCATATCGACGGCGGTGTTTGGCACCTCGATGTCGGCTCATCACATCCTGGGGCTGAAGCCGGTCCCAAGGGTATGGCTGTTCGCCATTTAAAGTGGTACGCGAGCTGGGTTTAGAACGTCGTGAGACAGTTCGGTCCCTATCTGCCGTGGACGTTTGAGATTTGAGAGGGGCTGCTCCTAGTACGAGAGGACCGGAGTGGACGAACCTCTGGTGTTCCGGTTGTCACGCCAGTGGCATTGCCGGGTAGCTATGTTCGGAAAAGATAACCGCTGAAAGCATCTAAGCGGGAAACTTGCCTCAAGATGAGATCTCACTGGGATCTTGAATCCCCTAAAGGGCCGTCGAAGACTACGACGTTGATAGGTTGGGTGTGTAAGCGCTGTGAGGCGTTGAGCTAACCAATACTAATTGCCCGTGAGGCTTGACCATATAACACCCAAGCAATTTGCGAACTCGAAAGAGACCAGATTGCGGTGTGTGAAGACGAAACAAACCGAAAGTTTGCACAACACACAAATCTATTACATACCCATTCGCTGGCACGTTGCATCAGCAACGGTCTGGCTACCGAATTTCTTGACGACCATAGAGCGTTGGAACCACCTGATCCCATCCCGAACTCAGAAGTGAAACGATGCATCGCCGATGGTAGTGTGGGGTTTCCCCATGTGAGAGTAGGTCATCGTCAAGATTAAATTCCGAAACCCCAATTGCGAAAGCAATTGGGGTTTTGTTTTTGCGCGGAGAAAAGTCGATTTGATTTTTATCTGCCCGATCGACTTGCTCGCCGGGTGGTGTTTTCTATGCAATGGTTTTGGGCATGGCTATCATGCCGGGCTCATTGTGAGGCGGATACTGCATGTCGACGTTGTTAGAGCTTCTAAAGGATGGGCGATTTCACTCGGGCCAGGCGCTCGGAGAGGTGCTGGGTGTTAGTCGTAGTGCTATATGGAAGCAGTTACAGCTTCTTGAGGCGGAATTGGGGCTTGTCATCCATAAGGTGCGAGGTCGTGGATATCAGTTGGCCACTCCAATCACTTTGTTGAGCAGCGCGGAGATAAGTCGGTGCTCTTCTCCCAGTAGTGCTTGGGACGTTCGAATTTTTGATTCTATCGACTCCACAAATGCTGAGGCGCTGCGATCCATTGAGGGGGGGGCTGTGGCTCCTTTTCTTGTGCTAGCTGAGCGTCAGACCGCGGGGCGTGGCCGGCGTGGACGCAAGTGGATAAGTCCTTTTGCCGAGAATATCTATTACAGCCTGGTCTTGCGCATAGATGGAGGTCTCCGGCAACTGGAGGGTCTCAGTCTGGTCGTAGGGTTGGCGGTTATGCATACCCTTCGTGAGTATGGAATCCCAAGGGCGGGTTTGAAGTGGCCAAACGACGTTTTGGTTGGTCAGAAGAAGGTCGCGGGAATACTTTTGGAACTGGTGGGCGATCCTGCGGACGTGTGTCATGTGGTCCTGGGGGTTGGGATTAATGTGAATATGCAGAGCGCCGAGGGGGTTGATCAGGAGTGGACCTCGATAAGGTTGGAGTCTGGCCAGGTTACTGATCGCAATCAGCTGGTTGCTCGATTGAGTGAGACCCTTGTGGCTTATCTTGAGCGTCATCGACTGGATGGTTTCTCCGCTATCCAGGGCGAGTGGGAGCAAGGTCATCTCTGGCAGGGGCGTGAAGTGTCTCTGATTGCGGGGGTCAATAAGATCGATGGTGTCGTGCTGGGTATTGATCGCCAAGGGGCGTTGCGGTTGAGCGTTGAAGGTGAAGAGAAAACTTATAGCGGTGGGGAGCTCAGTCTAAGGTTGCGTGACGATCCTTGAGTTTGGCTGCGAAACACCATGAAGTGTGCCCGCGCTACCTTAGGCTAGTAGGTGGGGAGGCTTGTATAGCTGCTCTGGGCGTTGTGTTGGTTTCGCAGGATCAGTTTGTTCGTGATTTGTTTTTTTCGAGTTGACTAAGGCTTGTCTTTCGTCTCGAGGTATTTATGCGCTGGCTGTTTCTGTTGTTACTGGTCCTCAATGGTTTCTATTACATCTGGCATCAGCAGGAAGCACCTCTTCGTGCGAAAGAGGTTATGCCTCTCTCGCTCTATCGAGGCTCTCAGCAAGATATTCGCTTGTTGAGTGAGTCTGCAGATTCGGTCGAGCGGAGGGATAAGGGGAGGGTTGGAGAGGTTGATGCAAGCTGTCTCTATCTAGGGGGCTTTGCTCGTCGAGATATGGCTCAGATGCTTGAGCAGCGGCTTATAGGGCTGGGGGCGGATGTCAGGCTACTGTCCTTGAGTGTTCCTGGATCTTCTGGTTTCTGGTTGCGTGTGGCTCCTGAGAGCAAGCATTTGCTGGATGATCTACAGCTGCAGAACCTTGCTAAGGAATTCAATGAGTTAAAACATAAAATAATGCCTTGTGAGGGGCTTGCAACTGTCGAATAGGTTGCATAGAATGGCGCCCGCTCCGCAGTGAAGACCTTTTGAGGTTAAAGCAGCAGAGCTAAGTCAACGCAGCTAACCTCAAGATTTTATTGAGAAAATGCTTGACAGAAAGGTAGCGTAGTGTAAAATGCTGCCTCGCTTAGGAGGGGTTCCCGAGCGGCCAAAGGGATCAGACTGTAAATCTGACGTCTACGACTTCGAAGGTTCGAATCCTTCCCCCTCCACCAGATTTGGCGAGAGCTGCAGGCTCCGCGGGTATAGTTTAGTGGTAGAACCTCAGCCTTCCAAGCTGATGATGCGGGTTCGATTCCCGCTACCCGCTCCAAGTTTGCAGGTTTTGCAAAGTGTTACGCTCTTGTAGCTCAGTTGGTAGAGCACACCCTTGGTAAGGGTGAGGTCAGCGGTTCAAATCCGCTCAAGAGCTCCATATAACAAGGCAGATATGAAAATATCTGCCTTTGTTTTAATGGCTTGTGTGACTTGCTCAATTCTTCTCCTAGGGGTGATTTCGATGGCTAAGGAAAAGTTCGAACGTAATAAGCCGCACGTTAACGTGGGTACTATCGGTCACGTTGACCACGGTAAGACCACTCTGACTGCTGCTCTGACTCGCGTTTGTTCCGAGGTTTTCGGTTCGGCTCGTGTTGACTTCGACAAGATCGACAGTGCCCCAGAAGAAAAAGCTCGTGGTATCACCATCAACACTGCACACGTAGAGTACGATTCGCACATTCGTCACTACGCGCACGTTGACTGCCCGGGTCACGCCGACTACGTCAAAAACATGATCACCGGTGCTGCCCAGATGGACGGCGCGATCCTGGTTTGCTCGGCTGCCGATGGTCCGATGCCACAAACTCGTGAGCACATCCTGCTGTCCCGTCAGGTAGGCGTTCCGTACATCGTTGTCTTCCTGAACAAGGCTGACATGGTTGACGACGCTGAGCTGCTGGAACTGGTTGAGATGGAAGTGCGCGACCTGCTGAGCACTTACGACTTCCCAGGTGACGACACTCCGATCATCATCGGTTCGGCTCTGATGGCCCTGAACGGCCAAGACGACAACGAAATGGGTACCACCGCTGTTAAGCGTCTGGTAGAGACTCTGGATACTTACATCCCAGAGCCAGAGCGTGCAATCGACAAGCCGTTCCTGATGCCAATCGAAGACGTATTCTCGATCTCCGGTCGTGGCACCGTGGTAACTGGTCGTGTTGAGCGTGGCATCGTTCGCATCCAGGAAGAAGTTGAGATCGTTGGTCTGCGCGATACTCAGAAGACTACCTGCACCGGCGTTGAAATGTTCCGCAAGCTGCTCGACGAAGGTCGTGCTGGCGAGAACTGCGGCGTTCTGCTGCGTGGTACCAAGCGTGACGACGTTGAGCGTGGCCAGGTTCTGGTTAAGCCAGGCACCGTTAAGCCGCACACCAAGTTCACCGCTGAAGTTTATGTTCTGAGCAAAGAAGAAGGCGGTCGTCATACTCCGTTCTTCAAAGGCTACCGTCCACAGTTCTACTTCCGTACTACTGACGTGACTGGTAACTGCGAGCTGCCAGAAGGCGTTGAAATGGTAATGCCAGGTGACAACATCCAGATGACTGTCACTCTGATCAAAACCATCGCGATGGAAGATGGTCTGCGTTTCGCTATCCGTGAAGGCGGTCGTACCGTAGGCGCCGGCGTCGTAGCCAAAGTTATCGAATAAGTTCTTGAAATATCTCCATCGGGCCGACATAATGGTCGGCCTGATTTTGTTTTTAGGTCAGTAGCTCAATTGGCAGAGCGACGGTCTCCAAAACCGTAGGTTGGGGGTTCGATTCCCTCCTGACCTGCCAGATTCACTCAATGTGTCTGGCTTTCTTTTCACAGGATCTTCATAGATGACTCCTAAGGCTGAAGCTCAAGGCTCTCGCTTCGATCTGGTCAAGTGGCTCGTTGTGGTTGCTTTGGTGATTGTTGGTGTTGTTGGCAATCAGTACTATTCTGCTTCGCCGATCCTGTACCGCGTATTGGCGCTGCTTGCCATTGCCGCAGTTGCTGCCTTCATTGGTCTGCAAACTGCCAAGGGCAAGTCGTTCTTCGTGTTGGTTAAGGAAGCGCGCACTGAGATTCGTAAAGTCGTATGGCCGACTCGCCAAGAGACCACGCAGACCACGCTTATTGTAGTGGCTGTGGTTCTGGTCATGGCGTTGCTGTTGTGGGGGCTAGATTCCCTGCTTGGCTGGCTTGTTTCCTTGATTGTTGGCTAAGGGTGTCCCGTGGCTAAGCGTTGGTACGTTGTGCATGCTTACTCGGGTTACGAGAAGCATGTAATGCGCTCGTTGATCGAGCGTGTAAAGCTGGCTGGCATGGAAGATGGCTTCGGCGAGATTCTGGTCCCCACTGAAGAAGTGGTTGAGATGCGCAATGGCCAGAAGCGCAAAAGCGAACGCAAGTTCTTTCCAGGCTATGTGCTGGTTCAAATGGACATGAATGAGGGTACTTGGCACTTGGTCAAGGACACTCCTCGTGTCATGGGTTTCATTGGTGGTACTGCTGATAAGCCAGCGCCTATCACTGATAAAGAGGCAGAAGCAATTCTGCGTCGCGTTGCTGATGGCAGCGATAAGCCCAAGCCTAAGACACTGTTCGAGCCAGGTGAGGTGGTCCGTGTTACTGACGGACCATTCGCAGACTTTAACGGTACGGTCGAAGAAGTTAACTACGAAAAGAGCCGGATCCAAGTGGCGGTGCTCATTTTCGGTCGCTCTACTCCGGTAGAGCTAGAGTTCAGTCAGGTCGAGAAGGCCTAACTGGACGAGAATCCCATACCCCGCAGCCTTAGGCTGTGGGGTTTTTTCGTCACTGGGATAAACGCGCAAGTAACCGGGGAGCCTTTCTAGGCGTCTGAACCCGTAATTGGAGTGCCTCATGGCTAAGAAGATTACTGCTTACATCAAGCTGCAAGTTAAGGCCGCTCAGGCCAACCCAAGCCCGCCCGTTGGTCCAGCTCTGGGTCAGCACGGCGTGAACATCATGGAATTCTGCAAGGCTTTCAACGCCCGTACTCAGGGTCTTGAACCAGGTCTGCCGACTCCTGTGATCATCACTGTTTACAGTGACCGCAGCTTCACTTTCGAAACTAAGAGCACCCCTGCTTCGGTTCTGCTGAAGAAAGCTGCTGGCCTGACCAGCGGTTCCGCTCGTCCGAACACCGTTAAGGTTGGCACTGTTACCCGTGCTCAGCTGGAAGAAATCGCGAAAACCAAAAACGCGGATCTGACTGCAGCTGATATGGATGCAGCCGTGCGTACTATCGCCGGTTCTGCTCGTAGCATGGGCCTTAACGTGGAGGGTGTGTAATGGCTAAGCTGACTAAGCGCCAAAAGGCTATCGCCGGCAAGATTGAAGCAGGCAAGGCCTACAACTTCGTAGAAGCCGCCGCTCTCCTGACCGAGCTGTCGACCGTTAAGTTCAGCGAGTCCGTAGACGTAGCTGTGAACCTGGGCGTAGACCCACGTAAATCTGACCAGGTTGTTCGTAGCGCTACCGTGCTGCCACACGGCACTGGCAAGACTGTACGTGTTGCTGTGTTTACTCAGGGTCCAGCTGCTGAAGCTGCTCTGGCTGCCGGTGCAGACCGCGTAGGTATGGATGATCTGGCTGCCGAAATGAAAGGCGGCGACCTGAACTATGACGTAGTTATTGCTTCTCCGGATGCAATGCGCGTTGTAGGTCAGCTGGGTCAGGTTCTGGGTCCTCGTGGCCTGATGCCTAACCCGAAAGTCGGCACTGTAACCCCAGACGTGGCCTCGGCAGTTAAGAACGCCAAGGCTGGTCAGGTTCGCTACCGCACCGACAAAAACGGCATTATCCACACCTCCGTTGGCAAGGTCGGCTTCGACGCCGTCAAGCTGAAGGAAAACGTTGAAGCCCTGATCGCTGACCTGAAGCGTATCAAGCCAGCTTCTTCGAAAGGTATCTACGTCAAGCGCGTTACCCTGAGCACCACCATGGGTCCAGGTTTGGTCATCGACCAAGGCTCGCTGGACGTATAAGACACAGGCTGGCACAAGCGATTGTGCCAGTTGAAAAAATTGGGGTCCCTGCCTGGCGGGGGCTATCCAAGACCGTAGGCGACGCAAGTCTTAAACCTCAAGCCTACGCAGATGGTGCTCCCGGTTCCTTACCGAATCAGACACCAAAACGACATCCAGCCTAGGTTGGATGAAACGGTAACAAGCAGGAGTTAAACCCGTGGCAATTAAACTCGAAGACAAGAAGGCCATCGTCGCTGAAGTCAACGAGGCTGCCAAAGTCGCTCTGTCTGCTGTTGTGGCTGATGCCCGCGGTGTGACAGTAGGCGCAATGACCGGACTCCGTAAAGAGGCCCGCGAAGCTGGTGTTTACGTACGTGTTGTACGTAACACCCTGCTCAAGCGCGCTGTTGAAGGCACTCAATATGACGTGCTCAACGACGCGTTCGTCGGCCCTACCCTGATTGCATTCTCCAAGGAACATCCGGGCGCTGCTGCTCGTATTTTCAAAGAGTTCGCAAAGGGTCAGGACAAGTTCGAGATCAAGGCAGCTGCGTTCGAGGGCAAGTACCTCGCAGCAAACGAGATCGACGTGTTGGCTTCGCTGCCAACTCGCGACGAAGCTATTGCGAAGCTGATGAGCGTGATTCAAGGCGCTACCAGCAAGCTGGCTCGTACTCTGGCGGCTATTCGCGACCAGAAAGAAGCTGCTGCTGCCTAAGGCACCGCAAGCCCTTTCAAAATCATATGTTTAATTTGATGGCTGCGTAGGCTGTCACCCCAATACAGGAATTTATAGTCATGTCTCTGACTAACGAGCAAATCATCGAAGCAATCGGCCAGAAAACCGTTCTGGAAGTTGTTGAGCTGATCAAAGCAATGGAAGAAACCTTCGGCGTTACCGCTGCTGTTGCCGCTGCTGGCCCAGCTGCTGCTGCCGCTGTTGTTGAAGAGCAAACTGAATTCAACGTCATGCTGACCGAAGCTGGCGAGAAGAAAGTTAACGTGATCAAGGCTGTACGTGAACTGACCGGTCTGGGCCTGAAAGAAGCCAAGGCTGTAGTTGACGGCGCTCCTGCCATGGTTCTGGAAGCTGTTGCTAAAGAAGCAGCTGACAAAGCCAAAGCAGCTCTGGAAGAAGCAGGCGCTAAAGTCGAGCTCAAGTAAGCATCGACTTTGTGTCTCCAGCCCAAGCGTTAAGCGAACGGCTGATGGCTGGTGGCTTTTGCCACCGGCCTTTTTCCGTTATTGGCGGCCGACTGGGTCGGTGCCTTTAACGTGCTGTAACCCACCCTGTGCGGTGGCGCAAACCAAAGGGTTTGCACGATTTTCTGGCTGCTCCCGTCGGGAGAAGCCGAATAAGCAGGTGACCAAGCTGGGGAACGCTGATGGCTTACTCATATACTGAGAAAAAACGTATCCGCAAGGACTTTAGCAAGTTGCCGGACGTCATGGATGTGCCGTACCTCCTGGCCATCCAGCTGGATTCGTATCGTGAATTCTTGCAAGCGGGAGCGACTAAAGATCAGTTCCGCGACGTGGGCCTGCATGCGGCCTTCAAATCCGTTTTCCCGATCATCAGCTACTCCGGCAATGCTGCGTTGGAGTATGTCGGTTATCGCCTGGGCGAACCGGCGTTTGATGTTAAAGAATGCGTGTTGCGTGGTGTGACTTACGCCGTACCTTTGCGGGTAAAAGTTCGTCTGATCATTTTCGACAAAGAATCGTCGAACAAAGCGATCAAGGACATCAAAGAGCAAGAAGTCTACATGGGTGAAATCCCCCTGATGACTGAGAACGGTACCTTCGTAATCAACGGTACCGAGCGTGTAATCGTTTCCCAGCTGCACCGTTCCCCTGGCGTATTCTTCGACCACGACCGTGGCAAGACGCACAGCTCCGGTAAGCTGCTGTACTCCGCGCGGATCATTCCTTACCGCGGTTCGTGGCTGGACTTCGAGTTCGACCCGAAAGACTGCGTGTTCGTCCGTATCGACCGTCGCCGCAAGCTGCCTGCGTCGGTTCTGCTGCGCGCGCTGGGTTACACCACTGAAGAAGTGCTGGATGCTTTCTACACCACCAACGTATTCCACGTGAAAGGCGAGAGCCTGAGCCTGGAGCTGGTGCCTCAGCGCCTGCGTGGTGAAATTGCCGTTCTGGACATCCAGGATGACAAGGGCAAGGTTATTGTCGAGCAGGGTCGTCGTATCACCGCTCGCCACATCAACCAGCTGGAAAAAGCCGGTATCAAAGAGCTGGATGTACCTCTGGACTACGTCCTGGGGCGTACCACCGCCAAGGCTATCGTGCACCCGGCTACCGGTGAAATCCTGGCAGAGTGCAACACCGAGCTGAACACCGAGATCCTGGCAAAAATCGCCAAGGCCCAGGTTGTTCGCATCGAAACGCTGTACACCAACGACATCGACTGCGGTCCGTTCGTTTCTGACACTCTGAAGATCGACTCCACCAGCAACCAATTGGAAGCGCTGGTCGAGATCTATCGCATGATGCGTCCTGGCGAGCCGCCAACCAAAGATGCTGCCGAGACTCTGTTCAACAACCTGTTCTTCAGCCCTGAGCGCTATGACCTCTCCGCCGTTGGCCGGATGAAGTTCAACCGTCGTATCGGTCGTACCGAGATCGAAGGTTCGGGCGTCCTGTGCAAAGAAGACATCGTTGCCGTACTGAAGACTCTGGTCGACATCCGTAACGGTAAAGGCATCGTCGACGACATCGACCACCTGGGTAACCGTCGTGTTCGTTGCGTAGGCGAAATGGCCGAGAACCAGTTCCGCGTTGGCCTGGTGCGTGTAGAGCGTGCGGTCAAAGAGCGTCTGTCGATGGCCGAAAGCGAAGGCCTGATGCCGCAAGACCTGATCAATGCCAAGCCAGTGGCTGCGGCAGTGAAAGAGTTCTTCGGTTCCAGCCAGCTGTCGCAGTTCATGGACCAGAACAACCCGCTCTCCGAGATCACCCACAAGCGTCGTGTCTCCGCACTCGGCCCAGGTGGTCTGACCCGTGAGCGTGCAGGCTTCGAAGTTCGTGACGTGCACCCGACTCACTACGGTCGTGTATGCCCGATCGAAACGCCGGAAGGTCCGAACATCGGTCTGATCAACTCCCTGGCGGCCTATGCGCGCACCAACCAGTACGGCTTCCTCGAGAGCCCGTACCGTGTGGTGAAAGACGCCCTGGTCACTGACGAGATCGTGTTCCTGTCCGCCATCGAAGAGGCCGATCACGTGATCGCCCAGGCTTCGGCGACCATGAACGACAAAGGTCAGCTGATCGATGAGCTGGTGGCTGTTCGTCACTTGAACGAATTCACCGTCAAGGCGCCGGAAGACGTCACCTTGATGGACGTTTCGCCGAAGCAGGTAGTTTCGGTTGCAGCGTCGCTGATTCCGTTCCTCGAGCACGACGACGCCAACCGTGCGTTGATGGGTTCCAACATGCAGCGTCAGGCTGTACCGACTCTGCGTGCTGATAAGCCGCTGGTAGGTACCGGCATGGAGCGCAACGTTGCCCGTGACTCCGGCGTTTGTGTCGTGGCTCGCCGTGGCGGCGTGATCGACTCGGTCGATGCCAGTCGTATCGTGGTTCGTGTTGCGGATGACGAAGTCGAAACTGGCGAAGCCGGTGTCGATATCTACAACCTGACCAAGTACACCCGCTCCAACCAGAACACCTGCATCAACCAGCGTCCGCTGGTGAGAAAAGGTGATCGGGTTCAGCGCAGCGACATCATGGCCGACGGCCCGTCCACCGACATGGGTGAGCTGGCACTGGGTCAGAACATGCGTATCGCGTTCATGGCGTGGAACGGCTTCAACTTCGAAGACTCCATCTGCCTGTCCGAGCGTGTGGTTCAGGAAGACCGCTTCACCACGATCCACATCCAGGAACTGACCTGTGTGGCCCGTGACACCAAGCTTGGCCCAGAGGAAATCACTGCAGACATCCCGAACGTGGGTGAGGCTGCACTGAACAAGCTGGACGAAGCCGGTATCGTTTATGTAGGTGCTGAAGTTGGCGCAGGCGACATCCTGGTCGGTAAGGTCACTCCGAAAGGCGAGACTCAGCTGACTCCGGAAGAGAAACTGCTGCGCGCGATCTTCGGTGAAAAAGCCAGCGACGTTAAAGACACATCCCTGCGTGTGCCTACTGGTACCAAAGGTACTGTCATTGACGTACAGGTCTTCACTCGTGACGGCGTTGAGCGTGATGCTCGTGCACTGTCCATCGAGAAGAGCCAGCTCGACGAGATCCGCAAGGATCTGAACGAAGAGTTCCGCATCGTTGAAGGCGCAACCTTCGAGCGTCTGCGCTCCGCTCTGGTCGGCCATAAAGCCGAAGGCGGCGCCGGTCTGAAGAAAGGTCAGGAAATCACCGACGAAGTTCTCGACGGTCTTGAGCATGGCCAGTGGTTCAAACTGCGCATGGCTGAAGATGCTCTGAACGAGCAGCTCGAGAAGGCTCAGGCCTACATCGTTGATCGCCGCCGTCTGCTGGACGACAAGTTCGAAGACAAGAAGCGCAAACTGCAGCAGGGCGATGACCTGGCTCCGGGCGTGCTGAAAATCGTCAAGGTCTACCTGGCAATCCGTCGTCGCATTCAGCCGGGCGACAAGATGGCCGGTCGTCACGGTAACAAGGGTGTGGTCTCCGTGATCATGCCGGTTGAAGACATGCCGCACGATGCCAATGGCACCCCGGTCGATGTGGTCCTCAACCCACTGGGCGTACCTTCGCGTATGAACGTTGGTCAGATTCTCGAAACTCACCTGGGCCTCGCGGCCAAGGGGCTGGGCGAGAAGATCAACCGCATGGTTGAAGAGCAGCGTAAGGTGGCAGAACTGCGCACCTTCCTGGATGAGATCTACAACCAGATCGGTGGTCGTAACGAAGACCTGGACAGCTTCTCCGATCAGGAGATTCTGGATCTGGCGAACAACCTGCGCGGCGGTGTGCCTATGGCCACTCCGGTGTTCGACGGCGCCAAGGAAAGCGAAATCAAGGCGATGCTGAAACTGGCGGACCTGCCAGAGAGCGGCCAGATGCAGCTGACCGACGGCCGTACCGGCAACAAGTTCGAGCGTCCAGTTACCGTTGGCTACATGTACATGCTGAAACTGAACCACTTGGTAGACGACAAGATGCACGCTCGTTCTACCGGTTCGTACAGCCTGGTTACCCAGCAGCCGCTGGGTGGTAAGGCGCAGTTCGGTGGTCAGCGTTTCGGGGAGATGGAGGTCTGGGCACTGGAAGCATACGGTGCTGCATACACTCTGCAAGAAATGCTCACAGTGAAGTCGGACGATGTGAACGGTCGTACCAAGATGTACAAAAACATCGTGGACGGCGATCACCGTATGGAGCCGGGCATGCCCGAGTCCTTCAACGTGTTGATCAAAGAAATTCGTTCCCTCGGCATCGATATCGATCTGGAAACCGAATAACACGTGACGCGAATCGAGAGCGGGGCAGGATTGCCCGCTCTCTGCTCCGCCAGGAGGAAAGGCCTTGAAAGACCTACTGAATTTGCTGAAAAACCAGGGTCAAGTCGAAGAGTTCGACGCCATCCGTATTGGATTGGCCTCGCCTGAGATGATCCGTTCTTGGTCGTTCGGCGAAGTTAAAAAGCCGGAAACCATCAACTACCGTACGTTCAAGCCTGAGCGTGACGGCCTGTTCTGCGCCAAGATCTTTGGCCCGGTAAAGGATTACGAGTGCCTGTGCGGTAAGTACAAGCGCTTGAAGCATCGCGGCGTGATCTGCGAGAAGTGCGGCGTTGAAGTTGCACTGGCCAAGGTTCGTCGTGAGCGCATGGCGCACATCGAACTGGCTTCGCCGGTTGCCCACATCTGGTTCCTGAAGTCGCTGCCGTCCCGTATCGGCCTGCTGATGGACATGACCCTGCGTGATATCGAGCGCGTTCTCTATTTCGAGAGCTACGTTGTTATCGATCCAGGTATGACCACCCTGGAAAAGGGTCAGTTGCTGAACGACGAGCAGTACTTCGAAGCGCTGGAAGAGTTCGGTGATGACTTCGACGCCCGCATGGGTGCCGAGGCTGTCCGCGAGCTGCTGCACGCTATCGACCTGGAGCACGAGATTGGCCGTCTGCGTGAAGAGATTCCGCAAACTAACTCGGAAACCAAGATCAAGAAGCTGTCCAAGCGTCTGAAGTTGATGGAAGCCTTCCAGGGCTCCGGCAACCTGCCAGAGTGGATGGTGTTGACCGTTCTGCCGGTTCTACCGCCAGATCTGCGTCCACTGGTTCCGCTGGATGGCGGTCGCTTTGCGACTTCCGACCTCAACGACCTGTATCGTCGAGTGATCAACCGTAACAACCGCTTGAAGCGCCTGCTTGATCTGTCCGCTCCGGACATCATCGTGCGCAACGAAAAGCGTATGTTGCAGGAAGCTGTCGACGCCTTGCTCGACAACGGTCGTCGTGGCCGCGCTATTACCGGCTCCAACAAGCGTCCTCTGAAATCCCTGGCTGACATGATCAAGGGTAAGCAAGGTCGTTTCCGTCAGAACTTGCTCGGTAAGCGTGTTGACTACTCCGGTCGTTCGGTAATTACCGTAGGCCCGACCCTGCGTCTGCACCAGTGCGGTCTGCCGAAGAAGATGGCTCTCGAGCTGTTCAAGCCGTTCATTTTCGGCAAGCTGGAAATGCGTGGTCTCGCTACCACCATCAAAGCCGCCAAGAAGATGGTCGAGCGCGAGCTGCCGGAAGTTTGGGACGTTCTCGCTGAAGTGATTCGCGAACACCCCGTGCTGCTCAACCGTGCACCGACCCTTCACCGTCTGGGTATCCAGGCGTTTGAACCGGTACTGATCGAAGGTAAGGCTATCCAGCTGCACCCTCTGGTCTGTGCTGCGTACAACGCCGACTTCGACGGCGACCAAATGGCCGTGCACGTACCGCTGACGCTGGAAGCCCAGCTGGAAGCGCGTGCGTTGATGATGTCGACCAACAACATTCTGTCGCCAGCCAACGGTGAGCCAATCATCGTTCCGTCGCAGGACGTTGTATTGGGTCTGTATTACATGACCCGTGAAGCGATCAACGCCAAGGGCGAAGGTCGTGTGTTCGCCGACCTGCAGGAAGTCGACCGCGTATTCCGCGCCGGCGAAGCGGCTCTGCACGCCAAGATCAAGGTTCGTATCAACGAAACCGTTAACGATCGTGATGGCGGCAGCGTCAGCGCTACCCGTATCGTCGACACCACTGTCGGCCGTGCGCTGCTGTTCCAGGTTGTGCCGAAAGGTCTGTCGTTCGACGTCGTCAATCTGCCGATGAAGAAGAAGGCGATCTCCAAGCTGATCAACCAGTGCTACCGCGTGGTAGGTCTGAAAGAGACCGTGATCTTCGCTGACCAGTTGATGTACACCGGTTTCGCTTACTCGACCATTTCCGGCGTTTCCATCGGTGTTAACGACTTCGTTATCCCGGATGAAAAAGCCCGCATCATCGGTGCTGCCACCGACGAAGTGAAAGAAATCGAGAGCCAGTACGCCTCCGGCCTGGTAACCCAGGGCGAGAAGTACAACAAGGTGATCGACCTTTGGTCGAAAGCCAACGACGAAGTATCCAAGGCGATGATGGCCAACCTCTCGAAAGAGAAAGTCATCGACCGCAATGGCGACGAAGTCGAGCAAGAATCGTTCAACTCGATGTACATGATGGCTGACTCGGGTGCGCGGGGTTCCGCTGCACAGATCCGCCAGCTGGCCGGTATGCGTGGTCTGATGGCCAAGCCGGACGGCTCCATCATCGAAACGCCGATTACTGCGAACTTCCGTGAAGGTCTGAGCGTACTCCAGTACTTCATCTCGACTCACGGTGCTCGTAAAGGTCTGGCGGATACCGCGTTGAAAACTGCGAACTCCGGTTACCTGACTCGTCGTCTGGTAGACGTGGCGCAGGATCTGGTTGTAACCGAGATCGATTGCGGCACCGAACACGGCCTGCTGATGACTCCGCACATTGAAGGCGGTGACGTTGTAGAGCCGCTGGGTGAGCGCGTATTGGGTCGTGTTATCGCCCGTGACGTATTCAAGCCAGGTACCGAGGACGTCATCGTTCCTGCTGGCACTCTGGTAGACGAGAAGTGGGTTGAGTTCATCGAGCTGAACAGCATCGACGAAGTGATCGTGCGTTCGCCGATCAGTTGCGAAACCCGCTACGGCATCTGTGCCAAGTGCTACGGTCGTGACTTGGCTCGCGGCCACCTGGTGAACATTGGTGAAGCGGTAGGCGTAATTGCTGCCCAGTCCATCGGTGAGCCGGGTACCCAGCTGACCATGCGTACGTTCCACATCGGTGGTGCGGCAAGCCGGACCTCGGCAGCGGACAGCGTACAGGTGAAGAATGGCGGTACCGTCCGTCTGCATAACCTGAAGCATGTTGAGCGTGTTGACGGTCACCTGGTAGCTGTATCCCGTTCTGGCGAGCTGGCAATTGCCGACGACTTCGGTCGTGAGCGCGAGCGCTACAAGCTGCCTTACGGTGCTGTGATTTCGGTGAAGGAAGGCGATAAGGTCGACGCTGGTGCCATCGTGGCCAAGTGGGATCCGCACACTCACCCAATCGTTACCGAAATGAAAGGTACCGTGACCTACGTGGGCATGGAAGAAGGCATCACGATCAAGCGTCAGACTGACGAATTGACCGGTATGACCAACATTGAAGTACTTGACGTCAAAGACCGTCCAGCTGCCGGTAAGGACATTCGTCCAGCCGTGAAGATGGTGGGTATGGATGGCAAGGATCTGCTGCTGCCAGGTACTGACGTACCGGCCCAGTACTTCTTGCCGGCTAACGCACTTGTAGGTGTTGCTGACGGTGCGCAGATTGCGATCGGTGATGTTATCGCTCGTATTCCGCAAGAGACTTCGAAGACCCGTGACATCACCGGTGGTCTGCCGCGTGTTGCCGACTTGTTCGAAGCTCGTCGTCCGAAAGAGGCCTCGATTCTGGCTGAAGTCAGCGGCACCATCGCGTTCGGTAAAGAGACCAAAGGCAAACGCCGCCTGGTCATTACCCCGAACGACGGTAGCGATCCGTATGAGGAGCTGATTCCGAAGTGGCGTCACCTGAACGTCTTCGAAGGCGAACAAGTGAACCGCGGCGAAGTTATCTCCGACGGTCCGAGCGATCCACACGACATCCTGCGTCTGCTGGGTGTAAGTGCGCTGGCCAAGTACATCGTCAACGAGATCCAGGACGTTTACCGTCTGCAAGGCGTGAAGATCAACGACAAGCACATCGAGACCATCCTGCGTCAGATGTTGCGTAAGGTTGAGATTGCCGAGTCTGGCGACTCCAGCTTCATCAAGGGCGACCAGATGGAACTGACTCACGTACTGGTAGAAAACGAGCGTCTGAGCGCTGAAGACAAGTTCATCTCCAAGTTCACCCGCGTATTGCTGGGTATTACTAAGGCGTCCTTGTCCACTGAGTCGTTCATCTCGGCGGCCTCTTTCCAAGAGACCACTCGTGTACTGACCGAAGCGGCAGTGACCGGCAAGCGTGACTACCTGCGCGGCCTGAAGGAAAACGTGGTTGTGGGTCGTCTGATCCCGGCCGGTACCGGCCTGGCTTACCACAGCGAGCGCAAGCGTCGTCGTGATGCAGACAAGCCTCTGCGCGTGAGCGCGAGTGAAGTCGAAGCAGCACTGACTGAAGCGCTGAACTCCAGCGGTAACTGAGGTCTGCAATAGATTGAGATGGGGCCCCGGTTTTTCCGACTGAGAATCGAGACACTTTTTGTCGAGGTTCGCTGATCGGGGAGCCCGGGGCCTTGCCTTGACTGGGGGCAAGATCCTCTTTAGACTCTTGTACCCCTAAATTTGGTGGAGCTTGTGCTCTGCCATTTTGTTTATGTCGAAAGACAACAGTGGAGCTAGTAGATGGCAACTATCAACCAGCTGGTACGTCAGCCGCGTAAGCGTATCGTCGAGAAATCCGACGTACCTGCGCTGCAGAACTGCCCGCAACGTCGTGGCGTGTGCACTCGCGTGTATACCACTACGCCGAAAAAACCTAACTCGGCACTGCGTAAAGTATGCCGTGTGCGTCTGACCAACGGTTTCGAGGTTTCCTCGTACATCGGTGGTGAAGGCCACAACCTGCAAGAACACAGCGTCGTACTGATTCGTGGCGGCCGTGTAAAAGACTTGCCAGGTGTTCGTTACCACACCGTTCGCGGCTCCCTGGATACCTCCGGCGTTAAAGGTCGTAACCAAGGTCGTTCGAAGTACGGTACCAAGCGTCCGAAGTAATCGGCCGTTTTGCAGTTTTTAATTATATTGAGTCGATAAGAGTAAGGTCGGGCACGCGTCCATTGGATCAACTGTCCCGAGCTAACCTGAAGACCGTTTGAGGGCTTATCAATGCCAAGACGTCGCGTAGCAGCCAAACGTGAGATTCTGGACGATCCGAAATACGGAAGCCAGATCCTCGCCAAGTTCATGAACCACGTAATGGAAAGCGGTAAGAAAGCCGTTGCCGAGCGTATCGTTTATGGCGCGCTGGAAAAAGTTAAAGAGCGCAAGAACAGCGATCCCCTGGAAATCTTCGAGAAAGCTCTCGACGCCATCGCTCCGCTGGTCGAAGTGAAGTCGCGCCGTGTAGGCGGTGCTACTTACCAGGTTCCGGTCGAAGTTCGTCCGTCCCGTCGTAACGCTCTGGCAATGCGCTGGTTGGTAGACTTCGCCCGCAAGCGCGGCGAGAAGTCTATGGCTCTGCGTTTGGCTGGCGAACTGCTGGACGCTGCCGAAGGCAAAGGTGCTGCAGTTAAGAAGCGTGAAGACGTTCACCGTATGGCTGAAGCCAACAAGGCTTTCTCGCACTACCGCTTCTAATCTCAGCATCATTCATTTTGCGAGGGCTTTATGGCTCGTACTACAGCAATCAACCGCTACCGTAACATCGGTATCTGTGCCCACGTTGACGCGGGCAAGACTACCACTACCGAGCGGATCCTGTTTTACACAGGTCTCAGCCATAAGATGGGTGAGGTGCATGACGGCGCTGCTACCACCGACTGGATGGTGCAGGAGCAGGAGCGGGGTATTACCATTACCTCCGCTGCTGTAACTACCTTCTGGAAAGGTTCGCGCGGCCAATACGATAACTATCGTGTAAACGTTATCGATACCCCTGGCCACGTAGACTTCACCATCGAAGTAGAGCGTTCGCTGCGCGTACTCGACGGCGCGGTCGTTGTGTTCTGCGGTACTTCCGGTGTTGAGCCTCAGTCTGAAACCGTATGGCGTCAAGCCAACAAGTACGGCGTTCCACGTGTTGTTTACGTGAACAAGATGGACCGTGCCGGCGCTAACTTCCTGCGCGTTGTTGGTCAGATCAAAAACCGCCTGGGTCACACCCCGGTTCCGGTTCAGCTGGCTATCGGCGCTGAAGATAACTTCGAAGGTCAGGTTGATCTGATCAAGATGAAGGCTATCTACTGGAACGACGACGACAAGGGTACTACCTATCGCGAGGAAGAAATTCCTGCCGATATGCTGGACCTGGCTAACGAGTGGCGCTCCAACATGGTTGAAGCTGCTGCTGAAGCCAACGAAGAGTTGATGAACAAGTACCTTGAAGAAGGTGACTTGACTGTCGAAGAGATCAAGGCTGGTCTGCGTGCGCGCACCCTGGCTAGCGAAATCGTTCCGGCAGTCTGCGGCTCTTCGTTCAAGAACAAGGGTGTTCCCCTGGTTCTCGACGCCGTTATCGACTTCCTGCCTGCTCCTACCGAGATCCCGGCGATCAAAGGTATCCATCCGGATCTCATCGAGAAACCGAAGGATGAGCTGGTAGAGGCTGATTACGACGAACGTCACGCTGACGATTCTGAACCGTTCTCGGCTCTGGCATTCAAGATCGCTACCGACCCGTTCGTTGGTACTCTGACTTTCGTGCGCGTTTACTCGGGCTTCCTGAGCTCGGGCGACTCCGTGATCAACTCGGTCAAGGGCAAGAAAGAGCGCGTTGGTCGTATGGTGCAGATGCACGCCAACCAGCGTGAGGAGATCAAGGAAGTGCGTGCAGGCGATATCGCTGCCCTGATCGGCATGAAGGACGTCACCACTGGTGACACTCTGTGCGATCTCGACAAGCAGATCATTCTTGAGCGTATGGACTTCCCTGAGCCTGTGATTTCGGTAGCGGTAGAGCCGAAAACCAAGCAGGACCAGGAAAAGATGGGTATTGCACTGGGCAAGCTGGCTCAGGAAGACCCGTCGTTCCGCGTCAAGACCGACGAAGAGACCGGTCAGACCATCATTTCCGGTATGGGTGAGCTGCACCTGGACATCCTCGTTGATCGCATGAAGCGCGAGTTCAACGTCGAAGCCAACATCGGCAAGCCGCAGGTTTCGTACCGCGAGAAGATCAGCAAGAGCAACGTCGAGATCGAAGGCAAGTTCGTTCGTCAATCCGGCGGTCGCGGTCAGTTCGGTCACTGCTGGATCCGTTTCTCGGAGCCGGACGTCGATGCGAACGGCAACATCACCGAAGGTCTGGTCTTCACCAACGAAGTTGTTGGTGGTGTGGTTCCTAAGGAATACATCCCGGCTATCCAGAAGGGTATCGAAGAGCAGATGAAGAACGGCGTCGTTGCCGGTTATCCGCTGATCGGCCTGAAGGCTACCGTGTTCGATGGTTCCTACCATGACGTCGACTCCAACGAGATGGCGTTCAAGGTGGCGGCCTCCATGGCGACCAAGCAGCTGGCCCAGAAGGGTGGCGGCGTTGTGCTCGAGCCGATCATGAAGGTTGAAGTAGTAACCCCAGAGGACTACATGGGTGACGTGATGGGTGACCTGAACCGTCGTCGTGGTCTGATTCAGGGTATGGATGACTCGGTGTCCGGCAAGGTTATCCGTGCTGAAGTTCCACTGGGTGAAATGTTCGGTTATGCAACTGACGTTCGTTCCATGTCTCAGGGTCGCGCGAGCTACTCCATGGAATTCTCCAAATACGCCGAAGCTCCGTCGAACATCGTCGAAGCTCTCGTTAAAAAACAAGGCTGATTCAGTCTCCCCTTTAGGCTAGGAGTTAATTGTCGTGGCTAAAGAAAAATTTGAACGTAACAAACCGCACGTCAACGTTGGCACTATCGGTCACGTTGACCACGGTAAAACCACTCTGACTGCTGCTCTGACTCGCGTTTGCTCCGAAGTTTTCGGTTCGGCTCGTGTTGACTTCGACAAGATCGACAGTGCCCCAGAAGAAAAAGCTCGTGGTATCACCATCAACACTGCACACGTAGAGTACGATTCGCACATTCGTCACTACGCGCACGTTGACTGCCCGGGTCACGCCGACTACGTCAAAAACATGATCACCGGTGCTGCCCAGATGGACGGCGCGATCCTGGTTTGCTCGGCTGCCGATGGTCCGATGCCACAAACTCGTGAGCACATCCTGCTGTCCCGTCAGGTAGGCGTTCCGTACATCGTTGTCTTCCTGAACAAGGCTGACATGGTTGACGACGCTGAGCTGCTGGAACTGGTTGAGATGGAAGTGCGCGACCTGCTGAGCACTTACGACTTCCCAGGTGACGACACTCCGATCATCATCGGTTCGGCTCTGATGGCCCTGAACGGCCAAGACGACAACGAAATGGGTACCACCGCTGTTAAGCGTCTGGTAGAGACTCTGGATACTTACATCCCAGAGCCAGAGCGTGCAATCGACAAGCCGTTCCTGATGCCAATCGAAGACGTATTCTCGATCTCCGGTCGTGGCACCGTGGTAACTGGCCGTGTTGAGCGTGGCATCGTTCGCATCCAGGAAGAAGTTGAGATCGTTGGTCTGCGCGATACTCAGAAGACTACCTGCACTGGCGTTGAAATGTTCCGCAAGCTGCTCGACGAAGGTCGTGCTGGCGAGAACTGCGGCGTTCTGCTGCGTGGTACCAAGCGTGACGACGTTGAGCGTGGCCAGGTTCTGGTTAAGCCAGGCACCGTTAAGCCGCACACCAAGTTCACCGCTGAAGTTTATGTTCTGAGCAAAGAAGAAGGCGGCCGTCATACTCCGTTCTTCAAAGGCTACCGTCCACAGTTCTACTTCCGTACTACTGACGTGACCGGTAACTGCGAGCTGCCAGAAGGCGTTGAAATGGTAATGCCAGGTGACAACATCCAGATGACTGTCACTCTGATCAAAACCATCGCGATGGAAGATGGTCTGCGTTTCGCTATCCGTGAAGGCGGTCGTACCGTCGGCGCCGGCGTCGTAGCCAAAGTTATCGAGTAATCGACGACTCATGAAGAAGCCCCCGCTTGCGGGGGCTTTTTTATTGGGTTGACACTCTGTGGGGCCGTCTATAGAATTGCGCCTCCTTTTAACGGGCGTATTGCGCCCGGTGGGAATAGCAGCCTGGAGTCTGAAATCCAATGCAAAATCAGCAAATCCGTATCAGGTTGAAGGCTTTCGACCATCGCCTGATCGACCAATCCACCCAGGAAATCGTGGAAACCGCGAAACGTACTGGTGCTCAAGTGCGTGGTCCAATTCCACTGCCTACCCGTAAAGAGCGGTTCACCGTTCTGGTCTCCCCGCACGTCAACAAAGACGCGCGTGACCAGTACGAGATCCGTACTCATAAGCGCGTACTGGACATCGTCCAGCCAACGGATAAAACCGTTGATGCTCTTATGAAGCTTGATCTTGCGGCAGGTGTGGAAGTGCAGATCAGCCTCGGCTAAGACTCGGTCTTAGTCGTGTAACGCTCTGAAATGGGCGGCCATAGCGGGTGAAAGCCCCGTACACTCATGAGGTTTACAACATGACTATTGGTGTAGTCGGTCGTAAATGCGGTATGACCCGTATTTTCACCGAAGAAGGTGTCTCCATTCCGGTCACGGTCATTGAGATCGAGCCGAATCGCGTCACCCAGTTCAAAACTGAAGAAACCGATGGCTATCGTGCAGTGCAAGTCACTGTAGGTGAGCGTCGTGCTTCGCGCGTGACTGCTGCTCAAGCAGGTCACTTCGCTAAAGCGAACGTTGCTGCCGGTCGTGGCGTTTGGGAATTCCGTCTTGAAGAAGGCGAGTACCAAGCTGGCGATCTGATCAATGCAGAAATCTTCGCAGCTGGCCAACTGGTAGATGTTACCGGTCAGTCGAAAGGTAAAGGCTTCGCCGGTACCATCAAGCGTTGGAATTTCCGCGGTCAAGATAACACCCACGGTAACTCCGTTTCCCACCGCGTCCCGGGCTCTATTGGCCAGTGCCAGACTCCTGGTCGTGTATTCAAGGGCAAAAAAATGTCCGGTCATATGGGCGCTGAGCGCGTGACCGTGCAGTCCCTGGAAGTAGTGCGCGTCGACGCTGAACGCAATCTGTTGTTGGTCAAGGGTGCTGTTCCTGGCGCTACTGGCGGCAACCTGGTTGTACGTCCGGCGGCCAAGGCTCGCGGTTAAGGGGAAGCTGACATGCAATTAAATGTAAATGACGCTCAAGCGATCGAAGTTTCCGAACTGACATTTGGCGGCGAATTCAACGAGACGCTGGTTCACCAAGCAGTCGTGGCCTACATGGCTGGCGGCCGTCAAGGTAGCAAGCAGCAAAAGACCCGTTCCGACGTTTCCGGTGGCGGCAAGCGCCCATGGCGTCAGAAAGGTACTGGCCGCGCTCGTGCCGGTACTATCCGTAGCCCAATCTGGCGTGGCGGCGGTACCACTTTCGCAGCTCGTCCTCAGGATCACTCCCAGAAGCTGAACAAGAAGATGTATCGCGCAGCAATGCGTTCCATCCTTGCTGAGCTGGTGCGTACTGATCGTCTGGTCGTGGTTCAGGATTTCGCTGTTGAAACTCCGAAAACCAAAGATCTGCTGGGCAAACTGAACAACATGAGCCTGACCGACGTTCTGATCGTGTCGGACGCTGTTGATCAGAACCTGTACCTGGCTGCTCGTAACCTGCCACACGTTGATGTTCGTGACGTGCAAGGTTCCGATCCAGTTAGTCTGATCGCATACGACAAAGTGTTGATCACTGTGTCGGCCGTGAAGAAATTCGAGGAGCTGCTGGGATGAACCAGGAACGCGTATTTAAAGTTCTGCTTGGCCCGCACGTTTCCGAGAAGGCTACGGTTCTGGCAGACAAGAAAGGCCAGTTCGTTTTCAAGGTTGCTACTGACGCAACCAAGCTGGAAATCAAGAAGGCCGTCGAAAGCCTGTTCAGCGTGAAAGTGGAGCGCGTTACTACCCTGAACGTTCTGGGTAAGAGTAAGCGTACCGCTCGCGGTCTGGGCAAGCGTAATGACTGGAAGAAGGCAGTTATCTCCCTTCAGCCAGGCCAAGATCTCGATTTCAGCAGCAGTGCTGAGTAAGGAAGGGGTGCATCATGGCAATCGTTAAATGCAAACCGACTTCCCCTGGCCGCCGTTTTGTGGTCAAGGTGGTCAACCAGGAGCTGCATAAAGGCGCTCCTCACGCACCGCTGCTCGAGAAGAAATCGAAGTCTGGTGGTCGTAACAACAATGGCCGCATTACCACTCGTCACGTTGGTGGTGGTCATAAGCAGCATTACCGTCTGGTCGACTTCCGTCGCAACGACAAAGATGGCATCGCTGCCACTGTCGAGCGTATCGAATACGATCCAAACCGTACTGCTCACATCGCTCTGCTGCTGTACGCAGATGGCGAGCGTCGCTACATCATCGCCCCTAAGGGTGTGAGCGCTGGCGACCAGCTGATCGCAGGTGCTCTGGCACCGATCAAGCCGGGCAACGCTCTGCAACTGCGCAACATTCCAGTTGGTAGCACCGTACACGGCATCGAACTGAAGCCAGGTAAAGGCGCGCAAATCGCTCGTTCGGCTGGTGCTTCGGCTCAGCTGGTCGCTCGTGAAGGCGTCTACGTGACCCTGCGTCTGCGTTCTGGTGAGATGCGTAAAGTGCTGGCTGAATGCCGTGCGACCCTGGGTGAAGTCTCGAACTCCGAGCACAGCCTGCGTTCGCTGGGTAAAGCTGGTGCCAAACGCTGGCGTGGCGTTCGCCCAACCGTTCGTGGTGTTGCCATGAACCCGGTTGACCACCCACATGGTGGTGGTGAAGGTCGTACCTCTGGTGGTCGTCATCCGGTATCGCCATGGGGCTTCCCGACTAAGGGCGCGAAGACTCGTGGTAATAAGCGTACCGACAAAATGATCGTCCGTCGTCGCAAGTAAATAGAGGGATACGACAGTGCCACGTTCTCTGAAAAAAGGTCCTTTTATTGATCTTCACCTACTGAAGAAGATCGAAGTGGCGGCGGAAAAGAACGATCGCAAACCAGTTAAGACCTGGTCGCGCCGTTCCATGATCCTGCCACAAATGGTCGGTCTGACCATCGCTGTGCATAACGGTCGTCAACATGTTCCAGTTCTCGTGAACGAAGACATGGTCGGCCACAAACTGGGCGAGTTCGCCGGTACCCGTACATATCGCGGGCACGTGGCTGACAAGAAAGCCAAGCGTTAAGGGGTAAGGAATGATGGAAGTAGCCGCTAAGTTGTCGGGCGCTCGAATCTCCGCCCAGAAAGCCCGCTTGGTCGCCGACCAGATCCGCGGGAAGAAGGTGGGCGAAGCGCTCAACCTGTTGGCTTTCAGCAGTAAGAAAGCCGCCGAGATCATGAAGAAAGTGCTGGAGTCGGCCGTAGCCAACGCCGAGCATAACGAAGGCGCAGACGTTGATGACCTGAAGGTCTCCACCGTTTTCGTCAACGAAGGGCGTTCGCTGAAGCGCATCATGCCACGTGCCAAAGGCCGTGCTGATCGCATCGTCAAGCGGTCTTGCCATATCACTGTCAAGGTTGCTGACAAGTAACGGAGTCGAAGAGATGGGTCAGAAAGTACATCCCATTGGCATTCGCCTGGGAATCGTCAAGGAGCACACCTCCGTCTGGTACGCAGACGGTCGGACTTATGCGGACTATTTGCTCGCAGATCTGAATGTGCGTGAGTATCTCCAAGACAAACTAAAAAGCGCGTCCGTAAGCCGTATCGATATCCATCGTCCGGCTCAAACTGCACGCATCACCATCCACACCGCTCGTCCCGGCATCGTGATCGGCAAGAAAGGTGAAGATGTTGAGAAGCTGCGTCAGGACCTGACCAAGCAAATGGGTGTGCCTGTGCACATCAATATCGAAGAGATCCGCAAGCCGGAGCTCGACGGTATGCTGGTTGCGCAGAGCGTAGCTCAGCAGCTGGAGCGTCGCGTAATGTTCCGTCGTGCTATGAAGCGCGCCGTACAGAACGCCATGCGCATTGGTGCCAAAGGCATCAAAATCCAAGTGAGCGGTCGTCTCGGCGGTGCTGAAATCGCACGTACTGAATGGTATCGCGAAGGTCGTGTGCCACTGCACACCCTGCGTGCCGATATCGACTATGCCACCTACGAAGCTCACACCACTTATGGTGTGATCGGTGTGAAGGTTTGGATCTTCAAAGGCGAAGTAATTGGTGGTCGCCAAGAAGAGCTGAAGCCGCAAGCACCTGCGCCTCGTAAAAAAGCTGCTAAGTAAGGGGTACGCCAAATGTTGCAACCAAAGCGTACGAAGTTCCGCAAGCAAATGACCGGCCACAACCGTGGTCTGGCATTGCGCGGTAGCAAAGTCAGCTTCGGCGAGTTCGCGCTGAAGTCTGTTGCTCGTGGTCGTCTCACTGCTCGTCAGATCGAGTCAGCGCGTCGTGCTCTGACCCGTCACGTAAAACGTGGTGGCAAGATCTGGATCCGTGTATTCCCGGACAAGCCTATTTCCAAGAAGCCACTCGAAGTTCGGATGGGTAAAGGTAAGGGTAACGTCGAATACTGGGTTGCCCAGATTCAGCCAGGCAAAGTCCTGTATGAAATCGAGGGTGTTTCTGAAGAGCTGGCGCGTGAGGCTTTCGCCCTGGCTGCTGCAAAGCTGCCGCTCGCCACCTCCTTTGTTAAGCGGACGGTGATGTGATGAAAGCGAATGAACTTCGTGAAAAATCCGCACAGCAGCTGAACGAGCAACTGCTCGGCCTGCTGCGCGACCAGTTCAATCTGCGTATGCAGAAAGCAACTGGCCAGTTGGGGCAGTCTCATCTGCTCTCGCAAGTTAAGCGTGACATCGCTCGCGTGAAGACTGTGCTCAACCAGCAGGCAGGTAAGTAATCATGGCTGAAGCCGAAAAAACTGTCCGTACGCTGACTGGCCGTGTTGTCAGCGACAAGATGGACAAGACCATCACCGTTCTGATCGAGCGTCGCGTTAAGCACCCTATCTACGGTAAATACGTTAAGCGTTCGACTAAGCTGCACGCGCACGACGAAACCAATCAGTGCCACATCGGCGACAAAGTCACTATTCGTGAAACTCGTCCGATGGCCAAGACCAAGTCTTGGGCTCTGGTTGATGTTCTCGAACGCGCTGTGGAAGTCTAAGGGCTAGGGGTCGGAGAAATTATATGATTCAGACTCAATCCATGCTCGATGTGGCCGATAACAGCGGCGCTCGCCGCGTTATGTGCATCAAGGTGCTGGGTGGCTCCCATCGTCGTTACGCTGGTATCGGTGACATCATCAAAGTTACCGTCAAGGAAGCAATTCCTCGCGGTAAGGTGAAAAAAGGCCAAGTGATGACTGCAGTTGTAGTCCGCACTCGCCATGGTGTTCGTCGTGCAGACGGCTCCATCATCCGCTTTGATGGCAACGCTGCTGTTCTGTTGAACAACAAGCAAGAGCCGATCGGCACCCGTATCTTTGGGCCAGTGACCCGTGAACTTCGTACTGAGAAGTTCATGAAGATCGTCTCGCTCGCCCCAGAAGTGCTGTAAGGAGATCCGACATGCAAAAGATTCGTCGTGACGACGAGATCATCGTGATCGCCGGCAAAGACAAAGGTAAGCGCGGTAAGGTGCTTAAAGTTCTGGCTGATGACCGTCTGGTTGTCGGTGGCCTGAACCTGGTCAAGCGTCATACCAAGCCTAACCCGATGTCGGGCGTACAGGGCGGTATCGTCGAGAAAGAAGCGCCACTGCACGCTTCCAACGTCGCCATTTTCAACGGCGAAACCAACAAGGCTGACCGCGTTGGTTTCAAAGTAGAAGACGGCAAAAAAATTCGTGTCTTCAAGTCGACCCAAAAAGCGGTTGATGCTTGAACACTGCTAGGTAGAAGACCATGGCACGACTAAAAGAGATTTACCGGAAGGAAATCGCTCCGAAACTTAAGGAAGAACTTAAGCTTTCGAACGTGATGGAAGTTCCGCGCGTTACCAAAATCACCCTGAACATGGGTCTGGGCGAAGCAATCGGCGACAAAAAAGTCATCGAGCATGCTGTTGCTGACCTGGAAAAGATCACCGGCCAGAAAGTCGTTGTGACCTACGCTCGTAAATCCATCGCTGGCTTCAAAGTCCGCGAAGGATGGCCGATCGGCGTCAAAGTGACCCTGCGCCGTGAGCGTATGTACGAGTTCCTGGATCGTCTGCTGTCGATCTCCCTGCCTCGGGTTCGCGACTTCCGCGGCCTGAATGCCAAGTCCTTCGATGGTCGTGGTAACTACAGCATGGGCGTGAAAGAGCAGATCATTTTCCCGGAAATCGATTACGACAAGATCGATGCTCTCCGCGGTCTGGACATTACCCTGACCACCACTGCTAAGAACGATGATGAAGGCCGCGCTCTGCTGCGTGCTTTCAAATTCCCGTTCCGCAACTGATTGGAGTAGGAAAATGGCCAAGAAGAGCATGAAAAACCGTGAGCTGAAGCGTCAGCTTACTGTTGCCAAGTACGCCACCAAGCGTGCAGCGCTGAAAGCTATCATCGTGGATCTGAACGCAAGTCCAGAAGCCCGTTGGGAAGCTACCGTAGCGCTGCAGAAGCAGCCACGTGACGCAAGTGCCTCGCGCATGCGTAACCGCTGCCGCCTGACTGGTCGTCCGCACGGCGTTTACCGCAAGTTCGGCCTTGGCCGTAACAAGCTGCGTGAAGCTGCAATGCGTGGTGACGTACCAGGTCTGGTTAAAGCCAGCTGGTAATAGCTATCAAAGTCGCGGTGTTCGGGTTCGTAAGATCCCGATCACCGGTGGCTTTGAATCTGAATCAAGCCCCTTTTGGGGCTTGATTCATTTCTGGGGTGTGTCTAGAATGACCGGCTCGCCTGAGCCCGTGTTTTTTGCCCGGAATTTCTCGGCGACAGTTGTAGCCGCAAGGCTAATTCTTTTTGTATCAGGAGCATCTAGCCCATGAGTATGCAGGACCCGTTAGCGGACATGCTAACTCGAATCCGTAATGCCCAGATGGCTGAAAAGTCCGTCGTAAGCATGCCGTCTTCCACGCTGAAGGTGGCTGTAGCAAAAGTCCTGAAGGACGAAGGTTACATCGCGGGTTATCAGATCAGCAGCGAAATCAAACCTCTGCTGTCCATCGAGCTGAAATACTTCGAAGGCCGTCCGGTCATCGAGGAAGTGAAGCGCGTTAGCCGTCCAGGCCTGCGTCAGTACAAGTCCGTTGAAGAGCTGCCGAAAGTACGTGGCGGTCTTGGCGTGTCTATCGTCTCCACCAACAAAGGTGTGATGACTGATCGTGCTGCGCGCGCTGCCGGTGTCGGCGGCGAAGTTCTTTGCACTGTGTTCTAAGGGGGGATAAGCATGTCTCGCGTCGCTAAGAACCCCGTTAAGCTGCCAGCTGGTGTCGAAGTTAAATTCGCCGGCCAACAGCTTTCGGTGAAGGGTGCCAAGGGCACTCTCGAACTGAACGTTCACTCGTCCGTTGAAATTGTTGAGGAAGCTGGTGAGCTGCGTTTCGCTGCTCGCAATGGCGACCAACAAACTCGTGCAATGGCCGGTACCACTCGTGCTCTGGTAAACAACATGGTCCAAGGCGTTAGCCAAGGCTTCGAGCGTAAGCTCCAGCTGGTCGGTGTTGGTTACAAGGCACAAGCAAAAGGCACAGTGCTGAACCTGGCCCTCGGCTTCTCGCATCCAGTGGATTACGAACTGCCGGAAGGCATCACCGCTGAGACTCCTAGCCAGACCGATATCCTGATCAAGGGCATCGATAAGCAGCTGGTAGGTCAAGTGGCCGCTGAGATCCGCGACTTCCGTCCACCAGAGCCTTACAAAGGTAAAGGTGTGCGCTACGCGGACGAAGTCGTCCGTCGTAAAGAAGCCAAGAAGAAGTAGGGCATAGCAAATGACCGACAAAAAAGTTACTCGACTGCGTCGCGCTCGCAAAGCACGCCTGAAAATGCACGAACTCGAAGTCGTGCGTCTCTGCGTGTTCCGCTCTTCGCAGCACATCTACGCCCAGGTCATTTCGGCCGACGGCAACAAAGTCCTGGCGAGTGCCTCGACTTTGGATAAAGAACTGCGTGATGGCGCCACTGGCAACATCGACGCGGCCACTAAGGTTGGCCAGCTGGTCGCTACGCGTGCAAAAGCCGCTGGCGTCTCGCAGGTGGCTTTCGACCGCTCTGGCTTCAAGTACCACGGCCGCGTCAAGGCGCTGGCTGATGCTGCTCGTGAAGCTGGGCTGGAGTTCTAAGTTATGTCAAATAACGACCAAAAGCGCGACGAAGGCTACATCGAGAAGCTGGTTCAAGTTAACCGCGTAGCCAAAACCGTTAAAGGCGGCCGTATCTTCACTTTCACCGCGTTGACCGTGGTTGGTGATGGTAAGGGCCGTGTTGGCTTCGGCCGTGGCAAGTCGCGTGAAGTGCCTGCTGCGATCCAGAAGGCAATGGAAGCTGCTCGCCGCAACATGATCCAAGTTGATCTGAACGGCACCACTCTGCAGTACGCTATGAAGTCCGCTCATGGCGCTTCCAAGGTGTACATGCAGCCTGCTTCTGAAGGTACCGGTATCATCGCTGGCGGCGCTATGCGTGCTGTCCTCGAAGTTGCTGGTGTTCAGAACGTTCTGGCCAAGTGCTACGGCTCGACTAACCCAGTAAACGTGGTTCATGCCACTTTCAAAGGTTTGAAGGCTATGCAGTCCCCTGAATCCATTGCCGCCAAGCGTGGCAAAAGCGTCCAGGAGATCATCTGATCATGGCTACCGTTAAAGTAACGCTGATCAAAAGCATGACCGGCCGTATCCCTAACCACAAACTGTGCGTTAAGGGTCTGGGCCTGCGTCGCATCGGTCACACTGTAGAAGTCCAAGATACTCCCGAGAATCGCGGGATGATCAACAAGGCTTACTACATGCTGCGTGTCGAGGGTTAATCGATGAAACTCAATGATCTGAGTCCAGCGCCGGGTTCCCGTCGCGAAAAGCATCGTCCGGGCCGTGGTATCGGTAGTGGTTTGGGTAAGACTGGTGGCCGTGGTCACAAAGGTCAGACTTCCCGCTCCGGTGGCACCATCGCTCCAGGCTTTGAAGGCGGTCAACAGCCGCTGCATCGTCGCCTGCCGAAGTTCGGTTTCGTTTCCCTGAAAGCCATGGACCGCGCAGAAGTGCGTCTGTCCGAACTGGCCAAAGTGGAAGGCGACATCGTCACCGTGCAGTCCCTGAAAGATGCCAACGTGATTAACCAGAACGTTCAGCGTGTGAAAATCATGCTGTCCGGCGAAGTTACTCGCGCTGTGACCATCAAGGGTATCGCAGCCACCAAAGGTGCGCGTGCGGCTATCGAAGCAGCTGGCGGCAAGTTCGAGGAATAAATGGCTAAGCAAGGTGCTCTCTCTGCGCTCGGCAAAGGCGGTATGTCTGAACTCTGGGCTCGTCTGCGTTTTCTGTTCCTGGCGATTATCGTCTACCGAATAGGCGCACACATCCCGGTTCCAGGTATCAACCCGGACCGACTCGCAGACCTGTTTCGACAGAATGAGGGGACCATTCTTAGCTTGTTCAACATGTTTTCCGGCGGCGCGCTGGAGCGGATGAGCATTTTTGCACTGGGGATCATGCCGTACATCTCGGCTTCGATCATCATGCAACTTATGACAGCCGTCAGTCCGCAGTTGGAGCAGTTGAAGAAGGAAGGTGAAGCTGGCCGTCGCAAGATCAGCCAGTACACCCGCTACGGCACTGTCGTCCTAGCTCTGGTTCAGGCCATCGGCATGTCCGTTGGTCTGGCAGGGCAGGGCGTTGCGTTCACTGGTGACTTTGGCTTCCATTTCGTCGCGGTATCCACGTTTGTGGCTGGTGCGATGTTCATGATGTGGCTGGGTGAGCAGATTACTGAGCGTGGTGTTGGCAACGGTATCTCGATGTTGATTTTCGCAGGTATCGTCGCCGGTCTTCCGAGAGCGATCGGGCAGTCTTTCGAGTCTGCGCGTCAGGGTGATATCAACATTTTCGCCTTGGTTGCGATCGGTTTGCTGGCAGTAGCGATTATCGGTTTTGTGGTGTTCATTGAGCGTGGCCAGCGTCGTATTGCTGTTCACTACGCCAAGCGTCAGCAGGGCCGCAAGGTTTTTGCTGCGCAGACCAGCCACTTGCCGCTGAAAGTGAATATGGCCGGTGTAATTCCTGCTATCTTCGCGAGCAGCATTTTGCTGTTTCCGGCTTCGTTGGGTGCCTGGTTCGGTCAGTCTGAAGGTATGGGCTGGTTGCAGGACATCTCGCAGTCGATCGCTCCTGGTCAGCCGTTGAATATTCTGCTGTTTAGTGCAGGGATTATTTTCTTCTGCTTCTTCTATACGGCGTTGATGTTCAATCCGAAAGACGTAGCGGAAAACCTGAAGAAGTCCGGTGCCTTTATTCCGGGCATCCGTCCAGGTGAGCAGTCGGCGCGCTACATTGATGGCGTTCTGACCCGCTTGACCATGTTCGGTGCTCTATATATGACGGCCGTGTGTCTGTTGCCCCAGTTCCTGGTGGTTGCTGCAAACGTTCCGTTCTACCTTGGCGGGACCTCGTTGCTGATCGTGGTCGTGGTTGTTATGGACTTTATGTCGCAAGTACAATCGCACCTCGTTTCCCACCAGTACGAATCCCTGATGAAGAAAGCCAACCTGAAGGGTTACGGCAGCGGCATGCTGCGCTAATCCATAAGGTTCGAGGAGTTGGTGATGAAAGTTCGTGCATCGGTGAAAAAGCTGTGCCGTAACTGCAAGATTATTCGCCGCGAAGGTGTTGTTCGAGTAATTTGCAGCGCGGAACCGCGTCACAAACAGCGCCAAGGCTGAGTGTGATTGTGCTTCAAGCCCGGCAGCTAGTGCGCTGCCGGGTTGATTATTTGTTATTACAGCGATATTATCTCGCGCCCTATTTCTTGGCTTCCGGGGCGTAGGTAGCTGTCAATTGGAGTCCCACTGAATGGCCCGTATTGCAGGCGTTAACATTCCAGATAACAAGCATACTGTTATCTCGCTGACCTACATCTATGGTGTTGGTCGCACTACTGCGCAGAAAATCTGTGCAGTGACTGGGGTCAACCCAGCTGCGAAGATCAAGGATCTGAGCGACGAGCAAATTGAACAGCTGCGTGGCGAAGTGGCGAAGTTCACCACTGAAGGTGACCTGCGTCGCGAAATCAACATGAAAATCAAACGCTTGATGGATCTGGGCTGCTACCGCGGTCTGCGCCATCGTCGTGGTCTTCCAGTGCGCGGTCAGCGTACCAAGACCAACGCGCGTACTCGCAAAGGTCCGCGTAAGCCGATCCGCAAGTAATCGCACCAGCGAATCGACAGGAATTTAGTCATGGCAAAACCTGCTGCTCGTCCTCGTAAAAAGATTAAAAAGACAGTGGTTGATGGCATCGCCCACATCCACGCGTCTTTCAACAACACCATCGTGACCATTACCGACCGTCAAGGTAACGCTCTTTCCTGGGCAACCTCCGGTGGTTCGGGTTTCCGCGGTTCTCGCAAGTCCACCCCGTTCGCTGCTCAAGTAGCTGCCGAGCGTGCTGGTCAAGCTGCGCTGGAATATGGCCTGAAGAACCTCGACGTTAACGTCAAGGGCCCAGGTCCAGGTCGTGAATCCGCAGTCCGCGCTTTGAACGGCTGTGGCTACAAGATCGCCAGCATCACCGACGTGACGCCAATCCCGCACAACGGGTGCCGTCCGCCGAAGAAGCGCCGCGTGTAATCCAGGAGATTGTAAAGAATGGCTCGTTACATTGGTCCAAAATGCAAACTGGCTCGTCGCGAAGGCACCGATCTCTTCCTGAAGAGCGGCGTGCGCGCTATCGAATCCAAGTGCAACATCGAAGCAGCTCCTGGCATCCACGGCCAGCGTCGTGGTCGTCAATCCGACTACGGTACTCAGCTGCGTGAAAAGCAAAAAGTTCGTCGTATCTACGGCGTGCTCGAGCGTCAATTCAGCGGCTACTACAAACAAGCAGCTGGCAAGAAGGGCGCAACCGGCGAAAACCTGTTGCAACTGCTCGAATGCCGTCTGGACAACGTTGTATACCGCATGGGCTTCGGTTCTACTCGTGCCGAATCCCGTCAGCTGGTATCGCACAAGTCGATCAGCGTAAACGGTCAGACCGTTAACGTTCCGTCCTACCAGGTTCGTGCTGGTGACGTGGTTGCTGTTCGCGAGAAAGCAAAAAATCAACTTCGCATTGTCCAAGCTCTCGATCTGTGTGCTCAACGTGGCCGCGTAGAATGGGTAGAAGTAGACACTGAGAAGAAGTCGGGCGTTTTCAAGAACGTTCCAGCTCGCAGTGATCTGTCCGCCGACATCAACGAAAGCCTGATTGTCGAGCTCTACTCCAAGTAAGGGCTAGAAAATAGGTGCATCCATGCAGATTTCGGTAAATGAGTTCCTGACACCCCGCCACATTGATGTGCAGGTTGTCAGTCCAACCCGCGCCAAGATCACCCTCGAGCCTCTCGAGCGTGGTTTTGGCCACACCCTGGGCAACGCGCTGCGCCGCATCCTGTTGTCCTCAATGCCCGGCTGTGCAGTAGTCGAGGCCGAGATTGACGGTGTGCTCCACGAGTACAGCGCCATCGAAGGTGTACAGGAAGACGTAATTGAAATCCTGTTGAACCTTAAAGGTCTGGCTATCAAGCTGCACGGCCGTGACGAAGTTACGCTGACCTTGTCGAAGAAGGGTTCGGGGGTGGTTACCGCTGCCGATATTCAGCTGGATCATGATGTCGAGATCGTTAACCCCGATCACGTAATCGCTAACCTGGCGTCTAACGGCGCCCTGAACATGAAGCTCGTAGTAGCTCGTGGTCGTGGTTATGAACCGGCCGACTCGCGTCAGAGCGATGAAGACGAAAGCCGCAGCATTGGTCGCTTGCAGCTCGACTCTTCGTTCAGTCCGGTTCGCCGTATCGCATACGTGGTGGAAAACGCCCGTGTCGAGCAGCGTACTAACCTGGACAAGCTGGTTATTGATCTGGAAACCAACGGTACTCTGGATCCTGAAGAGGCTATCCGTCGTGCTGCAACCATTCTGCAACAGCAGTTGGCTGCGTTCGTCGACCTCAAAGGTGACAGTGAGCCAGTGGTAGTCGAGCAGGAAGACGAGATCGATCCGATCCTGCTTCGCCCGGTTGACGATCTGGAACTGACTGTACGTTCGGCTAACTGCCTTAAGGCGGAAAACATTTACTACATCGGCGACCTGATTCAGCGTACCGAAGTAGAACTGTTGAAGACTCCGAACCTGGGCAAGAAATCCTTGACCGAAATCAAGGACGTTCTGGCCTCCCGCGGTCTGTCCCTCGGCATGCGCCTCGACAACTGGCCGCCTGCAAGTCTTAAGAAGGACGACAAGGCGACTGCCTGATCGTCGTAATCACCGAACGTTGTGTTTGGTAAGGAATGAACCATGCGTCATCGTAAAAGTGGGCGTCACCTGAGCCGCACCAGCTCGCACCGCAAGGCCATGTTCCAGAACATGGCGGTGTCGCTGTTCGAGCACGAGCTGATCAAAACTACACTGCCGAAAGCTAAAGAACTGCGCCGCGTTGCCGAGCCGCTGATCACTTTGGCCAAGACAGACAGCCTGGCTAACCGCCGTCTGGCTTTCGACCGTACTCGTTCGAAAGCTATCGTTGGTAAGCTCTTCAACGACCTGGGCAAGCGTTACGCTACCCGTGAGGGTGGCTACCTGCGCATCCTCAAGTGCGGTTTCCGCGCTGGCGACAACGCTCCTATGGCGTACGTTGAACTGGTTGATCGTGCTGTCGGCGGTGAAGCTGTATCCGCTGAGTAAGACGTCAGTCTGAAACAAGGAACCGGGCCTAGTGCCCGGTTTTTTGTGTCTTTATGTATTAGATATTTCTATCGTTAGCTAATGTGTAATGCATTGGATGTTGTAACACTGGTGGTCAATACTCTTCGTCAGCCGATTAGCCGGCAGTTTCACAGACTGACAGAGGAAGATTGTGCATGAGCCAGACCAAAACTCTTACTACCGCTAGTGGCGCTCCTGTCGCTGATAACCAGAATTCCCGTTCCGCCGGCCCTCGTGGCCCGCTGCTTCTCGACGATTTTCATCTGATCGAAAAGCTCGCCCATTTCAATCGCGAGAATATCCCTGAGCGTCGCGTGCACGCCAAGGGCTCGGGTGCCTACGGCACTTTCACGGTCTCTCGCGACATCACCCAATACACCAGTGCCAAGTTGTTTGAAGCGATTGGCAAGAAAACTCCGACCTTCCTGCGTTTCTCTACAGTAGGCGGCGAACGTGGTTCGGCTGACACCGAGCGCGATCCCCGCGGCTTTGCCCTCAAGTTCTACACCGAAGAAGGCAACTGGGACATCGTGGGTAACAACACCCCGGTCTTCTTCATTCGTGACCCGCTGAAGTTTCCCGATTTCATCCACACTCAGAAGCGCCTTCCTCAGAGCAACCTGAAAAGTGCTCAGATGATGTGGGATTTCTGGTCGCATTCGCCTGAGGCGCTGCACCAGGTAACCATTCTGTTTTCCGATCGGGGCATTCCAGACGGCTACCGTCATATGCACGGCTTTGGCAGTCACACCTACAGCCTGATAAACGCCAAGGGCGAGCGGCACTGGGTCAAGTGGCACTACAAGACCAAGCAAGGCATCAAGAACCTGGCGCCGGCAGAGGCTGCACGTCTGGCGGGTACCGATCCGGATTACGCTCAGCGCGACCTGTTCAACGCGATCGAGCGCGGCGACTTTCCGAAGTGGAGCGTGTGCATCCAGATCATGACTGAGGCGCAAGCCGCGGCGCACTATGAGAACCCGTTCGATGTGACCAAGACCTGGTCGCAGAAGGAGTTCCCGTTGATCGAGGTTGGCGAGTTGGAGTTGAACCGCAATCCGCTGAACTACTTCGCTGAGGTCGAACAGGCCGCTTTCGGACCAAGCAACATGGTGCCAGGGGTCGGGCTTTCTCCAGATCGCATGCTGCAGGGCCGGGTGTTTGCTTACGCCGATGCTCACCGTTATCGCGTTGGTACCAATCACCAGCAACTGCCAGTGAATGCGCCGCTGAGCCCGGTGAACAGCTATCAGCGCGACGGCTCCATGGCTTTCGGAAGCAATGGCGGTGCTGCGCCGAACTACGAGCCCAACAGCTACAGCGATGCGCCTAAGCAGGCTCCACGCTACGCAGAACCGCCCCTGGCCCTTAGCGGTGGTGCAGACCGCTACGATCATCGCGAAGACACCGACTATTACAGTCATGCAGGAGCTCTGTTCCGCTTGATGAGTGTTGAGCAGAAGGCTCTGTTGATCAGCAACATTGCCGGTGCCATGACTGGAGTGACTGCTGATGTGGTTGATCGTCAGCTGCAACATTTCTATAAGGCTGACCCGGCTTACGGCGAGGGTATTGCCAAGGCTTTGGGTGTATCGCTCAAGTAAGTCTAAATAAGAAGCAGAACCGCCCTCATTTGGGCGGTTTTTGCGTTATTTATACTGCTTTTCTCAGATAATCTTCACTTTTTCGGTTATTTCTAAGTGACCTGCAAGTCAGCTTGGTTCACACTATCGACTTTCAAGCAGGGAGATGTAGGGCGATGCAAGGTCACCCGGACGTAATCGATTACCTCAACACGTTGCTGACGGGCGAACTGGCAGCACGCGACCAATATTTCATCCACTCGCGGATGTACGAAGACTGGGGCTTTACCAAGCTCTACGAGCGTATCAACCACGAAATGGAAGAAGAGGCGCAACACGCCGATGCCCTGATGCGCCGCATTCTGATGCTGGAAGGCACGCCGCGCATGCGTCCTGACGATCTCGACACCGGGACCACGGTGCCGGACATGCTGGCCAGCGACTTGCGCCTTGAATACAAGGTTCGCGCTGCGCTGTGCAAAGGTATCGAGCTGTGTGAACTGCACAAGGACTACGTCAGCCGCGATATTCTGCGTATCCAGTTGGCAGATACCGAGGAAGATCACACCTACTGGCTGGAGAAGCAGTTGGGCCTGATCAAATCCATCGGGCTGGAGAACTACCTGCAGTCGCAGTTCTGACTGCATAAGGCGTGGATACCGGTTTGCGAGCAAGCTCGCTCCTACGGTAGATGCGTCAATCCTGAGATGTAAAAAAGCCCCTGTCACCGTGAGATGACAGGGGCTTTTTCATGGGGCTCAGGCTCGATCGCGGGTTAGCAGCGGCTTGAGGTAGTGCCCGGTGTGGGACTGCGGCATTTCCGCTACCTGTTCCGGGGTGCCGACGGCGATGATCTGGCCGCCTTTGGAGCCGCCTTCCGGCCCCAGGTCCACCAGCCAGTCGGCAGTTTTGATCACATCCAGGTTGTGCTCGATCACTACCACGGTGTTGCCGTGATCACGCAGGCGGTGCAGGACGTCCAGCAATTGCTGGATATCCGCGAAGTGCAACCCAGTGGTCGGTTCATCGAGGATATACAGGGTCTTGCCAGTGTCACGTTTGGACAGCTCGCGTGACAGCTTGACCCGTTGTGCCTCGCCGCCAGACAGCGTGGTAGCCGACTGGCCGAGCTTGATGTAGGACAGGCCCACATCCATCAGGGTCTGCAGCTTACGCGCCAGGGCCGGGACGGGAGCGAAGAACTCGCGGGCCTCCTCGATGGTCATTTCCAGCACCTCGTGGATGCTCTTGCCCTTGTACTTGATCTCCAGCGTTTCGCGGTTGTAGCGCTTGCTCTTGCACACATCGCAGGGCACGTAGATGTCCGGCAGGAAGTGCATCTCGACCTTGATCAAGCCATCGCCCTGGCAGGCTTCACAGCGTCCACCCTTGACGTTGAAGGAGAAACGTCCAGGCCCGTAGCCTCGGGAACGGGACTCAGGAACCCCAGCGAACAACTCGCGGATCGGCGTGAACAGCCCGGTGTAAGTGGCTGGGTTGGAGCGCGGAGTACGACCGATCGGGCTCTGATCGATATCCACGACCTTATCCAGGTGCTGCAGACCATTGATGCTGTCGTGAGGCGCCGCCTCCAGGGTCGTGGCACCGTTCAACGCCGTAGCGCTCAAGGGGAACAGGGTGTTGTTGATCAGCGTCGATTTGCCCGAGCCGGAAACCCCGGTCACGCAGGTCAGCAGGCCGATGGGGATTTCAAGGTCGACATTGCGCAGGTTGTTGCCGCGAGCGCCCTTGAGTGTCAGGGACAGCTTCTTGTTGCGCGGCGTACGTTTGGCCGGCACCACGATCTTCACCCGCCCCGACAAGTACTTGCCGGTCAACGAGTCCGGGTGCGCCATGACTTCAGCAGCCGTGCCTTCGGCGACGATGCGTCCACCGTGCACACCGGCGCCCGGGCCGATATCCACCACATAGTCGGCCAGGCGGATGGCGTCTTCGTCGTGTTCAACCACGATTACGGTGTTGCCAATATCCCGCAGGTGTTTCAGGGTCCCCAGCAGCCGATCATTGTCCCGCTGGTGCAGGCCAATGGATGGTTCGTCGAGGATGTACATGACCCCCACCAGGCCGGCACCGATCTGGCTGGCCAGGCGAATACGCTGAGCTTCGCCGCCGGACAGGGTATCGGCGCTGCGATCCAGGGTGAGGTAGTCGAGCCCGACGTTCACCAAGAACTGCAGGCGCTCGCGGATCTCCTTGAGGATCTTGTCGGCAATCTCACCACGGCGTCCGGTGAGTTTCAGCGTACCGAAGTAGTTCGTGGCATCGCCGATGGGCAGGCTGGTGACCGCCGGCAGGGTCTTCTCGCCGACCCAGACGTGGCGAGCCTCGCGACGCAGGCGTGTGCCACGGCAATCCGGACAGGGCTGGGTGCTGAGGAACTTGGCCAGCTCTTCACGTACGGTGGCCGATTCGGTCTCCCGGTAGCGCCGCTCCAGGTTCGGCACTATGCCTTCGAAGGGGTGGGAGCGCTTGACGATGTCGCCCCGGTCGTTGAGGTACTTGAAGTCGACGTTCTGGGTGCCACTGCCGTGCAGGATGACCTTCTGCTGATCCGCCGGCAGTTGGTTGAACGGTACTTCCAGGCTGAAGCCGTAATGAGAGGCCAGTGAACCGAGCATCTGGAAGTAATAGACGTTGCGTCGGTCCCAGCCGCGAATCGCCCCTTCGGCCAAGGTCAGTTCGCCATTGACCAGGCGCTTGATGTCGAAGAACTGCTTGACCCCCAGACCGTCGCAGGTAGGACAAGCGCCGGCGGGGTTGTTGAAGGAGAACAGCTTGGGTTCCAGTTCGCTGATGGCATGACCGCAAATCGGGCAGGCGAAACGCGCGGAGAAGATCATCTCTTCCCCCGGCTCGTCGTCCATCGGCGCTACCAGGGCAATCCCGTCCGCCAGTTTCAGCGCGGTTTCAAAGGACTCTGCTAGACGTTGCTGCAGATCGCCACGCACCTTGAAGCGGTCGACCACCACATCGATGGAATGCTTCTTCTGTTTATCCAGCTTCGGCAGCTCGTCCAGTTCAAACAGCTTGCCGTTGACCCGGGCCCGCACGAAGCCCTGGGCTCGCAGCTCTTCAAAGACCGAGAGGTGTTCGCCCTTGCGCTCACGAATGACCGGGGCCAGCAGCATCAGCTTGCTGCCTTCGGGCTGCGCCAGCACCAGGTCGACCATCTGGCTGACGGTCTGGGCTTCCAGCGGAATGTCGTGGTCCGGGCAGCGCGGGGTGCCCACGCGAGCATAGAGCAGGCGCAGGTAATCGTAGATTTCGGTAATGGTGCCGACGGTGGAGCGCGGGTTGTGAGAGGTGGATTTCTGTTCGATGGATATCGCCGGCGACAGCCCTTCGATGGTGTCGACATCGGGCTTTTCCATCATCGACAGGAACTGTCGGGCGTAAGCCGACAGCGATTCGACATAGCGGCGCTGGCCTTCGGCATAAAGCGTGTCGAAAGCCAGGGACGACTTGCCGGACCCAGACAGCCCGGTGATGACGATCAACTTGTCCCGCGGCAGAGTCAGGTCGATGTTCTTCAGGTTGTGGGTGCGGGCCCCACGAATCAGAATCTTGTCCAAAAGTGGCCTCGATCGGCGGGCGTAAAGGCAGGAGTATAAAACCAAATACTGGATGGATGCACACTATCATGCGGTGCTTTTTTGCTCGCTGTTGGGGCTGCGCGGCAAAGCGTCGCCATATACCCCCTCAATCGATCGGACTGGTAGAATCGCCGCCGGTTCACATGAGGTTTATCCATGCACGATCCCCACAGCGAACGCATGAGTGGCAGCGAGACCCGCGCAGCGAGCGGTCTGGCCCTGGTGTTCGCCTTCCGTATGCTTGGCATGTTTATGGTACTGCCGGTCCTGGCGACCTATGGAATGGATCTCGCAGGAGCGACCCCGACTCTGATCGGCTTGGCGATTGGCGCCTATGGTCTGACCCAGGCGGTTTTCCAGATTCCCTTCGGCATCATTTCCGACCGTATCGGTCGTCGCCCAGTGATTTACCTGGGGTTGATCGTGTTCGCCCTGGGCAGCGTGCTGGCGGCCAATGCCGATTCGATCTGGGGTGTGATCGCCGGACGAATCCTGCAAGGTGCCGGGGCGATTTCCGCCGCAGTGATGGCGCTGCTTTCGGACCTGACCCGCGAGCAGCACCGGACCAAGGCCATGGCCATGATCGGCATGACCATCGGCCTGTCCTTTGCCGTGGCCATGGTGGTTGGTCCGCTGCTGACCCGCAGCTTTGGTCTGTCGGGGCTGTTCCTGGCCACGGGTGCCATGGCCCTGGTGGGCATCCTGATCGTTGCTTTCATGGTCCCGCGCTCCACCGGCCCGTTGCAGCACCGCGAGTCCGGCGTGGCGCGCCAAGCGCTGATCCCGACCCTCAAGCATCCCGATCTGCTGCGCCTGGATCTTGGTATCTTCGTGTTGCACGCCATGCTGATGTCGAGCTTCGTCGCCTTGCCCCTGGCACTGGTGGAAAAGGCCGGCCTGCCCAAGGAACAGCACTGGTGGGTCTACCTCACCGCGCTGCTGATTTCCTTCTTCGCCATGATCCCGTTCATCATCTACGGCGAGAAAAAACGCAAGATGAAACGAGTTCTGCTCGGCGCGGTCATTACGCTGCTGCTCACCGAGCTATTCTTCTGGGAGTTCGGCGACAGTTTGCGGGCGCTGGTGATCGGCACCGTGGTGTTCTTCACCGCATTCAACCTGCTGGAGGCGTCGTTGCCGTCGCTGATCAGCAAAGTCTCGCCGGCAGGCGGCAAGGGCACGGCGATGGGGGTGTATTCCACCAGCCAGTTCCTCGGTTCGGCACTGGGTGGCATCCTCGGCGGCTGGTTGTTCCAGCATGGCGGTTTGTCGGTTGTGTTCCTTGGATGCGCAGGTCTGGCTGCACTCTGGTTGGGCTTTGCTGTTACCATGCGCGAGCCTCCATATGTGACGAGCCTGCGCTTGCCGTTATCGCCCGAAGCGATCCGCGAAGCTGGTCTGGTTGAGCGCCTGAAAGCCGTCGCTGGAGTAACAGATGCCGTGGTGGTGGCCGAAGAGGCTGCCATTTACATCAAATTGGACACCGAATTATTGGATCGCGCGACGCTCGAGCAGTTGGTCAACTCAGCGCCGTCGCCGCGCGAAGCCTAGGAGAACGTTATGGCCCGTGGGGTTAACAAAGTCATATTGGTCGGTACTTGCGGCCAGGATCCCGAAGTTCGCTATCTGCCTAACGGTAACGCCGTGACCAACCTGAGTCTGGCCACCAGCGAACAGTGGACCGACAAGCAGACCGGTCAGAAGGTCGAGCGCACCGAGTGGCACCGTGTTTCGATGTTCGGCAAGGTCGCGGAGATTGCCGGTGAGTACCTGCGCAAGGGTTCCCAGGTCTACATCGAGGGCAAACTGCAGACTCGCGAGTGGGAAAAAGACGGCATCAAGCGCTACACCACCGAGATCATTGTCGACATGCAAGGCACCATGCAGCTGCTGGGTGGCCGTCCACAGGGCGACCAGCAAGGCCAGGGCGGCATGTCCAACTCGGCACCGCGTCCTCAGCAGTCCCGTCCTGCTCCGCAGCCACAGCGTGAGTCGCGTCCAGCGCCACAGCAGGCCGCTCCGCAGCCGGCACCGGATTTCGACAGCTTCGATGACGATATTCCGTTCTGATTGCTCCCTCGAGCATTCAGTATCGATGAGAAAGGGGCCCCGTACAGGGCCCCTTTTTTATGCCGGATTGTTTCCTTTCAGGCGCTGGAATTGGGCTCAAAGTTGCACTCGGCGCAATCGACCGCTCAGGGCAACCACCTGATGATCCGGTGTGGGAATCGGCCGTCCACTGAGGCCCATGCCTTCGCTCACCAGCACCGCTCCCTCGACGCAGCACAGATTGGACGGTGTATCCAGTTCGTTGGCGAGCACCTGCACACTGCGTTGCTGCAGGTCGCAGCGCAGCAGCCGTCCACTGAAGCGGGCAAAGCCGCCGTGCAAGGTCTCGCCGGACCAGTCGGGCTGCAGGGGCTGCAACAGCCGGTCGCACAGTTCCAGCACCAGAATCCGCTCCTGCGGGTCCAGCGCCAGCCCGGTGGGCAGTTGCAGCCCGCGAATCAGTACCTCGATCCTGCCACTCTCGGGCCAGACCCGGATTACCTGGCCCGCCTTGTCGGCGAAGTCGATGCCCTTTCGCGCCGGGTCACGGTGCAGCTCGCCAGAGAACAGGCTGATCAGCACCGCGTCGGTCTGTGGCTCATGCACCAGGGTCACGGGTACGGCTTCCTGGCCCTGATCCAGGTCGGGCAGTTGGGCCAGGATCTGCTCCTCACCCTGAGTGAACTCCACCAACTGGTTGGTATCGGGCTTGACCGCCATCCAGCTCTGGCGCGTGGGGTGATAGCACAATGAGTTGAGGTTGCCGTGGCTGTGGAACAGCGGCTCGGGCGGGCTGTATTGCAGGTCCAGAAGCTTGGAACCGGCGACGTAATCGGTCTGGCTGGCCAGGTAGCGCCCGGCACCGAAGGCAATGTCCGACAGCCCCATGATTTCATCGCGCAGCATCCGCGACTGCATGTTCATCGAGCGAAAACCCTTGGCCAGAACCTCGGGTGGCAGGTAGGTGCCGGGGGCGTGAGGATCTGGTCGCAGGCGACTGATGCGACCGCTGAACGCTTGGTGCGGGAGGCCTGAGCCAGCTTCCACCAGCAGCAAGCTGCCATCGTTTTCCACGCAGACGCCGCGTGGGTTGAAGAGGCCTTCGGCGATGATGCTGCTTGGGCACAGCATCCGTTCCGGCTGGGCGGGAATGTGTAGAGCAACGGGCATGGTCTTCTCCTTGTTCAAGGTTGCCAGGGCGTGCCGTTGAGATAGGCGGTCAGCAGGGAGCGTTGGCTCGGCGACATCGAACGCACCACGGACATGTACAAGGTGGTGTTCTGGTACTCGGGGGATATCCGGGCCAGGATCGCCTGTTTGTAACCCATCACCGCGTCGGGTTGATTGAGCTGGATGTAGCGCGACATGGCAGGGAAGGCCAGGTAATGAAAGCGCAGCACGTTTTGAAACGCCTGCTCCCAGGTGACGATGCTGCCGGTTGGAATGCCGAAGTCGCTCCAGGCGTACTTGCGGAAGTTGCTGAAGCTCTGGGTCAGAAGGTTGTTGGCGATGGTGTAGGTCAGTGTGGTGAAACCGGCCTGGGTATTGGAACCGGCGACGGGGACGACGTTGAAGCTCACCGAAGGTTGACCGGCCGGCACCGTTACCGAGTTCGGTAGCTCCAGGAAGTTCCAGTAGCGATTGGCTTGATAGACGGCGGTCGCCGAGGCGTCGATGCTGATTGGCGTATCTTCCTGTACCGGTGCTCCCAGGTAACGGACTTGCAAGGTGATCTGCACGCCGCTGCTGTTGGGGTCCAGGTAGGTGTTGCGCTGATCGCTGTAGACCCGATACGGGCATTCGGGAGCCGACAGCGCCGGGTTGCGGGTGGTCCCGGGGGCACTGATGCACAAGGGCGTGCTCTGCACCAACTGTGTCTGGGTCGAGTTGAGCGGCACGTCGATGATGCCGCCGTACCGGTAGTAGTCCTGCAGCAGCGGGTCGCTGGGCTCAAAGCTCGCCAGGGGCGTCGTTCCGGCCGCGATGGTGACGGTCCCGTAGTCGGCGTTGGGGCCGATGGGGCTGGTGATGTCGTCGCGTACAGCCCTGAACGTCTGCTTGGGGATCAGGTTGACCATGTCGATGCTCAGTTGCCCGTTGGCAACCTCGGCATAGGCAACGCTGTTGATGTTCAGGTCTTTGTCGGCATTGATGATTTGCCGGCCCGGCGGACAGATTTGCGGCTCATCGGTAAACGCCGTGGCCAGGGTGCCGATGACTCGGCCGATACTCGGGTTTGGGCTGAACTGGTTGGCGGCGTAGTCGGCATTCAGTTGCTCGGTGGTCAGGGTCGGACACATTTCGAACATCACGAAACGCAGCACGATCCCAGTCGCGTTGGGCGCTTCGATCAGGGCCCTGAGTCCGGCACTTTCCTTGTTGTAGCTGACGATGCTGCTCAGCGGAAAGGTCAGTTGAAAGGTGCCGCTGGCATGGAAGGAGCCCGGCGAGTCCATGGTTGCCGGCTCCAGCACCCGGGTGTTGAGGTCGAAACTGCTGCACACGGTATCCCAGCGAATCAGTAGCTCAGGCGTGTTGCCGTTGCCGATCTGCAGGCCTCCGACAAAGATCTGGGTTGTGGTGCTGGCTGTGGGGTCCAGGTCGACCATCATCGGGCCGGAGTAGGGCCCTTGTCCGGTGCCGGGTGTAACGGAGCCGAGCAGGTAGACCGGCTGGCCGACCATATCCCCTTCCAGCGCAATGTTGCCCGGAGTGCCTTGGGAGCTGATCAACGCGTTGTGCAGCGTCACCACGTGTTCGCCATAGTGGTTCCAGCCGCCGGCCGTGTACCGGCTGTTGGGGCCGATTCTCGGGTCCGGGGCGTTGATCAGTTGGTACAGGTGCTCATCGCTGTAGGTCTTGGCCTGGTCCGCCACGGTCGAGGTGGTCAGGTCGAACAGCTCAAGGGACGTGGTGATGCCGTTGGGCAAGGTCGGTGAGTTGTTCGGCACGCTGACGTCGGTGGAGATACCGCCCCAGAAGTTCAGTCGGGGTCCATTCAATATGCTCATGTTCTATTCCTTATCCTTGGTGACGCTGCTGACCGGGGCTTGGGCGAATCTGAACAGGAAGGAGAAGTCGCTCTTGTACTGGCTGTTGAGCGGTGCCGCCATGGAGTGGCAGTTCATGCAGCTGCTGTTGGGCTGGATGTAACTTTCCATGGTGACGTTGGCCGAAAGTGACGGCGTTGGCTGCCCCAACGGATTGCCGGGGTTGTCCGGCGACTGTGGGCGTTGGGTGGTGATCAACTGGTAGTACTTGAACACGCTCTGCTGTACCTGCGGATCGCTCTGGTACTGGGTATTGATCTGCTGGGTGACGTCCGTGATCGGGGTGACCCGGTTCAGCGGGTCAGGGGTGCTGAAGCTGCTACCGGGTTTGGGCGTACAGACCATCTTTCCCGCCTGTTGCTGCCACAGGCACGGGGACTGGTTGAGGCTTTCGGCGGGCGCCTTGGCGTTGAAGTAGGAGTAGAAAATCCCCGAGGCCGGTTGGTCCACCCAACGGCCCCCCAGCTTGGTTTTGGGAGGCACGTTGTCGACCTGCTCGAAGGTCGACCAGATCCACTGCGGGAACCCCTCCACCTTGCTGATGATGTGCAGCCCCACCAATCCCAAGTTGGCCTCGGTGGTGCCATTGGGCTGTCCCTGACTGTCGAACTGGGTGACCAATGCCTTCATCGTCAGATAGCGGCTGCTGTCGTCGGCGCTGGTGAGGATGCGCCAGCTGCTCTTGATCTCGCCGGCGTTGTTGGGAAAGCCGATGTTCTTCGCGGCATCGACGACCACCGCGTTGTAGAAGTCGTTAGCGACGATGTAGTTGTAGGAGACCTCGTTGGCGGCGATGTCGTAGTAGGTCGGGTTGCCGCGCTGATCAATCAGCCAGCCGCCCACCGCCTGGTTGTCCGCTTGCACCACCTGAGTGTTCTTGACCGCGGCAATGTTGATCAGGCTGAGGTTTCTGCGGGGCAGTTGCGAGTTCCAGGGGCCCGGATTCTTGGCCCCGGGGAGGAAGGTCTCGCTGACGCTCTTGTAGGTCTGCCACACGGTATCGCCTGGGCTGCCCAGGGGCTTGCTGCAATCGGCCACTCCGCGCTGTCCCGCCTGGGCGGGCCAACTCAGGTTGATGAACATCTGCCAGCTGTATTGATCGAAAGCCTGCTGCGAGGCGCCAGCGGCAGGCACCGTGGCTGTGGGTGGGCAACTGGTTTGCGCCCCCGCTGCGCTGGGTTGCAGGGCGCTGGCTTGCTGGCTGCCCAGGCCAAGCAACAACAGGGCGGTGAAACGGCTCCAACGGTTCATGAGGCTGCTCCTGTCACTGCGGGGTGGGTGAAAGTTGGTTCCACTGTGGCCGTGCACCGTTCTTCAGCGATGGCGGTGGCGTGAAGAGCTGGCAGTCAGGCGGGTTGGCCGGGCACATCTTCGCCACCTGGTCCCAGGTCTTGGCCGGGTCCGGCTTTGCATTGCTCCAGTTGCGGTAGTTCTGGCTGACGATTGGCGCGTTGGCGACGCTGGCATCACCGGAGAAATAGAACGACTGCGGATGTTGATAGGCCGGTTGGCCCGGCCCGTCGCTGGTGGCCTGCTTGTAGAAGGCATAGCCGAAGAGGATGGGGGGGCTGCCTTTGCCGGGTTTGAGCTCCAAGGCGTAGGCCTGCACGCTGCCGTCCAGATGCTGGCTGCGGGCGGCGCTGTAGGGCAGGTGCTTGATGAAGTCCCGGCGTGGCGGATGGTTCATGGGCGAGAACAGGCAGCAGGCTGGCATGTCCTTGGGCCGGTCCTCGGGGTAGGTGAGGAAGTAGGCCTTGTTACCCAGGGAGACGAAAGAGCAGGTGTAGTTGTTGTCCTTGATCGGGAAGATCGGCAGGCAGTATTTCTCGTAGTGCTCCATCATCGCCCCGGAGCCGTCGCCGTCGGCCGGAACATAGTCGTTGTCGTAATAGCTGCTGCCCTGGGACACGGTGTAGTCGGCAGGTTGCAGGGTGCTGGGCGGGCTGCTGTAGGGCGGCGGGTTCTTCTCGTAGTTGGCGGTGACCCGGTACATGGTCCAGTCACTGACCCAGGTTGCCGGATAGAGCGGATCGGTCGGCTCGCCGGCCTTGCGCTTGATCACGCAGTTGTTGTTCAGGGCATTGCAGCCCTTGGTGTTGTGCACGCCCATGTTGAAGTAGACGTTGTCGGGGTATTTCTGGGCCCACAGTGTCTGGCTGGCGCACAGCAGGGTGGCGGCCAACAGCAGGCGCTTGAAGAAACTGGCGTTCATCTGACTCTCCTTTGCAAAGCCGGGCGACCCAGGTCGCCCGGTGTTCCAGTGCATGGCCGTTGCGGCTCAGCCTTGCTGATAGTCGTCGAGGTTCAGCGGGGTCGGCGGGTAGCCGGTGCTCACCAGGTCCTTGGCCCAGATCTCCAGCACCTGGCGCCGGCTCTGCGGCAGGTCCCGGGTGATGGGCATGGCCAGGGTGCTGGCCTCCTGGTACTCCTTGCTGATCAGTTTGATGAACTGCTCGATCGCGCCCTCGATACGTTGCAGGGAGTTGAGCGGCATGTACTTGTTCATGATCGGGTAGAGGTAATAGAAGGGCTGGAGGATCTGCGGAAAGATGAACTCCTTCCAGATCCGCACATTGGCGTCGTCGAACTGGTACACCCGGTTCCAGCAGTCGATGAAGTCCTTGAGCATCTGCGGTTCTTGCGGCAGCACCCGCAGCGGCGAAAGGAAGTCGGTGAAGGCTTCGGTGTAGGAGAAGCTGAACGGAATGCCCGTCGGATCGTCCTGGATGAAAAACCGCACAGTGGGGAAGCCCGGCGCCACGGCATGCACCGTCAACTGGGCAATGCCGTCGGCATTGGTCTGGATGCGGGTCAGGCTGTAGTTCACGGTGGCGCCCATGCCGGCGTTATTATCCAGTTTCCCGCTCATCGCTTGCGGGTTCTCGAACCTCAGGCAGGGCCTCAGATCGACCGCAGCCGGGGTTTTCAGGAACTCCTGATAGGTGATGGCGTTGCTGACCGACTCATTGCACGCGGAACCCCTGACGGTCATGGCACTCAGGCGTCTGCCACTGCCCTCCATTAACAGGCTCGGATGCTGCGAACCGCCGATGAACTGGGGCATTCCCGGCTCGTTCTTGGCACGTGCATCGGGATAGTCAGTGATCAGCACGAAATCCGCCGGGTTGCTGAACGCCAGGTAGTAGTTGCTGGTGGTCAGCATAAAGGCGTTGTTGTACTCGGCGACCCACAAGGTGGTGCCGGCCGCTGCGGGCTTGCCGTTGTTTTGCACCATGATGTTCAGCGTCCGGCTGTCACCGACGTCGATGAAGCTGCCGCTCTCGATGACTTCCGCGGTCCACGTCTGCTGAGTGGCGGCGATGGTTTCGCTACCTTTCAGCCGCAGCGCCAGGTTGCCCTGTTGCAGCAAGGTTTGGGCGCTGGCGTCCAGGGGCAGGTCCAGCAGACCGGAGCGCTTATCGAATGCCGTTTGCTGATACTGCTCGAAGCCAAAACTGGTCAATGCCTTGAAGGTTTTCGAGTCGCTTCCCTGCAAGACACCCAGTTCATACGCGCCGACGTTGAATTTGGCGGCGACCGGAAGGCCGGTGTTCAGCCGGTCCGGATCGGGGTCGACTGCTCCGTCATGGATGGCCGGGTAGATCGGGAAGGTGTTGCCCAGGTCCAGGGACAAGATGTTGTCATGCAGTTGGGCGCTGGTTACCCCCAGATTGATCACGGTTCTCGGATCGTCTGGCGCGCCGATCACCGTGTCTCCCGGTGTCACTTTATAGAACGGTACCGAATCATTGGGCACCAGGCGCGGGCCTGCCGGCGCGGTAGGGAACTCATTTTTCAGCCACAGGCCCAATATGCCGGCTGTGCGGCTGTGGGCCGGGTTGAAAAAGGTTTCGGTCGGGTTGTCCAGGCCCATTTGGTACAGCATCTGCAGCCTGGATATGTCCCAGGGCGCCTGCGAGTGGCTGTTGACCACCTTGAAGTCATTGAACAGACCATTCTTGTCGTAAACGGTCAGGTAAGTGGTGAACCTGAGCATCAGGCCCTGGGCGTCCTTGTTCTGCTCCATTTCATTTTTCAGGCTCTGCAGCAATGGCGAACCGCCGACGACCCAGTCCACCTGATCCTTGGTAAAGCAGGTCTGCCAGGTGCAGGTCACATAAACCAGGCCGCCGATCGGCGCCCACTTGAAATCAAGGAAGCGGTTGAGCATGCGGCAGCCTTGTTTCAGGGTTACACCGCAGGTGGCATCGCCCAGCGTTATCCTGTCGAAGTACAGGGCGGTGAAGGTGTTCTGCCAGGGGCTGACGTCGACAAAACGTGCCGCAGTCGGGCTCGGGTTACCGAACGAGTTGCCCAGCAGTTGGTAGGGCTTGTTGATCAGCGGATCGCTGTCGATGTAGCTGTCGACCTTGGATTCCCCGCCAATGATCACCGAGCGGGCCTTTTGGTAATTGACGGTGCCGCAGGCGTTGTCGCCGAACAGATCCCACTCGGCGGGAATCATCGGGTAGTTGTTGGGATCGCCGTTGGTGGGCACCTGCAGCACATAGTCCGGGACGTTCTTGTAGGCCAGCGGCGTGATGCCCCAAGGCATCAGCGTTTGCGGGGCATTCTTGTCGTTGATCCCGTACCGGTTCAGGAAAGGCCAGTTCATCTGCATCTTCACCGCGTCATACAGCGGCAGCACATCGTTGTTGTTGAAGGTTGGCGGGTTCCAGAACATGAAACCGTTGAGGTAGATCCGTGGAAAGTTCAAGACGCTCATGGGCTGCTCTCCTTAGCGTTTCCACTGGGCGCGTTTGAGCGACCAGACGTAATCCAGTTTTTGATAACCGATGAAGTCTTTGTCCGGCAGTACGCTGGTGGGGTAGAGGATTCCGCCTGTGTGGTCGATGTTGAACGAGAAGAAGGTGTTCTTCTTCGTCGAATAGGCCGCCGTGCTGTGGCAGGCCAGGCACGATGAGGAGCCTTGGAACGCCGACTCCAGCTGGGAGTTGGCCAGCAGCTTGGGTTCGGCAAGGTTCTGGTCGTACTGCACGCCGATCAGTTCGTACTGGGCCAGGTTCGAATACTGCTGCTGGAAGCTGGTGTTCACCGGTTTGGCCGCCTCGGTGGGGCCGGTGATGTTGGTCATCGGCTTGGGTGGGGTGTCATTGGTGACGGTGTACTTGGGATTGTTGCGGTTCTCGAAGGTGGTCCAGACCCAGTCCGGGGTCAGCTTGTTGATCACATGCATGCCGCTCAGGGCGGCGTAGCCCACCTGATACTGGCCCGTGCTGTCCACGTAATAGGCCTGGGAGATGTAGTACCCGTCCTGGTTCAACAGGGCCTTGAAGTCCTGGTCGGTGCCGATCCAGAACCAGGAGGTTTTCAGCTCCCAGGCCGTGTCCGGGAAGTCCAGGTTGCTGGTGAGCTTGGCCAGGCCATCGCGGTTGTAGATCTTGTTGGCGACGATGTAGTTGAAGGTGTCCTCGCCCATCAACAGGTGAAAGCGCACCAACTGTTCGTTTTTCGACGGTGGCACCGGTGGGCCGCTGCGCATTTTCAGAGCCAGGCCATCCACCTGCTGGATGCCGTTCTGCGGGCTGCCTGGCATGTCGTTGCCGAGAAACTGAAACAGCCCTTTGGGGTCCATGCCCTGCTTTTGTGCCAGTTCCGGTACTTCGCTCGGCAGGTTTTCATGGTCGGAGTAGGGCAGGGGCTCGGCCCCCTTCAACAGGTAAACCTGATCGGAAGGCTTGAACGTTTCCCAGACCCGATTGTTGTTGCGGCTGGCATCCGGCTGGTTGAGGCAGACAAACCAGTTCCAGGCCATGGTTTCCGGGCTCTGCTTGAACGTCGCCAGGGTGGTCGTGGGGTCGTCTGCGAAGGTCAGGAACTTGTTGCAATCGAAGGTGTTCGGGCTCTGTGCCTGAGCGAGACCGCTCAACACACTGAGTACCGCTATAGGGATGGTTCGCCGCATGGAATCTCCTTGGCTTGAGCCGTGTCGTCATAGGGGCGCCCTAGGAAATGCTCTAGGAGCAGGTGCTTTACCGCAGTGGCCGGCAGATGCTCCGGCAGTGGTAAATCGCAATCGGTGATCAAGAGCGGTCCCACCTCATCGTTGCTCGGCAAGCGTCCGTGGCTGCCGCGAATCAGTCGGGTGTCCAGGGGAATCAGGTCCATGTAGTAGCGAAAGCCGAGCTTCTTCTGCAGCAGGCGGCGGGCGACCCGCAGCTTGGGAAAGCGGATCGCCGGATCGATGAACAGCTCCAGCGGGTCATAGCCCGGCTTGCGGTGGATATCCACGGTGCGGGCGAAGTCCGGGGCCAGGCGGTCGTCGAACCAGTAGTAGTAATCGAACCAGAAGCCCGGGGCGGCCACCGCCACCAGCTCGCCGCTGCGCGGGTGATCCAGCTGCCAGGCCCGCTGTTCGGTTTTATCCAGCACCTGCTCGATGCCCGGCTGGCGCTGCAGCAGGGCCTTGACCCGAGCAATGTCCCTGGGCTGGCGCACGTAGACGTGGGCGATCTGATGGTCGGCCACGGCAAAGGCGGCACTGGCACCGGGGTCGAGCAGCTCCCAACTCAGGGAACGGCGTACTTGCAGCAGGCCCTGTTCCCGTAGCACGCGGTTGATGGAGATTGATTGCTGCACCGCTTCGATGCCGTATTCGGAAACCAGCATCACCGCCGCGCCTTGTTGCTGGGCAAAGTCCAGCAGGCGCCCGACTTCATGGTCGATGGCCCGCACTTCGTCGCTGATGGAAGGATGCTCGGGCCCCAGGCGTTGCAGGCTGTAGTCCAGGTGCGGCAGGTAGATCAGTTGCAGATCGGGGCGACTGATCTGGAACTCGGCGATGGCGCAGTCGACGATCCAGCGACTGGAGGCAATGCCCGCCGCCGGGCCCCAGAAGCCCGGAAAGGGAAACTCGCCAATCTGCCGTTCGATGCGTTCGTGCAGCCCGGGCGGTGACGAGTAGAGGCCGAACATCTTGCGCCCGTCGGCCGGGTAGTGGGGGCGTGGCGTAATGGCGGCATCCACCTCGGCGTACATGTTGAACCACCAGAACAACTGGCTGCAGCGCAGGCCGGGGATCTCACGTTGCAAGGTCTGCCAGACCTTTTCACCCTGGATCAGCGCATTGGGCTGCAGCCAGAAGCGCACTTCGGCCTGATCGCGGAAATACCAGCCGTTGCCGACAATGCCGTGTTGCGAAGGCGGCAGGCCGGTGAGGATCGAGGCCTGTACCGTCGAGGTCACGGCCGGGAACACCGGGCGCAGCCGGGCCATTTTGGCCCGTTGCAGCAGGGCGTTGATCCGCGGCGTGGCCGGGCCCAGCAAGCTGGGGGTCAGGCCGACCACGTTGATCAGCAGCAGGGGCTGGCGCAGTGCTTCAGAGGGCATGGGCTGGCGCCTCCATGGGGGACGATTGCCCATGCAGCAAGTGCCGCTGGCGCAACTGTTGTTCAACCCACTGCAGCTCTGCGGCAATGCCTTGGAGCAGGGCTTGTTCGGTGTCCGGACGCAGGGTGCCGGGCAGTACGTTCCAGCTGTAGGTCTCGACTTCCAGCACCGGCTGGCACTGCGGATGGGCGGCGAGAAAGTCGAAGGTGCGCATCAGGGCCTGCTGGCTGCCGTTGAGCTCTGGCAACAGGAACTGTTCACTGAACAAGGGCACGTGAAAGTGAATGCGCAACTCGGGGCACTGGCCCTGCACCGGTTCCACCGCCTGCAGTGCCTTCGGCAGGTCGGCCCAGGCCAGCAGTTGGCCTTTGCGGTCACGGGCTTTCACCTGATGCAGGTAGGTGGCTTCGGCGAAGTTGCCCAGGGCCTGCAGCACCTGCTCGCGGCGTGCCAGGTCCGTCACCGGCAAGTGACAGATCAGTGCATTGGACAGTTGGATCTTGCCCACCGGAATGCGCGCCTGCAGCAGCCGTTGCAGCGATTGGTAGCAGTCCTCGAAGACCACCGCCTGGTGGCAGACGTCGAAGCACAGCGCCAGGTATTGATGGTGGGGGTCGGTGGCTTTCCAGCGCTGAAAGAAGGCGATGGCCTGATCGGTGTTTTCCAGTACGCAGTCCGGCTCCATCTCCAGGCACAGCAGGATCTTCTTACCGCTGCGCCGATGCAGGCTGGCCAGCCCGGCGGTCAACTGCAACAGCTGGGCCTCGGCCTGTTGTTGCTGGGCGTCGTCCCAAAGGGCGGCGTAACCCAAGGGCACGCTGGAAATCACGCCCTGCTGGCAGTCCAGGGGCAGGGCGGCGGCGAGCAACTCCGCCAGTTGCAGGCTGTATTCCAGGCGTTGCGGTTCGGCCCAGGTCGGTCGGTAGACCTCGGCTTTCACCGCACCCTGATGGAACTGACCGTAGGGAAAGCCGTTGAGGGACGTCAGGCGCAGCCCGCTGTCGTGCAACAGCCCGAGGAAGGCTTCGCGCACTGCGGGCTGCTGCAGCTCGGCGGCCGCCTGGGCACTGATCCACAGGCCGCTGTCCTGCACCGCCAGGCCACGCTGGCGGCGCACCCCCTGGAAGTGCTGGCGGATCGAGCTCTCCAGGCCGGCCACGTCCCGCGCCGGGTGCACGTTGCTGCAGTAACCGATCTGCGCGGCGCTCCAACCGGCCCGGGCGCTCATTTGACCACCGGTTCCTGGCCGCGCAGGGCGGAGTTGTCCTGCCATTGGCGACGCTGGTCGATGGGCAGCGGGGTGCTCACCTGTTGCTTGTCGAGTTGTCCGCTCTGGGCGAAGAAATCCACCGGGTTATGGAACAGCACCTGTTCCACCTGAGCCTCGCTGAATCCGGAGGCGAGCATGGCCTGGCCGGTCTTTGGCACCTTGAGCGGATCGCTGATGCCCCAGTCGGCGGCGCTGTTGACCACCATCTTCTCGGTGCCGTACTCCTTGAGCAGGGCCACCATGCGCTGCTCCGACATCTTGGTGTTGGGGTAGATGGAGTGCCCGCGCCAGCAGTCGCTGTCCAGCACCAGGGGCAGGGTCAGTTCGTTGAGGTGGTCGATGATCACCAGATGCTCGGCGATGCCCACTTCACGGATCACCGCCAGGGTGCGCTTGGTGCCGCCGATCTTGTCCCGATGCGGGGTGTGCACCAGCACCGGCAGGTTGAACTGCTTGGCCAGCTCCAGTTGTGCGGCGAGAAAGCGGTCTTCCTCGGGGGTGATGTCGTCGTAGCCGATCTCGCCCACCGCGACCACACCGTCCTTGACCAGATAGCGCGGCAGGATCTCCAGCACCTCGTTGGCCACCGACAGGTCATTGGCTTCCTTGGGATTGAGGCCGATGGTGCAGAAGTGGTGAATGCCGAACATGCTGGCGCGAAAGCGCTCCCAGCCCAGAAGGGTGTCGAAGTAGTCAATGAAGCTGCCGACGCTGGTGCGCGCCTGGCCTTGCCAGAAGGCCGGCTCGATCACCCCGGTGATGCCGGCGGCGGCCATGTTCTGATAGTCGTCGGTGGTGCGGCTGACCATATGAATGTGCGGGTCGAAGTACTTCGGCATGGTGAGTCCCTGATGCAGTGGTAGAGAAAATTGAGTGGGTGCGCCGGTGTCGAATCAGGCGTCGGGTGGCAAGTGCTGGAGCCAGTGCGGTGGCAGTCGTCGCTGCTGGCACAGGTGGCGCAAGCGTTGGCGCTGGGCCTGGCTCAACAGCTCGAAGGCGATGGCATGGGGCAGTCCGTCGCTGACACTGCGGAACGCCGCCAACTGTTCTTCCATATGCTCCAGGGCCAGTTGGTTGAGGTCGACGCTGTGGCGCTGGGCCAGGCCTTTGACGCGGCCACTGTCCAGGCCCATGCCCAGGGTCTTGAGCAGCAACTGGTGAAAGGCCCGGTCGTGGTAGTGGCGAGCGGGAAAGGGGTTGTCCAGGGCGAGGGCGGCGAACACTTCACGGTTGTTGGTACGTCCTGCCTGGAGCGCCAGTTCGAGGCTGCGACCCTCTGTGTCGAGGTCATCGAGGACCCTGAGCAGTACGCTTTTTTCCTGGTCATCGCCCCACAGAAACAGCTGGCGCAGCAGGGCCAGTTGATCGCCGCCGGCCTGCTGTTCCAGCAGTTGCTCCAGGAGCAAGGCGCGGGCCAGTTGAGTCCGGTTCCAGCCTGGGCTGGCGCTGACCTCGGCGTTGCCAAAGCGACGCTTGCACTGGCTGCTGAGCAGCACCAGGGTGTTGGCCGACGGTTGGCTGGCCAGTTGCTCCAGGGCGGCGTGCCACCAGCGGCGGTTCTCGTCGTCGAGCTGGTCATCCAGTTGGCGGCGGCGTTCGGCAAAGGCCTCATGGCGCATGACGAGCGGGAGCGAGGCGGGGAAAGTGACGTCCATGGTCATGTCGGCTTGATCCAGCGTTGAAGGTGGGGCAGCAGAAAGAACACCAGCACGCACAGCAGGCTGCCCAGGGGTTGATTGGCCAGGGCCAGCACCAGGGCATCGAACAATGGCAGGGCGGCGAGGCCAGCACCGATAAAGGCACGAATCTGCCTCTGTTGCGGGTTGGCCAAATGACGCCGGTAGTGCCAGCCCAACCAGCCCAGCCACAGCAGCAGGACCAGCCAGAACACGCCGCTGTCTGCGTAAGCGGCGAGGGCCAGGGGGCTGAGCATCAGCAGCAGCGGCAGGCGGCTGAGCAGTTGGTTGCGATGCTCCAGTCGCGCCAGGTAGGTCAGGCCGGCGATGTAGGTGCCCAGCAGCGCGGCACACAGCCACAGCGGCTGCGGTGGCATGGCCAGGCTGGCGGCGGCGGTCAGGTACAGGGCCGAGCGGCAGCCGCCCATGAGCCAGACGCTGTGGGGGTATTTCTTGTGCAGCAGGTTGTAGGCCAGGATGAACAGCAGCAGCAAACCGGCGCTGGCCAGCAGCCAATGGGGCTGCGCGATCAGGTGGCTCAGGCCCAGTACGGACAGTGCCGCCAGCAGCAACAGGGCGGCAGTGGCCAGGCTGACCTGAGTCCGGCTGACCAGGCCCAGGACAATCGGCCGCGGGTTCTGATGTTGCTGGTCCCAATCGGCATCCAGCAGGTCGTTGAGCAGCATCCCGGCCAGGTACAGCGCCGAGAGCGCCACCAGCAGCAGGGTCCACACCAGTGGCGAGGGCGGTGCCAGGGTGGTGGCGCTGCTGGCCAGCAACGCGGCGGCCAGGGCGTTGGTCCACACCGTCGGCAGGTTGGATACCCGGCCCAGGGTCAGCCAGGTGGTCAGGGAGGAGTGGCTCATTGGGCGCAGCCTTCGGTCCAGGCGAAGTCCGGCCCACCGAAACTGCTCAGACGCAGCAGGGCCTGCTCCATGACCGGCAGTTCGATGTGGTGCACATCGGTGGACTGGCCCAGGCGGGTGAGCATCGGGATCGACAACTGGCCCCCCAGGTGCTGGCGAAACTCCTCCAGCCCCAGTAGCACCAGGGAGCGGCCCTGGGCATCCTGCAACCGCAACTCCGGCGGGCACAGGTTGAAGCCGAGCTTGTCCAGCAGCTGCAACAGGCGCTGGGTTTCAGCATGGCTCAGCAAACCGGTGGCATTGGCATAGAGCGCGTCCAGGGCCATGCCCACCGCCACCGCCTCACCATGGCGCAAGCGATGCTGGCTGAGGTTCTCCAGCTTGTGCGCAGCCCAGTGCCCATAGTCCAGGGGGCGGCCATTGCCCCGTTCGAAAGGGTCGCCGGCCCCGGTGATATGGCCCAGATGCAATTGCGCACAGCGGAAGATGGCGTAGCGGCTGGCGCTGTGTTCAAAGCTCGCCAGGGCCTCGGCCTGCTGCTCCATCCACTGGAAGAATGCAGCGTCCTTGATCACGGCCACTTTCACCGCTTCGGCCAGCCCGGCGATCTGGTCCCGGGGTGACAGGCTGAGCAGCAGTTGGAAGTCGTTGATCACCGCCGTGGCCGGGTAGAAGGCGCCCAGCAGGTTCTTCTGGGCGAACGCGTTGATGCCGTTCTTGACCCCGATGCCGGCGTCGTTCTGGGCCAGCACCGTGGTCGGGATGCGGATCAGCCGCATCCCCCGATGAAAGGTGGCGCAGGCATAGCCGACGGCGTCCAGTACCGCGCCGCCGCCCAGGGCCAGCACATAGCAGTGGCGGTCCAGGCCGTGTTCAAGCATGTGGGCATACAACTGCTGGAGCACCTCCGGGGTCTTGCTCAGTTCGCCCGCCGGCACCGGGATCGGTGCGGCCTGCAGATGCAGGTCGGCGGCGTGGGCGCTGAAATAGGCGTCGATCTGTTGCGGCAGTTGTGGGCAGCACTGCAGCAATTGTTCATCGATGAACACCAGCACGGTGGTGCGTCCCTGTTGCGCCTGGACCAGTTGCCGGTGCAGGCAGGGATTGTCGGCCTGGAAAATGTGATCGGTGAACAGCACCGGGTAGTGGTAGCTCACCTCGAAGCGTCCTTCCAGAGGATGGTTTTGCTCCATCGGCGGCTGCGCAGCGCGAGGCTTGAGCAGGCTGCGGGCGCCCAGGACCAGCCCCGGCAGCACCATGCTGGCGAGAATGGTCGCCAGCAGTGCGTTCTGCTCCACCAGCAAACTGCCGATGGCGGCGTAGGCCAGGGCCAGCCCGGCATTGGCCAGGGTGGTGACCAGCAGGAACTGGCGCAGTGGATAACGCTGCATGCCCGCGGCCAGCACCGAGGTCTCTGCCAGCACCGGGACCCCACGCAGGCAGATCAGCGACAGGGTGCTGAGGCGATAGGCCAGTTGCCCCGGCTGCCAGCTCCTGAGTCCCAGCCAGTTGGATAACAGGCGAAAGTAGCCGGCCCCCAGCCAGTAGCCCAGACAGGCTCCCAGGCACAGGCCGATGAAAATCACCAGATAGCCGCCAACGGCGCCCAGAACCGCAACGGCCAGCAGCGCCACCAGGCTCGAAGGCACCGGCAAGAGCACGTCCAGGGCCAGCAGGGTGACCAGCAGCAGAGCGAGGCTGGTGCGTTGCACGGGATCGGAAGGGAGGAAGTTGCCAAGGTGATTCAGCAACTGTTGGATCTGTTGTTCAAACAGCAGGAAGCTGGCGACCACCAGGATCGAAAACAGCACTAACGAGAGCCAGTAATTTTCGGCCGCACCCTTGAATGAAAAAACTCGAGGCAATGAACTGCGCTTCATCAAGCATCCCTCTTGATTAATATGACTAATTCCGTGTCAGTCTCAGCTGGGGCAGGCGGGGGGCGTCCGGTTATTGAACTCCTCGACAGTTATTATTGGTTTTCTGGCGGCTGAAGAGCACTTCAGTGGCGAGTAGCTATCAACTTAGCCAAGGCCGCTGGATTTGCAAGTAAGGTGATTGAAGTGGCTCGCAAGGCTCTTTTTTGGCGCGCTGGGAAAGTATCGGGTTCGGCTGTTGATACTGTTGCAAACACCCTCCCCAGGGGCGTGGTGCAACCTTGTTGCTTGGCTTTAAGGGCAATGAATCCGGGGTGGGGAGTCCTGTTATAGGCGGGTTCTGGATTTTGTTATATGTTTTATTCGCTTTGGTTATATCGAATTACAGGTAACCGTAAGAAGTAAGCACTGAGATTTATAAGTGTTGATGTTATTAGGCGTGAAGCGACTCTTGGTAAAGCTCAAGGCAGGATTTGAAATAATCGGGGTTAAAACATTTCCATTAGTCAGCTATTGAATGTCGACCATTGTTAATGGCGCCATTTATTTGACCGCTTTGAGTTGTGACGGCGAGAGTTTGGTCGTAACTAACAATTAGCCTGGATAACAAGAATCATTCGTAAGTAGTTCGGGAAGTTGTCTTGCTGGCGACAACAGGCGGTGTGGCGTGCTTGCCTGTGGATATCTGTCTGGGGCAGGTCTGCCTGCCCAGACACAAACGGCAGTGAGGCTGAACTCACCGCCATCGTCGGCGCAGAATGCCAGCGATCAGGCTGCGAGGAACTCTTCGGTGGACAGGACATCGGCGTAGGCGAATGCCAGGGCCGACATCACCGCGCTTTGTACTTGCGCCGCCGGTACTCGCTGGCCGTTGAACTCCAGGTCGAGGGTGGCACAGGCGTCGTGTATCACCTTGACCGGGTAGCCCAGGTCGGCAGCAGCCCGTGCGGTGCCCTCTACGCACATGTGGCTCATGTTGCCCACGATCACCAGTTCGTCGATGCCCTGTTGCTGGAGGATCGCCTGCAGCTCGGTTTCCCGGAACGAGTTGACGAAGTGCTTGAGCACCACGGGTTCGTCGGCGCGGTTCAGCACCTTGGGGTGCAAGTGCGCACCCTCGGAGCCTGGGGTGAAAAAGGGCGCGCTGTCGGAGGTGAATTCGTGGCGGATGTGCACCACCGCTTGCGCCTTCTGGCGAAAGGCCTGGATCAGCCTTGCCGCGTTGTCCGCCGCCGCGTCGACCCCGACCAGGGGCCATTTGCCGTGGGCGAAGTAGTCGTTCTGGATATCGATTACGATGAGCGCCTGTTTGGCCATGGGTGTTGCCTCCAAGTGAGTGGATAACCTGGGGCCCAGTATCGGTGGCCCTTGCTCCCAGGAGGATTGGCCGCATCGACATTAACAGGGGGAAAACTGACAGTGGGCATTCAAGGCTCGGTCGCCGAACTGGGCGTACTGCTTTATCCCGGGGTACAGATGGCGGCGGTGCATGGTCTGACCGATCTGTTCGAAGTGGCCAATCGGATTGCCGGTGAACAGCCCCTGGCGCAACTGCCGCGGTTGCGGGTCAGTCATTGGCAAGCCTCTGAAGCACAAGGCCCACGGCGGATCTATGACAGCCAGGAGGGAGAGAGCGGCAACCTGCTGGCCGTGGTGATACCGCCTTCGTTGGCAGGTTTTTCCGCGAACCAGTCGTCCTCTGCCCTGGTGAGCTGGTTGCGCCAGCAGCATGCGGCCGGCGCCACGCTTGGCGGGGTCTGTGTGGGCTCGATCCTGCTGGCCGAGAGTGGCCTGCTCGATGGCCGCAGCGCCACCACCCACTGGACCTCGGCCAAGGCGTTCGCCGCCCGTTATCCACAGGTGCGCCTGGAGGCCGACCAACCCATAGTCGACGATGGCGACCTGATCACCACGGCCGGGTTGATGGCCTGGGCCGAACTGGGACTGCGCCTGGTGGACCGCCTGCTGGGGCCGAGCATCGCCAGTGCCACGGCGCGTTTTCTAGTGATGGAGCACAGCGACAGCGCCAGCCAGTGCGGCAGCAATTTCGCGCCGATCCTCAACCATGGTGATGGGGCGATCCTCAAGTTGCAGCACTGGCTGCAGGCCAATGGCGCGGTGGATGTGTCGCTGCCGACGATGGCGCAACAGGCGGGTCTTGAAGAGCGCACCTTGCTGCGACGTTTCCGCGCCGCCACCGGCCTCAAACCGACCCAGTACTGCCAGCACCTGCGGGTGGGCAAGGCGCGGGAGATGCTGGAGTTCACCAACGGCACCATCGATCACATCGCCTGGACCGTGGGTTACCAGGACCCGGCGACCTTTCGCAGCCTGTTCAAGAAAATCACCGGTCTGGCCCCCAGCGAATACCGCAACCGCTTCGGTGTGTCTCCCAGTGCCGCCAATCGGGGGCAATAGGCTCGGCGCCGGTTAAGTCTGATCCCATAGCCGTTGCACAGGCGGGGCAATGGGCCGGGATTGACGGGGCCGCCTTCGCCGGCAAGCCGGCTCCTGCGGGGGAAGGTCAGTGCTGGATGAGTTTGTTGCGCAGGGCCTGGGCGGCCTCGGGTTCCAGTTCCAGCCACCAGTGTTGGGTGCCGCCGATCTCGGCCGCGGCGGGCAGGCCGTCGCGATACACCAGGCGGTTGCCACTGAGTGCCGCTACCTTGGGCCCGGGCAGCAGGGTGCCGGCAAGGTTCAGCGGGTCCACGCCACACACCGCGATCAGGCTGCCGTCATGGGGCCGGCGGCGTACCTCCCGTAGCAGCGGGATGGCTTCCGGCAGGGCGAACTGCTCGCCGGCCAGACCGCTGACAAAGCGCCCGCCACGGATCTCTCCCCGGGCTTCCAGCCGATGGAAGGTGCGCAGCAGTTCGCGCCAGCTGGGCAGCCAGTCCGCCTCGCGTTCCAGCAGTCGCCAGAACACCACGCCGTAACGGCGCAGCAAGGTCATGGCCACCTGTTCCAGGGTGGCTGTCGAGTCTTGAGTCGCTGAACGACGCAGCAAGGCCCAGCGTCCGGCATCGTCCATGCCACCGACAAAGGCCCCGCGACCTCGTCGGCTGCTGCGGTTCTGGCGTTTGCTCGCCGGTGTAATCAGGGCGCGCAGCCCGGCGAAACTGTCGGCGTTCACCAGGCCGGCGCCCACCAGTTCCTGGAGCACGCTTTCCAGTTCGCTGCGCAGCAGGTGGGCTTCGTGCAGCAGCTCATCAAAAAACAGAGCGCCTTGCTGGCTCAGTACGCTGTGGACTTTCTGCGCCCTGGGCGAGAGCTCGTGGCTGTCGGCCGGACAGGTCAATGCGCTCCAGAGAGCGGCCTGGGAGCGTGGCAGCAGCACGATCGGCGTGCTGCGCAGGGCGCTGCTGGCGGTCTTGCCCGTGCTGTTGATCCGGCTCCAGACCACCTTGCCGCTGCGGCACAGCTCATCCAGCCAATTGGCGGAGTAATCCCTGATCCGCGCCGGCAGCAGGTCGCTGTCCCAGGCTGAGGCCGCCGCCGGGTAGCCTGCGAGCTGGCTGACCACTTCGGCGAGCATGGCGCTGCCCTGGCCCTGGGTGCCTGGAGACAGGTGCTGCCAGTCGAACAGGAAACGCATGAAGTCCTGCAGGGCCACCGGTTCGATTTCCCGGCGCAAGCGCTTCACCGTGTAGCGATGAATCCGTGCCAGCAGGTGGCGTTCGCACCACTGTTCTTCGTGGCTGCCGGGGCTGAAGCGCCCCCGCAGTACATAGCCTTCGGTTTCAAGCTGAACCAGGGCCTGGGCGATTTGCCCGGGAGGCAGTCCCAGGGGGGCGGCGATCTGGCTCAGGGTCTGGGGGGCAAAACCGCTGAGGCGCGCGCGAATCAGTTCCACTCGCGCAGGTTCCGGGTCCCAGGCCTGATCGAAGCCGGGCACGGGGTTCAGGGCCGGCTGCAAGGGAGCGTGGGGATACAGGGCCTGCAGGCAGGTAATGCGTTCCAGGGCCAGCCACAGCTGTGCACTGGGGCCCACCGGCAAGCAGCAGGCACGGCCTTGGGCTGCCAGGGTTGCCAGCCATTGCGGCCACAGGGGGTTGGCTTGGGCTTCAGCCTCGCTGATGGCGGCAAGGCTCATCAGGGCTTCGTGCATTTCATCGACCGTGGCCGGGTTCGGCCACGCCTCTTGAGCCACGGCGGTTATGGCGTCGGCATCCAGGGCGCCAAGGTCGTCGGTGGCTTGCGGGTCGTTCCAGCGCCGCGCCAATACTGCCTGAGTGCGGCGCTCTTCAAGGGGCGCGTCATCGAGAAAGGTGTAGGGCTTGGCGCTGAGAATTTCCGCCGCCAGGGGCGAGGGCGCGGGCAGCTCGCGGCTGAGCAGGCGCACCTGGCCCTGTTCCATGCGCCGCAACAGCTGCAGCCAGCCTTCGCTGTCCATGGCGTCGTGCAGGCAGTCGTCGAGGGTCTGTTCCACCAGCGGGTGATCGGGAATTTCCCGTTCGCCGGCGAGGTTTTCCAGGCAGGCGATCTGGTCGGGAAACACACTGGCGATCAAGTCTTCGCTTTTCATCCGCTGGATCTGCGGCGCCACTTTGCGCCCGCCGCTGTAGCGCGGCAGCGCCAGGGCGATCCCGGCGTTCCAGCGCCAGCGCACGCCGAACAGTGGGGCGTCCAGCAGCGCCTGGATGAGGATGTGCTCGGCGCTGTTGCTGTGCAGATACCGCCAGACTTCATCCAGGGCGAAGCTGTGGCTGGTAGACAGCGACAGGACGATGGCGTCCTCGCTGGCGGCAGCCTGCAGTTCGAAGTTGAAGGTGCGACAGAAACGCTTGCGCAGGGCCAGGCCCCAGGCGCGGTTGATGCGGCTGCCGAAGGGGCTGTGGATCACCAGTTGGGTGCCGCCGGATTCGTCGAAGAAACGCTCCATGATCAGCGTGTCCTGGGACGGCAGGGCGCCCAGGGCCAGGCGCGCGGGCGCCAGGTAATCCACCAGTTGCTCGGCGCTGGCGCGGTTCAGCCCCAGCGCCTGCTGCAGCCAGTCGATGGCCGGTTGCAACTGGCCCGGAGTCGCGCCGAGCAGGGCGTCGAGTTGCGCCAGCAGGCGGGCCACGGCGCTGGACAGCTCGGCACTGCGCCCCGGGGCTTCACCGAGCCAGAAGGGAATGTTCGGCGGCTGGCCCTGGGCATCCTCGACCCGCACCTTGCCGGTTTCCACCCGCAAGATGCGGTAGGAGGTATTGCCCAGTTGGAACACGTCGCCGGCAATGCTTTCCACGGCGAAGTCTTCGTTGACGCTGCCGATGTTCAGGCCCTGAGGTTCCAGCAGCACGCTGTAGTCGGCGTTGTCGGGAATGGTGCCGCCGCTGGTGACCGCCGTCAGCTTGGCTCCACGACGGCCGCGCAGGGTGCGGGTCAGGGCATCACGATGCAGATAGGCGCTGCGTAGGCCCTGGCGACCGTTGAAGCCTTCGGCAAGCATCTGCAGCAGGGCCTGGTAGTGGGCCTGATCCAGGTCGGCGTAAGGCGTGGCCCGGCGCAGCAGGTCCAGCAGCGCTCCTTCCGGCCATTCCTGGCAGCTGACTTCGGCGACGATCTGCTGGGCCAGCACATCCAGCGGCGCATGGGGGATCAGCAGACTGTCCAGCTCGCCGCGGTGCACGCAGTCCAGCAGAGCGGCGCATTCGATCAGGTCGTCCCGGGTCAGGGCAAACAATCGGCCCTTCGGGGTGCCGCCGACCTGGTGGCCGGAGCGCCCGACGCGCTGTAAAAAGGCCGAGATCGAGCGCGGCGAGCCGATCTGGCACACCAGATCGACATCACCGATATCGATGCCCAGCTCCAGGGAGGCAGTGGCGATCAACACTTGCAGGTCCCCGGCCTTGAGCCGCTGCTCGGCCTCCAGGCGCTGCTCCTTGGCCAGGCTGCCGTGGTGCGCGGCCACCGCCTGTTTGCCCAGGCGTTCGCTCAGGTGCCGGGCCAGCCGCTCGGCCAGGCGTCGGGTGTTGACGAAAATCAGCGTGGTGCGGTGTTCCCGGCTCAGGGCGGCGAGGCGCTCGTACACCAGCTCCCAGACATCATTGGACATGACTGCCGACAGCGGTACGGGCGGCACTTCGATATCCAGGTCCCGGGGGCGGGCATGGCCGATGTCGACGATGTCGCAAGGCCGCTCATGCCCCACCAGAAAACGTGACACGGCCTCGATGGGCTTCTGCGTGGCCGACAGACCGATGCGCAACAGGGGCTCGGCGCACAGCGCCTGCAAGCGCTCCAGGCTCAGGGCCAGATGGCTGCCGCGCTTGCTCCCGGCCAGGGCGTGGATCTCGTCGACGATCACGCTGCGGGTGCTGGCCAGCATCTTGCGCCCGGAGTCCGACCCCAGCAGCACGTAGAGCGATTCCGGGGTGGTGACGAGAATCTGTGGCGCACTCTTGCGCATGGCGTTGCGTTCTTTCTGCGGGGTGTCGCCGGTGCGCACCGCGGTGCGGATGCACAGTTCCGGCAGGCCCATCAGACGCAGTTGTTCGGTGATGCCGGCCAGCGGCTGCTGCAGGTTGATCTGGATATCGTTGCTCAGGGCCTTGAGCGGCGAGACGTAGACCACCAGGGTGGCGTCCGGCAACTGGCCGCCAGCGGCCAGGCCCTGGCGCACCAGGTCATCGATCACGGCGAGAAAGGCGGTGAGGGTCTTGCCCGAGCCGGTGGGGGCGGCGATCAGGGTCGAGCGGCGCTGGGCGATCAACGGCCAGGCGCGGGCCTGGGCCGTGGTCACGGCGGCAAAGGTGCGCTCGAACCAGGCGCTGACGGCGGGATGAAAACCGTCCAGGACCGGGTTCATGGATTCGGCGAGGGTCATGGATGGGTTTATGCGGCCGCTCGGGGCAACTTGCAAGTAGCGTGCTGTGCAGCTGGCGCCGCAGTCGGCGCTGAGGGCACAAGGTCGCACCGACACTTTCTCAGTGACGCTTGCGCCACAAACCCGCAAAATGCAACGATTCCGGCAATTCTCGACGGTCAAACCCACGGGACTGGCCGATCCAAACCATCGTTCTGAACAGACTGGGCCTGCTGACTCTATGCGAATGCGCCTTATGTTACTGGGCGGCGGAAATGCCCTTGGGCAGGCGCTGATTCGCCTGGGTGCGGAGGAGGACATCGGTTTCCTCGCCCCCCGTCCGCCGCAAGACGGTTGGGATGCCGCGAGCCTCACGCAACTGCTCGACGACACCCGCCCGGATGCCTTGATCAACCTGGCTTACTACTTCGACTGGTTTCAGGCGGAGACGGTGAGCGAGGCACGCCTGAGTGCTCAGGAGCGCGCGGTCGAACGGCTGGCGGAGCTTTGCCAGCATCACAACATCATTCTTGCGCAGCCTTCGAGCTATCGAGTGTTCGACGGTTCCCGGGCCACCGCCTACAGCGAGAAAGACGAGCCGGTGCCCCTGGGGCTGCGCGGTCAGGCATTGTGGCGGATCGAGCAGAGCGTTCGCGCCACCTGTCCGCAGCACGTCTTGCTGCGTTTCGGCTGGTTGCTGGACGACAGCTCCGACGGCATTCTCGGGCGTTTCCTGGCTCGGGCCGAATCCCCGGAAGAACTGTTGATGGCGGACGACCGTCGGGGCAATCCGACCCCGGTGGACGACGCCGCGCGGGTGATCATCTCGGTGCTCAAGCAGCTCGATTGTGCCGCGCCGCTGTGGGGCACCTATCACTATGCCGGTCAGGAAGCGACCACGCCCCTGGCTCTGGGCCAGGCGGTCCTGACAGAAGCACGGCAACTGCACCCGCTGGCCATCGAGGCCCCTACTGCCCAGGCCCATGCCGCCTGTGGCGATGCTGCCGAAGAACCGCAGCACGCGGTGCTGGCCTGCAAGAAGATTCTTCATACCTTCGGGATCAAGCCGCGCGCCTGGCGTGCCGCGCTCCCGGCCTTACTGGATAGGTTTTATCGTCATGGCTGATGGCCCTGTATTGATCACCGGCGGCGCCGGTTTCATTGGTTCGCACTTGACCGACGCCCTACTCGCCAAGGGCTACTCGGTGCGGGTGCTGGACGACTTGTCCACCGGCAAACCGAGCAACCTGCCGCTGGACGACCCGCGGGTAGAACTGATCGAGGGCGACGTCGCCGACGCGGATCTGGTGAGCCGTGCCATGCAAGGCTGTTGCGCCGTGGCGCATCTGGCGGCAGTGGCCTCGGTACAGGCCTCGGTGGACGATCCGGTGCAGACTCACCAGAGCAATTTCATCGGCACCCTGAATGTCTGCGAGGCCATGCGCCAGTGCGGCGTCAAGCGGGTGTTGTTCGCCTCCAGCGCGGCGGTCTATGGCAACAACGGCGAAGGCCAGTCCATTGATGAGGACACGGCCAAGGCGCCGCTGACCCCTTATGCGTCGGACAAGCTGGCCAGCGAGCATTATTTTGATTTCTATCGGCGCCAGCATGGCCTGGAACCGGCGATCTTCCGCTTCTTCAATATCTTTGGCCCGCGTCAGGACCCGTCCTCGCCCTATTCCGGGGTCATCAGCATCTTCAGCGAGCGGGCCCAACAGGGACTGCCCATTACCGTGTTCGGCGATGGCGAGCAGACTCGGGACTTTGTTTACGTCGGTGATCTGGTGCAGGTGCTGGTGCAGGCCATCGAGGCACCGCAGCTGGAAGTGGGGGCGGTCAACGTCGGCCTGAATCAGGCCACCACCCTCAAGCAGATGCTTGCGGCCCTGGCCGAGGTGGTCGGCGAATTGCCTGTCATCAGCTACGGTCCGGCCCGGGCCGGTGACATCCGTCATTCCCGTGCCAGTAACCAGCGTTTGCTGCAGCGTTTCACGTTTCCCGAGCCGACTCCGATGAGTGTCGGCCTCGCCCGCCTGATGGGGCGCTGAGGGAAAGTGCAGGCATGAAAAAGGCGCCTTTCGAGGCGCCTTTTTTCATTGTCGGCGGGCTTAGAACTTGTAGCCCAGACCCACCATGTAGACCCAAGGATCAACGTCGACATTGACCTTGGCGCGGGTGCCGGCGGCCAGGGCGTTGTTATCCACATACGCACGGGTATCGATATCGATGTAGCGCACCTGGGCGTTGACCATGATCTTGTCGGTCAGCATGTAGTCGGCACCGACCTGCCAGGCCAGGCCCCAGGAGTTCTTGGCGCGGAAATTGTCGAAACCTGCGGCCTGGGCGCGGCTGCCGACGTGCTCGTCGTAGATCCAGGTGTAGTTGATACCGGCACCGACGTAGGGTTGGAACGCCGATTTGCTATCCAGCGGGTAGTACACAACGCTCAGGGTCGGCGGCAGGTGCTTGAGGGTACCGAGCTTGCCGTTGGCGGCGGCCAGGGAGGTGTCCTTGATCTTCACATCGTGTTCGAACGGGGTGGCGGCCAGCAGTTCGATACCGACGTTATTGGTCACCATGTAGGCGAAGTTCAGACCCAGCTGAGTGTCGCTGCTCATGGTCGCCTTGCCGCCCAGGTTGGCGCCGGCCAACGGGCCGCTGTCGACCTTGACGTCGGAGCTGTTGGCTTTTGGATTGACGGTAATGGCACCGGCGCGGATCAGGATATCGCCAGCTTCATGGGCGTTGGCAATCGGGGCGGCGAGTGCGAGCGCGATCAGGGAAGCGCTAAGCAGAGACTTGTGCATGGGAGCTCCAAAGGACGATTCAAATTGGCTATGTCCAATGGTAAGGATCGTCAAGTTGACTGCCTTGACTCAGCTCAATGAAATGGCGAACCCCGGTGGCAGGGCTGAACTATTCTTTTGTTCTGCACTCTTTTGGCCTGGTGCCCGAACCCTGTCCGAGCCGGCACCGCTGCTGCACTCACTCCTGCAACTCATAGACATAGATCTTCTGCGCCGCCATCTGGTAGCCGGCGTCCGCCAGCTCGCTGGTAGAGGGTTTGACCTGCATGGCGCCCTCGATCCAGTAAGGCTGATACAGCTCGTCGAGCTTTACCCCGAGCTCGCTGGTGACGTGGACGATCTGGTTCGACGGCGGGGGTGGCACGTGGATGCAGGCGCCGAAGTAGGGCACCAGGAGAAATTCCGTGGTGCGGCCTTCCTCGTTTACTTCCAGGGGCACTATATAGCCGGGCAGGCGCACCGTCTGGCCGTCCAGGCTCTTCACCACCGGCGCATTGGGCAGGTCCTGCTTGGCGGCGGGGGCCGATTCGGCGGCCAGTGCATCGCTCATCTGCGACAGGTCGTGCAGCGGCTGCATGTTCGGCACTTCCGGCGGCGCGTCCGGCGGGATCATTTCCGACCAGGTCAGATCCTTCGGTGCTCCGGCCGCCCACAACGGCGTGGCGATCAGCAGCGACAGGGCAAGCAGGGGGCGCAGCAGACGTTGGGCTTTCATAAAGCGGTGCTCATAAACGAATCGACAGGCCATCGGCCAGGGATTGCCGGTAGGCGCGCCAGGCCGGCACGCTGCCCATCAGCAGCGCGGCGATCAGGATACCGCCCAGCAACGTCCACTCATACTGGCTGGGCCAGGACAGCGGCAGGTACAGGCCATAGTTCGATTGCACGTAGCCCTGGGCCAGGGCGATGCCCAGGTACAGCAGGCCCAGGCCGGCCAGGACCCCGAACAGTGCCAGGGCGAACGCCTCCAGTACCAGCAGGGTTGCAATATGCCAGGGACGGGCGCCTACCGAACGCAGGATGGCCATCTCCCGACGACGCTCGTTGAGGCTGGTGAGGATCGCCGTGAGCATGCCGATCAGGCCGGTAAGAACCACGAACAGCGACACCACGAACAAGGCTTTCTCGGCGGTGCCCATCAGGCTCCAGAGTTCCTGCAGGGCCACGCCGGGCAGGATCGCCAGCATCGGCTCGCCGCGAAATTCGTTGATCTCCCGTTGCAGGGCGAAGGTCGAAATCTTGCTGTTGAGGCCAAGCATGAAGGCGGTGATCGCCTGGGGCGTCAGGTCCAAGTTGCGCGCCTGATCGGCAGTAATACGACCGTCGCCACGGGCTGGCACGCCGTTGTGCCAGTCGATGTGGATCGCCTCCATACCGCCCAGGCTGATATGCAGCGTGCGGTCCACCGGAGTACCGGTGCGCTTGAGGATACCCACCACGGTGAAGGGCTTGTCGTCATGCTTGACCAGGCTGATGGCCGCCACGCCGTGGGCCAGCACCAGCTTGTCGCCAAGTTTGTAGTGCAGGGCATCGGCGACTTCGGCCCCCAGTACCACCTCGAAAGGATCACTGGCGAAAGCCCGGCCCACGGCCAGTTGCAGGCTCTGCTGATGACCGTACTGGTAGTGCTGGAAGTAGGCCTCGGTGGTGCCCATGACCCGGTAGCCACGATGGGAGTCGCCCAGCGAAATCGGGATCGCCCACTTCACCTTTGGGTTGTTGGCGAAGTGCTCGAAGCTGTCCCAGCGGATGTTGTTGGTGGCGTTGCCGATGCGGAACACCGAGTACAACAGCAGGTTCACCGAGCCGGAGCGGGCGCCGACGATCAGGTCGGTGCCGCTGATGGTGCTGGCGAAACTGGCCCGGGCTTCGGTGCGGACCCGTTCCACCGCCAGCAGCAGGCAGACCGAGAGAGCAATGGCGAAGGCGGTGAGGATCGCGGTGAAGCGACGGTTAGCCAGGCTGGCCATGGCTAGACGGAACAGATACATCTCAGACCTCTGCGGGCGTGGCGGCGCGATTGAGTTCGGCCAGCGACAGGTTGCGATCAAACAGCGGCGCCAGGCTCTGGTCATGGCTGACGAACAGCAGGCTGGCTCCAGCCTCGCGGCACTCGGCGAAGAGCAGTTGGATGAAGGCTTCCCGGGCGTCGTAGTCCAGCGCCGAGGTGGGTTCGTCGGCGATCACCAGCTCTGGCTGGCCGATCAAGGCCCTGGCGGCGGCGACCCGTTGCTGTTGGCCGATGGACAGCGAGTCGGCACGACGGCCGAGCAGGTCGGGGTCCTTCAGACCCAGATGGGCCAGCAAAGTGGCGGCCGCCTGATCGACGCTGCCGTGGCGCTGAATGGCGCGGCTGGCCCGCAGTTTGGAGAAGTGGCAGGGCAGTTCGACGTTCTCGCGCACCGAGAGAAACGGCAGCAGGTTGAACTGCTGGAAGATGTAGCCGGTGTGATCGACGCGAAAGCGGTCACGTGCTCCGGCGGCCAGCTCGGTCAGCTCCTGGCCCAGCAGGCGGATGCTGCCCTGGTTGGGTTTCTGCACCCCGCCCAGCAAGCCCAGCAGTGTGGTCTTGCCGCTGCCGCTGGGGCCCTTGAGGAACAGTGTTTCGCCGGCTTCCAGGCGGAAACTCGGGATGTCCAGCAACTGAGGGTGGCCGGGCCAGCTGAAGCCCAGGTCGGACAGTTCGATAAGTGCTTGGGTCATGTTGGGCCGATCATGCAGTGAGTGGTGTGGCCGCTGCTGGAGCCGCGGCTACAGGCGCAGCGCTTAGAACTTCAGGGTGGCAGCCTTGGCGGTGGCTTCGACACCTTGCTGGCCGTTTGGCGAAATCAGTTGTACCTGAATTTTCTGGGTGGCGGGGAAGGTCTTGAAGACTTGTCCCAGGTCGAGGTTCTTCAGGGCGTCCGGCTTGGCGCAGGTGAACTGGTAGTGAGCGTGGATCTCGCTGTGTTCGTGGTGATGTTCATGACCTGCCGCGTCCTTGTCATCGTCATCGTGGTCATCGGCATCGGGCTTGTCGCCGAACAGCGGGCTCTCCAGTTCCTGTTTGGCCACGGTGCAGGCGGCGGCCTTGGGCAGGCTGAACAGCGCCAGGGGCTGTTCCAGTTGAGTGCGGGCGGCAGCGACCTTGGCCTTGTCGGCGTCGGTGCTGGGGGCGTGTTCGAAACCCACCAGGTTCATCGCCGGGCTTTCCAGTTCCAGCTCCAGGGCCTGGCCATCGAGCACCGCATTCAAACGGGCCACGCCGTGTTCATGGGCGCCGAGGCTGTCGTGTTCATGCTCGTGATCATGGGCTTGCGCGGCCTGGGCAACGGCCAGCGGCAACAGGGCGAAGGGCAGGGCGAGTAGCAGACGGCGCATAGCAAGTCTCCAGGGCAAAGATGAAATAAATGTTATGTGATCTTATAACAATTGGCCGCAGAGTTTGACCGCCCGCTTGGCGTTGCGCAAGACGCGTGGGAGCATGCTCGTCAGAAAAATGTGGGAGCACAGCGATGTTGCGGATTCGTGGAAGCATCGGCGATTGGCCGGTGGATTTGACCCTGGAACTGGACGAAGGCGATTGGGCGCAACTGGGCGCGCAGTTGCAGGCGGCCAAGCCTGAAAGTGTCGCGGTAGCCACCCGGCCGGCCAGTCAGGACGATGCGTTGTGGCAGACCGCCAAGGATCTGTTGCGCAAGGCGGGCCAGATCAGCGGGCCCGAGTTGCTGGAGCAGTTGCAGGGGCTGACCGGCAGCGCGGCGGCGGGCAAGCGTTTGCTGGTGCGCTTGCGCCACTGCGCCGAGGTCAAGGTGATCAGCGGCGCCGATACGCCGCTCTACAGCTGGGTGCAATGATCCTGTAGGAGCCAGCTTGCTGGCCAATGGGTTCTGTCTGTCAGAACGCTTTCGCTGGCAAGCCTGCTCCTACATAAGTCGGCAGATCAGTCTCAGTACAGCGCGGCGAACAGTTTGCGGCGATACGCGGTCACTAGCGGGTGATCGTTGCCCAACAGGTCGAAGACTTGCAGCAGGGTCTTGTGGGCAATGCCTTCGTTGTAGCTGCGGTTGCGCATGAAGAGTTTGAGCAAGGCTTCCAGCGCCGCTTCGTATTGCTGGCGGGCCAGTTGCTGGATCGACAGCTGGTACGTTGCCTCGTCGTCCAGCGGGTCCTTGGCCAGGCGCGCCTTGAGGTCGGCGGCATCCGGCAGGTCGGCGGCCTGCTTGAGGAAGGTGATCTGCGCCTTGGCACCGGCCAGAGCGGCCTTGTGTTCATCGCTCTTGACCGCGTCGAGCACGGTCTGGGCTTCGCCCAGTTCACCGCGCTCGGCCAGGCAGCGGGCGTAGAGAATCAGGGCCTTGGCGTTGCTGTTGTCTTCCCCCAGCAGCACTTTGAGAATGGCCTCGGCGTCGCCGATACGAGCGTCGTTGAACAAGGCTTCGGCCTGCTCCAGCGGGTCGGCGGCAGGGGGTGGCGGCATCTGCACATGGGGTTCGAGCATCGCCCGTACTGCGGATTCCGGTTGTGCGCCGGCAAAGCCGTCCACCGGTTGACCGTCCTTGAACAGCACCACGGTGGGCAGGCTGCGGATGCCGAAGCGGGCGACGATGTCCTGCTCGATATCGCAGTTGACCTTGGCCAGCAGCAACTCGCCCTGATAGCTCTCGGTGATCTGTTGCAGCATCGGCATCAGCGCCTTGCAGGGCGCGCACCATTCTGCCCAGAAGTCCACCAGGACCGGTTTGTGGAAGGAGTTCTCGATCACCGACTGGTCGAAATCAGCGGTGCGGGCGTCGAAGATATACGGCGTGTCCTGACTCATGGGGTATCTCGAATAAGCGGGAATGGAACCACTATAAAGTTGCGCGAAGTAGATCGCTATTGCCCGTGGCAGCCGGGTCGCCGGTGAATGGCCGCTGCGCGTGATACAGGCTCACGTTGCGAAACTCCCAAGGCTCGGCCAGGTCAGGCAGAGTCAGGGCGTTGAGCATTTCCAGGCGCTGATACAGCGGGTGCTGGAAGTCCCTGACCCGGGAATCCGCCACCAGGGCTTCGCGGCCGCGGCTGAGGAATTCATCCAGCAGCGGCAGGTTGGCTCGGTCATAGAGCACGTCCGCCACCAGGATCAGGTCGAAGCGATCGGCCTCGGCGAAAAAGTCCGTTGAATAGCTCAGTTCGACGTCGTTGAGTGCGGCGTTGGCCCGGCAGGCGGCGATGGCCAGTGGGTCGAGGTCGCAGGCCACCACTTCCAGGGCGCCGGCCTTGGCCGCGGCAATCGCCGCCACCCCGGAACCGGCACCGAAGTCCAGCACCCGCTTGCCTTGCACCCAGTGCGGGTGTTCGGCCAGGTAACGGGCCAGGGCCAGGCCGCTGGCCCAGCAGAAACTCCAGTAAGGCGGTTCATGGAGAATGCGTCGGGTTTCTTCCGGGGTGAAGGCGCGGTCCATGTTCTGGGCGTCGATCAGCCAGAGTTTCAGGCGCGTGTCGGGCAGCTCGCAGGCCACCAGTTGTGCATCACCCAGCAGCTCGCTGAGGGCGTCTTGCAGGTCGAGCGGTACCTTCATGGGGCTTTGACGAATTGCAGTGGTCCCAGGGCCTGGGTGGTGGGTTGGTCGATGCGCACCGCCGGCAGGTGCAGGATCAACTGGCCGGATTGGCTGGCGCGGCCGCGCAGTTCGACCCGGGCGCCGGCGGGGAAGGCGTCGGGAGCGAAACGCAGGCGAAAGGGCAGGGCCTGGTTGGTGCCGGTCAAGTTGTTGCTGGCCAGCAAGCGTTGCGGACGGCCGCGCTCATCGATCACCAGCAGCGCCAGCTCGACGTTGGCGCCGGCCGGCACCCCGTCGAGGGTACCGCTCAGTTCGCGCTGGTAGGCCGGCAAGGGCCCAAGATCGGCAGGTTCCTGATTTTTTTGCGTGGTCTGTTGCTGTGAAGAAGAGGGAACCGCAGGTTTCGGAGCATCGCTGCTGCAAGCGACCAGCAGGCTGACGAGACTGAGCAAAACGAGCGGTCTGAGCGGCATCTGAAGCTCCAACAAGGCGAATGTCCATGTGCGAAACATAATAGTCGGTCTGTATACCGTAAAGGCTATGGCTTGTCTTGCCAGTGGGATGCGCTACCATGGCCCTCCCTTTTTTTGTTGCCTGCCACCATGCACTGTCCCTTCTGCGGTGCCAACGACACCAAGGTCATCGACTCGCGTCTGGTCGCCGAGGGCGAACAGGTGCGCCGCCGGCGTGAATGCCTGGCCTGTGGTGAACGTTTCACCACCTTCGAAACCGCCGAACTGGTGATGCCGCGCCTGATCAAGACTGACGGTAGCCGTCAGCCCTTCGACGAAGAAAAACTGCGCGCCGGTATGCAGCGCGCCCTGGAAAAACGCCCGGTCAGTGTCGAGCGCCTGGAGGCGGCGCTGGTGCACATCAAGCACAAGCTGCGGGCCACTGGCGAGCGCGAAGTCAAATCCCTGGTCGTGGGTGAACTGGTGATGACCGAGCTGCAGAAGCTCGATGAAGTCGCCTATATCCGTTTCGCTTCGGTCTATCGGCGTTTCCAGGACCTCAACGAATTCCGCGAAGAGATCGACCGTCTCGCCCGCGAGCCGGCCAAGCAATGAGCCTGTCCCCGGAGCAAGCGGTACTCGACGCGCACTACATGGCCCGTGCCCTGGAACTGGCGCGCAAGGGCCGGTATTCCACCCATCCCAACCCCCGCGTCGGCTGTGTCATCGTTCGCGACGGCCAGGTGGTAGGCGAAGGCTGGCATGTGCGTGCCGGTGAACCCCACGCTGAAGTCCATGCCCTGCGTGCCGCCGGGGAACTGGCCCGTGGCGCCACGGCCTATGTGACTCTCGAGCCTTGCAGCCATCACGGCCGCACACCGCCTTGCGCCGATGCCCTGGTCAATGCCGGGGTGGCGCGGGTGGTTGCGGCGATGCAGGACCCGAACCCGGAAGTGGCCGGTCGCGGTTTACAGCGTCTGGCCCAGGCCGGCATCGACACCCACAGCGGTGTACTGGAAGCCGAGGCCCGTGCGATCAACAAGGGTTTCCTGAAACGCATGGAGCACGGCCTGCCTTATGTGCGGGTCAAGCTGGCGATGAGTCTCGACGGTCGCACTGCCATGGCCAGTGGCGAGAGCCAATGGATTACCGGGCCTGCCGCTCGTTCTGCGGTGCAGCGTCTGCGGGCCGAATCTTCGGTGGTGCTGACCGGTGCCGACACAGTGCTGGCGGATGACGCCCGGCTGACCGTCCGCGCCGCTGAGCTGGGCCTGGACCCTGAGCAGACTGCCCTGGCCATGAGTCGCCCACCGCTGCGGGTGTTGATCGATGGTCGTTTGCGGGTGCCTCTCGACGCGCCGTTCTTCAAGGCCGGACCGGTGTTGGTGGCCACCTGCGCGGCGGTGGAAGAACAATATGCCAACGGCCCGGAGTGCCTGATCGTTCCCGGCCCCGATGGCCAGGTCGACCTGCATCGCTTGCTGTTGGAGCTGGCCGCCCGTGGCGTCAATGAAGTGCTGGTGGAAGCCGGCCCGCGGCTGGCGGGAGCCTTTGCCCAGCAGGGGCTGGTGGACGAGTACCAGATCTTCGTCGCCGGCAAGTTCCTCGGTTCCTCGGCGCGGCCGTTGCTGGACTGGCCGCTGGCGCAGATGAGCGAGGCACCGTTGCTCAAGATCATTGAAATGCGTGCGGTGGGCGATGACTGGCGAGTCACTGCCATCCCGGCCCCGCCAGCGAGCGTATAATTCCCGACTTTCGCCTACCCGGCGGCCCTGTTCTCGAGGAGGACTCCATGTTCACCGGCATCATCGAATCCATCGGCAGCATTCGCGCATTGACCCCAAAAGGCGGAGATGTGCGGGTCTATGTAGAAACCGGCAAGCTTGATCTGGCCGACGTCAAACTGGGCGACAGCATCGCGGTGAACGGCGTCTGCCTGACCGCAGTCGAGTTGCCGGGTGACGGTTTCTGGGCCGATGTCAGCCGCGAGACCCTCGATTGCACGGCCTTCCATCAGTTGAAAGCCGGCAGCCGGGTCAACCTGGAGAAAGCCCTGACCCCGACCACCCGCCTGGGCGGTCACCTGGTCAGCGGTCACGTCGACGGCGTCGGTGAAGTGGTGGCGCGGGAAGAAAATGCCCGGGCCATTCAGTTCCGCATCCGCGCACCGAAAGAACTGGCCAAGTACATCGCCCATAAAGGCTCGATCACCGTCGACGGCACCAGCCTGACGGTCAACGCGGTCAATGGCGCCGAGTTCGAGCTGACCATCGTGCCCCACACCCTGGCGGAAACCATCATGGCCGACTACCGGCCGGGTCGGCAGGTCAACCTCGAGGTCGACCTGCTGGCGCGCTACCTGGAACGCCTGCTGTTGGGTGACAAGGCGGCTGAAGCCACCACCGGCGGCACCATTACCGAAAGTTTTCTGGCCGCTAACGGCTATCTCAAATCCTGACCCAAGGGGGTGCCGCGTGGCGCTCAACAGCATCGAAGAACTGGTTGAAGACATCCGCCAAGGCAAGATGGTCATCCTCATGGATGACGAAGACCGCGAGAACGAAGGCGACCTGATCATGGCCGCCGAGTGCTGCAAGGCCGAACACATCAACTTCATGGCCAAGCACGCCCGTGGCCTGATCTGCATGCCCATGAGCCGCGAGCGCTGCGAGCTGCTCAAGTTGCCGCTGATGGCGCCGCGCAACGGTTCCGGCTTCGGCACCAAGTTCACCGTTTCCATCGAGGCCACCGAAGGCGTGACCACCGGCATCTCTGCCGCTGACCGTGCGCGTACCGTACAAGCGGCAGCGGCCAAGGACGCCAAGGCCGAGGACATCGTCAGCCCGGGCCACATCTTCCCGCTGATGGCCCAACCCGGCGGTACCCTGGCCCGTGCCGGCCACACCGAAGCCGCCTGCGACCTGGCGCGCATGGCCGGTTTCGAGCCAAGCGGGGTGATCTGCGAAGTGATGAACGACGACGGCACCATGTCCCGTCGTACCGAACTGGAAGCCTTCGCCGCTGAACACAACATCAAGATCGGTACCATCGCCGACCTGATTCACTATCGGATGATCCACGAACGTACCGTTCAGCGGATTGCCGAGCAGCCCCTGGACAGCGAATTGGGCCAGTTCAACCTGGTGACCTATCGTGATTCGGTGGAAGGCGACGTGCACATGGCCCTGACCCTGGGCGATATCTGTGCTGAAGAGCCGACCCTGGTGCGCGTGCATAACATGGACCCGCTGCGCGACTTGCTGATGGTCAAGCAGCCGGGCCGCTGGAGCCTGCGCGCGGCCATGGTCAAAGTGGCCGAGGCCGGCAGTGGCGTGGTGCTGTTGCTGGGTCACCCGCTGGATGGCGATGTACTGCTGGCGCACATCCGTGAAACCGCGGAACACCAGCCGGTGAAGAAACCCACCACCTACAGCATCGTCGGTGCCGGTTCGCAGATCCTTCGCGACCTGGGCGTACGTAAAATGCGCCTGATGAGTGCGCCGATGAAGTTTAATGCGATATCCGGTTTCGACCTGGAAGTTGTAGAATACGTGCCCTCCGAATAAAAGCCGGTCGTTTCCGGCTTGAAATTCGCGGTTCAAATATCACTGAAGAGCGTGTGCTAGACACGCTCTGGCTCTTTAAGAGATTTGTCGAATGACCCTGAAGACCATCGAAGGTACCTTCATCGCCCCTAAAGGCCGCTATGCCCTGGTGGTCGGCCGTTTCAACAGCTTCGTCGTCGAAAGCCTGGTCAGCGGCGCGGTTGACGCCCTGGTTCGCCACGGCGTGAGCGAAAGCGACATCACCATCATCCGTGCCCCTGGCGCCTTCGAAATTCCGTTGGTCGCGCAGAAAGTCGCACAGAAAGGTGAGTTCGCGGCGATCATCGCCCTGGGCGCGGTCATTCGTGGCGGTACTCCGCACTTCGAATACGTGGCCGGCGAATGCACCAAGGGCCTGGCCCAGGTGTCCATGGAGTTCGGCGTGCCAGTGGCCTTCGGCGTGCTGACCGTTGACTCGATCGAACAAGCCATCGAACGTTCCGGCACCAAGGCCGGCAACAAAGGTGCTGAAGCTGCCCTGTCCGCCCTGGAAATGGTCAGCCTGCTGGCGCAGTTGGAGGCCAAGTGATTAGCGACGATAGCGATCGTTTCAACCCACGCGATCCCAAGCCTGCCAACGCCGGCAAGCCATCCAAGAGCGCCAAGCGTCGCGAAGCCCGTCAGCTCGCGACCCAGGCGCTGTACCAATGGCACATGGCCAAGCATTCGCTGAACGAGATCGAAGCACAGTTTCGGGTCGACAACGATTTCACTGACATCGACGGCGCCTACTTCCGGGAGATCCTGCACGGAGTTCCGGCCAACAAGAACGAGATCGACAACGCGCTCGTGCCTTGCCTGGACCTGGCCATCGATGAGCTGGACCCGGTTGAACTGGCGGTACTGCGGCTGTCCACCTGGGAACTGCTCAAGCGCGTCGACGTGCCGTACCGCGTTGTGATCAACGAAGGTATCGAACTGGCCAAGGTTTTCGGTTCCACCGACGGCCACAAGTTCGTCAACGGTGTTCTCGACAAGCTGGCCCCACGCCTGCGTGAAGCTGAAGTGAAGGCGTTCAAGCGCTGAACCGCGCTTGCAGCTGCCATGGGCGAGTTTGAGCTGATCCGTAACTTCTTCGCTGCCGCGCCTTGTGCGCAAGGCGGCGAGGGTGTTGCCCTGGGGATTGGTGACGACTGCGCCTTGCTGGCGGTTGCTCCGGGCGAGCAGTTGGCGATTTCCACCGACACCCTGGTGGCCGGTGTGCATTTCGCCGATCCCTGCGACCCCTATCTTTTAGGCCAACGCTCCCTGGCGGTGGCTGTCAGCGATCTGGCTGCCATGGGCGCCACCCCGCTGGCCTTTACCCTTGCCCTGACCCTGCCGACGGTAAGCGCCGATTGGCTGCAGGCCTATGCCCGCGGCCTGAACGCCATGGCCCAGAGTTGCGACGTGCGCCTGATTGGTGGCGACACCACTCGTGGCTCGCTGACCTTGACCCTGACCGTCTTCGGGCGAGTGCCCGCAGGCCTTGCCCTGACCCGCAGTGGTGCCCGTGTGGGTGATTTGCTGTGCGTCGGCGGTGAGTTGGGCAATGCCGCCGGAGCCCTGCCGCTGGTCCTGGGCCAGCGCAGTGCTGATGCAACCATCGCCGCCCCCTTGCTGGCTCACTACTGGTCACCGCAACCGCAATTGGCCCTGGGCCAGGCACTGCGGGGCAAGGCCACCTCGGCCCTGGATATCTCCGATGGCCTGCTGGCCGATTGCGGGCATATCGCGGCCGCTTCGAAGGTCGCCTTGCAGGTGGAGGTGGAGAAATTGCCACTGTCGCCGGCATTGTTGAGCTTTCTTGGCGAACAGGGTGCCCGCGCTGCGGCCTTGAGTGGCGGCGATGACTATGTCCTGGCCTTTACCTTGCCGCCTGCCGAGCTGGCGCCGCTGTTGGCGGCTGGTTGGCCGGTGCAGGTGGTGGGGCAAGTGGTGGCCGGGCAGGGCGTGACCCTGCTGGACGCCGGCGGCCAGGACATCACCCCCGGCACCCGGGGTTATCAACACTTTGCGGAGACACCGTGACAGATCATCCCAAACAGGTCCCGGCGGAGTTCGTACCGCCGTCGGTCTGGCGTAATCCCTGGCATTTCCTGGCGTTCGGTTTTGGTTCCGGCACCTTGCCCAAGGCGCCAGGCACCTGGGGCTCGCTGGTTGCACTACCCTTTATCCCGCTGTGGCAGATGTTGCCGGACTGGGGTTACTGGCTGATGCTCGGCGTCACCATGCTGTTCGGCTTCTGGCTGTGCGGCAAGGTCGCCGACGATCTGCGGGTGCATGACCACGAAGGTATCGTCTGGGACGAGATGGTCGGCATGTGGATCACCCTGTGGCTGGTGCCCGAGGGCTGGTACTGGCTGTTGGCGGGGTTTCTAATGTTCCGTTTCTTCGACATTCTCAAGCCGTGGCCGATTCGCTGGGTCGACCGGCATGTGCATGGCGGTGTCGGCATCATGCTCGATGATGTGCTGGCTGGCGTGTTTGCCTGGTTGGCGATGCAAGGGTTGGTGTGGTGCTTCAACTGAGGAATTAGGCATGGATGTCTGCCGCGTGCTGCTGGTGTTGCTGGTTGCCTGGAGCTGTTGCAGCGTCCGGGCCGGCGAGCTGCAGGCGCCATCCGGGCAGATTCGCATCGCCAGTGAGGTCTGGAGCGAATACACCGAGGCCGACGGCGATGGGTTGGCCTGGGACATCCTGCGCGAAGTCTTCGAGCCCGTGGGAATCACCATCGAGCGTTACAGCGTGCCTTATACCCGTTCGGTCGGGTTGGTGCAGCGCGGCGAGGTGGATGCACAGGTTGGGGCTTATCGCGACGAATCGCCGGGCGTGCTGTACCCGCACTGGAACTACGACACGGACCACATCTACGCCCTGGGCCTGGCGAGCAGTCCGGAACTGAGCCCGGCGACGCTCGGCAGTTACCGACTGGTCTGGGTGCGTGGCTACAAGTACCAGGACTACCTGCCCAATGTTCGCCGCTACAACGAGATCCGGCGGCGTGTCGGTATCCTGCCGATGCTGCTCTACAGTCGCGCCGACTACTATATCGATGCCCAGACCGAGATCGATTATGTGCTGAGCCAGGCTCAGGACCCGAGCCAGTTCAAGCGCACCCATTTGGCCGAGCTGCCGCTGTACCTGGGGTTTGCCAGTAATCCCCGGGGCCGGGAAATGCGCGAGCTGTATGACCAGCGCATGGCGCAGTTGGTGAGTACAGGGCGATTACGGCCAATCTTCGAGCGTTGGAAGCAGCCTTATCCCTTTGATGGGAGTCCGCGTCCGGCGGTCCGTTGATCAAACTTATCGATCTTTATCTCCGATAATTCAGCCTAAGCGTGCAGTGGAGGCTGCTGTTACAATGCCGCCTCTGCGAATCTCCAGTCCTCATACAGATCAGGAGCACAACAGTGCCCGTCGTTTTTGTTGCCGCCTCCAAGCTGCCTACACCTTTTGCGCAATTCACCATGCATGGTTTTCTCGATGAAGCCACCGGTCGCGAGCACGTCGTGCTCAGCCTGGGGGACATCGCCGATGGCGCGCCGGTTCTCGGTCGCCTGCACTCCGAATGCCTGACCGGCGACGCCCTGTTCAGCCAGCGTTGCGATTGCGGCTCGCAGCTGGAAGCCGCCCTGCGGGCCATCGCCCGGGAAGGGCGTGGCGTATTGCTGTACCTGCGTCAGGAAGGTCGCGGTATTGGCCTGCTGAACAAGATCCGTGCCTATGAGCTGCAAGATGGTGGCGCCGATACCGTGGAAGCCAACGAGCGCCTGGGGTTCGCCGCGGATCAGCGTGACTACGGCATGTGCCTGCCGATGCTCGAGCATCTGGGGGTCAAGTCCCTACGCCTGATGACCAACAACCCGCGCAAGGTCAAGGCACTGACCGAGATGGGCATCCAGGTTGCCGAGCGGGTGCCGCTGCACACCGGGCACAACCCCCACAACAAGCTGTACCTGGCGACCAAGGCCAGCAAGCTCGACCACATGATGGGCAACGAGCACCAGGGCGAGGTCGACCGCGCGTGACTCGGGGTCAAGTCAAACGGCGTCTGACCGTAAGCTGGTGGCAATACCTGGCGCTGGCCTTGCTGCCGCTGTTTGTGATCAACCTGGTGTTTGGTCAGGGCGAGGCGTTGATGCCCGTGCTGGCGATGCCATTCTTTATCGCCGGTACGGCCTCGATGTTCGTCAGCCTGCGTTTTTTCAACGGCTACAAGCATGCCTTGATCGCCGCCGGCAAAGCCCTCGATACCCCTGAGGAGCCTGCCGCCTGGATCACCCTGGCGGCCCGTCGTCGCGCCGCCTTCCTGGCGGCATCCTTGCCCGCCTGGATCGGTGCCCTGGCAGTGTTTGTCGGCCTGGAAGCGGTGCCGCTGATGCTCCTGGCGCTGTCCACCGCGGTGCTGTTCTACCTCTACCGTATTCCTCGTCAGCTGGGCTGATGTGGCGCTGGCTGGCGGTCCTGTGCCTGCTGGCCGGCACTCCGGCCCTGGCGGCGCAGCGTGTGGTCAGCCTCGCACCGTCACTGTCGGAGATCGTCGTTGAACTGGGCGCCGCTGATCGGCTGGTCGGGGTGCTGGATGCCGGCGAACGCCCGCCAATGCTCAAGGAGCTACCCTCGGTCGGGCGTTACGGCCAGTTGGACATGGAGCGCCTGCTCAGCCTCAAGCCCGATTTGCTGCTGCTCTGGCCCGCCAGTGTCGGCCCGGCCCAGCGCGATCAGCTGGCCCGCTTGGGCATTCCCACCTACGTTGCCGAACCCCATGATTTCCTGCAGTTGCTGGCGCAGATCGCCGAGATCGGCGAGCGCCTGGGCCGCCCGGCCGCCGGGCGCAAACTGGCAGACGAGTTGAATGGTCAGCTGGCCAGCCTGCGTGCACGCTATCACCGCAAGCCTGCCGTGCCGGTGTTCTATCAGGTCTGGGATCAGCCGCTGTACACCGTGGGCGGTGGGCAGATCATCAGTGAAGCCTTGAGCGTCTGCGGGGCGCGCAATGTATTTGCCGACCAGCACCTGCCGGCGCCCCAGGTCAGTATCGAATCGGTATTGCAGCGTAATCCGCAGGCGATCCTGGCCACCGCCCAGGGGCAGCTGGATGCCTGGAAGGCCTGGCCGCAGATCGCAGCGGTGCGGCAGGGGCGGTTGTTGCTGGTGAGGGACAAGGGCCTGGAACGGCCCAGTGGGCAGATGATCGCGGCCACTGCCAAGCTCTGTGCCTTGATTGCGCCTGAGCGCTGAGCCCCTTCGGCGGATCTTACAGCTCGGGCGTCCAGGTCACGCCGAGCATCCAGGTGCGGCCTTCTTCGCGGTAGCCGTAATCGTTGCCGTTGTATTCGTAAAGCTCGCGGGTATAGGACTTGTCGAGAACATTGTCGAGTTTCAGGTCCAGCTTTAGCTCCCGATTGAGTGCCCAACTGCTGCGCAGGGCAAACAGGCCGTAGCCGCCCACAGGTACCTGCTTTTTCACGTTCAGGTCTTCATAACTCTTGCTTACTAGTTGCCAGCTGGCACCGAACGCCAATGGGTCGAATTGTCGGTCCAGGTCCAGGCTCAAGGTGCGCCGGGCACGGCGCGGCAGTTGATGGCCATCCTTGCGGTTGCGTGGATCGATGATTGCGGTGCCGATGCTGGTCTGCCAGCCGAGCAGCTCCTGTTTCAGGGCCGCCTCGAAACCATTGATCCTTGCTGCGCCAACGTTTTCCGGGCGCTGCGCAACACGGTCATAAATAATCGCCTCTTTGATATCGGTCCGGTAGATCGAAGCTTCCAGACGGCTGCTTTGCGTCAGCTGGCTACGCCATTGCAGTTCATAGCTCTTGGAGTGCTCCGGCTTGAGATCTTGATTGCTGAAACCGGGGTAATACAGATCGCTGAAATTGGGCGCCCGGAAGCCTTCGCTATAGGACAGCAGCAGGTCATTGTCCGGGTTCAGCGGCAGGGTGAAGGTGCCGCTCCAAGTGTTCTGGCTGCCATATTGCTGGTTCTGATCGCGGCGCAAACCCAGTTCGGTGGAGAAGCTTTCACCGTGAAAACGATGCTGGATGAAGGCTGCCCGGTTCCAGCGGCTGTCTTCGGCAAATGATGCTGGGCTGGTATTGAGCCGGTCTTCGTACCAGTCTGCGCCGAGGATCAGGCTGTTGTCCTCGTCCAGGCGCATATCGTTCTGCCAGTTCAGCGAGTCCCGGTAGGTATTGAACACGCTACGTTCGTCGCTGAGCTTGTCGCGTTTGAGGTCGCGGTTTTCGCTATGTCCGAGCTCCAGCCGCGATTTCCAGTAGTCATTGAGGTTCGCGTCGAGATAGCCGCTGACGCTGCTGACACTGAAGTCGGTGTAAGGGTCCTGGGCGAAGACGTTGTAGCTTGAATCGTAGCGTCCGAAAGGGTTGTCGTAGCGAGCGCGGCCACGGTTATCCAGCAGGTTGAAGCCCACCTCTAAATCATCGTTCAGCGCGTGGCTGAGGGTGAAGCTCAACGACTGGTTGCGGTAGCCATCATGGTCGGTATCGCTGGGAAACGACTCATGGGTCCAGTCGATCCCCGCCGTTTCATCCAGGCTGGCGCCAAGGCTGAAGCGCGTCTGCTGATCGCCACCGGATAGTCCCAGGCTGCGTTCCCAAGTCTGGTTGCTGCCCACCCCCAGATGCATGCGTGCTTGCAGGCCTTGCTGGGCGCCACGCCGGGTGAAAATCTGGATCACCCCGCCAATGGCGTCGCTGCCGTAGATCACCGAGCGCGAGCCGCGCAGCACTTCCACTCGCTCGATCTGCTCGATGCTGATGAATTGCAGATTGCTGTCGCCGGAAGATGAGCTGCTGATGCGCTGGCCATCCACCAGCACCAGGCTCTGGGCCGAGTTGGTGCCGCGAATGAAGATGCCTGGCAGGCTGCCGCGGCCGCCGCTTCGGGCGACCTGCACACCAGGCACCCGTTGCAGCAGATCGGTCAGGCTGGTGGGTTGCAGGCGGTCGATGTCTTCCCGGGTGAACACGGTGTTGGCCGCGCTGCTGTCGTTGCGAGCTTCCACCTGACGGTTGGCGCTGATCAGCATCTCGGGCAGTTTCAGCGCCTGATCGCGCTCGGAGGTGTCGGCCAGCAGATCGGCGCAGGGCAGGAGACATAGCGGCAGGGCCAGGCGAGAGAGTTTCATGGCTATTCCGTTAGCGCGGCTCGGCCTTCGCCGCAGTGTGTGAAGCCGGATAAGGAAGGGAGCAAAAGCGACGCCCGCATGGCGGGCGTGCAGCAGCGGCTACAGGTAGCCGCTGTGGATCAAGCCAGGCCCAGCAGTTCCAGACGCTGGCGTACCGAAGCTTCGATGCCGGCTTCGTCGAGGCCGCATTCGGCAAGCATCTGCGCCGGTTTGGCGTGCTCGACGTAGGCATCCGGCAGCCCCAGGTGCAGGATCGGCTTGAGGATGTTCTCGCGGGCCAGGAATTCGCTGACCGCGCCTCCGGCGCCGCCCATGATGGCGTTTTCCTCGATGGTCACCAGCAGTTCGTGGCTACCGGCGATCTCGCGGACCAGGGCTTCATCCAGGGGTTTGACGAAACGCATGTCGACCACGGTGGCGTCGAGCTTTTCGGCCACTTGCAGGGCTTGGGCCAGTTGCACGCCGAATACCAGCAGGGCCACTTGCTTGCCTTGGCGGCGGATCACGCCCTTGCCGATCTCGATCGGTTCCAGGTCCTTGTCGATCGGCGCGTTGGGGCCAGTACCGCGCGGGTAGCGCACGGCGGCGGGGCCGTTGTACAGGTGCCCGGTGCTGAGCATCTTGCGCAACTCGTTCTCGTCGCTCGGGGTCATCACCAGCATGCCGGGGATGCAGCGCAGGTAGGACAGGTCGAAGCTGCCGGCGTGGGTCGGGCCGTCTTCGCCCACCAGGCCGGCACGGTCGATGGCGAACAGCACATCGAGGTTCTGTACCGCCACGTCGTGGATCAGTTGGTCATAGCCGCGCTGCAGGAAGGTGGAGTAGATCGCCACCACCGGTTTGGCGCCTTCGCAGGCCATGCCGGCTGCCAGGGTCACTGCGTGCTGCTCGGCAATCGCCACGTCGAAGTAGCGCAGCGGGAAACGCTCGCTGAAGGCCACCAGGTCCGAGCCTTCCTTCATCGCCGGGGTGATGCCCACCAGGCGCGGATCGGCGGCGGCCATGTCGCACAGCCACTCGCCAAAGACGCCGGAATACTTCGGACCGCCGGCCTTTTTCGGTGCGGCCGCCGGAGCATCCAGGGGTTCCAGTTTGGTGATGGCGTGGTAGCCGATCGGGTCGACTTCCGCCGGGGCGAAGCCCTTGCCCTTCTTGGTCACCACATGCAGGAACTGCGGACCCTTGAGGTCACGCATGTTGCGCAGTGTGGCGATCAGGGTCGGCAGGTCGTGGCCATCGATGGGGCCGATGTAGTTCCAGCCCAGTTCTTCGAACAGGGTGCCGGGGACCAGCATGCCCTTGGCGTATTCTTCGGTGCGGCGAGCGATTTCCCAGGCACCGGGCAGGCGCGACAGCACTTTCTTGCTGCCTTCGCGCATGCTGGCGTAGGTGCGGCTGGAGAGGATCTTGGCCAGGTAGTTGGACAGCCCGCCGACATTGCGCGAGATCGACATGTCGTTGTCGTTGAGGATCACCAGCATGTTGGCGTCCACTTCCGGCGCGTGGTTCAGCGCCTCGAAGGCCATGCCCGCGGTCAGGGCGCCGTCGCCGATCACTGCGATGGCCTTGCGCTCGCTGTGCTGCAGGCGGGCGGCGATGGCCATGCCCAGGGCGGCGCTGATGGAGGTGCTGGAGTGGCCGACGCCAAAGGTGTCGTACTCGCTCTCGGAGCGCCGCGGGAAGGCCGCGAGGCCGTCTTTCTGGCGCAGGCTGGCCATCTGTTCGCGACGACCGGTGAGGATCTTGTGCGGATACGCCTGGTGACCCACGTCCCACACCAGCCGGTCGTCCGGGGTGTCGAACACGTAATGCAACGCAATGGTCAGCTCGATGACCCCGAGGCCGGCACCGAAATGCCCGCCGGTCTGGCCGACCGTGTAGAGCAATTCCAGGCGCAACTCATCGGCCAGGGTTTCCAGCTCGGCTTCACCTAACCGACGCAGGCCGTCCGGCGTCTGGGCACGGTCGAGCAGCGGCGTGGTAGGGCGTTTGCGGGGAATCTCATGAAACGTCGTGGGCATCAGGCGAATCGTTATAGGTATAGAAAGAGGCGGCAGTTTACCTTATGCATCGCAAGCTGCCCACGCGGAGCGCCGAACTTGGCCGATATGCGGTCCGGCTATCGGGAGTTGATCAGCTGCGGCGCTCGACGATATACCGCGCCAGCTCGCGCAAGGGCTCGGCCGCTGCGTCAAACGGACGCAGCGCATGCAGCGCCTGGTCCCGCAATTCCAGGGCGTATTCCTTGGCTGCGGCCAGGCCCAGCAGCGCCGGGTAGGTCGGTTTGTCCCGAGCGATGTCGGCACCCTGGCGCTTGCCCAGGGTTGCGGTATCGCTTTCGACGTCGAGGATGTCGTCCTGCACCTGGAATGCCAGGCCGACTGCCTGAGCGTAGGTCTGCAGGGCCTTGAGCTCGTCTTTCTCGGCCCGGCCGCTGGCCAGGGCCCCGAGAATCACGCTGGCTTCAATCAGCGCGCCGGTCTTGTGCCGGTGCATGTACTCCAGGGCTTTCTGATCGAGCTTGAGCCCCACCGAGCCCAGGTCGATGGCCTGGCCGCCCACCATGCCCGCCGGGCCTGCGGCCTGGGCCAGGGTGGTGACCATGCGCAGGCGGATCTCGGCGCTGGCGTCGCTCAGGCCCGGGTCCAGCAGGGCGCTGAAGGCCAGGCTCTGCAGGCCGTCGCCGGCGAGGATGGCGCAGGCTTCGTCGAACGCCTTGTGGGTGGTGGGCTGGCCGCGACGCAAGTCGTCATCGTCCATGGCCGGCAGGTCGTCGTGGACCAGGGAGTAAGCATGAATCAGTTCCACCGCGCAGGCGGCGCCGTTGGCTTGCTCGGGCCGGCCGCCCAGCGCCTCGCAGGCGGCGTAGGCCAGCAGCGGGCGCACGCGCTTGCCGCCATTCATCACGCTGTAGCGCATGGCTTCATAAAGGCGGGCAAGTTCGGGGCTTGGAGCGGTGAACAGGGTGTGCATTGCAGCGTCGACGCGGGCCTGGCTGGTGGCCTGATAAGCGGCAATCATTCTGGCTGTTCCGCGTCGAAAGGTTGTTCGGCCAGTTCGCCATCGCGCTCCAGCAGGATCTGCACCTTCTGCTCGGCCTGGGCCAGGGCGGCCTGGCAATCACGGGTCAGGCCGATGCCTTGTTCAAAGGCGGTCAACGAGTCTTCCAGCGACAGCTCGCCGTTCTCCAGACGCTCGACCAGGGTTTGCAGGTCGGCGAGGGATTGTTCGAAATCTAAGGCAGCTTTTTTGCGGGCCATGGCGGCTATCCCGGTTGACGTTAAACCGGCGCGACACTAGCAGACACCGGGGTTTCGGGCAAATGAGAAGCGCTTGCTGGCCTGGGTTTCAGTGGCCTTGGCTTGCGCTTTTCACGGGGTTTTTCCTGGGGCTCCAAGACGCTCCGGCAGGTTCGCTGCATAGCGGGTGCTGCGGCCACCTCCGGGCAAGCGGATGATGCAGCCTTTGGCCAGCAGGTCGGCCAGGTGGCGGGTTGCGGTGGCCTTGGAGACCTTGGCCAGCGCCTGGTATTGGCTGGCGCTGATGCCATGGGCAAAGCTGTCCTGATCCCCGTCGAACAGGCGATTGAGCACTTTGATCTGTTGCGTAGACAGCGCCTGCTGGCGGTGCTGCTGCCAGAAGCGAGTCTTGTCCAGTACCCGGTCGATGCGTGACATCGCCTGCTGCAGGCTGCTGAGCAGGGTTTGCAGGAACCACTCCAGCCAGGCACTGATATCCATCCCGCCGCGCTGGCTGTTTTCCAGTATCCGGTAGTAGCCCGCGCGGTCCTTGAGGATGCTGGAGGACATGGCATAGAAGCGAATAGCCTGGTGTTCGGCCTGGGCCAGAGCCAGGTCAGTGATGGCCCGGGCCAAACGGCCGTTGCCGTCATCAAAGGGGTGCAGGGTGACGAACCAGAAATGCGCGACCCCGGCCCGCAGCAGCGGGTCGAGCCCGGGCAGATGACGGCTGGACTCGAACCATTCCAGGAAGCTCTGCAACTGTTGCTCAAGGCCGGCTCTGGGCGGCGCCTCGAAGTGTACGGTGGGACGATCGAGGCGACCTGACACCACTTGCATCGGTGCCTCCCCGCGCAGTTCGCCGACCCGGATCGGCAGGCTCATCAGGTGCTGCTCTTGCGTGGGAAACAGCCACTGATGCCAACGCATCAGTCGTGCAGGGCTCAGGGGTTGGGCAAAGTGCTGGGTGGCATCCAGGGTCAGCTCCGCCAGGCCTTCGCTGCGTGGGCTGGTGCGGCTTTCCAGAGGGAGCTCCAGGCCCAGTCGCCGCGCCAGGGATGAGCGCACCGAGCCGACATTCAGATGTTCACCTTCGATGGCAGATGAAGTGAGGATGTTCTGCAGCAATGCGTCCAGTTCACTTTGGACGCTCAGTTCCTGGTCCACCACGCCCGACATGCCCAACAAACGGCCTTGAGCCTGAGCGCATTCGCGCAATAGCGGCGCAAGACGCTCGGCCTGCCAGTCGAAGCTGTGCCAGGTAGGGTGTTGCCAGATCCAACGTGGGTGGTCCATGGACGGGCTCTCTGGGGATGAGCCGAATACATGCTCTATTCAGCTCTTGCAGTGAGCCGAATAGAGCATGTATTCGGCTCAGCGTCCAATTAAACCCTGCCTGAATCAGGCGGATGCAGCGTCGGTCTTGAGCGTGCTGCGCCCTGGTTCACCGGGCGGCGGCGCCTGGATCAGCCACTCCCCGGGCACAGCCTCGATGCGTGGATCAAGGGTCGAGGCCTGCACGCTTGGCGGATGCTCGGGCATGGCCACGTGCTGCAACGGCGCGTCGTCGACCCGGAACTCCCCGCTGACCTTGCTCGGTTGTACCCGCCAGGCCAGCAGCAGGGCGAACAGCGAAAACACCATGTACAAGGCGTTGTGGCCATAGAGGTTCATCAGCGCGCCGCTGAGCAGCGGCCCCAGACAGGCGCCGACGCCGTGGGTGGCCAGGAGCATGGCGCTCAGGGCCACACGTTGGGGTTGCTCAATGTGGTCGTTGGCCAGGGCGACCGCCAGCGGGTAGAGGCTGAACAGCAGCAGGCCGCTGAGGCAGGCGAACAGCAGCAAGAAGGTAAACGACAGGCCGAACAGCCCCCACAAAGGCACAGTCACCAGGCACAGGAGCAGCGCGCAGGCGCGGATCAGTCGCGCGCGGTCGAGGCGATCCGAAAGCCAGCCGAGCGGCCACTGGCCGCACAGCCCGGCCAGGATCGCCACGGCGACGAAAGTGCCGGCCTGGGCTGTGTCCAGGCCGCTCAAGGTGATGAACACCGGTGCCAGGGCATAGAACGAACCGACCAGCAGTCCGGTGATGAACACCGTGCTCAGGGCTTGCGGCACCCGGCGCCAGAAAAAGCCGATCTGCAGGGGGGCTGCCACCAGCTTGGCCGGGTGCAGGCGTCGGGTCAGGGCGACGGGTATCAGGCAGGCGGCGAAACACAGGGCGACGATCAGCAAAGGCTTGAAGTCCAGCTCGGGACGCCAGATCAGCACGCTCTGACCCAGCATCAGGCCCAGGGAGACCGCCACCATGTAGCCGGCGAACACTGCGCCGCGCTGCTGGTTGCCCGCCTGCTCGTTGAGCCAGCTTTCGATCACCATGTACTGGTTCATCATCACCAGGCCGGTGATGAAGCGCAGCACCAGCCACAACCACAGATCTTCGAACAGCAGGTGCAGGAGCACGATCATGGTCGCGGCACCCGCGCAGGCGACGTAGGAGCGGATATGGCCCACGGCGGCAATCATCCGATGGCCGAACTTGGCGCCGCAGACCATGCCGGCGTAATAGGCGGCGGTCAGGCCACCGATCCACAGTTCGCCGACCCCGTCGCTGGTCAGGCGCAGGCCGATAAAGCTGAAGAACAGCCCGTTGCCGGCAAGCATCAGGAGGGTGGCGCAGTAGAGCGCGGGGAATGTCAGCAGGTTCAGGTTCATGAGTCGTCAGGTCGGGGCGGTCAAGGACCGGTGTCGTGGGCAAGGTGGGTGTGTTCCAGCAGCCATTGGCGAAAGCGGCGTACGGCGGATGGCGGATTGCGGTGGTGCGGTTGCATCAGGTTCAGGCGCCCGCGGCTGGGCATGCGCTGCGGCAGTGCGCGTTGCAGGCGTCCGGCGGCGAGTTCGTCCTGCAGCAGGCTTTCCCAGCCCAGGGCTACCCCCTGGCCCATCACTGCCGACTGCATCAGCAACTGGTAGCTGTTGGTGCGCAGGGCATGTTGCGGGGAGTGATAGGTCGCGCCCACGGCACTGAACCAGTCGGACCAGGTCAGCCAGTCGTGATAGTGGTCTTCGACAATCAGCAGCCGGTGTTCCTGCAGCAGGTGTTGCGGATCACGAATCGGCCCCTTGCGGCTCAGGTAGTCCGGGCTGCAGACGCAGATCACCTGCTCCCCGGCAAAGACCGGGGTCAGCTCCAGGCCCAGGGGCGCCGGCAACTCGTCCAGGTGATAGAACAGTCCCAGGTCGTACTCGCTGACATCCAGGTGCAGGGGGCTTTCACTGCAGAGGATGCGGATGTCCAGCTCCGGATACAGGCTCTGGAACGCTGGCAGCAGGCGCGCCAGCCAGATCGAGCTGATGGTCGGGGTGCTGGCCAGGGTCAGCTGGCGCTCGGCGCCGCGCCGGCGCAGTTCCGCCGACTCGCGGTCCAGCTCGCGCAGCAGGCGCTGGATGGTGCGAAAGTAGCGCTCGCCCGCCGGGGTCAGGCTGATGCCCAGGTTGTGGCGGTGGAACAGCGGCCGGGCGAGGTTTGCCTCCAGACGCTTGATCTGGCGGCTCACCGCGCTCTGGGTCAGGTTCAGCTCCTGGGCGGCCCGGGTAAAGCTCAAATGACGGGCCACGGCCTCGAAAGGCTGCAGGCAGTTGAGAGGGGGCAGATCGACGTTTCGATGCGACATGCGGGTACCAGTCTACAGGGGCGGGCGCTGTGTCCTGCGTCCCGCCGAGTCTCGGAGATTGGGCATCCTGCCACGCTTTACAGCGTGGATCGGGCGATCCGTTTGTGCCACTGGCGTTGATGAATCTGCCGGCCATCGAGTCGCGCAACCTGGGTGGCGCGCAGGTAGAACCATTGCGCGTCGGCGTGCAGGCCCAGGGAGCTGTCCACTTCCACCGACCAGGTGCCGCGACCGGCCCGGTACTGCCATTGGATATCGGCCCGGGTCGACAGCGGGTCCCAGGGCAGGGTGCGGTACTGCTCGGTGCAGCGCTGGTCGACCCACAGGCCGTGATCGAGCAAGCGCATGGCGCCCAGGTCGTCGTCGATACGCACGCAGACTTCGCCGCTGGCCACGTCTTCGCTGAGGCTGCGCTTGGGGGCGGCGGCGCGGATGATTTCCAGGTTGGCCGGCGGGGCGCTTTGCGGGGCTTCGAACGGACACGCCACGGGTTCGCCGATGAACACCGGCAACTGCACGCTCTGTACCTCGGGCAGCAGGGTCAGGGTGGTCAGCTCCCGGGCCGGCCACAGCAACGGGAAGCTGGCGGTGCTCAACGCCAGGCGCAGGCGATAACCGGCCGGCAGGCGATAACCGACATGGTCGAGGTTGAAGCGAACCTGCAGGGGCGCGCCGGGCTCGGGTGGGCTGGCCACGGCGAAGTCGTCGCGCAGCGACAGGTTCAGGGTGCCATAGGTGATCTGCGCCACCTGACCGTCCGGGGCCACGGCATTGAGCCGGGCGACGATCTGCCCGCAAGGCCGGTCCGAGGTCAGGCGCAGGTCCAGGCGCACATCACCCAGCAAGGCCAGGGGCTCGCTCAAGGGCTGGCTGTCGAAGCACAGCGAGTGGGCGTCATCCCGGCGCTGGTCGGTGGGACCGTCCGGGCCGAACCAGATGGCGCAGTACTCGCCCTGATGCAGGCCGGTGGTTAGGGGCGAGCAGATGCTGCGACTTGCGCTCAGCGCTTGCGCTCCCGCGCTGAGTCCGCTGTCGCTAAGGCTGAAGGTCTGCCACTGGATCTGTGGATCGGGCCAGCCGGCGGTCTGCACCCAGACACCCGGGCGTTCGGCGTAGCTGGCCTTGGGCGGCACGGCGTCCTGCAGGTAGAAGGTGCAGGCGGGCTCGTCCATCACCCCGTTGTCGATGCCCTTGAGCCAGTGGTCCCACCAGCGCTTGGCCTCCTGGAGAAAACCAATGGCCGGGTTGGGCACGGCAAAGTGCGGGTACTTGTGAATCCAGGGGCCGAGCAGGGCTTTCTTCGGGCCATTCAGGTGCTGCATCAGGCGCGGCACGCTGTTCTTGTAGGCATCGCCCCAACCGCCGATGCAGTACACCGCGGCCTTGATCGCCGCGTAGTCCTCGCACACCGAGCCCTGGCGCCAGTAGTCGTCACGGGTCTGATGCTGCAGCCAGGTTTCGGCCAGCATCGGCATGGCGTCCAGGCGTTGCTGCCATTGCGCCTGCCAGTCCGGCACCAGCAGCGGGTCCGGCACGGCGGCGCTGAAGTTGAGCATGGTGGCGGCCCAGCCCTGGTTTTCCATCAACAGGTTGCCACCCTTGTAATGAATGTCGTCGGCGTAGCGGTCGTCAGTGGAGCACAGGGTAATGATGGCTTTCAGTGCTGCGGGTTGATGGGCCGCCACTTGCAGGCCGTTGAAGCCGCCCCAGGAGATGCCCATCATCCCCAGGTTGCCGTCGCACCAGGGTTGGGCGCAGAGCCAGTCGAGCACCTCCAGGGCGTCCTGCTGCTCCTGGGGCAGGTACTCGTCGGCCATCAAGCCCTGGGACTCGCCGTTACCGCGCATGTCCACGCGCACGCAGGCGTAACCCTGGCCCGCCATCCAGGGATGGGTCAGGGCATCGCGCACTGCGGTGCCATCGCGCTTGCGATAGGGCAGGTATTCGAGAATTGCCGGGTAACGCCGGGTGCCGGCATCGGCCGGCAGCCAGATACGCGCAGCCAGTTGGGTGCCGTCACGCAGAGGGATCAGGCAGTGCTCGATCTCGCGGATCGGATGGGGAAAGTCGCGGATGACGTCCATGGGCTACTCCAGTCGATAAAGGGGCCGGCACCGGGCCGAGCGCGGTGGATCACAGCAGGCTGAAGGGGTACTCGGTGACCAGGCGGATGTGGTCGACATCGCCGTTCGAGGTTCCGTTAATGCGGTAGGTGCCCTGGCGCAGGCTCAGGGACAGGTCCTTGGCGACGCCGCTCTGCACCCGGTAGCTCAGGTCGATGTCCCGCTCCCATTGGCGCTCCTTGTCGGCGTAGTAGCGGTAGGGGCTGTCTTTGGGGATCCGCCGGCCGTCGACATGGCTGCCACGGATGTAGCGGGTGCCGAAGGACAGGCCGGGCAGGCCCAGGTGCTCCAGGTCGAGTCGGTAGCCCAGGCTCCAGGAGCGTTCGCCGGGGCCGTTGAAGTCGGCGATCAGCGAGGCGTTGGCCAGGTAGATCGAGCCGTGGAAGCCGCCGCCGCTCAGGGCCAGGTAGTCGAAGGGCTGCTGGCCATGGATGCGTTGGTGGGCCAGGGTCACGGTGTGCGGGCCCTGGTTCAGGGCCAGCGCCGCCGACCAGGCCGTTACGGCGATATCCCCGGCCAGGGCCTTGCCGTCGTCCAGGGAGCGGTAGAGTCGCAGGTCCAGGTTCAGGCTGCGCCGCTCCTCGGCGTCCAGGGGCTGGTCGAGGTTGAGGTTGACGTAGTGCTGGCGCCACAGGTCCTGGTAGCGCGAGCTGTAGAGCCCCAGCTCGACCTGCGGATGCAACTGGTAGGTGCCGCCCAGATAGCTGGCGTCGCCGCCCTCGACCCTGGCGTAGCCGGCGTGGAAGCCGCCCCGATGACCGGTCTGGTTGAAGTCCCGGGAGGCGGTGAAGTGTCCGCCCTCCAGCAACAGGCCTTCCACCTCGCGGCTGCTGAAGGCCAGGCCGGTGGCGGTGGCCGGCATCAGCCGGTTGTCGGCCAGGGCCAGCACCGGGGTCTGTGGCCGCAGGTCGCCGTACTTGAACTCGGTATTGGACAGGCGCATTTTCAGCGCCGCCCCGGCGGTAGCCGATTCCCGGCGGCTGCTGCCGTCGCTGTCGCTGACCAGCATCATGGTGCGCGCCCGGCCACCGCCGCTGTCGAGTCGGGTGGCGAAATAGGCATGGGCATCCAGGCCCCAGCCCAGGGTGCCCTGGGTGTAGCCGGAGGCATAGTCCAGCTGCAGGCCCTGGCCCCACTCGCGGGCATCCAGGTCCAACTGACGATGGTCGTTGTTGCGGTAGTTGTTGCGCACCAGGCCGTTGATTCGGCTGTCTTCGACAAAGCCCCGGGATTGCGCCTGACTGGCGTGGGCCAGCGCGGGGCAGAGCAGCGTCAGGCCCAGGCCGCCAAGGATCAGGAGACGGACGTTCATGGGGTAGGCCCTCGTGGCGAGTGGCTTTCCCCGAGCTCGTCCGCTGGCAGCGGCGGTGTCAGCAAGGACGGGTTTTTCATCCAGATGATCAGTGCGCTGCTGGAGAGCAGGACAATCAGCATGCCCGGCAGGCCGCCCAGGTTGGAGAGCATCTTGACCCCGTCGATGCCGACGTAGGCCACCATCACCCAGGACACGCAGCCGATGATCGCGCCCCAGATCACCTTGAGCAGCGGGCTGCCGTCCAGATCGGAGTCGGCGGTGACCCCGCGACTGCACAGATTGCCGATGACATCGGTGCTGGAGTCGGCAGCAGTAACGAAGGAGATGAAGGCAATGAACAGCAGGAAGGCAATGATCAGGCCGCTCGCCGGCAGCTGCTGGAACACCTGGTACAGCACATGCTCCACCCCTTGCTCGTTGAGCACGCGGTTGAGTACCCCATCACCCTGGGCGTCGAAGTACAGGCTGCTGCCGGAGAAGATGCAGATCCACAGGGCGGTGAACAGCGCCGGGTAGAGCATGGAGATGTGGATGAATTCGCGCACGGTATAGCCACGGCCGATCTTGCCCAGGAACATGGCGCTCACCGGGGCCCAGGCGAACCACACCGACCAGTAGAACACCGTCCAGCTCTGGGGCCAGTTGTCGCCACTGGCCGCGCCGGTGAACAGGCTGCGGCCGAAGAAAGTCTGCAGGTAGGTGCCGAAGGACTCGATGCCGAGGCTGAAGATGTACAGGGTCGGTCCGCAGATCAGGACGAACAGCCCCAGGGCCAGCATGATCCAGGTGTTGAAGGTGGAGAACTTGACGATGCCCTTCTGCAAGCCGCTGGCGGCGGAGAACACGAAGGTGGCGACGATCACCGCGATGATCAGTCCCAGGCGCAGCGGCGTGGTGTCACCGCCGATGTACTGGCTCAGGCCACCGGACAGGGTCAGGGCGCCGGTGCCCAGGGAAGAGGCCATGCCCGCCACCAGGGCGAACATCGCCAGGGGGTCGATCAGTCCGGCATGGCGCTTGACCCATGCCTGGCCGAGCAGAGGTTGCAGCATGGCGCCGATGGAGAAGTGGCCGCGCAGGTTGTAGAAAACCAGGGCGAACACCAGTGAGGGCACCAGATAGATGGCGTAGGGCGTCAGGGTCCAGTGCAGGAACATGCTGGACATGGCGAAGTGCTTGGCCTCGCTGCTGCCGGCTTCGATGTTCAGGCTCGAGGGCGGGCCATACAGGTGATAGAGCGGCTCGGCGGTGGTCCAGAACAGCACGCCGACCGCCAGGGTGGTGCACAGTGCCACCATGAACCAGCGCGGCTTGCTCAGCAGGGGCTTGGCGTCTTCGCCACCGATGCGCACCCGCCCCAGGGGCGAAAAGTAGACGATGGCGGTCAGTACCAGGAGAAAGAAGCTGCCGGCACTGAACAGCCAGGAAAAGTTGTCGAGGATGATCCGGTTGAGCTGCCTGCTCACCGCCAGGAAACCCTGCAGATCAAGGTAGCTGGCGATCACCGCTGCCAGCAGAATCAGAAAGGTGGGCCAGAAGACCCAGGCTCTTAACGGATACTTCATCAGTGAGGCACTCCCGTTGCTTATCTTTTTTATGGCCAGGCGAGGCCGCAATCACAGGGCGCCGCGGTGCAACGCTGCGGCGTTCTTAGATAAGCGTTGAGTGGTGCGCTGTAGCAATCGACTAATGGGTATGGGGTCATTCCCTGAGGGAATGCGCGATGGCCCCTGGCTGCCATGGGCGATGGCCGGGCCGATTGGTGCAACAGGCATTCCAGAGCGCTTGCCGCAGGGTCGATCGGCAGCCGTCGGTGGTTGGCGGCCGGACGCTTGCGAGTGCTGGAGAGAGGGGGCCTCTGGGGCAGATTCGTACTTGAACTAAGGGTTTTTCTTGTCGACTGATGAGGTGCGCAATTAATGGCGTATGGCCACCTTTCTCGGCGCGGATAATGTCGCCGTAGTGGCACCTGCGGGGCGGACTTCAGCAGGGTGTCGATTGCCTTGCAAAATCCCTTTGCGCCAATTGTGCAACAGGCGCCAAGTCGCTAATCTGCGGCCTTTCCAGCGCCCTTTGTCGCCGGGCACTCTTTCTGAATATTTGCAGCCGCGCCGAGGATCTGGCGCCAGGGTTTTCCCATGCATGGCAGGACGCATTACATGCGCGTTTTATCCTCCCTCCTGCTGACCTTGCTGGTGGCCGGGGCGGTGTTCGCCGAACCTTCCGCCGAACTTCAGGAACCCCTGGCCGGCTGGCGCTATTCCGGACTGCTGGACCGTACCGAGCAGGACCGGGTGGCCTATCCGACGCCACCCATCGACCGCGGCATTCAACGCAACCGCACCCTGATCGAGGGCCAGCTCAAGGCGATCGGTCACTTGCGCCAGCCCCATAGCCTGTCGGTCAACGGCAATCCGCTGAACCTCTACACCGACGAACAGGGCCGCTTCGCTCGCCCTTATGCGTTTGGCGCCGGCTCCAACAGCGTCGAAGTGCGCAGCTCCGAGGGCAAGTCCCTCAAGCGCGTGCAATTCTACGAAGCCAATCAGAACAAGACGCCCCCACGCATTCGCGTGGTGCTGGGCTGGGATGATCCCAAGGCCGAGCTGGACATGCACATCATCACCCCCGACGGTCAGCACGCGTTCTTCGGTCATCCCGGTTTGACCAACGGCGGCGGCCTGGACCCGGACGGCGTCGACGGGCCGGGCCCGGAAATGTTCACCATGACCGCGCCGCTGCGGGGCACCTATCTGATCTACGTCAACTACTGGGGCAACTTCGGCGGTGGCGGGTACAACTTCGACGAAGGCAGCAATCAGAACGAGGTGATCACCTCGCAGATCAACCTGATCCTTAACGAAAACACCGTCGATGAGAAACGCGAGACCTTTATCGTGCCCATGCGGGCCATCGGCGACCTGTTGCTGGTCAAGTCTTTCAACTATTGAACATCCCGCACCACGGATGAATTGGGCTTTGTGAATCATGAGCGAAAACACAGCATCCCCGGCGGCCGGCGTTCCCGGCCCTGTTCAACCCGGTAGCAAACGGCGCTGGCCAGCACTGGTCGCGGGCCTGTGTCTGGTCGCCGCCGCAGTCGCGGGTGTGGGCTGCAAGCCCAAGACCCCGGTGGCCGAACTGGCCGGCGACAAGCTGGGCCTGAGTCGCCCCGACGGACTACTGGAAACCCACTCCCTGACGCAACTGCCCAAGGACCTGCTGGCGGTGCCTTTCCTCAAGGAAACCCTGACCGAAGACTTCGTCTTCTATTACCAGGCCCACGCCGACCGCCTGGGCCTGATCGGCAGCCTGCGGCGGATCATCTACGAGCATGACCTGAAATTGCAGGACAACCTGATCGAGCAACTGTTCGACCAGCCGGCGGATGTGGCGCTGTGGCGCGGTGTCGATGGGCGCCTCAAGGATTTCCTGCTGGTGATGGATCGTGGCGGGCTGGCCAAGCTGCTGGAGCCCCTGGCCAAGGTTGCCCTGGACGACACGCAACTGAGCAAGCTGGCTGAGCTGAAGGTCGGCGGCGATGCGGTGACCCTCTACCAGTTGAACTACAACGCCGGTAAATCCCTGGCGTTCGCTTCCCACGGCGACAAACTGGTGGTGCTGTCCAACCCGGCCAAGCTGTATGACCTGAGCAGCGGTGCCGACGATGAGCACGGCGCCGTCTCCACCGCTGCCCTGGAAGCCCTGCTCAACGGTGACAAACTGTTCCCCGAAGCCTTTGGCCTGGAGGCGCGCAAGCCTGAAGTGCAGCAGCGGTTGGCGGTCAACTCCAGTGTCCTGGCCATGGGTTACCAGCGTTTCATCCCCAACTTCGCCGGCCTGCGTTTCGATATGGACGCCCAGGGCTGGCACAGCTACCTGGCCATGCAAGAGCAGGACAACCAGCCGGCCTTCGACTTCAAGCCGATCTGGCAGGCCATGCCCATGGGCGCCAGTGCCTGCGTGGCGTTGCCCCTGGCAGCGGAGCAGCAGAAACCGCTGCTGGTCAAGCTCGGTGCCGAAGAGGCGGTGGCCAGCAGCCTGACTGAATACATGGCCGGCACCGCCGGCCTGTGCTGGTACGCCGACTCGCGGCTGTACACGCCGCTGCTGGTGGCCAGCCTCAAGGACAAGGACAACACCCAGCTCGATGGGGAACTGGGCAAACTGTTCGGTTCCATGGTCGGGGCTCGGGAAAGCAAGGTGCCGGAGCGCATCTTCCCCGTGGTCGAGCAGCAGAACGGCGAGGTACACCAGTGGCAGCGCCAGGTCAGTTCCAACTTCGGCCAGTACCCGGCCAAGGAAGCCAAGGACCCGCAAGCCATCACCGGCCGCGCCTTCATGCAGGTCAGCCTGGCTCGCCATGGCTCGACCCTGGTGTTCTCCCTGGACGACAAGCTGGTGAGCAAGGCCCTGGACACTTTGGATAAGCGCTTCCCGCCCCTGGCCGATGTGGTACCCAAGGATGCACTGATGCCGGTGTACCTGGGCCCGCAATCCCTGGCGCAGTTGATCCAGCAGGAAACCTTCGACAGCTTGCCCCAGGACATGGAGCCGGTGTTCAACAACGCTGCGCAAACCTACCTGGTGCCCAAGCTGCGCACCCTTGGCGGTTACGGCAAGTACGCCCTGACTCTGCCCGAAGGCAGCGAGCCCAACGGTCACTGGCAATGGCTGCCCCTGCAATGGCGCGCACTGTGAGTGCATGGCGCAAAAGCCTGGGCAGTCTCGGCCTGCTGGCCCTGTTGCTGAGCAACGCCGTGGGCGCGACCCAGGCGCCGCCGTTGGACGTGCAGCAGTCCCAGGTGTTTCGCGCCTGGTTCGTGCGCATCGCCCAGGAGCAACTGAGTCAAGGGCCGAGCCCGCGCTGGTACCAGCAGGACTGCGCCGGCCTGGTGCGCTTTGCCGCCAACGAAGCGCTCAAGGCCCACGACAGCAAATGGCTGCGGGCCAATGGCCTGTCCAATCGCTACCTGCCGCCGGAGCTGCAACTGAGCGAAGGCCAGCGTGGCCTGGCCCAGCAGTGGCAGCAGGGCGGCGGCCAGACCGGGCCCTACGTCAACGCCATCAAGCTGATCCAGTTCAACAGCCATCTGGTCAGCCGTGACCTGGGCCAGGCGCGCCCCGGCGACCTGCTGTTCTTCGACCAGGGCGACGACCAGCACCTGATGATCTGGATGGGCCGCAACATCGCCTATCACACCGGCACCACCACCCCCACCGACAACGGCATGCGCTCGGCCAGCGTGCAGCAACTGATGACATGGAAGGACACTCGATGGATACCCGACCCCGCCAACCCCAACTTCATCGGCATCTATCGACTGAACTTCCTCACCCAATGAGCGAATCGCGTATGTGGCGTTTTCTGTTTCGACTGACTGTTGTTCTGACCCTCGCGGCCCCCGCGAGCCTGGTCAATGCCGAAGACTCGGTGCCGTCCAGCGATTACGCGGCGGTCTCCGGCGAGAGTTTCTTCCTCCTGGCCGACAGCAGCTTTGCCAGCGACGAGCAGGCCATGGTGCGCCTTGAGGCCCCGGGTCGGGATTACCGGCGCTTTCGCATGGAGCCCTACGGCGGCGCGGACATCCGGGTGTACCGGATCAACCAGCCGCTGGACTTCCTCAAGCGCCAGAAGAACCTGCACCGGGTGGTCAGTGACGGCCAGTTCAAGGGCGAGGGCCTGTCCAACACCTTGGCCTACCTGTGGGACAACTGGTATCGCAAGTCGCGCCGGGTGATGCAGCGCGCCTTCTCCTACGAGTCACGCAAGCAGGTGACCGAGGAGGTGCCGGAATTGAAGGTCGGCAACTCCATGCTGGCGCCCACGCCCTATGACGCCCAGCCGCAATTCGCCCTGATTCCGGGGCTGCCGCTGGTGACCCAGTTCCGTTATCCGCTGTGGCAGGCCAAGCCGATCCAGCCGCCGGCCGGGGTTGACCTGTCCGGTTCCTCCAGCCAGTTCATCAACGTCGCGCCGGGCAACGTCTACATCCCGCTGGGGCAACTCAAGCCGGGCCTGTACCTGGTGGAAGCCCTGGTGGGCAAGTACCGTGCGACCACGATGGTCTTCGTCTCCAACACCGTGGCGGTGAGCAAGATTGCCGGCGATGAGCTGCTGGTCTGGGCCGCGGGCAAGCATGAAGGCAACTCCGTGCCCAAGGTCAACGTGCTATGGACCGACGGCCTGGGCGTGATGAACAGCGGCGCCACTGACGAACAGGGCCTGGTGCGCCTGAAACACGTCAGCCCCGAGCGCTCCTACGTGATCGGCGAGGACCAGGAAGGCGGGGTATTCGTCTCCGAGAACTTCTATTACGACAGCGAAATCTACGACACCAAACTCTATGCGTTCACCGACCGGCCGCTGTATCGCCCGGGGGATTGGGTATCGCTGAAAATCGTCGGCCGCGAGTTCAAGAACGCCCGGGATTCGGTGCAGCCGGGTGCCGGCACGGTGAATGTCAGCGTGCTGGATGCCGCCGGCACCGCGCTGCAGAACCTGACCCTGAATCTGGATTCCAAGTCCGGCACCCAAGGCCGTTTCCAACTGCCGGAAAATGCCGTGGCCGGTGGTTATGAGTTGCGTTTTGCCTACAAGGACCAGGTCTACAGCAGCGCCTTCCGCGTGGCCGAATACATCAAGCCGCACTTCGAGATTGCCCTGAGCCTGGCCAAGCCGGACTTCAAGACCGGCGAGCCGGTGAAGGGCAACCTGGTGCTGCTCTATCCGGACGGCAAGCCGGTGGCCAATGCGCGCTTGCAACTGAGCCTGCGGGCCCAGCAGCTGTCCATGGTGGACAACGAACTGCAGTACATGGGCCAGTTCCCGGTGGAACTGACCAGTGCCGAGCTGACCACTGACGCCAAGGGCAGTGCCACCCTCGATCTGCCGGCGGCCAGCAAGCCGAGCCGCTACATGCTCACCGTGTTCGCCAGCGACGGCGCGGCCTATCGGGTCAAGACCACCAAGGAAATCCTCATCGAGCGGGGCGCGGCGAGCTTCAGCCTGAGTGCGCCGCAGCGTTTCAGCGCTGCTGGCGACAAGGTGCAATTCAGCTACGTCAACCAGAACGCCGGTGAGCAGAGCCAGAAGGTTTCCCCCAGCCGCTACAGTTGGGTGCGCCTGGAAGACCAGTCCACCGGCGAGGGCAAGCTGGGCGAGGCCGACAAGGGCTTTGCCCTGGCCTTCGAACGTCCCGGCACCTACAACCTGACCCTGAAGGACGAGCACGACCGAGTACTGGGCGGCACCAGCCACTCGGTCACCGGCGAAGGCGTTAAAGCGGTGCCGGGCACCGTGGAAATCGTTCTCGACAAGGCCGAATACAAGACCGGTGACGAAGCCCTGGCGCTGATTACCTTCCCCGAGCCGATCAACGATGCGCTGCTGTCGCTGGAGCGCGACAAGGTCGAAGCCACGGCGCTGCTGTCCAAGGGCGGCGACTGGCTGAAAGTGGAAAAACTCAGCCCGACCCAATACCGCGCCCGGGTGCCGGTGAAGGACAACTTCGCACCGAACCTGACGTTCTCTGTGCTCTACACCAAGGGCGGCGAGTACAGCTTCCAGAATGCCGGGATCAAGGTGCTGACACCGCAGATCGATGTGGCCATCCACACCGACAAGGACAAGTACCAGCCGGGTGACCTGGTCACCGTGGACCTGTCCACCCAGTTCGCCGGCAAGCCGGTGCCGGCGCACCTGACCGTCAGCGTGGTGGACGAGATGGTCTACGCGCTGCAGCCGGAAGTAGCGCCGAGCATCGACCAGTTCTTCTACCACCCTCGGCGCAATAACGTGCGCACCAGCGCCAGCCTGTCGTTCATCAGCTACGACGTGGCCCTGCCGGGCAGCCCGACGGCCCCGGGCAAGGCCAATCGCAGCGAGCGTGGGGTCAAGGTGCTGGAGCGGCCACGTCGTGAAGACGTCGACACCGCCGCCTGGCAGCCGGAGCTGGTGACCGATGGCAGCGGCAAGGCGCGTTTCACCTTCCGCATGCCGGATTCCCTGACCCGCTGGCGCATTACCGCTCGGGCCATCGCCGATGACGGCCAAGTGGGGCAGAAGAAACAGTTCGTTCGTTCCGACAAGGCTCTGTACCTGAAGTGGAGCGGCCCGACCCGCTTCCGCAGTGGCGACAAGCCGGACCTGGGGGTGTTTGCCTTCAGCCAGTCCGAACAACCGGTCAAGGCCGAGCTGGTGATTCATTACGCCGGGGAATCCCAGCGCCTGCCGCTGACCTTGAACAGTGGCATCAACTATGTGGCGCTGCCGGCCATTGCCCCGGGCAATGGCGAGTGGAGCGCCGAGCTGGTGCAGGGCGGCAAGACTGTGGACGCCCTGGCTGTGCGTCTGGTGAGCAGCGCGGCCGGCTGGCAGACGGTGCAAACCCAGAGCCTGGACGTGGTCAGCACCACGACGCCGTTGGGCCTGCCGGCCGATGCCGCAGAGATTCGCCTGCGTCTGGACGACAGCCCGCAAGCGCTGTTCCGTTCGGCCCTGGATGGGTTGCTGGAATACCCCTATGGCGGCGTCGAGCAGACCGCCAGCCAGTTGCTGCCGTTGAGCGTTGCCTACCCGGCGCTGGCCAGTAACCCGCAGATCCGTGATCGGTTGCGCCTGATCATGCAGAACAGCCGCCTGCGCCTGGTGCATATGGCCGGGCCGCAAGCAGCCTTCACCTGGTGGGGCGAAGACGCCGAACCGGATGCGTTCCTCACCGCCTATGCCTATTACGCTGACTGGAATGCCAGCAAGGTCATGGACCTGAACCTGCCGCCGGAACACTGGCAGCGGGTGCTGGAGGTCTATGCCAAGCAGGCCGGCAGCACGCCATTGCTGCAACGGGCGCTGATCCTGTCCTTCGCCCGTGAGATGAACCTGCCGATCAATACCCTGGTCAGGGGACTGATGGACGACCTGGCCAAGGTGGGGGCCGGTCCGGCTGCCAGCATGGATGACGACAGCAGCGACAGCCTGGTGATGGTGGACCCGGATTCGGCCCTCGGCCTGGCCAGCGCCCGGGTGCTGACAGCCGCCCTGGCGCGGAACGCCAAGGTCACGCCGCCACCTGCCTTCGTGGCGCAGTTGGAGGCGGCACAGCAGCAGGTCGACATCAGTTCGCAGCCTTTCGCTCAGGCAATGAATCTGTCCTTGAAGCCTTTCGATCAAGCGACGGCGCGCGCATTGCTGCAACGTCTGCTGCCATCGCAACCGACCCTGGACCGTGCTCTGGCCCTGACCTGGCTGCAGCGTAGCGTGGCCCAGTCGGCACCGGCCGAGGCCCTGAATCCGGGGCAGGGCTGGCAACAGCAGCAGGGCGCCAGCGGCGAACGCTACTGGCAGTGGCAAGGGCCGCAGGTGCCGGCCGTGCTGACCCTGGACAAGGTGCCGGAGCGTCCGCTGCAGGCCTCGGTCAGCTACCTGAGCAAGCTGGACATGGGCACGCCGTCGCCGGTGAACATTACCCGTCGCCTGTTGCGCCTGGTGCCCGGGGATCAAGCCTTCACCTTCAAGCTGGAGCCGGTGGGCAACAAGCCGATCGCCAGTGACGGCCTGTATCTGGACGAAGTGATCATTGCCAACGAGGGCAACCGTCCGCTGCTGTACGGCATGCTGGAAGTGCCGTTGCCGCCGGGCGCCGATGTCGAACGCACCACCTGGGGTATCAAGCTGGCCGGTCCTGCGGGCACTGAAGCGGCATCCCTGGAAAAAGCGCGTTTCGAACCCGGGCAGATGAGTTACGCGGTGCCGCTGGATGCGTTGAACGACAACAGCGAAGTGCGTCTGCGGCATTTGATCCGCTTCTCCCAGAAGGGCCAGTTCAACCTGCCTGCGGCACGTTTCTACCAGGTGTATGCGCCAGAGCATCAGGCCCAGGAACGTACGCCGGCACTGGGTCAGGTCACGGTCAAATAACATGACGCGGTGTTGGGCCTGGTTGTGCCTGTGTCTACTCCCTGGGCTGGTGACAGCCCAGGACGAGCCTCTGCGTCTGGCCTGGAAAACCGCCCCGGACAGCGAGCTGGTGAGCCTGAGCAAGACTCAGGTGCTGGCTCGTGAGCCGTTGCCGCAGGACCTGCAGGCGCCCTTGGGCAGCATCTGGAAACTCTTCGTCTACGCCTGGCTGGTGGATACCGGCGCACAAGAACCGGCCTATGCCTGCCAGGGCAAGTCCAAGGACGAGGTCTATTGCTGCACGGCAGGCGGCAGCATTGCTCGGGATCAGGCCCTGGTTCGCTCCTGTGGTCTGTACTTCGAGCCTCAGCGCTTGCAGCTGTCCAGTGCTGACTGGCGCGCCTACTGGCAAGCGCGCAATGCTCCGAACTGGCTGCAGGACCTGGACCAGTTGCAACCCCAGACCCGGGTTCCGGTGACGCAGCTGTTGCAGGTGCTGGCGCTGCTGCCGGCACGGGATACGGCGCGGCGTGTGCTGCTGGATGTGGTGCTCAATGCCGGTGACGGTGCCGTAGTGGGCGAGGTGGGTGGGCGCCTGCGGGTCAAGACCTGGAGCTGGCTGGCGGATCAGGACCCGCAGTCGCGCCAGGGCGGCTTTGCCGGTTGGCTGGTGGATGGTACGCCGCTGTGGGTGGGCGGGCGCGGTACTAGCCAGCGGGTGCTGAAGGACTACGCCCAGGCCCTGAACCAAGTGCTGCCGGACAATCCGCCTGTGGATAAAGGCCGCTGTGTGGAAGTCAGCCTGTTTTCTCGCTACCCGCTCAAAAGCGTCAGCCAGAAGGGTCAGCCAGCCAGGCCGGGCGCTCTGCAAGGGGATTATCGGGTGGAATTTGCCAACGGCAACCGGCTGGATATCCACAGCGCCGGCGAGTTGTTCCTGCAGCAAGACCCTGCGGCCCAGCGACTGGTGGCGCGCCTGGACCGTGAAGAATATGTGGCCCGTGTGCTGCAACGCGAAGCCAGCAGTGAACCGGCGGAGGCCGCCAAGGCCCTGGCCGTGGCGATCCGCACCTACCTGCTGCAGAACGCCGGACGCAGCGGCGAATGCCTGAGCATCGACGACAGCAGCAATCGCCAGCGGGTCGCGCCGCGCCCGGCGACCGCCCAGGCCCGGGCCATTGCCGCCTGGACCAGCGATCTGGTGCTGGCCGGCACGCAAGTCACCTACCACTCGGACCTGAGTGCGCCGGACAAACTGTCCTGGCAGCAGGCCGTTGAACAGGCGCGCGCTGGCCAGCGTTACGACGCCATCCTGCTGCATGCCTACCCTCGGGCCAGCCTCAGCCGCTGGGACAACCCGGTGGCGTCTTGCGAACCCTTGCCCGCAGCTCAGGAGTGGCTGTTGAACCAGCGTCGGCGCTGGCGCCAGCCGCTGGAGCAAGAGATCGGCTACAACGAAATCAGCCAGTTCGCCGTGTGCCGCCTGAGCTTCGGTCGGCCCTACGTCGACCGCGAACGACAACGCATCTACGTGCGTGGCGTGCTCTCGCTGCAAGACCGCCTCGACCTGACTCACGAATACCTGCACCTGGCCTTTGAAGCTCATCCCAACGGCCAGGATGAAACCTACATCGAAGGGCTCGCCCGTCATCTTTTATTGGAATAGGCCATGAAACTTCCTGCTCCCCCGGTCCTCCTGTTCCTTTGCGGAATGTTCAGCCTGCCCATGGCCCTGGCCGACAGCGGCATCCAGCTCGACACCCCCAAAGGCGGCTGGCGTACCCGCGCTGTCGATGGCGAGCAATACATTCAGGAGGTCAACTACCCGGCCTCTTCGGTGAACACGCCCCAGGGCCAGGCCAATACCGCGCGTATCAGCGGGCAGATCAAAGGCACGCCCAAAGCGAGCAAGGAGCCGGGCCAACTGATCGTCAATGGCGTCAGCATGCCGCTCAAGTTCAATGAACAAGGTGGTTTCGACCGGCCGTATTCCTTCCCCAATGGCAGCAACAGCGTTGAAGTGCGCAGCCCGGACGGCCAGCAGCGCAAGCGCGTGCAGTTCCTCAATACCGGCGGTGGCGTGACTCCGCCCAAGTTGCGGGTGCTACTGTCCTGGGACAGCGACAACACCGACCTCGACCTGCACCTGGTGACCCCAGACGGCGCGCACATCTGGTATGGCGAGCGCGTGGCCCCCAACGGCGCGGCCCTGGATGTGGACGTGACCACCGGCTACGGCCCGGAGATCTTCTCCATGCCGGCGCCGCTCAAGGGCCAGTACCTGGTGTATGTGAACTACTACGGTGGCGGCTATCGCAGTGACGATGAAGACGGCGGCCAGGAAAACGCCGTGCAGCCCCTGACCACGGCCCAGGTCACGGTGATTACCGAGGAGGGCACACCGGATGAGAAGAGCGAATCCTTCATCGTGCCGATGCGCGCCCCCGGAGAGCTGACCCTGGTACGCAGTTTCAGCTATCCATGATCGGGCTCAATCTATCCGCCTGCCCGAGCATTGGTTCATTGCCCTGAGACAATACGATTGCCCGGTGTTTGCCTTGCAATGAATCACCATTCATTGGCAGGGAAATGCGCAACATGGGTAGGTTTCAATCGTGGTTGAAGTGTTGTGTGGTGGCTGGCAGCTGCGCCTGCGGCGTGGTGTTGGCCGCAGGGGCCGACGGGCTGCAGAGGGTCAAGGTTGACCTGGTGGCGCCGCCCCAGGTGCACGCCCATGAACAAGTGGTCAGCGGGCCGCCGAAGGTCGTGCAGTTTCGCATGACTGTGGAAGAGAAAAAGATGCAGGTGGATGACCAGGGCACCACCTTGCAAGCAATGACCTTCAACGGCTCCATGCCCGGCCCGACGCTGGTGGTGCATGAGGGCGACTACGTCGAGCTGACCCTCAGCAACCCGGCCAGCAACAGCATGCCCCACAACATCGACTTCCATGCGGCCACCGGCGCCTTGGGCGGCGCGGCCCTGAATCAGGTACTGCCGGGACAGGAGGTGGTGCTGCGCTTCAAGGCCGATCGCAGCGGCACCTTTGTCTACCATTGTGCGCCGCCGGGCATGGTGCCCTGGCACGTGGTGTCGGGCATGAGCGGGACCTTGATGGTGTTGCCTCGCGAGGGCTTGAAAGACTCCGCCGGCAAGCCCTTGCGCTATGACCGGGCCTACACCATCGGTGAGTTTGACCTGTATATCCCCAAGGATAAGGACGGGCACTACAAGGACTACCCGGACCTGGCCTCCAGCTACCAGGACACCCGTGAAGTGATGCGCACGCTGACGCCGAGCCATGTGGTGTTCAACGGTCGGGTTGGTGCTCTGACCGGGGCCAACGCCCTGACTGCCAAGGTCGGCGAAAGCGTGCTGTTCATCCATTCCCAGGCCAACCGCGACAGCCGTCCGCACCTGATCGGCGGTCATGGCGATTGGGTCTGGACCACCGGCAAGTTCGCCAACGCTCCGCAACGCAACCTGGAGACCTGGTTCATTCCTGGCGGTTCGGCGCTGGCGGCGCTCTACACCTTCAAGCAGCCGGGCACCTACGTGTACCTCAACCACAACCTGATCGAGGCCATGGAGCTGGGGGCGCTGGCGCAGGTCAAGGTCGAGGGGCAGTGGGATGACGACCTGATGACTCTGGTAAAAGCCCCCGGGCCCATCACTTCGGGCAAGTGATAGCAGCCGGTGCTCAAGCCCCGGCACCTGGCATCAGAGGTTCAGGGCGAACTTCAGGTAGTCCGGATACACCTGGCGCCAGTCGTTCTGGAAGGTGTGGCCTTCGGCATGTTCATGGCTCTGGACCTGGTTGCCGGGCTCCAGGGCCTGTTGCGTGGTGGCGGTGAGCTTCTGGTTGCTCTCGTGCTCCTGGGCGCCATGGACAATGACGATGCGCTTGTCCCGGGCCCGGGTTTCGCCGAACGGAATCCGGTAGCCGCCGGGGGACAGCAGCAACGCGCCGCTGTACTGCTGCGGGTATTCGGCGATCAGGTGCGAGGCGTGCTCGGCGCCTTGGGAGAAGCCCATCAGGGCAATGCGCGAGCGGTCGATGCGAGTCTGTTTTTCCAGCTTCTTCAGGGCGGCGTTGACCGCCTCCTGGGTGGTGTCCACCGAATGCTGCTGCCACATGAACTGGTGCTCGTCGCGCTTGAGGGTGCCGTTGATGCCCACCAGCACGGCCTGCTCGCCCACAAGGTCGGTGCGCATATCGACGCCGTCGCTGCCCTCGGTGCCGAATCCCGATAGCCAGACCACCACCGGCCAGCCTGCGGCCGGGGCCTTGCCCTGGGGAACACTGAAGGCCGCAAGGCCGGCATCCTTGGCCTTGGCCGGGTAGTTCTGTTCCGCGGCTCGCAGCAGCTTCTGGTAGGCCGGGGTCTGCTGCAGGGATTGCAGTTCGTCGTCTTCCTTGAGAATCACCAACTGCCAGAAGCCTCGCTCGCGGGCCTGATCGAGGAATTCGGCGGCGCGCTTGTTCTTGTCCATGGCGGCCAGGCTGCCAGCCGCCTGGTAAGAGGCGTAGGCATTCTTCGGGTCGAGGCGGGCGGCGGTCAGGTAGTAGGCGAGGGCACCGGCGTAGTTGTCGTGCTGGCTCTTTTCGTTGTCCCCGGCCTCAATGAAATCCGCCGGCGTGGCCTCGTCCAGGTACAGGTTGGCCATACCGGCCAGGCCTTGCCAACGACCCTTGGCGACGTCCTGTTGCGCATCGGCGTGGGCCCAGGAACCGCTGAGGCTCAGAGCCCCGAACAACGAGAGGAATGACAGGGGCAGGCGTACTGCGGCCGGCAACGACATGACTGAGCGTCCTTTTTCAGTGAAGGAAGTCCCGGGCCGTTGCCCGAAACGGCGCGCAGCTTAGCATGGTGGATCGCCCTGGCGGACGACCCGTGCACTGGCTGGATTCAACGCCCAAACGCCAGAATCAGTCGCTCTGATCGGCGGTGGAAAGCACCTCGTCGATCTTCCAGCAGCCCTTGTCCTTGATCATCCGCACATCGACGATCTGGGTGGTATCCGGGGTGCTGCCCAGCGTCACCTGCTCCTTGGCGCTGGAGCCCTGGATCTGCGGTTCACTGACCTTGATCTGAGTCAGCCACTCGTCCATGTAGTCCTGGGCCTTGAGGAAGTAGTCCTCTTCCAGGCCGTCGGGGCTGGCCATCTGTTTCTTGATCTTGGCGATCAGTGAGTCAGAGACGTATTTCTTCATCTCGGGGACGTTGTCGGTCAGAGGGTCCTTGTCTTCGCTGAAGGTTTGCAGGTACCAGCTGTAGAACGCCTGAGTGGTGGGTTTTGGCGAGCTGGCGCAGTCGGCTAGGGCGACCGACTGATGCATGGCGACCGCTGCCAGCAGCGAGCAGAACAGCATTCTCATGGGGAACCCCTTACGGATGGCGATAGATTTTGTAGGCAGGCTTTTGCACCCGATAGGAGTGACCCGGATAAAAACCGTGCAGTTGCTTGAAGTCTGACACCCAGATGGTGCCGTTGAACATCGCCATGTGGCCGTGGGGGTGCCCGGGAATGGGCTGGATAATGACCACATCGCCTGCTGCGGGCGTCTGGCCGGCCGGTTGCTCGATAAAACCGGCAGAGGTCAATGAAGAGCCGAAATCCTTGGCCGAGTGCTTCCTGTGCAAAATCACCCCACCGCCACCGGCTTCGATCGCTTTGCGGGTATAGGCCGCGCAGCGCCCGGTACTGCCGGCGTGAGCGTGCGCGTTCAAGTGACTGATAGCGGCTTGTTTATTCCACATTCCTTGTTATCCGAGAGTCCTGAAGAGCGGCGATTCTATGCTTGCGCAGGGGGGGCGGAAATACTGGCTAAGTGCCTTTTCTTCGGGCTTTGGGGGGCGTATCACAGTTATCGTTCAGGCCGCTAAAACCGCGTTGAGTCCACTTCGGCAAAGGTTGCCCTGACCATTCAACCTGGCTGTAGCTCAAGGACGTTGCGCGCCGCCGTTTGCACCCGGTTGCGCCCCCGGTCCTTGGCGCCATACAGCGCTTCATCGGCCAGGGAAAGCAGGCGCGGCAGATCGTAGCCTTGGGTTTCACTGGTTACTACGCCAATGCTGACACTGAGCAACCCTGGCTCCAAAAGAGGCAACCGGGCAAATGCCTGGCGAATCCGTTCGGCGACCCGAACGGCGGACTGCTCGTCGGTCGATTCCAGCAGGCAAGCGAACTCTTCACCGCCGATGCGGGCAAACACGTCTTTGCCGCGCAGGTTTTCCGAGAGCACCCGACTGAAGGCGATCAGCGCCTGGTCACCGGTCTGATGGCCAAAGGTGTCGTTCAGGCGCTTGAAATGGTCCAGGTCGCACAGCAGCAAGGCCAACGGCGCACCTCTGCGCTGGCATTCGATCAGCATTTGTTCGCCATGGACCATGAACGCCCGGCGGTTGCCGATGCCCGTCAGGGCGTCGCAGAAGGCCGCGGCCTTGAGGCGCAGTTCGACCCGTTCCTTGACCATGCACAGGGTCACGTAGGCGATGCCGATCACATACAGCATCGATTCGAACAACATGAGCGAGAACAGCGGCACTCCGGCGCCGTAGCCTTTGAACACCTGATCCATGGCCAGGCCCTGGTCAATCACCGCGCGCACGCTGTAGAACACGGTGTGCAGCAGAGTCAGGGCCAGGGCAGGCATATAGGCAACTTCCAACTGCCGACGGCTGCGCCAGAACTCCAGCATGATCAGCAGGCCATAGCCGGCCACCAGCAGCGAATACACCGAGACCCGAACCGTCATCGACTGGTAGAACGCTGGAACCATGCACAGGGCCAGCCAGATGCCGGCCCCGGCGAGCATGCCCGGTGCATGGGGCGGACGTCCGGCGAACACCCGCATGGCCGTCCAGTTGAGACCGGCGCTCAGCAGCAGGACCAGGTTGCCGAGCACCTTGGGTACGAAGTCCATGCCCAGATCGCGCAGGCTTACCAGCAGCATTCCCGCGGCGGCCAGCAGCATCATGCCGCCCAGGTAGGCCAGCGGGCGCTCGCGGGTTTCCTGCCGCCAGGCGTGGAAGGTCAGCAGGCTCATGAGGAAGAAAATGAACACCGAGACGACCAGCAGGGTGGGGATATGCAGGGCCATGTCCGGGGTTCTCGTGAAGTCGCGTCAAGGGCGGGGAAGCAAAGCCGCGGCCGGAAGCGGGCGAATTGCCATCAGTGGGCGCGATTGTAGCGAGAACTTCCGGGCCTTGGTGGATGTTGCTGCAGGAAGTGCCCGGTCTAGCGGAATACGCCGCAGACCGCGTTGCCCTGGTAGCCGTGCGCGATGGGTCCGAGAAACATGAACGGGCCGCAGGCGTAGAAGTCCGAACTGATTTTCCGATTTGTGTACAGCAGCGGCACTTCGACGCCATTGATATCGTCGCCATAGGCGGTGGCGCTGTAGGACTCGCAGACTGGCAGCTTGAGTGGAATCGGCAGGATCACGACCAAGAGGGTGGTGCCACACCACTGGCGTTCGGGCGTGCTCTTTTGCGTGTGGGTGACAACCGGCTTCATGGAGTTGCCGATGAGCTTTTGGTGAGCTTCGGTCTTCGATACTTGCTGGTAGGGCATATCCACCCAGGCCCCCACGCAGCCGCTGAGGCCAAGCGTTGCAAGTGTCGCTATCAGTGCGCCTTTCATGGTCCGCTGCACGGGCCGCGGGAGGACCAGGCCGGGGTTCATGGCCGGTGCTTCGGGCTTGGATTCCAGGGGGGCGGCAAAGCTGTGTAGGTCGTGCATCCTGCACCTGCTGTCGGAGTGGTCAGTTCTTCGCGTGCCCGGCTTGCAGGCATTAAAAAGCCGGCTTGTGGCCGGCTTCTCGGGGACTGGCTTGGTTCATTTTTGGTAAACCGCACCAGCCTTCAAAACGTACACCCAGCTCTTGCGGCTGGCTGTGGGACTGGGCAGGAAAGTCATCCGCTTCGTCGGGCGATCTGACCGCAGGGAGGGTCGATGCGCAAATGTGGGGCGCAGCATACGCATATTCGCCGGCAATTCCCAGTGCGAAGCACTATCCAGAGGCCCTCGGGACGAAAATAGTGCGTGGGAATTTGTTGCCGGGTGCGTGTTTGGTGCGGCCTTGTTGGCTGGCAAGACGGCTGCGATGGGGGAACAGGTACGAAAAAGCCCCGATCACTCGGGGCTTTCTCTTGAAGCTTGTCGCTCGAAGCTTAACGCTGCTTCTCAGCCTTTATAGGCGGCAACCGACTTCAGGATCTCGGCGCGGGCTGCATCGGCATTGCCCCAACCGTCGATCTTCACCCACTTGCCTTTTTCGAGGTCTTTGTAGTTCTCGAAGAAGTGCTTGATCTGTTCCAGCAGCAGGGCTGGCAGGTCGGTGTATTCCTTCACGTCGACATACAGCTGGGACAGCTTGTCGTGAGGAACCGCGATCACTTTGGCATCGCCGCCGCCGTCGTCGGTCATGTTCAGGATGCCCACTGGGCGAGCACGGATCACCGAGCCTGGCGCTACTGGGTACGGGGTCACGACCAGCACGTCGAGGGGGTCGCCGTCGTCAGCCAGGGTGTTGGGGATAAAGCCGTAGTTGGCCGGGTAGAACATGGGGGTGGCCATGAAACGGTCAACGAACAGGCAGTCGCTGTCTTTGTCGATTTCGTACTTGATCGGCGCGTGGTTGGCCGGGATTTCGATAGCGACGTAGATGTCGTTCGGCAGGTCTTTGCCCGCCGGAATCTTGCTGTAGCTCATTGGGCGTTGCCCCCGTTAGTTGACCAAATGACTTGGCCGGATTGACCAAAAAGTGGCGGCGATTATAGACACACTCCGCAACCGATGCTACGTGCCAAGGGTCGTAGAACCTTGGTTGTACTGTCTCGCAGACATGTTCGGGTGGGCCGTGCGACCGGCGGTTTTGCCATCGGTCGGCAGGCGTGGCAGTGGTCTTTCAACTGGCCTTCAGATGAACAACGTATCAGCGCGACAGGACATTAGTGGTGCGTTTGATAGACCGGATCTTCAGCTTGAAGTTGCTGCAGTCGGGCCAATGGATTCTGCCGATAAAACAGCTGCAACTGTTCATAGACTTTCGGATAGGCCGCCACGAGCAAGTCCGGGGCACTGAAGAAGTACTCGCTGGTGACGGCGAAGAACTCCGCCGGGTTTTCCGCCGCGTAGGGATCGATGGCGGTTTCGGCGTCCGGATCATGGTCGAGCTGGCGGTTGAGATCGTCGTAGGCACTTTGCATCACCTGCGCCCAGTCGCTGACCCGCATGTCGCTGTGCAGCGGCGGCAGGCCATTGGCGTCGCCGTTGAGCATGTCCAGCTTGTGGGCCAGTTCGTGGATCACCAGGTTGTAGGCTTCCCAACCGCCACTGGCCAGCACCCCAGGCCAGGCGAGGATAATCGGGCCCTGCTGCCAGGCTTCACCGCTGTGCTCGCCGTCCCATTCATGCTCGATACCGCTGGCATCGCGGTGGCGCTGGGGGCTGAGGAAGTCGTCGGGATAAAGAATGATTTCATGGAAGCCCTGGTACCAGTTCAGGTCGCCCAGGTGCAGCAATGGCAGTTGCGCCTGGGCTGCCAGCAGCAGGCGTTGCTCCTGATGCAGCTCCACGCCGGGCAGGGCGGTGAGGTGCTTGTCATCGAGAAACAGCACGCTGGCTTCCCTGAGCCACTGGTCCTCGGCAACGCTGAGGCCGTCGAGGAAGGGCAGGTGCTGGCGCACCCGCTGCCAGGTTTCATCGCTGACCGGGTGCTTGGCCAGCCGGCGCTTGCGGCGCCAGGCACTGAGGGACCACATGGTGTTTAGCGGGTTTCGGCTTTTTCAGCGCTGCGGCCGAAGCGGCTGCGCAGCACGCCAATGATCATCGGCACCAGGGACAGCAGGATGATGACCACCACCAGCAACGACAGGTTTTTCTTGATGAACGGTACGTTGCCGAAGAAGTAGCCCAGGGTCACCAGGCCGCCGACCCAGAGGATGGTGCCGATCACGCTGAAAGCGAAGAATCGTGGGTAGGGCATGCGGGCCACGCCAGCGACGAACGGTGCGAAGGTGCGGATGATCGGCAGGAAGCGCGCCAGGGTTACGGTCTTGCCACCGTGTTTTTCATAAAAATCATGGGTTTTCTGCAGGTAGTCGCGACGGAAGATCTTCGAATTGGGGTTGCTGAACAGCCGTTCGCCCGCGGTTCGCCCGATCACGTAATTAGTGCTGTCACCGAGGATCGCCGCCAGCATCAGCAGGCCCCCCAGCAGCACCGGGTCCATGCCGCCGCCTGCGGCTACTGCGCCGGCGATGAACAGCAAGGAGTCCCCGGGCAGGAACGGCGTCACCACCAGACCGGTTTCACAGAAAATCACCAGAAACAGGATGGCGTAGATCCAGGGCCCGTAGTTGGTCACCAACATGTCGAGGTAAACGTCGAGATGAAGGAGTAGGTCGATCGGGTTGAAATCCATGGGGGCACCTGTGGTGACAGCCTGGCTCGGCAGGCCTGTGCGATGACTCGGAGAAAGGGACTACAAGGATGTGTAGATTTTCTTACGCGCCGAAAAGGGCGGCCATTATAAAGGCAGAGAGGTGAAATGCGTGTTCAGATTGTAGCGGGGCGTTTCGGCGCGCAAAGCGCGGCAGGCCACCTGGGATCACCCCGGCCTGAGGGACTAAAGCGGCCCGCAGGCCGCTGTCGGTGAGATCAGCTATCGCTGAGAGGCAGGACGTAGTTCTTGAACTCGCTGTCTTCGCGAAAGCCCATGGACTCGTAGGTTTTCTGCGCCACGGCGTTGTTGCTGCTGGTGGACACACGCAGGCGGACGGCGTTGGTTTCCTTGGCCATCTTCTTTGCGGTGCGCATCAGGTTGTCGGCCACCAGCTGGCGCCGGGCATCTTCAGCGACGTAGATGTCGTTGAGAATCCATACGCGCTTGAGCGACAGGGAGGAAAAACTTGGGTACAGCTGGCAAAAACCCAGCAATTTGTTGCTGTCATCATCGGCCAGGGCCAGGTAGATCACCGATTCCTTGCGTCGTAGGCGCTTTTCCAGAAAAGCCCGGGACGAATCCGGATAGGGCAGGGCGCCATAGAACTCGCGGTATTTGACGAATAACGGGGTCAACAGATCCAGGTGCTCGAGGGTTGCTTGAGTAATCCGCATGGTGGCTCTCAACTTCAAGTGGATGTGACGGCACAGGTTGGATGACTCGGGCAGCCGTGTTCCGATGCTGCCCAAAGCGGAAAAAAAGCGCAATCGTCTTGCAAAATCACGCTTGGGGCGGCCCCAGAAGGAAGTTGCCCTTCATGTCTGCCGTTGAGTCGCTGTCCAGAGTCTGCACTTGTGCTTCGTCTTTGAGGTTTACTCCCGACAATTGCCGGCGGCAGGCTTCACGCATCAAGTACAGCAGGCGGTGGGCGGCCATGCCATAGCTCAGGCCTTCCAGGCGCACATTGGAGATGCAGTTGCGATAGGCATCGGTGAGCCCGACTTTCGGCTGGTAGGTGAAGTACAACCCCAGGCTATCGGGAGAACTGAGCCCGGGACGCTCACCGATCAGGATCACAGTCATCTTCGCCCCCAGCAGTTCGCCAATCTCGTCGGCCACCGCTACCCGACCCTGTTCCACCAGGATCACCGGCGACAGCGACCAGCCTTCGGCGGCGGTCTGTTCCTCCATGCGCGCCAGAAAGGGCAGGGTGTGGCGATGTACCGCCAGGGCCGACAGACCATCGGCCACCACCACCGCCAGGTCGACCCCACCGGGATGGGCGCTGGCGTAGTCGCGCAGGCTCTGGGCCGATTCATCACTGAGCCGGCGCCCCAGGTCGGGGCGTTGCAGGTAGCTGTGGCGATCGGTAGCGGCGCTATGGAGCAGCAGGCTGTCACGGCCGCGCTCGGCCAGTTGGGCGCTCAGGCCGGCGTGGTCGAAGGGCAGGTGCACGGCATCCCGGGCCTGGGCGTGGGCGAATTGGAAGTCCAGTTGGGCGCCGGTCGGCAGGCTGGTGCCGGTGCGGCCCAGGGCAATGCGCGCGGGGGTCAGGCGGCGCAGTTCCAGCCAGGGATTTTGCGAGTCGGTCGGATGTTTTTGCATGTGCCTGTTCCTTATCCCAGCTGGGCCAGTGCCTGGCGGAAAGCCGGTGGCAGGTTGTTGCCGAAATGCACCTTGCCGTCGGCCTGGGTGAAGATGCCGGTCCTGGCTAGCCATTGTTCGAACTCAGGGGCAGGTTTCAGGCCCAGGGTCTGGCGAGCATAGAGTGCGTCGTGGAAGGACGTGGTCTGGTAGTTGAGCATGATGTCGTCGGAGCCGGGGATGCCCATGATGAAGTTGATGCCGGCCACGCCCAGCAGGGTCAGCAGGTTGTCCATGTCATCCTGATCGGCTTCGGCGTGGTTGGTGTAGCAGATGTCGCAACCCATGGGCACGCCCAGCAACTTGCCGCAGAAGTGGTCCTCAAGGCCGGCGCGGATGATCTGCTTGCCGTTGTACAGGTACTCGGGACCGATGAACCCCACCACGGTGTTGACCAGGAACGGCTTGAAGTGCCGGGCCACGGCATAGGCGCGGGTTTCACAGGTTTGCTGGTCGATGCCGAAGTGGGCGTTGGCCGAGAGGGCGCTGCCCTGACCGGTCTCGAAGTACATCAGGTTCTGCCCGAGGGTGCCGCGGTTCAGGCTCAGGCCTGCTTCGTAGCCTTCCTGGAGCACGTTGAGGTTGATGCCGAAGCTGGCGTTGGCGGCTTCGGTGCCGGCAATCGACTGGAACACCAGATCCAGGGGGACACCGCGATTGATCGCCTCGATGGAGGTGGTGACGTGGGTCAGCACGCAGGCCTGGGTCGGGATCTCGTAGCGCTGGATGATGGCGTCGAGCATTTCCAGCATGGCGCAGATCGAGGCGATGCTGTCGGTGGCCGGGTTGATGCCGATCATCGCATCGCCGTTGCCGTACAGCAGGCCGTCGAGAATGCTCGCGGCAATACCCGCTGGCTCGTCGGTGGGGTGGTTGGGTTGCAGGCGGGTGGACAGGCGCCCGCGCAGGCCCAGGGTGCCGCGAAACTTTGTCACCACGCGAATCTTCTGCGCCACCAGGATCAGGTCCTGCACACGCATGATCTTCGACACTGCGGCGGCCATTTCCGGGGTCAGGCCCGGCGCCAGGGCCCGCAGGCTCTGCTCGTCGGCGGCGTCACTGAGCAGCCAATCGCGAAAACCGCCAACGGTGAGGTGGCTGACGGTGGCGAAGGCCTGCTTGTCATGGCTGTCGATAATCAGCCGGGTGACTTCGTCGGACTCATAGGGAATCAGCACTTCTTCGAGAAAGTGCTTGAGGGGGATATCCGCCAGGGTCATCTGGGCAGCGACCCGTTCGCCGTCGTTGAGGGCGGCGACACCGGCCAGAAAATCTCCGGAACGGGCCGGGCTGGCCTTGGCCATGACTTCCTTGAGGCTGTCGAAGCGATAGGTCTGAGAACCTACGCTGTGGGAAAATTGGGCCATCTCAGTCTCCGTTTCAACGATGTAGGGGCGTTGCCGAGTGCTGGCGGATCATCAGGATGCCACCTTCTTCAGCAGGTTTTCCAGACGGTTGCCGGCAGCCCGGTGGTGGAGGATGGCAAAGGCCTTTTCCGCCACCAGGCTGCCGCCTTCCAGCGGTGGCAGGCCACCGCTGTAGATGTTCGAAATCACGGTGTATTCGTAGCGAATGTCCGGATTGCCGCTGAACTGGGCGGCGGCGCGGCGGGCCTGGTCGTCCGGCAGGCGGTAGCCCAGGTAGGCGGACATGCTGCGCGAGGCCAGTGCATCGCCGCCGGGACGCTCGCCGATCAGCACGATGATCAGTTGCGGTTGCAGGGCTTCGCCCACCGACTCCGCCAGCTTGACCCGGCCATAGGGCGCGAGGATCGGCTGGCCGATGCGCAGCTCGCGACTCTGCAGACCGTCCATCAGCACCGGCAGCAGCTCGGGAATGTTGTGGTGGATGGCTTCGGCGCTGAGGCCGTCGGAAATCACGATCTGCACGTCGTTGTATTCCGGTTGCAGGCGCCGCAGCACCTCCTCGGTCAGCCGCGCGCCCAACTCCGGGTCCTGCAGGTGGGCCAGCTTGTCCGGGGCGGCGGTGCGCAGTTCCCGCAGGGGAATGGCGCCGATTTCGGCAGGGCGCAGGTCGACGTAGATCGCCTCTCGGGCCACCGCGAGGTTGGCGCGCACGGTCCGCGACACCGCGTTGGCCGGGCGTGGGCCGGCGTTGTCAAAGCCGTAGGTGGCCGGGGTGGATTCGAGCAGGCGCTGGAAGTCGATGTCCGACTCACAGAAGATTCGCGGGTTGCCCCAGTTCGGTCCGCGTTCCACGTTGCCGTGGGCGTCCTCCTGGAAAATCCCCTTGCCCAGGGCCCAGCGCAGGTATTCCGGGGCCGGCGCCAGGTCGTGGACTTCGCGCAGGGTCTGGTTGTCGTGGGCGCTGGTGTCGAAGTAGGCGAGCATGCGGTCGGTGCTCAGGTACACGTCCATGAAGAAGTTGGCGCCGGCGGCAGTCAGCAATTCTGTGGCCATTTGCTGGCCTTCCAGGGTCACCTGGGAGTGCAGGGTGTAGCAGGGCGCCATGCCCATGGGCAGCCCCAGCAGTTTGCCCATGAACTGGTCCTGCAGGCAGGAATAGGTCATCTCGAAGTTGTCGAGGTGGGTTTCCGGGCCGATGAAACCGGTGACGTTGTTCACCATGTACGGCCGATAGCGCCGGGCCAGTCCATAGCACAGGGCTTCGCAGGTGGTCATGTCGATGCCTTCGTGCTTGCCGTAGGTCAGCTCGCTGCCCTGGCCGGTCTCGAAGTACATGAAGTTTTCTGCAACATCGCGCAGCGGGCCGCGCTCGGTCATGGTCTGCCAGGCCTGATCCAGCAACTGCACGGTGACATCGAACTCGTCGGTCAGGGTGCGTTCGGTGCCGGCCAGGCTCTGGAACATGATTTCCACTGGCGCGCCCTGGTCGAGGCAGGCCAGTTGGGTCTTGATGTGGGAGAGCACGCAGATCTGCGTCGGCGCTCCGGTTTCCCTACGCAATTTATCCAGGTGGCGCAGGGTGGCACTGATGTTGTCCACGGTGTCGATGGCCGGGTTGAGGCCGATCAACGCGTCCCCCGAGCCCATGCTCAGGCCGGTGTAGACCAGCAGCGTGATGCCGCTGAGGTTGTCGGTGGGATGGTTGGGCTGTAGCCGCGACGACAGAGTACCGGGCAGGCCCACCAGGGTCCGGGCCTTGGCCGCCGCGCCGCTCTTGAGCTTTTTCGATAGCAGGATCAGTTCATGCACGTCCAGCAGCTTGGCCAGGGCCGCCACCATGACCCCGGTTAGGGCCGTGCCGATACGGCGTATTTCAGTGCCATGGCTGCGCAGCAGGCGATCTTTCAGGGCGCCCAGGGTCAGGTCGGCGATCTCGCCAAAGACGCTGTGGTCGATGTCGTAGTTGACCTGCATGACGCTGTCGATGCGGCCGTGGCGGTCTGTCAGCGGATGCTGGAAGTAGTGATCCAGGGTCAGCTCGGAGAGCACCTTGCGCGCCGCCTCGCGGGTGATTTCATCAGCCGCCGCGAGCCCTGCCACCCGGTCCCCGGCCTTGCTGATGTCGGCGGCACCGAGCACCGCCTTGAGGCTGGCGAAGCCTATCTCGCGGTCCAGCACCCGGGTGCTGTAGGCCCGTTCGGCAAGCGCTTCGGGAAGGCGGATGTGCTGCAGTGCGGTGAGTGACATGGCAAGACGCTCCTTGGCCGGCATCGGCTCAGTGCACGCCGTAGAAGGCGACGGGCACGATGTGCTGGTGGGGTTTTCCCAGGTTGATGAAGTGTGCTGAACGCTCGCGTACTTCATCGATGACGATCAGGTTGCAAGAACTGCGCCCCCAATCCGTGGCGTAGTTGCCCAGGACCTTGCCGACGTTGCTTTCCAACAGCAGCACCAGCGGCCAGTGCGGGGCGGGTCGTGCTTGCTCCAGGGCGCGGGCCAGGCGTGCGCCCAGCTGTCGGATGTCTTCCAGTCGTGGCGCCTGGCCGTTGTCGAGCAATTGCAGGCAAGCGCCGTCGCAGCTGCTCAGTGCCAGGGCCAGGGCGTCGTCCAGTTGCTGCTCGGTGGCATCCATGGGCAGCCGGGCGACGATGGGCAGGTCCTTGAGCGGCAGCACCTCGGGCTGGGGCAGAAACAGGGTGCTGCCGGAAATCTCGGTGTTGTGCAGGGTCAGGCCGTAGACCGTGGCCCGGCCGCGGTTTTCCGGCACCAGCCGGGTGGCCGCCTGCACCAGTCGCGGGTGGCGGGCAATGGCCAGGGCCAGATCGATGCCCAGATCGCCGTAATAGGTGGTGCCGGGCATGGGTTCGCCTTGCAGGTGGCGATAGAGCAGCTCGCCCACACCACCGGAAAAGGTCAGGGCTGGGGCGGCGTTATGTTCGGGGAGGATCAGCGGCAGTTGCTCGGTCAACTGGCCCAGCGGGCTGGCAAAGAACGAGCGATCACCTTCGGCAATGGCTACCAGGGCGTCGACGTACCAGTCGATCACCGCGTCCAGCTCCGCACGGTCGAGGACTTGTCCGGAATTCTTGTGGATTGCCAGGTGATCGAGCAGTGCCTGACCGAACTCCGATACGCCGCTGAGACGATAACTGCCCGGCTCGAACTGCAAGTGCCGGGCCCCGATGAAATGGCAGCCGCTGGCCAGGACGTTGCCATCCAGGCCCCAGGCGGCGTTGGTGGTGCCCCCGCCGATATCCAGGTTGAGTATCGGTTGCCGAGCGTGGAAGCGGCTCAGCGCCGAACAACTGCCCATGAAGGCCAGCCAGGACTCCAGCCCGCCGTCGTCGGCGCGCGTGATCAGGGCGTTGCCGATCAATTGGCCGACCAGTTGCGCCAGGGCCTGGGCGTTGTGCCGCCGCGCCGCCAGACCGGTGATGATCACACCACCGGAAAACAGCTGTTGCGGGCTTACGCCGGCCTGTTCGAGCCAGGTTTCGATCAGGGCCCGGATCGCGGCCTCATCGATGACCTGGTCCTTGAACGGGGTGAACACCGGCTCGCCACGAAACAGCACCCGTGGCTCGTTGAGGGCCATGCGTCCGGTGATGCAGTGGCTGCTCAGGCTGGCCTGGGCGATCAGCGCGCTGCTGGTGGTGGACCCGAAGTCCAGCCCCAGCAGCAGTACCGATGCGCCGCCCGTGATGGCTTGCATGCAGGCGTTCCTCGCCGCGCCGCAGTCAGGCGGTGGCCTTCTGGCCGGCAGGTTCCGGTGTGTCCAGCGCGGTGCCGCCCAGGTACTCGCCCGGGGCGATGATCCCCGCGGCCCGATCCTGGGCTTCCAGTTGCAGCGCCTTGGGCACCGACAGCCAGTAGGCCAGGCCGACGGCGACGAAGCCGGCGCAGAGCTTGCCGATCAGTACCGGCAGGATGATGGTGGGCTGGAAGTTGGCAGTGAAGGACAGGTGGTCCCCCAGCAGGAAGGCGGCGCAGACGCCGAAGGCGATATTCACCACCTTGTCCTTGGGCGGCATGAGGCGCACCAGGCGGAACATGGCGAGGATGTTGGCGATGGTCGCCAGCATGCCGGCGCTGCCCACCGCGCTCAAGCCGATCTTGCCGCCGAGGTTTTCCAGAGGCTTGCCCAGGTATTTGCGCAGCAGGTAGACCATGGGGAAGGCGCCGGCCAGCATGATGCCGATGTAGCCGGCGGTTTCCAGGGCGCGGGTCTGGTCTTGGGCGTCGGCGATGATCGGGTGGAAGCCCCAGCCGCCAAATACCGCGGAGAAGACCCCGGTGAAGTATTCGACGATGGAGAACACCAGCACCAGCTTGATGGCCGCGTCCATGGCGCGGCCGAAGATGATGAAACCCTTGATCATCATGTCCGGCAAAAAGCGCAGGCCCAGGGCCAGGGCCACGACGAAGATCAGGATCGGCAGCAGGTTGGCGAAGATGCTGCCCAGGCCCAGGGCCAGTTGGTAGCTGGCTTCACCGTTGGTGCTCACCAGTTCGCGTACCACCGGGTTGCTGAAGGCCAGGATCAGGCTGGCGATCATCACCCCGACGGGGATGGTGAGGATGCCGGACATGATTCCCAGGGCCATGTACTTGTGATCGCGCTTGTCGAGCATCGCCAGGCCCATGGGGATCGAGAAGACGATGGTGGCGCCGCCCATGAAGCCGGTGATCAAGGCCATCACCAGGGCTTCCTTGCTGGCGGCCAGGGCCGAGGCCAGCTGATAGCCACCCATGTCCGAGGCGATGATCATGGTCGCCGCCAGGGCCGGATCGGCGCCCAGGGAGTTGAAGAACGGACCGAAGACGGTCTCGATGACCACCGTCAGGTAGGGAATGGAAGCCATGATCCCTGCGGCCGGCACAAAGATGTAGCCGGTGGCATGAATGCCTTCCATGAATTCTTTGCCCAAGCCTCGCTCGCTGTCATAGATGGCGGCGAAGGCACCGATTACGGCGCAGAGCATGATGAGGTAGAGCACGTAGTTGCCGATCTGATCCATTGCGTTTGTCCCTTGTTATTGTTTTTCAAGCAGGGTCTGTGCACGACTGGTTTGGCGCAGAACTTCCGACAGCAGTGTCCCGTCCGGCAAGCCTTCGGCACCGGATCAGAGCAGGTGAACAAGTGCGGCAAGGCCGCCAAAAGGCCTCCCGGCGACCTGGGTCGCCGGGAGGGTCGATCAGAAGAAGCCCAGCGGGTTGATGTCGTAGCTCACCAGCAGGTTCTTGGTCTGCTGGTAGTGGTCGAGCATCATCTTGTGGGTTTCACGGCCAACGCCGGACTTCTTGTAGCCACCGAACGCGGCGTGGGCCGGGTACAGGTGGTAGCAGTTGGTCCAGACGCGGCCGGCCTTGATCCCGCGGCCCATGCGATAGGCGCGGTTGATGTCGCGGGTCCAGACCCCGGCACCCAGGCCGAACTCGGTGTCGTTGGCAATCGCCAGGGCTTCGGCTTCGTCCTTGAAGGTGGTGACGCTGACCACCGGGCCAAAGATTTCTTCCTGGAACACGCGCATTTTGTTGGTGCCCTTGAGCAGGGTCGGCTGGATGTAGTAGCCGCTGGACAGGTCACCTTCGAGTTTCTCCACTTTGCCGCCGGTGAGCAGCTGCGCGCCTTCGTTCTTGGCGATGTCGAGGTAGGAGAGGATCTTGTCGAACTGTTGCTCGGAGGCCTGGGCGCCGACCATGGTGTCGGTGTCCAGCGGGTCGCCGCGCTTGATCTGCTCGATCTTCTTCATCACCACTTGCATGAATTCGTCGTAGATCGATTCCTGCACCAGGGCACGGGATGGGCAGGTGCAGACTTCACCCTGGTTGAAGAACGCCAGCACCAGGCCTTCGGCGGCCTTTTCGATGAACTTCGGTTCGGCCTGCATGATGTCTTCGAAGAAGATGTTCGGCGACTTGCCACCCAGTTCCACGGTGGACGGAATGATGTTCTCGGCGGCGCATTTCATGATGTGCGAGCCCACCGGGGTCGAGCCGGTGAAGGCGATCTTGGCGATGCGCTTGCTGGTGGCCAGGGCCTCGCCGGCTTCACGGCCGAAACCTTGCACCACGTTGAGCACGCCCGGTGGCAGCAGGTCGCCGATCACTTCCATCAGTACGGTGATGCCCAGTGGGGTCTGCTCGGCGGGTTTGAGTACCACGCAGTTGCCGGCAGCCAGGGCTGGGGCGAGTTTCCAGGCGGCCATCAGGATCGGGAAGTTCCACGGGATGATCTGCCCGACCACGCCCAGTGGTTCATGGATGTGGTAGGCCACGGTGTTGCCGTCGATTTCCGCGGCGCTGCCTTCCTGGGCCCGCAGGCAACCGGCGAAGTAGCGGAAGTGGTCGGCGGCCAGGGGAATGTCGGCGTTCAGGGTCTCGCGTACCGCCTTGCCGTTGTCCCAGGTTTCGGTGATGGCCAGCAGTTCCAGGTTCTGTTCGATGCGGTCGGCGATCTTCAGCAGGATCAGCGAGCGGGCCTGTACCGAGGTGGCGCCCCAGGCGTCGGCGGCGGCATGGGCGGCGTCCAGCGCCTTGTCGATGTCTTCGGCGGTGGAGCGGGGGAACTCGGCAATCGGCTGGCCATTGACCGGCGAGGTGTTGGTGAAGTACTGGCCTTTGACTGGCGCAACGAATTCGCCGCCGATGTAGTTACCGTACTTGCTCTTGAACGAAACGATAGCGCCTTCAGTACCGGGGTGTGCGTAACGCATGGTGGGTATCTCCTGGCTTTTATGCTTATGGGGGAGGACGCGCTATAGCGCATACCAAGCGTAGAGCAAAGGTCGGGCCAGTGGGGTGCAGGCCATATGAATCAAGGGTTTGCGGATGTTTCGAAGCAGTGCCAACGGCCGCGTGTGACGAATCTGGTACGGCACCGAGTGACAGTTTGTAACCTGGATGGCACAAGCTGTGACTCATGGGTCAAGCCGGCATTGCAATGAAACAGCGGCTGGAGGATGCTGGTTCGCGTGTCGAATCTTGTCGGATAGATCTGATGGTCTGTCCTTCTTTACAGGGCCGATTGCGGCCGGCAGCGGCGCCAGTGTTCCGTCTGAGCGTGACAGCGCATCAGGAGAATAATAAGAAATGCACAGTAGTAATCATCTGAGTCGACATGCCCAGCAGGTGCTGACGGTGGCCCAGGGTAAAGCCCATTTGCAGGGCCCCGGCAGCGATCCTTCCATTGCTCGCTCCTGGCTGCGCTGCCTTGAGGACTATCACCTTGATCCGGCCCAGGCCATGGCTCCCACAGTGCTGGAGCATGGTCGCCTGCTGGAAAGTCGCGAACGCCTGCAGGATGTGCTGCAAATAGCCGGCACCGAGATGGCCAACCTGCACCAGCAGTTGTCCGGCGCGGGCCATGCCGTGCTGCTGACCGATGCCCGGGGGGTGATCCTCAACTGCATCACTGCCCCTAGCGAGCGCAAGATTTTCGAGCACGCCGGTCTCTGGCTGGGCGCCGACTGGAGCGAGGCCCGGGAAGGCACCAACGGCATTGGCACCTGCCTGGTGGAGCGCCAGTCGCTGACCATTCACCAGGGCGAGCACTTCCGTGGCCGGCACACTGGCCTGACCTGCTCGGCGAGCCCGGTGTTCGATCCTCATGGCGAATTGCTGGCGGTGCTGGATGTGTCCTCGGCGCGTCAGGACGTTTCCCGGCAGAGTCAGTTCCACACCATGGCCTTGGTCAATCTCTCGGCGAAAATGATCGAGAGCTGCTATTTCCTGCGTTATTTCGAGAACCAGTGGCTGCTGCGCTTTCATCTGCAGGCGGAGTCTGTGGGGCTGTTCAGTGAGGGCTTGCTGGCGTTTGACGGCGAAGGGCGAATCTGTGCGGTGAACCAGAGCGCCCTGAATCTGCTGGGGCATATTCGCGGTGGCTTGCTGGGTAAACCGGTGGACAGCTTTTTCGACTGTTCCCTGGATGAATTGCTCAGTCGCGCCAGCATCAATGCCAGCGCCAGTTGGCCCTTGCGTACTCGGGATGGGCGGCGTCTGTTTGCCTTGTTGCGCGGTCAGCCGCACCCGGTATCGCAACCTGCGCCGCGGGTGCCGGCTGGTGTTACGCCGCCGCGCACTTCAAGCATCTGCCTTGGGGATGAAGGGCTGCAGAATGATTTTCGCCGGGCCTCGCGGGTGTTCGAGCGTGATGTGCCGCTGTTGATCAATGGTGAAACCGGCTCCGGCAAGGAGGCTTTCGCCAAGGCCGTGCACCAGGGCAGTGCCCGTTCGGATAAAACCTTTGTCGCCCTCAATTGCGCGGCGATTCCGGAGAGCCTGATCGAGAGCGAACTCTTCGGTTATCGCGGCGGCAGCTTTACCGGGGCGCGCAAGGAGGGCATGCGCGGCAAGTTGCAGCAGGCCGATGGCGGCACCTTGTTCCTCGATGAAATCGGCGATATGCCCCTGGCCCTGCAGACGCGTTTGCTGCGGGTGTTGGAAGATCGCCTGGTGGTGCCGATTGGCGGTGAGCCGCAATCGGTCAACGTGCGGATCATCAGCGCCACCCACCGGGATCTGCTGGAGCGGGTACGCGACGGCAGTTTCCGTGAGGATCTGTATTACCGGCTCAATGGTCTTGAGATCGCGCTGCCGGCCCTGCGTGAGCGCAGCGACAAATCCCAGTTGCTGGACTTTCTCCTGGCCGAAGAGGCGGGCGGGCAACCGGTGGTGCTGGACGAAGCGGCGCGTCAGAGCCTGTTGAGTTATTCCTGGCCGGGAAACGTGCGGCAATTGCGCAACGTCCTGCGAACCCTGGCGGCCTTGTGTGAAAACGGCCGCATTGGTCTGGAAGACCTGCCGCCGCTGATCCGCAACAGCCGCCCGGCGCCGGTTGCCGAGCCGGTTGCCGAAGCGCAGGAGCGCCCCCTGGAGGACGCCGAGCGGGTTGCGCTACTGGCAGCCCTGGAGCAACAGCGCTGGCACATGACCCATACCGCCGAACAGCTGGGGGTCAGCCGCAACACCCTCTATAGAAAGCTGCGCAAACACGGTATTGCGCGTTAAACCGCACCTGTGACTGCCGGTACAGGGCCGCTTGCCTTGTGCCAGCGGCGGCAAACGCAACAGCCTCCCGGTCAGCTAATGGGTGCGATTTGCAGCCCTCTAGGCTAACCTGCGCCGATGTTTTATGAGGTCGACTATGCACATCCATATTCTCGGTATCTGCGGCACTTTCATGGGCTCGATGGCGGTTCTGGCTAAAGAACTGGGCCATCACGTCACCGGCTCCGACGCTAACGTCTATCCCCCCATGAGCACCCAGCTGCAAGCCCAGGGCATCGAGCTGACTCAAGGCTATGACCCGGCCCAGCTGGACCCGGCTCCGGATCTGGTGGTGATCGGCAATGCCATGTCCCGGGGCAACCCGGCCGTGGAGTATGTGCTGAACAAAGGCCTGCCCTATGTTTCCGGCCCGCAGTGGTTGGCGGACCATGTCCTGCAAGGGCGCTGGGTCTTGGCGGTAGCCGGCACCCACGGCAAGACCACCACCAGCAGCATGCTGGCCTGGGTACTGGAGCATGCCGGCATGAGCCCGGGCTTCCTGATTGGTGGGGTGCCGCAGAATTTCGCCGTTTCGGCCCGCCTGGGCGGCACACCGTTCTTCGTGATCGAGGCCGATGAGTACGACAGCGCGTTCTTCGACAAGCGCTCGAAGTTCGTCCACTACCGCCCGCGCACGGCGATCCTCAATAACCTTGAGTTCGACCATGCGGACATCTTCCCTGACCTGGCAGCCATCGAGCGGCAGTTCCACCATCTGGTGCGGACCATCCCCAGCGAAGGCCTGGTGATTCATCCCACCACCGAACCGGCCTTGCAGCGGGTCATCGAGATGGGCTGCTGGACGCCGGTGCAGACCACCGGTGCCGGTGGTCAGTGGCAGGTCAAGTTGCTCAGTGCCGACGGTTCGGCCTTTGAAGTGATGTTCGAGGGTGTGAGCCAGGGTGTGGTGGAGTGGGAACTGACCGGGCAGCACAACGTGGCCAATGCCCTGGCGACGCTGGCCGCTGCTCGTCATGTTGGCGTGGTGCCGTCGATGGGCATTGCTGGCCTGAGTGCGTTCAAGAGCGTGAAGCGCCGCATGGAGAAGGTCGCCGAAGTGCATGGCGTGACCATCTACGATGACTTCGCCCACCACCCGACGGCCATCGCCACCACCCTGGACGGCCTGCGCAAGCGGGTCGGCGACGCACCGGTGATTGCCATCATCGAGCCGCGCTCCAACTCCATGAAGCTTGGCGCCCACCGTGATGGGCTGCCGGAAAGCGTCAACCAGGCCGATCAGGTGATCTGGTACGCACCGGCCAACCTGGGCTGGGACCTGGCGGCAACGGCGGCCTTGTGTTCGGTGCCATCGATTGTCAGCGACTCTCTGGAAGGCATCATCGAACGGGTGAAAAGCCAGGCCAAGCCGGGCACCCAGGTGGTGATCATGAGTAACGGCGGCTTCGGCGGCCTGCACGGCAAACTGGCCGAGGCACTGCAATGAGCAACGGCCCGGAACGCATCACCCTGGCCATGACCGGTGCCTCGGGCGCCCAGTACGGTTTGCGCCTGCTGGATTGCCTGGTGCGTGAGGATCGGGAAGTGCACTTCCTGATCTCAAAGGCTGCGCAGTTGGTCATGGCCACGGAAACCGATGTCACCCTGCCGCCCAAGCCGCAGATGATGCAGGCCTTTCTCACCGAGTACACCGGTGCGGCGGCGGGGCAGATCCGGGTGTACGGCAAGGAAGACTGGATGTCGCCGGTGGCCTCGGGTTCCGGCTCGCCGGCGGCGATGGTGGTGGTGCCTTGCTCCACCGGCACCTTGTCGGCGATTGCTACCGGGGCTTGCAACAACCTGATCGAGAGGGCTGCTGACGTGACCCTCAAGGAGCGCCGGCAGTTGATTCTGGTGCCTCGCGAGGCTCCCTACTCCAGCATTCATCTGGAGCACATGCTCAAGTTGTCGAACATGGGTGTGACTATCCTGCCGGCCTCGCCGGGTTTCTATCATCAGCCGCAGACCATCGATGACCTGGTGGACTTCGTCGTGGCGCGGATTCTCAATCTGCTGAACATCCCCCAGGACATGTTGCCGCGCTGGGGCGAGCATCATTTGAGCAGCGATGAATAAATCCCTGCTGATGCTGCTGGCTGCCCTGCAGCTGGGGGGCTGTGCCACGGTCCGCACCTTGAACGCCGCACAACCTGGGGCGCCGGTGGTGTATTCGGGGACGCGCCTGGATCTTTATGCCATGCAGGGTGGTTGCTGTGCCATGGACCGCTTTGGCGCCGAGGCACCGAGCTATCCGGGAGTAGACCTGCCGGCCAGTGCCCTGCTCGATACGCTATTGCTGCCGTTGTCGGTGCTGACAGTGTTGGGGGTGGGGTTTCAGGCAACGGGTGGGTTGTAGTGTTCGTCGGCAAGCCGGCTCCTGCAGCTATGTGCAGGAACCGGCTTGCCGGCGAGTGTTTCATTTACCTAGCTTGCGCAACTCATCGGATTCGACGACCCGAGTGCCGCTTTGCTCTTCCAGGGCCAACCGCCACATGGCGCGTGCCAACTGGCAGGCCTCGATGCCGTGGTACTTGCCCGGGATCAGTCGCGACAACGGGCCGGCCAGTTGTTCGGTCAGGCGCGGTTCGATCCGGTCTCCCAGCAGCAGTGACGGCCGGCAAATGGTCAGCTGTGGCCAGCCCTGCTGTTTAAGGGCCTCTTCCATTTCACCTTTGACCCGGTTGTAGAAAATCGATGACTTGGGGTCGGCGCCCAGGGCGCTGACCACTATCAGGTGCCGCGCGCCCATTTCCAGGGCGCGTTTGCCGAAGGCCACCACCATGTCCAGGTCCACGGCGCGAAAGGCCGCTTCGGAACCTGCCTGCTTGATGGTGGTGCCCAGGCAGCAGAAGGCGATCTCCACCTTGCCGCTCAGTTGCGGCAGGAATACCGCCGGATCGCCGACGGGGTTCTCCAGGCGTGGGTGCTTGCTTAGCGGGCGTCTGCTGGGTGCCAGAACACGAATGATGGTGGGCTCGTTGAGCAGGCGATCGAGTAGATGCTCTCCGGTTAGTCCGGAGGCGCCGGCGAGCAGGATATGCTGAGGCGTCAAGTACATAGTCATTCCCCCTTGATACTGTTTCAGCTTAGTTGCTCTGTGCTTCCTTGCTGCCTATAGAGACACTTTGCAGCGCTTTTCGTGCCTGCTGTTTGCGCAATTGTTGCCAATGCGCGATGACGCCTTTGGGGGCCCAGATCTGTGGTTCTGACGCTTCGAAACCATCGGCCTGTTCACGTTCGGCCACTGTCGCCCGGGCCAGCTTGAAGGCGTGCTCCAGGTCATCGGTCTGGTTCAGTGCCTGGGCGAATAAAGCATCGCCGAAGTAGGTGAAGTCGGCTTCTTCGGAACAGCCGAAAGACACCCGGTCGGCCTGGGAGGCGGTCATGATCAGGGTTCGTTCGTCCTTGAGCGCAGGGATGAAACCGCCCGAGTAGCAGGACGAGATGACAATGATCTTGTCGCGGTTTTTCAGGGGGGCCAAGGCAATGGCCAGTTCATCGGCTGGTAGGTCGGTCAACTCCATGCGCGGCTGATCCAGCACCAGTTCGTGCTCGCTGGTGCCATGGCTGGTGAGGTAGATGAACACCAGGTCCTCGGGGCCGCTGCGTTCGGCCAGGGTCTGTGCGGCGCGGCGCAGGTTCTCACGGGTGGCCATGGGCCGGTTCATCAGGTGGTCCCGGTGGTTGACCAGGCGGATCTGACCGTGGGCGCCGAAGCGGCTCGCGAGCATGTTGCTGACGTAGTCGGCTTCGCGCAGGAAGACGCTCTGCTTGCCGTCGCCGGCCAGGGTCAGGCTATAGAGTTCGATGGTCGGGCTGGAGGCAGGCACCGCATCGAGGGCCTCCTTGAGCAGGCGACCCTGGACCAGCAGAGCAGTTTCCAATGGGTCAGGCAGTAGTTTGCCGTCGGCGTCGCGAACCCGCATGCCATTGCTCCAGACACCGCTTTGCACACTGCCATCGCGCAGCACCAGCACACCGTGGCCCTGGTAGTTGTCGCTGTCGAAGCCGCCGATGTAGAAGCTGCCGTCACTGAGGTTCAGTCGTCCTTCGCCGCTGAAGCGCCAGTCGCTGAAGGTGCCGACATAATGGCTGCCATCGGCGCCGATCAGCTCGCCCTTGCCACCCAGGGCACCTTCCTTGAACTGGCCGATCCAGACGTCGCCGTCGGAGTTTTCGTAGCGGCCCTTGCCATTGAGCTGGTTGTGTTTGAAACCACCGACATAAATGTCGCCTTCGGCGCTGTTGAAGGTGCCGTTGCCTTCCAGTTGGCCGTTGACGAAGTTGCCGCTGAACTGGTTGCCGCTGGCATCGCTGCGCTGGCCTTCGCCATTGGGCTTGCCCTTGGCGAATTGCCCCTGGTACTGGCTGCCGTCCTCCAGTTCCAGGCGGCCCAGGCCCGAGTACAGGTCGGCCTTGAACTCGCCGCGATAGGTCATGCCGTCTTCTTTTAGGGTGCCTTCGCCGTCCCGGCGGCCTAGTTTGAAGCCGCCGCTGTAGCTGCTGTCCTTGGTGGTCAGGGTGCCTTGTCCGTGGAACAGCCCTTGCTGGAACTGGCCGCGATAGACCTCGCCATTGCTGCCATGCCATTCGCCCTGGCCATGCCATTGGCCCTTGTCGAACTGGCCGGCGTACCAGCTGCCGTTGGGGTAGTCGATGCGTCCCTGTCCCTGGAGCAGGCCATTGACCAGGTCGCCGCGATAGCGCCCGCCGTCGGGCAGTCGGGCATCGGGCGGCAACAGCGATTCGCCGTCTCCGCAAGCGCTGAGCAAGAGAGTCAAGACCAGGGGTACAAGTGGGCGCATAACGGGTTCCGGATAATTAGGGGACCGAGTATGCCGCAGCGGTGTGACTTATATATAGAGAGGTTGAGCGAAACAGCATGAGCTGTTTCGCATCAGGGACATTTCAGACGAAGCAGAGCGAAAGAGGCTCAGCGATATAGGCAGGTTTTTCCTCGCCGTCGATTTCCAGGGTGGCCGTGGCCTTGAGCAGCCATTGGCCGGGCTTCTTCTCGGTGACGTCGGTCAGTTCGACCTTGAGACGCACCTTGGAGTCGACTTTCACCGGCTGGATGAAGCGCACGCTGTCCAGGCCATAGTTGACCACCATCTTCAGGCCCTCGGGCAGCACGAGGATGTCTTCCATCAGTTTGGGGATCAGCGACAGGGTCAGGAACCCATGGGCGATGGTGGTGCCGAACGGCGTTTTCGCTGCCTTGACCGGGTCCACGTGAATGAACTGGAAGTCGCCAGTGGCTTCGGCGAACAGGTTGATACGCTCCTGGTCAATGGTGAGCCACGCGGAACGTCCGAGTTCCTTCCCGACATAATCTTTGAGCTCTGCAACAGGAACATAGGGCATTGAGACTCTCCTTGGTTCAACGATTTTTTAGTATTCGACCCAGTGCTTTGTGGTCTGAAGTATCCACTTTAGATCATCATGGCGATCCTTCCCGGTAAACATCCATGCTTTTGGCGAATGCCGGTTCATAGCGCCTGCGTGCTTATAATGCGCCACGGGATCTGGCTGGAGAGGCGGTATGTTGTTACGCGGTTTGACATGGCTGGTGCTGTTCCAATTGCTCGGCACGGCGCTCAATCATCTGCTGTTGCCCGTACTTCCCGGGCCGATCATCGGCCTGTTGTTGCTGCTGGTTTTTCTGGTGGTGCGCGGCGAAGTGGGCGAGCCGTTGAACCTGGCAGCCAGCAGTTTGCTGCGATACCTGCCGCTGTTACTGGTGCCGCCTGCGGTCGGAGTGATGGTCTATGCCCGGGATATTGCCGCGGACTTCTGGGCGATCAGTGGCGCGCTGGTGCTGTCTCTGGTGATCTCCATGGCCTTTGTCGGTGTGCTGATGCAGCGTCTGGTCAAGCGCCAGTCCCGCCGGGAGGACAGTCAATGAGTGTTGATTGGCAAGGCGCCTGGGCGGCGGTGATTCACCATCCGCTGTTCGGCATCGGCATCACCCTGGGCGCCTACCAGTTGGTGCTGGCGGCCTTTGAGAAAACTCGCTGGATGTTCCTGCAGCCGGTACTGGTGTCCATGCTGCTGGTGATCGGTGTGCTGCTCGGCTGTGGTTTGAGTTATGCGGAGTACCGCAAGAGCACCGAGATTCTGAGCATTCTGCTGGGCCCTGCCACGGTGGCCCTGGCGGTGCCCCTGTACCTCAACTTGCGGCGCATCCGCCAATTGTTCTGGCCGATATTGACTACGCTGGTGGTGGGCGGGGTGCTGGCCACCAGCCTGGGGGTACTGCTGGGGTGGTGGTTCGGTGCTGAGCACATGATCCTCATGACCATGGCACCCAAGTCGGTGACTTCGCCGATCGCTATGCTGGTGGCCGAGCAGATTGGTGGCGTCGCGGCTCTGGCGGCGGTGTTCGTGCTGATTACCGGGGTGATCGGGGCGATCTTCGGCCCGAGTATCCTCGACCGCCTGGGCGTTCATGGGCCTGAGGCGCGAGGCATGGCCCTGGGCATGACCGCCCATGCGGTGGGCACTTCGGTGGCCTTGCAGGAGAGTGAGGAGTGCGGCGCCTTTGCGGCGCTGGCCATGAGTCTGATGGGCGTGGCCACGGCGGTACTGCTGCCGTTGGCGGTGTCTTTGCTGGTTTAAGGATGGGTGTATGAGCCTGGCGCTGTTTCCTTTGAATACCGTGCTGTTCCCTGACTGCATCCTCGATCTGCAGATTTTCGAGGCGCGTTACCTGGACATGATCGGCCGCTGCATGAAGCAGGGTTGCGGCTTCGGAGTGGTGTGCATCCTGGAGGGCGAGGAGGTCGGTACGGCCGCGCCAGGTTATGCCCTGGTGGGTTGCGAAGCACTGATTACCGACTTTCACCAGCAGGACAATGGACTGCTGGGAATCAGGGTCAAGGGTGGTCGACGCTTCCGCGTGCTGGAGAGCGAAGTGCAGAAAGACCAACTGACGGTGGCCCAGGTCCAGTGGCTGGCGGAGGCTGCGGAGCAACCATTGCAGGATGAGGACGCAGACCTGATCGCGCTGCTCAAGGCTCTGGCCGAGCATCCGATGGTGGAGGCCCTGGACATGGGCAGCGAGGCCCAGGGGCAATTGTCCCTGGCCAATCAGCTGGCCTACCTGTTGCCCTTTTCCGAGCAGGACAAGATCGACCTGCTGCAACTGGATGATCCGCAGCAGCGTCTCGATGCCATCCAGCAACTGCTGGATGAACTGCAGGGCGAACTCTTCGCCTGAGTCCTGAACCTCTAGCGGCAGCTACGGGTTGCCGCTTGCACGCTTAATAGGCGTATCGCAGCAGGGCGTGAGGCAGATGCCGTGTCGCCATGAACCCGCACATCAACAGCATGACTGGCAGTAGCAGCCACCAGACCTTGGCCGACATCGGCTTGAGCGATTCTTGCCATTGAATCAGGGTCAGGCTGGCGGCGCAGACACAGGTCGCGAGCATGGCGCCGGCGAGAATGTCGGTTGGCCAATGGGCCCCCAAGTAGACCCGGGACAAGGCAATGGATGCCGCCGGCAGGCAGCCCAGCAGCAGCCAGGTCAGGCGCATTCGTGGTGGCTGGCCACGGCCTGCCAATACCGCCAGGGTCAGGAACAGGGCGAAGGAGCCAGAAGAGTGCCCGCTGGGCATGCTGAAACTGGTGAGGGGCTCGGTCAGGACCTCGGGACGCACCCGTGCAAAGAACCATTTGCTGCCAGTGTTGGCCAGTGCGGTGCACATCAGGGTGGCGCCGGCGAATACGGCGTGACGCCATTGGCGCAGGGCCAGAAGTAGCAGGGTCAGTACCGCGCTGATGATGAACATGGCGCGAAACTCGCCGATCTGGGTGACCATCACCATGATCTTGTCCAGGGTCGGGTTCCGGTGTTCCTGCACCAGGGCGATCAGCCCCTGGTCGAACTGCGTGAGATAGGGGTAACCGATGAACAGCCCTGCCAGGATCAACAGACTCAGGCCGGACATCAGCAGGGTAGCCCGACGATGGCGGCGCAGGCTGCTGGCGACGCTCAAGCCGATCAGTATTGCGAGGCTGCCGGCCACGACACCGGCTTGTGGCCAGAAGCCTTCGGGCAGCGGCAGGCGAATCGCCGCACCCGTGGCCCAGCCTGGCAGCAGGTAAGCCACCGACCAGCCCGCGGCTGCCAGCAGGCTGACGGCGAAAAATCGTACAAATGGCATGTCGAACATGCCAGCAACCATTGGCAACATTGGCCGCAGCGGGCCGATGAAGCGTCCTACCAGCAGACTGGCGATGCCGTAACGCTGAAAATAGGCTTCGGCGCCGTTGATCCATTCCGGATGATGGCGCAGTCCTGGCAGGCGCCGGATGCTCTGGTGAAAGTGACGCCCCAGCAGGTAGGACACCACGTCCCCGAGCAAACCGCCGAACAACCCCAGAAGCAGGGTTTCTCCCAGTGACAGCGCGCCGTTGCCCGCCAGCACGGCAATCGCGAACAGCAGCACCGTTCCCGGAACAATCAGGCCGGCAATGGCCAGGCACTCCACGCAGGCCACAATAAATACAGCGGCGGCTAGCCACTGCGGGTTGGTGGTCAGCCAGGCGGTCACGCTGTCGAGCCATGGGCCCATAATTTCAACTCCATTGTCAGTGTCTGGCGGGTACGGGGTTGCGCTAATCAGTCGAGGATCAGGTAGTCGCGACCTTCGACTTGGCCACGGCGCAGCGGGTTCCGTGTGCAGTAGGGCGCATAGGCGGCATCGACGAAGCGGTACATCAGGTGTTCGTCACGACCGTGGGGGATACCCAGGCGGGTGGTCTGGATGATGTGCGGCACGGCGCTGCCGACGTCCTCGACGAAAAGGGTTTCGTGATCGAAGCGCTTTGCATCCCAGACTGGGACTTTCAAGCCCATGGCCTTGCATAGCAGGGTCTGGCCGGCGCAGAGCTTTTGCGAGGGGCGCGGCCGGCCGCTGGCGTCCGGGTTGTTCAGCAGCATCTGCGCCAGGCTGGCCGGGCCGGAGACGGCGTCGACCCAGGGATAGGCGGACTTGATCAGTACCGCATTGCCGGGGCCCTGAGCGCTGAAGTTCAGCGAGTCGCCACCGCGTGCGTAATACATATAGATGTGGCCGCCATCGAGAAACAAAGCCTTACGTTTTTCTGTGTAGCCGAGGGAGGCGTGGCTGCCTTTTTCCTCGCAGTAATAGGCTTCGGTTTCGATAATGCGCGCGGATAACCACAGCTCGCCGACTTTATGGCGAATGACTTTGCCCAGCAGTTCACGGGCCAAAAGCTCGGCGTCACGGTCGAAAAAGCCGTCAGGCAAGGCTTTGGGCGGGTTCGCAGAGGTCAGGATGGACATGGTGACGAGGGTTATGGCGGAAAAAGTGACGTAATGGTAACAACTCCAGGCTTAATTCAGGCTGAACTGCGGGTATTTACACTCCATTTCGACCATCCGCCCGTGACCGCTGTCCGTGAACGGGCGCGACAGCTATAATCAGCCGCTTTCCTCTTTGCCAAGACCACACCAGACCATGACTGAGTCCGTTCTTGACTACATGACCCGTTTGGGTCGCGCTGCCCGCCAAGCTTCCCGGGTGATCGCCCGTGCCACCACTGCGCAGAAGAACCGTGCGCTGTTGGCGGCTGCCGATGCCTTGGACGCTGCGCGACCGGAGCTGACCGCAGCCAACGAGCAGGACCTGGCCAACGGCCGGGCCAATGGTCTGGAACCGGCTCTGCTGGATCGTCTGGCGCTGACTCCGGCGCGTATCGATGAAATGATCGAAGGCCTGCGTCAGGTGGCCAAACTGCCTGACCCCATCGGTGAAATTCGCGATATGCGCTACCTGCCTTCGGGCATCCAGGTGGGCAAGATGCGCGTGCCCCTGGGAGTGATCGGCATCATTTACGAGTCCCGTCCGAACGTGACCATCGATGCTGCCAGCCTGTGTCTGAAGTCTGGCAACGCCACCATCCTGCGGGGTGGTTCCGAGGCCATTCATTCCAACCGTGCCATTGCCATCTGTATTCAGCAGGGATTGGCGGCTGCCGATTTGCCGCCTCACGTGGTGCAAGTGGTGGAAACCACCGATCGCGCCGCGGTGGGCGCGCTGATCACCATGCCCGAATTTGTCGACGTAATTGTGCCTCGTGGCGGCAAGAGCCTGATCGAGCGGGTCAGCCGCGACGCCAAAGTGCCGGTGATCAAGCACCTGGATGGCGTCTGCCACGTGTATATCGATGTGGCGGCGGACCTGGACAAGGCGATTCGTATTGCCGATAACGCCAAGACCCAGCGCTACGCGCCGTGCAACACCATGGAAACCCTGCTGGTTCACGCCGCCATTGCCGAGCGCGTATTGCCGCCATTGGCTGCGATCTATCGCGACAAGGGCGTCGAGTTGCGTGGCTGCGAGCAAACCCGAGGAATTCTTGGCGCCGATGTGCTGCAAGCGACCGAAGAAGACTGGCGCACCGAGTACACCGCGCCGATCCTCTCGATCCGGGTGCTGGACAACCTGGAACAGGCCATCGAGCACATCAACACCTACGGCTCGCACCATACTGACTCCATCGTCACCGAGAACTTCAGTGACGCTCGGCGCTTCCTCAATGAAGTGGACTCCAGTTCGGTCATGGTCAATGCCTCTACGCGCTTTGCCGACGGTTTCGAATATGGCCTGGGCGCTGAGATCGGCATTTCCACCGACAAGCTGCACGCCCGTGGCCCGGTGGGCCTGGAAGGCTTGACCAGCGAGAAGTATGTGGTTTTCGGCGACGGTCACGTGCGCACTTGATGGGCAAACGTATCGGTCTGCTGGGCGGCACCTTCGATCCAGTGCATATCGGCCACTTGCGTGGTGCGCTGGAGGTGGCTGAATCCATGCAACTCGATGAGCTGCGCCTGACACCCAGTGCCAGGCCGCCGCATCGGGATACACCGCAGGTGTCGGCGCTCGATCGTCTGGCGATGGTCGAATATGCGGTGGCGGGCGTTTCACCCCTGGTGGTGGACGACCGTGAGCTGAAACGGGACAAGCCGTCCTACACCATCGACACCCTGGAGCAGATGCGGGCCGAGTTGGCCGCGGATGACCAGTTGTTTCTGTTACTGGGCTGGGACGCGTTTTGCGGCCTGCCCACCTGGCATCGTTGGGAAGAATTACTCCAGCATTGCCACATCCTGGTGCTGCAACGCCCGGATGCCGACAGCGAGCCACCGGATGCCTTGCGCAACCTGTTGGCGGCGCGCTCGGTGAGCGACCCACTGGCCCTGCAAGGGCCGGGGGGACACATTGCATTCGTCTGGCAGACGCCGCTTGCGGTGTCCGCCACCCAGATCCGTCAACTGCTGGCCAGCGGTAAGTCGGTACGTTTCCTGGTGCCTGACGCGGTCCTGGCCTATATCGATGCTCACGGACTTTACCGTGCGCCGAACTGAAGGAACGCTGCCGGCCTGTGCTGAGCGGCGCTCCAAACATACGAGCTGAACGAGTTTTATATGACTAACCAAGTAATGAAAGGCGAAGATCTGGTCAAGGTGGCTGTTGCCGCGCTGGAAGACGTCAAGGCCCAGGATGTCCTGGTGATCGATGTTCGCGACAAGCAAAGCATCACTGACTACATGATCATCGCCACTGGTACCTCCAATCGCCAGATCGGCGCGATGCTGGAAAAGGTCCGCGAAATGGTCAAGGCCCAGGGCGTGCGTCCGCTGGGTGAAGAAGGCAAGGGCGACAGCGACTGGGTGCTGCTGGACCTGGACGATGTGATCGTGCACATGATGACTGCCTCGGCTCGTCAGTTCTATGACCTTGAGCGTCTGTGGCAGGGCGCCGAGCAGAGCCGCGCGGCCGATGGCAAGCACCACAGCCCGGAGCATGGCCACGAGCACTTCACCAAGCTCAACAAAGACCAGCAATAAGGGACAGTTGTGCGCCTGCGTCTGATCGCTGTTGGTTCACGCATGCCCAAGTGGGTGGAAGAGGGTTGGCACGAGTATGCCAAGCGTCTGCCCTCCGAGCTGGCGCTGGAACTGGTGGAAATTCCGCTCAATACCCGGGGCAAGAACGCCGACGTGGCTCGCTTTATCCGTCAGGAAGGCGAAGCCATGCTGGCCAAGGTCGGGCATAACGAGCGCATCGTCACCCTCGAGGTGCACGGCAAACCCTGGAGCACCGAGCAGTTGGCGGTGGAACTGGATCGTTGGCGTCTCGATTCGCGCACCGTGAATTTCATGGTCGGCGGCCCGGAAGGGCTGGCGCCGGAAGTCTGTGCGCGAGCGGATCAGCGCTGGTCGCTGTCACCGCTGACCTTGCCGCACCCGCTGGTGCGGATTCTCATCGGTGAACAGCTGTATCGCGCCTGGACCGTGTTGTCCGGGCACCCTTACCACAAGTAGCCCGCGCCCCTAATGTCCCAGCCGATCCGCATCAAGGACCACGAAAAAGACGCCCGTCTGGTGCGTAGCCGGGTCGTGTTCGGCGCCATTATGGTGGTCTGCCTGATTGGCGTGCTGATTGCCCGGCTGTATTACCTGCAGGTGATTCAGTACGACTATCACTCCACACTGTCGGAGAACAATCGGGTGCATGTGCAGCCGATTCCTCCGACTCGCGGACTGATTTTCGACCGCAATGGCGTGGTAGTTGCTGATAACCGGCCCAGTTTCAGCCTGAGCATGACCCGCGAACGTTCCGGCAACTGGCAGCAGGTCCTCGATGTGATTGTCGAGGTGCTGGAACTGACCCCGGAAGACCGGGTGCTGTTCGAAAAGCGCATGAAACAGGGGCGGCGCCCTTTCGAACCGGTGCCGATCCTGTTCGAGTTGACGGAAGAGCAGATAGCCCGCATTGCGGTGAACCAGTTCCGTCTGCCCGGGGTGGAAGTGGTTGCGCAACTGGTCCGGCACTACCCGCAGGGCGCGCACTTTGCGCACTCCGTGGGCTATATGGGACGGATCAACGAGAAAGAGCTGAAGTCCCTGGACCCGGTGAACTACAGCGGCACCCACCATATCGGCAAGACTGGCATCGAACGTTTCTACGAGCCGGAATTGCATGGCCAGGTGGGTTACGAGGAAGTTGAAACCAACGCCCGTGGCCGAGTGCTGCGGGTGCTCAAGCGCACCGATCCGATTCCCGGCAAGGACATTGTCCTGAGCCTGGATATCAAGTTGCAGGAGGCCGCGGAGCTGGCTCTGGGCGGCCGCCGCGGTGCGGTGGTGGCGCTGGACCCGAGCACCGGTGAGGTTCTGGCGATGGTCAGCCAGCCAAGTTTCGATCCGAACCTGTTCGTCACCGGTATCAGCTTCAAGGCTTATGCCGAATTGCGTGATTCCATTGATCGGCCGCTGTTCAACCGGGTGCTGCGCGGTCTGTATCCACCGGGTTCGACCATCAAGCCGGCGGTGGCGATTGCCGGGCTGGATGCCGGGGTGGTGACGGCCTCGTCCCGCGTCTACGACCCGGGCTACTACCAACTGCCCAACTACGATCACAAGTACCGCAACTGGAACCGAAGCGGTGACGGTTATGTCGACCTGGACACCGCGATCATGCGGTCCAACGACACCTATTTCTATGACCTGGCCCACAAGCTGGGGATCGATCGGCTCTCGGCCTACATGACCAAGTTCGGCATCGGCCAGAAGGTCTCCCTGGACATGTTCGAGGAATCCCCCGGGCTGATGCCGACCCGCGAGTGGAAGCGTGCCACCCGGCGTCAGGCCTGGTTCCCGGGAGAAACCCTGATTCTCGGGATCGGCCAGGGCTACATGCAGTCGACGCCGTTGCAACTGGCTCAGGCGACCGCTCTGGTTGCCAGCAAGGGCAAGTGGAACCGACCACACCTGGCCAAGAGCATCGAAGGCGAGAAGCCGGTGGATCACAACCCGATGCCGGACATCGTCCTGCGCGACCCGTCGGACTGGATGAGGGTCAATCACGGCATGCAGCAGGTGATGCACGGCGCCCGCGGCACTGCGCGCAAGGCTGCGGTTGGTTCGCAGTACCGGATTGCCGGCAAGAGTGGTACCGCCCAGGTGGTGGCGATCAAGCAGGGCGAGAAATACGACCGCTCCAAGGTTCAGGAGCGCCATCGCGACCACGCGCTGTTTGTCGGCTTCGCCCCGGCGGAAAACCCCAAGATCGTGGTTTCGGTCATGGTCGAGAACGGCGAGTCGGGCTCCGGCGTCGCGGCTCCCGTGGTGCGCCAGGTGATGGATGCCTGGCTTCTCGGCCAGGACGGCCAGCTCAAGCCTGAGTTCGCCAGCCCTATCAGCGCGGAGGCTACGGCCCGTGAAGAGTAATTTTGACCGCATCCTCTCCAGTGAGGATGTGATGCGCCGTCGTGCGACGCTGTTGCAGCGCCTGCATATCGATGGTCCCTTGCTGGTGTTGCTGCTGACGCTGGCCGCCGGCAGCCTGTTCGTGCTGTATTCCGCCAGTGGCAAGAGTTGGGATCTGCTGGCCAAGCAGGCCACGTCCTTCGGTATCGGCTTGGTGTCGATGATTGTCATCGCCCAGTTCGAGCCACGTTTCATGGCGCGCTGGGTGCCTCTGGGCTATGTGTTCGGCGTGGTGTTGCTGGTGGTGGTGGACGTCATGGGTCACAACGCCATGGGCGCGACCCGCTGGATCAACATTCCCGGGGTGATTCGCTTCCAGCCGTCGGAGTTCATGAAGATCATCATGCCGGCGACCATCGCCTGGTACTTGTCCAAGCGCACCTTGCCGCCGCATCTCAAGCATGTGGGGATCAGCCTGATACTGATCGGCATTCCGTTCATCCTGATCGTGCGTCAGCCGGACCTGGGCACCGCCCTGCTGATCCTGGCCGGTGGCGCCTTCGTGCTGTTCATGGGGGGGCTGCGCTGGCGCTGGATTCTGAGTGTGCTGGCGGCCGCAGTGCCGGTGGCCATCGCCATGTGGTTTTTCATCATGCATGACTACCAGAAACAGCGAATCCTGACTTTTCTCGACCCCGAGAGCGACCCCCTGGGCACGGGCTGGAACATTATCCAGTCCAAGGCGGCCATCGGTTCCGGCGGGGTTTTCGGCAAGGGTTGGCTGTTGGGTACGCAGTCGCACCTGGACTTTTTGCCGGAGAGCCACACCGACTTCATTATTGCGGTCATGGGCGAGGAGTTCGGCCTGGTGGGCATTTGTGCGCTGCTGCTGATCTACCTGCTGTTGATCGGGCGCGGGTTGGTGATCACCGCTCAGGCGCAGACGCTGTTCGGCAAGTTGCTCGCAGGCAGCCTGACCATGACGTTTTTTGTTTACGTTTTCGTCAACATCGGTATGGTCAGTGGCTTGTTGCCGGTAGTGGGGGTTCCGTTGCCGTTCATTAGCTACGGAGGAACTTCGCTGGTGACGCTACTGTCAGCGTTTGGGGTTTTGATGTCGATCCATACCCATCGCAAGTGGATCGCGCAGGTTTGATTAAGGTGAAGAATTCAATGCAAGTAATGCGTGGCTGGGCTGCTCGGCATGCGCCGTGGGTCGGCCTGGTAAGCATCCTTGGTGCAGCGCAACCCGCGTTCGCCGGTGATTACGAAGGTTCGCCGCAAGTGGCCGAATTCGTTGGCGAAATGACCCGGGACTATGGTTTTGCCGGGGAACAGCTGATGGGGGTGTTCCGCGAGGCCGAGCGCAAGCAATCGATTCTTGACGCCATTTCCCGGCCGGCCGAGCGGGTCAAGCAGTGGAAAGAATACCGGCCGATGTTCATCACCGACGCGCGCATTGCCCGCGGTGTGGATTTCTGGCGTCAGCATGAGGCGGTTCTGGCTCGCGCCGAGCAGGAATATGGCGTACCGGCCCAGGTCATAGTGTCGATTATCGGTGTTGAGACCTTTTTTGGGCGTAATACCGGCAATTACCGGGTGATCGATGCGTTATCTACCCTGGGCTTCGATTATCCGCCCCGTGCCGAATTCTTCCGTAAGGAACTGCGTGAGTTCCTGCTGCTGGTCCGTGAAGAGCAACTTGATCCCTTGAGCCTCAAGGGCTCCTACGCGGGAGCCATGGGGCTGCCGCAGTTCATGCCGAGCAGTTTTCGCGCCTATGCGGTGGACTTCGACGGTGATGGCCACATCAATATCTGGACCAACCCGGACGATGCCATCGGCAGCGTTGCCAGCTACTTCAAGCGTCATGGCTGGGTGGCCGGCGAGCCGGTGGTGAGTCGCGCCGACGTGCGTGGCGATCGCGTGGACGAAGGCTTGACCACAGGGATAGAGCCGACCAAGACGGTCGGGGAGTTGCGGGCCCTGGGCTGGTCGAGTCATGATGCGCTGCGCGATGATCTGCCGGTCACCGCTTTCCGTCTGGAAGGTGACAGTGGCCCGGAATACTGGATGGGCCTGAAGAACTTTTACGCGATCACTCGCTATAACCGCAGCGTGATGTATGCCATGGCCGTACATCAGTTGTCTGAACAACTGGTCCAAGCACGGGGCGTCAAGTAATGCTGGCAATGCCAATCCGCAAACCCCTGAAGCTGGTGGCTTTTGCCGCGTTGTCCTTGTTGTTGGTCAGTTGCTCGACGAGCCGCTCGCCGCAGCAGAAGTCCACGAGTGGCGTGCGCGCCATGCCGGGCCTGGACGTCAACCGTGCGCACAAGGATGGCGCGCCCTGGTGGGACGTCGACGTCTCGCGCATTCCCGATGCGACCCCGACCCTGCACACCGGCCCGTACAAGGCCAACCCCTATACGGTACTGGGCAAAACCTATTTCCCCATCCAGGAGTCCAAGAACTACGTGGCCTCCGGTACGGCGTCCTGGTACGGCACCAAGTTCCATGGTCAGAACACCGCCAATGGCGAGGTCTATGACCTGTACGGTATGAGTGCCGCACACAAGACCCTGCCCTTGCCCAGTTACGTGAAGGTCACCAACCTGGACAACAATCGCAGCGTGATCCTGCGGGTCAACGATCGTGGTCCGTTCTACTCCGACCGCATCATCGACCTGTCCTACGCGGCTGCAAAGAAGCTCGGTTATGCCGAGACCGGCACCGCTCGGGTCAAGGTCGAAGGCATCGATCCGCAGCAGTGGTGGGCCCAGCGTGGCCGTCCGGCGCCGTTGATGCTCAATGAGCCGCAAGTGGCGCAAAATAGCGCGCCGGTGATCACGGCTTCGGCCGGTACTGTCGAGCAATGGACGCCGCCGCCCCAGCAACACGCTGCCGCAGTGGTTCCCGTACAAGTTAAAAACACTCCTGCAGCCGCCTCAGGCCAGTATCTGCAGGTGGGGGCCTTCGCCAACCCGGACGCTGCGGAGCTGTTGAGGTCTAAATTGAGCAGCATGGTGAGCGCCCCGGTGTTCATCAGCTCGATCGTACGTAATCAGCAGACGCTGCATCGGGTACGCCTGGGGCCATTCGGCACGCCGGGTGAGGCTCAGCAAGCGCAGAACAGTGTGCGCTTGGCTAACCTTGGCCAGCCCAGTGTGGTGACTGCCGAGTAAGAAGATTGAAGGTCCGCTTGCGGTATTGGGGGGCGGACCCTGGTTGTTGGCTCGTCGAACAACAAAAGCCCGGCAAGGGTCAGTGAGTGAACAACTGAACACGCGACAGCCCTTTAGAAGGCTGTCTGAAATAGTTTTGCCCTCGGGCAAGTTTCCATTAGCAACTTCGAGAGACGGATGAACATCACCACCTTTGCCAAACGCCTGTGCCTGCTTGTCCCGCTGATCATCACGCCCGCCGCCTGGGCGGTCGAAGCGATGCCGTCGCCACCGCAACTGGCCGCCAAATCCTATGTGCTCATGGACGCCAGCAGCGGTAACGTGCTGGTAGAGAACAATGGTGACCAGCGCCTGCCACCGGCCAGTCTGACCAAGCTGATGACCGCCTACATCGCGACCCTGGAAATCCGTCGCGGCCAGATCGGCGAGAACGATCCGGTAACCGTCAGCGAGAATGCCTGGCGTACCGGCGGGTCGCGGATGTTCATCAAGGTGGGTTCGCAAGTCACCGTCAGCGACTTGCTGCACGGCATCATCATTCAGTCGGGCAACGACGCCAGCGTTGCGGTTTCCGAGCACATTGCCGGCAGTGAAGACGCTTTTGCCGACATGATGAACAAGACGGCTGCCGATCTGGGCATGAGCAACAGCCACTTCATGAACCCGACCGGCCTGCCGAACCCTGAGCACTACTCGTCGGCCCACGATATGGCGGTGCTGGCTCGCGCGATCATCCATGAAGACCCTGCCCACTATGCGATCTACTCGCAGAAGGAGTTCTTCTGGAACGGCATCAAGCAACCTAACCGTAACCTGCTGCTGTGGCGCGACAAGACCGTCGATGGTCTGAAAACCGGCCACACCGATGAAGCCGGCTACTGCATGGTGTCTTCGGCAGTACGCGATGGCATGCGTCTGATCGCCGTGGTGTTCGGCACCAACAGCGAGCAGGCCCGCGCCGCCGAAACCCAGAAGCTGCTGACCTACGGTTTCCGCTTCTTCGAAACCCAGACCTTCTACCAGAAAGGCACCGAGCTGGCTCAGGCGCCGGTGTGGAAGGGCACCACTCATCAGGTCAAGGCCGGTCTGGCTGAAGATCTGACCATGACCATGCCTAAAGGCCAGTTGAAAAAGCTCGCCGCCAGCATGACCATGAACCCGCAACTGGTTGCGCCGATCGCCAAGGGCGACGTGATTGGTAAAGTCGAAGTGAAACTGGACGACAAGGTGGTGCACAGCGCTGACCTGATCGCCCTGGAAGCGGTCGACGAAGGTGGTATCTTCCGCCGCATGTGGGATAGCATCCGTCTATTCTTCTACGGCTTGTTCAACTGATATTGTCGACCTGCATGGCCCTCGCTCCGAAGTGGAGCGGGGGCCATGTCCGTCGTCCGGCTTACGAGGCCGTTACTGCCATGACAGACACTGACGTTAAGTCGCACAAGATTGAATTCCCCGTCGATGACTACCCGATCAAGGTGATCGGTGACACGGTTGTCGGCTTCAAGGACACCGTGATCGAGATCCTCGCCAAGTACGCCAAGCTGGACATCAAGTCCCTCGCCGAGCGTCAGAGCAGCAACGGCAAGTACACCACGGTACAACTGCACATCACCGCCACCGGTGAAGACCAACTGCGTGATATCAATAGTGCCCTGCGTGCTACCGGTGTCGTCCACATGGTGCTGTGATGCCACAGACGCTGGGCTTTCGTGAGCTTGGCCTGATGGCTTACGAGCCGGTCTGGCAGGCCATGCAGCGCTTTACCAATGAACGTGGCACCAGCGCCCCAGACGAAATCTGGCTGGTGCAGCATCCGCCGGTGTTTACCCAGGGCCAGGCGGGCAAGGCCGAGCATCTGCTGCTGCCGGGAGATATACCGGTGGTGCAGGCCGATCGCGGCGGACAGGTGACTTATCACGGTCCCGGCCAGTTGGTGGCTTACTTGCTGCTGGATGTACGCAGGCTGGGATTCGGCGTGCGTGACCTGGTCAGTCGCATGGAGCAATGCCTGGTGGAGTTGTTGGCCAGCTACGGCGTGCCGGCGGCGGCCAAGCCCGATGCACCGGGTGTCTACGTCGAAGGGGCGAAAATCGCCTCCCTGGGCCTGCGTATCCGCCATGGATGTTCCTTTCATGGCCTGGCCTTGAACGTGGACATGGATTTGCAGCCGTTTCGACGGATTAACCCCTGTGGTTATGCCGGGTTGGCGATGACCCAGCTGAGCGACCATGCAGGGCCGATTGAATTTGCCGAGGTAAGTGCCCGGCTGCGTGCGCAGCTCGTCAAACACCTCGACTATGCTGAGCAGACGACCCTAACGGGCGGAATCGACTGATATGACTACTGCGCAAGACGCTGTTCAAACCCTGATCCCGACGGTGGATGTCTCCGAGCGGGCGCCACGTCCGAAAGTTGAAGCCGGCGTCAAATTGCGCGGTGCGGAAAAGGTTGCGCGCATTCCGGTGAAGATCATTCCGACCACCGAACTGCCGAAGAAACCGGACTGGATCCGGGTACGTATTCCGGTATCCCCGGAAGTCGACCGGATCAAGCAACTGCTGCGCAAGCACAAGTTGCACAGCGTCTGCGAAGAAGCATCCTGCCCGAACCTGGGCGAATGCTTCTCCGGCGGTACCGCAACCTTCATGATCATGGGCGACATCTGCACCCGTCGCTGCCCATTCTGTGACGTTGGCCACGGTCGTCCAAAACCTCTGGATGTCGACGAGCCGATGAACCTGGCAGTGGCCATCGCCGACCTGCGCCTGAAGTATGTGGTGATCACTTCGGTGGACCGCGACGACCTGCGTGACGGCGGTGCCCAGCACTTTGCCGACTGCATTCGCGAGATCCGCAAGCTGTCGCCGAACGTACAGTTGGAAACCCTGGTGCCCGACTACCGCGGTCGCATGGATGTAGCCCTGGAAATCACCGCTGCCACGCCACCGGATGTGTTCAACCACAACCTGGAAACCGTGCCGCGCCTGTACAAGGCTGCGCGTCCGGGCTCGGATTACCAGTGGTCGCTGACCTTGCTGCAGAAGTTCAAGCAACTGGTGCCCCATGTACCGACCAAGTCCGGCTTGATGCTGGGCCTGGGCGAAACCGACGACGAAGTCATCGAAGTCATGAAGCGCATGCGTGAGCACGACATCGATATGCTGACCCTTGGTCAGTACCTGCAGCCGTCCCGCAACCACTTGCCGGTTCAGCGTTTCGTGCATCCGGATACCTTCGCCTGGTTCGCCGAGGAAGGTTACAAGATGGGCTTCAAGAATGTCGCTTCGGGCCCGCTGGTACGTTCCTCGTATCACGCCGACGAACAAGCGAAACTGGCCAGAGAAGGCCTGGTTTCCTGATTTGCCTGCCCGCAAGGCTTGGGTCTTGCGGGCAGTTTCCCGGCTCTTTCGAGCACCTCTGCAGTCTCGGTTGTTTTTCGCCCACCCGGTCGCGTCCTCCTCTTCTGTTTAACGAGATTCATGGCTACTGTGCTTGAGTGAATTCACACAGGGAGAATCTGCATGCCCATCCAACCGACTGCTGCCCTTCATGCTCACCTGCCGGTGCCGGCACTGGCTGCGGAAGGCGTCATCGGCCTTATTGCCCCCGCCGGTCCCGCAGTGCTGGATACCGAAAAAGCCTTTCAATGGATGCGTTCCCGTGGCTATACGCTGCGGATCTTTCCCGGCGTCGGGCAGCAGGAGGGATATCTGGCTGGCAGCGACGAGGTGCGCCTCGATGACTTGCACAGCGCCTTTGCCGATAGCCAAGTCGACGCCATTGTGTGCCTGCGCGGGGGCTATGGCAGCCCGCGTTTGCTGGACAAGATCGACTTTGAGTTGCTGCGGCGCAACCCCAAGCCCTTTGTCGGCTACAGCGATATCACCGCCCTGCACCTGGCGATCAACCGCTATGCCGGGTTTGTGAGTTTTCACGGACCGATGCTCAATGCCGACCTGCTGGGTGACAAGCAACCGCCAACCGAGGCGTCCTTTTTCAACCTGCTCCGGGGCCAGGTAAAGGCGGGTAGTCTGCTGTCTCATCCCGTGGCTTTCCCATTGACCACTGTGGAGCCGGGCATTGCGTTGGGTGCGCTGTTGGGGGGGAATCTGTCGATGATTGCCTGCACGCTGGGCACGCCTTACGAAATCAATACCGACGGCGTCATCCTGTTTATCGAGGACGTCAACGAGCCGTTGTACCGTATTGACCGCTTGCTCAATCACCTGCGGCTGGCCGGCAAACTGGACAACCTGCGGGGCGTCTTGGTGGGGGATGTGGCCGGCGTGGACTTCAGCGCATTGTGCCGCCTGCTCAAGCAGACCTTCGAGCCGCTGCGGATTCCAGTGCTGGCAGGATGGCGCAGTGGCCATTGTGACCCGAACCTGACTTTGCCCATGGGCGCTCTGGTCAGGCTGGACGCAGGGGCGAGGGAGTTGACCCTGGCACAGGACGTGGTGTTCAAGTAGGACTGGCCCTGGCGAAGGGGGAACCCCTTCGCCAGCTCCGGGCTTAGCGGTTGCGCAGGCTGTCCAGCAACTTGTGAGTAGGGTAGCCGTCTGCGGGCCAACCCAATGCTTGCTGGGCGCTACGAATGGCTTTGCGGGTGTTGGCTCCGATGATGCCGTCGGGGTTGCCGGCGTCATACTGGTTGGCGTTGAGCAGGGTCTGCAATTCGATGCGCTCGGAGCGGCTCAGGGGCAGGTCGTCCTTGGGCCAGTCGCCACTGATCAGGCCGGCGCCGCCGAAGCGTTCGGACAGCAGGTTGACTGCCAGGGCGTAGGACGATGAGTTGTTGTACCTGAGCACCGCTCTGAAGTTATCCAGGATCAGGAACGCCGGCCCCCGATAACCCGCAGGCAGCAGCAAGGAGGCGGACAATTGCTCTGATCCGTAAGGCAGCGCCTTGCCATTGGCGGTTGTCATCCCCAGGCGCATCCACTCGGCCACGGTCTTGCGGGTGGAAGCATCGGCCAGGGCATAGTCGAAGCCGCTGTTGAGCTGGACTTCAACACCCCAGGGCTGACCCTTTTGCCATCCTGAGCTTTGCAGATAGTGGGCGGTGGAGGCCAGGGCGTCGGCCGGGCTGTTCCAGATATCGCGACGACCATCGCCGTCGAAGTCCACAGCGTGGGTGTTGTAGGTGGTTGGAATGAATTGGGTCTGGCCCATGGCCCCGGCCCAGGAACCCAGCATCTTCTCTGGCTGGATGTCGCCGTGTTGAATGATCTGCAAGGCGGCAATCAGCTGGCTGTTGGCAAAGGCCGGGCGCCGTCCCTCATATGCCAGGGTTGCCAGTGAGCGAATCACCGACTTGTTGCCCTGGAAGTCACCGAAATTGCTCTCCATGCCCCAAACGGCCACCAAGGTCTGGCGATCAACGCCATAGCGCTGTTCGATCCGTTGCAGGATGTCGCTGTACTGGACCAGCAGTGCCTTGCCCTTGCGTACCCGTACCGGGGACAGCGCGCCATCCAGGTATTCCCAGACGGGGCGGGTGAACTCCGGTTGGCTGCGATCGGCCTTGATCACGCTCATATCCGGGGTGACCCCGGCGAAGGCGCGGTCGAATACATCGGCGCGAATCCCGGCGCCCAAGGCTTCGGCGCGGAACGCGTTCATCCATTCATCGAAGGTCTGAGTGGGCTGGATGTCCAGATTGTCGACGGCCAGTGGTGCGACGGTGGCAGGTGCGGCAAGGGGGGCTGTCTGGAGGTTGGGTAGCGGCTGGGCGTCGGCGGCAGTGGGTTTCTCCGCGCAGGCGACGAGTAGAACAAGGCTGGAGGCAGCGATCAGTTGGCGCATGTGCCAACGACGAGAAAGACAAAAGGGCATGCACGGGTCCAGAGAGAATAACAATCAGGTGCAGACCTTATCATGCCAACGGGGTTCAGGGCTTTAGGCGGCCAGAAAGTAAGAAGCCTCCCAGCTTTTAGACTGGAAGGCTTCACGGCGGTAGCTGCCTTTGCCCTTGGCTGGGCGTTCCTGACGGCTGCGGAACAGTGGCTGGGCGATGATGGATTTGGCCTTGTTGGGGCCATGCTTGGATGGCTTGCTCATGGTGAGTGCTCGCTGTTTCAGGATGAGAAGTGTTGCGGCGCGAATCATCGGCCAGAGTGGCGTTGCTGTCTAGGGTCTGTTCCCGTTTGGTGACGAGCCGCGTTGCTGGGCCAAACGAGAACAGACCCTAGTGCAAGCAAAAGATAAGTAGCGCGATTATTCGGCAGGCAGGGCCAGGCGTTGGCCGGCCATCAGCAGCGACAGGCGGCTCAGGCTGCTCCAGGGCGAACCACTGGCTTGGCCCTTGATCTGGGCATCGATGCGCTGGGCATCCAGTAGCAATTGACCCCAACGTTGCGCCGAATAGCGCTGCAAGGCTTTGCTCATCAGGGGTTTGCGCTTGTCCCAGACGGGAGGGCGAGCCTGACTGAACACCTTGTCCAGTGGCACGCCCTGGCTGAATTGCAGTGCCAGGTTGGCCAGCAGTCGCAGTTCCCGGGACAGGGCCCAGAGAATGACCGGCGGTTCGACGCCTTCGCCCCTCAGTCCTTCAAGCATGCGCAAGGCATGGGCGGCCTCGCCGTTGAGAATCGCATCCACCAGCCCAAACACGTCGAAGCGAGCACTATCGGCCACGGCGGCCTGTACCGTTTCGACGGTGATCTGCCCACCTTCGGCCATCAGCTTGAGCTTTTCGATTTCCTGTGCGGCCGCCAGCAGGTTGCCTTCTACCCGGGCGGCGATCAGCTCGACGGCGTCCTGGCTGGCGGACAGGCCGGCCTGTGACAGGCGCTGGCGAATCCACTGTGGAAGCTGGTTGGCGTCCACCGGCCAGATCTGCACGAACTGAGTCTGGGCACCTTCGACCAGGGCCTTGCCCCACTTGGTCTTCTGTGCGCTGCCGTCGAGCTTGGGCAGGCTGATCAACAGCACCGTGTCTTCGGCCGGACGCGAACAGTATTCGATCAGTGCTGCTGCACCCTTGTCCCCAGGCTTGCCCGAAGGCAGGCGCAACTCCAGCAGGCGCTTTTCTGCGAACAGCGACATGCTGGCCCCTGCTTGCAGCAGGGTGCCCCAGTCGAAGCTGGCATCGGCGCTGAAGACCTGGCGCTCGTCGAATCCCTGCTGGCGCACGGCAGAGCGAATGGCGTCGGCGGCTTCCTGGCACAGCAGGGGATCGTCGCCGCTGATCACGTAGACCGGCGCTAGTGTGCCTTGCAGGTGTTTGCCGAGTTGGGCGGGGGCGAGTTTCATAGGCGGGGGCCAGAGGGGCGCCTGAGCGCCCCGCAAGGCTTACTGGTTCGGCAGTTCCAAGGGAGACTGTTGCGGAGTTTCCGCCTCAGCCTTGCGCGCGGCTTCCAGGGCGTCGGCTTCTGCCTTGGCTTTGGCCTCGGCGGTCGCCTGCAACTGAGCAAGTTGTTCCGGGGTCAGCAGTTGCAGACGGATCAGCATGCGCTGGATCAGGTCGCGACGCATTTCCTTGCGGGTTTCCGACGATTCCTGATCCGAACCAGTGATGTTGTTGCCGTCGTGCAGGAAGACTTTCTGCACTTCCAGCTTGTCGTTGAGCAGGTGCAGGTTGTCGTGAGTCAGGATCTCGTACCTGAGGGTTGTGCTGATCTCGTATTCGGCCGAGCTGCCACCGCCGGTGTAGCTGAGCGTGCGCTGGGAGTTTTCCTCATTCAGCAGCACCAGCTTGTAGGGCGCGCCGGCATGGACCCGCACGCCACTGTTTTCCAGTTGCTGCTGGAGCATTTTCACGGTGGTGCCGTAGGCGTCCCGAGCACTCAGGTCGAGCTCCTTGATGGTCAGCTCCTGGGTTCCCGTGCCGCGCAACTGGAAGCCACAGGCGCTCAGCAGAACAGCCAGGCCCATCACCAGCAGGTTACGTTTGATCATGTATTGCTCCCCTTGAAACCATATGGGCCAACCTTGTGGCCCTGAAGGTTTTGTTCGGCACCCGGTCCCGGACCGGGCGCCTGATCCAATTAGCTGGCGACGATGTTGACCAGTTTGCCAGGCACCACGATGACCTTGCGGATGGTCAGGCCTTCGGTGAAGCGCAGCACGTTCTCGTTGCTGCGCGCCGCAGCTTCGACTTCTTCACGGCTGGCGCTGGCCGGCATTTCGATCTGGCCGCGCAGCTTGCCGTTGACCTGGATGACCAGTTGCAGGCTGTCCTGAACCAGGGCGCTTTCGTCCAATACCGGCCAGCCTGCGTCGATCACCGGGTCGGCGTGACCCAGGCGATTCCACAGTTCGTGGCTGATGTGCGGGGTGATCGGCGCCAGCAGCAAGGTTACGGTTTCCAGACCTTCCTGAACCAGTGCGCGATCCTGCTCGGTACCTTGCGGGGCTTTTTCCAACACGTTCATCAGCGTCATCACCTGGGCGATGGCGGTGTTGAATTTGTGGTTCTGGCCCACGTCGTGGCTGGCCTGCTTGATGGCTTGGTGGATCGAGCGGCGAATGGCTTTCTGCTCGTCGTTCAGGCTGGCGATATCCAGTGTGCCCGGCAGGCCCTGGGTGACATGTGCTTGAGCCAGGCGCCAGACGCGCTTGAGGAAACGGTGCGAGCCTTCAACGCCGGAGTCCGACCATTCGGCACTCATGTCAGGTGGCGAGGCGAACATCATGAACAGGCGGCAGGTGTCTGCGCCGAACTGGTCAATCATCGACTGTGGGTCGACGCCGTTGTTCTTCGACTTGGCCATCTTCTCGGTGCCGCCGATTTCCACCGGCAGGCCGTCCGCGATCAGCTTGGCGCTGATGACCTTGGCCTTGCTGTCGCGTTCGAGTTCGACGTCCGCCGGGTTGAACCAGGTGTAGGCACCGTTGGCTTCACGACGGTAGTAGGTCTCGGCGATCACCATGCCTTGGGTCAGCAGGTTCTTGAATGGCTCGTTGGAGCTCACCAGGCCTTCGTCACGCATCAGCTTGTGGAAGAAGCGCGCGTAGAGCAGGTGCAGGATGGCGTGTTCGATACCGCCGATGTACTGGTCCACCGGCAGCCAATGGTCGGCTGCCGATTTTTCCACCAGGCCGCCTTCATAGTGCGGCGAGGCGTAGCGGGCGTAGTACCACGACGATTCGACGAAGGTGTCCATGGTGTCGGTTTCACGCTTGGCCGGTGCGCCGCATTTCGGGCAACTGCACTCGTAGAACTCAGGCATGCGTGCCAGGGGCGAACCGGCGCCGTCCGGCACCACATCTTCCGGCAACACGACCGGCAATTGGTCTTCCGGCACCGGCACATCGCCGCAGCTGTCGCAGTGGATGATCGGGATCGGGCAGCCCCAGTAACGCTGGCGGCTGATGCCCCAGTCCCGCAGGCGGAACTGGGTACGCGATTGGCCGAGGTTCTTCTTCAGCAGGGCCACTTCGATGGCGTCGAACGCGCCGGGGAAGTCCAGGCCGTTGAATTCGCCGGAGTTGATCAGTTCGCCGTGCTCGCCGTAAGCGTCCTGCCATGGGGCAGGCGTCTCATCGCCGGCGCTGGTGCGCACCACGGCCTTGATCGGCAGGCCGTACTTGCTGGCGAACTCGAAGTCGCGCTCATCGTGGGCCGGCACTGCCATTACTGCGCCATCGCCATAGTGCATCAGCACGTAGTTGGCGACCCAGACCGGAAGCTTCTCGCCAGTCAGTGGGTGCTCGACGAACAGCGAGGTCGGCAGGCCTTTTTTCTCCTGGGTCGCCATGTCGGCTTCGGCAACGCTGCCGCCTTTGCATTCGGCAATGAACGCCTGCAGCTCAGGGTTGTTGCGGGCGGCCAGGGTGGCCAGCGGGTGTTCGGCCGCGACGGCGACGTAAGTCGCGCCCATCAGGGTGTCGGGACGGGTGGTAAAGACTTTCAGGGTGCCGGTTTCGCCGATCGACGCCTGATCGTAAGGGAACTGCACTTCCATGCCACGGGACTTGCCGATCCAGTTGCGTTGCATGGTCTTGACCTGCTCGGGCCAGCCCGGCAGCTCGTCGAGACTCTCCAGCAGCTCATCCGCGTAGGCGGTGATCTTGAAGTAGTACATTGGGATTTCGCGCTTTTCGATCAGCGCCCCGGAGCGCCAGCCGCGGCCATCGATCACCTGTTCGTTGGCCAGGACGGTCTGGTCGACCGGGTCCCAGTTCACGGTGCCGTTCTTACGGTAGATCACGCCTTTTTCGAACAGGCGGGTGAACAGCCACTGTTCCCAGCGGTAGTAGTCCGGCTTGCAGGTGGTGACCTCACGAGACCAGTCCACCGCCAGGCCCAGGCTGCGCAGTTGGGTCTTCATGTAGGCGATGTTTTCGTAGGTCCACTTGGCCGGTGCGACGTTATTCTTCATCGCGGCGTTTTCCGCCGGCATGCCGAAGGCGTCCCAACCCATGGGTTGCAGGACGTTCTTGCCTTGCATGCGCTGGTAGCGGGAAATCACGTCGCCGATGGTGTAGTTGCGCACGTGCCCCATGTGTAGCTTGCCGCTGGGGTAAGGGAACATCGATAGGCAGTAGTAAGTTTCCTTGCCTGGCTGTTCTCTGACTTCAAAGGACTTTTGCTCATCCCAGAACGACTGGGCGGCGGCTTCGATTTCACGGGGCTGATAGTGTTCGTGCATGGCTACTTTTGTACTGAATAGGGGTGGCCTAATCCTCTTCAACGCAACCTCGGGTAGTGATGGCGCCAAATACGGCGTTTTTCAGGGCCCGGTGGAGCTGGAAGTGGAGTTACAGGAAGCGCCGTAGCATACATGACCGCACTCTGCCGAGGGAAACCCTGATTGCTCGCGCGGGCCGTTGGTCGCGGCGGCGCGTCGCTTTCAGCTGTCCGACTAAGCTCAAAAAGGGGAGTGATTCTTATCTTCGATGAGGTGAACGGATGCTTGAGTCGCAGCGAAAAGTAACAGAACCGGAGGTGTATGAAAGGCTGCTGAATCGACTGGCTCTGGCCCTGGATGCGGCAAGAACTGCGGATCGACTGCGCAATGAACGGCCGGTCGAGTTGGAGCTGCGGGGGTTGAGCCCTGCTGAGTTCGAGTTGATCAGGGCCTACCTGGCCCGCAGTCAGCATGAAATGCAGGTCAATGTATCGGGCAGTCCGCAACACCAGGAAAGGCCCCGTTCGGCCAAGGTCATTTGGTTGAAGGATCAGGCGCCCCTCAGGGATTCGGTAAGCGTCCGGTCCCAGCAGTTCAAGTAGGTCCCGAGCCCTTCATTGGGTTGAGAGGTCGTTGCCGAGGACCTCGAAAGCGAAAGTGCCTGTCAGCGGTTGTTGCCGCATGGGTATCCCCTTTAGGCTTCGAGCATCTTTTGGAGATGCTCGATGCCTTTTCGTTATTTCATCAAACAGTTACTGCTGCCGCCCGGCATTCTCTTGCTGTTGCTTCTACTGGCCTGGAGTCTGCGTCGGTCCAGGCCTCGGCTGGCGCGATGGTGCTTTGTCCTGGGGTTGGGCGGCTTCTGGTTGATGAGCCTGCCGGTAATGGTGGAGTGGGGTGCCCGTGGGCTTGAACGGTTGCCGCCCTTGCCACAGAGCCAATGGGCCAGCCTGGCAGAGCAGGCGGACGCGATCGTGGTCCTGGGTTCCGGCCGTGAGCGGGGTGATCCGGCTTGGGGTTCTGATCAGCCCACGGGCGTGGGGTTGGAGCGCGAGCGTTATGCCGCGCGGCTGGCCAAGGCTTCCGGGCTGCCCCTATTGACCAGCGGCGGCCTGCATTACGGTACGCCGCCCACCGAAGCTGCGCTGATGGCCGAATCGCTGCTCAATGACTTTGGCGTGAGCGTGCGCTGGCAGGAAGGTCGTAGCCGCACCACCTGGGAAAACGCCCAGTTCAGCGCCGAAGTCTTGCAGCCACTGGGTATCAAGCGCGTGGTGGTCGTGACCCAGGCCTGGCACATGCCACGTTCGGTCTGGAGTTTTGAGCGCGCAGGGTTTGTTGTGGTGCCAGCACCGGTAGGTTTTCTGGGCGTGGACAACGCCCGGCCGTTGGGAGGCTGGATGCCGGAGTTCAAGTCGATCTGGCAGAGCGGCCAGTTGCTGAACGAGGCGGTGGGCCAGTTAGGTTATCGCCTCTTTTATCGCTGATCACAGGGCCGACTCCAGTCGGAGCCGGCTTGCGGGCGAAGGTTTCTAAACGGTCTTGGCGATGCGGCTGGCCAACAAGGCCCAGCCAAACAGCAGGGCGCAGAGCACTGCCAGTGGCCATGAGCGCCACTGCAAGTACGGTGTCAGGTTATGCATGGGCACCACTTCGCCATAGAGAATGCCCCGTTCGAACTGTGGAATCTGCACGGTGATTTTGCCGAACGGATCAATCAGCCCGGTGACCCCGTTGTTGGTGGCGCGGATCATCCAGCGTCCGGCTTCCAGGGCGCGCATCTGCGCCATCTGCAAATGCTGAAGAGGGCCGATGGAGGTGCCGAACCAGGTGTCGTTGCTGATGGTCAGCAGCAGGTCGCTGCGGGCCGAAAGACCGGCGGCGAACTCAGGGTAGACCACTTCGTAACAGATGAACGGCGCAATCTGATACCCCTTGGCTTGCAGTAACGGCTGGTCGGCCGGGCCGCGGGCAAAATCCGACATTGGCAGGTTGAAGAAGTCGATCAGGCCACGCAGCAGCTCCTGTAGGGGCACATACTCGCCAAAGGGCACCAGTTTTTGTTTCAGGTAGGTGCCATCGCCTTCGCCGGTCACGGTGATGCCGTTGAAGTAGCGTTTTTCATGGTGCACCAGTTGGCGCACCGGAACGCCGGTAATCAGTGCGGAATGACGGTCGGCGGCAAAGTTGCCCATCATCGTCAGGTAGCCCTCGGCGGACTCCTTGAGCACCGGAACCGCGGTTTCCGGCCAGACCAGCAGGTCTACCCGCTTGCTGCTGAAACTCATGTCGCGGTACAGAGCCAGTTGGGCATTGAGCTCGGCCGGGTCCCATTTCATGCTTTGTTCGATATTGCCCTGAATGGCGGCGACCGAAAGCGGATCACCCGAAGGGCTGGTCCAGGCGTGACCTTTGAGTGCCAGGCCAACTGCCCAGGGCGCAGCCAGCAGCAACAGGCCGGCGGCAATAAACCCCTTGCGTCCGGCCTTGATCAGGCGCGGCAGGTTGTAGAGCAATGCAGCGGTCAACGCCAGGGAGAAGGAAATCAGCCAGATGCCGCCCACAGGCGCGAGTCCGGCCAGGGGGCCGTCAAGCTGGCTGTAGCCGGAGTAGAGCCAGGGGAAACCGGTAAGGAACCAGCCGCGAAACGCTTCCTGCCCCAGCCACAGAGCAGCGAAAGCCAGAGCATCCGCCAGCGGTGCTTCGTTGCGCCGCAGCCAGCGGGCCCAGAGCCATGCGGGCAGGGCAAAGAACCAGGCAATGGCGGCGATGAAGGCCAGCATCAGCACGCCGGCGAGCAAAGCCGACGCGCCGCCGTAGGTGTGGATACTGACGTAGATCCAGCTGGTACCGGCGCCGAACAGGCCGAAGCCGAAGCACCAGCCCCGGCCCAGGGCCTGGCGGGGCGTGAGCTCCCGCAGACCGGCATAGAACAGTCCTACCGCCAGCAGCGCCAGCGGCCAGATGTCATAGGGCGCCAAGGCCAGGGTGGTAATGGCGCCGGCTGCAACGGCCAGCAGGTTGCCGGGCCAGCCGGGTCGGGTTGAGCGCTGCAAGAGGCGTTTCATCAGCTCTTTCCTGTTTCGCGCCGGGCGGGGCACGAGGAGATGGGGTGGGTGGATTCAGATGAGCGGCGAATCCTGCAGCGCTGTTTGACAGTCCGCCCCCGAGATCTGTCGTCCCCAGGCCAGGTCGTTGGCCTGGGGACGATGATTCTGTGCGGGGGAGGGCTGATGCCCCTTGTCCCTAGCGGGAGATGGGGGTCAGGCGCAGCAGATGAATCCGCCGGCTGTCGGCGTTGAGCACGCGGAAGCGATAGGCGCCGATTTCAGTGATTTCGTTGCGTTTTGGCAAGTGGCCGAAAGCACTCATCACCAGGCCGCCCACGGTATCGAACTCGTCATCGGAGAAGTCGCTGTCGAAAAACTCGTTGAAGTTCTCGATCGGCGTCAGCGCCTTGATCAGGAAGTCACCGCTGGGAAGCGGTTTGATGTAGCTGTCTTCCTCGACGTCATGCTCGTCCTCGATGTCGCCGACGATCTGTTCCAGCACGTCTTCGATGGTCACCAGGCCTGCCACGCCGCCGTATTCGTCGATGACGATGGCCATGTGGTTGTGGTTGGCACGGAACTCGCGCAGCAGCACGTTCAGGCGCTTGGACTCGGGGACGAAGGTCGCCGGGCGCAGCAGGTCCTTGATGTTGAAGCTGTCGCCGTTCTCCTTGAGGATCAGCGGCAGCAGGTCCTTGGCCAGCAGGACGCCCATCACGTCGTCATGGCTTTCGCCGATCACCGGGTAGCGCGAGTGCGCCGAATCGATGACTGCAGGCAGGAACTCCCGGGGTGTCTGGGTCGCCTTGATGCTGATCATCTGCGAGCGCGGAACCATGATGTCCCGGACTTGCAGGTCAGCTACCTGGATGGCGCCTTCGACGATGGCCAGCGCTTCGCTGTCCAGCAATTTGTTCTGATGGGCTTCGCGCAGCAGCTCCAGCAGCTCCTGGCGGTTTTTCGGCTCATGGGCAAAAGCCTGGGTCAGTTTGCCCAGCCATGACTTTTGCCCGTTGCTCGATCGATCTTCGCTCATAGCGATTGCTCTGAATCCTTGGTTGTTACAGGTGGTTGTTGATCAGCTTTCGTCGTCTGCATACGGGTCGGGGTGACCCAGCTCAGCAAGCAACGTTCGTTCCAGTGCTTCCATTTCTTCGGCTTCGTCATCATCTATATGGTCGTAACCCAATAGATGCAAGCAGCCGTGAATGACCAGATGGGCCCAGTGGGCCTTAAGTTCCTTGCCTTGTTCGGCGGCTTCGCGTTCGACCACCGCAATGCAGATCACCAGGTCCCCCAGCAAGGGGATATCCAGCAGTTCATCCGGCACGTCGGCAGGAAATGACAGCACATTGGTTGCGTAATCTTTGTGACGCCAGGTGTGATTCAGCTCACGGCCTTCGTCTTCGTCCACCAGGCGGATGGTCAGTTCCGAATCGGCGGTGCGCTGGCGCAGAGCCAGCTCGCACCACTGGCGGAACTCTTCATCGCTGGGGGCCGGCTGCTGGCTGGCGCGTTGCAGGTCAAGCTCAAGCATCGCGGCGGTTGCCTCTGTCGGCTGAAGCCTTGGCGGCCTCGTCCTCGGCTCGCAGCTCGAAGCGTTCATAGGCTTCGACAATGCGTTGCACCAGTGGATGGCGCACCACGTCCTTGGGCATGAAGTGAGTGAAGCTGATGCCGGGTACATCCTTGAGCACGTTGATCACTTGGGCCAGGCCCGACTTGGTGCCTTTGGGCAGGTCGACCTGGGTGATGTCGCCGGTGATCACTGCGGTGGAGCCGAAACCGATTCGGGTGAGGAACATTTTCATCTGTTCCACGGTGGTGTTCTGGCTTTCGTCGAGGATGATGAAGCTGTTGTTCAGGGTCCGGCCGCGCATGTAGGCCAGGGGCGCGATCTCGATGACCTGGCGCTCGATCAGCTTGGCTACTTGTTCGAAACCGAGCATTTCATACAGCGCGTCATACAGCGGGCGCAGGTACGGGTCGATTTTTTGTGCCAGATCGCCGGGCAGGAAACCGAGCTTCTCGCCCGCTTCCACGGCTGGCCGCACCAACAGGATGCGCCGCACTTGCTCGCGCTCTAGGGCATCTACGGCGCAAGCCACCGCGAGGTAGGTCTTGCCGGTACCGGCCGGGCCAATGCCGAAGTTGATGTCATTGCCGAGGATTTCTTTGACATAGCGCTGCTGATTCAGGCCGCGAGGGCGAATCATGCCTTTCTTGGTGCGCAGGGCTATGGCGGCATCGGCCACCGATGGGTTGTCCAACTCTTCCACGGCGGATTCCTGGAGGAACAGGTGTACCAGGTCCGGCGATAGCTCGGTGCCCTTGGTTTCCCGGTAGAGACGGCGCAGAAGATTTTCCGCGGAGGTGGTGTGCTTGGGTTCGCCAATCAGCTCGAACTGATTGCCGCGGTTGCGGATCTCGATCATCAGGCGCTGTTCGATCAAGCGCAAATGCTCGTCGAATTGCCCGCACAGATTGGCGAAGCGGCGAGCCTCGAAGGGCTCGAGGATGAAACGATGAGGTTCTATGGGTGCGTTCAAGGTCGTTTTTTAGCCGCCCAACGGCAATTAAGATGAATTCAAGGATAACGCCAGCGGCCTGGGTGCGAAAGCTCTTATGCGGTGCAATGGCCGGTGATGCTTTCTTTGTAGGAGCCGGCTCGCCGGCGAAGGTGCTCTTGAAGGTTTCTTCGCCGGCAAGCCAGCTCCTGCACAAGCCCGCTCCTACACAAGTCAGTGCTTACGATAACAGCGAGCCGCGTAGCGAATGGGGCTGAGCCGAATCGATGTGCACGTCGGCGAACTGGCCGATCAGTGTGGGATTGTCGCAACGGAAGTTGACGATTCGGTTGTTCTCGGTACGGCCCTGCAATTCGCCAGGGTCTTTCTTGGAGTAATCGGTGACCAGAATGCGTTGGGTCGAGCCGACCATTTGTCGGCTGATCTCGAATCCTTGCTGGTTCAGGCGATGCTGCAGTGCGTTCAGACGCTCCTTCTTCAGCGCTTCGGGTGTGTCGTCGGCGAGGTCTGCAGCCGGGGTACCTGGGCGCTGGCTGTAGATAAAGGAGTAGGAGAAGTCGAAGCCTACGTCCTCGATCAGCTTCATGGTCTGCTGGAAGTCTTTCTCCGTCTCGCCGGGGAAACCGACGATAAAGTCCGAGCTGATGCAGATTCCCGGGACTGCCGCCCGTAGCTTGCGCAGCTTGGACTTGTATTCCAAAGCTGTGTGGTTGCGTTTCATCGCCGCCAGAATGCGGTCCGAGCCCGATTGCACCGGCAGGTGCAGGTGTTTCACCAGCTCTGGTACTTCGGCATGAGCCTGGATCAGGCTGTCGGAGAACTCCAGAGGGTGCGAGGTGGTGTAGCGAATTCGTTCGATACCATCGACAGCGGCCACTACGCGGATCAACTCGGCCAGGTCCGCCATGCGCCCGTCGTGGGTCTGACCCCGGTAGCCGTTGACGTTCTGGCCCAGCAAGGTGACTTCACGCACACCGTTCTCCGCCAGGTGGATGATCTCGGCGATCACGTCGTCAAATGGCCGGCTGACTTCTTCGCCGCGGGTGTAAGGCACTACGCAGAACGTGCAGTACTTGCTGCAGCCTTCCATCACCGACACATAGGCGCTGGGGCCGTCGATGCGCGGCTCGGGCAGGTGGTCGAACTTTTCGATTTCCGGGAACGAGACATCCACTTGCGGCAGTTTGGTGGCGCGAGCGACGTCGATCATTTCCGGCAGGCGGTGCAGCGTCTGCGGGCCGAAGACCACGTCCACGTAGGGCGCTCGATCACGGATGGCCGCGCCTTCCTGACTGGCCACGCAGCCACCGACGGCGATCACCATGTCCGGGTTGGCCAGCTTCAGCTCGCGCCAGCGCCCCAGTTGCGAGTACACCCGGTCCTGGGCGCGCTCGCGAATGGAGCAGGTGTTAAGCAGGATGACGTCAGCGTCTTCGGCGCGGGCGGTGACTTCCAGGGCCTGATGTTCACCCAGCAGGTCCACCATGCGCGAGCTGTCGTACTCGTTCATCTGGCAACCGTGGGTTTCGATGTAAAGCTTCTTGGCCATGGACCTCGGTCTCACGTGATTCAAAGAACCGCGCATTATAGGGGCCATACCTACAGGTTCCTAGCGTTGTGCATCGGGTAGCTATGCTATAGTTCGCGCCCTATTTTTATCCCCCGATGTGTTGCCCGCCCACCATGACCAAACGTGAAGCCCCAATCTATAAGGTGATTTTTCTCAACCAGGGCCAGGTGTTCGAAATGTACGCCAAGCAGATCTATCAAAGCGATCTGTGGGGTTTTCTGGAAGTGGAAGAGTTCGTCTTTGGCGAGCGCACGCAAGTGGTCGTCGATCCGAGCGAAGAAAAACTCAAGGCTCAGTTCGAAGGCGTTGTGCGCAGTTTTGTGCCGATGCATTCGATTGTGCGCATCGACGAAGTGGAGCGCCTGGGCACACCGAAGATCAGCGAAGCCCGCGGCGTAAGCAACGTCATGCCGTTTCCCATGCCAATGCCCGAAAAGTAAGCCTGGTTTGCGTAGGCGCCAGTTTGCCGGTGAGTGACGCGAAGGTGTTACGGCAGGGGCGAGAAAGGCGAACGCCCATCGGCGCTTTGCAGTTCCATCAGGTATTTACGGAAGATCTGCCCCAGCACTTGGGTCGCAACTTCCAGTTCGTCACGCTGCATGTGCTCGGCGACTTCGTCGGCGGTGTCCAGGGCGTCTTCGGCACCGTTGACCGCAGCCATCTTCAGCACGATGTAGGCTTGAACGTTGTTGGCCGGCACGCCTTCGCCGTGGAAGAACATGGTGCCGAGCTTGAACTGCGCCTGGGCATGGCCTTGCAACGAGGCCTTTTCGAAATAGCTCAGGGCTTGATTGAGGTCCCGCGGCGCGCCTTTACCCTCGTAATAGAACTCACCCAACTCGTATTGCGCCTGTGCGTCCCCTTCATCGGCGGCTTTCTGGCACGCGGCTAGCGCCTCGGCCTGTTCCTGTGCCTGGGGATCGAGGGTGCAGCGACCCATCGCTGGGATCAACAACGAGTTGCCGCCTGCTTGTGCGTGCGCGAGCAGGGGCTGAAGGAGCAACAGGCAGCCCAATGTCAGGGCGCGGCCGGTGCGGTTCATGGGAATCGACTTACCTCTGAGGGGCGCGCGGACCCGGCGAGGGGGTCCAATAAGCGCGCATTATGAAATAAGCAGGGCCAACCTTACAAAGTCTTTACTCGTTTTTCTGCTGCGTGGCCGCGATATCCGCTGGTTTGCCGCGTATTTCCCCCTTTGCCAAGGGAAAGTTCGAGTAAAGCACGAAGCTGGCATGGTTGATCACCATGCCAGCCATGTAGCGCTTATTTCAGGGCGGCAAATGCGCGCTCTGCGGCATCCAGGGTCAGTTGCAGCTCAGTCTCGCCGTGGGCGATCGAGGTGAAACCGGCCTCAAAGGCACTTGGCGCCAGGTACACGCCGCCTTCCAGCATCAGGTGGAAGAAGCGCTTGAACAGGTTGGCATCGCTGGCCATCACGTCGTCAAAGGTGACGATATCGTCGGCGCCACTGAAGTACAGGCCGAACATGCCGCCCGCCTGAGTGGTGACGAACGGAATGCCCGCGGCATCGGCGCGTTGCTGCAAGCCTTCGAGCAGGCGGCTGGTGTAGTCGCTCAGTTCGGCGTGGAAGCCCGGGCGGCTGATCAGGCGCAGGGTGGTCAGGCCGGCAGCCATGGCCAGCGGGTTACCGGACAGGGTGCCGGCCTGGTAGACCGGACCCAGGGGCGCAATGTGTTCCATGATCTTGCGTTTGCCGCCGAAGCAGCCCACTGGCATGCCGCCGCCGATGATCTTGCCGAAGGTGGACAGGTCTGGAGTGACGCCGTAATGGGCCTGGGCGCCGCCTAAAGCGACACGAAAGCCGGTCATCACTTCGTCGAAGATCAGCACTACGCCGTGTTGGTCGCAAAGAGTGCGCAGCCCCTCGAGGAAGCCCGGTGCCGGCGGCACACAGTTCATGTTACCGGCCACAGGCTCGACGATGATGCAGGCCACTTCCTGGCCCACTTCCGCCAGCATTTTTTCCACTGCAGCGATGTCGTTGAAGGGCAGGGTCAGCGTGTGTTTGGCGAAAGCTGCAGGTACACCGGCAGAGCTGGGGACGCCTTGAGTCAGGGCGCCGGAACCGGCCTTGACCAGCAGACTGTCGGAATGTCCGTGGTAGCAGCCTTCGAACTTGATGATGCTGTCGCGGCCGGTAAAGCCACGGGCCAGGCGAATCGCGCTCATGGTGGCTTCAGTGCCGGAGCTGACCATGCGCACCATTTCCATGGAGGGAACGATGGAGCACACCAGATCGGCCATTTCGGTTTCCATGGCAGTCGGGGCGCCGTAGGACAGGCCATGCTCCAGCTGCTTGCGTACCGCGTCCAGCACGTCCGGGTGACTGTGGCCGAGAATCATCGGACCCCAGGACCCGACATAGTCGACATAGCGCTTGTCGTCTTCGTCAGTGACGTAGGCACCTTCGGCGTGCTTGAAGAACAGCGGGGTGCCGCCCACGCTCTTGAAGGCGCGGACCGGCGAGTTGACGCCACCAGGGATGTGTTTCTGGGCGTCGGCAAACAGGGTTTCGGAACGGGACATGATCGGGCTCTCAAAAAATCAGCTGTTGAATAGGGCGTTGAAGGCGCGGGCGCGACGGGTCACTTCGTCGGCGCTATCGGCGCCGAACAGGCCGTGAACCACCGCCAGCAGGTCGGCGCCGTGGTTCACCAGGGGGGCGGCATTTTCCAGGGTGATGCCGCCAATCACGCAGATCGGCAGATGCAGGCTGGCCCGGGCCTGATCCAGCAACTCCAGGCTGGCCGTGGGCGCGCCGGGTTTGGTGGTGGAATTGAAAAAGCGGCCGAAGGCGACATAGCTGGCGCCTTCCTTCGCGGCTTGCTCGGCCAGTGGCAATTGGTCGTGGCAGGTCGAACCGATAATGGCCTGGCGCCCCAGCAGGGCGCGGGCCGGCGTCAGGGGACCGTCGCTCTGGCCCAGATGCACGCCGGCACCGATGCGTGCCGCCAGCTCGGCGTCATCGTTGATGATCAGGCGGGTCTTGTAGCGCTCGCACAGGGTCAGCAGGGTTTCGGCTTCCCGCAGACGGCGGGCCTGGTCGTCGCTCTTATCGCGGTACTGCAACAGGGTGACGCCGCCTTCCAGCGCCGCCTCCACGTACTTCAGGAACTTGCCGGCCAACAGCTGGCTGTCGGTGATGGCGTACAGACCACGTAGTTTCATTGAGCGGGCCTCATGACATTACGAGCAGAAATCCAACGGCAAGCGGCGCGGGACAAACTGGCCGCGGCCCAGTTGCTCGGCGTCGCGCAGGGTGCGCCAGGTGTAGTCCAGGGCCGACTTTACAGCGCTGGCCAGATGTTCGCCTTGGGCCAGACGTCCGGCCAGGGCACTGGCCAGGGTGCAGCCGGAGCCGTGGTAGCTGCCCGGCAGACGCTGGCAGGTGTAGGTCTCGCGCAGGCCGTCACGGCTGTACAGGCGATTGTGCACTTCGTGTTCATCGCCATGGCCGCCGGTGATCAGCAGGTGCTTGACGAACGGCAGGAGTTTTTCGGCGCATTGGTCGGCGCTGCCTTCGGGCAGTTCCGCAAGAATTCGGGCTTCGGGAAGGTTGGGAGTGGCAATGGTGGCCAGGGGCAGCAGGCGTTCGCGCATGGCGTAGCCCACTTCATCCTTGCCCAGACGGCCACCGCCGCCGGCGCGCAGCACCGGGTCGCACACCAGGGGCAGGTGTGGGTGTGCCTGCAGCAGTTCGACCACGGTGTCGACCATCTCCAGGGAGCCCAGCATGCCCAGCTTGACCGCGGCGACAGTGGAGTCGTTGAGCACGGCATTGGCCTGGGCCAATACCCACTCGCGATCCAGAACGCGGAAATCGCTGACGTTGACCGTGTCTTGCACGGTCAGGGCGGTGACAGCCGGAGCTGCGTGACAACCCTGAGCCAGCAGGGCTTCGATATCTGCCTGCAAGCCGGCGCCACCACTGGGGTCGTGGCCGGAGAGACAGAGGACAACGGGGCGAGAGCTGTAGATATTCATGGGCGGCGAGCTTACCACCAAACGCTTTTTTTCGCGGCGCCTGGTGCGCAATGGAAGCTGTCGCTTTGCCGTGTTCGATCTTCTTGACCGATGCAACAGCTCTAGCTCGCTGGATTGCGCTGAAAGGCCCGTTCTAGAGCCTTTAGACTAAAATTTTCAATGGTGTTCATTGGCCATCAACGGCTATGCTAGAGTGCATTCAAACCAATAACAGGTCATGCCGGTCTTGCGTCTGCTCAAGGGAAATGGGGGACTTCCTGACACCACCGGACAAGCCACGCTGGGGCTTTAATGCGCTATTTGCTGATGTTGCTGTTGAGCTTGCCGATGCTGGCTGGCGCCGTCGAGTTCGACGAGTTCACTCAACGCTTGCCTTTGGGCCGAGTGATGCAAGTATTCGAAGACGCGGGTAGCGAAGCAACAATTGCCGATGTCAGTTCGGGGCCCTTGGCTGAGCACTTCAAACCCCACGATAAAGATACCCTCAATGCCGGTTACTCACGTTCGGCCTTCTGGCTGAAGATCGACCTTCAATACCGCCCCGGCAATCCCGCGGCACAGCGCAGCTGGTTGCTGGAACTGGCCTATCCGCCCCTGGATCACCTGGATCTGTACGTCCCCGATGAAGCCGGTGGCTTTCGTCTGGCGGAGCGCACCGGCGATGCCTTGCCATTCGACAGCCGACAGATTCGCCAGAACAATTACCTGTTCAATCTGAATTTCTCCCCCCATGAGCACAAGACTGTCTATTTGCGCCTGGCCAGTGAAGGTTCGATCCAGGCGCCGCTGAGCCTCTGGTCCAACACGGCCTACCTCGAGGCGCAGCCAGTGCGGCTCTACGTGCTGGGGCTGATCTACGGGGTGTTGCTGGGCATGCTGGTGTACAACCTGTTCATCTATCTCAGCGTGCGTGACACCAGCTACCTCTACTACATCGTCTACATCGCTTCGTTCGGTCTTTATCAACTGTCGGTCAACGGTGCCGCAGTGGAGTACTTCTGGCCCAACAGTCCGTGGTGGGCCAATGCGGCGACGCCATTCTTCATCGGCGCCGCGGGGCTGTTCGGCAGTCAGTTCGCCCGCAGTTTCCTGCAGACCTCCCGGCACAGTCCCTGGGTTGACCGGGTGCTGCTGGCGCTGATGGCGTTCGGCGCAGTGGTCATGGCCTTGTCACTGATGACCAGCTACGCCCTGGCCTTGCGCCTGGCAACCACCTTGGCGCTGCTGTTTACCGTGGTGATTTATGTGGCGGGGATCGTCGCCTGGTGTCGCGGATTGCGGGTGGCGCGTTATTTCATCATTGCCTGGTCGGCCTTTCTCTTCGGTGGGGTGATCAACACCTTGATGGTGCTGGGTTACCTGCCGAACGTATTCCTGACCATGTACGCCAGCCAGATCGGCTCGGCGATCGAGGTAGCGCTGCTATCCCTGGCCCTGGCCGACCGGATCAACTCGATGCGTGAGCAACAAGCCCAGACGCTGCTTGAGGCCGGGCAGAAGCTTGAAGTGCTGAACCAGCAACTGGCTCACAGTAACCGTCTCAAGGATGAGTTCCTGGCGACCCTGACCCACGAGTTGCGTACGCCGATGAACGGTGTCATCGGCTCGCTTGAGCTGATGCAGACCCTGGAACTGGACCCGGAGATGGAGCAGTACCAGCAGACCGCCGCCGGCTCGGCACGGGACATGATGCGCATGGTCAACGGCATCCTCACGTTGACCGAACTGCAAGCCGGCAAGCTCAGCGCCCAGCGCCAGCCGTTCAGCCTGCGTTCGATGCTCAGCGCACTGCAAACCCAGTTCGGCGCCAGCGCGGCGGCCAAGTCCCTGTCCTTTCAGGTCGACCTCAGCGCCGGGCTGCCCGACCGCTTGCAGGGCGATCGCTGCAAGCTCAGCCATTGCCTGGAGTGCCTGCTGGAGAATGCCGTCAAGTTCACCCATTCCGGTGGCGTGGTGTTGCGGGTGGTCACCCGGTCTGTTTCGGCCGAGCGGGTGAGCCTGAGCTTTGAGGTGATCGACAGCGGGATAGGTTTTGTCAATCTGGACGAGGCGACGCTGTACCAGCGTTTCTTCCAGCTCGACGGTTCCATGACGCGTGAATACGGCGGATTGGGCATCGGCCTGGCGATCTGCCGGCAATTGGTGGACTTGCTGGGCGGGCAGTTGACCCATGAGTCCACGCCTGGACAGGGCAGTTGTTTCCGCTTGCTGGTGGAGTTCGATGTCCAGGAACCCACTCCTCGGGCGCCGACAGCCCTTCATCGGCGTGCGCCCCAGGACTGTACCGTGCTGCTGATGGATGATAACGACGTCGATCAACTGGTGGTGCGGGGCATGTTGCTCAAGCTGGGGTACCGAGTTCGCACCGTCGGCAGTCCCACCGATGCGCTGCAACTGCTGGGGCGTGAACTTGTCAGCGCGGTGCTGATCGATGGCCAGATCACTGCAGCGCAACTGGGGGCATTTCGTCTTCAGGCCCAGGCAATGCCCGGATACGCCCACCTGCCCATCTTGCTGGCTTGCGCTCCTGGTACTGAAGGTTGTGCAGCGACAGCAGGGGCCGACTGCCTGGGCAAACCGGTGAAATTCGAGGCACTGCAAGCGGTGCTGTTGAAGCGGGTACTTTGTGTTGAGCAAGGCGAAAGTGCCGATATTTAGGCTGATATGCCACTTTGTTCGGGGTAGAGCGGGTGCTTAACTGGGGTCTTGGCACACCCTGAAGGAGTCCCGCAATGAACCTCCACCAGTTCGCTGAAACTCACGAAGTCACCAACCAGCCGCCCGCCCTGGACGGCGCCAACCTCTATCGGATAGACCTGCCGTTGCAGCAGTGGATGCGGCGCTTCGATGCCGGCTGGGCCGAATCCCGGGTCGATGCCTATGGCGCCCTGGCGGGTGGTCCGCTGATGGAGGCGGGGTTCCTGGCCAATCAGAACAAACCGGTTTTTTCCAGTCACGACCGCTTTGGTCACCGGATCGACCTGGTGGAGTTTCATCCGGCGTATCACCAGTTGATGCAGGCGGCCATCGAGGGCGGGCTGACCTCACTGCCCTGGACCGACCCACAAGCGGGGGCTCATGTAGCCCGCGCCGCCATGACCTACCTGCACAGTCAGGCCGAGGCGGGCAGCGGTTGCCCGTTGACCATGACGTTTGCCTGCGTGCCGGCGCTGAAACTGCAGCCGGACATCGCCGAGCAGTGGCTGCCGAAGATCCTCGCCACTCAATACGACCCGCGTAATGTTGGCATGCAGCACAAGACCGGGCTGACGATTGGCATGGCCATGACCGAGAAGCAGGGCGGGACCGACGTTCGTGCCAATACCACCCGAGCCTATCCGGTGGGAGCCCCGGGACCGGGGCAGGCTTATGAACTGGTGGGGCACAAGTGGTTCTGCTCGGCGCCGATGTGCGATGCCTTCCTGACCCTGGCCCAGACCGACAAGGGCCTGACTTGTTTCCTCCTGCCCCGTCATCGTCCGGATGACAGCCGCAACCAGTTCTATATCCAGCGCTTGAAGAACAAGCTGGGCAACCTCTCCAATGCTTCCAGCGAAGTGGAGTTCCGTGGCGCTCTGGCCTGGATGATCGGTGACGAGGGGCGCGGCGTACCCACCATTATCGAAATGGTCGCCATGACTCGCTTTGACTGCATGGTCGGCTCCAGCTCGCTGATGCGCCAGGCGTTGACCCAGGCCAGCCATCATTGTGCCCATCGCCGCGTCGGCGGGCGGGTGCTCAGTGAGCAGCCGCTGATGCAGAACGTGCTGGCCGACCTGGCCTTGGAAAGTGAAGCGGCCCTGGCCTTGAGCATGCGCATGGGACGAGCCCTGGATCACCAGGACGATGCCCAGGAAGCGAAGTTCTCTCGGCTAGTGACGGCAGTGGGCAAGTATTGGATCTGCAAGCGCGCCCCGGCCATGATCAACGAGGCCGCCGAATGCATGGGAGGCGCCGGATATGTCGAAGACAGCATCCTGCCGCGGCTGTACCGCGAGGCGCCGGTGAACTCCACCTGGGAAGGCTCAGGCAACGTGCAATGCCTGGATGTGCTGCGGGCCTTGTCGAAAGAGCCCGGGGTACTCGATGTATTGTTTGCCGAGCTGGGAGACGGGCATGGCGAGCAGCGTCTGGCGGCGCATATTGCGGCGCTCAAGGACAGCTTCAGGGACACCGGCGACATCCAGTACCGCGCCCGCCAACTGACCGAGGACATTGCCTTGGGCCTGCAGGCCAAGCTCCTGCTTGAGACCGGTAACGAGGTGGTCAGCGATGCCTTTATCGCCAGTCGTCTTGGAGGGCAGAGCGGTCGGGTCTACGGTACCTTGCCCCGCGGGCTGGACGTAGCCGCCATTGTTGCCCGCTCCACGCCTCAAGGCTTCTGACCTTTCGTAGCAGCCGGCTTGTCGGCGAAGAGGCGTTGTCGCCATGGCCAGCGCCGACACGCCGGCTCCTATAACTCCGCTGTTCCCGTGGGGCGGTGTTGCAGGCAAGATGAACGCCTGCAAGATCAGAACACAGGATGCTTACCGTGACCGAAGCTTTTATTGTCGTTCAAACCGCCGAGCAAGCCGTGGATCGGCTTGCTGCTTTGCATGAGCGGGCCACTACGGCGCTGAGCCAGGCGCTCAAGCGTTACCTCAAGGACCGGGTCGAGCCGGATGCTGAGCAAAGAGCGCTGTTTCGCTATCCCGAATTGCGCCTGACCTACCACTGCCATGGCGAAGTTCCGCAGACCACCCGGGCTTATGCCAAGGTGCAACTGCCGGGCACCTACAGCGTCACCGTCACTCATCCCGCGGCCTTCCGCAATTACCTGCTCGAGCAACTGGTGCCTTTGATGCATGACTTCACCGTCACGGTGGAAGTGGGTGTCAGCGAGCAGAACATTCCTTATCCCTATGTGGTGGAACAGGGCGACGAACTGGCCGGTTCCGGCGTAACCGCGGCGGCCCTGGCCCGGGTATTCCCCAGCACCGACCTGTCGGCTGCCACCGACGGTATCGCCGACGGTCTCTACGACTGGGAAAACACTCACCCGCTGCCTTTGGCGCTGTTTGATGCGGCGCGGGTCGATTTCTCTTTGCGGCGCCTGGTGCATTACACCGGTAGCGACTGGCGTCATGTGCAGCCGTGGATCCTGCTGACCAACTATCACCGTTACGTCGACCAGTTCATCGTCCATGGTCTGGAGCAACTGCGCAGTGATCCGCGTTTTGTGCGCATGGTCCTGCCGGGCAACGTGATCATTGAAAAAAGCATGGATCACGGCGAGGCTTCGGCAATCGCCGCCGGTGTTGTCTGGCATCGCTACCAGATGCCGGCCTATCACCTGCAGGCCAGCGATGGCCACGGTGTGACCCTGGTGAATATCGGCGTCGGCCCCTCCAATGCCAAGAACATCACCGACCACTTGGCGGTGCTGCGCCCTCATTGCTGGTTGATGATTGGCCACTGCGGTGGACTGCGGCAGTCCCAGACCATCGGCGATTACGTCCTGGCTCACGCCTACATGCGGCGTGACGGCATTCTTGATCGCGTGGTGCCGCCGAACATTCCGATTCCGGCCTTGGCCGAGGTCCAGCTGGCGTTGCAGCAAGCGGCGGCCAATGTCACCGGGGAGAAGGGCGAGCAACTGAAGAAGCGTCTGCGCACCGGCACCGTCCTGACTTACGACGACCGCAACTGGGAACTGCGCTGGGCCGAGGAACGTCCGTTCATCAACCTGTCCCGGGCCGTGGCGGTGGACATGGAAAGCGGCACTATCGCGGCCCAGGGCTATCGCCTGCGGGTGCCTTACGGCACCTTGCTGTGTGTCTCGGACAAACCCCTGCACAGTGAGATCAAGTTGCCGGGGGCGGCCAATGCCTTCTACGAGCGGGCGGTCAGCCAGCATTTGAAGATCGGTATCGAAGCCGTGGACCTGATGCGCAGTGAGCTCAACTCCCTGCACTCGCGCAAACTGCGCAGCTTCGACGAGCCGCCTTTCCGCTAAGCGTTTAATCCATGGTCATTTGGCGATCAGGCCACTAGCATTGTCGGTCCTGATCGCTGAATGTTCCTGATCCCATGTCCCGTCCGCCCCGTCCTGCTTCCCGTCGCCCTGGCGCGAAGCCGTTTTCCGTTTCTCCCTCCAAGCGCGTGGCCAAGGCGCCACCGGCCGAGCCGAAGCTGATCCTGTTCAACAAGCCTTTCGACGTGCTGACCCAGTTCAGCGATGGCGAGGGACGGGCGACGCTCAAGGATTTCATCGCCATTCCCGGGGTCTACCCGGCCGGGCGCCTGGACCGCGACAGCGAAGGGTTGCTGCTGTTGACCAATGACGGGCAGTTGCAGGCGCGGATCGCCGACCCCAAGCACAAGTTGGCCAAGACCTATTGGGTACAGGTCGAAGGCGAACCCAGCGCTGAGCAGTTACAGCGCTTGCGTGACGGCGTGGAGTTGAACGACGGCATGACCTTGCCGGCCGAGGCGCGGCGGCTGGAAGAGCCAGAGCTGTGGCCGCGCAATCCGCCAGTGCGCTTTCGCAAGAGCGTGCCCACCCATTGGCTGGAATTGGTGATTCGTGAGGGGCGCAATCGCCAGGTACGGCGCATGACCGCCGCCGTCGGCTTGCCGACCTTGCGGCTGGTGCGGGTCAGGATTGGCGACTGGACCCTGGATGGCCTGGATCAGGGCCAGTGGAAGGAAGTGCCGGCGCGCTTATAGAGCGCCGGATTCGATCAGGCCGATCACCACGCTCTTGATGATGAAGGCGGCCACGCCCAGGCCCAGCACGAAGAACAAGATAAAGGAGCCGAAGCGTCCGGCCTTGGACTTCTTGGCCAGGTCCCAGACGATGAAACCCATGAATATGATCAGGATGCTGACCAGACCGGTCATCATCCACTCTTCGAATACTGCTGGGTCCATCGATCATCTCCATTGCAGGCAGGGCAAAAAATGCCGGGCGAGTATACGCCAAGGGACACTTGCCGAGCATTGATCTGCCTGCGTTACGTCGCCACAGCCGCTATTCAACTGCGCAGGTGGGTCAGGGGCAGTTCGGTGCTGTTGAGTACCTGATTGAGCACGAAACTGGAGCGCACACTGGTCACGCCGTCGATGCGGGTCAGGTGGCCGAGCAGCAACTTCTGATAGTGATCCATGTCCGGCACCACCACCTTGAGCTGGTAGTCGGCGTCCACACCGGTCACCAGGCTGCATTCCAGTACCTGGGGCAGGCTGCGGATGGCCGCTTCGAAGTTCTCGAAGCGTTCCGGCGTGTGCCGGTCCATGCCGATCAATACGTAGGCGGTCAGGCTCAGGCCGAGCATCTTGCGGTCCAGCAGGGCGACCTGGCGGGAAATATAACCGTCGTCTTCCAGTTGCTTGACCCGGCGCGAGCAGGGCGAGGGCGACAGACCGATGCGCTCGGCCAGTTCCTGGTTGGAGATGCGGGCATCGCGTTGCAATTCCGCCAAAATACTCAGGTCATAGCGGTCGAGTTTGCTCATCAATCAGGCCTTTGTCATAAGTATTGCGTTGAATTATCTATCTTGAGTTAAAAATTGCGCAAGAGGTGTTTTTGCAAGCAATCTTCGCAATCCGCTGTCGCCGGCCCAGGCCTATTCTTATCACCAGAATCACTGCCCGGACATAGAGTCCACTGCGGCCCGCCGAATCAGGCCTGCCGCGGCCGCCAACCCCATAGGGTTGATCCGGCCCCCGGGCTACACCCTGTCCAGAAGACGGAGTGAGGTGAGCCGGCGCCACAAGCGTCGAGCACGGACAAAATCTCAAAGGGTGGCCGACGGGCCGCCCTTTTTTATTGCCTGCGAAATAAGTCTCGTGACTGATAATCTGCTGCAGAACCGCCCCAGGCTTTTTCAGTCTTAGGTACAGGCCCCAATCCGCAGTGAGGAATAGCATGAAGTCGCGCATCTGGCGTTTGGCAGGTGTTGGTGTGTTGTGCGTGAGCGTCAGCGCGCAAGTGCTCGCCGATGAGCGGGACGAGGGACTGCAGGGAACGCCTTCCGGCGGGCAGCGTGAGCATGCCCCCGAAGGGCGTGGCGAGGGCCATCAGGGCCGTCCGGCGAACTCGCCTGAACGTGCGCAACCTGCCCCGCAGCAACCGCGTCCGCAGAATGAGATCATTCGTGGCGATAACAGCCGGCAGTTCGAACACAACGGCCAGAATCCGGGTGGGCAGTGGCAGAACCGTCCCCAGCATGATCCCAATCAGCAGGGGCGACCGGCTCTTCAGCAGCCGCAGCCGGCGCCAGGGCTGCCCATCCAGAGCCGGCCCGATACCGTGCGCCAGACCCAGGAGCCCCAGCGCGGCTATTACCAGGACATTCCCCGGCGCAACGATTACAACCAGCATTGGCAGGCCGGTGGTCCAGGCTCGCGTCCCGACCATGGTCGCCCCAACGACTATCGCTGGCCGGGCCGTCCCGACGGGCATGGCAACGGCTGGGGGCCAGGCCCGCAATATCGCCCCGGCTACGTGATTGACCGTTTCCCCGAGCGCAATTACCGGGTGCCGTACCGTGGTCAGGATTACTTTTTCTCGGGGGGCTACTGGTATCGCCCACAAGGTCCGCGTTATGTAGTGGTGCGCCCGCCTTATGGGATTCGAGTGGCCTACCTGCCTGACTATGCACGGGAAGTGTGGATCGGCAGCGCGCTGTTTTTCCTCGCCGCCGGAGCCTATTACACCTATGAAGCCAACACCCAGCAGTATGTCGTGGTCGAACCACCCGTGGGTGTGCCGCCGCCGGACCAGCAGCCGGCTGGCAATGGCTATGACGTGCTGGCGTACCCGGTCAACGGCCAATCGCCACAGCAGATCGATCAGGATCGCTACGACTGCTATCGCTGGGCGGTGCAACAGAGTGGCTTCGATCCGGCCAGCGCGACCTACCAGCCGGCCCCGCAAGTGGTGCAGGCCTACCGTCAGGCCCAGGGCAACTGCCTGAGCTCGCGGGGTTACCAGGTCACTTACTGAGCCCTGGCGGCCTCGACCACTTCCTGCGGATCGGCGTGTACCAGCACCTCGGCCCGTGGATAGGCCTGGTGGATCGCGTCGGCGGCTTGATCGCTGATGGCGTGGGCCACCGACAGGCTCAGGTCGCCGGGCAGTTCCAGATGCAGTTGGACGAACCAATGGCTGCCGGAAATCCGCGTGCGCAAGTCATGGGCGCCCAGCACGCCGGGCACACTGCAGGCCAGTTCCAGCATGTGTTGGCTGACATCGGCGGGCAGTTCCTCGTCCATCAGCACCGAGAAGCTTTCCCGGGCGATCTGGATCGCGCTCCAGAGAATGTAGACGGCGATCCCCAGGCCGAACCAGGCATCCACCTGATGCCAGCCGAAGGCCGCCAGTACCAGGGCCAGGAGGATGCTGCCATTGAGCAGCAGGTCGGAGCGGTAGTGCAGGGAGTCGGCCCGTACCGCGTTGGAGCCGGTTTCGCGGATCACCCGATGTTGCAGGATCAATAGCGCCATGGTCAGCACCAACGACAGCCCGATCACCCCGATGCTCAGCCAGGGCGCACCTACCGGTTCCGGGTGCTGCAGGCGTTCGAACGCCTGAAAGGCAATCAGCACTGCACTGCCGGCGATGAACAGCGCCTGGGCCATGCCCGCCAGGGACTCCGCCTTGCCGTGGCCGTAGCGGTGATCATCATCGGCCGGGCGCAGGGCGTAATGCACCGCCAACAGATTGAGCAGCGAGGTGAAGCCGTCGAGCACCGAGTCGGTCAGCCCCGCCAGCATGCTCACCGAGCCGCTGAGCCACCAGGCGATGGCCTTGGTCACAATCAGGATGCCTGCCACCGTAACCGAGGCGCGGGTGGCCAGGCGCAGGAGGCGAGCGTGTTCCGGGTTGCCAATCATCGGCGGCGGGTTCCTTGAAGGTGGGGTCAGGCTGCAGGCTGCAGACCGTACAAGGCCAATTGCTGCACGCTGCCCTTGTGCTGGATCAGGCGCGGGTCATCCAGAGGGAAGCTGCCCCCCAGTTCGCTTTCCAGAATGGCCTGCAGTTTGCGGTTGTCGACTTTACCGTCGGCGCCAATGGCCTGCTGGAGTTTTTCCGGCGCGATTTGCGCGGTCTTGCCCGGCTCCAGGTAGATCGCCCCGGTGGCGAAGTCGACGCCAAAGGCGATCAGCCCCGGAATGACATAGAACAGCAGGCCCACGGCATCGAGCACCACCACCACTGGATCGATCTTGCCGTCGATCTGGCCGCGGCGGTCGGGAAAGAAGATCGAGCCACAGGCTGTGAGTTGGGTCAGCAGAGTGGTCACCAGAACGCCGCCAATGACACGGTGGGGAATACGCATGGATATCTCCTGGTAAATATGCAGACAAAGCGAAATGGAGCGGGGCATTGAGTCTTGTCGATCAGCACTCAGACCATGATTAACCCCAGGCAGTTCGCCGTTATACTCGCGCCTCTGTTTTGGAGCCAGCATGAATTCTTTGCCAATTGATGAAGTTTTGCCTGCATTGCGCGAGGCCCTGGCGGCGCGCCATGAAGCGGTGCTCGAAGCCCCGCCCGGTGCCGGCAAGACCACCCGTGTGCCCCTGGCGCTTCTGGATCAGGACTGGCTGGCCGGACAGACCATCCTCATGCTCGAACCCCGGCGCCTGGCGGCCCGGGCTGCGGCGGAGCGTCTGGCCAGCGAACTGGGGGAGAAAGTCGGTGAAACCGTGGGCTACCGCATCCGCCTGGAGAGCAAGGTCGGCCCGCGGACCCGTATCGAAGTGGTCACCGAAGGCATCCTCACCCGACGCCTGCAGGACGACCCTGCCCTGGAAGGGGTTGGCCTGCTGATCTTCGATGAGTTTCACGAGCGCAGTCTGGATGCCGACCTGGCCCTGGCCTTGAGCCTCAATGGCCGGGAGCTGTTTCGTGACGAGCAGCCCCTGAAGATTCTGTTGATGTCGGCGACCCTGGAGGGCGAACGTCTTTCCACGCTGCTGGGCGATGCGCCGATCCTGCGCAGTGAGGGGCGCATGTTCCCGGTGACCCAGCGCTGGGGGCGGCCGTTCCAGCCCGGCGAGTTCATCGAACCGCGGGTGGTGCAGACCGTGCTTGAAGCCATCAACGATGAAAGCGGCAGCCTGCTGGTGTTTCTCCCAGGCCAGGCCGAGATTCGTCGAGTGCATCAGCAGTTGGCCGAGTCCTTGGGACAACGCAGTGAGATCCTGCTCTGTCCACTGCATGGCGAGCTGGACCTGGCCGCCCAGCGCGCAGCCATCGATCCGGCCCCGGCGGGGCGGCGCAAAGTGGTATTGGCCACCAACATCGCCGAAACCAGCCTGACCATTAACGGCGTGCGGGTGGTGGTGGACGCCGGGCTGGCCCGAGTGCCGCGCTTCGATCCCGGCAGCGGCATGACCCGCCTCGACACCCAGCGCATCTCCCGGGCCAGCGCCACCCAGCGCGCCGGCCGGGCCGGGCGCCTGGAGCCTGGCGTGTGCTATCGCTTGTGGTCGGCGGATCAGCAGGAACAACTGGCGGCCTATGCCGGCGCGGAGATCCTTCAGGCCGACCTGGCCGGTCTGGCCCTGCAACTGGCGCGCTGGGGCGTGACCCCGAATCAGCTGGCCTGGCTGGACCCGCCTCCCAGCGCCGCTTATGCACAGGCTCAAGACCTGTTGCAGCGCCTGGGAGCGCTCAACGATGACGGCACATTGACCCGCCACGGTCAGGCCATGGCCGAGTTGCCGGCCCATCCGCGCATTGCCCACTTGCTGTTGCGCGGCCAGTCCCTGGGGCTGGCGCAGATGGCCTGCGACGTCGCGGCCCTGCTGGGGGAACGGGACATTTTGCGCGGTGCCGGCGCCGACCTGCACAGTCGCCTGGTGCTGCTTTCCGGGGAGGAGCGCGCGGCCCGTGGTGCCCAGGGTGGTGTCCAGCGTGCGCGGCAACTGGCGCGGCAGTACCGTGGCTACCTGCGAGGGCAGCCCGAGGCAGCCGTCGCCGATCCCGAGCATCCGCGCTGGCTTGGTGCCTTGCTGGCCCTGGCCTATCCCGATCGGGTGGCCCAGCAGCGCCGTCCCGGTGGTGCCGAGTATCGACTGGCCAACGGCCGCGCGGCGCTGTTCAGCGAAACCGACAACCTGATGAAGCAGCCCTGGCTGGTGATCGCCGACCTGGGCAGCCGCCAGGGCCAGCGTGAGGAGCGCATCTACCTGGCCGCGGATTTTGATCCGACCCTGTTCGATACGGTGCTGGCAGAGCAGGTGCGCAACGTCGACCAGCTGGATTGGGACGAGCGTGAAGGCGTGCTGCGGGCCGAGCGTCAACGCAAGGTTGGTGAGCTGGTACTCAGCCGTGAACCGCTCACCGGCCTGGACGAGTCAGCCCGTAGCCAGGCCCTGGTCAATCTGGTGCGGCGCAAGGGCCTGGAGCTGCTGCCCTGGACCCCGGAGCTGCGCCAGTGGCAGGCTCGGGTGACCTTGCTGCGGCAGCTGGATCTGGCGGACAAGGGCGAGAGCCAATGGCCGGATGTCAGTGATGGCGCCTTGCTCGCAGGGCTGGAGCAGTGGCTACAGCCCTACCTGGGCAAGGTGTCGCGACTGAGTCACTTTGCCAACCTGGAGCTGGCCAGCATCGTCCACAACCTGTTGCCCTGGCCGCTGCCCCAGCGCCTGGACGAGCTGGCTCCGCATCATCTGACAGTGCCCTCGGGCTCCTCGATCCGACTGGACTACAGCGAGCAGCCGCCGATTCTGGCGGTGCGCCTGCAGGAGCTGTTTGGGCTGTCGGACACGCCGCGGATTGCCGGTGGCCGCCAAGTGGTCAAGTTGCACTTGCTGTCGCCGGCGCGGCGTCCGGTGCAGGTCACCCAGGATCTGGCGAACTTCTGGCGCAGCACTTACGCCGAGGTGAAGAAGGATCTCAAGGGGCGCTATCCCAAGCATTACTGGCCGGACGATCCACTGATTGCCGAGGCTACGGCGCGGATCAAACCCCGCAAGTAAAGCGGGGTTACAACGCCGGCAACAGGAACCGGGCAAGCACCGGCAGGTGGTCGGAGATGCGCTGGGTGTCGTCCTGGCGTACTCGGGATTCAACCCGCTTCAGTCGTGGGCTGTAGAACAGGTAGTCCACCGTACGATCCGGGCCGTCGAGGCTCGGGTCGTTGGGGTAGTGGGTCAGCCAGCGAGCACGGTCGACGCCACTGGCCTGGGTGTTGCTGGGGATCATCGGGTACTTGTCCCACAGCAGGTGCAGCGGGCTGTCAGCGTTGTAGGGCGCGCGCTGTTCTTCGCTCAGGCGTTGGTACTGGCTCAGGGGCAGCAGGTTGAAATCGCCGCCAATCAGCCAGGGGGTGCCGCGGCTCTCCAGTTTGTCCAGAACCTTGGCAATGGCCGTCACCTGCTTGTGCTGAGTGTCGTCGGCGCGCTGCGCACGCTCCAGATGGGTGTTCAGCACCACCAGTTGGCCGCCATCGCTCAGGGGCAGGTAGCTCAGCAGCAGGGCGTCCTTGGGCTGGAATTGCCGGCTGATGAGCGAGTGCGGGGCAACCGGCAGTTGCAAGCGTTCGGCGTGATCGATGCGGTAGCGGCTGAGGGTCGCCAGTTGTCGGCCGACGCTGCCGAAAATGTGCGGCGAGGGCACGAAGTCCGCCTTCCAGTCGTAAGCCTGGGTGCTGCAGGGGTAGAGGTCGGCGAGCCGCTCCTGCAGGAGTTTGAGTTGATCCTGGTAGGCGCTGGCCTTGGCGCCGTTGTCCACTTCCTGCAGCAGCACCAGGTCCGGCTGTTCGTCGCGGATGACCCGGGCCACTTCGTCGAGGCTGAAGGCCATGTCTTCCAGGGTCGGACGTTCGTCCTCGCCCCGGGCCTGGTCGTTCCAGAACACGTAGCGCTTGCCCGCCAGGTACTGCAGGTTCCAGGTCATCACCTTGAGTGCCTGGCCCGGCACCAGCGGCGTGGCCTGGGCGCTGCAACTGACCGTCAGGGTTTCCTTGGGCAGAGGGCGCCAGGTCAGGCTGTAGATCAGGCCGGTCAGTACCAGGCCGATCAGGAGCAGGCTCAACAGGGTGATGCGCAGTAGACGGGTCATCGGCTCGGCTTATGGCGTTGCAGGATGGGCCGGAGCATAACCGAGTGCGCGGCCGTCACCCAAGGGGTAGAGCGGCCGCAAGGTGAATCAGCGGTTGTCCGCTGGCTCGTTGATGAGCATGAACAGGCGGAACAGCACCACGCTGGTGAACAGCTGCAGGAAGCTGTAAGCGCTGTCGATGGCCAGTGACAGGATCGGGTTGTGCGGATCGGGATAGGCGGCTTCGCTCGCCCCCTTGAGCAGCCACAACGGGGCCATGACCGCCAGGATGCACAACAGGATGCGCAGGAAGTGCCCGCGGCTCAGGCGCAGGCTTTCCTTGATGGCCGCCAGGGGCGCCAGGCCCTTGAGCACCAGCAGGTACTCGGCGAAGGCCAGCACCACCATCAGCCACAGCCCCGGCAGCAAATACAGCGACAGCCCGAGCAGAATCAGCAGCGTGCTGACCGCCGTCAGCACGGCGAAGCGCGGCCATAGGCTCAGGGCCATGGCCCAAAGATCACGGTTGCGGGGCGATTCCCCCCGGGTGCGGGCGTCGAGAAACAGGATCAGCGCGCCGGTGTACAGCGGATAGAGCAAGAGCCCCACCACCACGCTGGAGCCGGGAAAGGCATTCTCGCCCAGGGCGCTGCTGACGCCTTGTTGCAGCAGCGCTTCGAGAATCACCAGGGGCAGGCACAGTTGGGCGATGCGGCCGAAGTTGCGTTGGAAAAAATAGAAAGAGTCGCGCAGAACATCTAACGGAGTCATTGATGGGGATCGCAGTTGACCAAGCGGTTGAACACTTTAACCGAAGCTGGCCCCTCGGGAGCAAACGTAAACCTTGAGTAAAGACCATTGAAAGTCGTCGCCCCAACCCCATAACTGGTGCGTACCGCGGCCCTGTGGGGGCACGGACCAGATTTTTACCGGCAATCTAAAGAGGTCGCCATGAACAGCGAAGAGCAAACCCTGATCGATGGACTGTTTTCACGGTTGCAACAAGCCGAGACGGACTCAGCTCCACGTGACGCCCAGGCCGAAGCGCGGATCAAGGAACACCTGATCCGCCAGCCTGCGGCCGGGTATTTCATGACCCAGGCGATCCTGGTGCAGGAGGCTGCCCTGAAAAGCCTCGATGAACAGAACAAACAATTGAGCCAGCAAGTGCAGCAGTTGCAGGCCGAACTGCAACAGGCTCGCTCCCAGGCCGCCGCTGCGGCTCCAGCTCCGGCGGCGAGTGGCGGCTTTCTGTCGAGCATCTTCGGCGGTTCCCGCGAGCCGCAACCGGCTCCCGCGCAGGCCCCGAGTGTGGCGCCATCCTCCGGCGGTGGCTGGCGTGAGCCGTCCCGTTCTTCCTTCGGCGCGCCTGCGCAGCAGAATTTCGGCGCCCCGCAGCAGAACTATGCGCCGCAACCGGCACCGGCGGCCGGTAGCAGCTTCCTCGGCGGGGCTTTGAAAACCGCTGCCGGGGTGGCCGGCGGGGTGATGCTGGCCCAGGGCATCAGCAGCCTGTTCCACAGCAACCAGCAGCCTCAGGAAGTTGTCGAAGTCATCAAGGAAGAACCGGCACCGGCCAGCGACAACAGTGGCTGGGGCAATGACGATCAGCGGCTGGCCAACAACGACTCCTGGGGCAACAGCGACCAGGGCGGCTTCAGCAACGCCGATTACGGCAACGACGACAGTTCGTTCTTCTCCGACGACGATTCCTTCGTCTGAGGCTCCGTCGGTCCGGGGCAGGCACCTGCCCCGGACCGATTATTCGCGGAACATTCCTTGTGACTGGCATACTGGGCGACTTTTCGGGTCTTGAGCCCCGTTCCAGCCCCTGCGCTGCTGCGCCATGAGGATTAGCGGTGAAGAAAATCGCGGTGTTCGCCGACGTCCAGAACCTCTATTACACCGTCCGCCAGGCCTATGGTTGTCACTTCAACTACGCGGCGCTGTGGGCGGATATCAGTAAAGAGGGGCAGATCGTCGAAGCCTATGCCTATGCCATCGATCGCGGTGACAGCAAGCAGCAGCAGTTTCAGCAGATCCTGCGCAACCTGGGCTTCACGGTAAAACTCAAACCCTACATTCAGCGCAGCGACGGCTCGGCCAAGGGCGACTGGGACGTGGGCATCACCATCGACATCATGGACGCCGCCGCCCAGGTCGACGAAGTGGTGCTGGCCTCCGGCGACGGCGACTTCGACCTGCTGCTCGAGCGCATCATCCACAAGCATGGGGTCAGCGCGGTGGCTTATGGCGTGCCGGGTCTGACTGCCAATTCGCTGATTCGCGCCGCCACCCGCTATGTGCCGATCGAAGGCGCCTTGCTGCTGAAAAGCTGATCATTTTTTATACGGAGCTGCACAGGTTTGGAACGTATTGCCGTCATCGACTTTGAAACCACCGGGATCTCCCCGAGCAGCAGTTGCCGGGCCACGGAAATCGCCGTGGTGATTCTTGAGCAGGGGCGCATCGTCGAGCGTTACCAGAGCCTGATGAATGCCGGCGTGCGGGTGCCGGGCTTTATCGAACAACTGACCGGCATCAGCAACGCCATGCTGCGCAGCGCCCCGCCAGCGGAGCAGGTGATGAACGAGGTCAACGAGTTTGTCGGCACCACGCCGTTGCTGGCCCACAACGCGGCCTTCGACCAGAAGTTCTGGGATTTCGAGCTGGGGCGGATCAAGCGCACCCGCTTGCAGAATTTCGCCTGTTCCCTGCTGCTGGCCCGGCGCCTGATGCCGGCGGCGCCGAACCACAAGCTGGGCACCCTGACCTCATTTGCCGGCTTGCCCCACACCGGTCAGGCGCACCGGGCCATGGCCGATGCGGAAATGGCCGCCAACCTGGTGGCCCATCTGGCGGGCGAGCTGCGTCACACCCATGGCGTGCGTGAACTGTCCCACGACTTCCTCTGCAAGTTGCAGAAGGTCCCGGCTGCCAAGATTCCCGAGCACCTCAAGCGCCAGCGCGGTTTCTGAGTGGGAGCTGCGGCTCACTTGCCGTTGTTTTCCAGTTGCCCCAGGGGGACACGCCGTTCGATGGCGCTGGAAAGCACGATGGAAGTCTTGCTGAAACCGAACTGGGCCACGCGGTTGATCAGTTCCTCCAGCTCCGGCATCGAGCCCACGGCAGCCTGCATGATCACGCAAGGATCTCCCGTCACCCGATGACACTCGGTGAGCTGGGGGATCTTGATCAGTTCGTCATAGTTCTTCTGGTTGCCATGCTGGGCCAGGCGCAGTTCGATCACGCACTGGATCGGCAGCCCCACCTTGGCCATGTCGACCTTGGCCTGATAACCGGTGATCACGCCGCTGGCCTCCAGCTTGGCCACCCGCTCGGCCACTGCCGGCGCCGAGAGGTTGACCTTGCGCGCCAGCTCGGCATAACTCGCCCGGCCGTTTTCCAGCAGGCTGGCCAGGAGCAAGCGATCGTATTTGTCCATGGAAGGCCTCTAATAGATACGACTTTCGAAAGCACGGCATATAGCCCTGAACTCCATGCTTTGGAAAGTGTACTGCCGTTATAAACAGGTTTTGTAACTTAAGTTCCCCGGGTCGCCTTTCTAGAATAGTTCTCCCCCTGCCTGCTCCGAGCTGCCTCCCATGCCTGGCCAAAGCCGTTTTCCCTTGCCGTTGATCGCCGCCTTTTTTGCCCTGTATGTGATCTGGGGGTCGACCTATCTGGTGATCCGCATCGGCGTCGAGTACTGGCCACCGTTGATGCTCGGCGGCGTGCGTTTCATCATCGCCGGCAGCTTGATGTACGCCTTCCTGCGCTGGCGCGGGGTTCCGGCGCCGACCTGGGCGCAATGGAAGGCCGCGGGGATCATCGGCGTGTTGCTGCTCAGTTGCGGCAACGGTGCGGTGACGCTGGCCGAACACTCCGGGGTGACCTCTGGAGTGGCGGCTTTGGCGGTGGCCACCGTGCCTTTGTTCACCTTGCTCTGCGGCTATTTCTGGGGGGCACGCAACACGCGTCTGGAGTGGGCCGGGATCATCCTCGGGATGATCGGTATCGGCATGCTCAACCTGGGTTCCAACCTGCAATCGAGTCCGCTGGGTGCGGCCTTGTTGCTGTTCGCGGCGGCGGCCTGGGCCTTCGGTTCAGTGTGGAGCAGGCACCTGCCGCTGCCCCAGGGGGCCATGGCCAGCGCTGCGGAAATGCTCGTCGGTGGCGTGGTGCTGATGATCGGCAGCGTCTTGAGCGGCGAGCATCTGGACGCCATGCCGCCCCTGGAAGGCTGGTTGGCCCTGGCCTATCTGGCCGGCTTCGGGTCGATCATCGCCTTCAACGCCTACATGTACCTGCTCAAGCACGTGCGGCCGGCCGCGGCCACCAGCTATGCCTACGTCAATCCGGCGGTGGCGGTGCTGCTGGGGATCGTCTTTGTCGGTGAAACCATCGGCATCGAGGAGGGCCTGGCCATGCTGGTGATCATCAGCGCGGTGGTGCTGATCGGCCTGCCCCAGTGGCGTAAGCCGAAAGCCGCTCCTCAGCAAGAGGTTGTCTGATCAGCCTGCCGGTGGTTGGCCGGCAAGCTTCTGATCCAGAAAGTCGCCGATCAGCTTTGCCACCTGCCGGTGGATATCCTGGCGATCACCGGCATCGCCATCGCGGCAGATAATCTCGTCCCCAGGCGCCTCTTCCTTGAGCAGGGCCAGGGCGCCTGGCTTGCAGACTTGCATGAAGCTGAAGTGGCTGGCATTGGCCAGCACCTCATAGCGCGAAGGCGGGGACGCCAGATGGGCGTTCAGATAGCCCGACTCTTCTTTCACGGGCATGTCTGCGATGTTCACTCCGGCCCCCAGGACCAGGACCGGTGTGTGCAGCGTCGACAAACTCTCGGGGGTAAAGCCGCGGGCGAACCCCAGGTCCAGCGCAACGACGGCCTTGACTCGCGGGTCCCGCAGATCGGCACTCAGCGGGCCTTGATTGTGCGCGGTGATTCCCAGTTCCGGAGCTATTTGGCAAAGGCGTGGATTGGGATGCAGCCGGCATTCCTCCAGGTAACGTTGCGGGCTGTAGCGGGCGCCGGCCAGCGCGGTGACCGTCCAGCCGCCCAGGGAGTGGCCGATGGCGGCGATGCGCTGCGGGTCGACCGTGCCGGCCAGGGTGTTATCGCGGGTGAGCCTGTCGATGACCCGGCTCAGGTCGCGCGGGCGTTCCCAGAGCTTCGCCGCTTCCGCGGGGCGCTGGTCGAATGTGGTGGTGCCCGGATGGTCGGGGGCCGCGACTATATAGCCTTGGTCCACCAGGCTCGATACCAGCCAGCTGAGATTGCGCCAGTTGCCGCGATAGCCATGGGACAGCACCACCAGCGGATGGGCAGAACCGCTAGGGGCGGCATCCTTGATGGTCGCTACACCCTGGAAAATCGGGTTTTCAGCCGATGGCAGGAGGGGGGCGGTGGTCGTGGTGGGGTACCAGAGGGCGACATGCAGGGGGCGCTGCTGACTGGCGTCCGCCAGCGTCACTTCACGAAAGCCGATGAGTTCGGCGGCATGCACCAGGGGCAGGTGCAGGCAAAGGCCCGCTAGCATCCATGCGGACAGGGCAAATTTGCGCATTCAGATCTCCATTGGCAAAGCATCGGTGTTCTGCCAGTGGGGGCGCGCCTTGGAGGAATCGACGGCGTTCAGCGGCAGAGGGTGGACGACGACTGATGGCAGTCGCCGTCCATCCTTTTACCTGAAGTGGCCGGGAAAGGGTGACCGGATTGCGGAGCAAGCGGTCACGCCTCTGGCATCAGTTACAGGCGCCGGCGTCGCGCCAGACCTTGCCACTGCCTTCACCGCCGACGGTGGCAGCAGACGGCTCGTTGCCTTTGGTCCACCAGCGGGCGATGTAGTAGCGGCCGTTGTGGCTGACCTTGTCATTGGCCAGGTAGGTGCCTTGACGGCTCCAGGCGCCCAGGCAACCGGCCGGCGTTTCCACGATGTCGGCCAGCACGGTCACACTATGGTCACGGCTGACCGTATGGCTGCCGTTGCCCAGGTTCAGGGTGAAGCGGTAGCTGATGTCCTTGTCGCTCTTGGGCGCGACAAAGGTCAGTTTCGAACCCGAGACCTGGAAGGCGACGCTGGGCGTCACTGTCCATTGGTAGCTCAGCGCCAGACCGGCCGGGTCGCTGGAACCGGCGGCGTCCAGGGTCACTGTTTCACCGCCCTTGGCCTGACTGGCCCCGGCGATGCTCGCCAGCGGCGGCTTGACCGGTGCCGGCTTCTCGGCCAGGACCTTGACCTGATGGGTGCGGGTGGCGCTGTGCTTGCCGTTGTTCACCGTCAGGCTGACGTTGTAGGTGACATCCTGCTCGGCCTTCGGGGCGACGAACTTCATCAGGTGGCCTGCGGCGTCAAAGGCGACGTTGGGGCTGATGCTCCAGCTGTAGCTGAGCTTCAGGCCTGCCGGGTCGCTGGACCCCGTGGCGTCGAGGTACACGGTTTCTCCGGACTTGGCCTCGCTCGCGCCGCCGATGACCGCTACCGGCGGTTTGACCTCTTCCGCCGGTGGCTCGACCGGTTTCTCGCCCTCGCTCTGGCACGGGCCCAGGTCACGCCAGACCTTGCCGGCGCCGTCCGGGCCGGTGGTGCTGGCCAGGCCCGGCTCGGTGCCGGAGGTCCACCAGCGAGCCTGGTACTGACGACCTTTCCACTGCACCACATCGTTGCCGACGTAAGTGCCTCTGAGCGTCCATTCTGGTTTGCAGCTGGCATCGGTGGCCTTGCCCTTGATCAGCACCTCGTGGGTTCGGGTGCTGCTCTGCTTGCCGTTGCTCAGGGTCAGGGTGAAACGGTAGCGGGTGTCGCTCTGCAGTTCCGGCGCGGTGAAGCTGATGCGCGCGCCGTCGAAGTCGAAGTCCAGGCGCGGCGAGGCTTCCCAGGCGAAGTTCAGGGCATTGCCCTGGGGATCGCTGGAGGCCGAGGCATCGAGGACGATCTTGTCCCCGGCATTGGCTTCGGTCTTGCCGCTGATCACCGCCACCGGAGGTTGACCGGCATTCACAGGCTTGAGGGACGCGGCCTTGATGTCGTTGTCGGCGCTGAATTCGCCGTCTGCCAGCAGGGTCCAGGCGCCGTTTGCACTGTTGCTGCCATAGACCTGATACCCCTTGATGTTGCCGCTCAGGCCGGCGTCCTGGCGCGGCAGGTAGTGCAGTTGCGAGAAGCGGCTGTCGGCCCCCAGGTCGATCAGTATTTCATGGGGGTAGCGCGCACCCGCCGTCGTGCTCCAGTAGGAGTTGGGGTTGCCGTCGATGGCGTGGTTGCCGACCGCAGTGCCAGGCACCGCGCTGCTGGTGGACATGACCTTCCAGCTATTGCGGGGCAGGGCCTTGCCCTTGGCATCCACCAGCAGCAGTTCGGCGACGCTGGCGGTGTCCTTGCCGTCCACCGCGGAGGTGGCGACGAATTTCAGGTAGCGGCCCTGGGCCGTGTCCTGGGTCAGACCGTAGGCGTGGCCTTCAAGCACCTGATCCTGAGTGGCCCGGTTGTCGGTGTTGATCGCCAGGTACCAGCGTCCCGGCTGCGGGTCGTTCACCCCCAGGGACACGTTGTGGCTGCGTGTCGAGCGGTAGTCGTAGCTTGAGCCGCTGGGCTGGGCGCCGCGCTTGAGCAGCAACTGGATCTGGCCGGCCTTCTCGGTGAGTTCGCCGTCCACCACGGTGAATACCAGGCGCCGGGTGCCTTCGGGGACATCCACCGGGAAGTAGCGCGTCTGGCCGCTGGCCAGGCTGACTTTCTGGTTGAGGATCGAGGTGCTTTGCTCCTGTTCGAGCGGGACCACGGAAGGGCTGTAGGCCGACATCCGCGCCGCGTTTTCCCGCCAGACCCGGGCCATGTTGGCGGTTGTCGCGTTGCCCAGCGGCACGCCGCGGCTGTCCTTGACGTCCGGGTTGGAGAAATAGCCCACATGGTTGCCGCAGAGGATGGTGCCGACCCGGCCGTTGTTGTAGCCGAAGCGGTAGCTCTTGCCATCGGAACAGTGGCTGCCGCCGATGTTGTGGCCCAGCTCATGACGGAAAACGGTGGCCGACTTGATGGAGTTGATGGTGTAGCGGCCGTTGATGTAGCCCCACCCTACGGCGGTGTCCTGGCCGGGGGTGCCCACGACGAAACTGGCCACCACGTCGGGGCTGTAGCGACGCATGCCTTCGGCGAAGATCTTGCTGACCTGGCCCAGGTTGGTTCCGGTGATGGCCGCATCCTGGGGCACCACCTGAGTGCCCACCAGGCGCAGGCGCACGCCCTGGACCTTGGATTGTTGCAAGGCGCGGTTGACCGAGGCCACCTGGACCAGGGCGTAGGCTTCGTGGTCACCGATATAGTCGGCGGCGGCTTGGGAGAACCCGGCCAGCAGGTCGATCACGGTTTCGCCCTGGACGTTGCGGTTGACCTGGAAACTGCGCAGGCCGCTCTGCGACTCCTTCAGGGCTGGGGTTTCGCTGCCGTCATCGGCGATGTAGTCGACACTCGACGGGGCAAAGGCGGCTCCGGCGTCGAAGTGGATCATCGACTGCTGGCCGTTGGCGTCGCCGCGAATGATGGCATTGGCGTCCGGCAACAGGGCGATGAAGCTGCCGTCGGGGCGCGCGGCGAGGGTCATCTCTCCGGGGGCGCTGAGGGTACGGGCGCGTCCCTCCAACTGGCCGGTCATGACCCGCAGGTCCTTGAAGGTATCGTCCTGTTGCGCGATCAGGTTGCGGATGCGCATCCCGGTGACCTGTTGCAGCTGTTCGGTGCCGGTTTCGGCGGCGCCGAATGGCATCGCCCTGGCGCCGGGCAACTGCAGGTTGATGAAGTGACCCTGGATCACCGTCGCGCCGAGAGCGGCATCGGGGCTGTGCTGGACGACATCGGCCTGCGCCATGCCGCCGAGCGGCAAGAGCAGGGCAGCGCCCAGGCTGGCGCCCCAAAGGCGGGTAGCGCGGGACAAGGCGGTCAATCTGAAGCTCGACATAACTATTCCTGGATAGTCTCAGCGCGGTGCGAAACCTGGCGAACAGGACCGCTAAAGCGTCCGCGCTGATGAGGTGGATAAGGAGTTTTGCCGGCGGAGGGCATCATAGGCAGGGGCGCTCCGGGCGTACATCGAACAGGGGGCTTTTCGTACCGGTCCTAGGTGCCTGGCAGGATCGCCGGGGCGGGTGGGGCGGAGCGTCCAGGCCGCTAAACAACAGCAGGGGGGCGGTGTCACAGAGAGGTTGGCGAGGTCACGCAGGCAGCGGCCACAGGGGCCGTGGCCTGCGCAGGGGGAAGGGGGCTGGTTGCCGGGGGCGTGAAGCCCCCGGCGGCTGTCAGTGACAGGGGCCGAGGTCGTTCCAGACCTTGCCGCTGAAGTCCGGCCCGGTGAACGCCGGGTTGCCCGGCTCCTGGCCTTGGGTCCACCAGCGGGCGAGGAAGAAGCGCCCGTTGTGGCTGACTTTCTGGCCGCCCAGGTAGGCCGTTGTGCGATTCCAGGCACCTGCGCAGCCAGGCGCCGTTTGCGGTGGGGCGAGGACCGTGACGCTGTGCTCGGCGGTCGCGGTTTTCTGGCCGTTGTCCACGCTCAGGGTGAAGCGGTAGCGGGTGTCCTGCTTGAGCTGCGGGGCGTTGAAGCTGACGCTTGCGCCGTCATAGCTGAAGTCCAGTGCCGGCGTGACTTGCCAGGCAAAGCTCAAGGCTTTGCCTTGCGGGTCGCTGGAACCCGAGGCATCCAGCAGCACCCGTTCACCGGCGTTGGCCTGGCTGCGACCGCTGATCACGGCGACAGGTGGCAGGCTGGCCTCGACTGGCTTGAGGGCAACGGACTTGACCTCGTTGTCGGCACTGAACTCGCCTTTGGCCAGCAGCGCCCAGGCGCTGGTTGGGCTGTCACCGCCATACACTTCGTAGCCCTTGATGTTGCCGGCGGCATCGTTGTTTTGCCGCGGCAGGTAATTCAAGGAAGAGAAGCCCCGCTCTGCTCCGAGGTCGATGATGATCTCGTGGGGATAGCTGGCACTGCCCGAACTCCAGTACGAGTTCGGTTTGCCATCGACGAACCACAGGCTGTTGTCGATGCCGGAGGTCTTGCCGTTGACCGAGTGGACGCGCCAGCCGTTTCTCGGCAGCGGCTTGCCCTTGGCGTCGGCCAGTAGCAGTTCGGCGATGCTGGCGACTTTGCTGCCGTTGATCGACGACGTGGCGACAAAACGCAGGTAGCGAGCCTGGCTGGTTTCCTGGGTCTTGGCGAAGACATGGCCTTCAAGCAACTGGTCGCTGGCGCTCTTGTTCTTCTCGGCTCGTACCCCGACGTACCAGCGTCCGGGCTTGGGATGGCTCACCCCCAGGGCGACGCCATGGTTTTCCAGGGAGCGGTAGTCATAGTCGCTGGCGGTGGGGCGGGCGCCGTGCTTGAGCAGCAGTTGCACCTTGCCCGCCCGTTCATGGCGCGGGCCGTGGTTGATCGACAACGCCAGGCGCTCGGTGCCCTCGGGAATATCCAGGGTCTCGTAGTGGATGACGTTCTGTTTCACGTCGATGGACTTGCTCAGCAGCGGTGTGACCTGTTCGTGGTCCATGGGGATCACCGCCGGGCTGTAGGCGGACATGCGCTGGGCGCCTTCACGCCACAGGCGAGCCATGTTGGCGGTGCCCAGTTGGCCCAGGGGCACGCCCAGGTTGTCCCTGACCTCCGGGTTGGAGTAGTAGCCCACGTGGTTGCCACACAGGATCGTGCCCACCCGGCCGTTGTGGTAGCCGAAACGGTCGCTGCTGCCGTCCGAGCAATGACCGCCGCCGATGTTGTGTCCCACCTCGTGGCGAAAGGTGGTGGGCGACTTGATGTTGTTGATCGAGTAACGGCCATTGACATTGCCCCAGCCGAGCATGGTGTCGACCCCCGGGGTGCCGACAAAGAACCCGGTCACCAGATCGGGGCTGTATTGCCGCATGCCTTCGGCAAACAGGCTGCTGACCTTGCGCAGGGTTCCGTCGGTGCCGGAGGTGATCGGGTGATCCTCGGCAATGACCTGGGTGCCCACCAGGCGCAGGCGTACCCCTTCGATCTGTGACTGGCGCAAGGCATGGTTGACCGAGGCGACCTGGGCCAGGGCGTAGGCTTCGTGGTCGCCGATGTAGTCGGCGGCAGCCTGGGAGAAACCGGCCAGCAGGTCGATGACGGTTTCGCCTTGGGCGTTGCGGTCGACCTGAAAGCTGCGCTGGCCGTTGCGGGTCTGCAGCAGGTTGGGCTCCTGGGCTTGCTCGGACTGCACATAGTCGATGTTGCCGGGCGCATGGGAGTGCCTGGTTTCGGCGGGGATCAGCGTCTGCTGACCATTGGCGTCGCCGCGAATGGTGGCATTGGGCAGCAGGGCGATGAAGCTGCCATCGCTGCGGGCGGTGACGACGACGTTGCTTTCACCGAATGCCAGGCGAGCGGGGCCCTGGGCCCGGCCCACCAGGACCTTGATGTCCTTGAAGCGATCGTCCTGATCCAGGCGCAGGGCGCCGATGCTCAGTCCGGTGGCCTGGGTCAGGCGCTCGGTACTGGCGGCAGGCGCGTTGCGCAGCCTGGGATCGGGGTTCAAGGCCTGGATGTCGATGAACGGGCCGCTGATCACAGCGGCGCTGGCAACGGCAGGTGTGGCGGGTGATGTCTCGTCGGCCAGGGCCGGGCTGGCCAAGGGCATGAGCAGGACGGCTCCCAGGCTGGCGGCGCGGATGGCGTCGGCCAGGGAAAGGTGAGGCAATTGGCGGTGGGGCATAACCACTCCAGGACAAGCACAGCGCAGTGCGACACCTGTATTGGCAATCGCTGAATGACGGGCGCTGATGAGATGGATTCGGGAGGTTTGCCGGCGCGGTGAATCTTATGAATCGACCTGTTGCTTGTACATGTCCGCCAGGCCTTTTCGGTCACGTACGAAGCAGCGGATGTGCGGGGATGCCAAGCGGCGGTAGGGAAAGCAAGCGCTTAAAAGTGCGGTAAACTGCCGCCCATTGCCTCTTCAGTGCTGACTTTTTCCTACGGTACCCCCCATGACATTCGCCACTCTTGGCCTGATCGAACCTCTGCTGCGCGCCCTCGAAACCCTCGGCTACCAGACCCCGACCCCGGTGCAGGCGCAAGCCATTCCGGCGGTGCTGGGCGGGCGTGACCTGATGGCGGCTGCCCAGACCGGCACCGGCAAGACTGCCGGTTTTGCCTTGCCGCTGCTGCAGTTGCTGACCATGGAAGGGCCGAAGGTCGACAGCAACTCGGTGCGCGCGCTGATCCTGGTGCCGACCCGCGAGCTGGCCGAACAGGTTCACGAAAGCGTGCGTCAGTACGCCGAGCACCTGCCGCTGCGCACCTACGCGGTGTACGGCGGGGTCAGCATCAACCCGCAGATGATGAAGCTGCGCAAAGGTATCGATCTGCTGGTGGCGACCCCGGGGCGTCTGCTGGACCTGTTCCGCCAGAACGCGGTGAAGTTCAGCCAGTTGCAGACCCTGGTGCTGGATGAGGCCGACCGCATGCTGGATCTGGGCTTCTCCGAGGAGCTCAAGAGCATCTATGCCGCGCTGCCGAAGAAGCGCCAGACCCTGCTGTTCTCCGCCACGTTCTCCGACGCCATCCGCCAACTGGCCGGGCAGATGCTCAACGACCCGCTGAGCATCGAGGTCAGCCCGCGCAACGTGGCCGCCAACACGGTCAAGCAATGGGTGGTGCCGGTGGACAAGAAGCGCAAGCCGGAACTGTTCAGCCACCTGCTGCGCAAGAACCGCTGGAAGCAGGTGCTGGTGTTCGCCAAGACCCGCAACGGCGTGGATGCGCTGGTGGAAAAGCTTCAGGGCCAGGGCGTGAACGCCGACGGCATCCATGGCGACAAGCCCCAGGCCACGCGCCAGCGCGCCCTGGACCGGTTCAAGGCCAGCGAGATCCAGATCCTGGTGGCCACCGACGTGGCGGCCCGTGGCCTGGACATCGAAGACCTGCCGCTGGTGGTCAACTTCGACCTGCCGATCGTCGCTGAGGACTACATCCATCGCATCGGTCGTACCGGCCGTGCCGGCTCCACCGGTGAGGCGATCTCCCTGGTGTGTGCCGACGAAGTCAACCTGCTGTCGGCGATCGAGATGCTCACTCGCCAGACTTTGAAGCGCCATGAAGAGCAGGACTTCGAGCCCGAGCACCGGGTGCCGGAAACCGACGCCAGTGGCCAGGTGGTGAAAAAACCGAAGAAGCCCAAGAAACCGAAAACTTCCGGCGGTGGCGGCAAGCGCAACCTGGGCAAGTGGGTGGACAGTGGTGAAGTGGCCGAAGCGCCAGCGGTGAAACCGGTACGCAAGGTCCCGGCGTTCAACACCGGGCCACGCAAGCGCAAGCCTTGATCTGAATTGTGCTGACCTCTTCGCCGGCCAGTCGGCTCCTACAATCCCCGTAGGAGCCGGCTGGCCGGCGAAGCTATTTATGGCCGGTGTTGCAGCCACTCCAGCATTCCCAGCCCGGCCCGACGGCCGCTGGCAAAGCAGGCGGTCAGCAGATAGCCGCCGGTGGGGGCTTCCCAGTCGAGCATTTCCCCGGCGCAGAACACCCCGGGTAGTTGCTCCAGCATCAGTCGTTCATCCAGCGCTTCGAAGGCGACGCCGCCGGCGCTGCTAATGGCCTCGTCCAATGGGCGGGTCTTCACCAGCGTCAAGGGCAGAGCCTTGATCGCCGCCGCCAGGCGCGCCGGATCGTTGAAGGTGTCGGCGCCCGTCAGCTCACGCAGCAACCCCGCTTTCACCCCCTCGATCCCCAACTGACTCTGCAGGTGCTTGGCCATGGAGCGCGAGCCACGCGGCTTGGCCAGGGCGGCCTGGACCTTGTCCCGAGGCTTGCCCGGCAGCAGGTCGATATGAACGGTGGCTTGCCCGTGCTGGTGGATGTTGTCGCGGATCGGCGCCGACAGGGCATAGATCAGACTGCCTTCGATGCCGCTGGCAGTGATCACGCATTCCCCCAGCCGGGGGATGTCGTCATTGAGGCCGATGGCCACGTTCTTCAGCGGCGCCCCGGCGAATTTGCTGCGCAGCAACTCGCTCCAGGCACTGACCTCAAACCCGCAATTGCTTGGTTGCAAGGGGGCTACCTGCACTCCGCGCTGTTGCAGCAGGGGCAGCCACGCCCCATCAGAACCCAGGCGCGACCAACTGCCACCGCCCAGTGCCAGCAGGGTTGCATCGGCCTCTACCGCGCGCTCGCCTTCGGGGTGCCGGATGCGCAGGCTGCCGTCGGCATTCCAGCCCAGCCAGCGGTGCCGGGTGTGGATAACCACCCCGGCGTCGCGCAGGCGCTTGAGCCAGGCGCGCAGCAGCGGCGCGGCTTTCATGTCGGTGGGGAACACCCGTCCCGAGCTGCCGACGAAGGTGTCGATACCCAGGCCGTGAATCCATTGGCACAAGGCCTCGGCGCCGAACTCGCGCAGCAGCGGGGCGATGTGCGGGGCTCGCTCGGCATAGCGCGAGAGGAAGGCCGGGTAGGCTTCGGAGTGGGTGATGTTCATGCCACCGACCCCGGCCAGGAGGAACTTGCGGCCCACCGATGGCATGCCGTCGTACAGATCGACCCGAACGCCGGCCTGGCTCAGTACCTCGGCAGCCATCAGGCCGGCGGGACCGCCGCCGATGATCGCGACGTGGGAAGTAGGGGAGGGGGACATCAAAAAGCCTAGAAAATGGGAGGGGTGGTTATTGTAAGCAATGCTCGGGAACAGCACCTGCTGGATGAGTTGCCGGCCATTGGTACAACGTCATGACCGGCAGTAACCAAGTCCTTGATTAAATCTGCACGAACCCCGTAAACGCATGAAACAGTCGCGCCGGCCAGTGCAGTCTTCATTTAAGACGACCGGTACCCATCTGGGTTATTCGACTGCCAACGCCACGTATCCTCCATCATCTCCTTCAACCCGAGCTCCGCCTTCCAGCCCAGATCCTGAAGTGCCTTGGACGGGTCTGACCAGCATTGCGCAATGTCGCCCTGGCGACGTGGGGAGAAAGTGTGGGGAATGCTGCAGCCAGAGGCGTCCTCGAAGGCTTGGATCATCTCCAGTACTGAGTAACCCACCCCAGTCCCGAGGTTCCAGGCATTTATACCGGTGTGCTGGGAAATGTAGTTCACGGCTGCTACGTGCCCTTTGGCAAGATCAACTACATGAATGTAGTCCCGAACACCGGTGCCATCGGGGGTCGGATAGTCGTTGCCATAGATGGAAAGTCTTTCGAGTTTTCCCACTGCGACACGGCTTATGTAGGGCAGTAGATTTTCCGGCAGGCCGTTGGGGTCCTCGCCCAGAAGTCCACTCTGATGTGCGCCCACCGGATTGAAGTAGCGCAGCAGGGCAACTGACCAGCGTGGATCGGCTGCTGCCATATCCTGCAGCATCTTTTCTACCATTAACTTGGAGGTGCCATAGGGGTTGGTAGGTGTTCCCAGCGGGCAGCTCTCGACAATCGGTATCTGCACCGGGTCGCCGTACACTGTGGCGGAGGAACTGAACACCAGGCGGTAGACGCCTGCGGTGGCCATGGCCTGGCACAAGGTGATGCTGCCACTCACGTTGTTCTGATAGTAGGACAAGGGTTGCTTTACGCTCTCACCGACGGCTTTCAGGCCAGCGAAGTGCAATACCACATCAATCTCGTGCTGGGTAAAAATACGCTCAAGGATGGCGCGGTCGCAAACATCACCTTGAACAAATACAGGGGTGCGACCGGTAATTTGTTGCACGCGCTGTAGCGAGAGCATGGAACTATTGCACAGGTTATCCAGAACCACCGCCTCGTGGCCTGCTTGAAGCAATTCCAGCAATGTGTGTGAACCAATATACCCTGCACCGCCAGTTATTAAGAACCGCATAGTTATGAGCCTGTTTCAAGTGAGTGCTGACAGTCCGGCCGCAGTATTATCTGGATCTGATGGTGGATTTTGAAAAATGATACAGCACTGCCAATAGGTTTTTAACGCTTTCATTCTGACAACATAATAAAATTTTCTCGCGTCAAGCCCGATGTCCAGTGCGCTTTTCAGATCGCAGGATCTTGCTTTTGATCACTCGCAAACGTGGTCCCTTCACACAAATACACGGTGATGTCCCGGAAAAAGCGCTCGACCATGTTCATCCAAGAGCTGAACGTCGGGGGGAAATGCACTTGGAAGTGTTTATGTTTTTCCAGCAACGCTTTCATATTGGGATGCTTGTGGGGGGTGTAGTTGTCGGTCATCAAATGCAGTTGTAGATGCTTGGGTATTTCTCGATTGATCTTCTTGAGCAACTTCCAGCCACTGTTGATGCCGATGTTGATATTCAATATTCCTAATCAAATGCCCCTGTAGTTAGTTCAGGCCGTGAACAGCGTGGCGGTGCCATGACGCACACAATCGTGCGACTGCATCATGCTTCGGCAGCTCCATCGAGCTTTACCGATGCGTGGTTGAGTGACTGGCTCAAGGACGCGACGCACAGCTTCGCGGGGCAGAAAAGGTTTACGGCCCCACCTGGCTTATCGAGCAAACCGTTATCTGGCAACGAGTGTGGGCGTCGAAAAACCCCAGGGAGGTGTGTCGCTACCCTGATCAAAAAACAGACACCGCTCTGCAAGCCTTGCAGAGCAAGGGATCTAGCGCCTTTCACTCAGGTTATCCACAGGCAGCTCCACAGGTATTGGGGGTAAGCGATCCACAACAACATGACCGTCTGGTGACATTGATCAAAAAACAGGCGATTGCCTTGAAGCCCCGTAGAGCAAGGGCTGTAGAGGCTTTCTCCCAGGTTATCCACAAGCGGCTCCACAGTGGATGTGGGTAAGGCTGCAAGGGCTCAGTAGCAGCCTGACGACTCCCAGACTCGTTGTGCGCTGTGGTGGAGGATGCCGTGGCGTCGGGCCAGGGCCTGGCGATCCTTGCTGTAGCCGCCGCCGATCACGCCGACCACCGGGATGTCGCGGCCCAGGCAATGGCGCATGACTCGCTCGTCACGCTCGGCCAGGCCGGCATCGGTGAGCTTGAGGTAGCCCAGGGCATCGTCCTGGTGCACGTCGACCCCGGCGTCGTAGAGCACCAGATCCGGCTGATACAGGGGCAGCAGGTAGTTGAGAGCGTCGTCCACCACCTTGAGGTAGTCGGCGTCGCCCATGCCCATGGGCAGCGGGATATCCCAGTCACTCTGGGCCTTGCGTGCGGGGAAGTTCTTTTCACAGTGCAACGAGACGGTCACCGCGTCGGGGGTATGTTGCAGGATCCGAGCGGTGCCATCGCCCTGATGCACGTCGCAGTCGAAGATCAGCACCCGTCCCACTCGCCCGCTTTGCAGCAGGTAATGGCTGATCACGGCCAGGTCGTTGAAGATGCAGAACCCCGCCGGGTAGTCGTAGTGGGCGTGGTGGGTACCGCCGGCCAGGTGGCAGGCCAGGCCATGTTGCAGCGCCTTTTCGGCCGTGAGCAGGGAGCCGCCGACAGCGCGCACCGTGCGCCGGGCCAGGGCTTCGCTCCAGGGCAGGCCGAGGCGCCGCTGGTCTTCCCGGGACAACTCGCCGCTCATGTAGCGTTCGATATAGCCAGGGTCGTGGGCCAGGGCGAGGATGTCGGCCGGGCACAGCTCGGGGCGCAGCAGATCGGCATCGTGGGTCAGGCCACTGTCCACCAGGTGGTCGCGCAGCAGGCGGAACTTGTCCATGGGAAAGCGGTGCTCCGCCGGGAACTCGGGGCTGTAGTCGTCGTGATAGATCAGTGGCAATGACATGGCATTTTCTTAGAGGAACCCGTGAAGGATCCTACCAGCGATGTAGACTTGCACCCACGGAAACGGAGGGGCCTGATGGAGCCAATACTGCAACTCGAAAGCGCGCGTCTGCTGCTGCGCCAGTGGCGTGACGATGATTTGCCGGCATTTGCCGCGATGTGTGCCGATCCGCAGGTCATGCGCTACTTTCCCGCGCCCCTGAGTCGTCTGGAAAGTGCCGCGCTGATCGGGCGCATACGCGGGCATTTCGCCGAACATGGCTTTGGCCTCTGGGCGCTTGAACGTAAGGATAACGGCGCCTTTATCGGCTTTACCGGGCTGCTGGAGGTGGGTTTCGAAGCGCCCTTTACCCCTGCGGTGGAGATCGGCTGGCGCCTGGCCCGGGAACACTGGGGCCTGGGGTATGCCAGCGAAGCGGCCTGGACTGCCTTGCGTTGCGCTTTCGATCGACTGGCCCTGGACGAAGTCGTGGCCTTCACCACCCGCAATAACCTGCCGTCGCAGAAAGTCATGCAGGCCATTGGCATGCATCACGCGGCCCAGGAGGATTTCGAACACCCGAAACTCGCCGCCGATCATCCGTTGCGCGAGCATGTGCTGTACCGCATTACCCGCGAACAATGGCTGGAAACCTTGCATGGATAGCAGGCGCGCACGTTTAGAATGTGCCGACGAGATACCTGGCCCCAATTGATATCACCGCCGCAGCCGAGATTGCGCGGTGTTGCCCTGTGTGAGGAGAGTCTGAATGAGTCATGTGCTGGATGATCTGGTCGATCTGTTGACCCTGGAAGCCATTGAAGAAAACCTGTTTCGCGGTCGCAGCCAGGACCTGGGTTTTCGCCAGCTGTTTGGCGGCCAGGTGCTCGGCCAGTCGTTGTCCGCGGCCAGTCAGACGGTAGAGGAAGCACGTCACGTGCATTCCATGCACGGCTACTTCCTGCGTCCCGGCGACGCCGCCTTGCCGGTGGTCTACCAGGTGGATCGGGTGCGCGACGGCGGCAGCTTCAGCACCCGGCGGGTGACGGCGATCCAGAAGGGCAACCCGATCTTCACCTGCAGTGCTTCCTTCCAGTACGACGAAGAAGGCTTCGAGCACCAGAACAGCATGCCCCAGGTGGTCGGGCCGGAGAACCTGCCGTCGGAGCTGGAAATCACCACCCAGCGCGCGCACCTGATTCCCGAGCACATGCGCGAGAAGCTGCTGTGCCCCAAGCCCATCGAAGTGCGCCCGGTGACCGAGAAGGACCCCTACAACCCGCAGCCGATGGACCCGGTGAAGTACGTCTGGTTCCGCGCCGACGGTGCTCTGGCGGACATCCCGGCGCTGCACAAATACCTGCTGGCCTACGCGTCGGACTTCGGCCTGCTGACCACTTCGATGCTGCCTCATGGCAAGTCGGTGTGGCAGAAGGACATGCAGGTCGCCAGCCTCGATCACGCCTTGTGGTTCCACGCCGACCTGCGGGCCGACGACTGGCTGCTGTACGCCATGGACAGCCCCTGGGCCGGTAACTCCCGGGGCTTCTCCCGGGGCAGCGTGTTCAACCGTGCCGGTCAACTGGTAGCCTCGGTGACTCAGGAAGGGTTGATCCGTCATCGCAAGGATTGGGCATGAGTCTTTCAGACATAGAACATTGGGTGTTCGACATGGACGGCACCCTGACCATCGCCGTGCATGATTTCGCGGCGATCCGCCAGGCGCTGTCGATTCCTCCGGAGGACGACATCCTCACTCACCTGGCGGCCTTGCCGGCAGAGGAGTCTGCGGCCAAGCACGCCTGGCTGCTGGAGCACGAGCGCGACCTGGCCCTGGGTTCGCGCCCGGCGCCGGGTGCGGTGGAACTGGTGCGGGAACTGGCCGGACGCGGTTATCGCCTGGGCATCCTCACCCGCAATGCCCGGGAGCTGGCCCACGTGACCCTGGAAGCCATCGGCCTGGCGGACTGCTTTGCCAAGGCGGATGTGCTGGGGCGCGACGAGGCCCCGCCCAAACCCCATCCCGGTGGTTTGCTGAAACTGGCCGAGGCTTGGGATGTGGCGCCGCAGCGCATGGTCATGGTCGGTGACTACCGCTTCGACCTGGACTGTGGACGGGCAGCGGGAACGCGCACGGTGCTGGTGAACCTGCCGGACAACCCCTGGCCGGAGCTGACCGACTGGCATGCCCGGGATTGCGCGCAGTTGCGCGAACTGCTGTCGGCCTGAGGGCCTGTTCGCTGGTAAGTCGGTTCTTACCCGTCCCGTAGGAACCGCCTTGCCGGCGAAAGCGTCATTTCAGACAGCGCCTTTCTCTACTTGAACAGCGCCGCCTGCCCTGCGGGGGAGGTGAACATCTTGTCGCCGTCATGCCCGACCCCGGGCACTTCCACCAGCCGTTGTGGCAAGCCTTGCGGGTGACGCCGCATCAGGTAGTCGAAGTAGTTGTGCCCGCGAATCAGCCGGTAGGCGCCCTGGGTCTCGGCCGCGCAGCTCTTGTCCAGGGCCGGGTGGTTGGGGTCGATGTCCTGCTGGCCCAGCAGGTAGGTGATGTGGCGTGTCACGTAGCCTTGTTCGAGCTGCGCCGGGGATGGGGCGCTGGCATAGGCCGGGAGCCGGTTCAGGCCATATTTCCAGTCGTTGAACCCCGGGCAACTGGCCGGCTCGAAAGCCACCGGGCGCGTTGCATCGAAGTAGGCGTAGGACGACGGATTGGCGATCACGTAGCGCAGTTCGATTCCGGACTGCTTCAACTCGGCATGTTGCCCTGTGGTCAGGGCATAGCGCTGTACCACCTGGGCGCCCCCGGAGTGGCCGGCAATCACCACTTCCTTGAGTGCAGGAAAGAACTGGCGGTCCTGCAGACGCTGGAGGACGGCATCCAGTACCGCGTAGGAGCTGATGGCCACGGGGCCGGCAGCAGGTTCGCCGGCCATCCAGTCATTACCTTTCCAGCGCAGTAGCGCGTCCGGTAGCTGATGGCGGGCGATGTCACTCTGGTTGAGAAACTGGGGGGCGATCACCAGGGTTGCGGCGCTTTGCCCTGCTTGTCGTGAAGCACTTTCGCCGCTCTTCAGGTAAGTCTGGGCGTTGCGCAGCCGACCGTGAACCATGATCAGCGCGCGCTGCACCCCGGGCAGTGGCTGGCGCCAGTCCTGGCTCAGGCCCAGGGCCAGTTGCCCGCCCTCCAGGGGCAGGCGTTCGGGGCTGACGACCTTGACTGTGTGTTCCGCGGCCTGGGCGCCCAGGCAGCCCAGGCACAGTAATGCCGCCAGCAGTCGGCCCATCTACAGGCTCTTGGCGGCGAAGGTATCGCACTGGCCAACCTGGCCCTGGCTGAAGCCGGTCTTGAACCAGCGCACCCGTTGCGCCGAGGTGCCGTGGGTGAAGGAATCCGGTACGACCCGGCCCTGGCCCTGTTGCTGCAGTCGGTCGTCACCGATGGCATTGGCAGCGTTCAGGGCTTCTTCCACATCCCCGGGCTCCAGCCAGTTCAGGCGCTTCTGCCCATGGTAGGCCCAGACCCCAGCCAGACAGTCGGCCTGCAATTCCTGGCGCACCAGTAGTCCGCCGTCACCTTCCATTTGCCGGCCTTGCTGGCGTGCGGCCTGCATTTTCGCCGAGACCCCCAGCAGGGTCTGTACGTGGTGCCCGACTTCATGGGCAATCACGTAGGCCTGGGCGAAGTCGCCGGCAGCGGAAAAGCGCTGGGCCATCTCGCGGAAGAAGTCCATGTCCAGGTACACCTGCTGATCGGCAGGGCAATAAAAGGGGCCGCTGGCAGAGGTGGCGGAGCCGCAGGCGGAGTTGACCCGGCCACGGAACAGAATCAGCTTGGGCGCCTGATACTGGCGGCCGGCCTGCTGGAAGATCTGGCCCCAGGTGTCTTCGGTGTCGCCGAGGATGGCGCGGACGAACTCCGCCTGCTCGTCATTGGCCGGTGGGCTCTTGCGCGCCTGGGTGGTGGCCGGGGCCGAAGTCTGGCTGCTCTGGCCCACCAGTTGACCGAGGATCTGCAGCGGGTCCTGGCCGGTGGCCCAGCCGATACCGACGATCAGGATGATCGCCGTCAGGCTCAGCCCCTTGCCACCGCCAAAACGCAGGCCGCCACCACCGCCGCCACCGCTGTCATTTCGCGCATCCACGACGTTGTCGCTGCGCCGGCCTTTTTTCCAAAGCATGGGGGAGTCCTCGTTTTTTTCTGCTGGTCAGTGTTGCTGCTGGCATGAAGCGGCGCCAGTCCGGTCGTCAGGGATTTTTGCGCACGCTACCATGGCCCGATTGCGGATCTCTCCGCTCCTGGCGCATTCGGGGCTCCCTATTGAACATCGATACCCGCATCAAATTCCGTCACTTGGTGTGTTTTCTTGAAATGGCCCGCCAAGGCAGCCTGGCGCGGGCCGCCGACGTGCTGTCGGTGAGCCAGCCGGCAATGTCGAAAACCCTCAAGGAACTGGAGGAGCTGCTGGACACTCGGCTGTTTGCCAGGAGCAAGGCCGGGCTCAGCCTGACCGAAGCCGGGCGAGCCTTCCTGCGCTATGCCGGGCCTTCGGTGCAGGCCCTGCGCGAAGGCGTCAGCAGTTTGCGCGGCGGCGAATACGCTGCCGGGCTGGTACGTATCGGCGTGTTGTCCACCGTGGAAAGCCTGCTGCTGCCGGAGGTGATGCGGCGCCTGCACCAGCGGCATTCGGCGTTGACCGTGAGTGTGCTGACCGGCCCCAGCGCCCATCTGCTTTCGCAACTGCGAGTCGGTGACCTGGATCTGGTGGTCGGCCGCATGACCGAGAGTCCGGAGATCCACGGCCTGAGCTTCGAGCACCTGTACAGCGAATCCATGACCCTGGTGGCCCGCCCCGAGCATCCCCTGGCGACCGGGCCCCTGGATCGCGATGCGCTCAGCGCCTATCCGCTGGTACTGCCCCTGGCTGGCACCAGCATTCGCAAGCACGCCGACAGCCTGTTCATTCAGTGCGGTATCGCCCAGCCGCAACAACGCCTGGAAACCCTGTCGGTGGCCCTGAGCCGGCGCTACACCCTGTCCAGCGATGCATTGTGGATAGCGCCGCTGGATGCGGTGCGTCTGGACCTGGCCAATGGCGAGTTGCAGGAGCTGGATCTGGGCCTGCGCGAGCCCGGCGGTTCGGTGGGTATCTCCAGCAATGCCAGCCTGCCGCTGTCCCTGGCGGCGCAATGGGCGGTGGATGTGCTCAGGGAAGTGGGGCGGGCCTATCACGAGGGCAGTTATCCATAACCTTTTGGTTATGGATAGCGGGCGGCTTTTCAATTTTCCCCGCTCCTGGTTTGTTTGAAACTGCGCCGGCTGCGCTCCATAAATCAAACAACAGGAGATCGACATGTCTGATGCAGACAGCAGTCGCTTCGTGATTCGCGACCGTAATTGGCACCCCAAGGCCCTGACCCCCGACTACAAGACCTCCGTCGCCCGCTCGCCGCGCCAGGCACTGGTGAGCATTCCGCAATCGGCCAGCGAAACCAGCGGCCCGGACTTCTCCCACTTGCGCACCGGGCGTTTCGATAACGACTTGCTGCTCAACTTCAACCACGGCGGCTTGCCGATCGGGGAGCGGATCATCGTTTCCGGGCGGGTCTGCGATCAATATGGCAAGCCGATCCCCCACACCCTGGTGGAAATGTGGCAGGCCAACTCCGGTGGCCGTTACCGGCACAAGAACGACCGCTACCTGGCGCCCCTGGACCCGAACTTCGGCGGCGTCGGCCGAGCCCTCACCGACCGTGACGGCTACTACAGCTTCCGCACCATCAAGCCCGGGCCTTACCCCTGGCGCAACGGTCCCAACGACTGGCGCCCGGCGCATATCCACTTCTCCATCAGCGGCCCGTCGATTGCCACGCGGCTGATCACCCAGCTGTATTTCGAAGGCGACCCGTTGATCCCGCTGTGCCCGATCGTCAAGTCCATCGCCAACCCGGACGCGGTGCAGAGCCTGATCGCGCGCCTGGACATGGGCAACGCCAACCCCATGGATTGCCTGGCCTACCGCTTCGACATCGTGCTGCGCGGCCAGCGCAAGACCCACTTCGAAAACTGCTGAGGAGCCTGCCATGCCTGTTCAACTGCTGCCTGAAACCCCCTCGCAAACGGCCGGCCCCTATGTGCACATCGGCCTGGCCCTGGCGGCGGCGGGAAATCCGACCCGTCCCGAGGAAATCTGGAACCAGATGGCCAAGCCTGATGCGCCGGGCGAGCGGATTCTGCTGATCGGCCATGTGTACGACGGCAACGGCCACCTGGTGCGCGACTCCTTCCTGGAGTTCTGGCAGGCCGATTCTGCCGGGGTCTACGACCCGGTGTTCGACACGGAAAAGCCCTTCAACTGCTTTGGCCGCACCGCCACCACCTTCGATGCCGGGGAATGGACCCTCCATACCGTCAAGCCCGGGGTGGTGAACAACGCCGCCGGCGTGCCGATGGCGCCGCACATCAACCTGTCGCTGTTTGCCAGGGGGATCAACATCCACCTGCATACCCGGTTGTACTTTGCCGACGAGCCGGAGGCTAACGCCCAGTGCCCGGTGTTGAACCTGATCGAGCAGCCGCAACGTCGGGAAACCCTGCTGGCTCACCCCTGTGAAGTGAACGGCCAGCGCGCCTACCGCTTCGATATCCGCATTCAGGGTGAGGGCGAGACGGTGTTCTTCGATTTTTGACCCAGCGTCCCGCCACGGATGGCAAGCTTCGGTCCTGACTGGTTTATGGAAGGTTGTTCCAAAAAATAGCCGGGCTCGGCTAATCTGCGCACAAGACGTTGTGCCGGGCCCCAAGGTCCGGCCTCGTCGCTTCTGGGCGGTCATCGAACCCTGCCGCGCAGTTCCCCAACCGGCCCGTTGTCACTAGAATCGGCCAAATTTTGTCGGGACCCGACCATGGCTGGCAGTCAAATCGAACGCGTCTTCAGCGTTCTCGAACGTCTTACCGGTGATCCCCGCGGCCTGCCGTTGCAGACCCTGGCGGAACAACTGGAGATCCCCAAAAGTGCAACCCATCGCCTGCTGGCGGAGTTGATTCGCCTGGGCTACGTGCGCCAGAACCCGGACAACCTGCGTTACCAACTGTCCACCCGGCTGGTGGCCATGGGCTTTCGCTACCTGTCGGTCAGCGGCGCCGACATTGTCCAGCCGGTGCTCGATCGTCTGGCCCAGGAGTCCGGCGAGCTGGTGCGCCTGGGAGTGATCGAGGGCGAGCGCCAGACCTGGATCGCCAAGTCCCAGGGCGCCCGTTCCGGGCTGCGTTACGACCCGGACATGGGCCGCGAGGCGCCGCTGTTCTACACCGCTTCCGGGCATGCCTGGCTGGCCACGCTGAGTGACGCCGAGGCGTTGTCGCTGGTGGAACGCCAGGGTGTGGAGCCCCCGGCGGACCTGGGGCCCAATGCACCGCGCTCGAACATCGAGTTGCTGGAGCGCCTGCGCCTGGCCCGCGAGCAGGGCTATGCCTGGGTCGAAGAAAGCTCGGCGGTCGGCACCTCGGCGATTGCCGCGGTGGTGCGCCATCCCATCGATGGCCGGGTGGTGGGCGTGCTCAGCATCGCCGGTCCCAGCGCGCGCCTACCGTTGGCGCGGCTGCATGAACTGGCGCCGTTGCTGCTGCGATTTGCCGAAGAGCTGTCGGCCGCCAGCCAGGCTTCCGAACTGTTCAACCTGTAGCTGCTGCCGAGCCTGCGAGGCTGCGCAAAGGCCCGCAGGGTCTTGCTTGGCGATCTACCGTCGGGCGTGTGGTGGCCTTGATATCGCCGCGTCTGTTGCACAGCCGTTCGCAGCCTGCGGCAGCGGCTACACAGACTTCGGCTCGGCACAAAGCCGTTCGATAATCGGACGGTATTTTTTATCCCTCTTGTATGAAAGTGGAACTGAGTTCTAAATATTTGGAATTCATTGTCCCTATAACAATCACAAGAGGATCTTCCATTGAATCCGCCACTGCGCATTGCCCTGATCGGCGTCGGCAATATGGGGCAGCAGCACTATCAGCACCTCAAGACCCTGGCCGAGGTCCGACTGTGCGCCGTGGCCGATCCGGGGCCCCAGGCGCAAGCCATCGCCGGGCAATGGCAGGTGCCGCATTACAGCGATCACCGGACCTTGCTCAAGGACGTGCGCCCGGATGCGGTGATCGTCGCCAATCCCAACAACCTCCACGTCAGCACGGCCCTGGATTGTCTGGCCGCAGGCGTGCCGGTGCTGCTGGAAAAACCCGTGGGCGTGCACCTGGATGAAGTGCGCGAGCTGGTGGCGGCATCGCGCAACACTGGCGTGCCGGTGCTGGTGGGGCACCATCGACGACACAACCCGTTGATCGCCCGCGCCCATGAGCTGGTGCACAGCGGCGCTCTGGGCCGGCTAACCACGGTCACTGCACTCTGGCAGTTGCAAAAGCCCGAGAGCTACTTCGACATCCCCTGGCGCCGTGAGCCCGGCGCCGGCATGTTGCTGACCAACCTGATCCACGACCTCGACCTGCTGCGCCACCTGTGCGGCGAAGTGCGACAAGTGCAGGCCATCACCAGCAATCACGTGCGTGGTTACGCCAATGAAGATTGCGCCGCGGTGCTGTTGCAGTTCGACAGCGGCGCCCTGGGCAGCCTCACCGGTTCCGACGCGGTGGCCGCGCCCTGGAGCTGGGAGCTGGATTCCGGGGAGAACCCGGTGTACCCGCGCCAGGCCGATCAGCCTTGCTACCTGCTGGCCGGCACTCAGGGGGCCTTGAGCATTCCCCAGCTCAAGCGCTGGCATTACGCCCAAGCCGGGGCCGGCTGGCATCAGCCCTTGCTGATGCAGCAGGAAGCCTTTGATCCGGGCGAGGCCCTGCGCTTGCAATTGCAGCACTTCGTCCAAGTCGCCCGCGGCGAAGTCGCGCCGCTGGTCAGCGCCGCCGATGCCGCGCGCACCCTGGCGCTGATTGAAGCCATTCGCCAGGCCGCCGCCACGGGCCGCGCCTGCACCCCCACCCCTATTGAGTGAACGACTGATGAGTGAGCGGATTTTTTCCCTGGCCAGCCTGACCGTGCTGGAGCTGTCGCCGCCAGAGATGGTGGACGTGGCGGCCCGTGCCGGCTACAGCCATGTGGGCCTGCGGCTGGTGCCGGCAACCCCGGAGGAACATCACTTCCCGCTGGTGGCCGATGCCGGCTTGCGGCGCCAGACCCTGGCGCGCCTGCGTGATACCGGCGTGCGGGTGCTGGATGTGGAGATCCTGCGGCTCAAGCCACAGACCCGGGTCCGCGACTTCGAGGCGGTGCTGGCGGTGGGCGCCGAGTTTGCCGCCAGCGAGTTGCTGGTGGCGGGCAATGATCCCGATGAGGCGCGCATGACCGACAACTTCGCCGCCTTGTGCGATCTGGCGCGGCAGTACGGGCTGCATCCCCATCTGGAATTCATGCCCTGGACCGATGCACGCAACCTGGAACAGGCGCTGCGGGTGGTGGAAAACGCCGGCCGTGACAATGGCTGCGTGCTGGTGGACGCCTTCCATTTCGACCGTTCGGGTTCGCGCCTGGAGGACCTGGCCAAGGTTGATCCGGCGCGCCTGCGTTATGCACAGTTGTGCGACGTTGCCGGGCCACGGCCGGACGATATGCAGGAGATCCTGCGTCAGGCCCGTAACGAGCGGCGCTTTCCAGGGGAGGGCGATTGTGATCTGGCGGGGCTGCTCAAGTGCCTGCCGGAGAACCTGCCCCTGAGTCTGGAAATTCCCACGGTGCAATTGCTCGAACAGGGCGTGAGTGCCTTGCAGCGGGCACAGATGGCGCTGGATGCAACTCGCGCGCTGCTGGCCAGGACCTGAGTGGGCGGGAGGGCTTTCGCCAGCAAGCCGGCTCCTACAAATACCCGCTAGGAGCCGGCTTGCCGGCGAAGCTGTGTCTTCAATACACCTTCAAGGAATGCCCATGACCCGCAGCACGCCCCTCTCCGGGACCAACCACCCCTTCAAGGGCATCCTGCTGATCGTCCTGGCGACCTTTCTGTTCGCCAGCCACGATGCCCTGTCCAAATACCTCTCGGGGTTTTTCCCGGTGATCATGGTGGTCTGGGCCCGTTACCTGATCCATACCTTGCTGATGGCCGGGATCTTCCTGCCGCAATCGGGCCTGCGGGTGCTGCGCAGCAAGCGACCGCTGCTGCAATTGCTGCGGGCCTTGTGCCTGCTGAGCACCAGTTTGCTGTTCACCTCGGCATTGCTGTTCATTCCCCTGGCCGAGGCCACGGCGGTCAACTTTCTCGCGCCGGTGCTGGTCACCGCGTTGTCGGTGCCCTTGCTCGGCGAACAGGTGACCCGCGGCCAATGGCTGGCGGTGATCTGCGGTTTCATCGGGGTGCTGATCATCGTGCATCCGGGGGGCGAGCTGTTCACGCCGGCGGTGTTGCTGCCGTTCTGCTCGGCGCTGTTCTTCTGTTTCTATCAGTTGCTGACCCGCAAGCTGGCCGAGCATGACAGCCCCACCACCAGCAACTTCTTCGCCGGGCTGTGCAACACCCTGGTGATGAGTGCGCTGGTGCCGTTCTTCTGGCAGACCCCGGGCTTTGTCCATGGCCTGTTGATGCTGGCGCTGGGTGCTTGCGGCATGAGTGCCCACCTGTTCCTGACCCAGGCCTTTCGTCACGCGGCGCCGGCGCTGCTGGCGCCGTTCGGCTATTGCCAGATTGTCTTTGCCGGGCTGCTGGGCTGGCTGCTGTTCAACCACACGCCGGATGCGATTACCCAAGTGGGCATCGCCGTGATCTGCCTCAGCGGGCTGGCGGCGGCGTGGCAGCAACGCCGCCGCTGAGACGACTCAGAAACGGAAGCGCACCACCAGGTTCTGCAGGCCGGCCGCCAAGTGCGACAGCTCCTGGCTGGTGGCGTTGGTGCGCGTGGCGGCGTCGGCGCTTTCCAGGGACAGGTCGCGGATGTTCAGCAGGTTGCGGTCCACTTCACGGGCCACCTGGGCCTGTTCTTCCGAGGCACTGGCGATCACCAGGTTGCGCTCGTGGATCTGCTCCATGGCCCGGGTGATTTCCCCCAGGGCCAGCCCGGCCTGTTCGGCGATGGACAGGGTCTGGGCCACCCGCTGATTGTTGCCGTGCATGGACTGCACCACGCTGTCGGTGTCGCCCTGGACCCGGCCGATCATCTGTTCGATTTCCTGGGTCGACTGCTGGGTGCGATGGGCCAGGGCCCGCACTTCATCTGCCACCACGGCAAAGCCGCGGCCGGCTTCCCCGGCCCGCGCGGCCTCGATGGCGGCGTTCAGGGCCAGCAGGTTGGTCTGTTCGGCAATGGCGCGGATCACGTCCAGCACCTTGCCGATTTCCCTTGATTGCTCGGCCAGGGTCTGCACTTGCTGCAAGGCGGTGCCGACATCGCTGCTCATGGCCTGGATCGAGTCCAGGGTCTGGATCACCCGGGCCTGCCCCTGGGTCGCCTGGGTGGTGGACTGGCGGGTGGTGTCGGAGGTGGACACCGCGTTGCGCGCCACTTCCTCGACGGCCACGGTCATCTCGTTGACGGCGGTGGCGGCTTGCTCGATTTCGTTGTGTTGCTGCTGCAGGCGGCTGGAGTCCTGGTGGGTGCTCTGGCTCATCTGTTGCGCGGCGGCGGCCAGCTGGGTCGAGGTGCTGCTGATCAGTTGCAGGGTTTCACGCAGGCTGGCCTGCATGCTGGCCAGGGCCTTGAGCAGGCGCGCGGTTTCATCGCTGCCCTCGCTGTGGATCGGTCGGCTGAGATCGCCGGCGGCCACTTGCTCGGCCACGCCCACGGCCTGGCGGATGGGCACGACGATGCTGCGAATCAACAGCCAGGCCAGGCACAGGGTCAGCAGGGCGACGGCGATCAGGGCGCCGATCACCGTGATTTTTACCTGGGTGTACAGCGCGTCTGCATGCTGGGCCGACTGGCTGACTTCCTCGGCAGTGAGGTTCATCAGTTCGGCGAACTGGTCGCCGGTCTGGGTCGAGTAATCCTGGATCTTGCCGTTGAGCAGGGCCGTCATCTCGCTGCTGCGATTGTCCTGGGACAGGGCTTCGTACTGGGCCAGGGCCTGTTGGTAGCTTTTTACCGTGGCGAGGAATGTCTCGTATTGCACCCGGTTGTGATCGCCCACCAGCGGCGCGAACCTGGCCAGGGCCTGGTCGAGCCAGGCTTGTACCTGATGCAGGCGGGCAATGGTGCTTTCCAGCACTTTGGGTTCACGGTTGAGGGCCATGCGCAGGCTCAGCACGCGGATGCTCAACACGTAGTCGCGCACTTCTCCCAGGTAGCGGGTGCTGGGCAGGGAAATGTTTTCGGTGTGCTGGCCGGTGGCGCGGACTTCGGCCACTTGCTTGAGGGCGAACAGCCCCTGCAGCAGGACCAGCAGGGCAATCACGCCGAAGCTGATCACGGCGCGTTTGGCGATGCTCAGGTTACCCAGCGTCATGGAACGATCTCCGAGTGTGGAAAAACAAAAGGGGGGAGGGGGAGCCGATAAAAAAACGCAGGCCCTGAGCGGGCCTGCGTGAAAGGAGCATCAGTCTTCTACGTGAGGAATCTTGCGCGGGGCCATGAAGTACATCCAGGTCAGGGCGATGAAGTACATGGCCGGGATCAGGGTGAACAGCAGGGTGTAGTTGTTGTTGGTGACGGTCAGGATGTGGCCGACGATCTGGGTCATGAACATGCCGCCGATGGCCGCGCACATGCCGCCAAAGCCGAACACGGTGCTCATCATGTGCTTGGGCGTGTAGTCCATCACCAGGCTCCAGATGTTGGCAGTCCAGGCCTGGTGGGCACCGATCCCCAGGGAGATGGCGAACACGGCCAGCCACAGGTTGGCGGTGCCGGCGGCCATGATCACGCCGATGATGCAGCAGGCGAACAGGAACATCGACAGCAGCCGCGCCTTGATCGGGTTCATGCCGCGACCGATGAGGAACGAGGAGAGGATGCCGCCACCGACGCTGCCGAAGTCGGCGGTCAGGTAGATGATGATCAGCGGGATGCCCATCTGGGTGACGTTGATCCCCAGGTTGTACTGCTGGTTGAGGAACGGCGGCAGCCAGTACAGGTAGAACCAGAACACCGGCGCGGTCAGCGAGTAGGCCAGGGCGAAGGCCCAGGTGCCACGCATGCGCAGGATGCGGCTGAAGGGCACGCGGGTCGGCTCGGGTTCTACTTGTTGCTGGATGTAGGCCAGTTCCGAGGCTTTGACGCTGGGGTGATCTTCCGGGTTGAAGTACTTCAGGCCCCAGAACAGCAGCCAGACGCCGCCCAGTGCCGCCATGCACAGGAACGCCGCTTGCCAGCCCCAGGCGTGGAGGATCAACGGCAGCAGCATGGGGGTGAACATAGCGCCGACGTTGGTCCCGGCGTTGAAGATGCCGGTGGCTACCGCGCGTTCGCCGGCCGGGAACCACAGGCGCGTGGTCTTCACGCAGGCCGGGTAGTTGGCGGCTTCAGTGAGCCCGAGAATGAAGCGGCAAACCATGAAGCCTGCCGCCGAAGTGGCCAGGCCATGAGCGCCGGTGGCCAGGCTCCACAGCAGCACGGCGAAGAAGAACACCCGTTTCACGCCGACTCGGTCGATCAGTCGCCCTTGCAGCACGAAGCCCACGGCGTAACCGACCTGGAACCAGAAGTTGATGTTGGCGTAGTCCATCGCCGTCCAGTTCATTTCCTTGGCCAGGATCGGCTGCATCACGCCCAGTGCGGCGCGATCGATGTAGTTCAGGGTGGTGGCGAAGAACACCAGGGCGAGCATGCCCCAGCGGGTCTTGCCGACGGCCATGGCGCCGCGGATCTTGTCGCCGATGCCGCCGGCAACACTGAGGCTCGGGGCGATGCGAGAGCTTTGGGAAGGAATCATATAGGCCATCCGTTCAGTGACTGACGAGCCAGGGCTCGTCGGAACTCAAGGGCGCGTGATCAATCGTCAGCGAGGGCATGAGCGCCTGGGACTGGGTGATTGATCGGCTGGTTTGGTTCGTCGAGCCGTTGATTGCGGACCGGCGAACGCCATCGGTACGACGCTCCGCTCAGGGCAGTAGCGGGTCGTGATCCAGGGTGCCGATTGAGGCCGTTCCAGGCGCGAGCCAAAGGGATGAGCAGCAGGGCGGGGCGTTGAGTGCAAGCATGAGGATGTACCCGATTTTTAAAATTTTTATGGTGTGTTCTGGGTCTGGGTGATTGAAGCCACGGTTTCTTGGGGCGGCTCAATGTGCTGTCGATGGTGCGCAGTGGCTGAAAAATCGTCAATTCGCCAAGCGGCTTTTTGTTCGATAATCGAACACAAAACTAACTGGTTCGTACACTTTAAATCATGCTGTGGAATAATCCGCAACATCGAATAAAAGGCTCGGGTGCCACCGGCCGTCATCCCCCGGGAGTTCAATCATGCAGCGTTCCATTGCCACCGTTTCCTTGAGCGGCACCCTGCCGGAAAAACTCGAAGCCATCGCCGCCGCCGGCTTCGATGGGGTGGAGATTTTCGAGAACGACCTTCTCTATTACGACGGTAGCCCTCGGGAAATCAGGCAGATGTGCGCCGACCTGGGGATCGCCATCACCCTGTTCCAGCCATTCCGGGATTTCGAGGGCTGCCGCCGCGATCGCCTGTCGCGCAACCTGGAGCGTGCCGAACGCAAGTTCGACTTGATGCAGGAGCTGGGCACCGACCTGGTGCTGGTGTGCAGTAACGCCCAGGCCGACAGCCTCGGGGACCGGCAGATTCTCATCGATGATTTGCACCTGTTGGCCGAACGGGCCGCGCTGCGCGGCTTGCGCATCGGCTACGAAGCCCTGGCCTGGGGCCGTCACGTGAATACCTATCAACAGGTCTGGGACATCGTGCGCAGCGCCGATCACCCCAACCTTGGGGTGTTGCTGGACAGCTTCCATACCCTGTCGCTCAAGGGCGACCCGGCGGCGATTGCCGAGATTCCCGGGGACAAGATCTTCTTCGTGCAGATGGCCGATGCGCCGATCCTGGCCATGGATGTACTGGAGTGGAGCCGGCATTTCCGCTGTTTTCCGGGCCAGGGCGAGTTCGATCTGCCGGGCTTTCTGGCGCCGATCATCAAGAGCGGCTACACCGGGCCGCTGTCCCTGGAAATCTTCAACGACGGCTTTCGCGCCGCGCCGCCGCGGGCCAATGCCGCCGACGGCTTGCGCTCCTTGCTGTACCTGGAGGAGAAGACCCGCGAGCGCCTGCTGCAGGAGGCGCAACCGGTGGCCAACCTGGACATTCTGTTCGCCCCGCCAGCGGTTGAAGCCTATGGCGGCACCGAGTTCCTTGAGTTCGCGGTGGACGATGCCCTGGGCGCCAAGCTGGGGAGCTGGCTGGAGCGCCTGGGTTTTGCCAAGGCCGGACAGCATCGTTCCAAGAACGTGAGCCTGATGCGTCAGGGCGATATCAACCTGATCCTCAACTCCGAGCCCTATTCCTTCGCCCACAGCTTCTTCGAGGCCCATGGCCCTTCGGTGTGTGCCACGGCCATCCGGGTCAAGGACAGCGCCAAGGCTCTGGAGCGGGCGGTGGCCTACAAGGGCCAGCCTTATCGCGGGCTTGTAGGCCCCAACGAGCTGGAACTGGCGGCGGTGCGCGAGCCCGATGGCAGCCTGATCTATCTGGTGGACCCGCAGCAGGGCGGCCAGCACCTGTACGACACCGACTTCAACATGCATGACGATGTGCAGGCCAAGGGCGGCCTCAAGCGTATCGACCACATGGCCATGGCCCTGCCGGCGGACAGCCTCGACAGCTGGGCGCTGTTCTACAAGAGCCTGCTGGATTTCGAGGCCGATGATGAAGTGGTGCTGCCCGATCCTTATGGCCTGGTGAAAAGCCGCGCCCTGCGCAGCCGTTGCAGCTCGATCCGCTTGCCGCTGAACATCTCGGAGAACCGCAACACCGCGATTTCCCACGCGCTGTCCAGTTATCGTGGCAGCGGGGTGCATCACATTGCCTTCGACTGCGACGACCTTTTCGCCGAGGTCAGCCGGGCCAAGCAGGCCGGAGTGCCGCTGCTGGATATTCCGCTCAATTACTACGACGACCTGGCGGCGCGTTTTGATTTCGACGACGAGTTTCTCAGCGAATTGGCCTACTACAACGTCCTGTATGACCGCGATGCCCAGGGCGGCGAGCTGTTTCACGTCTACACCGAACCGTTCGAGGGGCGGTTCTTCTTCGAGATCATCCAGCGCAAGAACGGCTACGCCGGCTATGGTGCGGCCAACGTTGCGGTGCGTCTGGCGGCCATGGCCAAGTCTCGCAGTGGCGCGGTGCGCCAGGCCAAGTTGTAGCGCATTGGTAACCGGAGGCGGTAATCCACCGCCTCTGTGCTTTCTTTCGCGACAGGACGCGGCCCATAATCGCCCGCGTGTTCAGTGATGGCCGTGAGCCCAGAATGACAATGACCAGTGAACGCTCGATTGCGTCCGATGAGCCTGCTCTCGAACCGCGCAAGAGTCGCAAGAACAACCCGGAAAAAACCCGCGAGAACATCCTTCAAGAAGCTATTGTCGAGTTCGTCCAGCAGGGACTTTCCGGTGCGCGGGTGGATGCGATCGCCGAGCGCATCCATACCTCCAAGCGCATGATCTATTACTACTTCGGCAGCAAGGAGCAGCTGTACGTCGAAGTCCTGGAAAAACTCTACGGCGATATCCGCAGCACCGAGAGCCGCCTGCATCTGGCCGAGCTGGCGCCGCGGGAGGCGATTCGTCGGCTGGTGGAGTTCACCTTCGATCACCACGACCGCAATGTCGATTTCGTGCGCATCGTCAGCATCGAGAATATCCACAAGGCCGAGTACGTGAAGCAGTCCGGCGTAATCAAGGCAATGAACAACACCATCCTCCATGCCCTGGGCGAGATCCTTGAGCGCGGCGCGCAGGAAGGCGTGTTCCGCAGTGGCCTGGACCCGCTGGACGTGCACTTGCTGATCAGCTCGTTCTGCTTCTATCGGGTGTCGAACCGTCACACCTTTGGCGAGATCTTCCAGATCGACCTGCCGGACGAAAGCATCAAGCAGCGGCACCGGGAAATGATCTGCGAATCGGTGCTGCGCTACCTGCAGGCCTGACCCGGAGCTTTAGGGCCGGGTTGGCTTGTCAGGCGCTGGCTTGCTGGCCAAAGCGTCCGTAAGATCGCCTCGCCACCCCGGCTCTCGCATCATCCCCCACGACAAGGAAGGCACCATGGGTAACCCCGTCCCAACGCTTAAAATCATCCTGATCCTGATGATCGTCGTTGACTCGTTCTGGTTCGGTGAGCGCCTGCTGTCCCTGACCGGTTTCAGCGTATTCGACTGGCTGCCGAGCTCGGTGATCAATCTGGTGGGCCTGTTCGGCAGTCTGCTGATGATTCTCTTCAACGTGCTGTTGATCGGCCTGCTTGCGCGCCTGCAGCTCAAGCCCGAGTAAACGCAGGACCTGTAGCCGCTGCCGAAGGCTGCGAACGAGCCGCAGGCTCGCCAGCGTCCTGACGGATGCCGAGGGCCCTGCGGGGCCTGTCGCAGCCTGCGGCAGCGGCCACAGGCGTATTTCAGCCATTCATGCTGTGGAAGTGCGCCAGCATGCGTTGCGGGTCGGCGCTCTGGCCGCTGAACAGCTCGAACGCCTTGACCGCCTGGAACACCGCCATGGTGCCGCCATCCAGGGTTCGGCAACCCAGGGCGCGGGCATTGCGCAGCAGCTCGGTTTCCAGCGGGAAGTAGACGATCTCGGCCACCCACAGCTCCGCCCGCAGCAGTTCCACCGGCACCGGCGTGCCCGGCAGCTTGGCCATGCCCATGGGCGTGGTGTTCACCAGGCCGTCGGCGCTCGCCAGGGTGCTGGGCAGGTCGCCACCGGCCTTGGCCCGAGCGGCGCCGAAATGCTGGTTGAGGTTGTCCGCCAGGCTCTGCGCCCGCTGGTTTTCCATATCGAAAATGCTCAGTTGCTCCACACCCTCACTGAGCAGGGCGTGGGCCACTGCCGCTCCGGCGCCGCCGGCCCCCATCTGCACCACGTGCCGTCTGGCCACGCCTTGCAGACCGCGCCGGAACCCTTCGGCAAACCCCAGGCAGTCGGTGTTGTGGCCAACCCGCTTGCCGTCCTTGAGGACCACGGTGTTGACCGCGCCAATGCCGCGAGCTTCCGGGGACAGTTCGTCCAGTAGCGGCAAGATGCTCTGCTTGCAGGGAAAGGTGATGTTCAGGCCGGTGAAGTTCATCCGTTCGGCGGCGCTGAGCAGGTCGGGCAGGGCGCTGCTGTCGAGCCCCAGCTGGTCCAGATCGATCAACCGGTACAGGTAGCGCAGGTTTTGCGCGTCGCCTTCGTGTTCATGCAGGGCCGGGGTGCGTGAAGCCTGGATGCCGGCGCCGATCAGTCCGGCGAGTACGCCTGTATGGCCTGTCATAGACCTTGCTCCTTGAACCGCAGGCTGAAGTGTTCCAGTGCCAGGCGATAGCCGTGGCTGCCAAAGCCGCACATCACCGCCAGGGCAATACCCGAGACAAAGGAGTGATGGCGGAACGGTTCGCGGGCGTGGACGTTGGACAGGTGCACTTCGATCACCGGCAGTTCACTGGCCACCAGCGCATCGCGGATCGCCACCGAGGTGTGGGTCCAGGCGGCGGGGTTGATCACGATGCCGGCGCAGCGCCCGCGGGCGGCGTGAATCCAGTCCAGCAATTCGCCTTCGTGGTTGGTCTGGCGAAACTCCACGGCCAGGCCCAATTCCTCGGCGGCACGGCCGCACAAAGCCGAGACATCGGCCAGGGTTTCGTGGCCGTAAGTGGCAGGTTCACGGCTGCCGAGCAGATTCAGGTTCGGGCCGTTAAGCACCAGAACGATAGGACGCATGGGGGTAGATCTCCGTTGTTATTGTCAGCCTCGGGAGAGGGTACGAGGCACTGGGGAGGTAAATTGTACTAACTGGTTAATTTGGTCAATTGATGGCCGAGAGCGGAACCCGGGAAGGCTGATTAAGTGTTCGATAACCGAACGCTGTTATTGGCGATGGCCGTGGCGAGGCCTTGCCCGGCAATAAATGCTGACGACTTTGCGGCCGCCCGGAGGCTTTCCTGACCTTCTCCGGGGCTAACCTCAAGCAGGTCACCTCACTGCTGCCCTTTCAGGCCGGTGGTCGGATTAATCATGGAAACATGAGTCTTTGGACTCAATAACCTAACAGATGGGTTAGCATGAAAGTGTTCGTTTACAAGGGCTATGCGGTCGTCGTCATGTTGCGTGACGAACATTGCCCACCCCATGTGCATGTGGATGGCGGTCGTTGGAGTGCCCGTTTTCGCTTCAGCTTCTGGCACAACGGTGTCGAGCTCTGGGACGTTGTCCCCCATGGCCGTCGCCCGGCACTGGCAGTCCTTGAAGGCTTGCGCCAGGCCTTGAAGCAACGGGTGCATCTGGCTCGGCGTATCTGGTGGAGCAAGCTGCGCACCTTGTGCCTTGAGCAGCAGTTGTGGGATTGGCAAGCGAACGCTGTGGTGGAAGGTTCAAGCGCCGGCTGCAGGGTGTACCTGATCGAGTCAGCGCACTACGAGGAACAACGAAACCTGACTCGCCTGACCCTGGTGGGTGCGGCGCAAGGAGTGGAGATCGAACTATGAAAGTCGTCAAAGCAGCGGTGCCTGTCGATGTGCCCTTGACCCAGGAGCAGCTGGATCAAGCGGTCGAACGCGGTGAGGCGCGTCACGACGCGGGTTTGCAAGTCAGTACCTTGAGCTATGCGGCCGGGTGCCTGTGCCTGGGCTTTGCCGATGGCAGCTCGATTCATTTGCCTGTGGAAAACTATCCGGAGCTGGCGGCGCTGAGCGACACCCAATTGCAGCAACTGCAGTTGGGCTTTTCCGCCACGGCGGTGTGTCATGAGGCCGTGGATCTGCAGCTGTCGATTGTCGGGCTGCTGTCCGCCAGCGAGCCGCTGATGAAACTGGCGACCCAGTTGGTCGCCTCCCGTAACGGTCGGCAAAGCAGCGCGGCCAAGGCTCGGGCGGCGCGCCTGAATGGCAAGAAGGGCGGCCGGCCGCGCAAGGTCGAGGTGCCAGCCTAGGTCCTGGAAAGCGGCTGGCAACTGGTGTAAGCGATCGCTAATGAATACTGATATCAATTGAAAATAATTCTCGACTGACCGTAAGATGCCGGCAATTTCCTTCATGTTCCAGGGAGTCGGTTTGTCGGACGTGGATCTCAAGGGACTGTTTCTCAAGCATGCCGCGACCTTGCGTGGGTACCTGGCGCGCAAGGTACGGGACCCGCAGTTGGCCGCAGATCTGGTGCAGGAGAGTTTTCTGCGGCTGGCCGAGCAAACGCGCGGTGAGCGGATCGACAACTCCCAGGGCTATCTCTACCGCACGGCGAACAACCTGCTGATCGACCATGTACGCCAGGAGGCGCGGCGCAAGACCGAGACCGTGCCCCATGAAGTACTGGCCGACATCGAGGATGAGGCGGCCGGGTTGGAGGCTCAGGCGATGGCGCAACAACAGCGCAAGGCACTGAAACAGGCGATCACCGAGCTGCCTGCGCGCACTCAGGAAATCTTCCGCCTGAACCGTATCGAAGGCATGACCCACGCCGAGGTGGCCCGGCACCTGAATATCTCCGACAGCTCGGTGCAAAAGCACCTGTCCCGGGCGCTGGCTTATGTGATGCAACGCCTGCAGGCTACCGACGGTCGGCCGGTTGACCAGTGAGTTACGGTAAAAGTCGGGGTCAGACGTCACTGCTTATATATAACGAGAAATCGAGATTCACACGTGAATAGCCAGGGTCCGCAAGAGCGCAGTATCACCGAGGCCGCCGCCGATTGGGCGGTGCGTTTGCACGCGGGAGGCTTGAGCGCCACCGAGCAGGCGCAGCTTGCCCAATGGCAGGCCGAGGACCCGCGTCATCCCCAGGCTCTGGTGTTTGCCCGGCAGACCTGGGAGGCCTTGGGCGAGCTGCGCCTGGACCCCGAGCTGGCGGCCACTGCCCCACCAAGACGCCAGGTGGAACGGCCTGCGGCGACAATACAGCGCCCGCGCCGTCGACGCCGGCTGGTGCGGGTCGCCAGTGCGGCCATGCTGGTTCTGGCGGTGGCCCTGGGCTGGCTGCAAGGGCCGCAGGCACTGCTGTACCTGCAGGCCGACTACCAGACCGGCAAGGGCGAGGTGCGCACCGTGCAACTGGCCGATGGCAGCCAAGTGGAGCTGGACTCGAGCAGCGCCATTCGCCTGGATTACAGCGGCGACAAGCGTCAGATCCAATTGCTGGCCGGCTCCGCAGTATTTGATGTGGCGCCCATGGTCGGTGAGGAGCAACGACCTTTCATCGTGCACAGCGCCAGCGGCCAGACCCGGGCCCTGGGCACCCGTTTTGTGGTCGGGCGCGAGAGCGATCAACAAGCCTGGGTTGGGGTGTTGCAGCACAGTGTCGCCGTGAGCCTGGATGCCCCGGCGCAACGCGGCGTTTCCGAGCGGGTTCTGCAAGAGGGACAGAGCGTGCGCTATGACTCGCAGTCGGGGGTGGTGGCACTTGATGGGCTCGACCTGCAGCGCGCCACCAGTTGGCGACGTGGAGTCCTGGTGTTCGATCGCCAGCCCTTGAGCGTGGTGGTGGAGCGCCTCAATCGCTATCGACCCGGGCGGGTGGTGCTGACCAACAGTGCCCTGGCCCAGCGTCAGGTCAGCGGTGTGTTCCGTCTGGATATGCTCGACGCGGCCCTGGTCACCCTCACCCAGGAGTTGCAGGTGCAGCGTTTCGACCTGGCCGGCGTCAGCCTTATTTATTGAGGCCTGCGGGCCTTTTTTCACCTTCGGCGAAAAATAACTGAAAAAACCTTACTGAGTTTTCCTGCCTGGCACGTCTAGCTAATTGAGATGCATTCGCATGCACTAAAAGTAGCCAGCGCAGGAATCAGGAACATGAGGGTAGGCAGTCGCACTGGAATTCACGCCGCAAGTCGTCTGGCCCTGGCCATTCACTTGGGCGTAGCAGGGCTGTTGGCAGGAGGCGGTTTGTTGCACGCGGCAGAGCCCGTGGGCGTAGTCCCGCAGAGTGCTCAGCAACCACGCGAACTGGATTTCGATATCCCTGCCCAGGCCCTCGGCAGTGCGGTGCTGGCTTTTGCCGAGCAGGCCGGGGTGCAGGTGCTGTTCGACAGCCTGCGCCTGCATGGCTTGCACAGCTCGCCGCTCAAGGGCCGCTACGGCGCCGAGGAAGGACTGGCCCGGCTGCTGGGCAATGCGCCGGTGGAGTACCGCTTTAGCGGCGAGCGCCAGGTGACCCTGAGTCGGGTGGAAACCGGACGTGATGGCGCCCTGGCCTTGGCCCCCACCACGATTTCCGGTGACCTCGAAGGCCGGCAGAGCGATTGGGTATACAACGCGCCACGCTCGGTGAGCGTGGTCGGGCGCGAGCAACTTGATCGCAATCCACCGCGGCATGCCGCCGAAATGCTGGAGGAAACGTCCGGCGTGTATTCGGCGCTCAGCCAGCAGGACCCGGGCGTGTCGGTGAACATCCGCGGTATCCAGGACTATGGTCGGGTCAACATGTCGGTGGACGGCATGCGCCAGAACTATCAGCAGAGCGGCCACCAGCAGCGCAACGGAACGCTCTATGTCGACCCCGAGCTGCTCTCCGAAGTGGTGGTGGAGAAGGGCGCCACCTCCACCATGGGCGGGGCTGGAGTGATCGGCGGGGTCGCCAACTTTCGCACCATCGAGGCCCGCGACCTGCTCAAGCCCGGCCAGGAGATCGGTGGCCGAATTCGCCTGACCACCGGCTTGGGCGGCCGCAGCAACGGCACTCACTTCATCGGCAGTTCCGCCTTCGCCATCGGCACCGAAGTCTGGGACATGCTGCTGGCCGCCAGTGAACGACACCTGGGGGACTACAAGCCGGGGACCCGTGGCGGCATTGGCGAATTGCGCACCGGGAGCTGGATGGACCCGTCGATCAATGACCGGGTGAAGCATTCCAAGGTGGCCTATTCCGCTTCGGTGATGCGCTCGCGCCTGGTCAAGCTGGGGCTCAACCTGCCCCAGGACCAGCGTCTGCAGCTGAGCTACCTGACCACTGAGGTGTCCTACGACGACGCCAACATGATGAACACCGAGAACAAGAATCAGCTCTGGGAAAAGCTCGGCAGCAGCGATGTGCATTCGCAGAACTTCGGCCTCGACTACAGCTACACCCCGGACAACCCGCTGATCGACTTCAAGGCCAAGCTCTATTACGTCGACAACAGCAATGACCAGAGCACCCTGACCCGCCGCAGCAGCCCTGGCTACTCGATCACCTACCAGACCGATACCTATGGCGCCCAGGCGCAGAACACGTCGACCTTTGCCCTGGGCGGGCTGTCCACGCTGAAGGCCAACTACGGCCTGGAGTTCTTCTACGACAAGGTCCGCCCCGACTCCAGCCAGCCGGTGCCCAAGGGCTCGGCGGTCAGTGCCTCGCCTGCGGCGAGCATGACCCCCGAGGGTGATCGAGCCCTGGGCAGCCTGTTCACCCGCCTGGACTTCGACTACGACGGCTGGTTGAACCTCAATGCCGGCTTGCGTTACGACCGCTACCGCCTGCGCGGCGAAACCGGAATCAACACCCGCACCTTCGTGATCGGCAAGACGCCCCAGCAAATCTCGGTGCCGGTGGCCTATGACATCGACAACCAGGAAGGGCGCTTCTCGCCGACCTTCGGCCTGTCGGTCAAGCCCGGGGTCGAGTGGCTGCAACTGTTCGCCAGCTATGGCAAGGGCTGGCGGCCACCGGCGGTAACCGAAACCATGATCACCGGACGCCCCCATGGTGGAGGTTCTGAGAGCACCTTTCCCAACCCCTTCCTCAAGCCAGAGCGCTCCACCACCTGGGAAGCGGGGGTCAACGTCTTCAAGGAAAACCTCTGGTTCAACGATGACCGCCTGGGCATCAAGGTGGCCTACTTCGATACCCGGGTCGATGACTTCATCTATATGGCCATGGGCGTGCAGCCCCCGGGCTATGGCTCCCCCGGCATCGGCAACAGCGCCTACGTCAACGATCTCAGCAGCACCCGCTTCAAGGGCGTCGAGTACCAGCTCGACTATGACGCCGGTCGCGCCTACGGCCAGCTCAATTACACCCACATGATCGGCGACAACGATTTCTGCATGAAGACCGCCTGGCTGGGAGGGGTGACCCAGCCGGTGAAGAACGGCACAGGGCGGGGCGCAATTGTCACCGGCATGCGTCCCGATGATGCGGCCAACAATGCCAGCCGCTGCAACGCCGCGATCCTCGGTTCGGCCGAACACATGCCCATGGACCGCGGCACCCTGACCCTGGGCGCGCGCTTTTTCGAACGCAAACTGGATATCGGTGCCCGGGCCCGCTACAGCGCCGGCTACTCGATCGCCGGCTCGGCGACCGGGACCGTGAGCCAGACCGGTGTCTACCCGGCCGACTGGAAGCCCTACACCGTCTACGACCTGTATGGCAGCTACCGGGCCACTGAAGAACTGACCCTGCGCCTGGCCATGGAAAACGTCGCCGACCGCGCCTACCTGGTGCCCCTCGGCGATGTCCTGGCCTTCACCCTCGGCCGTGGCCGCACCTTGCAGGGCACCGTGGAATATCAGTTCTGACCGCTTTTGCCCATTGAAGGGCAAAACCGCAGCAGGCACTGGCGTGCTGCGGACCTGACCCACCTAATGTATTGGAGTTTTGCATGAGCATTTCGATCTCTTACAGCGCTACCTACGGCGGTAACACTGTTGCGCAATACCTGACTGACTGGTCGGCCTACTTCGGCGACGTCAACCATCGCCCAGGCGAAGTGGTTGATGGCACCAATACCGGTGGTTTCAACCCGGGCCCGTTCGACGGCACCCAGTACGCCATCAAGAGCACCGCCAGCGACGCCGCCTTCGTGGCCGACGGCAACCTGCATTACACCCTGTTCAGCAACCCGAGCCACACGCTGTGGGGCTCGCTGGACAGCGTTTCTCTGGGCGACACCCTCGCCGGTGGTTCGGGCAGCAACTACCACCTGGTCAGCCAGGAAGTCAGCTTCAGCAACCTGGGCCTCAACAGCCTGAAAGATGAAGGCCGTGCCGGTGAAGTGCACAAGGTGGTCTACGGCCTGATGAGCGGCGACAGCTCGGCGCTGGCCGGCGAGATCGATGCCCTGCTCAAGGCTATCGACCCAAGCCTGTCGGTGAACTCCACTTTCGACGACCTGGCCGCCGCCGGTGTTGCCCACGTCACCCCGGCTGCCGCCGCCGCAGCCGATGTCGGCCTGGTGGGTGTGCAGGACGTGGCCCAGGACTGGGCACTGGCCGCCTGAGTGCCGGCTTGAGGCATAAAAAAGCGAATGCAGGATCGCTCCTCCATTCGCTGGTTTGACTCACCTCCGTCGCCCGAGTTTTCGAAGGCCAGGGCGGCGGCGGTGGCAAATTCTGGGGAGCGCCGGGGTGCCTGTCAACGCACCGGGCGCGCCTCTTGTCGTTCCGCTCTGCCTAAGCGGAAGACCCTGTATCCCTAAACTCTGCACAGGACACCTTGATGAGCAGGCCGAATCCACTTGCCGCTTCCGAGACGCTGGCGGCCCTGACGGCCTACAAGGGCGGCTTCTTCAACATCGGCCTGTTCTCGGCGGTGATCAATCTGCTGATGCTGGCCCCGGCCCTGTACATGCTGCAGGTCTACGACCGGGTGCTGGCCTCGGGCAATCAGATGACCCTGTTGATGCTGACGCTGATGATCCTCGGCCTGTTCGGCCTGATGGGGGCGTTGGAGTGGGTGCGCAGCCAGGTGGTGATCCACCTCGGCACCCAGATGGACATGCGCCTGAACCAGCGGGTGTATGACGCGGCGTTCGAGGCCCAGCTCAAGGGCAGCCCCCAGGCCGCCGGCCAGGCCTTGAATGACCTGACCGCGCTGCGCCAGTTCGCCACCGGCAATGCCTTGTTCGCCTTCTTCGACGCGCCCTGGTTCCCGGTCTATCTGCTGGTGATCTTCCTCTTTCACCCCTGGCTCGGTCTGTTGGCCCTGGGCGGTGCGCTGCTGTTGGTGGCGCTGGCCTGGATCAACCAGCATATCTGCCAGGCGCCGCTGGCCCAGGCCAGCCAGTTGTCGATCATCACCAGCCAACAGGCCACGGCCAACCTGCGCAACGCCGACGCCATCGAAGCCATGGGCATGCTCGGCGCGCTGCGCGAGCGCTGGTTCGTCGGTCACCAGGGCTTTCTCGCTCAGCAGAACCTGGCCAGTGAAAAGACCGCCACTATCAGCGCCTGGTCCAAGGGCGTGCGCATGGCCTTGCAGTCCCTGGTATTGGGCCTGGGCGCGTGGCTGGCGGTGCAGGGGCAGATCACCCCGGGGATGATGATCGCCGGCTCGATCCTCATGGGCCGGGTGCTCAGCCCCATCGACCAGTTGATCGCGGTCTGGAAGCAATGGAGCTCGGCGCGCCTGGCCTACGAGCGCTTGTCCGAGCTGTTGCAGGCCAATCCGCCACGGCCGGTGCGCATGAGCCTGCCGACGCCCAAGGGCAAGTTGAGTGTCGAGCAATTGAGTGCCTGTGCCCCGGGAAGTCGCCGTCCGGCCCTGAGCAACCTCGGCTTCACCCTGGAGGCCGGCCAGGTCCTGGGGGTGATCGGCCCTTCCGGTTGCGGCAAGTCCACCCTGGCTCGGCTGTTGGTGGGGGCTTGGACGCCCCTGACGGGAAAGGTGCGCCTGGATGGCGCGGACCTGGCCCAGTGGGACAAGCAGCAACTGGGCCCGCATATCGGCTACCTGCCCCAGGACATCCAATTGTTCGCCGGCAGCATTGCCGAGAACATCGCGCGTTTCGGCGCGCTGGACTCCGATCAGGTCCTGCAGGCTGCGCAAATGGCCGGGGTGCATGAGTTGATCCTGCAACTGCCCCAGGGCTATGACACGCGCCTGGGTGAGGGCGGTGCCGGGCTGTCCGGCGGGCAGCGCCAGCGCATCGGCCTGGCCCGCGCGTTATACGGCTTGCCGGCGCTGATCGTGCTCGACGAACCCAACTCCAACCTTGATGAAGCTGGCGAACAGGCGCTGCTGCAGGCCATCAGCCAACTCAAGCAACGGCAGCGGACCCTGGTGCTGATCACTCACAAGCCCAACGTGCTGACCCTCACCGACCAACTGATGATCCTGCGCGAAGGCCAGCTGCAAGCCTTCGGCCCGACGGCGCGGGTGCTGGAGGCGAACCAGAAGGCCAAGGCCGCGCCGCCGCCCGCGGTACCGGTGAGCAATCCGGTGACCAGCCTGAACATGAATTACCGACTGGGCGTGGCCGGCGGCGAAGGGAAAAAAGCATGAAGGCGAATGTATCCACAGGCTCTGTTGCGCCGGTCGCGGGGCCCGCCGCCAGCAATGTGTTGTCCCTGGACGACAGGAAGTATTCACGCCTCGGCTGGCTCCTGGTGCTGGGAGGCTTTGCCGGGTTTATCGGCTGGGCCGCCCTGGCGCCGCTGGACAAGGGCGTGGCGGTATCGGGCAAGGTCATGGTCTCGGGCCATCGCAAGACGGTGCAGCACCAGAGCGGCGGCATCGTCGAGCGGATCGAGGTCAAGGAGGGCGACCGGGTCAGCGCCGGGCAGGTGCTGCTGCGCCTCAACGAGACCCCGCTGCGCACCCAGATGCAGTCCTTGCGCAGTCAGTACCTGGGGTCCCTGGCCAGCGAAGCGCGACTCAATGCCGAGCGCGATGGTGCCAGCGAGATCGTCTTTGATCCTCAGCTCCAGGCCTTGGCGAGCGAACCTGAGGTGGCCGCCAGCCTGGCCCTGCAACGGCAGCTGTTCAGCAGTCGGCGCCAGGCCCTGAGCATGGAGCAACAGGGCATTGCCGAGACCATTGCCGGCTCCGAAGCGCAGTTGCGCGGTACCCGGGATTCCCAGGCCAGCAAGCGGCAACAGCGCAGTGCCTTGAACGAACAGTTGCAGGGCCTGCGGGAGCTGGCCCGGGACGGCTACATCCCGCGCAATCGCCTGCTGGACAGCGAACGCCTGTACGCGCAGATCGACGGCTCGATCGCCGAGGACTTCGGCCGCATCGGCCAGTTGCAGCGACAGATCCTCGAACTGCGCCTGCGCATCCGCCAGTCCACCGAGGACTTCCAGAAAGACCTGCGCAGCCAGTTGGCCGACACCCGGATTCGCACCGAAGACCTGCGCAATCGCCTGGCCTCCGCCGAGTTCGAACTGGCCAACAGCCAGGTGCGCGCCCCGGCTGCCGGGGTGGTGGTGGGCCTGGAGGTGTACACCGAGGGCGGAGTGATCAAGCCGGGCCAGCCGCTGATGGACATCGTGCCCCAGGACGAGCCGCTGCTGGTGGAGGCGCGGGTGCCGGTGCAACTGGTGGACAAGGTGCACCCGGGGCTGCCCGTGGAGCTGATGTTCTCGGCCTTCAACCAGAGCACCACGCCGAGGGTGCCGGGGGAAGTGACCCTGGTGTCCGCCGATCGCCAGGTCGACGAACGTACCGAAGAGCCCTATTACACCTTGCGCGCCACGGTCAGCGCCGAAGGCATGCAGCAGTTGCAGGGCTTGCAGATCCGTCCGGGGATGCCGGTGGAGGCCTTTGTCCGTACCGGCGAGCGTTCGATGCTCAATTACCTGTTCAAGCCCCTGCTGGACCGGACTCATATGGCGTTGGTGGAAGAATGACTCGCGCCTTTTGCTTTCTCGCGCTGCTGTGCCTGCTGAGCAGCCCGTCGGCCCTGGCCCTGGGTTTGCTCGATGCCTACGATCTGGCTCTGCGTAACGACCCGACCTTCCAGGCGGCGATCAAGGAGCGCGATGCCGGTGAAGAGAACCGGGCCATCGGCCGTGCCGGGCTGTTGCCGAACCTGTCCTGGAGCTACAACAATTCGCGCAACCAGTCCGAGGTGACCCAGGACACGGTTCGTGGCGATGTCACCACCGATCGTGACTATCGCAGCTATGCCTCGACCCTGACCCTGCAACAGCCGTTGCTGGACTACGAGGCCTATGCGCGCTATCGCCAGGGCTCGGCCCAGGCGCTGTTTTCCGACGAGCGTTTTCGCGGCAAGAGCCAGGAACTGGCGGTGCGCCTGCTCAGTGCCTACAGCCAGGCGCTGCTGGCCCAGGAGCGCATCGAGCTGAGCCGGGCACAGAAACGCGCCTACGCCGAACGCTTGCAGCTCAATGAACGTCTGCTCAAGGGCGGCGAGGGCACCCGCACCGATGTGCTGGAGACCCAGGCCCGTTTGAGCCTGGCCCTGGCGCAAGAGATCGAGGCCCAGGACCAGCAGGATGCGGCCCTGCGCGAGCTGCAAGCCATAGTCGGCGAGCCGTTGCAGATCGACGAGCTGGACCCGCTGACCCGGCAGTTCGAGATCCAGCCGCTGCAGCCCAACCGCTTCGACAGTTGGCGCGACCTGGCCATGGCCAACAACCCTGAACTGGCTTCCCAGCAGCAGGCCCTGCGGGCGGCGGAATACGAAGTGGAGCGCAAGCGCGCCGGGCACCTACCCAAGATCAGCCTGTACGCCAGCAGCCGGCAGACCCGCTCTGATTCGGAGAGCACCTACAACCAGCAGTACGACACCAACACCGTGGGTATCCAGGTCAGCCTGCCGCTGTTTGCCGGTGGTTCGGTCTCGGCCTCGACCCGCCAGGCGGCCAGTCAGCTGTCCCAGGCGCAATATGAACTGGATGCGCAAACCGCCAATACCCTCAACCAGCTGCGCAAGCAGTTCAACCTCAACACCAGTGCCGCGGCCAAGGTCCGCGCCTATGAAATGGCCGTCAGCTCAGCCGAGGCCCTGGTGACTGCGACCCGCAAAAGCGTGCAGGGTGGCGAGCGGGTCAACCTCGATGTGCTGGACGCCGAGCAGCAACTGTTCACTGCCCGTCGTGACCTGGCGGATGCCCGGCATGCCTACCTGCTGGCACGGATTGAGCTCAAGTACTACGCCGGCCTGCTCAATGAACAGGACCTGCAGCAACTGGCCGGGTACTTTCAACCCGCGGGCTGACCTTGTGGCCGCTGCCGCAGGCTGCGACCGGGGCGCAGCCCCGCCAACCCCGGCCCTGATGCACCGCGGTGTCAGGTTTGCGCCTGCTTCGCAGTCGATCGCAGCCTGCGGCAGCGGCTACAGGAAGCGGTAGGGGGATCGGCGGCCCAGAATGACAACGGCCGTCTCGAGGACGGCCGTTGGGGAGCGGGGCAAATCAGCGGCGGGTCAGCAGGACCCCGGATTCCATGTGGTGAGTCCAGGGGAACTGGTCGAACAGCGCGCAGCGGGTGATGCGGTGGGTGTCGTGCAACTGGGCGATGTTGGCCGCCAGGGTTTCAGGGTTGCAGGAGATGTACAGGATGTTGTCGAAGCGCCGGGTCAGTTCGCAGGTGTCCGGGTCCATGCCGGCCCGGGGCGGGTCGACGAACACGCTGCCGAATTCGTAGCTCTTCAGGTCCACGCCCTGCAGGCGGCGGAACGGACGCACTTCGTTCAGGGCTTCGGTCAGCTCTTCGGCGGACAGACGCACCAGGGTGACGTTATCCACAGCGTTTTCGCTGAGGTTGCTCAAGGCGGCGTTGACCGAGGTCTTGCTGATCTCGGTGGCCAGTACCTTGCGCACCCGGGTGGCCAGGGGCAGGGTGAAGTTGCCGTTGCCGCAGTACAGTTCCAGCAGGTCGTCCTGGCGCTCGCCCAGGGCTTCATAGGCCCAGTTGAGCATCTTCTGGTTCACCGTGCCGTTGGGCTGGGTGAAGGCGCCTTCGGGTTGGCGGTAGCTGAAGGTACGCCCGCCGACTTCGAGCTTTTCCACCACGTAGTCCTGGCCGATGACTTCGCGCTTGCCCTTGGAACGGCCGATCACACTGACATTGAGGTCGGCGGCCAGTTGGCTCGCGGCCTTGTGCCAGTGCTCGTCCAGCGGGCGGTGGTAGCACAGGGTGATCATCGCATCGCCGGCCAAGGTGGTGAGGAACTCCACCTGGAACAGCTTGTGGCTCAAAGGCGCGCTGGCCTGCCAGGCGGCCTTGAGCCGGGGCATCAACTGGTTGATGCGCAGGCTGGCGATGGGGAATTCTTCAATGAGGATCGGCGTGCGTTTGTCGTCCTGGGAGAACATCGCGTAATGGCGTTCACCGGCCTCGCGCCACAGGCGGAACTCGGCCCGCAGGCGGAAGTTCTGCAGGGGCGAGTCGAAGACCTGGGGCTCGGGCGCAGCGAAGGGCGCCAGCAGGTCACGCAGGCGCGTGACCTTGTCGTTCAATTGGGTGCTGTAGCTTGCGGCGTCAAAAGTCATGCGGCGAACCAACCCAGCTTGATCACGAACAATATCGACAGGATCACCAGCGGTGCGTTCAGCTCGCGGGCGCGGCCCGACAGCAGCTTGATCGCGGTCCAGGCAATGAAGCCGAAGGCGATGCCGTTGGCGATCGAATAGGTGAACGGCATGGCCAGGGCAGTGACCACCACCGGCGCGGCGACGGTGATGTCGTCCCAGTCGATTTCCGCCAGGCCCGAGGTCATCAGCACGGCCACGAACAGCAGTGCCGGCGCGGTGGCGAACGGTGGCACGCTGGCCGCCAGCGGCGAGAAGAACAGTGCCAGCAGGAACAGAATCGCCACCACGATGGCGGTCAGGCCGGTGCGGCCACCGGCGCTCACGCCCGCAGCGGATTCGATGTAGCTGGTGGTGGTCGAGGTGCCCAGCAGGGAGCCGGCCATGGCGGCGGTGCTGTCAGCGATCAGCGCGCGGCCCATTTTCGGCATGTGGCCGTCCTTGCCCATCAGGCCGGCGCGCTTGGCGACGCCGATCAGGGTGCCGGAGTTGTCGAACAGATCAACGAACAGGAAGGCGAAGATCACGCTCACCAGACCAATGTCCATGGCGCCCTTGATGTCCAGTTGCAGGAACGTCGGGGCCAGGGACGGAGGCATCGAGGTCACGCCGGCGAACGGGGTGAAGCCCATGATGATCGAGGCAATGGTCACCGCGAGGATGCCGATCAGCACCGCCCCGCGCACTTTCAGCGCTTCCAGGGCGACGATCAGGGCAAAGCCCAGGGTGGCGAGGATCGGCGCCGGCTTTTTCAGATCACCCAGGCCGACCATGGTGGCCTGGTTGCTGACCACGATGCCGGCGTTGTGCAGGGCGATCAGCGCCAGGAACAGGCCGATACCGGCAGCAATCGCCGAGCGCAGCGGCAGGGGGATGCTGTTGATGATCCATTCGCGGATCTTGAAGATCGACAGCAGGAAGAACAGCACCGCCGAGATGAACACCGCACCCAGCGCCACTTGCCAGGTGTGGCCCATGTGCAGGACCACGGTGTAGGTGAAGAAGGCGTTCAGGCCCATGCCCGGGGCCAGGGCGATCGGGTAGTTGGCGATCAGGCCCATGATGGTGGAGCCGATGGCGGCAGCCAGACAGGTGGCAACGAACAGGGCGCCCTTGTCCATGCCCGTCTCGCCGAGAATGCTCGGGTTGACGAAGAGAATGTAGGCCATGGCCAGGAAGGTGGTGACGCCCGCAAGAATCTCGGTGCGCACGTTGGTGTTGTGTGCCTTGAGTTGAAACAGCCTTTCCAGCATGTCTGCTCCCCGTGGCGCCGCCGGGCGCCGTGAATGTATCGACTCCAACAGCAAAGCACAGACTTTATAAGGTGCCTGTGGATTTGCCCTGTGTCGGAAAAAGCCGCGCATCATACCAGCAGCGTGGGCCAATGGCTGCGATCGTCGGCGATGTTTTGCACTGCTGGCAAGTAGCGCATACTGCGCCCTGCTTTTAAGGGGGGATTTATGCGCAGCACAGTGAAAATGACAGCATTGACGCTGCTGGGGGCTGCGGCCTGCTGGTTGGCGGCTCCGGCCCTGGCGCGTTCGGCGCCGCCGTTGAGCCAGGTGGAGATTCTCAAGGTGCTGTCACCTTCCTGCGGCCTGGAAGATGTCTCCGATGGGCGTGAACGCACCCAGTGCGACCACAACGGCCCGAACATCAAGGTCTACGTGCTGGAGATCGGCTACGGCCGCGAGCCCCATGTGAACCTGGACGGTTTCGAGGTCGACGGCACTCGCTCGCCGGTGTGCGAGGACGGCTCCGCCTATGTGCCCTGCGGCAACTCGGGAATCACCGTGGGCTACATCTATGTCTTCGACCTGGCGGGCAAGCAGGAAGGCACCTTCAGCTTCAGCAACACCTCGATCAACGCACCGGGCAATACCCTGAGTGCGCAGATCTACATCCGGTAGCCCCGAACGGCGTTCGGCAAAGCTGACTAAGCTCTAAAGACCTTCCTTGTGGAGTCATCCCCATGACCTTCAGAGCCTTGGTCACCCTTGCCGAAGGCATTGATGACCTGCAAAGCGTGACCCTGATCGACGTACTGCGCCGTGCCGAAATCGAGGTGTTGGCGGCCAGTGTCGAAAACCGGCGCATGCTCACCTGCGCCCGCGGCACTCGACTGACCGCCGACGCCATGCTGGTGGATGTGCTGGCCCAGCGCTTCGACCTGATTGTGTTGCCCGGCGGCGCGGTAGGTGCCCAGCATTTGGCGGGCCATCAACCCCTGATGCAATTGGTCAAGTATCAGGCGGCCGCCGGCAGGTTCTTCGCCGGCATCGCCGAAGCACCGGCCCTGGCCTTGCAGGCCTATGGCGTGCTGCGCCAGCGGCGCATGACCTGCCTGCCCAGCGCCAGCCATCAGCTGTTGGGCTGTACCTTTGTCGACCAGCCGGTGGTGGTGGATGGCAACTGCATCACCGCCCAGGGTTCCGGCGCGGCCCTGACATTTGCCCTGGCCCTGGTGGAGGCGCTGTGCGGTCGCGGCAAGCGCGCCCAGGTGGCAGCAGAGTTGTCGGTATAGGGCTCAGCCGACATGGGCCGCGATAGGCTCGATCACCGGTTGCAACTCCTGCTCGGTGTGCCAGATGTCGTAATCGGCCTGCACCGCCAGCCAGACCTTGGCCTTGCCGATTCCGGCACGTTCCAGGCGGACCGCCAGTTCCGCGCGGATCGGCGCATGGCCGTTCAACACCTTGGACAGATGCGGGCGGGCATAGCCGATATGCCGGGCCAGTTCCGTCACGCTGATGCCCAGCTCAGGCAAGACATCCAAGCGCAGGGTGTCACCGGGGTGGGGCGGGTTGTGGATGGGCATGATCCTGCCTCCTGTTCAGTGGTAGTCCAGATAATCGACCAGTTCGATATCCGAACCTACGAAACGAAAGATCACTCGCCAGTTGCCGGACACCACCAAAGACCAATAGCCGTGCAGGTCGCCCTTGAGTGGGTGCAGCCGCCAACCCGGCAGGTTGAGGTCTGCCGGTTCGCTGGCGTGATCCATGAACGACAGCTGGCGGGCCAGCCGGCGTGCATGCTCAGCCCGTATTCCACGAGTCGATCCGGTTTCATAGAAGGCGCGCAGGCCTTTGTGCTGAAAGGACTTGATCATGGGGAGCGAGTGTAAGGCGATACCTTACACGCTTCGTAGCGGTTTTGTATTGCAGAGAATGATCAACACGCTGTTACAGGGACAAACCGCCTGAGGTTTTACATCTTGGCCTCTTCCACCCGTTCGATCATCCGATCGCGCTTGGCCAGGGTCGGAAACAGCTTGATCCAGACCCCGGTCACGACCAGCGTGCCGACCCCGCCCAGCACCACCGCCGGCACGGTGCCGAACCAGTGGGCGGTCAGCCCGGATTCAAATTCCCCCAGCTGGTTCGAAGCGCCGATGAACAGGCCGTTTACCGCGCTGACCCGGCCGCGCATTTCGTCCGGGGTTTCCAGCTGCACGAAGGACGCGCGGATCACCATGCTGATCATGTCCGCCGCCCCCTGCACCACCAGCACCACCAGGGAAAACCAGAACGAGGTCGAGAGGCCGAAGGCGATGGTGGCCACGCCGAATACGCCGACGGCGGTGAACATCACCCGCCCGACCTTGCGCTCGACGCTAAAGCGCGCCAGCCACAGCGACATCAGCAAGGCGCCCACCGCCGGTGCCGAACGCAGCAGGCCCAGGCCCCAGGGACCGGTGAGCAGGATGTCCTTGGCGAACACCGGCAAGAGTGCTGTGGCGCCGCCCAGCAGCACGGCGAACAGGTCCAGGGAGATGGCGCCGAGGATGTCCGGGCGGCTGCGGATGAAGCGAATCCCCGCCAGCAGCGAATCGAGGGTGGCCTTGCCCTTGTTCAGCGGCGTCTGCCGGGCCGGCAGGTTGAGCATCAGCAGGCAGGCGATCAGGTACAGGACCACGGTGGGGCCGTAGACCCAGACGCTGCCGAAGGCGTACAGCAACCCGCCCAGGGCCGGGGCGACGATGGTCGCCGACTGTTGCGCCGATTGCGCGGCGGCCACCGCCCGGGGAAACAGCGCCGCGGGCACGATGCTCGGCAGCAGGGCCTGGGTGGTGGGCATCTCGAAGGAACGGGCGCCGCCGAGGAGGAAGGCCAGGATGAAGATCATTTCCCGGGTCACGCTGTCGGTCAGGCTGCCGACGGCCAGGGCCAGGGCGATCAAGGCTTGTAGCGACTGACAGATAGCCGCCACTCGGCGCCGGTCGTAGCGGTCGGCCACGTGCCCGGTGTGCAGCATGAACAGCACTCTTGGGGCAAACTCCACCAGCCCCACCAGGCCCAGGTCGAGCACATTGCCGGTCAGCTGGTAGAGGTTCCAGCCGATGGCCACAGTGAGCATCTGGAAACCACTGGCGGTGAAGATCCGGGCCAGCCAGAACGCAATGAACGGACGATGGTGACGGAGCAGCAGAGGGTCTTGGCTGGGCATCGGGCGGTCGATCTGAGCGGGGAGTGCGACGAGGTTATCACCAAGATGTAACCAATAGTTGCGGGGCGGGGGAAATCGTTAGCCACGCATCTATCTCGTTTTTCGCTCGAACACCGGGTCGCGAACCCTGTAGCCGCTGCCGCAGGCTGCGAACGCTTTGGGCGGCACTCCGTCGCAGGAGACGCCAGGATCTTGAATACGCCGCAGGTTCGCCGGGAAATGGCCAGGCAAGACCCTGCGTACCGAACGCGGCCCGGCCTTTCGCAGCTTCGCAGGCTCAGCAGCGGCTACAGGCGTTTTGTGTGGGGAAAAGCCGGGAAAACCCCGTGTTTGGCGGGGTGAGGCAAGCTGTCACGCGGCAAATAACCACAGAGTTGCGCGCTGAAAATAGGACTACTCTTTTAACGTTGCTTGACCCAGATCAAAACCTTTTCCAGTGGTTTGATGTGGCGGCCCAAGGGCCAGAATCCCTACGTTGCGATGGTTTAAAAAAGAACGAATCCGAATTCGCCGAACTCCATATCCGTGGGGGCAGTAGGCGCTGGCCTTTGGCCCGCAGCCGGTTTTACCTGATAGAGGAAAGCTTATGTTCGGTTTAGAGGCGCTTGATCTCGCCCGAATTCAGTTCGCATTCACCGTTTCGTTCCACATCCTGTTCCCGGCCATCACCATTGGTCTGGCGAGTTATCTGGCGGTACTCGAAGGCCTGTGGCTCAAGACCCGCGACGATACCTATCGTGATCTTTACCACTTCTGGTCGAAGATCTTCGCTGTCAACTTCGGCATGGGGGTGGTTTCCGGTCTGGTGATGTCCTACCAGTTCGGCACCAACTGGAGCCGTTTCTCCGATTTTGCTGGTGCTGTCACCGGCCCCTTGCTCACCTATGAAGTGCTCACCGCGTTCTTCCTCGAGGCTGGTTTCCTCGGGGTCATGCTGTTCGGCTGGAACAAGGTCGGACGCAAGCTGCACTTCTTCTCCACGGTGATGGTGGCCATTGGCACCCTGATTTCGACCTTCTGGATTCTGTCCTCCAACAGTTGGATGCAGACCCCGCAAGGCTTCGAAATCGTTGACGGCCGAGTGATTCCGGTGGACTGGCTGGCGGTGATCTTCAACCCGTCATTCCCCTATCGCCTGGCGCACATGGCGGTGGCGGCGTTCGTCGCCACGGCGTTCTTCGTCGGCTCGTCCGCAGCCTGGCACTTGCTGCGGGGCCGCGACAACCCGGCCATTCGTCGCATGCTGTCGATGGCCATGTGGATGGCCTTGATCGTGGCACCGGTGCAGGCGGTGATCGGCGACTTCCACGGTCTTAATACCCTCAAGCACCAACCGGCGAAAATCGCCGCCATCGAAGGTCACTGGGAAAACGTCGGTAATGAGCCGACCCCGCTGATCCTATTCGGCTGGCCGGACATGAAGGCTGAGAAAACCAAATACGCAGTGGAAATCCCTTACCTGGGCAGCCTGATCCTCACCCACTCGCTGGACAAGCAGGTGCCGGCGCTCAAGGAGTTCCCGCCTGAAGACCGTCCCAACTCGACCATTGTGTTCTGGTCGTTCCGGGTCATGGTGGGCCTGGGCATGCTGATGATCTTCACCGGCCTGTGGAGTGTCTGGCTGCGCAAGCGCGGCACCCTCTACACCTCGCGTCCGTTCCTGTACCTGACGTTGTGGATGGGGCCGTCCGGCCTGATCGCGATCCTGGCGGGCTGGTTCACCACCGAGATCGGCCGTCAGCCCTGGGTGGTCTATGGCCTGATGCGCACGGCGGATGCTTCGTCCGCACACAGTTTTGTGCAGATGAGCATCACCCTGGCGTTGTTCGTGGTGGTGTATTTCTCGCTGTTCGGCGTGGGTCTGGGCTACATGATGCGCCTGGTGCGTAAAGGCCCGGTCACCAACGAAGGTGCCGAAACCAGCCACGGTGGTCCCGGGCAGAAACGTACCCCGGCCCGTCCGCTGTCCGCAGCCGACGATGACCACGACGCCGACCACGGCACCCGCCTGAACAAGGGGAACTGAGTCATGGGTATTGATCTTCCGCTGTTGTGGGCCGTGATTATCATCTTCGGCATCATGATGTATGTGGTCATGGACGGCTTCGACCTGGGGATCGGGATTCTCTTCCCGTTCGTCAAGGACGACCGCGACCGAGACGTGATGATGAACACCGTCGCCCCGGTCTGGGACGGCAACGAGACCTGGCTGGTGCTGGGGGGCGCGGCCTTGTTTGGCGCCTTCCCGCTGGCCTACTCGGTGGTGCTCTCGGCGCTGTACCTGCCGCTGATCCTGATGCTGATCGGCCTGATCTTCCGCGGGGTGGCCTTTGAGTTCCGCTTCAAGGCCAAGGAAGACAAGCGTCATATCTGGGACAAGGCGTTTATCGGCGGCTCGGCGGCGGCGACCTTCTTCCAGGGCGTGGCTTTGGGCGCATTCATCGACGGCTTGCCGGTGGTGGACCGCCAGTTTGCCGGTGGCTCCCTGGACTGGCTGACGCCCTTCACCCTGTTCTGCGGCCTGGCGCTGGTGGTGGCCTATGCCTTGCTTGGCTGCACCTGGCTGATCATGAAGACCGAAGGCAAGCTGCAGCAGCAGATGCATGACCTGGCCCGGCCCCTGGCCTATGTGGTGCTGGCGGTGATCGGCATCGTCAGTATCTGGACGCCCTTGGCCCATGCCGATATCGCGGCGCGCTGGTTCACCCTGCCCAATCTGTTCTGGTTCCTGCCGGTGCCGATCCTGGTGCTGGTGACCATGTACGGCCTGCTCCGTGCTGTGGCCCGCAACGCGCATTACACGCCGTTCCTGCTGACCCTGGTGCTGATCTTCCTCGGCTACAGCGGCCTGGGTATCAGCCTGTGGCCGAACATCGTGCCGCCGTCGATCTCCATCTGGGACGCCGCGGCGCCGCCGCAAAGCCAGGGCTTCATGCTGGTGGGCACCTTGTTCATCATCCCGTTCATCCTGGGTTACACCTTCTGGAGCTACTACGTGTTCCGCGGCAAGGTCACCCACGAAGACGGTTACCACTAGGTAGGAGCCGGCTTGCCGGCGAACAGGCCCTTGCACCTTGTGCCTGGCTGGCCGGCGCTTTCACTGGCCAGCCAGCTCCGACGAGGGTTTGGGTCAAGCAGGAGTTGAAATCATGAGCGATAAACACTCTTTGCAGGAAATCGAACAGGCGGAAAAACAGCCCCTGTGGCGGCGCCTGGGCTGGCTGGCGATGATCTGGGGTGGCAGTGTGCTGGCCCTGTTCGTGGTGGCCAGCCTGATGCGCATGTTCATGAGCGCCGCGGGCCTGACTACCCACTGATCATCCCATCCCGTTGCCTTGCGGCACGGTTTCAACCCTCCGCTTGCGGAGGGTTTTTTTTGCCTGTTACTTGCGCGCTTTGAGGATCACGAACTTGGGCGTGGCCGCCACTTGTTCGACGCCGCGGAACAGCCGCGCCAGCTTGCTGTGATAACCCAGGTGACGGTTGCCGACGATATACAGCGCACCGCCCACCACCAGGGCTTCCCGGGCCTGTTGGAACATGCGCCAGGCAAGGAAGTCGCCCACCACCTGCTGCTGGTGGAACGGCGGGTTGCACAGCACCACGTCCAGGGACTGCGGCGCCTGACCGGCCAGGCCATCGCCGGCGCGCATCTCGGCTTCGCGCTCGCCCAGCAGCGCCTGCCAGTTCTCCCGTGCCGACTGCACGGCCATGAAGGATTCGTCCACCAGGGTGTAGTGGGCCTGGGGGTTGTCCAGGGCGCTGGCGATGGCCAGCACGCCGTTGCCGCAGCCCAGGTCCGCGACCCGGGCGTTGCCGAGGTTCTGTGGCAAGTGCGGGAGGAAGGCGCGGGTGCCGATGTCCAGGCCTTCGCGGCAGAACACGTTGGCGTGGTTGAGCAGTTCGATGGCCGGCTGCTCCAGGCGATAGCGGGTCGGGTAGGGCGACACGACCGGCGGTTTGGCCTCTGGCGTGGCGACCAGCAGGCGGGCCTTTTTCACCGCCAGGGAGGCCTGCACCGGGCCGATGTAGCGCTCCAGCAAGTCACCGGCGGCGCGGGGCAGGTGCTTGACCATGGCCGCCGCCACGACCTGGGCGCCAGGGGCCAGTTGTCCCTGCAGGCGGATCAGCTGTTCTTCCAGCAGGGCCAAGGTCTTGGGGACGCGAATCAGCACCCGGTCGAAGGAACCGTGCAACGGCTCGCTGGCCGGTATCACCCGCAGGGCGTCAAAGGGCAGGCCGTTGCGCACCAGGTTCTTTTCCAGGGCCAGGGCGCCCAGGTACGAATCGCCGCTGCTGCTGACCTGGACCTTGCCCAGCAGGCTTGCAGCCAGGGCGCCGAAGCTGTCGTTGAGGATCAGCACCCGCGTATCGCTGGTCGGTTGCTGCTCGGCCAGATGGTTGAGCAGGTATTCGTCCGCTGCGTCGAAGGCTTGCAGCGGCTCGTTTTGCTGTTCGGGCTGGCGGATCAGGTCGAGCTGGGCGAAGGGGCTTGCAAGCAGGGGCATGGGGCGGACTCTAGGTAATCGGTGAATGTCCCGGCGGTGGGGGCTGTCGCGCGCACGGGAACCCTCGAACAGCGCAGGCGCGGGCCGTTCGAAGCGGGGCTAAATGGTACGTTTTTTTGCCGGGGATTGCCCGCGCTCTATGCCACTACAAACCGCCGGTGTTTCTGTCCGGCGCTTTGCGGGACACTAGCGCATCGCTTTTGTGGAGCCCGTCATGACCGCCAGTGAAGAAAAGTACACTCGCCAGACCCTGCTCGAGGTCCAGCCGCTGACCTCCAGCCTGTTCACCCTGCGCACTACCCGGGATGCGGGTTTTCGCTTTCGCGCCGGGCAGTTCGCTCGTCTCGGGGTGACCAAGGCCGATGGCAGCACGGTGTGGCGCGCCTATTCCATGGTGTCGTCGCCGTTCGATGAGTTTCTCGAATTCTTCTCCATCGTGGTGCCCGGTGGCGAGTTCACCAGCGAGCTGAGCCGCCTGGAAGTGGGGGACAGCCTGTTGGTGGATCGTCAGGCCTTTGGCTACCTGACCCTGGATCGTTTCGTCGACGGTCGCGATCTCTGGTTGTTATCCACAGGCACCGGGATTGCGCCGTTCCTGTCGATCCTCCAGGACTTCGAGGTCTGGGAGAAATTCGAACGCATCATCCTGGTCTACAGCGTGCGCGAGGCCAGGGAGCTGGCTTATCAGCAGTTGCTTGCCGAGTTGCCGCAACGTGAGTACCTGGCCGAGTTCGCGCATAAGTTGCAATTCATCAGCACCGTGACCCGCGAGCAGCACCCGGGCAGCCTCAATGGGCGCATCACCCAACTGATCGAGAACGGCGAGCTGGAACGCGCCGCTGGCGTGGAACTGACCCCCGAGCATTCCCGGGTGATGCTCTGCGGCAACCCACAGATGATTGACGACACCCGTGCCCTGCTCAAGCAGCGAGGGATGAACCTGAGCCTGAGTCGACGGCCGGGGCAGGTGGCGGTGGAGACTTACTGGTAACCAAAACGGCGCCTTGAGGGCGCCGTTGATGTATTGCAGGACTCGCCTCAGGGCTTGTTGTTCTGCGCCTTGAGCAGATCGCGGATCTCTCCCAGCAGCTCTTCTTCCTTGGTCGGTACCGGTGGCAGGGTAGGGGCCACGGCTTCTTCGCGTTTCAGGCGGTTGATGACCTTGACGCCCATGAAGATGGCGAAGGCGATGATGATGAAGTCGATGATGCTCTGGATGAACTTGCCATAGGCCAGAACCACCGCGGGTGCATCCCCAGCCGCCGCTTTCAGCGTGACCGCCAGGTCCCCGAAGTTCACCCCACCGACCAACACGCCGATGGGCGGCATGACCACGTCGCCGACAAAGGACGAGACGATCTTGCCGAACGCGGCGCCGATGATGATACCCACGGCCATATCGACCACGTTACCTTTGACCGCGAAGGCCTTGAACTCACTTAGCACGCCCATAGGTTATTCCTTGTTACAGATGAGGTTGGTTACGGCAGTGTAATTCAGCAAAAAGCATTTTGCCGACACAACTTTTAACAGCACGCGGGGTTATTGACCGATAAACAGGCAAAGAGTTTTTTCAAAGTGCCATCGGATCGCGCGCGATATACCCCGCATTTGACGAGATAACCAGAACATTCTGTCAATCGATGGGTTATGGCCTTTCTATTTATCTTTCAAATGTTTAGTCACTAGCCTCTAGCAGGCGCACCGAGATGCGCCTTATATAACTAGAGGAATTCAACATGACCGCTTCTCTTGGCCTTGGGAGTTTTTCCCAGCGACGCGTACTGGGCGTGCTTGCCGCCAGTCTGCTTTCCCTTTCCGTACAGGCCGCCACGCTGACCCGCGACAATGGCGCGGCAGTGGGCGATAACCAGAATTCACAGACCGCAGGCGCCACCGGCCCGGTGTTGCTGCAAGATGTGCAACTGATCCAGAAACTTCAGCGTTTTGATCGCGAGCGCATTCCAGAGCGCGTGGTACACGCCCGTGGCACCGGCGCCCACGGCACCTTCACCGTCACCGACAACCTCAGCGACCTGACCCGTGCCAAGGTGTTTGCCGCCGGCGAGGTGACCCCGGTATTCGTGCGTTTCTCGTCGGTGGTGCATGGCAACCACTCCCCGGAAACCTTGCGTGATCCACGGGGTTTCGCCACCAAGTTCTATACCGCAGAGGGGAACTGGGACCTGGTCGGCAACAACTTCCCGACCTTCTTCATTCGCGATGCCATCAAGTTCCCGGATATGGTGCACGCGTTCAAACCCGATCCGCGTACCAATCTGGATGATGACTCGCGACGTTTTGATTTCTTCTCTCATGTTCCCGAAGCCACTCGCACATTGACCGAACTGTATTCCAACTCCGGAACTCCGGCCAGTTACCGGGAAATGGATGGCAATGGGGTGCACGCCTACAAGTTGATCAACGCCAAGGGTGAAGTGCACTACGTGAAGTTTCACTGGAAGAGTCTGCAAGGTCTGAAGAATCTCGATCCGAAACAGGTGGTCGAGGTACAAGGGCGCGATTACAGCCATATGACCCATGACTTGGTAACCCACATTAATAAAGGGGACTTTCCCAAGTGGGACTTGTATGTCCAGGTATTGAAACCCGAAGACTTGGCCAAGTTTGATTTCGACCCGCTGGACGCCACCAAGATCTGGCCGGATGTGCCCGAGCGCAAAGTGGGACAGATGGTGTTGAACCGTAACCCGGCCAACGTCTTCCAAGAGACTGAGCAAGTGGCCATGGCCCCGTCCAACCTGGTACCGGGGATCGAGCCTTCGGAAGACCGCCTGCTGCAAGGCCGGGTGTTCTCCTACGCCGATACCCAGATGTACCGCATCGGCGCCAATGCTCTGCAACTGCCGATCAACGCACCGAAGAACCCGGTGAACAACGGCAACCAGGACGGCGCGATGAACCTGGGTCACACCAGCACGGGGGTCAACTACCAGCCGAGCCGCCTGATGCCCCGCGAAGAGCCGCAAACCGCGCGCTACAGCCAGCTGGCACTGTCGGGCAGCACCCAGCAGGCGAAGATCCAGCGCGAGCAGAACTTCAAGCAGGCCGGTGATCTGTACCGTTCCTTCAGCAAGAAGGAACGCCAGGACCTGATCGACAGCTTCGGCGGCTCCCTGGCCACCACCGATGATGAGAGCAAGCACATCATCCTGTCGTTCCTGTATAAGGCCGACCCGGAGTACGGCACCGGCGTGACCCGCGTGGCCAAGGGCGACCTGACTCGGGTCAAGGCGCTGGCGGCCAAGCTGAGCGATTGATCGAGCGCGTTTCACTTCGTCACGCCCGCCTGGGCGTGACGACTTTTTCCGACAGAGGAGTCGCGCCATGCGTCTTTTTACAGCGCTGCTGTCAGCGGCCTGTTCGTTTGCCGCCTACGCGCAGCCGGCGGCCGAAGCCGCGACCGCCGCCGACCCGGTGGCGGTCAAGGTGCAGCTGGAACACTACTATTTCGATGCCGCCCGCCGGGGCGATGTGGAAATGCTCGACACCTTTATCGAGGCCGGTTACTCCCTCGATACCCAGGATGAAAAGGGCTACACCGCGTTGATCCTCGCCGCTTATCACGGCCAGGGTCCGGCAGTGGAGCGCCTGCTGGACGCCGGCGCCAATGCCTGTGCCCAGGACAAACGCGGCAACACGGCGTTGATGGGGGCGATCTTCAAGGGCGAGGTGCAGATCGCTCGGCGTTTGCTGGCGACCGATTGCAGTCCCGATCAGCGCAATGGCGCCGGGCAGACGGCGGCCATGTACGCCGGGTTGTTCAAGCGGGTCGAACTGTTGGACGCCTTGGCCGCCAAGGGCGCTGACCTGAATGCCGAAGACCCGCTGGGCAATAGCGCCACGCGGCTGGCCAGCGGGCAGATACGCACCACGGCGCCGCGCTGATCGGTTCCAGCTGAGCTATCATCGCGGCTTTTGCCGGGGGTTCAGATGGCCAAGGCCAAGCGCATGTACGGCTGCACCGAGTGCGGCTCCACCTTTCCCAAATGGGCCGGGCAATGTGGCGAGTGCGGGGCCTGGAACACCCTGACCGAGACCATGATCGAAAGCGGTGGTGCCGCGGCTCCCGCCGGGCGCACTGGCTGGGCCGGGCAACAGGCGCAGATCAAGACCCTGGCAGAAGTCAGCGTCGAGGAAATTCCACGTTTCTCCACCGCTTCCGGCGAGCTCGACCGAGTGCTGGGCGGCGGCCTGGTGGACGGCTCGGTGGTGCTGATCGGTGGTGATCCGGGGATCGGCAAGTCGACCATCCTGCTGCAGACCCTGTGCAACATCGCCACGCGCATGCCGGCCTTGTACGTCACCGGCGAGGAGTCTCAGCAGCAGGTGGCGATGCGCGCCCGGCGCCTGGGCCTGCCCCAGGATCAGTTGCGGGTGATGACCGAGACCTGCATCGAAACCATCATCGCCACCGCTCGGGTGGAAAAACCCAAGGTCATGGTGATCGACTCGATCCAGACCATCTTCACCGAACAGCTGCAATCGGCTCCGGGCGGCGTGTCCCAGGTGCGCGAGAGCGCCGCCTTGCTGGTGCGTTACGCCAAGCAGAGCGGCACGGCGATTTTCCTGGTGGGCCACGTGACCAAGGAGGGCGCCCTGGCCGGGCCGCGGGTGCTGGAGCACATGGTCGACACCGTGCTGTATTTCGAGGGCGAGTCTGACGGTCGCCTGCGGTTGCTGCGGGCGGTGAAGAACCGTTTTGGTGCGGTCAATGAGCTGGGTGTGTTCGGCATGACCGACCGCGGTTTGAAGGAAGTCTCCAATCCTTCGGCGATTTTCCTCACTCGGGCCCAGGAAGAAGTGCCCGGCAGCGTGGTAATGGCGACCTGGGAGGGGACCCGGCCGATGCTGGTGGAAGTCCAGGCGCTGGTGGATGACAGCCACCTGGCCAATCCGCGCCGGGTCACCCTGGGCCTGGATCAGAACCGCCTGGCCATGCTGCTGGCAGTGCTGCACCGCCACGGCGGGATTCCGACCCATGATCAGGACGTGTTCCTCAACGTGGTGGGTGGGGTCAAGGTGCTGGAAACCGCGTCCGACCTGGCGTTGATGGCCGCCGTGATGTCGAGCTTGCGCAATCGTCCGCTGCCCCATGACTTGCTGGTGTTCGGTGAAGTCGGCCTGTCCGGTGAAGTGCGTCCGGTGCCCAGCGGCCAGGAGCGTTTGAAAGAGGCCGCCAAGCACGGCTTCAAACGGGCCATCGTGCCCAAGGGCAATGCGCCGAAAGAGTCGCCTCCGGGCCTGAAGATCATTGCCGTGACCCGCCTGGAACAGGCGTTGGATGCGCTCTTCGAATAAATCGAGCTGGGCTCTCATGGAAGGAAGCAGGTAATGGGCATGACAAAGTTGAAGGGTTGGTGGCTGGGCCTCAGCCTGCTGTGGGGCAGCGGCTTTGCCGTGGCGCAGCCGAGCGAGGTGCCCGAGGGCTATCGCGTGGCCCAGCAAGTGCTGGTGGGCGATGGCTCGCTGCTGGAGGTGCTGGAGGATGTGCGCATCACGCCGCAACTGCATGCCGACAGCTGGAGCAATGGCCTGGACGCCGACAGCTTTGCCCAGTCCGAGGACGATCACCCGACCACGCCCTTGGGCGCTCAGGTGCGCCTGGTTTCCGACGGTGGCGAGGTGCTTGCGCAGAAGTCCCTGGGCTATCCCCTGGCCACGGTGGAAAAGGCGCCGCTCAACGGCCTGCCATCGCCGGCGTTTTTCCTCACTGTCGACCAGACCGCCCCCATGGGCAGCTACAGCGGTCCGGCCACGCAAGTGCTGATGCCGCAGCAGAGTCAGCTGGACTCGGTGCTCTATCTGGGGGAAGAAGGGGAAAGGCAGCCGCTGGTGTTCGCCCAGACTGGCAAGGCGGCGTGGCGGATCGTGCCGTCCCGGGAGGGGGGCACCGAAAGCATCCAGCAGGTGTCATCGGCGTCGTCGATGGAGAACGAAGAGTTCATCACCACCTATCGCACCTTCCGTTATGTCGACGGCCAATGGACAGTATCGTCACGGCAGCAAGCGGGTTACTGGGACATGGAAAGCGACTTTCCCGAACCCGCGCTGTTCCCCTGAATACTGGTGCCTTTGATCAAATACTGATCAGCGCACCCAGTTCCCGCTCCAACTCCTCGGGGTCCCCCAGGTTCAGCTCGATCAACCTCCTGAGGTGTTCGATGGACTCCAGGCCGATGTGCAGGCAGACGAAGCCCAACTGACCGTTATGGTCGTGGGCCAGTTGCACATTCATACGCACGTCGGCATCGAGGCCCAGGTGAATATCGGCTTCGAAGGGGCGGTTGGGATCTCCGAGCCAGGGATCGGGGCGTTCGATCAACAGTCCCTTGAGGGACAGGTCCAGCAACCGCACCGGCCAGCGGTGGGTGCCTTGACTCAGTTCAGTCGTGGCATCGAAGGCGATGCGTTTGAAGCGTCGGCGTTCGGCGTGTTGCTCGCTCATGGGCTGGCCCTCTGCGTGGTGCACTGACTATAGACCCCGGTTTATTACTGTCGCTACAAAGCCATCGGACCGCAAAAAAAATGCAATGCCGCCGCGCTCGCGGCTTGCCGGACGAATGGGGCTGATTCAGGGTTTTGTGGCGGTGCGCCTTGCGCAGAAAAATTCCCAAAAAAATGCCGCTCATAAGATAAAAGAAGGCTCTAGACCAACGTGGGGGGTGGTCTTTGAGAACAGTAGCGCTACACTCGAAATGCTGTTTTTCTATCCCCCTGGCCGGAATAAAAAAATGAAAAATAATAATAGCCTGCTGCGCCATGTCCCTTGGCTGCTGCTGGCAATCGTAGGAGCGTGCGCCCTCGGCGTAGTTGCATTGCGTCGCGGCGAGGCGATCAACGCCTTGTGGATTGTGGTGGCCGCGGTGGCCATCTATCTGGTGGCGTACCGGTACTACAGTCTGTTCATTGCCAATAATGTGATGCAGCTGGACCCGCGTCGGGCCACTCCCGCCGTGCTCAATAATGACGGTCTGGACTATGTGCCGACCAACAAACACATTCTCTTCGGTCACCACTTCGCGGCCATTGCCGGCGCCGGCCCTTTGGTGGGCCCGGTCCTGGCGGCGCAGATGGGCTACCTGCCCGGCACCCTGTGGCTGATTGCCGGGGTGGTCCTGGCCGGTGCGGTTCAGGACTTCATGGTGCTGTTCCTGTCCACCCGGCGTAACGGCCGTTCCCTGGGCGACATGGTCCGTGAGGAAATGGGCCGTATTCCCGGCACCATTGCGCTGTTCGGCTGCTTCCTGATCATGATCATCATCCTCGCGGTGCTGGCGCTGATCGTGGTCAAGGCCCTGGCGGAGAGCCCGTGGGGCATCTTCACGGTGATGGCGACCATTCCGATCGCGGTGTTCATGGGCGTGTACATGCGCTACATCCGCCCGGGCCGCATCGGCGAGATTTCGTTGATCGGCGTTCTATTGCTGCTGGGTTCCATCTGGCTGGGGGGGCAGGTGGCCGCCGATCCGGTCTGGGGCAAGATGTTTACCTTCACCGGCATCCAGATCACCTGGATGCTGATCGGCTACGGTTTTGTCGCCGCGGTGCTGCCGGTGTGGCTGATCCTGGCGCCCCGTGACTATCTGTCGACCTTCCTCAAGATCGGTACCATCATCGCCCTGGCGATTGGCATCCTGATCACCATGCCCGAGCTGAAAATGCCGGCCCTGACCCAGTTCACCGATGGCACTGGCCCGGTATGGAAAGGCGGCCTGTTCCCGTTCCTGTTCATCACCATCGCTTGTGGCGCGGTGTCGGGCTTTCATGCGTTGATCTCCTCGGGGACCACGCCCAAGCTGCTGGATAATGAAACCAACGCCCGCTACATCGGCTACGGCGGCATGCTCATGGAGTCCTTCGTGGCGATCATGGCCATGGTCGCGGCTTCGGTGATCGAGCCTGGCGTTTACTTCGCCATGAACAGCCCGGCGGCCATCGTCGGCGGTGATGTGGTGGCCGTGGCGCAGACTGTCAGCAGCTGGGGCTTTGTCATCAGCCCGGAACAACTGCAGGCGGTGGCCAAGGACATCGGTGAAAACACCATCCTGGCCCGTGCCGGTGGGGCACCGACCCTGGCGGTGGGTATCGCGCAGATCCTCCACCAAGTACTGCCGGGTGAGAACACCATGGCGTTCTGGTACCACTTCGCGATCCTGTTCGAAGCCCTGTTCATTCTGACCGCTGTGGATGCCGGTACCCGTGCCGGTCGTTTCATGCTCCAGGATTTGCTGGGGTCTTTCGTTCCAGCGCTCAAACGCACTGAATCCTGGACCGCCAACCTGATTGCTACCGCCGGTTGCGTGTCCCTGTGGGGCTACCTGCTGTACCAGGGCGTGATCGATCCGCTGGGCGGCATCAACACCTTGTGGCCGCTGTTCGGCATCTCCAACCAGATGCTGGCCGGTATCGCCCTGATGCTGGGCACCGTGGTCCTGATCAAGATGAAGCGCCAGCGCTACATCTGGGTCACCCTGCTGCCGGCTGTCTGGCTGCTGATCTGCACCACGACTGCGGGCTTCATCAAGCTGTTCGACGCCAACCCGGCGATCGGCTTCCTGTCGCTGGCGAAGAAATACAGCGATGCGATGGCCAATGGTCAGATCCTCGCTCCGGCCAAGGACATCACGCAGATGCAGCACGTGATCTTCAACGCCTACACCAACGCGACCCTGACCGCCTTGTTCCTGCTGGTGGTGTTCAGCATCCTGTTCTACGCGCTCAAGGTCGGTATCGCGGCTTGGGGCAGCAAGGAACGTACGGATAAAGAATCGCCCTACCAGGCTGTGCCTGACGCGTAACCCGAGGATTGCAACCATGTTCAATGACCTGAGTCGCCTCGGTAAATACCTCGGTCAGGCCGCGCGCCTGATGGTCGGCATGCCCGACTACGACAACTACGTCGAGCATATGCAAACCAAGCACCCGGACAAGCCGGTGATGTCGTACGAGGCGTTCTTCCGTGAACGCCAGGAAGCCCGGTACGGCGGCAAGGGCGGTCCGAAGTGCTGTTGAAGTACAGCGTGTAAGCCACACCCATGTAGGAGCCGGCTGCTCGGCGATAGCGCTCTGATTGACGCCATCGTCGGCCAGCCGGCTCCTACGTTTTTATGCGTGGGAGATCCTGTTTTGCAAAATCCTATTCCCGTCACCGTGCTCAGCGGTTTCCTCGGCGCCGGCAAGACCACTTTGCTGCGTCATCTGCTCAAGGCCGAGCACGGTTTGAAGATCGCTGTGATCGAGAATGAGTTCAGTGATGCCGGTATCGACACCCAGCTGCTGGGGGACGAGCCGGTCCAGGTCATGACCCTGTCCAATGGCTGTGTCTGCTGCACCATCCACACCGACCTGACCAAGGCCCTGTATCTGCTGCTGGAGCGCCTGGACAGTGGCGAGATCGCCTTTGATCGACTGGTGATCGAGTGCACCGGATTGGCCGACCCGGCTCCGGTGGCGCAGACCTTTTTCATTGATGAAGAGTTGCGTGAGCGCTACATCCTCGACGGCATCATTACCCTGGTGGATGCCAAGCACGCCGAGTTCCACCTGACCCAGACCATCGCCCAGGCGCAGATCGGCTTTGCCGACCGGCTGCTGGTGAGCAAGCGCGACCTGGTGGATGAGCAGACCTTCGAGGCCCTCAGCCAGCGCCTGACGCGGATCAACCGCCGGGCGCCGATTCGCCTGGTGGAGCACGGCCGGATCGATCTGGCGGAACTGCTGGATGTGCGGGGCTTCAACTTGAATGCTGATCTGGGCGGCGGCATCAGCCTGCGTCCGGTGAGCCCGGCACCCTCGGTGGATCGGATTTCCAGCCTGGTGCTGCGCACTGAACAGGCCCTGGACCTGGATCGCCTCAGCGAGTTCATGAATGAGCTGCTGGAGGATCATGGCAAGCAATTGTTGCGTTACAAGGGCGTGCTGAACGTGATCGACGAGCCACGGCGCATGGTGTTCCAGGGCGTGCTCAAGCTTTATGGCTTCGACTGGGATACCGAATGGGCTGAGGGCGAGGCGCGGGAGAGTGTGATGGTGTTCATTGCCGACGATCTGCCGGAAGAGAAGATCCGGCAGGGCTTCGAGAAGATGCTGGGGGGCTGAAGTCCTCGCTGGCCAGCCGACTCCTACAGGTCGGCGGGCGCTGTGCCTAGCAGGCGTTGTTCCAGGTGATCCAGGTGGCGGTTCATCAGGGCTTCGGCCTTTTCTACATCAGCCGCCTGTAGCGCATCGATGATCGTCGCGTGCTCTTGCCAGGCGCAGCAGTGGCGGGCGCGGCCTTCAAACTGGGCGATGGCCAGGGAGGTCAGCGGCACCAGACTGCCGAGAAACTGCGCCAGTGGGGCGTTGCCGGCCACTTCAGCCAGTTGCAGGTGGAACTCCCCGGACAGGCGGATGGCCGGGCCGCGTTGGTCGCGCTCAATGGCTTCACGTTCCCGGGCGATCAACTGTCGCAGGGACTGCAACTGGCGCCGGGGTTGCTGGCAGGCCAGGCGCACCAGGGTGATTTCCGTCAGGCGCCGGGCGTGCAGGATCTGCCGGGTCTGCTCCAGGTCAGGAGCCGCGACCTGGGGGCGGTAATTGGGTCGCAGGATCACCACTTGCTGGTGGGACAAGCGCGCCAGGACCTGGCGGATGATGCTGCGGCTGACGCCGAAGGCCTGCCCGAGGCTGTCTTCGGTGAAGCGGCTGCCGGGGGCGATGCGCTGTTCGAGAATGGCGTCGAAGATCTGCGGATAGACATCATCGACCAGCAGTTTTTTTTCGCCGCACTGACGCCGAGGCAGGCTGGCCACCAGGGTGAAGGGGTTGTTTTTCAGGGCGTAGCTGACCATGGCCTGTCTCCAGTCCAGTTGCTGACTCGGGGGTTGATTACAGGGCGTTGGAGCCCAGGTGATCGTCCGGAATATTCAGTTCGATGCCCATGCGCTGGCCTTCCTGGAGGATGTGCCGACGCATCTCGGCGCTGGCCAGGGCGCTGTTCTTATTGCGGATCGCCCGCACCACGGCTTCATTTTCTTCCAGGCGTTCGGCCAGGTGCTCCGGCGAATTGCGCAGGATCTGCGCACTTTGCTTGAGGGCATTGCTGGTCTGTTGCACCACGTTCTGGAAGATCGGGTTGCTGGTCAGGGTGAACAGTTCCTCGTGGAAGGCGATGTAGGCATTGACCCCGGCTTCGCTGTCATTGGCCTCCAGGGCTTCGCGCATGTCCATCAGGGTCAGGCGCAGCTGGCCGACTTCCTTGCTGCTGATGGATTGCGCCACCAGCCCGACGATGAAGGGCTCCAGGGTGTAGCGCAGTTGCAGCACGTCCTCGAGGCTGGCGCCGGCCACGCTGCGCTCGGCACCCTGGGCTTCGCCCTGGGGCGCATCCAGCACCACCACGCCCTTGCCAGGCATGGAGCGCACCAGGCCCAGGGTTTCCAGGACGATCACCGCTTCGCGCAGGCTGGGGCGGCTGATGCCCAGTTGCTCGGCCAATTCACGTTGCCCGGGCAGCATGTCGCCGGAGCGCCACTGGCCTCGGGCAAGGGCCGCCCGGAGCTTTTCTACCACTGAATTCACAACCGTTGACGAGCTGATCACTGTTGACTCCATGAGCTATCGGTAGCGCGCTGTTGCCGCGCTGATTGTTGTGCCTGCCGTCGGCAGGCACAAGGTTGGATCAAAATTCCTGCTGGTGGGCACCGGCCACCGGTTTTCGCGCCTGGAAGGTATAGCCCTGTTGACCACTGAGCACCTTGTTGGCCCGTTGCACGTCGATGTCCTTTTCCCAGCGGGCGATGGCCACGGTGGCCACGCAGTTGCCGATCAGGTTGGTCAGGGCGCGACCGATGCCCATGAACCAGTCCACTGCCAGCACCAGCACCAGGCCCACCACCGGAATTGCCGGGATCGCGGTCAGGGTCGCGGCCAGGATCACCAGGGCCGAACCGGGAATGCCATGGGCTCCCTTGGAGGTGATCAGCGACACCAGGAGGATGGTCAACAGGTCCGACATGGACAACGGCGTGCCGGTGGCATTGGCGATGAAGACGATGGCCAGGGTCAGGTAAATGGAGAAACCATCCAGGTTGAACGAGTAGCCGGTGGGAATCACCAGGCCCACGGTGGAGCTGCCAATGCCCAGGTGCTCCAGCTTGCGCATGATCTGCGGCAGGACGGCGTCGGAGGAGGCGGTGCCGAGAACGATCAGCAACTCTTCGCGCAGGTATTTGAGGAAGGGCAGCATGCGTAGGCCCGACAGGCGCATGACCAGGCCGAGGATCAGCGCGACGAAGGCGACGCAGGTCAGGTAGAACAGGCCCACCAGGCTGCCCAGGTGCTGCAGCGAATCCAGACCGTATTTGCTGGTGGTGAAGGCGATGGCGCCGAACACGCCGATGGGCGCCAGGCGCACGATCATGCCCATGATGCGGAAGATCACGTGGCTCAGTTCATTGATCAGCCGGGAGATGCCCGAGGCGGCTTCGCCTACCAGGTTCAGGGCACTGCCGAACAGCACCGAGAACAGCAGCACCTGGAGGATATTGTTCTCGGCAAAGGCACCGATCACCGATGTGGGGATCAGGTCCATCAGGAACTGGGTGGTGGTGTGCATGTGCTGGCCGCGCTGGGCGATATCGCCCATGTCGGCGGTGGACAGCTGCTCCAGGTGAATATTGGCGCCGCTGCCGATGCCGGTGCTGAAGGCCATGACCAGGCCGATCACCAGGGCGATGGTGGTGAGTATTTCGAAGTAGATCACTGATTTGAGGCCGATGCGGCCGACCTTCTTCAGGTCGCCGGCGCCGGAGATGCCGCTGACCACCACGCAGAACACGATCAGGCCGATGAGCATCTTGATCAGCTTGATGAAGCCGTCGCCCAGTGGTTTGAGTTGTGAGGAGTATTCGGGGAGGGTGAGTCCGCACACGATGCCGAGCATCAGTCCGAGCACAACCTGGAGGAAAATCGAACGCGAGCACCATCTGAGCATGGGGAGGAATCCTGGTCGGTGTCCTGTCTGCCGTGCGCGGGGGAGCGCAGCGGATGGAGGACTTAATTATTGTGGTCTTACCGGTATGTCCAGTGCAGGCGCAGTCTACGCTCGGGTTTTATGGGTTTACAAGATGCTGAACGAAAATTGGCTTTACCGGTCTGACCAGTGGTTTTTCCTCCCCTGGCCACTGTAGCCGCTGCCGTAGGCTGCGATCGCCGAGTATCTTGCGTTCGCAAGACCTCGCAGGCTCCTTTCAGCGCCTGGTGCGGCGGCCATCCAGGCACAAAAAAGCCCGGCGCTGGGCCGGGCTTTTTCTGTTGCGGTCTGCGGGCTGATTAAGCGCCGTATACCGGCAGCTTCTTGCAGATGGCCTTGACCTTCTCACGCACGGCGTCGATCACCGCTTCGTTGGACAGGTCCGCCAGGATGTCGCAGATCCAGCCGGCCAGTTCCTTGCACTCGGCTTCCTTGAAGCCACGGGTGGTCACAGCCGGAGTACCGAAGCGCAGGCCGGAGGTAACGAACGGGGAACGTGGGTCGTTAGGCACGGAGTTCTTGTTCACGGTGATGAACGCTTTGCCCAGAGCGGCGTCGGCGTCTTTACCGGAGATGTCCTGCTTGATCAGCGACAGCAGGAACAGGTGGTTCTTGGTACCACCGGAAACCACGTCGAAACCGCGGGCGATGAACACTTCGGCCATGGCTTGGGCGTTCTTCACCACCTGTTCCTGGTAGGCCTTGAACTCAGGCTGCAGCGCTTCCTTGAAGCAGATCGCTTTAGCGGCGATCACGTGCTCCAGCGGGCCACCCTGGGCGCCCGGGAATACCGCGGAGTTCAGCTTCTTCTCGATGTCGGCGTTGGCGCGAGCCAGGATCAGGCCGCCACGTGGACCGCGCAGGGTCTTGTGGGTGGTGGTGGTGACCACGTCGGCGAATGGCACTGGGTTCGGGTAGACGCCAGCGGCGACCAGACCGGCCACGTGGGCCATGTCGACGAACAGGTAGGCACCGACCTTGTCAGCGATTTCGCGGAAACGCGGGAAGTCGAGGATCTGCGAGTAGGCGGAGAAACCGGCCACGATCATTTTCGGCTTGTGCTCGACGGCCAGGCGCTCGACTTCGTCGTAGTCGATCAGACCGTTGGCGTCGATGCCGTACTGAACAGCGTTGTACAGCTTGCCGGAGGAGGAAACGGCAGCACCGTGGGTCAGGTGACCACCGTGGGCCAGGCTCATGCCCAGGATGGTGTCGCCGCCTTGCAGCAGGGCCAGGTAGACCGCTGCGTTGGCTTGGGAGCCGGCGTGTGGCTGGACGTTGGCGTAGTCGGCGCCGAACAGCTCCTTGGCGCGATCAATGGCCAGTTGCTCAACCACGTCGACGTATTCGCAACCGCCGTAGTAGCGCTTGCCTGGGTAGCCTTCGGCGTATTTGTTGGTCAGTACCGAGCCTTGAGCTTCCATCACCGCTGGGCTGGTGTAGTTTTCCGAAGCGATCAGCTCAATGTGCTCTTCCTGACGCTGAGCTTCTTGCTCCATGGCGGCAAAGAGATCGGCGTCGTACTTGGCAATAGTCAAATCACGGCTGAACATGGCGGTCCTCAAGGATCGGGGGGCAGAAAGGGGAGGCATTCTAACCCAATGGGTTTTAGATGGCATATGAAAGGACATCATGTCGCATAGAAGCAGCGTTCAAGTGACGAGCAGCAAGCCGCAAGCAGAAAACCGCCATGCTTTCTTGCCGCTGGTCGCTTGAAGCTTGCCACCGCTTCTAGTCGAACATGAACAGGGCGTCGTTGCTGAACTGCGCTTCGAAGCGGTTGGCTGGCATCGGCCGGCCGAACAGGTAGCCCTGGACCTCGTCGCAGCCGTGTTCGCGCAGGAACTCCAGCTGCTCGTGGGTTTCCACGCCCTCGGCGATTACCGCCAGGTTCAGGCTGTGGGCCATGGCGATAATGGCACGGGCGATCTGCGCATCCTGCTCGCCGGACGGCAGGCCGTCGACGAAGGTGCGGTCGATCTTCAGCACGTCGATGGGGAACTGCTTGAGGTAGTTCAGCGATGAATAGCCGGTGCCGAAGTCGTCCACCGCGATGCTCAGGCCTAGATTCTTCAGGCCGTCGAGAATCTGCATCGCCTCGCTGACTTCGCGCATCAGGATACTTTCGGTGAGCTCCAGCTCCAGGCACGCCGGCGGCAGGCCGGTGTCCTTGAGGATGGTGGCGATGCGCATGCCCAGTTGGCCGTCGGAGAACTGCCGCGCGGAAATGTTCACCGAGACCTTCGGCACCCGCACCTTGGCCTGGTGCCAGGACTTGAGCTGGCGGCAGGCTTCGCTGATTACCCAGTCGCCCACATCCACCACCAGGCCCAGTTCTTCCAGGACCGGAATGAAGTCGCCCGGCGGCACCAGCCCGCGGCGCGGATGACGCCAGCGCAGCAGCGCCTCGGCACCGGTCAGGCGTTTGCCGTCGCCGCTGAACTGCGGCTGGTAATAGAGCACGAACTCTTCCTGTTCCAGGGCGTGGCGCAGGTCGCTTTCCAGCTCCAGGCGCTCCAGGGCACTGGCGTTCATGTCGGCCTGGTAGAACTGGAAGTTGTTCTTGCCGCGCTCCTTGGCGTGGTACATCGCGGTGTCGGCGTTCTTCATCAGCTGGCTCAGTTCTTTGCCGTCCTGAGGGCTCAGGGCGATGCCGATACTGGCGGTGACGAAGAACTCCCGACCTTCGAGGACGAAGGGCTTGACCAGGCTGGCGAGGATCTTCTCGGCCACATTGATGGCCCGGTTCAGGGCGATCTCGCGGCTGGCGCGCGGTTGCAGGAGCAGGGTGAATTCGTCGCCACCCATGCGCGCCACGGTGTCGTCATCGTCGACGCAACCCAACAGGCGGGTGGCCATTTCCTTGAGCATGCGATCGCCCGCCGCGTGGCCCAGGGAGTCGTTGATCGGCTTGAAACGGTCCAGATCGAGGAACATCAGCACCACCCAGGACTTCTGCCGCTCCGCCGATTGCAGCGCGGTGTGCAGACGGTCCTGGAACAGGGTGCGGTTGGGCAGGTGGGTCAGGGCGTCGTAGTAGGCCAGGCGGTGAATCCGCTGTTCACTGGCCTTGCGCTCGCTGATGTCGCTGAAGAAGCATACGTAGCTGGCCAGGTCGCCTTCATCGTCGAGCACCGCAGTGATGCCGACCCAGGCCGGGTAGTGCTCGCCATTGCGGCGCTTGAGCCAGACTTCGCCTTCCCAACTGCTGTGCTGGTGCAACTGCTTGAGCACATAACGCAGGTGGGCTTCCTGCTGGTCGTCGACGGTGAGCATGTTCGGCAACTGGTCAAGCACCTGGGACACCGCGTAGCCGCTGACCCGGCTGAAGGCTTCGTTGGCCTGGACGATGTAGCCGGCGGGGTCGGTGATCAGGATCGCCGAGGTCGAGTGCTCGAATACCGTGGCCGCCATGCGCAGGTCTTTTTCCGCCCGGCGTTGCTGGCTGATATCGCGGCCAACCCCGAGCACGCCCTCGAAGGCGCCGTGTTCGTCCCACACCAGGACCAGGCGCAGTTCGATGGGGATCTTGCGCCCATCGGCTCGCAGGCAGTCGAACAGGAACAGCTGGGTCTGCACCTGGCTGCGCAATTGCGCCAGTTGCTCGGGTTTATCCAGGGCCTTGCTGACCCGGTCCATCAGGGTGTAAATGCCGGCCAGTTGCTGTGGGTTGGCGATGGTGGACTGCCAGCCATTCTGGAAGATCCACTCCACGTCGTAGCCGAGCACCGCATGCACCGAGGGGCTGACGTAGTTCAGCGACAGCTTGTTGTCAGTGGAGAAGATCACGTCGCTGATGCTTTCGGCGAGCATGCGGTAGCGCTGTTCGCTGTCACGCAGCGACTCGCTGGCCTCGATCTGGTCGGTGATGTCCTTGGCCACGCCGATGATTCGCGTCACCTGGTCGTAGCGATCCCGGGCCAGGGCCTGTTCGCGGATCTCGAAGCGCCGCCACTGGCCGCTGCGGTGGCGAAAGCGCAGTTGGCATTGCAGGAGCTGGGCGTAGGCCGAGTGGCGCTGTTCCTGGCGCAGGCGGTGATAGAGGTCGGCGTCTTCCGGGTGCAGGAGGATTTCCCAGAAGTACTCGCCCATCTGGTGCAGTTCGGTCTTGTTGTAGCCGAGGGTCTGGCCCAGGTGGTGGTTGCTGAAGATCATCCGTTGGCTGATCACGTCCTGCACATACAGGTGATCGGGCACGGTGCGCACCACGTCCGACCAGAAACCTTCGCGCTCCAGCAGCGACAGCTCGATCAGCTTGCGGCTGGTGATGTCGCTGATGCTGAGGATCACGGCGCTGTAATCCTCAGTCGCTTCCGGCAGGCGCAGCACCAGCCATAGATGCTGGTCATTGCCTTGGGCGTCGCTGAGCTTGATCTCCAGTTCCAACTGTTTCTGCTGGTTGACCACGGCTTCCAGTAACTGGCCGCCGATGGCGTTGCCGTTCTTCGGGCAGCCTTCGATCAGTAGTTGCCAGGCCTGGTCGCTGGATTCGACATTGAGCAGGCGCAGCGCCACCTGATTGACTTCGGTGATGCGCAATTCTTTCAGCAACTGGCGACGGTGGTCCGGATGGCTGGATTGCCAGCGCTTGAGCTGCTCGCTGTTGTGTAAATGGTGTTGGCCGAGCAGGTCCGGGAGCCCGGAGATATCCAGGACGCAGAGGGCGACCCCTGTGCCCTCGAAAATATCCTGGTAGCGTCGCCGGCCCTCGTGGAGCTGGCGTTGGCGCCGACGCATGTTGAGCAGGGCAATCACCGGCAGCAGGGAGAACGCCAGGCCCAGCAGGCACTTGCCGATAAAGGCCGGCAGCAGTTCCTCGATCACCGCCCGTTGGTCGAACAGCCCGCGCAGCTGCCAGTCGCTATTGTTCAAAGGCACCAGCAGCACACTGCTGGCCATCTCGTCGGGGTCCAGCATGCCTGGGGTCGGGGCGCTGCGTTCGTCGCGCTTGATCACCTGTCGGCTCAGGCGATTCTCGATCACCCAGGTCGGCTTGAAACTTTCCTCGCTTTGCCGCACCAGGGTCTGCAGGAAACTGGGGGACATGCGCAGTATCCAGAAACTGCGAGTCGAGCCACTGGCCTGGTGCAGCAAGACATGCACCACTGAACCGTCGGCAGGATTGCTGTAGTAATAGCGCTGGGAACGGCTGCGCTGGACCAGTTCGGCGAGCCAGAGAGCATCCTGACTGTCGGTGGCGCTGTCGCTGAGGATCTGCCCCTGGCTGTCCAGCAGGGCGAAACTGCGGACGTCCGGCAGGGAACGCTGGAGCTTTTGCAGCAATTGCTGTTGTTGCTGGCTGTCTTGGGGGGCTTCGACGGTCGGTAGCAGATTGAGGGCGATCTGGGCATTGAGCGCCAGGTTCAGGCTCAGGTGGTCGGCCAGATCGGCGCTGTAGTCGATGGCGTGCTGGCGCTGGTCCTTGCGGGTTTGCTGCAGTTGATCGAGCAGTTGCCAGAACAACAGGGCCAGGAGCAATAGCACCAGCGTCGCCAGTGCGCCTTTGAGTGTGCCCCGCAAAGGAAGGGCCGACGCGGAGGCTTTAGCGCGCGCGGGCTGTGGCGAAATGACGTTGGACAAGCTGTGATCCTGCGGTTTGGCTGGGCTGGCGCGACGTGCACTATAAGCCGGACGCCCGAAGGGCGGCTAGCATGCCTTGAGTTGTGGCAAAGTGCCAGTCCCGCTTGGCTGGACCTGGATCGTGCATTGAGGTAGTTTTGCCGGTTACGCGGGAGCGTTCCAGCTCCAAACAATCAGGCTTTTTCCGCCCGTCGGTATTGATCATGGTCAATGCCGGTGCCGCGCATGGCCTGGCCCGGGCCCGGCCCGTTCTATTCATCTGTCACTGACGCTAGGTTCACCATGGCTCAATACGTCTTCACCATGCATCGGCTGGGCAAAGTTGTTCCGCCGAAGCGGGAAATCCTGAAAAACATCTCCCTGTCTTTTTTCCCTGGCGCCAAGATCGGCGTACTGGGCCTCAACGGTTCGGGTAAGTCCACGCTGCTGAAAATCATGGCCGGCGTCGATACCGAGTTCGAAGGTGAAGCCCGTCCGATGCCGGACCTGAACATCGGCTACCTGCCTCAGGAACCACAACTGGATCCAACCAAGACTGTGCGTGAAGTGGTCGAGGAAGCGGTGAGCGTGATCAAGGACGCCCAGGCACGTCTGGACGAAGTCTACGCCGCCTACGCCGAGCCGGATGCCGATTTCGACAAGCTGGCCGCCGAGCAGGCCAAGCTGGAAGCCATCCTGCAAGCCAGCGACGGTCATAACCTGGAGCGCCAGCTGGAAGTGGCCGCCGACGCCCTGCGCTTGCCGGCCTGGGACGCCAAGGTCGAGCACCTGTCCGGTGGTGAAAAGCGTCGTGTGGCCCTGTGCCGCCTGCTGCTCTCCGCCCCCGACATGCTGCTGCTCGACGAGCCAACCAACCACCTGGATGCCGATTCCGTGGCCTGGCTGGAACACTTCCTCCACGACTTCCCAGGCACCGTGGTCGCGATTACGCACGACCGTTACTTCCTGGACAACGTTGCCGGTTGGATTCTCGAACTCGACCGCGGCGCCGGTATTCCTTACGAGGGCAACTATTCGGGTTGGCTGGAAGCCAAGTCCGCGCGTCTGGCCCAGGAATCCAAGCAGCAGTCGGCCCATGAAAAGGCCATGAAGGAAGAGCTGGAGTGGGTGCGCAAAGGCGCCAAGGCCCGCCAGTCGAAATCCAAGGCTCGTCTGCAACGCTTCGAGGAAATGCAGTCCCAGGAATTCCAGAAGCGCAGCGAAACCAACGAGATCTATATCCCGGCCGGTCCGCGCCTGGGTGACAAGGTCATCGAGTTCAAGAACGTCACCAAGGGCTACGGCGATCGCGTGCTGATCGACAACCTGTCGTTCTCCATGCCCAAAGGCGCCATTGTCGGCGTGATCGGTGGTAACGGTGCCGGTAAATCGACCCTGTTCCGCATGCTCATGGGCAAGGAAACCCCGGATTCGGGCAGCATCGAGATCGGTGAAACCGTGCAGCTTGCCTGCGTGGATCAGAGCCGTGAGGACCTGGACGGCAGCAAGACCGTGTTCCAGCAGATTTCCGACGGTTCCGACCAGATCCGCATTGGTAACTACGAGATCCCGTCGCGTACCTACGTCGGTCGCTTCAACTTCAAGGGTGGCGACCAGCAGAAGTTCGTCAAGGACCTGTCCGGTGGTGAGCGTGGCCGTCTGCACCTGGCCCTGACCCTGAAAGAGGGCGGCAACGTCCTGCTGCTCGACGAACCGTCCAACGACCTCGACGTCGAAACCTTGCGTTCCCTGGAAGAGGCCCTGCTGGACTTCCCGGGCGCCGCCATCGTGATTTCCCACGATCGGTGGTTCCTGGACCGGGTGGCCACTCACATCCTGGCGTACGAAGACGATTCGCAAGCGGTGTTCTTCGAAGGCAACTACACCGAGTACGAAGCCGATCGCAAGAAGCGCCTGGGCGAAGCCGCAGCGCAACCGCACCGTGTGCGGCACAAGAAGCTGGCCTGATCGGCTCGCTGCTTGAAACAAACGGAGCCTTCGGGCTCCGTTTTTTTTGTTCGCCGGTAAGCCGGCGCCTACAAAAATACTGCCGTTGCGGTAGGCGTTGGCTGACCGGCGAAGGGTTTTCTGCGACTCCCCAAAAACGTGCAGGCCATGCAATTTGTGCCACCAAATCCGTGCACAAAATCCCTGAAAATCGTCGTCATTTATATCTAATGCACCATTTAAATTCATATCTGCGACATTTTGCGCTGTCGCGGTGCGAGTTGAATTGATAAAGTCCCGGGCAAATCTCCCCTTAACGACAATAAATTTGCCGAGACTTCCCATGATCGAATCCGTCGAAGATTTCCTCGCCCGCCTGAAAAAGCGCGATCCGGACCAACCTGAGTTTCATCAGGCGGTGGAAGAGGTCCTGCGCAGCCTTTGGCCATTTCTGGAGGCCAATCCGCACTATCTGAGCTCCGGTATTCTCGAGCGAATCTGCGAACCGGAACGCACTGTGGTGTTTCGCGTGTCCTGGGTCGACGATCAGGGCAAGGTCCGGGTCAATCGCGGTTTCCGCATCCAGATGAACAGCGCCATCGGTCCCTACAAGGGCGGCTTGCGCTTCCATCCGTCGGTCAATATGGGCGTGCTGAAATTCCTCGCCTTCGAGCAGACCTTCAAGAACTCCCTGACGTCCCTGCCCATGGGCGGCGGCAAGGGTGGCTCCGACTTCAATCCCAAAGGCAAGAGCGATGCTGAAGTGATGCGCTTCTGCCAAGCCTTCATGACCGAGCTGTACCGGCATATTGGTGCCGATGTGGACGTGCCGGCGGGAGACATTGGTGTGGGGGGCCGGGAAATCGGTTTCCTTTTCGGTCAGTACAAGCGCTTGAGCAACCAGTTCACCTCAGTTTTTACGGGCAAGGGCATCAGCTACGGCGGCAGTCTTATCCGCCCGGAGGCCACGGGGTTCGGTTGTGTGTACTTCGCCGAAGAAATGCTCAAGCGTCGTGGTGCCCGGGTTGAAGGTCAGCGAGTGGCGATTTCCGGTTCCGGTAACGTGGCGCAATACGCGGCCCGCAAGGTCATGGACTTGGGCGGCAAGGTGATCTCCCTGTCGGACTCCGAAGGCACCCTGTACTGCGAGTCCGGCCTGAGCGAAGAACAATGGCTGGCGGTGCTGGAACTGAAGAACGTCAAGCGTGGACGCATCAGCGAACTGGCGACTCAATTCGGCCTGGAGTTCCGCGCCGGGAAAACCCCATGGGACTTGCCCTGCAATATCGCCCTGCCATGCGCCACACAGAACGAACTGGATGCCGAGGCTGCGCGTACCCTGCTGCGCAACGGCTGCATCTGCGTCGCCGAAGGCGCCAACATGCCGACCACTCTGGAGGCTGTGGATATCTTTATCGAGGCCGACATCCTGTTCGCCCCGGGCAAGGCATCCAATGCCGGCGGAGTGGCTGTGAGCGGGCTGGAAATGTCGCAGAACGCCATGCGCCTGCTCTGGACTGCCGGTGAAGTGGACAGCAAGCTGCACGCCATCATGCAGTCGATCCACCATGCCTGCGTGCACTACGGCGAAGAGAACGGTCGGATCAACTACGTCAAAGGGGCGAACATCGCCGGCTTCGTCAAGGTTGCCGATGCCATGCTGGCCCAGGGCGTGGTCTGAGCCGTCTCAGGCCAGTTCGATTCGGATGATTTCGATCAACTGATCCCCAGCCGGCCGTTGCCACAGGACTTCGTCACCGGGTTGTGCCCCCATCAGGGCACGGCCCAGGGGCGAGGCCCAATTGATCAGGCCTCTGGCGGCATCGGCCTGATCCTCACCGACCAATTGCACGCTCTGTTGCTGATCCTGTTCATCGGCGAAGGTCACGCGGCTGCCGATCTGCACCTTGTCGCAGGTGCTCGCATTGACCACCTGGGCGCTGTGCAGGCGTGACGAGAAATAGCGCAGGTCCCGTTCCAGTTCCGCCACCTGCTGTTGGTCTGCGGCGTCCCCCAAGTCGGTTTGTGCCGAGTGCTGGCTGTGCAGTTCTGCCACCTTGGCCTGCAACTCGGCAAAACCCAGGGGCGTGACGTAGTTGGGCAGGGTGCTGATCTGACGTTCCACGGGTTGCTCGACCTGGGCTGCGGCCAGATCTTCATTGACGAAAGCGCGGCTCATGGTTGTTCTCCTTAAAGGGAGCGATGGACCATGGTTGCAGGCTTTTGACCCGGGCGGTTAGCTGAAAACGACTTATTGCGAGCGATAAGTCCGAGCCGCGTCACGGTCCTTCTCCTGCTGCCAGGCACGTTCCCGTTCGTCCCAGTGACGTTCCCGGTACTCATTGCGGTCCTGGTTCTCCAGCATGCCCTGGCACTGGCGGAAACCATCGCTCCAGCCCTCGGCATACTGCGGGTCCTTGAGGTAGCGCGGAACGTCCTTGCGATACTCACCGCTGATCGATCCTGCTACCTGACGGCCGCTGACGCAGCCAGCGTCGAAGCCGTCGACAAAGGCCGGCGGATAGCCTTGCTTGAGCAAATACTCGTGGTTCGACTCACAACCACCGATCAGTGCCAGTGCCAGCACTGCCCAACCATAACGCCACATCGAGTCACTCCCAGGCTTCACCTGAGTGAAGTCTAGAAGGGCGATTGTCGGCGACGCGTGAAAACCTTGTCGCTGGCAACTTGAGGCTTGCAGCTGTTCTTAATAGTGATACCACTTGAGTTCGAGCATGACTTCGTTGACCGGGCTAGCCAATTGGCTGAACTCGCGCTGCGCGCTCAGGCGCAGGCCCAGGTTGCGGGACAGTTCCCATTGCTGGTTGAGGCTCAGGCTGCGGCGGACTTCGCCGTTGGTGAAGTAGTCGCCCTTGGCTTCGAGGCTGAAGTTGCCCAGTGGGTTCTTCCACAGCAGCCCGGAGTTGAAGCCTGCCGCCGGGGCGATGAACCCGGCGAAGTCGGCGTTGTGTTCTACCCGCACGGTACCCAGGACAAAACCCAGGGTGTCCTCGCCCAACTGCCAGGTACCGCCGGCGCCGCCGTTGACGTGGCTGACCAGGGTTTCATCGTCGTGCTTGCCAGGCACCCGCTCCAGGCCGCCAGTGACCTGCCAGGACCAGGGTTGCAGCAGCTCGTTGCGTGGAGTCAGGGAGCGGATGGTCGCCAGGTCCAGTTGTTGCAACTGCCAGCGGTTGCCTTCGTACTGGCGTAGTTTCATCTGCAGGATTTCGATCTGCGCCCCTAATGGGAAACCCTCGGCGTTGTCATTGAGGTCGTGGTAGGCCATGCGCAGGCCGTATTCGGCAAAGGCCTTGTCGTCCCGGGTTCCGAGCCCCAGTTGCCAGGTACGGGACTGGTGACCATCTTCCGGCAGGCCAGGGCGTTCGATCTGCAGTTCCGGCGCGGGGTTCTGGTTGATTGCCCGCAACAGTTCGAAGCTGCGCTGGGAACGCTCGGTATCGCGCTCCAGCCCGTTGGCCCGGTAACGCTCAAGACGGTAGGCAGCGTCGACGATCAAGGCCTGGCGAGCCCGCGGCAGGGCCTTGAACTCGGCACCCTGCAGTTGTTTCTGATCGGCGCTGACCTTGAGTACCCATTGCTGTTCGTCGTGGCTCAGGGGCTGGGCGCGGCTGAGCAGCTCCCGCTCCCGGGACGGGCGATAGTCGATGCGCTCCACCAGTCCGGCGTCCTTGACCGCCTTCACCGTGTCGGTGGGAATGGCGGTCAAGGGGAATTGTCCGGTCAGGCGTAGGCTGGGCCTGGCGACTTGTAGCAACTCCAGCAGGCGGTAGGAGCAGTTCTCATCGAAGAAGAAGTAGTCGAACTTGATCTGCTTGAGCTCCCAGACGTGCTCCACCATGCGCTCGGTTTCAACTGGCGTCAGGTTCAGGCGGTACTCCCACAGGTCGCGGTTTTCCAGGCTGCGGTACTCCGAAAGCTTCTCCTGGTAGGGCACCAGGGCAAACAGTCCGGGGTAGCCGCCCATCAGGCCTTTCCACGCGTAGAGGATGCTGTTGTCCGAACCTTCGATATAGGCACCGAAGTTGATCGCGTAGCTGAGCAGGGCCGTGTTGTTGCTTTGTACGTCGGCCTGGTCGATGCGTAGCAAGGTATGGCCGAACATCGAGGAGGGGCTGTTGAGGTAGGCCGCAGGGAAAATCATCACGGTACTGTGGGGCGAGACATCCTTGAACCATTGTTTGAATTCTGTGCACTCGACTTGGGGCAAGTCATTCAGCCCCAGTTGTGCCTTGAGCCAGCGGGTGCGGGACGGATAGACGCACTGCGCATGCCGGTCACCGGCGTCGGGGGCAGCGTAGAGGGCGTTCAGCGTCGCGCTCAGCTCGGCGTCAGGATGGTGGGCGCCATCGGTTGCGAGGAAGAACTTCGGATCACTGACATAACTGCGCCAGCCGCCCAGCTTGGCGGTTTCATAGTGTCCGATGGAAATCCAGAACGGGTCATTGGCCAGTTGCTGCAAACGTTGGGGATCGATGTGGGGCGCGGCATACAGCGGGGCGCAGACAAAGAGCGCCAGGTAGGCAAGGCGTTTGAGCATGGTGGGCAACTTAAGTCGGAAATACAAAGACCCAAGATGGGCAAGGTCAAGAAGACAAAACCCGCTCCCCGGGGGGAGCGGGCGGGTCGAGCTTAAGCTGGAGTGGCGTATTTCGCCAGGCGCGCATCGTTCTTCAACACGGCCAGGGTATTGGTGTGCACATCTTCCGCGGTCACGTCAGCCTTGCTGAAGATCTGTTGGAAGTGTTCGTGGGTGACCGCAGCAAAGTGCGCACGGTCTTCAGGGGCGACACCGAGTACCACGGCGTAGGTGGTCAAGGCTTCGCCTTGGCCCTTGGCCATGTCTTCGGAGAGCTCGTTCATCATGCCGTTCATGGCGAACCAGGATTTACCACCGTAAGTCAGTGATGCATTGGTGGAGCAGCCGTTGGTGCCGGAAGTCATGCCGAAGGTCGCGTTACCGGAGGTGCCGTTGGTGGTGGAAGCCAGGAAGTGCGCTGGAGTACCACGCTGACCTTCGAACAGCATGTTGCCCCAGCCGCAATCCGGACCGCCTGGCGCCTGAGCCATGGCGTTGAGGGATACAGCGGTGAAAAGAGTACCGAGAAGAATCCGTTTCATAGCGTTGTTCTCTTTGTGTGCATACCAATGGACAGGGAGACTGGCGCTGATTGGCGCCAGTGGGCCGGTTATCTATCCAGCCGCGCAGTTTGGAGTTTAGGCAGGTTCCATGGGTTCCGTAGATTTTTACAAAACAATGCCTGAAATAGCTGGTTTTACATGGGGCGGGTAGCTGTATCCGCCTTGTCTATGCTTTCCCCTGAGGCGCGCCTTGCCAGCCGGGCATACCCGGCGCCAGAATGCCGCCATCTGCCCCGCCTGATGTAAGGAAGCCCGATGCCTGATCCTGTTGCTGCCAGCCTGCGTCTTGCGCCTGAAGCGCTGACCCGTCCTTTCTCTGCTGAACAGTTCAGCTTCTCGACCACCAATGATTTGGAGCCCTTTCGCGGTGTGCTTGGCCAGGAACGTGCGGTCGAAGCCTTGCAGTTCGGCGTGGCCATGCCACGCCCCGGTTACAACGTGTTTGTCATGGGGGAACCCGGCACGGGGCGCTTTTCTTTCGTAAAGCGTTACCTGAAGGCTGAAGGCAAGCGCCTGCAGACCCCGTCTGACTGGGTCTATGTCAACAATTTTGACGAGCCCCGGGAGCCTCGGGCGCTGGAACTGCCGGCCGGTGCCGCGGGCAGTTTCATCAGCGACATCAACGGTTTGATCGATAACCTGCTGGCGACGTTCCCAGCGGTTTTCGAGCATCCGTCCTATCAGCAGAAGAAGAGCGCCATCGACCGCGCTTTCAACCAGCGTTACGACCGCGCCCTGGACGTGATCGAGCGCCTGGCCCTGGAAAAGGACGTGGCGCTGTACCGCGACAGCAGCAATATCGCCTTTACCCCGATGCTCGATGGCAAGGCCCTGGACGAAGCCGAGTTCGCCCAACTGCCGGAGGCTGATCGCGAGCGTTTCCACGAGGATATTTCCGCTCTGGAAGAGCGCCTTAATGAAGAGCTGGCGAGCTTGCCGCAGTGGAAGCGCGAGTCGAGCAACCAGTTGCGTCAGCTCAATGAAGAAACCATCACCCTGGCCCTGCAGCCGTTGTTGGCGCCACTGTCCGAGAAGTACGCGGAAAACGCTGCGGTCTGCGGTTACTTGCAAGCCATGCAGGTCTATCTGTTGAAGACCGTGGTCGAGCAACTGGTGGACGACAGCAAGACCGATGCGGTGGCACGCAAGCTGTTGGAAGAGCAGTACTGCCCAAGCCTGGTGGTGGGCCACCCGGCCAGTGGCGGCGCGCCGGTGGTGTTCGAGCCGCATCCGACCTACGACAACCTGTTCGGCCGGATCGAGTACAGCACCGACCAGGGTGCGCTCTACACCACGTACCGGCAGTTGCGTCCCGGTGCACTGCATCGAGCCAATGGTGGTTTCCTGATTCTGGAAGCCGAGAAGATGCTCAGCGAACCCTTTGTCTGGGACGCCCTGAAGCGTGCCCTGCAATCGCGCAAGCTGAAGATGGAATCGCCTCTGGGCGAGATGGGGCGTCTGGCTACCGTGACCCTGACGCCGCAGATGATTCCGCTGCAGGTCAAAGTCATCATCATTGGTGCTCGTCAGTTGTATTACACGCTGCAGGACCTGGATCCGGACTTCCAGGAAATGTTCCGGGTACTGGTGGACTTCGACGAAGACATCCCGATGGTGGATGAAAGCCTGGAGCAGTTTGCCCAGTTGCTGAAAACCCGCACCTCGGAGGAGGGCATGGCCCCGCTGACCGCTGATGCGGTGGCGCGCCTGGCCACCTACAGCGCGCGTCTGGCGGAGCACCAGGGGCGTCTGTCGGCGCGGATCGGCGACCTGTTCCAATTGGTCAGCGAGGCCGACTTTATCCGCCACCTGGCTTCCGACGAAATGACTGACGCTGGACATATCGAAAGGGCGCTGAAGGCCAAGGCGACGCGTACCGGTCGGGTATCGGCACGGATTCTCGATGACATGCTCGCCGGCATCATTCTCATCGACACTGATGGTGCGGCCGTGGGCAAGTGCAACGGCCTGACGGTACTGGAGGTGGGGGATTCGGCGTTCGGCGTGCCAGCGCGGATTTCCGCCACGGTCTACCCCGGTGGCAGTGGCATCGTCGACATCGAGCGCGAGGTCAATCTTGGCCAGCCCATCCACTCCAAGGGGGTGATGATCCTGACCGGTTACCTGGGCAGTCGCTATGCCCAGGAGTTCCCCCTGGCGATTTCCGCGAGCATTGCCCTGGAGCAGTCCTACGGCTACGTGGATGGCGACAGTGCTTCGCTGGGGGAGGCCTGCACGTTGATTTCGGCGTTGTCGAAAACTCCACTCAAACAGTGTTTCGCCATCACCGGCTCGATCAACCAGTTCGGCGAGGTGCAGGCTGTGGGCGGAGTCAACGAGAAGATCGAAGGCTTCTTCCGCCTGTGCGAAGCCCGCGGCTTGACGGGAGAGCAGGGTGCGATCATTCCTCAGGCCAACGTGGCCACTTTGATGCTCGATGAGAAGGTGCTGCAGGCCGTACGTGCTGGACAGTTCCATGTGTATGCGGTGCGTCAGGCTGATGAAGCCCTGAGCCTGCTGGTGGGCGAGCCGGCTGGTGAACCGGATGCCGAAGGTCAGTTCCCCGAAGGCAGCGTCAACGCGCGGGTGGTGGAGCGCCTGCGGGTCATTGCCGAGATGATCAGCGAAGAAGACCTGAAAGAAGCGGAAAAGGAACTGGCGCAAGAGGCGCTGACAGAGGCCAAGCCGGCGTGACATTGGCCGCTGGCGAGGGCTTTGTCCCTCGCCAGCGGCGTCAGTGGGCTGACGCCAATTTCTCAAAATAGACCATTCGGCGCCTGTTGGATCGGTCAACTTTGTTTATCAGGCTTTTCTTCTATTCTCAGGGCAAGGAGAACGACAGTCGTCGCTGGATCGAAACAGTCCTCTACTGAAGGCTGAACAGTGGTTCTACCGAGGGTCGCCGCCATGTCGCGCAACCTTTGCCTCACCCGCCAATGCCTTGGCTTGGTCACCCGTATCGAATGCAGCGTCCGCCCACTGGCGGGGGACAACGGTATGTGGACCCTTCTCTTCGCCGCCGGAATGGCGGGTGAACAACCCTCAGCGATCAAGTCCCAAGGCCCGTTCTGTGGGCCTGTGGTGGCGGAGTCCATCCTTGATTCGATTGTTGAAAGCCTGACCACCCATGGCTATCAGCTGGCCGATGATCCACAGATCTGGTGCCTGCATCTGCAGGCCCAGTTACGTCAGATCAATGGTGAGCGGGGACGTCATGCCGGTGATTTCCAGTTCCATCCCGAACACTGACCCCTAGGGGGCCGGGGGCGCCGACTCGGCTTTGTCGAGCTTGACCTCAAAGCCGTATTGCACAGTGTCGAGTGTGCTGCGGGTGTAGCTTTCCAACTGGCTGGGCTCGCCGTAGAAGTAGTGCACATCGAATAACGCCGTACCGTCGGCCGAGGCACTGTGGCTGCTTGCAAGAATCTCCTTCAGGTATTGGCCGCTGGCGTCCTTGGCAAAGAAGCGCCAGGCGTCTGCAGGAAAGAGTTTCTGGTCGACGATCAAGGCGTTGCCCCTGAGTTCTAGGCCTTTGGGCAGCTGTTGAGCGTTGATGCTGCTCTTCTCGATGGTGGCCAGGAACAGAGGAATGGAGCCTACGGCGTAGGCGGGGGTTTCCGGGAAAAGGTTGAGGTCGTAGGTGATGACGCCCCGCAATGGGTCGATGTCGAAGGCCTCGTCCGGCAGTTCGATCGGTTCACCCCGTTGGCCCTTCTCGTTCTGGGTGAAGAAAGTCAGCGGGGTATCGTTGGTGCTGAACTCTGAGCCCAGCAACTCATCATTGAAGGTCCGCGGGTGGCTGAACTCGATGCGCGCTGCGCTGGCATCTTCCACCGACTGGCTGATGGTCACGGATTTTTTCAGTGACTCTTCGTCCAGCTGTGCGCCCTTGAGGTAGTGGGGGGCTTGATCGTCATAGACCACCACCGGCATTGGCAGCGGTTGGATGTTCCTGTCGGTGGTATTGCTGTCGAAGCGATGTACCGGCAGGTCCAGGTCCTTGCGCGTGACGCTGGCCTGGGAGAAATCCAGTACCGCGACTTCCAGCCGATCCACCAGGCCATTGAAATACACCTTGGCGTAATGATTGGTGTGTTGCTGGTCGAAGGCCTTTTGCTCGTCCTCCAGTTGTTTCTCGAATGCCTCGCTCCACGCCTTCTGCTTTTGCATCTCGGCCAATTGCTGTTGGTAGAAGGCGATCTGTTGGGCACTTTCGTTGATCGAGCCTGCGCGAGACAGAATCTGCCCCTTGCTGTTACGGGCCTGGGCCAGCAAGGGATTGAGGGAGGCATCATTGGCTTCTTCGGGCAGGGGGGCGCTATTGCTCAGCTCGATCTCGGCAACGTTCCTGTCCAGCGTCAACAGAGTCAGGCGGATATTGCCGTCCTGACGCGGTTTACCGATGTCGGCCTTGGTCAGTTCAAAAGCGAGCACCCGACCTGGGGCTATCACCTCCAGCTTGCCTTGCAGGGAAACCGGCTGCGGCTGATTCTTGTTGTCCACCTCCAGGCCCTCGATAAAGGGGTAGGTGATGGTCAAGTCATCCGGATTGGTCAGGTTGGAGCTGGAGGGGCTGAGCTGGATGCCCGGATCGGTCTCCGACCATTCGGCTTGGAAGGGAATGACTTTTTTGTTGCTGAGGGTGACCGACTGCCATTCCAGCCCGTGGGGAAACGGGAACTGTGTGGGCATGTTGAAGCTGAAGGGGAAGACGGGCTGCAGATCGGTCAGGTAGTCGGAATTGGAGGATTTGCGCAGTACGAACAGGCCGTTGACGTAGGTGTCCACCAAGGCTTGGGCAGTGGGATAGTGCTTGAGCAGGGCCAGGCTGTCGTCGCCGTATTCGGTTTCCAGCGGCTTGCTGTCAAGTTTGAGCTGTGCTCGTTCCAGCAGCAGGAGGGAGCCACCAAGATTGGCAATGGCGTCCTTGAGCTTCGGATCCTGGATGGCGTCCAGCGACTGTTCAAACTGTACGGTTTTCTCTTCGAGGCTCGCCTGTTTCTTTTCGTCGCTGGGGGAACAGCCGCTGATCAGCAGCGCCAGACCAAGGCCGACACTGGCCAAAGGCAATCGCACATCCATTTCCAGTCTTCCTGTCCAATGTCGGTGAGCGTGAGCAATGGCTTCGACACTAGCAGAAAATACGCCCGGAAAAACCCGTGGATCAGGTGATTGTCTGTGGTTTATGGGGGTTTCGGGCGCTGATATACTCGCCGCCGTTTTTACACCGGGTGCGAGATTCAATGGAACGTTTTATCGAGAATGCAATGTATGCCTCACGCTGGCTGCTGGCGCCGATCTACTTCGGTTTGTCTCTGGGCTTGCTGGCACTGGCATTGAAGTTCTTCCAGGAAGTCTTCCACGTCATTCCCAATGTGTTTTCCATGGCCGAGTCCGACCTGATCCTGGTGCTGTTGTCGTTGATCGACATGGCGCTGGTAGGTGGCCTGCTGGTGATGGTGATGATCTCCGGTTATGAGAACTTCGTGTCGCAACTGGACATCGACGAAGACAAGGAGAAGCTCAGCTGGTTGGGCAAGATGGATTCTTCGTCGTTGAAGATGAAAGTGGCCGCGTCCATCGTAGCGATTTCGTCGATCCACCTGCTGCGAGTGTTCATGGATGCCAAGAACATCCCTACCGAGTACCTGTTGTGGTACGTGGTGATTCACATGACGTTCGTGATTTCGGCGTTTGCCATGGGTTACCTGGACAAGCTGACCAAGCACTGACAGGTTTCGCTGCGTGAATGAATGCCGCCCGGCCGTTGCGAAACGGACGGGCGGCGTTGTTTGTGGCTTGTGCTTTTCCTGGCTGGGGCATATGCCTGTAGCTGTCAGGGCTGTAAAAGCACGAGGTGCTCTCATGAATCTGCAAGAAATGAATGCCTACGCCATTGCCGGAAAAGTCGACGAATTGAATCTGATCTCCCTGGAGGGCGGAATCTATCTGCTTGAGGCGCGCATGCACGGGGCGGCTTATCCACTGAGCGATGCCCAGGGCCAGATGTTTCATCTGCGCTCCGTGGAGCATGCTCGTGAGGTCCTGCAGTCCTTTCCCAAGTTGCCGTTCAATCTGATTCACACGTCAGTGCATGACGAGATGTGCGGCTTGTCCGCGGGTGTCGAGGAAAGCTTGAAAGTGCCCATCACTTTGCACTCGGGTGGCTGAGGCCTGCACGGCGATGATCCGTGCCGGGCTTCTGTGCTAGTCTGCTCGCCCTTTTGATTCCGGGCGCTCCGGGAGGCGCTGTGTTCCTGCGGCCTTTCCGAGCCGTCCGCACAGCGGAGCAGTGTCATGTCCGAAGTAAATCTGTCCACCGACGAAACCCGCGTCAGCTACGGCATTGGCCGTCAGTTGGGCGACCAACTGCGCGACAACCCTCCACCGGGCGTTAGCCTGGACGCGATCCTGGCGGGTCTGACCGACGCTTTCGCCGGTAAGCCAAGCCGTGTGGGTCAGGAAGAAATGTCCGCGAGCTTCAAGGTCATCCGCGAAATCATGCAAGCTGAAGCCGCTGCTAAAGCCGAAGCTGCTGCGGGTGCCGGTCTGGCTTTCCTGGCGGAAAACGCCAAGCGTGAAGGCATCACCACGCTGGCTTCCGGTCTGCAATTCGAAGTGCTGACCCAGGGTGACGGCGCCAAGCCATCCCGTGAAGACAGCGTGCGTACTCACTACCACGGCACCCTGATCGACGGCACTGTGTTCGACAGCTCCTACGAGCGTGGCCAACCTGCTGAGTTCCCGGTAGGCGGCGTGATTGCCGGCTGGACCGAAGCGCTGCAATTGATGAACGCCGGTAGCAAATGGCGTCTGTACGTGCCGAGCGAGCTGGCTTACGGCGCACAAGGCGTGGGCAGCATCCCGCCGCACAGCGTTCTGGTGTTCGACGTCGAGCTGCTGGACGTTCTGTAACCCGGTAGGGGCCAGATGGCTGGCGATGACGGCCGCGCACGCGCGGTCGGTTCATCCTCGGCCAACTTGCCCCTTTCGCGGTTTTGGTTTCATAGACGAATTTTTGCGCCCAGGCTGTGGCCATCGGCGCCGGTTGGCCGCAAGGCTCTGGCGTAGCAGAACAAAAACAGGTTGCGCACCAATTCCTTGAGAACCAGCGGTTCGCTGGAGCTCAAGCCGATCAGGTCCAGATCTCCCTGGTCCTGCAGCTCGCTCAGGGCTTCCTCTTCCAGCACAGCACAGACTTCCCCGGTTTCCCGATGCAGGATGCGCAGGTAAGGGTGTGGGCGGTCCAGCCAGGCATCAATCAAATAAGTCATGGGTGTCATCTCCTTGAATGGGGTTCAATGAGAATAATTCTTATTCAATGAATAGCAAGTACCTATTGGCGGTTTCTGCTTTTTTCTGTGTGGAAATTGTTTTCGATCAAATCGGCTGGCTTTTCGCTAGCAGGTGTGTGGATCAAGCAGGGCGGGGGGATAGGCGGGATACCCTCTCGCGGCAGGCGCGAGAGGGTGCAGGCGTCAGACCTTGCGGACGAACTCGGATTTGAGCTTCATCGGGCCGATGCCGTCGATCTTGCAGTCGATGTCGTGGTCGCCATCGCACAGGCGGATGTTCTTGACCTTGGTGCCGACCTTGACCACCAGGGAGGTGCCCTTGACCTTGAGGTCCTTGATCACGGTGATGGTGTCGCCGTCTTGCAGCACGTTGCCCACCGAATCTTTCTTCACGGCTTCATCGGATGCGGCTTCGGTTTCGCCGCTGGCGGACCACTCGTGGGCGCACTCGGGGCAGATCAGCTGGGTGCCGTCCTCGTAGGTGTATTCGGAATTGCATTTTGGGCAGGGTGGCAAAGTGCTCACTTAAGCTCCTCAAAGTCAGGATGGCTAAAAAGCGCACATTGTATAGGGTTTTTTCGGGGAGGGGGGCGCTGGGGAGTTGCGTCGGCTCCTGCCAATCGGCAGGAGCCGGTGCGGTTTAGTGGGTGCGAGCGACGGCGAATTCGCTCAACTCCACCAGAGCGTCGCGGTATTCGCTGGGGGGCAGAGCTTCCAGGCAGGTGATGGCGCGAGCTACGTAGTCGCGGGCCAATTGCGCGGTGTAATCCAGGGAGCCCGAAGCCTCAACGGCGGCGCGGATGCTTTCCAGGTCTTCGATACCGCCTTTCTGGATGGCCTGGCGCACCAGGGCTGCCTGCTCTGGGGTGCCTTCGCGCATGGTGTAGATCAGCGGCAGGGTGGGTTTGCCTTCCGCGAGGTCGTCACCCACGTTCTTGCCCAGGGTTTCGGCGTCGCCACGGTAGTCCAGCAGGTCGTCCACCAGTTGGAAGGCTACGCCCAGGTGATCGCCGAAGGTGCGCAGGGCTTCGGCCTGTTCCGGTGTGGCGCCGGCCAGGGCGGCTGCGCTGTGGGTCGAGGCTTCGAAGAGCATCGCGGTCTTGCCGCGGATGACTTCCATATAGGTTTCTTCGGTGGTACTGGCGTCGCGCACCTTGGACAGTTGCAGGACTTCGCCTTCGGCGATGATCCGCGTGGCCTGGGACAGGATGCGCATGACCGGCATCGAGCCCAGTTCAACCATCATTTCGAACGAACGGGAGTACAGGAAGTCTCCCACCAGTACGCTGGGCGCATTGCCCCACATAGCGTTGGCGGTCGAGCGGCCACGGCGCATGCCGGACATGTCGACCACGTCGTCATGCAGCAGGGTGGCGGTGTGCAGGAACTCGATGGTGGCGGCCAGCAGGCGCAAATCGTCGCCTTCGCGCCCCAGTGCCTTGCCACACAGCAGCACTAATAAAGGACGCAGGCGCTTGCCTCCGGCCGAAGTGATGTAGTCGCCGATTTTTGAAACCAGCGGCACTCGGGAAGTCAGCTGTTTCTTGATGATGCCGTCGACGGCGCTAAAATCGTCCGCCACCGCGCGGTAGAAAGCTTGGGGTTGCATCAGCGACAGGTGCTCCAGAAGGGTTGCGCGGCATGCTAGGACCCGCGTCCGCAGGTGTCAAGGCGCGCTCCGGGCAGGACTCCGCGCCGCCTGAACGGCACTTGCATCGCTATTGTGCCTTGCGTACAATCGCGCACCCTGAACTTCCTGGGCAGCACCTGCCTTACGCAATTGCACTTGGGCCGTTCCAGCCCCATGCAGCCATGCCAGCCAATACCTCTTCTTATAAAGAGCTGGGTGAGCAGGATTATCGGAGAAATACCATGTACGCAGTAATCGTTACCGGCGGTAAGCAATACAAGGTCGCTGAAGGTGAATACCTGAAGATCGAAAAACTGGAAATCGCCACTGGCGAGTCCGTGACTTTTGACCGCGTTCTGTTGGTTGCCAATGGCGACGACGTGAACATCGGCGCACCTGTTGTTGCTGGCGCAACCGTCAAGGCTGAAGTGATCTCCCAAGGTCGTCACGATAAAGTCCGCATCATCAAGTTCCGTCGCCGTAAGCACCACATGAAGCGTATGGGCCACCGCCAGTGGTTCACCGAGATCAAAATCACCGGTATTCAGGCTTAATTTCAGCCTAATTCCTCACTAGGAGAATTGAACTCATGGCACACAAAAAAGCTGGTGGTAGTACCCGTAACGGTCGCGACTCAGAAGCCAAACGCCTTGGCGTGAAGATGTATGGCGGCCAGGTCATCAAGGCTGGCAACATCATCGTGCGTCAGCGCGGCACCCAATTCCACGCTGGCTACGGCGTTGGCATGGGTAAAGATCACACCCTGTTCGCGAAAATCGAAGGCGTGATCAAGTTTGAAGTAAAAGGCGCCTTCGGTCGTCGTTACGTGAGCGTCGTCGCGGCTTAATTGCGCGATCGCTGGAAAAGCCCTGTCTCGCGACGGGGCTTTTTCGTTTGTGGGATGAGTCTCTTGCAAAACTGTTTGTACGAGCTGGCAGCGTTGGATGTTTCGGTCGTTGATTGAGGTCGCTGCGCTCATTTTTGCAAGAGTCTTATGTCTTGGTTTCTTCAGCTCGCCCGTGCGGTGAGAGGCGTTTGATCATGAAGTTTGTTGATGAAGTTTCGATTCGAGTAAAAGCTGGCGACGGCGGCAATGGCTGCATGAGTTTCCGTCGGGAAAAATTCATCGAGAACGGTGGTCCCAACGGCGGTGATGGTGGTGATGGTGGCTCGATCTACATGGTCGCTGACGAAAACCTCAACACCCTGGTGGACTACCGTTATACCCGGCACTTCGATGCTGAGCGCGGCTCCAATGGTGGCAGCACCGACTGCACCGGCAAGAAAGGCGAGGATCTGGAGCTGCGGGTTCCGGTCGGTACCACCATCATTGATGCCGGTACTCAGGAAGTCATCGGCGACCTGACCAAGGCTGGTCAGCGCCTGATGGTGGTGCAGGGTGGCTGGCACGGCCTGGGTAACACCCGGTTCAAGTCCAGTACCAACCGTGCGCCGCGACAGACCACTCCGGGCAAGCCGGGTGAGCAGCGTGATCTCAAGCTGGAATTGAAGGTGTTGGCGGACGTCGGCCTCCTGGGTTTGCCGAATGCCGGTAAAAGTACCTTCATTCGCTCGGTTTCCGCCGCCAAGCCGAAAGTGGCTGACTACCCCTTCACCACGCTGGTGCCCAACCTGGGCGTGGTCAGTGTCGACCGCTGGAAGAGCTTCGTAATCGCCGATATTCCAGGTTTGATCGAAGGGGCTTCCGATGGCGCTGGCCTGGGGATTCGCTTCCTCAAGCACTTGGCGCGTACGCGCATCCTGCTGCATCTGGTGGACATGGCTCCGCTGGATGAAACCAATCCGGCGGATGCCGCAGAAGTGATTGTCAACGAGTTGGTCAAGTTCAGTCCGTCCCTGGCTGAGCGTGAGCGCTGGCTGGTGCTGAACAAGAGCGATCAGATTCTTGAGGAGGAGCGTGAGGAGCGCGTCAAGGAGATCGTTGATCGCCTGGAGTGGACGGGTCCGGTGTACGTGATCTCGGCCATCTCCAAGGATGGTACCGAGCGTTTGAGTCGCGACATCATGCGTTATCTGGAAGATCGTGCCGATCGCCTGGCGGCCGACCCGGCCTATGCCGATGAGCTGGCCGAGCTGGATCAGCGCATCGAAGATGAGGCGCGTGCCCAGTTGCAGGCGCTGGACGATCAGCGTGCCCTGCGCCGTAGCGGCGTCAAGAGTGTCCATGACATTGGCGACGATGACTGGGATGAAGAGGATGTGGATGACGAGGACGGCCCGGAAATCATCTACGTCCGCGACTGATCCTGTGGTGCGGGCTTGCCCGCGAACACGGTTTATCTGGGCGGGCGCGGTGTTATCATCGCTGCCAGCCAGCTCTCAAGGCGCCGCTCATTCGAGCGGCGTTTTGGTATCTGCAAGGCTTAAATACGAATAACCCCATGAGTGGCGCTCGGTCGCGCTGCTCGCTGGCAAAGGTTGAATAAGATGCGGAGCAAGGTGACGGGTGCGCAGCGCTGGGTCGTGAAGATCGGCAGTGCACTGCTGACGGCGGACGGCAAGGGACTGGATCGCGCGGCAATGGGCGTGTGGGTCGAGCAGATGGTGGCCTTGCATGAGGCGGGGGTTGAATTGGTACTGGTCTCTTCGGGTGCTGTGGCGGCCGGAATGAGTCGCCTTGGCTGGACCGCACGACCGAGTGCGATGCATGAGCTGCAGGCGGCTGCGGCCATTGGCCAGATGGGCTTGGTGCAGGCCTGGGAGTCGAGCTTTGCCGAGCATGGCCGGCATACGGCGCAGATTCTCCTGACCCACGACGATCTGTCGGACCGTAAGCGTTACCTCAATGCTCGCAGTACTTTGCGGGCGCTGGTGGAGCTCAAGGTGATTCCGGTGATCAATGAAAACGACACCGTGGTGACCGATGAAATCCGCTTCGGCGATAACGACACCCTGGCGGCGCTGGTGGCCAATCTGGTGGAGGCTGACCTGCTGGTTATCCTCACTGATCGCGATGGCATGTTCGATGCTGATCCGCGCAACAATCCCGATGCGCAGTTGATTTACGAGGCGCGGGCCGATGATCCGGCGCTGGATGCCGTGGCTGGCGGTACTGGCGGGGCGTTGGGGCGTGGTGGTATGCAGACCAAGTTGCGAGCGGCGCGCCTGGCGGCGCGCTCCGGTGCGCATACCATCATTGTTGGTGGGCGTCTGGAGCGGGTGCTGGATCGCCTGAAAGCGGGGGAGCGCATTGGTACCTTGCTGTCGCCGGAGCGTGGCATGTTGGCGGCGCGCAAGCAGTGGCTTGCCGGGCATCTGCAAACCCGCGGTACCCTGGTGCTGGATGAGGGTGCTGTATCGGCCCTGTCTCAGGGCAACAAGAGTCTGTTGCCAGTGGGGGTCAAGCAGGTCCAGGGTGGTTTCCGTCGCGGTGAAATGGTGGTGTGCGTGGCGCCTGATGGGCGTGAAATTGCCCGCGGCCTGGCCAACTACAGTGCCCTCGAGGCGCAGAAAATCATCGGTCAGCCCTCTGATGCGATTGTCGGTGTCCTGGGTTACATGGCTGAGCCGGAATTGGTTCACCGCGATAACCTGATTCTGGTGTAAGTGACCTAAGGAAAAGCGAATGCGCGTAGCAAAAGGATTGTTGGGGCTGCTCTTGGCGATGCCGTTCATGGTGTCGGCCGAGGAGATTGGCCAGGTGTCCACGGTGTTCAAATTTGTCGGGCCTAACGACCGGATCGTGGTCGAGGCCTTTGATGATCCCAAGGTGGATGGCGTGACTTGTTATCTGTCGCGAGCCAAGACAGGTGGTCTCAAGGGTGGCTTGGGTTTGGCTGAGGATCGTGCCGAGGCGTCCATTGCCTGTCGCCAGGTGGGGCCGATCGCCTTCAAGGGCGAGCTCAAGGATGGTGACGAGGTCTTCAAGGAGCGCACCTCGCTAGTGTTCAAGACCATGCAGGTGGTGCGCTTCCTCGACAAGAAGCGCAACACCCTGGTGTATCTGGTCTATAGCGATCGTGTGATCGAGGGTAGTCCGCAGAATGCGGTAACGGCGATCCCTATTCTGCCTTGGCCTCATCAATGACCTGTTGAGAATTGCCGGGCCGGCCCCTGATGGGGCTGGCTTGTTGCGGGCGGGTAAATTGCAGGCAATAAAAAACCGACCCTTGGGTCGGTTTTTTAACAAGCGTGTCGCTTAGGCTGCAGCAGCAAGGTTCAGAGCCTTGATGTGGCCATTCAGACGACCTTTATGACGAGCAGCTTTGTTCTTGTGGATGATGCCTTTATCGGCCATGCGGTCGATAACTGGCACGGCCAGAACATAAGCGGCTTGCGCTTTAGCAGCGTCTTTGGCGTCGATGGCCTTAACTACGTTCTTGATGTAGGTACGAACCATGGAACGCAGGCTGGCGTTGTGGCTGCGACGCTTCTCAGCCTGTTTTGCACGTTTTTTGGCGGAAGGTGTGTTGGCCACCGTCGAGCTCCTCGAAAGACTTTTTGGGAAATAGCAAACAAAATAGGCCGCGAATCATGCCGATGAGTTGAAGTCTTGTCAAGGGCAGCTGATGCGTTCCGCTGAGTGGTCGATCTGAAGAGGCGGGATATTTATTTCCGGCGCTTGACCTGTAAACTCGCGAGCTTTGGCTCTGTGCTGTTGCGGCGCGGAGTATCGCATAAGTGGGCGTCTTTTCGCCTGCTGTTTATCTACAGGCAAACAACCTTTTCATGAACCTGCTCAAGTCATTGGCCGCGGTCAGCTCTATCACGATGCTTTCCCGGGTACTGGGGTTTGTCCGCGATACCATCATCGCGCGCACGTTCGGCGCCGGGATGGCTACGGATGCCTTCTTCATTGCCTTCAAGTTGCCCAACCTGTTGCGGCGAATCTTTGCCGAAGGAGCCTTCTCTCAAGCCTTCGTGCCGATTCTGGCGGAGTACAAGAGTCAGCAGGGGGAGGAGGCGACTCGGACCTTCATTGCCTATGTCTCGGGCTTGTTGACCCTGGTTCTGGCCCTGGTCACTGCCCTGGGGATCATCGCTGCACCCTGGGTGATCTGGGCTACGGCACCGGGTTTTGTCGACTCCCCGGAAAAATTCGCCCTGACTTCCGATCTGCTCCGGGTGACCTTTCCTTATATATTGCTGATCTCGCTGTCCTCCCTGGCCGGGGCGATTCTCAATACCTGGAACCGCTTCTCGGTGCCGGCGTTCGTGCCGACTCTGCTCAACGTCAGCATGATCATCTTCGCGCTGTTCCTTACGCCCTACTTCGATCCTCCAGTGATGGCCCTGGGCTGGGCAGTGCTGGCAGGGGGCTTGGCGCAATTGCTCTATCAGCTGCCGCATTTGAAGAAGATCGGCATGTTGGTGCTGCCTCGACTGAATGTGCGTGATACCGGTGTCTGGCGGGTGATGAAGCAGATGTTGCCGGCGATCCTCGGGGTGTCCGTCAGTCAGATCTCGCTGATCATCAACACCATCTTTGCTTCCTTCCTGGTCGCGGGCTCTGTGTCCTGGATGTATTACGCCGACCGTCTTATGGAGCTGCCTTCCGGTGTGCTGGGCGTGGCCCTGGGCACTATTTTGCTACCGACCCTGGCCAAGACCTACGCCAACAAGGATCGCCATGAGTACTCGCGGATTCTCGATTGGGGGTTGCGTCTGTGCTTCATCCTGGTGCTGCCATGTTCCCTGGCGCTGGGGATACTTGCTGAGCCGTTGACGGTGTCGCTGTTCCAGTACGGTGAGTTCAGTGCTTTTGACGCCTCTATGACTCAGCGTGCGTTGGTGGCTTACGCCGTGGGCTTGCTGGGGATCATCGTGATCAAGGTGCTGGCGCCGGGTTTCTACGCACAGCAGAACATTCGCACACCGGTGAAGATCGCCATTTTCACGCTGATCGTCACCCAACTGCTCAACCTGGCCTTTATCGGTCCCTTGAAGCACGCTGGCCTGGCTTTGGCCATCAGCGCTGGGGCCTGTATCAACGCTGGGCTGTTGTTCTACCAATTGCGCAAGCAGCAGATGTTTCAGCCGCAGCCGGGCTGGGGGCTGTTTGCCTTGAAGCTGATCGTGGCTGTGACGGTGATGTCGGCGGTACTGCTGGGGCTGCTGCACTTTATGCCGGCCTGGGACCAGGGGCACATGCTCCAGCGTTTCCTACGCTTGGGCGTGTTGGTGGTGGCTGGGGTGGTGGCGTATTTCGGCATGTTGGCCCTGCTGGGCTTCCGTTTGCGCGACTTCAATCGCAAGGCCTTGAACTGACGGCTGTTTAGTAGTTGGTGCGAGGCAGCTACCGGTTTTGTCGGTTCGATCAATTTGGGTGACGGTGCTGCCTGTCGTCGGCCGTCGGGTGTGGTTATAATCGACCACTTTATGAGCAAGAAGCGCGTTATGCAGCTGGTTCGAGGCCTCCACAATCTGCGCCCCCAGCATCGGGGCTGCGTCGCCACTATTGGCAACTTTGACGGTGTTCACCGTGGTCACCAGGCCATCCTGGGCCGGCTGCGTGAGCGTGCGCTCGAGTTGGGCGTGCCCAGCTGTGTGGTGATTTTCGAGCCCCAGCCGCGGGAATTCTTTGCCCCTGAGACGGCGCCGGCGCGCCTGGCCCGCCTGCGTGACAAGCTGCAACTGCTGGCCCAGGCCGGTGTTGATCGGGTGTTGTGCCTGGCGTTCAACCAGCGACTGAGCAAACTCAGCGCCAATGAATTTGTCGAGCGGATCCTGGTGGATGGCCTGGGCGTGCAGCACCTGGAAGTCGGCGACGATTTCCGTTTTGGTTGCGACCGGGTCGGCGATTTCGAGTTTTTGCAGCAGGCTGGCGCCAACCACGGCTTTACCGTCGAAGCGGCGCAGACCGTAGAACTGGATGGTTTGCGTGTGAGCAGCACCCAGGTCCGTAATGCCTTGGCCGCAGCAGATTTTGAACTGGCCGAGCGTCTGCTTGGTCGGCCGTACCGGATTGCCGGGCGGGTGCTGCACGGGCAGAAACTGGCGCGCCAGTTGGGTACGCCCACTGCCAACGTGCAATTGAAGCGCCGGCGTGTGCCGCTTTCCGGGGTTTACCTGGTGAGTGTCGACATTGCCGGCAAGACCTGGCCGGGGGTCGCCAATATCGGCGTCCGGCCCACAGTCGCAGGTGATGGCAAGGCCCACCTGGAAGTTCATCTTTTAGATTTTGCCGGCGATCTGTATGACCGGCGTTTGACGGTGGTTTTCCACCACAAGCTGCGTGAAGAGCAGCGTTTCGCCTCCCTGGAGGCGTTGAAGACGGCGATCAATGCGGATGTTGCCGCCGCCCGTGCCCAAGTGGCACGTATCCATAGCGCCAATCGCTAATGAAGAGCCTTAAATGACCGACTATAAAGCCACGTTAAACCTTCCGGACACCGCCTTCCCAATGAAGGCCGGCCTGCCTCAGCGCGAACCACAGATTCTGCAGCGTTGGGACAGCATTGGCCTGTACGGAAAGTTGCGCGAGATTGGCAAGGATCGTCCGAAGTTCGTTCTGCACGACGGTCCTCCTTATGCCAACGGCACTATTCACATCGGTCACGCGCTGAACAAAATTCTCAAGGACATGATCCTGCGCTCGAAAACCCTGTCGGGGTTCGACGCACCTTATGTTCCGGGCTGGGACTGCCACGGCCTGCCGATCGAGCACAAAGTCGAAGTGACCTACGGCAAGAACCTGGGCGCAGATAAAACCCGCGAACTGTGCCGCGCCTACGCCACCGAGCAGATCGAAGGGCAGAAGTCCGAATTCATCCGTCTGGGCGTTCTGGGCGAATGGGACAACCCGTACAAGACCATGAACTTCAAGAACGAGGCCGGAGAAATCCGCGCCTTGGCCGAAATCGTCAAAGGCGGCTTCGTGTTCAAGGGCCTCAAGCCTGTGAACTGGTGCTTCGACTGCGGTTCGGCCCTGGCCGAAGCGGAAGTCGAGTACGAAGACAAGAAGTCCTCGACCATCGACGTGGCCTTCCCGGTCGCCGATGAAGACAAGTTGGCCACCGCCTTCGGCCTGGCCAAACTGGCCAAGCCCGCGGCTATCGTGATCTGGACCACCACCCCGTGGACCATCCCGGCCAACCAGGCGCTGAACGTCCATCCGGAGTTCAACTACGCCCTGGTGGATGCCGGCGAGCGCCTGCTGGTGCTGGCCGAAGAGCTGGTTGAGTCCTGCCTGGCTCGCTACAACTTGGAAGGTTCGGTGATCGCTACCGCCCCGGGTTCTGCCCTGGAACTGATCAATTTCCGTCATCCGTTCTACGACCGTCTGTCGCCGGTGTACCTGGCCGAGTACGTGGAACTAGGGGCTGGCACTGGCGTGGTTCACTCGGCCCCGGCCTACGGTGAAGACGACTTCGTGACCTGCAAGCGCTACGGCATGGTCAACGACGACATCCTCAACCCGGTCCAGAGCAACGGCGTCTACGCGCCATCGCTGGAGTTCTTCGGCGGCCAGTTCATCTGGAAGGCCAATCCGCTCATCGTCGATAAGCTGAGTGAAGTGGGTGCGTTGCTGCACACCGAAATCATCAGCCACAGCTACATGCACTGCTGGCGCCACAAGAGCCCGTTGATCTACCGTGCCACCGCGCAATGGTTCATCGGCATGGACAAAGAGCCGGTCAGCGGTGACACCCTGCGTGCGCGCTCGCTCAAAGCGATCGAAGACACCAAGTTCGTCCCCGCCTGGGGCCAGGCGCGCCTGCATTCGATGATCGCCAACCGTCCGGACTGGTGCATTTCCCGCCAGCGCAACTGGGGCGTGCCGATCCCGTTCTTCCTGAACAAGGAAAGCGGCGAACTGCACCCACGCACCGTCGAGCTGATGGAAGAAGTGGCGCAGCGTGTTGAGCAGGAAGGCATCGAGGCCTGGTTCAAGCTGGACGCCGCCGAGCTGCTGGGCGACGAAGCGCCGCTTTACGACAAGATCAGCGACACCCTCGACGTGTGGTTCGACTCCGGCACCACTCACTGGCACGTACTGCGCGGTTCGCACCCAATGGGCCACGTGAACGGCCCACGTGCCGACCTGTACCTGGAAGGCTCGGACCAACACCGTGGCTGGTTCCACTCGTCGTTGCTGACCGGTTGCGCCATCGACAACCACGCGCCGTACCGCGAACTGCTGACCCACGGTTTCACCGTCGACGAGACGGGCCGCAAGATGTCCAAGTCGCTGAAGAACGTGATCGAGCCGAAGAAGATCAACGACACCTTGGGTGCTGACATCATGCGTCTGTGGGTGGCGTCGACCGATTACTCGGGCGAAATCGCCGTGTCGGACCAGATCCTGGCCCGCAGTGCCGACGCCTACCGCCGTATCCGCAATACCGCACGCTTCCTGCTGTCGAACCTGAGCGGTTTCAACCCGGCCACCGACATCCTGCCGGCCGAGGACATGCTCGCCCTGGATCGTTGGGCCGTGGACCGTACCCTGTTGCTGCAGCGCGAGTTGCAGGAACACTACGGCGAATACCGCTTCTGGAACGTGTACTCGAAGATCCACAACTTCTGCGTGCAGGAGTTGGGTGGTTTCTACCTCGACATCATCAAGGATCGCCAGTACACCACCGGCGCCAACAGCAAGGCACGTCGTTCGGCGCAGACCGCGCTGTACCACATCTCTGAAGCGCTGGTGCGCTGGATCGCACCGATCCTGGCCTTCACCGCTGATGAACTGTGGGAATACCTGCCGGGCGAGCGTAACGAATCCGTGATGCTCAACACCTGGTACGAAGGCCTGAGCGAACTGCCAGCTGACTTTGAACTGGGCCGCGAGTACTGGGAGGGCGTGATGGCGGTCAAGGTTGCAGTGAACAAGGAGCTGGAGGTTCAGCGTGCGGCCAAGGCCGTCGGTGGCAACCTGCAAGCCGAAGTCACCCTGTTTGCCGAGGATGGCCTGAGCGCCGACCTGGCCAAGCTGAGCAACGAACTGCGTTTCGTGCTGATCACCTCGACCGCCAGCCTGGCACCGTTTGCCCAGGCACCAGCGGATGCCGTGGCTACCGAAGTACCGGGCCTCAAGCTCAAAGTCGTCAAGTCGGCCTTCCCTAAGTGCGCCCGCTGCTGGCACTGCCGTGAAGACGTCGGCGTGAACCCTGAGCACCCGGAAATCTGCGGTCGTTGTGTGGATAACATCAGCGGCGCGGGCGAGGTTCGTCACTATGCCTAACGCCGCAGGCCGTTTCGGCCGTCTGGGCTGGCTGTGGTTGAGCTTGCTGGTCCTGGTCATCGACCAGGCCAGCAAGCTGCACTTTGAAAGCTCGCTGACCATGTACCAGCAGATCGTAGTGATCCCCGAGTACTTCAGTTGGACCCTGGCTTATAACACCGGCGCAGCCTTCAGCTTCCTCGCGGACAGCTCTGGCTGGCAGCGCTGGCTGTTCGCCCTGATCGCGATTGTGGTCAGCGCCGTGCTGGTGGTCTGGCTCAAGCGCCTGGGGCGTAACGAAACCTGGCTGGCCATCGCTCTGGCCCTGGTACTGGGCGGTGCCTTGGGCAACCTGTATGACCGCATTGCCCTGGGCCATGTGATCGATTTCATCCTGGTGCACTGGCAGAACCGCTGGTACTTCCCGGCATTCAACTTCGCCGACAGTGCTATCACCGTTGGCGCGGTGATGCTGGCCCTGGATATGTTCAAGAGCAAGAAAACCGGAGAAGCCGTTCATGACTGAACAGGTATTGACTGAGCAACGTATCGGTCAGAACACGGAAGTCACTTTGCACTTCGCATTGCGCCTGGAGAACGGCGATACCGTAGACAGCACTTTCGACAAGGCCCCGGCGACCTTCAAGGTCGGTGACGGCAACCTGCTCCCCGGGTTCGAGGCCGCGCTGTTCGGCTTCAAGGCCGGTGACAAGCGTAGCCTGACGATTGAGCCGGAAAACGCCTTTGGCCAGCCGAACCCGCAGAACGTGCAGGTCATCCCGCGTTCGCAGTTCCAGGACATGGAGTTGTCGGAAGGTTTGCTGGTGATCTTCAATGACGCGGCCAATACTGAGCTGCCGGGTGTGGTCAAAGCCTTCGATGATGCTCAAGTCACCGTCGACTTCAACCACCCGCTGGCCGGCAAGACCTTGACCTTCGACGTGGAAATCATCGACGTCAAAGCGCTTTAACAGCATCGCCGGCATGCCGTGCCCTACTCTGTAGGGGCTGGTTTGCTGGCGATCCGCTGTCTATAACGATCTAACTTCTTGCGCGCAAGACACGAGGCACAGCATGCAAATCAAACTCGCCAATCCCCGTGGCTTCTGCGCCGGTGTGGACCGGGCGATTGAAATCGTCAATCGCGCCCTGGAAGTCTTCGGGCCGCCGATCTACGTCCGGCATGAAGTGGTGCACAACAAATTTGTCGTCGAAGACCTGCGCAATCGTGGCGCGATCTTCGTCGAAGAGCTGGAGCAGGTGCCGGACGACGTCATCGTTATCTTCAGCGCCCACGGTGTCTCCCAGGCTGTACGCAGTGAAGCGGCCGGTCGCGGTCTCAAAGTGTTCGATGCCACTTGCCCGCTGGTGACCAAGGTGCATATCGAAGTGGCGCGCTACAGCCGTGATGGTCGTGAGTGCATCCTCATCGGACACGCCGGCCACCCTGAAGTCGAAGGCACCATGGGTCAGTACGACGCCAGCAACGGCGGCGCCATCTACCTGGTGGAAGATGAAAAGGATGTAGCCGAGCTGCAGGTGCAGAACCCTGAACGCCTGGCGTTCGTGACCCAGACGACACTGTCCATGGACGATACTAGCCGGGTGATCGATGCCCTGCGCACGCGTTTCCCGGCCATTGGCGGGCCGCGCAAGGACGATATCTGCTACGCCACGCAAAACCGCCAGGACGCGGTCAAGCAACTGGCTGACGAGTGCGATGTAGTGCTGGTGGTGGGCAGTCCCAACAGCTCGAACTCCAACCGCCTGCGCGAGCTGGCCGAGCGCATGGCCACTCCCGCCTACCTGATCGACGGTGCCGAGGATCTGCGGCGCAGCTGGTTCGACGGTGTCGAGCGCATCGGCATTACCGCCGGCGCTTCGGCTCCGGAAGTGCTGGTGCGTGGGGTGATCCAGCAGTTGCAGGCCTGGGGCGCCACCGGTGCCGACGAGTTGGCCGGCCGCGAAGAGAACATCACCTTCTCCATGCCCAAAGAGTTGCGGGTTCGCTCCCTGCTCTGATCAGTCCACTCCCACGCAAAGGGCCTGCTCGGCGGTTTCGCTGCGCAGGCTGACCCGCCCGCTGCGCGACAGCACCACCTGGTGGCGGCTGTGTTCCTGGTCGGCCTGGCAAATATGCAAGGTGCCGGCCTGGAAGGCGCCACTGGGCAGCAACGGATTGCCCTGGGCACTGAAGCGCACGAAGTGCTGTACCGGACGATTACCCACAATCAGCACTTGCCCGCCGCTCTGACGCTCGATCAGCAGCGGATTCTCTGGATCCTCCCACCCCTTGCCACTGACATCCAGAATGATGCGCCAGCCCTGGCTCCAGTCGTCGTTCAGACTATGTATCAGCGCGGTGCGCTGGTGCAGGATGGCCGCCGCCCGTGCATTGCGCAGGCCGCTGGCGAGCATCTGCGCCGCTTCCTGCTGTCGATTGGTGCGCAATAGTTCACTGAGCGCAGCCGTGGACAGCGGCAGCAAAAGTGCCAGTAAGGCCAGCGCGATCAGCAGTTCAATCAGGCTGAAGCCCTTTTCATGCATGGTGTCTCCTCCCTGGAGATGAGGCGTTCACGCTATCCGTATGCAGGCGCTGAGCAGATGACCAACTTGCCGGTCTGGGATGGGGCGAGTCGCCGCCCGTTATAGCCGATGCCTGTTCCAGGATGGGTGGTGTATTTAGGTACAAAGGGTTTCACCCGATTGAAACGGCCCGGCGCCTGGGCCCTTGCGGCTCGGCCTCAAGGGAGAGGTAAGGGGGCTGTGAGCAATGTATTGCGGGTTGTTCCGAGAGGCGGCCCGGGGCTGACTCTGGCACTAACCTTTGAAGTCGAGAGCAGTGGTTTCCATCGTTTCTGTGGGCTCACACGAGCCTGCTTCATCGGAGATCGGTGGTTGTCTGCATGGGCTTGGGAGCGTGACGGAGATTGGAACATGAGGGAGCAGCATGCACAGGACGGCATGACCCTGATCGAGGTGCTGGTGGCCCTGTTGATTCTCGCGGTGGGGCTGCTGGGGGCCGCGGCGGTCCAGATCAAGGCCTTGCAGTACACCGACAGTTCACGGATGAGCACCCAGGCCAGCTTTATCGCCTACGACATGCTTGACCGGATCCGTGCCAATACGGCGGCCGACTATGGTGTTGCCACTCCCGCCGCAGGCAGCCCGGGCAATGTGCGGGATCAGGACCTGCATGATTTCGCCAGCAACGTGGCGAACTTCGGGGGGGCCAGCGCCAAGGGCAGTATCAGTGTCAATCAGCAGGTCTATACCATCCGCATCACGTGGGACGATTCCCGGGCCGAGGGGCATTCGCGCAGTCAGCGCGCTCTGGTGCTCAGCAGCCGCGTGGCCGTGGATTCGAGAGGGGCGCGATGAGGCAGGGCAGCCATGGCTTCGGGCTGGTAGAGATAATGCTGGCACTGGCTTTGAGCCTTGTGCTGGTGCTGGGTGCGGCTCAGGTGTTTATCGCGGCGAAGGCTACTTACCTTAGCCAGAACGCCTCGGCCTACCTGCTGGAGGATGCGCGTTTTGTTCTGAGCAAGATGCTCCAGGAAATTCGCATGGCAGGGCTTTTCGGTTGCCTGCGCACCGTCAATGATCGCAGTACGGCTAAGGAGTTTTCCCGCTACGCGGCCACCCCGATTCAGTGGAGCAATGTCGAGCGCAAGCTGACCTTGATCACCGCCGACATCGGTGATTATGGCGGGACGCCGACCTGGAGCCTGGTCACCGACTGTCGGCGCAGCGCCGTGGTCTATTCGGGTGCTCATCAAGGGGAGCACGGGCAGCAGGTACTGGCCTTGCGCCGGCTGTTCTATAGCCTCCAGGACCACCAGTTGATGCTGGGCAACGGCTTGGGCAAGCAGCAGGCGGTGCTGCTGGATAATGTCGAGGCCTTCGAGGTGAGTTTCGGCATGGCCCGTACCGCAACGGATAGTGCCGCTTCCAGCTACAGCCGCAACCCGGGAGATCCGGCACGTATTCGCAGCGTGCGGTTGCAGCTGACATTGGCCGATCCCGAGCAGCGTGTGCGCCCGCAGCGCTTTACGCTAGTGGCGGCCTTGCGTAACAGGTTGCCCTGATGCCTGGCATCAATCGCGCAGGGCCCACCAGGGAGAGAGGCATGGCGCTGTTGATGAGCCTGGTGTTCTTGTTGCTGCTGACCATGATCGGCCTGTCATCGCTGCAGAACGCCATCCTCCAGGAAAAGATGAGCGCCAGCCTGACCTTGAACAACCGCGCATTCCAGGCTGCAGAAGCGGCCTTGCGCCTCGGGGAAAACGCGGTGCGCATGGATGACTATCGTTTGTCGGTATGCGCCAATCCTTCTGAATGTGCCCCTCCCGCTGAGTCTGCAGCGGTCAGCAGCGCGGGCTTCAACAGGGTTTCCGCCGTGACCTGGATCGCCACCGGAGAGGGTTTCTATGGGGTGCAGAACCTGGGGGCTTCTACGGATGCGGTCAACCTGCCGATCAATACCGTCGCCACCTTGTATCGAGTGACTGCCGTGGGTTTGGCCGGTCATTCGCGCAGCGTCTTGGAGAGCATTTATGCCAAATACTGAACCTGATTCGAAAGGTAGCCGGCTGTTGCTCGTCGTTGCCGCTACGTTGCTGGGCAGTCTGTGGCAAGTGGGACCGGCCCAGGCGCGCGGTCCCGCCAACAGCCTACTCCCAGGCGCTGTTGCAGCAGCGCCTGAAGTGATAACCAGCACTCCTTATGTTCTGCCCTTTGTACGCGGACAGGTCTTGCCTTGTGCAGCGATGGGCAGTGCCGGCCAGCCCATGGGTGTGGTTCCGTGGCGGCCGGTGCATGTTCGTGACGCTAGGCGGGTGTCCTGCAACCTTCTGCCGTTCAAGATCGATGGCCCCGACTCAAACACTGGTAGTGGGAAATTGATCGAGCTGCAAGCGTTCAGCGGTAAGATGCTCGACGCTGCGGTTGCGCACACCCATGGCACTGGCAAGATCATCCGCGATTCCAGTGGCGGCATCAGCACCCGGGTGGACAAAAACGACGGTGGCAGCCGGCGCATCCTGTGGCGACAAATTCAGTAAGCGAGATTCTTGACCATGCGCAGATCCAACCAAGGGTTCACCCTGATCGAAATCATGATCGTGATTGCGATCATCGGTCTGGTCCTTACCTTGAGCCTTCCCAGCATCACCGAATACATGAAGAAGCCCCATCGCAGTGAAATCGCCGTGCTGCTCACCGAGCAGGCGCAGCAACTTGAGCGCCACTTCTCCAAGACCGGTGCCTACAGCAACGCCCCGGATCTGAGCACCGGCAATGAGTACTACAGCATCACCCCGACTCTGAGCGACAGCGGGTTCTCGCTGACCGCGACGCCAAAAGCCGACGGGATGATGGCGGGGGACAAATGCGGCAGCTTCAGCATCGATCAGACAGGTGCCACCAGCATCAGCGGCCAAGCCGACGGGCTGGCGGCTAAGGATTGCTGGGGACGCTGAGTCTCTGTATCGGGGAGCTGCGGCGCCCACTGTCTTTCTCATGATTGGATCGAATTATGGTCAAGCAACAGCAAGTGCTGGTGGTGGGCGGCGGAGTGATCGGCCTGCTCACGGCTTTCAATCTGGCGTCCCGGGGCCAGCAGGTGCGGCTTGTAGAGCGTTCGGAGCTGGGGCGTGAGTCGTCGTGGGCTGGTGGAGGCATCGTCTCGCCGCTGTACCCTTGGCGCTACAGCCCGGCAGTCACGGCGCTGGCCCATTGGTCCCAGGACTTTTATCCACAGCTGGCGGAGCAACTGCTGAGTGCTACCGGGGTTGATCCCGAAGTGCATACCACCGGGCTCTACTGGCTGGACCTGGAGGATGAGGCCCAGGCCTTGCAATGGGCGCGGCGCGAGGGTCGGCCCCTGAGCGCTGTGGATATCTCGGCGGTACATGATGGGGTGCCGGTGCTGGGGAGCGGCTACCAGCGGGCGATCTACATGGCCAATGTGGCCAATGTGCGTAATCCGCGGCTGGTCAAATCCCTCAAGGCCGCTTTGCAGGCTTTGCCCAACGTGCACATCGACGAGCAGTGCAGCGTCAGCGGCTTTATTTGTGAAGGCCGGCAGGTGGCAGGCGTGCACAGTTCGCTGGGTGAGATCCGCGCCGATCAGGTGGTGCTCTGCGCCGGGGCCTGGAGTGGCGAGTTGCTGGGCAGCCTGGGGCTTGTACTGCCGGTGGAACCGGTCAAAGGGCAGATGATCCTGTACAAATGCGCTGCCGACTTCCTGTCCTGCATGGTCCTGGCCAAGGGCCGTTATGCGATTCCCCGGCGTGACGGACACATCCTGGTAGGCAGTACTCTGGAGCACGAAGGGTTCGACAAGACGCCGACTGCATCCGCTCTGGAAAGCCTCAAGGCTTCTGCTGTCGAGCTGATCCCGGCGCTGGCGGACGCTGAGGTCGTGGGGCATTGGGCTGGGCTGCGTCCGGGGTCGCCGGAGGGCATTCCCTACATCGGGCCAGTTCCCGGCTTTGCCGGTTTGTGGCTCAACTGTGGGCATTACCGTAACGGCCTGGTGCTGGCGCCCGCTTCCTGCCAGCTTTTTTGCGACCTGCTGCTGGGACAAGCGCCGATCATCGATCCGGCGCCTTATGCGCCCGAAGGTCGAATTTAATTCAGGCCAAGCTTCTTCATGCGGTAACGCATCGAACGCAAGGACAGACTCAGCCGTCGGGCCGCCACCGTGCGGTTCCAGCGGCTTTCCTCCAGGGCCTGGAGCAGTAAATGGCGCTCCACCTGTTGCAGGTGCAGCGCGAGGTCCAGGTTGGGAGGGAGCGAGGGGGAGGGGGCGTCCTGGTGTTCACTGACAGGCAGATGCAGGTCGCTCAGCTCGATCCACGGACCCTCGCAAAGGGTCTGGGCCCGCTCCAGCAGGTTTTCCAGTTCACGTACGTTGCCGGGAAAGTCGTAGCGCTCCAGGGCTTGCAGAGCTTGCGGGCTCAGTTGGGTGGCAGGCTTGTCGCCGGATTTGGCCAGGCGTTGCAGAATATGCCGCGCCAGTATCTCGATATCTCCTGGGCGCTCGCGCAGCGCGGGGACTCGCAGTTCGATCACATTCAAGCGGTAGTAGAGATCCTGGCGAAAGCGGCCGGACTCTACCTCGCACTTCAGATCCTTGTGAGTGGCACAGAGAATCCGCACATCGACGGCTCTTTCCTCCTGGCTGCCCACCGGGCGCACAGACCTTTCCTGCAGTGCACGCAGTAGCTTCACCTGCATGGCTAGAGGCAGGTCGGCGACCTCGTCGAGGAACAGGGTTCCCCCCTCAGCGGCCTGGAACAGTCCAGGCTGATCAGCAAGGGCGCCACTGAAGCTGCCTTTGCGGTGACCGAAAAACTCACTCTCCATCAGTTCGCCAGGAATGGCACCACAGTTGACCGGAATGAAGGGCGCCCTGGCCCTGGGACCCAACTGGTGGATCAAACGCGCCACTCGCTCCTTGCCACTGCCGGATTCGCCGCTGATGTAGACCGCCGCCAGGCTGGGGGCCAACTTGTCGATGTGTTGGCGCAGGTTGTCCATGGGCGGTGAGTGCCCCAACAACTGATGGTCGGGTAGGTTTTTTGTGGTGGTGGGCAGCCGCTTCAGTCTGCTGCTTATCCATTCTCGAAGGCGTATGGGGTGTAGAGGCTTGTGCAGCAGGTCGCAAGCCCCGACTTCCAGGGCGCTGGCCTGCGTGCCTGGGTCATTGCTTAGAAGTGCGACCGGCAATTGAGGGTGGCATTGGCGAATATGCAGCAGCAGGTCCAGTCCGCTGCCATCCGGCAAATGCAGGTCTGTCAGGCACAGGTCGAAGCGCTCCCGGGTCAGATGAGTCCGGGCTTCCTGCAAGGTGCGGGCACTTTGGGTGTGCAGGCGCATGCGGCCGAGGGTGATTTCCACGAGGGCACGGACTTCCATGGCCTCATCGACCACCAGCACCCTGGGCATTGGGTTCATGGCGGCTGCCGTTTTCATGGGTCAGTCAACAGCGGGCAATAGCGCCCGTGTTGGGGGGCGAGAGATCAGTCTAGGCCCTTGGGATGGGCGGCGCAGGGTGCCGGGGGCGGGTTATTTTGTCGCCAATTGTGCGGACGATGGGTGTAGGGCTCAGCGATCCTGGCTGTCCGGGCCCTGCTCCAGATGGGCCTGGCTGCAGTACCACTGTTGTGACAGGCTCAACGCCCGGTTCTGAGGCAGGTGTACGCCGCAGTGAGCGCAGCGCACCATTGGCGTACTCGCCGGCTCCTGGGGTGTGCGGGGAGTTGCAGCGGGGCGCTTGAATTTGCGCCAGAACCATACCGCAGCGGCAATCAGAGCGATCCAGAACAGTAGACGAACCATGGTGACCAGCTTTATGGGGAAAAGAGGGAGCAGTTTATCCAAGCGCCCGGCGGGCGCACAGGCCCATAAAGCTGCGGGCATGAAAAAGGGAGACTTGAAGTCTCCCTTTTTTACTGCGGCGCTATCAGTCGAACACGCCGAAGGTCATGTAGCTGAACCAGGAGCGGTCACTGTTGTTGCCAGTGGCCTCGTGCTCTTCTTCCTCGACCACGTCGCCGTTGCTGTCTTTAGGCTTGAGCTCCGACGGGATCGCGTCCTTGGCATCCTGATACTGCTTCATCACGTCCTGATTGGCGCGGGTTTCTCCCGGCGGCAGCGGTGGACGGGACTCGATAAGGCCCAGGGTGGCCTTGCTCAGCCAGGAGCGGTTGTCGGCTTCGGCCACCCGTGGCACGAACTGACCATCAACCAGGCTTGGGTGGTCAGGGTAGTTGAGCTTCAGGGTTTCCAGGCTGGTGGCAGCCAGTTCATCCAGGTGCAGACGCTGGTAGGCCTCGGTCATCACCGCTAGGCCGTCACCCACGGAAGGGGTTTCCTGGAAGTTTTCCACCACGTAGCGGCCACGGTTGGCGGCGGCGACATAGGCCTGACGGGTCAGGTAATAGTCGGCTACGTGGATTTCGTAGGCGGCCAGCAGGTTGCGCAGGTAAATCATGCGCTGCTTGGCGTCCGGGGCGTAGCGGCTGTTGGGGAAGCGGCTGGTGAGCTGGGCGAACTCGTTGTAGGAGTCGCGGGCGGCACCCGGGTCACGCTTGGTCATGTCCAGTGGCAGGAAGCGCGCCAGCAGGCCGACGTCCTGATCGAAGGAAGTCAGGCCCTTGAGGTAGTAGGCGTAGTCGACGTTCGGGTGTTGTGGGTGCAGGCGAATGAAGCGCTCGGCGGCGGATTTCGCAGCCTCTGGCTCGGCATTCTTGTAGTTGGCGTAGATCAGCTCGAGCTGTGCCTGATCGGCGTAGCGACCAAAGGGATAGCGCGATTCCAGGGCCTTGAGCTTGGCGGTGGCGCTGGTGTAGCTGTGGTTGTCCAGGTCGGTCTGCGCCTGCTGGTACAACTCGACTTCGCTCAGGTTTTCGTCAACGACTTCCTTCGATGAGCAAGCAGCGGTCAGTGCGAGGATGGCGATCAGCAGCAGGTGTTTCACTTGCATGGCGGCTTGCGTCCCTATGACGGCCGCTGTCTTGGGCGGGGCCGTCCTGTTATGATGAGCGCCCCGTTGAAAGCCTCGGGGCAAAAGACGCCGTATTTAACCACAAGCGCGCAGCCGAAACCAAAGGCTGTGCCGACGCCCAGTCCGAGCATGTCCGATAAAATTGAACTTCGCGCAGAGGTGCCGTCCGAACTGGGCGGTCAACGCCTCGATCAAGTCGCCGCACAACTATTCGCTGAGCATTCGCGCTCGCGCCTTTCCGCCTGGATCAAAGACGGCCGCCTGACTGTTGACGGAGCGGTGATCCGCCCTCGGGACATCGTGCACGGTGGTGCCGTTCTCGAACTGACCGCCGAGCAGGAGGCTCAGGGTGAGTGGATCGCCCAGGACATCGAGCTGGACATCGTCTTTGAAGACGATGACATCCTGGTGATCAACAAGCCTGCGGGCCTGGTGGTGCACCCGGCTGCCGGCCATGCCGATGGCACGCTGCTCAATGCCCTGCTGCATCACATCCCCGACATTATCAATGTGCCGCGGGCGGGTATCGTCCACCGTCTGGACAAGGACACCACCGGTCTGATGGTGGTGGCCAAGACCATTCAAGCGCAGACCCAGTTGGTGGCTCAGTTGCAGAGCCGCAGCGTCAGCCGCATCTATGAATGCATCGTGATCGGTGTAGTGACTGCGGGTGGCAAGATCAATGCTCCCATTGGTCGCCACGGCCAGCAGCGCCAGCGCATGGCGGTGATGGAGGGTGGCAAGCAGGCTGTCAGCCACTACCGCGTTCTGGAGCGCTTCCGTTCCCACACCCATGTACGGGTCAAGCTGGAAACCGGTCGTACTCACCAGATTCGGGTGCACATGGCCCACATCAACTTCCCGCTGGTGGGCGATCCGGCTTACGGCGGTCGCTTCCGCATTCCGCCGGCGGCCAGCCAGACCATGGTCGAGTCGCTGAAAAACTTCCCGCGCCAGGCCTTGCATGCGCGCTTCCTGGAGTTGGACCATCCGACCACTGGTCAACGCATGAGCTGGGAATCGCCGCTGCCGGATGACTTCGTCTGGTTGTTGTCGCTGCTCAAGCAGGACCGTGAGGCGTTCATCGGATGAGTGGCTGGCTGATTCCTGACTGGCCCGCGCCGGCTGGGGTCAAAGCCTGTGTTACTACCCGCGATGGCGGCGTCAGCCTGGCGCCGTTTGACAGCCTCAATCTGGGCGACCACGTTGAGGATCGGCCTCAAGCGGTGGCCGAGAATCGCCGGCGCCTGACCGAGCACTTCGATATTGCCCCGGCCTGGTTGCAACAGGTGCACGGGATTGCTGTGGCTCACGCCGATCCTGGCGTCGTGGTCAGCGCCGATGCCAGTTGGTCCGCCACGCCAGGCATTGCCTGTGCGGTGATGACCGCCGACTGCCTGCCTGCGTTGTTCTGCAACCGAGCCGGAACCCGGGTCGCGGCAGCCCATGCCGGTTGGCGCGGGCTGGCAGCCGGAGTGCTGGAAGCCACTCTCGACAACCTGGATGTCCCCGCCGCTGAGGTCTTGGTATGGCTGGGGCCCGCTATAGGTCCACAGAGTTTCGAAGTGGGTGCGGAGGTCCGTGAAGCTTTCGTTGCCCAATTGGCGGCTGCGGAGCAAGCCTTTGTCCCTAGCGTCAATGCCGGGCGCTTCATGGCTGACATCTACCAGTTGGCGCGCCTGCGTCTGGCCACCCGGGGTGTGACGGCGGTCTATGGTGGTGGCTACTGCACCGTGACCGATCCACGCTTCTTCTCTTATCGACGCAGCCCACGTACCGGGCGTTTTGCCTCCCTTATCTGGCTTCAACGCTAGACTAATCTGACCTGCGTCAAGCAGCTGACGCTTGAATCTCCCAGAATCGACCGCATCTAGAGAATCATCTGGCAGGTTTCTCTATTTAGGTGTGTCCATCGCTCCGGCCTGCTCAAAAGGAAGGTGACTAATGCGTATAGACCGATTAACCAGCAAATTGCAGCTGGCCTTATCCGATTCTCAATCCTTGGCCGTTGGCCTCGATCATCCGGCCATTGAACCTGCGCACCTGATGCAGGCGCTGCTGGAACAGCAAGGCGGCTCGATCAAGCCACTGCTGATGCAGGTGGGCTTCGACGTCAACAGCCTGCGCAAGGAACTGAGCAAAGAGCTCGACCAACTGCCAAAAATCCAGAACCCCACTGGCGACGTCAACATGTCCCAGGATCTGGCGCGCCTGCTCAACCAGGCCGATCGCCTGGCTCAGCAGAAAGGCGACCAGTTCATTTCCAGCGAGCTGGTACTGCTGGCCGCCATGGATGAAAACAGCAAGCTCGGCAAGTTGCTGCTGGGTCAGGGCGTGAGCAAGAAAGCCCTGGAAAACGCCATCAATAACCTGCGCGGCGGCGAGGCGGTGAATGACGCCAACGTCGAAGAGTCGCGCCAGGCTCTGGACAAGTACACCGTCGACCTGACCAAGCGCGCCGAAGAGGGCAAGCTTGACCCGGTGATCGGGCGTGACGATGAAATTCGCCGGACCATCCAGGTGCTGCAACGCCGGACCAAGAACAACCCGGTGCTGATCGGTGAACCTGGCGTGGGTAAAACCGCCATCGCCGAAGGCCTGGCCCAGCGGATCATTAATGGCGAAGTGCCTGATGGCCTGAAAGGCAAGCGCCTGCTGTCCTTGGACATGGGCGCGCTGATTGCCGGTGCCAAGTACCGTGGCGAGTTCGAGGAACGCCTGAAATCCCTGCTCAACGAGCTGTCGAAGCAGGAAGGTCAGATCATCCTGTTCATCGACGAGCTGCACACCATGGTCGGCGCCGGTAAAGGCGAAGGCTCGATGGATGCGGGCAACATGCTCAAGCCGGCCCTGGCCCGTGGCGAGCTGCATTGCGTCGGTGCCACCACGCTCAACGAGTACCGCCAATATATAGAGAAGGATGCAGCCCTTGAGCGGCGCTTCCAGAAAGTGTTGGTGGACGAGCCGAGCGAGGAAGACACCATCGCCATCCTGCGCGGCCTGAAGGAGCGCTATGAGGTGCACCACAAGGTGGCGATCACCGATGGCGCGATCATTGCTGCGGCCAAGCTCAGCCATCGTTACATCACTGATCGGCAACTGCCGGACAAGGCCATCGACCTGATCGACGAGGCCGCCAGCCGCATCCGCATGGAGATCGACTCCAAGCCGGAAGTGCTGGACCGTCTGGAGCGGCGCCTGATTCAGCTCAAGGTTGAATCCCAGGCGCTGAAGAAGGAGGACGACGAGGCGGCGATCAAGCGCCTGGAAAAACTCCAGGAAGAGATTGTCCGCCTGGAGCGTGAGTACGCTGACCTGGAAGAAGTCTGGACCTCGGAGAAAGCCGAAGTGCAGGGCTCTGCGCAGATCCAGCAGAAGATCGAGCAGTCGCGTCAGGAGCTGGAAGCGGCGCGGCGTAAAGGTGACCTTAATCGCATGGCCGAGCTGCAGTACGGGGTGATCCCGGACCTGGAGCGCAGCCTGCAGATGGTCGACCAGCACGGCCACAGCGAGAACCAGTTGCTGCGCAGCAAGGTCACCGAGGAAGAAATTGCCGAAGTGGTGTCCAAGTGGACCGGCATCCCGGTGTCGAAAATGCTCGAAGGCGAGCGCGACAAGCTGTTGAAGATGGAAAGCCTGCTGCATCAACGGGTGATTGGTCAGAACGAAGCCGTGGTGGCGGTATCCAACGCAGTGCGCCGCTCCCGGGCTGGCTTGTCCGATCCGAACCGGCCAAGTGGCTCGTTCATGTTCCTCGGCCCAACCGGGGTGGGTAAGACTGAGTTGTGCAAGGCCTTGGCGGAGTTCCTCTTCGATACCGAGGAAGCCATGGTGCGGATCGATATGTCCGAGTTCATGGAGAAACACTCCGTGGCTCGCCTGATCGGTGCGCCGCCAGGCTATGTTGGTTATGAAGAAGGTGGCTACCTGACCGAAGCCGTGCGTCGCAAGCCGTACTCGGTCATCCTCCTGGACGAAGTCGAGAAGGCGCACCCGGATGTGTTCAATATCCTGCTGCAGGTTCTGGAAGATGGTCGCCTGACGGACAGCCACGGGCGTACCGTGGACTTCCGCAATACGGTGATCGTCATGACCTCCAACCTGGGCTCGGCACAGATCCAGGAATTGGTAGGGGATCGCGAGGCACAGCGGGCAGCGGTGATGGATGCGGTGTCCACCCACTTCCGGCCGGAGTTCATCAACCGGGTCGACGAAGTGGTGATCTTCGAGCCTCTGGCACGGGATCAGATCGCTGGCATCACGCAGATCCAGTTGGGGCGCCTGCGCAGCCGTCTGGCGGAGCGCGAGCTGAGCCTGGAACTGAGCGACGAGGCCTTGGACAAGCTGATCGCCGTGGGTTACGACCCGGTGTATGGCGCACGGCCGCTGAAGCGTGCGATCCAGCGCTGGATCGAGAACCCGTTGGCCCAGTTGATCCTGTCCGGTGGCTTCCTGCCAGGAGCAACAGTCACTGCATCGGTGCGGGACGATGAAATCGTCTTTGCCTGATCGCACAGTGGCGTATTGATGAAAAGGCCTCGTATGGCGAGGCCTTTTTTTTCACTAGGGCGTTGAACTGAAAGGAAAAGGCTTGTAAAGTGCGCCCCGCAGTCAGTCACCCCCTAGGTTTTTTCTGATGTAGAAGAAACCGGCAATGAAGTCGCAAATCATTGTCTTAAAAGCAATTTAAGGGGTTGACAGGTAGTTTGAAGATTGTAAAATAGCGCGCCTCAGAGGCATGAACGTAGCGATACGGGAAAGCCGAAGAGGATGAAGTAAAAACGTTGTAACTTGAAATATGTAGTTCCGTGATAGCTCAGTCGGTAGAGCAAATGACTGTTAATCATTGGGTCCCAGGTTCGAGTCCTGGTCACGGAGCCAATTTCAAACCGGGGTATAGCGCAGTCCGGTAGCGCGCCTGCTTTGGGAGCAGGATGTCAGGAGTTCGAATCCCCTTACCCCGACCATTTTTGGGTCGTTAGCTCAGTTGGTAGAGCAGTTGGCTTTTAACCAATTGGTCGTAGGTTCGAATCCCACACGACCCACCATTTTTGAGACCAGTTCGCTGGAATCGAATCTTAAGATCAGACGCCAAAAGCTCTGTTCGCAGAAGGCGCCTTTTAAAGGTGCCTTTTTTTTACCGGGGTATAGCGCAGTCCGGTAGCGCGCCTGCTTTGGGAGCAGGATGTCAGGAGTTCGAATCCCCTTACCCCGACCATATTCACGATAAAAGGCACCTCTAGAGGTGCCTTTTTTCGTTTGTCTGCAAAAAAGCGCTGAGGTCGAGGGGCAGCCCGGGAGGCGGGCCTCTTGTTGTCAGTCGATAGGCAGTTCTTCCCAGACCCTACGTTGTTCAAACAGGCGCTGTTCGAGGGTGATGATGGCCTGTTTCACCTGTTCCACGCATTCCTTGACCATGTTCAGGGACAGGTCGGGGCTCAGGCAGGCATCTTCCAGCTGACGACAACTCTCTACCAAATCTTCGCCATTGACCACGCGCGCAGCGCCCTTGATACGATGCGCCAACTCTGCCAACTCAACTGTTGCCTGCTCTTGAAGCAAGGTGTCGAGGCTCTGCATGTCCATGCGATTGTTACTGAGCAACTCACTCAAGATGTGATGCAACATCGTCGGCTCGCTGCCCACCAGGGTATGCAATGACTCCAGGTCGAATACCCGAGAAGAGCGGGGGCTGGTGGGCTTCGTGGGGATGAGGTTCTCACGTTCGCTCTCATCGGCTTGTCCCATGGCCAGCAGACGTTCTTCCAACTCATCCAGGCTGATGGGTTTGATCAGGCAATCATTCATTCCCGCCTGGATGCAACGTTCCACTTCTTCCTGCTGGGCGTCGGCGGTCAGGCCGATGATCATCATTGGTTCGCAGGCCTTGTCCCGCTCATCCTGGCGGATCGCCCGGCTCATCTCGGCGCCGTTCATGATGGGCATGTGGCAGTCGGTGATGATCACGTCAAAGTCCTGCTCGCGCCAGAGATGCAGTGCCTCCAGGCCGTTCTCCGCTTCGAACACGTCATGTCCGAGAAAGCACAGCTGCTGCTGCAGGACCTGGCGGTTCACCGGATGATCGTCTACCACCAGAATCTGCAAACGGTGCGTGTAGCGCCTCTTGACCTGAGGCGGACGCTCAGAGGTGGCCGTGCGCTCCAGTACTTGCAAACTCAGCGCCACATCCACCCGGGTGCCATGCCCCAGGGTGCTGCTCATCGACACCTGGCCACCCATCATTTCGCACAGGGAACGACAAATCACCAGCCCCAGCCCTGTGCCCTCGATGGTCTGCACGTTGCGCTCTACCTGTGCGAAAGGTTGGAACAGGCGTTGCTGGTTGCTGGGGGAAATACCAATTCCCGAGTCTTCGACACTGAGCTCGACCCGCAGCACAGCGTTTTCCACCAGCTCGCCGGAAATGGTCACCTTGATAAAACCGGCTTCGGTGAACTTGATGGCATTGCTCACCAGATTGGACAGGATCTGCTTGAAACGCATCCCGTCCACCAGCACATCGCCGTTGATGCTGGAGTCGATCTCGAGGATCAGGCTCAGGCATTTCTGCCGGGCCAGCCCCTCGAACACTCTAGCCACTGATTCCACCAGTTCGCGCAGGTTGGCGCGTTTGGGCGAGAGGCTCAGGCGTCCGGACTCGATGCGGGCAATGTCGAGGATATCGCCGATCAGCTCCAGCAGGCTCTTGGCCGAACTGTAGGCGATTTCAATGCTGGAGCGCTCGATCCGATCGCTGTCGGCGCGTTTGAGCGCCAGTTCCAGAATGCCGATGATGGCGTTCATTGGCGTGCGTATTTCATGGCTCATGGTGGCCAGGAAGGTGGTCTTGGCCCGGCTGGCCTCATCGGCGAGATTCTTCGCCTCCTTCAGTTCCTGAACCAGATGACGGTGCTTGGTTATGTCCAGCCAGACGCAGATCACGCCCTTTGTGACACCGGTGGCGTCCTGGAATGGCTGAATCCAGTGCTCGATCCAGACGTCCTTGCCCTGCAATTGCACGGCATATACCGAGGTAATGGTCTTGCCGTCATTGATCGCTTGCAGGTAGTTCTGGTGCAGGTCGGGCCCTGCCGCAAAGTGCTCATCAGGTAGTTCCTGCACGGTCTTGTCCAGGATGTCCTCGGCACTCAGACCGACGCTCTGCAGATAGCTGCGGTTGCAGGACAGCATGTTGCCCTCAATGTCCCGGAGATAGAGGGCCGGGGGCATGTTCTCTGCCAGGGTCTCGATAAAGCGCAATTGTTCATTGAGCGTTTTCTCGGCCTTGACCCGGCGTTGCAGATAGACGACCCAGAGCAGCGACAGCAGGAGCAGCAACGAAGCGCCAGCTATGATTTCGGCGATCATCAACGCGTAGTCGCGCCAGGTTTCGCTGCTCATGCCCGGCGGTGAGCGCCAGCGGTTGGCGATGGCGTTCAAATCGTCCGTCGGGAGGCTGATCAGGGCTTTATCGAGGATGGATTGCAGTTCCGAATCGCTTCGCCTCAGGGCAAAGCTGGCGGTCGCCTGCCGGGTGTGAATCAGATCGGCAACAGCCAGGCGATTCTGGAACAGGCGGACAATGTAGTAACGCGAGGCCGGCAATGACACCACCGCGGCATCGGCGCCGCCGGTATAGACCATGTTCATGGCGTCCAGCGAGGTGCCGACTTCAATGACTTCGGCTTTCGGGTAGCGCTCGCGCACATGCTGCAGTGTCACGTGTCCGGAAGGGATGGCCAGGCGCTTGTTTGCCAGGTCTCCAGGCCGCTGTGCCATGCCTTTCTTGTCGGTCTGGGTCACGAGGACGAAGGGACTGGTCAGGAAGGAGCGAGTGAAGCGCAGGTTGTCTTCGCGTTGTTCACTGGCAGTCATGATGGCCAGGTCGGCCTCTGATTGGCGCAAGGCTTCAATCTGTTCCGGGTAGCCGCCGTTGCGAGCGGTGACCTGGAAGTCGAGTCCGGTGCGCTGTGATAGCACGTCCAGCAGTTCAGCGGTGACACCCGAGAAAACGCCATTGGCGTCGAAGAAGGCAATGGGCGCCAGATCGTCATTGATCACCAGGCGTATGACTGGGTTGCGGGCTATCCAGCGCGACTCTTCCGGCGTCAGTGCCATCCTTTGGTCCGACGCAATGAGGCCGCTACCCACCCAGCGCCGACTCAGATTGAGGAGTTTTTCCTTACCGATCGCGTCAATGCTCTGGTTGATAATCCGCAGCAGGCGCTGGTTATCCTCTTGGAGCGCATAACCGTAGCCGCCTTGGGAAAAGTCGGCGAAGCGCTCGAACTTGAGAAAGCCATAGTAGGAACGATTGATGCGGAAATAGGCGCTCAGAACATCGTCCACGTACATGTCGGTATGGCCAAAGGCTGCCGCGGCTATGGCCTCGTCATGGGTGGGATAGACCATCAAGTGGGCCAAGGGAAAGCGCGACTGCAGTTGCGCGCTGTGTTCCTGGGCCACAGAAACTCGTAGTCCGGCCAGGTTGGAGGGCGATTTGCGCAATTCATCCTTGCGTTTGAACAGTGCCAGTCGGGCTTCGGCGAAGGGGCGAGTAAACCTGACGGCCTCGGCAGGCTGCTCGGAGCTGTAGCTGCCTAGCAAGTCGATATTGGCAGCCTGTAAGGCTTGCGTGGCCTCTGCCCGGGTGGCAAAGGACACGATCTTGATGCGAACCCCGAGTATCTGCCCAATCAGAGCGCTGACGTCAGCGGTAATGCCCTCGTAGTGATTGTCGTTGTAGCTGACATTGAAGGGGGACGATTCTGTAGCCACGGCACCGATTTTCAGTTCCGACCTGTGGCGCAGCCAACGCCAGTCTTCATCGTCAAGGGCAAGGTCGTGGTGATCGAGGCGTGCCGTGCTGTACAGCGTATTGGGCAAACTCGGAAGCTGGGCCGCTGCCGGTTGAACAGCCAATATCGCCAGGCAGATAAAAAGCCAGAAAAGTCGTGAATGCATGATCGCTTCAGATAGTGGGGGGCCAGATGGCTCGATCAACGAGTCACAACGCAATGAGCGCCCGGCGGGCGGTACAGAACCTGAGCAACGGGTCGCCTCTTTGATCGGCTCTCCCAAGGGACTAACGAATGCAGTAGGCAATGAAATGGCTTTCCGGCATCGGGCGTGCAAACACGAAGCCCTGGGCTATGTCGCATCCCAGCTCCAGTAGGCGTTGCTGCTGCTCGCGGGTTTCCACTCCTTCGATAATCAGCGACATACCCAATGAACGGGCGAGCGCCACCGTGTAGCCAATGATGGCGCTGCTTCTGGGGTGATGCCCCATCTTGCGCACGAAAGTGCCGTCGAGCTTGATCTGACTGAAGGGCAACTCGCAGAGGCGATCCAGGGAGGAGTAGCCCGCACCGAAGTCATCCATGGCCAAGCCGCAGCCCATTACCCGCAGGCGTACCAGATTTTCCAGGCTACTGGCGGGAGCGCTGATCAGACTGGTTTCGGTGATTTCAAAGGTGATGCTGCTGGATGGAACCTGAAACAGTACGAGCAGGGTGGCAATGGATTCGGTCAGCGTCTGGGACGCCAGCTGTGATGGGTGCAGATTGAACGAGAAACTCAGGGGAATGCCTTTTTGCGCCAGTTTGCGGCGCAAGGCCAGGCCCTGGTCGAACAGTTGCCAGAACAGGCGGTCCAGCAAGCTGTGGTGTTCCATGATGTGCAGGAAGTGCGAAGGCGGCAGTACTCCCAACTGTGGATGATTCCAGCGGGCTAGCGCTTCCGCCCCCTGGAGCGACGCGTTGTCGAGTGCCACCTTGGGTTGGTAGTAGGGTTCGAATTCGCCGTTGTCCAGGCCGCGAATCACGTCCGCCAGGGTGGGTAGTTCGGACTTTCTCAGAGCAGTGACCAGACCGTGGCGCTGGTTCTGATAACGAGTCAGCAGGGTGGTCAGGCGCTCCAGATTGAAGGGCTTGCCCAGATCACCCAGGAAGTTCAAGCCCAGGCGCCTGATCATCGAGACGGTAGTTTGGCGCAGAATCGGCTCGATCTGGCTGCACAGGATCACGGAGTGCAGTTTGCCGCTTTGGCTGGCGTGGCGCAGGAAGGCCAAACCGTCCATTCCGGGCATTTTCAGGTCACAGATGGCAATGTCCATCCTTTCGCAGTGCTCCAGCAGTGCCAGGGCTTCACTACCGCTGGCCGCTTCATGCACCTGCCCAGGCATCACTTTTTTCAGTGCAGTGACGGTAACCAGGCGTTGCAGCGGTTCATCTTCCAGGACCAGAACGTTCAAATTTTGCATTGCCGGCTCATGTCATTATTTGCCGGTCATAGTGCTAAGGCTCTAGAGTTGCAGCCATTAGGCAAATCCTTATGTGCGGTAGGAAATTTCTCATTGAAAAATCAGACTGTCTGATTCCTTAAGGAGGAGTCATTAACCCCTTGTATCCTCTGTTATTTGCCGGGAATCTGAAATTTCTGGACGACATCAAGGTGCTGTACACGAAATTTCTACATGACATCAGCGTCTTTATACGGATACGTAAGTTGCAGCATATAGGGTGCGGTTACGTATATTTTCCGGTCGGTCCGGCTCAACCGAAGGCCGGGTTTTTAAGGTGAAGTGACAATATGCACAGCGTATTGATAGTTGACGATCATCCTGTTGTTCGGCTCGCCGTTAAGGTCTTGCTGGAAAAGAACAACATGCGGGTGGTGGCCGAAACAGACAATGGATTGGATGCGCTGGAGTTGGTGCGCGAGCATGGGCCGGATGTGGTAATCCTCGATATCGGTATTCCCAAGCTGGATGGCCTCAAGGTGCTTTCACGTATCAAGGCTCTGGGCTTGCCCACTGAAGTGCTGGTGCTGACCTCGCAGTCGATTGAAAGCTTCTGCAGACGCTGTATTCAGCTGGGAGCTCGGGGTTTCGTCAACAAGGAGGAGGATCTGGGCAATCTGGTGGTGGCTCTGAATGCTGTGTTGGCCGGCTACACTTTTTATCCGTCGATGGCTTTGGATGTTTCCATGCCCACGGCGGAACAACAGTCCGAGGCGGAGCAGATAGGCCTGCTGACTGATCGGGAAATGATCGTGTTGCAGTATCTAGCACAGGGACATTCCAACAAGGCCATTGGTGAAAAACTGTTCTTGAGCAACAAGACAGTCAGCACCTACAAGACCCGACTGTTGCAGAAGCTGGGGTTGGAGTCGCAAGTAAGCCTGGCGGAGTTTGCCAAGCGCAATGCTTTGATTCCATAAAGTGAACATGGTCGGTTACTTGTAATGTCGAGTTTTCACTTAGTTGTGTCTGGATCGCTACCGAACGATGGGGCATGCCGTGTTTGCTCGTTGTGCATGACTTCGAAAGTATCCGGGCAGACACCTGAGTGAAATGCATGGCATCTGTTTCTATTGGGTTTCAGGGCTCATCCTGGATAAGCCCTGAAAGCTCTTGTTGCTTAAGCTTTTTCTCGTTGGGTTTCAGAGGTAATCGCTGCAATCTTCACGGCTTGTTGGCTTTGTAGATGCCTGTTGATCAAGAGCGCGTTGAGCATCCCGGTCGAGTGGTCCTGATTGTTTCTTCAGCGGTCGATGATGTTGTGCTGTGGTCCGTAGGGCAGCCGGGTGATGTTTTCCGCGCCTTGGGAGTTGACGATCAGAATGTCGTGCTCACGATAACCACCGGCACCTGGACTGCCTTCGGGTAGCCTGATCATCGGCTCCATGGACACCACCATGCCGGGCTCCAGCACAGTGTCCACGTCCTCGCGAAACTCCAGCCCGGTCTCGCGCCCGTAGTAGTGATTGAGGATGCCGAACGAGTGGCCGTAGCCGAAGGTCCGGTATTGCAGCAAGTCGTGTTCCAGGTAGATTTCGTTCAACTGTCGGGCAATGTCGCTGCAGCGGGCTCCGGGCTTGATCAGTTGCAATCCGGCCTCATGCACCTTGAGGTTGATTTCCCACAGCCGCAGATAAGCGTCGGGACAATGCCCAAGGAACAGTGTGCGCTCCAGCGCGGTGTAGTAACCGGCGATCATCGGGAAACAGTTGAGGCTGAGTACCTCTCCCGGGCTGATGCGCCGCGAGGTCAGCGGATTGTGTGCGCCGTCGGTATTGATCCCTGATTGAAACCAGGTCCAGGTGTCCATCAATTCGGCTGCGGGAAAGGTCCGGGCGATTTCCCGCACCATGGCCTGTGTGGCGTGCAGGGCCACATCGTATTCCGATACCTGATCCTGCAGGGCATCGATGGCGGCGGCCCCGCCGATGTCGGCGATGCGTGCACCCTGGCGGATCAGTGCCTGTTCTTCGACTGACTTGAGCATGCGCATGCTCATGCACGGGGCAGCAATATCCAGGAGTTGCGCCCGAGGATAGAGCTCGGCGAAGGCCTGGTGGCTGGGCAGGGTCAGTTGATCGAACTCCAGGCCCAGCCGTGCTGCCTGCGGCAAGGCCTGTTTGACCGCGACGAAGAAGTTGCCCCGGTGCCAGTCGGTGTACACCACCTGATCATCGCAGACCGCCCGACGCCCGGGCTGCCCGCCGTCGATATTGGCGCTGATCAGCACGCTACGTTCCCGGGTCACCACCAGGGCGTACTGACGGCCGAAAGAGCAATACAGGAAGTCGGCGTAGTAGTTGATGTTGTGGTAGGAGGTGAACAGCGCCGCGTCGATATCCTGCTGGGCCATATAGGCTCGCAGCGTGCTCAGGCGCTGGGCGTATTCTTCAAGGGAGAAGGTTGAAGGGACTTTTTCACCGTTGTGGATCTGAAGGGTCTTGGGCATCTGCATGGCACGGGTCCTTGTCTGCAATGAGCGATGCGCGGCGCCACACTCGGGTGGGCCATGAAGCGGCATTGCAGCAGACTGGGGAGGTGTGGGCATGCGTGATACCGACCTTGATGTGGCTATCGGCGCTGCTTTTTGGGGCTGGCGAGAGCCTCGCGCAACCAGGCCGGCTGCTCTGGTTGCGCGGCTTTGACGGGTCAGTTCTTGACGGTTTCTTCCAGGGAGAAGCGGCCCATTGGGCTTTGCTGGAAGTTTTCGATGTTCTTGCGCGAAATGTTGATGTACGGGCTGTAGTAGAGGTCGATCCAGTTCACGTCCTGCTTAGCGAGCTTTTGCAGATCCACATACATTTGCTCGCGCTTGGAGGCGTCCATTTCCACCCGTGCGGCAGCCACCAACTCCTTGACCTGTGGGTTTTTGTAGCGGGTCATGTAATTCATGTTGGTGTCGTGCCCCAGAACAAAGGTGGTTTTTTGGTCTGGGTCGAGGATGTCAGCAGTCCAATACATGACAGAAAGATCGTAGTCGCCATCCACGAGCATCTGCCAGCTTTGGCTGGGATCGACTTTCTGGAGATTGGCCTTTACCCCGACGGCCGCCAACTGGTTCTGTACGAGCACAGCGATCTGTTCGTCGGCCTCATTACCGGCGTTGACCACGTAATTGAGTTGCAGTCCTTTGGCTCCGGCTTGCTCTAACAGCTTTTTGGCTTTTTCAGGGTCGTAGGGACGCTGCAGGTTATCGGCGTAATGGTACATCGCGCCTTTGGGAATGTATGAGTAGGCCACTTCGCCATGCCCGAAGGTCACGGTATCAACCAAAGACTTCTTGTTGATGGCCAGGTCCAGGGCTTCACGCACTTGTGGTTTGCCTAGCAGGCCGTGTTCGTGGTTGATCAAAAGGTGATCTTCTCGTGTGGAAGGATCCAGATGCACGACCAGATTTGGATCTTTTCTCAGCGCATCGACTCGTGAGAAGGGCACGAAGAGTGCGGAGTCCAGCTCTCCTGCCTGTACTTTCAGCATCCGTGTGTTGTCGTCGGGAATGGAGATCCACTCCACGCCATCCAGGCTTACTGTGTCGGCTTGCCAGAAGTGTGGGTTCTTTTCCAGAATCACTCGATCGCCGCGTAACCACTCCTTGACCACAAAGGCGCCGGATGAAACGGGTTGCTGGGCGTAGGCTTCGTCACCCATTCTTGCCATTGCTTGTTGCGACAGGATTGAAGCGTTGGGTGAGGCCAACTGCGAGAGAAAGGGCACCGAGGGGCTTTTCAACGTGAGCACCAGGGTCTGGGAGTCTGGCGCTTCGGCCTTGTCGAGAATGGCGTAGGTGTCAGTCCACAGCGACGTTTTATCATCGCGAATACGTAGCAGGCTGAAGACTGCATCCTGGGCGCTGATAGATGAACCGTCGGAAAATTTGGCCGGACGCAGCTTGAAGGTGTAGGTCAGGCCATCGTCGGAAATCTTCCAACTTTCTGCCAGCCCGGGTAGTAGCTTGGTCCCGGCTTTGTCGACTCGTACCAGCACGTCATAGACATTGGTGAACACCCAGCTGTCGCGATTCTGTGCGCTTTTGATCGGGTCGAAGGTAGTGCTTTCTTCCCGGCAGCCTATCGTCAGAACTCCTGCAGCTTGCGAAACGCCCGTGGTCAATGCGCAGACCAGAAATGAAGCGGCTACCAATATCTTTCGATGTCTTGCCTTCATGATCAAATTCCCTGTTGATGTGCGTTTTTTAGTTTTTGAACTGCGTTTCTTCTAATATGCAGTTGTAGCGCCGGCTCTTCAGATACCGGGTAGGGGGTTGGGTATTGGCGCAAACGTACTGCGCGTAACTGCAGCGTGAGTGAAAGGCGCAGCCTGCGGGTAGCCGCATCGGGCTAGGCGGCTCGCCTGGTAACGGTTGTGGTAAAGCCTGGCTTGGGTCTAGTTGTGGAATGGCGCTGATCAAGGCGGCCGTGTATGGATGGAGTGGATGATTGAATATGGCCTCCACCGGCCCCTCTTCGATGATCTGTCCCATGTACATAACGGCCACTCGATCGCAGATTCGACGAACGACTGACAGGTCATGGCTGATAAACAGTAGTGTCAAATTGATCTGCTGACGTAACTCCAGTAGCAGGTTAATGATCTGTCCTTGGATAGAGACGTCCAAGGCCGAGATGCACTCATCGGCGACAATTAATCGAGGTTCGACCGCGAGCGCCCGCGCGATTCCCACTCGCTGGCATTGGCCACCACTGAGGGATCTTGGTTTGCGAGAAGCTATCTCCACTGGTAGTCCTACCAGTCTGAGCAACTCTTCCACCCGCTCGGCGATGCACTCTGGGGGCAATCTACGCTGTATTCGTAGGACTTCACTTAGCGTTTCGCCAACACTCAGTCTTGGATTGAGCGCTGTGTATGGGTCTTGGAAAATCATTGCAGTTTCGTGTCGCAGACGTTGAATATCGCGCTTCTTACCAGCAGTAATGTCTGTCCCGTCGAAAACGATCTTTCCTCCACTGGTTTTGTTTAAACACAGAATTGCTTTGCCAAGACTACTTTTGCCACTCCCCGATTCGCCCACCAACCCCAGAATCTCTCCCTGCGCCAGATTCAGGGAGACGCCATTGACGGCTTTCAGCCAACGGCTACGCATTCCTAACCAAGAGGTGCTGGCGGGAAAATGTACGTGCAGTTCTCTAACGTTAAGCAAGCTCAAGGCAAAACTCCTGGCTTGAGTGGGAAGTGGCAGGCGACGAGTTGCTCTGCATGGGATGGCTGCGGTTCCGGTTGTTTGTTGATGCACAGATCCACGGATTGTTGGCAGCGCGGAGCGAATCGACACCCTTGAGCAAGGGCGTCGAAAGAAGGCGGCTGGCCGGGTATTGTTTTCAAGGGGCCATATCCCTTGTTGAATGCTGGCTGGCAGCTAATCAAACCCGCTGTATAAGGGTGCTGTGGAGACCTCAGAACCTCATGTCTTGTGCCTAGCTCACAAAGCCTGCCTGCGTACATCACTGCAATCGAATCACAGGTTTGGGCTACAACTCCCAAGTCGTGGCTGATCAGGATCAGTGACAAGCCTCGTTCATCTCGCAATTTCAGAAGCAGTCGCAGAATTTGTGCCTGGACCGTCACATCCAGAGCGGTAGTCGGTTCGTCGGCAATCAGTATTTTTGGATTGCAGCCTAGGGCTACAGCGATCATTGCCCGTTGTCGCATACCGCCTGAGAATTCATGTGGGTAGTGTTCTGCTCGGGCCCGTGGGTCGGGGATGCCGACCTGTCTCAGCAGGTCGATGGCCAGTGCACGCGCTTCTCGTCTGGTTACTTCATGGTGCAGTTGAATACCTTCACTGATTTGTTCGCCGATGCGCATCAGTGGGTCGAGATGATTTGTGGGGTTTTGGAACACCATGCCTAACTGGCGACCTCGTACTGTGCGTATTTCATCCTCGCTCAGTTGCAGTAGGTCGGTATCGCCAAGTTTCACGGCGCGCCCCTGAATATGCAGGTTGTGCGCTGGCAACAGGCGCATAAGGGCGCGACAGGCGAGGGTCTTGCCGCTGCCGCTTTCGCCTACGAGGCCAAGTATTTCTCCTTCCGCGAGTGTGAATGAGAGGCTGTCCACTAAAGTGGTCTCACGCTCTGCCGAGCGTGCAATAACGCTAAGTTCGTCGACTTGCAGGAGAGGGGACTTCACGAGCGCTTTCCGAGTATGCCGGCGATGCCATCGGCAATCAGACTGAAACCCATTGCCAAGGAGATGATCGCCAACCCTGGAAATGTGCAGATCCACCAGGCTGAAGTAATAAAACTCTGGCCTTCGGCGATCATTGTTCCCCACTCAGCAGTAGGTGGCTGAACACCAAGGCCGAGATAACTGACGGCCGCACCGTTGAGGAGGATTAGTACTGCGTCGGACATGAAGAACACAATGGAACTGAAAAGCGCATTGGGTAGCAGATGACGGAACAGGATTCTCATGTGGTTGAACCCCAGGCTTTTCGCTGCCAATGCGAAGTCGCTTTTCTTGAGAACCAGAATTTGTGAGCGCGTCAGGCGGGCGTAGGAGACCCATCCCACTAACGCAATGGCAATGTAGAAACTGCCAAGTCCGGGACCGATCAGCATCATGATCGCCAGCATCAGCACCAGAAAGGGAAAAGCCAGGATGATATCGATCAGGCGCATGCACAGGGTGTCGAAGTACCCACCTATGTAGCCTGATAAAGCTCCTACTGAGGTACCAATTAGAAATGGCAGGATGACGCCTAGCAGCGAAAGCTGAAGGTCTACCCGAGCTCCCCAGATGACTCGGGAAAGGATGTCGCGCCCGAAGTTGTCGGTACCAAACAGGTGGGCGAGGCTTGGGGCGTTTAAACGCAACTCGATATTGTGCTCAAGCGGGTCGAACGGTGCTGCCCATGGCGCCAGTATTGCCAGCAAGAGCCAGGAACAAAGAATGGCCAATCCTAGAGTCAGATTCAGTTGGCCCCTATTGGCCCCCAGGTGTTGTCGCTCATTTGCAACCGTAGTGATGCTGCTCATTGGACTTTGACTCTTGGGTCGATTGCGACTGTCAGGAGGTCGGCAAGGAAGTTCACAGCCACTGTTGAGCAGGCCAGTACCATCGTTACCCCCTGTACCACCATGTAATCGCGGGTGAATATCCCGCGTACCAGCAACTGACCCACGCCTGGGATTGCGAACAAACTTTCAATCACGACGGTACCGCTGATCAGCCAGCCAACGTTCACGGCTAGCAGGTTTACGGTGGGGATCAATGCATTGGGCAAGACATGGCGACGAAAGATGACTCTCTCATCGAGGCCTCGTGCTCGGGCTGCAGCGATATGCTCGGCTTGCATTTCATCAATGAGGCTTGCACGCAGATTTCGAATCAGCAATGACGACAACGCTAGAGCAACAGTCAAGCAAGGGAGTACTAAATGGTGCAGTTTTTCTAGCCATGTACGGCCGTAACCGGATACCGGGAATAGGCCACATTGCACGCTGAACAATAGAATCAGCATGATTCCCAACCAGAATGCTGGCATGCCCAGACCCGCGGTGCTCAGCAACCGGATCAATCGATCAAGCCAGCCACCTTGATTGCGTGCTGCCAAAATGGCCAGAGGTAGTGCAATCAATAACGCCAGCATTACGCTCCCCGAAACGAGCAGTAGCGTAGGCTCAATGCGGGTACTTATGAGCTTCAGCGTATCGATTTTGTACAGCAAGGATTGGCCTAGTTCGCCATTGAAAAGATTCTTCAGGAAATAGAGATACTGTTGCCATAGAGACTGATCAAGACCGTACTGGGTTCTGATTTTCACCAAGGCATCTGGGGTGCTGCGGCTGCCCAACAGAATTCGGGCTGGATCTCCTGGAATCGAACGTACCATCACAAAAGTCGTCAGGCTGATACCGAAGAGCACTGGCAGTAATTGCAAAGGACGGGAAAGTACAAAGCGGTATCGTCTGAGGCTCATGATCCAGCCCCAAGGGTGTTGTAGATAAACACGTGGTGTCTGGAAGAGCGTGGGCTTTTTTGTAGGCGGGGAGAGTTATTGGCCGGAGCTGGGAGGGAATTCAACACCTTGGAGGCACTGGCCACCTGATCTGGTCGCAGGGCCGTCGCCATTTCCTGCTGCATCACTAACATCCTGTCAGTTGCTACTTGATGAACAAACTTAATGAGGGCGCAGCGTCGCCGTAAGCTAGCAAATCTTATAGGTTCGCTCTGGCTGTCCCTCGCCGAGGCATGGCATTCTACTCATTGGTTGTCAAGAAAGAAAACCACGAGGGAGCTGAAGGGATGCAGATCAAGCTGTCTGAGTACAAGGGCTGTCTTTCAGATGGAGGGAATCTGGAGGCGCAGTTGGATGAGGCTATGCTGCTGGCCTCCAATTTGGGCTTTGATGCGTTGGTATACGACTACAGTCCAGTGCCATTTGATCATGATGGATTGCTGATTACGCCGGAGGTGCTTCTGCGTAAGACACCTGCAGAATGGCAGGAGCTCTGGTGCAATGAGGGCTATTATCAGATTGACCCAGTCCAGCAAGTGGCACTCAACTCTATTTCGCCTTTCCTTTGGTCCTATCAACCAGAGGCAGAGACAGTCCTGAAAGAAGTCATCGGCTTACGCCATGCACCGGTGGTGAGCTACTTGCAAAATGCTCAGATGGCTCATGGAGTCTCAGTCCCCATCCATCTCCCGAAAGGCGGTTTTGCCAGCCTTGCGGGGTTACGGTCCGGTGGAACTCAGAGCGCACTCAAGGATATGCGTCATGTTCTCGGGGAGTTCAGTCTGATTGCCTATGCCCTGCAAGAAGCGGCCTATCCAGTATTGAGTCAGAAGGAAGGACAACACTCATCGACACCTCTGACCAAACGCGAACGCGAGTGCATGAAGTGGGCTGCAGAGGGTTTCACCGCTTTAGAAATAGCTGCTCGATTACACCGGTCTGTTGCAACCGTGACTCTTCATTTGAACTCTGCCATGCATAAATTGGGCGCTAGGAACCGGGTCCAAGCCGTTGCCCGAGCGGTTCATTACCGATTATTGGATAGCTGAGGTGATGTAAAACCTATCTTTTCTTCTAGTTACATTGACCTTCCCCCGCCGATACTCTGTGTCGTGTGTAATACAGGGAGTGGCACATAATGGACTCGAATAAGATAACGCTCGAAGGCTATGCCTCCTTTGGTGCTTATAGAACTTGGTATCGCGTTACCGGTGATTTACGCAATGGCAATACGCCCTTGGTGATTCTGCATGGTGGTCCAGGTTGCACCTATGATTATGTAGATACCTTCAAGGATGTAGCTGCCAGTGGCCGCGCGGTCATTCACTATGATCAGATCGGTAATGGCTTTTCTACTCACCTGCCAGATAAACCCCCTTCATTCTGGACAGTGGAACTTTTTCTTGAGGAGTTGGACAACCTTCTGGATCACCTTGGTATTAGCGATAACTATGCATTGCTGGGGCAATCTTGGGGGGGGATGCTGGCCAGTGAGCATGCGGTGTTGCGCCCCGCAGGTTTGCGGGCACTGATTATCGCCAACTCTCCGGCCGATATGCGGACTTGGGTTGCGGAGGCTAATCGCTTGCGTGAAGCCTTACCTGAGGAGGTGCAGCGAACTCTGCTGCGCCATGAGCGCGCGGGGACAACAGACTCCGTAGAGTATGTTGCAGCCTCGCGAGTCTTTTATGATCGCCATGTCTGTCGTATCAAGCCCTGGCCTGATGATGTTGCTCGTACCTTCGCTAAGGTTGACGCCAATCCCACGGTTTATCGCGCCATGAATGGCCCCAATGAGTTCCATATCGTTGCTAGCCTGAAGGACTGGACCATCGTCGAACGCTTGAAACACATTAACGTACCGACGCTATTGATCTCCGGCCGTTACGACGAGGCTACGCCGACAGTGGTCAAGCCCTATCTGGAACAGATTCCCAACATCCGCTGGGCCTTGTTCGAAAACTCCAGCCACATGCCCCACGTCGAAGAACGGGTTGCTTGCATGGGGACCGTGGTGAGTTTTCTCGATGAGTGCCTTTAGGCGGACCGGTTTGTCCGGTTGCCCCACTACCTTGCGTAGCGGGGCGTACTTTCAGGCGCTTAGTGCAACTTCAAGCGTGGGTCGGTGCCTCGTCCAATCCGGCTGCCGAGCATCAGCATCGCCGTGCGGAACACTCCGTACAGGGCCATTTGGTGCATGCGATACAGCGAGATGTAGAACATCCTCGCCAGCCAGCCTTCGAGCATCACGCTGCCGGTGAGATTGCCCATCAGGTTGCCCACCGCCGAGAAGCGCGAGAGCGAGATCAGCGAACCGTAGTCGGTGTACTTGTAGGTCGGTAGGTCTTTGCCTTCGATACGCAGTTTCAGCGATTTGGCCAGCAGTGAGGCTTGTTGGTGCGCAGCCTGGGCCCGTGGCGGTACGTTGCGGTCGCTGCCGGGTTGAGGGCAGGCGGCGCAGTCGCCGAAGGCAAAGATGTTCTCGTCACGGGTGGTCTGCAGGGTTGGCAGCACCTGGAGCTGATTGATGCGGTTGGTTTCCAGGCCGTCGATGTCCTTGAGGAAACCCGGCGCGCGGATGCCGGCAGCCCACACCTTGAGGCTGGCGGGAATGGTCTGGCCATCAGCGGTGATCAGACTGTCGGCGGTCACCTCACTGACTGAAGCGTTGGTCAGCACTTTGACCCCGAGTTTCTCCAGGGTCTTGTGCACCGGCCCGCTGATGCGCTCAGGCAGGGCCGGCAGCACCCGTGGCCCGGCTTCGATCAGGGTGATGTGCATGTTTTCCGGGAGGATCCGATCCAGGCCGTAGGCGGCCAGTTCATGGGCGGCGTTGTGCAGTTCCGCTGCCAGTTCCACACCGGTGGCACCGGCGCCGACGATGGCCACGCTGATCTGTTCCACGGCATCTGTCTGCCCGGCGTGGGCCCGCAGGTAGTGATTGAGCAGTTGCTGGTGGAAGCGTTCGGCCTGTTTGCGGGTGTCGAGGAACAGGCAATGCTGGGCGGCGCCCTGGGTGCCGAAGTCGTTGGTGGTACTGCCCACGGCGATCACCAGGGTGTCGTAGCCCAGTTCACGGGCCGGCAACAGTTCTGTGCCTTCCTCGTCATAGGTGGCAGCCAACTGGATCTTTTTCTGTTGACGATCGAGCCCGCTCATACGGCCCAGCTGGAACTCGAAGTGGTTCCATTTTGCTTGGGCAACGTAGTTGAGTTCGTCTTCGGAGGAGTTCAGTGAGCCGGCGGCCACTTCGTGCAGCAGGGGTTTCCATATATGGGTCAGGTTGGCGTCCACCAGCATCACACTGGCGGTGCCGCGCTTGCCCAGGGTCTTACCCAGGCGGGTCGCCAACTCCAGGCCGCCGGCGCCGCCGCCAACGATGACAATACGATGAGTCATGGGGATATCTCGCAAGGCTAAAAGAAATCGGTGCAGTCAACCGAGCGAGCGCGATGCAGCTCATAGCGTCAGGTAACTGATAAAACGGCTCAACAGGCCCAGGGCGACCGTCACCACGACCACCACCACAAGGAGCATCCACGGCCGAAAGGGCCGGCGCTCGACTCGGTGCTGGGGCAGTTGCAGGTATTCTTCGACATGGCGTTGGTCGTCGGGGTTCAGGCGGCTGCTCATAAAGGGCCTCGTCAGGTAGACGTCGCAACACAGGGGAATGTTACAGCGCGATGCAATCGAGCATTTACCGAGCATAGCCGCTGCGCGTGGGGGCTCGATGACGAAGTCCCGGCGTTGGCAGGCAAGAGCGCTTTTTTACCATTGCCCGGGATATTGCGCCATGCCCAGGCGAGGCGGATTGACGGACTTTACAAACTGATGCCGACGTCGAAAACGATACTGCGGCCCAGGTTGCTACGCAGGAACTCCGGCGCATCCGGATGGGCGAACAGCACCCGGGCGAAGGTCGGTCCCACCAGGGACAGCGAGCGCCAGCCCTGGCGCAGGTACTCGGTGGGGGGCGGGAAGTGGCTGTTCAGATCCAGCACTTCACGTTTCAGGGCGGCGAAGGCGATGATGTCCAGCTCCCCGAGGTTCATCCCACGCTCCTTGTAGTTGTGGGCCTTCTTGCGCAGGGTCGGCCCCAGGCGCAGCAACAGTTCGTTAGCCGGGATGCGCTTGGGCTTGGCTTCGCGTCGTACCAGTTGGCTCAGGGAAAATGCGCTGCGCCGGCGTTGCAGTTCGTCGCGCCATTCATCATTGAGTCGGCGGCCTTCATCAAGGACGAAGAACACCTCGAAGCTGGCCTCGCGAAACAGCACATCCGGCGGTTCCTGCCCGGCGGCGCTGAATTCGTCGTTGCGATAGGGAATATTCAGGCCTTGCAGCAGGCGCTGGCAGACCCAACGCTCACGCTCCCATTTGCGGGCATTGGACAGAAACGCGTTGGCTTGTTCGGCCTGAATGGTGAGCAGGCGCAAAAAATCTGAGTCATCCATATCCCCAAGCTTAGCGCTCAAATATGACCTTAAAAACCACGTTTCTCGAAAAACCTCTGCACCCGGTGCCTGGCGGTGCTTGCTCGAGCCTGCCCAGGGGCGGTGTAGACTGTTTCCCGTCCTACCCCTCGATAAGGAGTGTGCAGTGAAACGCTGGTCAATTCTGTTGCTGGGCCTGTTGCCCCTGTGGGCCCAGGCCCTTGAAATCGGTGAGCGTCTGGCACCCTGGACCTTGCTGGATCAGTTCGATCAAGCCTACAGCCTCGATTCACAGGCGCAGATCCTGCTGGTGGCGCGCGGTATGGACGCGGCCAAGGTGGTGAACGGGGCGCTCAAGGACAAGCCCAAGGATTATCTGCAGGCGCGTCACGGGGTGTTTGTCGCGGATATCCAGCGCATGCCGGCGCTGATCGCCAAGATGTTCGCAGTTCCGGCCATGCGTGATTATCCCTACCGGGTGATGCTCGACCGCGAAGGGCGTGTGGCCTCTCGTTACCCTGCCGCCGAGGACAAGGTCTTGTGGCTGCAGTTGCAGGACGGCCAACTGGTGTCTCGGCAGGAATTCACCACCGTCGAGCAACTGAAGACTGCGCTGGAGAAAGCCCGGCCATGATCAGCGCGGCGCTGCTGTCACCGGCAAGCCTGAGCATCGGCTGGCTGCTGTATGTGCCGGTTCTGATCTGGGCGGTGTGGCGGGCGCCCTGGGTCGAGCTGTTCACCGACAGTCGCCGTCAGCATCTACTGTTCGGAACGGTGTTTGCGTTGTTTCTGCTGTGGTTGGTGCGCCGGGATTTCGATACTGGAGTGTCTTATCACTTCATCGGCATGACGGCGGTGACCTTACTGCTGGATTGGCCACTGGCGATTGTCGGTGGCCTGATTGCGCAGCTGGGCTTGCTGGCACTGGGGCGGCAGGAGCTGGCGGCACTGGGGGTCAATGGCGCCTTGCTGATCCTGTTGCCGGTGGCGGTAACCGAGGCCTGTGCCGGTCTGGTGGAGCGGGCTCAACCGCGCAATCCCTTCGTCTATATCTTCTGCTCCGGATTCTTCGCCGCGGCCCTGTCGGCGCTGTTGTGCCTGCTTTGTGGCCTGGGGCTCTTGTGGCTTGATGGGCGTTTCGCCATGCCCGAATGGCTGGAGGATTTTGTCGGCTACCTGTGGCTGATCATCTTTCCCGAGGCATTTATCAACGGCATGGTGATCAGCGCCTTGGTGGTGTTCTGCCCGGAATGGCTGGAAACCTTCAATCGCACCCGCTACCTCAGTGCGCCCTGGAAGGATGAGGACCCGCGCCCTTGATCCATATCAACTCCGAGCCTGGGGCCGCGCTGCATGCTCGGCAAAAATCTCAGGAGTGCGGTCATGAGCGTCTATCAGTGGGCCCGGCAAGAAGTGCGCGACAGTTTGCACAGTGCCCAGCAGGAAGGGTTTGAACCGGGTTTGAGCCTGCGGGCGCTGCTCAGCGCGGTGGTGCAGCAGAGCAAGGGCGTACGTAGCATCGAGGATCTGGCTGACGAGTTGCAGTTCCTCGCGGAGAACCTCGACGACGATCAGGACTACAGCTTCATGCGGCCCTGATCGGCGTCGGTTCGAGCACTCAGTGAGCGCGGGGCGGCAGTTCTTCCGAGAACAGTTCGTCCTCGGCATCCGGGCTCACTGGAATCTTGTGTTCCTCGGCGGCCCAGGCCCCCAGGTCGATCAATTTGCAACGGTCGGAACAGAACGGCCGGTTGGTGTTGGTCGCGATCCATTCCACGGGGGCGCCACAGGTTGGGCATTCGACGGTCAGGGGTTGGCTCATGACTGGCCTCCACGCAAAGTTAGGTAAAAGTGATGCAGGCGTTCGACCTCGCTGCGCAACCAGGCGTGATCGCGGTCGTTGACCAGCACATCGTCGGCGTGACGCAGGCGCTCCTCGCGGCTGGCCTGGGCCTGGAGAATCGCCTGGACCTGCTGTTCGCTGATCTGGTCGCGCTGCAAGGTGCGTTCGATCTGCAATTGTTGCGGCACATCGATCACCAGAATCCGTTGGGTCATCCGGAACTGGCCTGACTCGATCAGCAGTGGCGACACCAGGATCGCGTAAGGCGATTCTGCACGGGCCAGATGGCTGACGATCTCCTCGGCAATCAGCGGGTGCAATAGCGCCTCCAGCCAGCGACGCTGTTCGGGGACTTCGAAGATCAGCTTGCGCAGTGCCGCGCGATCCAGTTGGCCGTCGGCCTGCAGCACGCTGTCACCAAAGTGCTGGGCAATCTGTTCCAAGGCCGGGCGGCCCGGTTCCACCACCCAGCGAGCGGCGTGATCGGCATCGATCACATGCACTCCCAGGTCGATGAAGTGCTGGGCGGCAGCGCTTTTGCCGCTGCCGATGCCGCCGGTGAGGCCGAGGGTCCAGGGTGTGTTTACGGAGCGAGTCATTGGAAACCGACAAACTGCAAATAGAAGTCGGTCATTTGACCACCCCAGAGCAAGGCAATCCAGCCGGCAATGGCCAGAAAGGGGCCGAAGGGGATGGGCGTCGAGGTCTTGGCCCGGTTCAGGCGCAGCATGACAGTGCCGAGAATCGCCCCCACCAGCGAGGACAGGAGCAAGGTCAGCGGCAGGATCTGCCAGCCGCCCCAGGCGCCAAGCATCGCTAGCAGCTTGAAGTCGCCGTGGCCCATGCCGTCCTTGCCGGTCAGCAATTTGAACAGCCAGAACACTGACCACAGGCACAGATAGCCGAGTACCGCGCCCCACAGGGCATCCTCCAGGCTCGCCAGTACCTCGAAGCTATTGGCAATCAGTCCCAGCCACAGCAGTGGCAACACCAGCACGTCTGGCAGCAGTTGGTGATCGGCATCGATCAGGCTCATGGCCAGTAACCCCCAACTGAGGATCAGCAGCAGGCCTGCGGGCCAGCCAAAACCGAAGTGCCAGGCGACGTACGCCGAGATCAGCCCGCAAGCCAGTTCGGTTAGTGGGTAGCGCGGGCTGATGGCGGTCCTGCAGTGGGCGCAACGGCCCCGCAGCCACAGATAGCTGAGCAGGGGAATGTTTTCCCAGGGGCGGATCGGTTGTGTGCAATGGGGGCATTGGGAGTGGGGCAGCAGCAGGTTGTAGGGCGCCGCTACAGGCTCCGGGGGCAGTCCCAGCACTTCGTGGGCTTGAGCCCGCCAATCGCGTTCAAGCATTTTCGGCAGGCGCCACACCAGCACGTTCAGAAAGCTGCCTACGAGCAGCCCCAGTACCAGGGCCGCAGTCACGAAGGCCAGGGGGTAAAGGGTCATGGCTTCAGTCAAGGACATGTTCAGATCGCTGTGCCGAGTTGAAAGATGGGCAGGTACATGGCAACCACCAGGGCGCCGACGATACTGCCCAGGATGACCATGATCAACGGCTCCATGAGGCTGGTCAGGCTGTCGACCAGGTGGTCCACCTCGACCTCATAATGCGCTGCGACTTTTTCCAGCAGATGATCCAGCATTCCGGATTCTTCACCGATGGCGGTCATCTGGATCGCCATAGTAGGGAAGACGCCGCTGGCGCGCATGGCAAAGTTCAGTTGCATGCCACTGGCCACCTGTTGGCGGATGCGTTCCACCGCTTGCCTGAAGACCTTGTTGCCGCTGGCTCCGGCCACTGAATCCAGGGCCTGGACCAGAGGCACGCCAGCCGCGAAGGTGGTGGCCAGCGTACGGGCGTAGCGGGCCACTGCGGCCTTGTACAGCAGCGGGCCGGCCAAGGGCAGGCGTAGCAGTCCCTGATCCACACTGTCCCGCAGGCGCTCTGAGCGCCGATAAGCCTGCCTGATCCCTACCCCCATCAGCAGGCCGGCGCTGAGCAACCATCCGCCGTGGTTCTGGATGACATGGGAAAGGGTGATGACCCATTGGGTCAGTAGCGGCAATTGGGCGTTGAACCCGGCGAACAGGCTCTGGAACTGGGGAACCACCTTGATCAGCAGGATGCTGCTGACCAGGACGGCCACGCCGATCACCGCCACGGGATAGACCATGGCCTTTTTTACCCGGGCCTTGAGGTTCTCGCTTTTTTCCCTATGGGTGGCGACCCGTTCCAGCAGGGTATCCAGGGCGCCGGACTGTTCGCCGGCCTCCACCAGATTGCAGTACAGCTCGTCAAAGTGGCGCGGATGTCGGCGCAGCGCCGTGGCCAGGCTGGAGCCTGCCTCGATGTCGCGTTTGAGGCTGGCCAGCAGTTGGCGCATCAATGGCTGGACGAAGCTCTCGGCAATGATTTCGAAGGCTTGCAGCAGTGGCACTCCGGCCTGCATCAGGGTTGCCAGTTGCCGGGTGAACAGGGCGATCTCCCGTGCCTTGATTCGTTGGCCCGATCGGAGCCAGGCCCTGGGCTTGCGGCGTACCCGGGTTGGAGTGATGCCTTGCCTGCGCAGCTGAGCTCGGATCAGCGCCGGGTTTGCAGCGCTCAGCTCGCCGGCCAACTTGTGGCCCTGGCCGTCGGTGCCTTGCCAGAGATAGACGCTGGCCACAGGTGCTTTTACCGCCATGGTTCAATCCTTGATGCAGGGGTGAGCTTCTTGAAGCCTAGCCGCCGGGCACCTGACGCATAGGGGCGCTAGATGACGAAATTTGTCAGTTTGTGCAACTCCTCGTACTCAAGGCCATGGGCTATCAGCGCTGCAGGCCTTGAATTCCGTGGGGCTAACCTTGGCACAGGGCGTGCTTCAAGCCTTGCTGATTACCCACGGAGCATTCTTGCCAGGAGGCAACTCATGAAACATCAATCCGCTTTTACCCTGATCGAATTGCTGGTGGTGGTGGCCATCATCGGCATTCTCGCCACAGTGGCGATGCCGCTGTATTCCAAGTACCAGGTGCGGGCCAAGATGATGGCCGCGTTGGCCGAGGCGTCGGCGCTGAAGGTCAATATCGAGGACCTGCTTAATCAGGGAATCGACCCGACTCTGGCCCTCGCCGGTGGCACGCCCTTGACGTTGAACTGCCGAATGAGCGCCGAGGGCACTGCCGCCACCGGTGAAGGCAGTATCGGCTGTACCCTCCTCAATGCTCCGGGGGCGGTGTTGAACAAGACTCTGGTACTGAGCCGTTCGCCAGCTTCGGGATGGACGTGCAACACCACAGTGGAGGCCGACTATGCGCCCAAGGGCTGTGCCGCGCACGACACCTGAGTCCTGGCAGGCTGTTGGGGGTGGGCTTGATGAGCTGCGTCGAAAAAAGCCGCAACTTGCATGCAGATTGTTGGGTGGTCATGCATTTTGCATGATGCTGATTCTTCGCGTTATCTATAACTTATTGTTTTTTATGAGTTTTTTATGTGGTCTGGACTTGGCACAGCACCTGCAATATCCCTCATAACCCTGTTGCCAGGACACGGCGCAGGCTTTCTAAAAGAACAGGAGTTACTCGTATGAAGAAGTTCGCTATCGCTGCTGCAACTGCTACCGCTCTGACCCTGACCATGTCCAACGCAGCATTTGCGCAGACCACTCAAAGCACCCAGTCGCCTATGGTCGTGGCTGCCGGTGAAGTGACCAAGGCCAAAGAGGCCACCTCCGATACCTGGATCACCACCAAAGTGAAAAGCGATCTGGTAACCGAGAAAGGCATTCCTGGCACCGACATCAAGGTTGAAACCAACAAGGGCGTCGTCTCGCTGTCGTCCACTGTTGCCATTACCGAGGCGCAGAAAGCCACAGCCGTGGCAATCACCAAGAAAATCAAAGGCGTTCAAGCGGTCTCTGCCGACGGCCTGAAAGCCGAGTAAGACCCCAAGCTTCTCGCCTGGACAGGGAGAGGGGGCGGTAGACGAGCCAAGCGATACGTCTGCCGCTTCTTTCAAAGGTTCATGCGGAAGATCACAAGGATGTGATCATTACAGGCCCCGGCACTTTGTGTCGGGGCCTGTTCTATTGGGCGGGGAAGTGGCGCTGCTTGAGGCCGGCGGGAGCCTTACTCGCTGTCCAGGTGCAGCGGAGTGATCACCTTGCCGTCGCTTTCGGCCTGGCCGAGGTTGGCATCGATGAAGTAGACCCGGTCATCGGCCAATTGGCCCTTGTCCACCAGGAAGTCCTTGATGCTGCTGGCCCGTTCCTGGCCCAGTTGGCGCAGCAACACGTCGCTGCCGCTCCAGAACTTGATCAGCCCCTCACGCAGTTTGGCACTGCGCTCGTCGCGGCTGAGCTGGGTCCATTCGGCCGGAGGTTGCTGTTTCAGGCGGGTGCGGTAGATGCCTTCCAGCAATGGCGCTTTCTCGCCCTCGGGAACCTGCAGCAAGGACGCCTGGGCCGGCACCTTGTCGCCGCGCCGTTGCAGGATTTTGTAGTAGTTGTACTGGTACTCGCGCTCCAGACGCTGTTCGGCGATCAGCGGACCATCGCTGCTCTGGGCGCTGGTGCCTTCGATCTCCAGGCGCAAGGTCGGACGCTCCTTGAGGGCCTTGGCCAGGGTGGTGAGGGCTGACTCGGACTCTTTGCTCAGTTCGCTGGAGCCAGGAGCGAAAGACACACTGCTCAGGTCTTCAGAGTCGCCGCCGGTGACCAGGCCGCCAATGAACTTGAAGGGGGCCTGGGCGGCTCGCAGCACCAGGTTGCGCAGGGTCTGCCAGACGATTGGCATCACGCTGAACTGTGGGTTGTTGAGGTCGCCGGAAATTGGCAACTCGATGGAAATCTTGCCGTCGGTGTCTTTCAGCAGGGCTACGGCCAGGCGAATCGGCAGGTCCACGGCGTCTGGGCTGTCGACCTTTTCACCCAGTTGCAGCTGTTCGACCACCAGTTTGTTCTCGGCCTTGAGCTGGCCCTTGGTGATCATGTAGTGCAAGTCGAGGTTGAGTCGGCCCTTGCGAATACGAAAACCGGCGAACTTTCCGGAATAGGGCGTCAGGGTGGTCAACTCCACTCGCTTGAAGCTGGTGGCGATGTCCAGTGCGGCCATTGGATCGAAGGGGTTGACGCTGCCCTTGATGGTCACTGGAGCGTAACGGTCGACCTTGCCCTTGACGTCCACCTCCGCCGGCTTGGCCTGGCGGCTGTCGATGGTGCCGATATGCCCGTTGAGTTGCTGGACTGCCGTGGCGAAGTTTGGTGTCAGGCTCAGGTCGGCGAAGTTGGCCGAACCATCGTTGATGGCGATTTTACCAATGTGAATACCCAGTGGCTTGCTGGAACTTGGGGCGGGCTTGCCCGAGGATTTGCTGCCGCCGCCTGCGGGTTGTGGAATCAGCAGGTCGTCGATATTGGTGGTGCGGTCATCGTTGATGATGAAGCGCGCATAAGGCTGCATCAGGTTGACCTGGCTGATGGTCAGGCTGTCACCGTGCTGATAGTTCAGGCCCTCCACCACCACTTGTTTCCACTTCACGAAGTCGCGGGTCTTGAGGGTGTCCAGGGTGTGCAACTGATCCACTTCGGCCCGGCCGGTGATGCTGAAGGTCAACGGTTCGACTTTCTTCAGGTCCACTGCCAGGTCGCTGCCGAGCATGCCGCTGCGCAGTTCCAGGCGAATGAACGGGCTGATGTAGGACTGGGCGACCCGCAGGTCGATGTCCTTGGTCTGCACCTTGAGCTTGGCGGTGATGGGGTTGAGGTTGACTTCGCCGCTGGCGCTGACCTTGCCTTGTTTACCCAGGCCGGTATCGAGCTTTAGGGTGAAAGGCGACTGGTTGAGGCTGTCGAAGTTTTTCAGATCCAGGTTCAGCGGGCCAACGTCCAGCGCCACGGCCGGTTTGGCTTGGCGGTCGGCCAGGTGCACCTGATAGTTGCGCAGTTCCACATCCTTGAGCAGTACCTGCCAGGGCTTGCTGGGGACTGCGGGTTCCTTGGTGGTATCGGCTGTGGCTGGCTGAGGCTTGGCTGCCGGCTTGGCGGGTTGGCTGGCGAAGAGCTTTTGCCAGTCCAGTTGGCCATCGGCTTCAAGGGCGGCCCAGGTCTCCAGTTTCTGGCTGCGGATCTTGCCGACTATGACGTGCTGCTTGGCCAGGTCCACCGTCGCTTCGCTGATGTCCAGGCGCTCCAGGCGCGCCAGCGGGCGACCGTCCGGGGCTTTGATGGCGAATGGCGCAACGCTGATGGAGGTGTTGTCCAGCAGCAGTTCGGTTTCCTTGGTCAGGCTGAATTTATAGTGGGTGCTGAGGTTGACCACGCCGTCTTCCAGCACCAGCGGCACGGCGTCACGTACATAGGGCCACCAGGCTTTCATCTTGCCGTCGGTGACTTTCAAGGTGCCTTCGGAAGCCAGCGGGGTCACGCTGAAGTTGCCGCTCCAGTCGATCTGTCCGCCTTCCGGGCCGGTGGCCACCAGGGTCATGTCGGCGCTGTCATCCGGCAGGGTGCTGAGGTTCTTCAGTTCAAAGTCGAGCTTGTTGTAGAGAAATACGATGGGCTCGCTGGGGCGCAGGTCCTTGAAGTGCAGATAGCCGCCCGCCAGCTTGATGCGTTCAATGCGAACGGGAAACGGCTTGGCGTCGGGATCGCTCGGGGTCGGTTCGCTGGCAGGCAGCTTGAACAGGGCCAGGAGGTTGAGCTTGCCTTCCTTGTCGAAGAGGATCTCGGTCTTGGGCTGGTCCAGTTCGACGTCCGCCAGATGCAGAGCGCGTTTCCACAGACTGTCCAATTGCAGATTGGCGTAGAGGCGCTGGAAGGCAATCTGTTCCTTGCCCGGTTCGCCGACGCTCAGGCCCCAGAGGGTCAGTTCCAGGCTGAAGGGGTTGAGTTCGATACGCTGGATATGGGCCGGGGTCGTGGCGTAGTTGGCCAGTTGCTGGTTGGCCACCCGCAAGGCGATGCCCGGCAAAATCAGAAAGCCCAGCAGACTGTAAAGGGCGAGAGCGGTCAACAAGGCGCAGAGAGCGCGAATCAATCCTTTGGTCATGCGAGGCTTCATCTATCTGGATCGGAAGTGCCTTGGAGTATGGCACGCGTTTACGGTTCCGAAACCATCACAGTCTTCAGGATTGTTCAGATTTTTTGCCCCTGATCAAAGTTGCAGGATCAGTGTTTTCAGCGGCGGTTGTCCGTCCTGGGAAGGGAAGTCCGCAGCAGGGGCAAGGACCTGGCAATCGCGTACTGGCCGCCCGGCTTTCTCGGCGCAGCGCAGCACTTGTTCTCGCCAGTCCTGCAACGACACCTTGGCCAGGTTGTTACAGCAGATCAGCACACCCTCTTCGGCAGTGGCCAGCAGCGCCGGCTTCAGCAGGCTCTGATAATCGCGCAGCAGGTCGACGGTGCCGAAGGCACTCTTGGCCCAGGCCGGAGGGTCCAGCAAGACCAGATCGTATTGGCGTTGTTCAAGACGTGGGTAGCTGGGGAGCTTCTGTCCACGTCGCTGACTGATGGGCAGGCCCGCCAGTTGGCGGATTGCTGGGAAGTAGTCCGACTGCACGAACTGCATGGCGGGTAGCTGCGGGTTGAGCTGGCCGTTTTCCCGGCCTACCGCCAGGTTGCCTTCGGCGAAGTCCAGGTTGAGGACCTCCCGGGCGCCTCCGGCCGCAGCGCAGAGGCCGACACCGCAGGTATAGGCGAAGAGATTGAGCACGCTTTTCCCGGCGCTGTGCTGCTTGACCCAGCCGCGAGCGTTGCGCAGGTCGAGAAACAGCAACGGGTCCTGCCCGGCATGACGGCCACGGACACGATAATTCAACCCCCATTCATGGCCGACCAGATCCTCCAGGGCACGGTCGTCGGCGCGGTATACCGAGTCTTCACGGTCGATACGCGAGTTGCCGCGGGAGCGATCGTTGTAGACCAGCAGGGTCGACAGGTTCAGCTGTTGATTGATGGTTTCGTGCAATTGCAGCAGGGCATCGCGTTCCAGCGTTTGGTGAAAGCTCTGTACCAGCAACTGCGGCCCATAACGGTCGACGGTCAGGCCACCGGCGCCTTCCTGGCTGCCGTGGAACAGGCGATAGCAGTCGGTGCCTTGCTGGTGCAGTTCGGCGAGCAGGTCTTGACGGTGATCGAGGGCGGCGCGCAGCGCCTGATTCAAGGAAGACATGCAGGGCGCCTTGGAGAAGAGGAATAAGGCGCCGCAGTTTACCAGCCTCCTGCCCGTTGTAGGAGCCAAGTGCTGGCGAAGGCGATCTCTCGGACTCTATGGCCAAGGCCACGCCCTGGCCGCCGCCGATGATCACTTTGGCATCGCCGCAGCCAATGGCCTGGGCGCTCAGGTGCAAGACCTTGAGGCCGGAGCCGCAGACTTTGTTCAAGGGCATGGTGGGTACGGCGTGGTGCTGGCCGGCCAATTGCGAACTGTCTGGGCGTGTTGTGCATGAGCGGTCGTCTTCTACAGACCCATGCGTCGTTTCGCTCGATGCACCGAACTGTCACGCACCGCCCAGCGCAGCATCGGCGTACTGCGTTTGACGCTGGCTCGAATCAGCTGGCGTTGCAGCGGGTTCTGATTGACGTCAAGCATGGCGCTGGCCCAGTCCGGCAGCAGGTCGATACCGGCCTGCATCATCAATGAACCAAAAGGTTTGGCCAGGCGACTGGGAGCTGGAGCCGCCTGTAGCAGGCGCAGAACCTCGCGACTGCGATCGTCGCACAGCAGTTGCGGACGCATGGCTTGCAGGTAGTCGGCCACCGCCCGCCGCGAGCGGGGCACATCCCGGGCGCCGAGACGTTCGGCGATCAGCGCGATCTCGTTGTAGTAGCGGTCCTGGTCTGCCCCTGACAGGCGAGGGTTGAGGTAACGCAGGTGGGCGGCGAGAAAGTTGCTGACTTCCGCCACATGCACCCAGGTCAGCAGGTCTGGATCGCTGGCGGCGTAAGGACGGCCGTCAGGAGCGGTGCCCACGATATGCAGGTGAATAGTGCGTACTTTTTCGATCAGCCATTCGGCGTCCTGACGGGAGCCGAAGGTGGTGCCGGAAATGAATTGGCCGGTGCGGCGCAGGCGGCCGATCATGTCCTGGCGAAAGTTCGAGTGGTCCCAGACCCCGGCCAGGGCCAGGGGGTGCAGGGCTTGCATCAGCAAGGCACTGATGCCGCCGATCAGCATGCTGCTGAAGTCGGCGTGTACCTGCCAACTGACCGAGCCCGGCCCGAACAGGCCGGGGTCGCCCTTGGGATGCTCCAGGTCGAGTTGCCCCAGGGAGAGGCCAGACAAGCTCATGACCTGGCTTTCGATACGGCTGCGAATGAATTCCATGACAGCTCGGTGCGGGTAGTGAAAAAAGGCGCGGCCGTGGCCGCGCCGGTTTCAAGCGTTCAGGCGCTTGTCGATCAGGCCTTCCACCACACTGGGGTCTGCCAGGGTCGAGGTATCCCCCAAGGTCTCCAGTTCGTTGCAGGCGATCTTGCGCAGGATACGCCGCATGATCTTGCCCGAGCGAGTTTTCGGCAGGGCCGGAGCCCACTGGATCAGCTCCGGTTTGGCAAAGCTGCCGATTTCACGGCTGACCAGGGCCAGCAGTTGCTTTTTCAGTTCCTCGTCGGGTTCGATGCCTTGCATCGGCGTGACAAAGGCATAGATCCCCTGGCCCTTGAGGTCGTGGGGGTAGCCGACCACGGCGGCCTCGGCGATGTCGTCGTGAAGCACCAGGGCGCTTTCCACTTCGGCGGTGCCGATGCGGTGCCCGGAGACGTTGATCACGTCGTCGATGCGTCCGGTGATCCAGTAGCTGCCGTCCTCGTCCCGGCGCGCGCCGTCACCGGTGAAGTAGTAGCCGGGGTAAGGCGCGAAGTAGGTTTCGATCATGCGCTTGGGATCGCCGTAGACGCTGCGTATCTGTGCCGGCCAACTGGCCTTGATCGCCAGGATGCCGCTGCCGGCACCTTGGATTTCCTTGCCCTGGTCGTCCAGCAACACCGGTTGTACACCGAACATCGGCGTCGAGGCGCAGCCGGGTTTGACCTGCCGGGCGCTGACCAGGGGGCTGAGCATGATGCCGCCGGTCTCGGTCTGCCACCAGGTATCGACAATCGGGCAGCGCTGCTCGCCCACGACATTGAAATACCACTCCCAGGCTTCCGGGTTGATCGGTTCGCCAACACTGCCCAGGAGCCGCAGGCTGCTACGGGAGGTGCGCTGCACGGGGTCGTTGCCTTCGCGCATCAGGGCCCGCAGGGCGGTCGGGGCAGTGTAGAAAATGTTCACCTGGTGCTTGTCCACCACCTCCCAGAAACGCGAGGTGCTGGGGTAGTTGGGCACGCCTTCGAAGATCAGCGTGGTGGCACCGTTGGCCAGCGGACCGTAGAGGATGTAGCTGTGGCCGGTGACCCAGCCGACGTCGGCGGTGCACCAGAAGACCTCGCCGTCGCGGTAGTCCAGTACGTACTTGAAGGTCATGGCGGCCTGTAGCAGGTAGCCGCCGGTGGTATGCAGAACGCCTTTGGGTTTGCCGGTGCTGCCGGAGGTATAGAGGATGAACAGTGGGTCTTCGGCGTCCATCGGCTCGGGGGCGCACTGGTCGCTGGCCGCGGCTACGGCCTGCTGGTAGTGAATGTCGCGGCCCTCTACCCAGTTCACCGGATTACGGGTGCGCTCGACCACTACCACGCTGCTGACGTCCGGGCAACTGAGCAGGGCCTTGTCGACGTTGCTCTTGAGGGAAATCTGTTTGCCGCCGCGCACGCCTTCGTCGGCGGTGATCAGGGTGCGGCAGTCAGCGTTGAGAATCCGGTCGCGCAGGGCCTCCGGGGAGAAACCGCCGAACACCACCGAATGCACGGCACCGATCCGGGTGCAGGCGAGCATGGCGTAGGCCACTTCGGGAATCATCGGCATGTAGATGCACACCCGGTCGCCTTTTTTCACGCCACGGCTTTTCAGCACGTTAGCCAGGCGGCAGACATGCCCGTGAAGTTCTTTGTAGGTGATGCGCTGTGAGTCGGCGGGGTTATCGCCTTCCCAGATAATGGCTGCCTGATCGCCGCGTTTTTCTAGATGACGATCAATGCAGTTGTAGCTGACGTTGAGTTGGCCGCCACGGAACCAACTGGCCTCGCCGGTGCGCATGTCATGGCTGTGCACGCTGTCCCAGGGGCTGCTCCAGTGCAGGAAACGCTTGGCCTGCTCGGCCCAGAACACATCTGGCTGCTCAATGGATTGGCGGTAGAGGTGGTGGTAGTCGTCCTGACTCATTTGCGCCGCCCGGCGGACGGCATCGGCTTTCGGAAAAGTGCTGATATCGAACATGACGGTTCCTTATTCTTGTTTTGCGACAAGCCATAAGGGTGCGCACAAGTGTCAGGAAGGTTCAAGGGGGGGAGGGCCGGGGCCCGGACGGGAGCCGACGTGGCGGCTCCCGGGACAGAGAAGGTTGATCAGCCGCGGTGACGGCCGCGGAAGTAGTTGATCAGGCCTTGGGTCGAAGCATCGTCGGCCAGGGTTTCGTCGCTACCGACCAGACGGTTGTAGACGCCTTTGCCCAGTTCCTTGCCCAGCTCCACGCCCCACTGGTCGAAGGCGTTGATGCCCCAGACCACGCTTTGCACGAAGACCTTGTGTTCGTACAGCGCTACCAGGGCGCCCAGGCGCCGCGGGCTGATGCGTTCCACCACCAGGGTGTTGCTCGGACGGTTGCCTGGAATCACCTTGTGCGGCGCGAGTTTTGCCACATCGGCTTCGCTCATGCCTTTCTCGCGCAGTTCGCTCTCGGCTTCGGCGCGGGTCTTGCCCAGCATCAGCGCCTGGCTCTGGGACAGACAGTTGGCGTACAGCCACTGGTGGTGGTCAGCCACCGGATTGAAGCTGACGATCGGCACGATGAAGTCGGCCGGAATCAGCTGGGTGCCCTGGTGCAGCAACTGGTGATAGGCGTGCTGACCGTTGCAGCCTACGCCGCCCCAGATCACCGGGCCGGTATCGGTGGCCACCGGGGTACCGTCCTGGCGCACGCTCTTGCCGTTGGATTCCATGTCCAGTTGCTGCAAGTGCTTGGTGATGTTGCGCAGGTAGTGGTCGTACGGCAGGATCGCGTGACTTTGCGCTCCCCAGAAGTTGCCGTACCACACTCCCAGCAGGGCCAGCAGTACCGGCATGTTCTGCTCGAACGGTGCGCTCTGGAAGTGCTGGTCCATGGTGTAGGCACCGGACAGCAGTTCCTTGAAGTTGGACATGCCGATGGCCAGTGCGATCGGCAAGCCGATGGCGGACCACAGCGAGTAGCGTCCACCGACCCAGTCCCACATTGGGAAAATGTTCTCTTCACGAATGCCGAAGGCCACGGCGGCCGCGTTGTTGCTCGATACGGCGATGAAGTGGCGGTGCAATTCGGCTTCGGAGCCGCCCTGGGCCAGGTACCAGGCCCGCGCCGCCTGGGCGTTCTTCAGGGTTTCGAGGGTGTTGAATGACTTGGAAGAAACGATGAATAGCGTGGTTTCTGCACGGATTTTCGCCGAAAGCTCATGGAACTCGCTGCCGTCGATATTGGCCAGGTAGTGACAGCGCACGCCTTTCTGGGCATAGGACAACAGCGCCTCGGACACCAGCTCCGGGCCGAGGAACGAGCCACCGATACCGATGTTGACCACGTCGGTGATGGGTTTCTCGGTGTAGCCGCGCCACAGGCCGTCGTGGATGCGCCCGACCAGTTCGGTGATCTGGTTCAGTACCTTGTGTACTTCCGGCATCACGTTGACGCCATTGACCGACAGCTTGTCGCCCACTGGACGGCGTAGTGCAGTGTGCAGCGCCGGACGGCCTTCGGAGGCGTTGACCAGCTCACCGGTCACCATGGACTTGATGGCATCGGCCAGACCGACTTCCTTGGCCAGATTGACCAGCAGATCGCGGGTCTGGCTGGTGATCAGGTTTTTCGAGTAGTCGAGAAACAGTCCGCAGCTGCTCAGGGTAAATTGGTTGAAGCGCTGTGGATCGGTATTGAACGCCTCGCGCATGCTGAAATCCTGCATGGCTTGGCGGTGGTCTTTCAACGCTTGCCAGGCGGGCAGAGCGGTAACGTCGTGAGGAGTGCGGTAGTACGCCATCGCTGCGGTTTTCCTTTTGCTTGAACTGCCTTTTTGGACACTGAGAAGCCCGGAACGTCCTGCGCGGTCTCAAGGACCTCGTTCCTTCAGTCCTGTGCTGATTCGATTAATCACCCAGGGCGATAACAGTAACTCCAGCGTGCTGTTCTGTCTTGGCTTTGTGCGCCTTGTGGCCGGTACTATTTTGTACTGGCGGGGCCAATCAGGGCTGCATGGGGGGCTTTCAGCGGGAATAAACGGGGTTGGAATCGGCTGGCTTCAACGGGGACCCCAAGGTTTCGTGGTTCCGCTCGTTGCCGGGGGCATCTACCGCCTGCGTGGTCTGGCACTGAGCAGATCGCTTTCACCCTGGGCAAGATGGCACGCATGGGAAATTCCTGGGTCGGATCCTCGAACAGGACCTGCAGTATCAGCTGCAGGCCCCAGCCGGCGGCAGTTTGCCCGAAGGTTGGCGTTCGGGCAATCAGGCGTTCATGCCGGCGTGTCGAGGTCCAGATGCAGGTTGTCGATCAAGCGTGTTGCGCCCAGATAAGCCGCCACCAGAATCACCAGGTCACGGTCTTCGGCAGTGGCGGGACGCAGGTTTTTCGCGTGACGGATTTCCAGGTAGTCCCGTCGCAGGCCGGCCGCCTCGAGCTGCTGCTGTTGCTCGGCCAGTAGCCTCGGATAGTCACGCTCGCCATCCCGAATGGCCTGAGCGATTTGGCTCAGACTGCGGTACAGCACTGGGGCGATGGCGCGCTGCTCTGCGCTCAAGTAGCCATTGCGCGAGGACAGGGCCAGGCCGTCGGTGGCCCTCACCGTTGGCTCGCCGATGATCTGGATCGGCATGTTCAGGTCATGCACCAGGGCACGAATGACCGCCAACTGCTGGTAGTCCTTCTGGCCGAACACGGCAAGGTCCGGCTGGACCATGTTGAACAGCTTGCTGACCACCGTGGCCACGCCTTCGAAATGACCGGGGCGGCTGGCGCCGCACAGGCCTTCGGAGAGCTGTGGCACGCTGACCCGGGTCTGTCCAGCCATGCCGTCGGGGTACATCTCTTCGACACTGGGAGCGAACAGCAGATGGCAGCCGGCTTCGAGCAGTTTCTCCTGGTCGGCGGCCAGGGTGCGCGGATACTTGTCGAGGTCTTCGCCGGCGCCGAACTGCAGCGGGTTGACGAAGATACTGGCCACCACGAAATCCACTCGCTGGGCGGCCTTGGCCACCAGGGCGGCGTGACCGCTGTGCAGGTTGCCCATGGTGGGGACGAAGCCGATCCGCTTGCCTTCGCTGCGGGCGCGGGCGACCGCAGCGCGCAACTCGCGCACGGTTTTGACTGTATTCATGCAGAGAACCCGTGTTCGACGCCTGGGAAGGTAACGGCCTTGACCGCTTCGACATAGGCACTCAAGGCCGCCTGGATGCTGTCTTTGCCGGCCATGAAGTTCTTCACGAACTTGGGCGAGCGACCGCTCAGGGACAGGCCCAGCATGTCGTGGAGCACCAGCACCTGGCCGTCGGTGGCGCTGCCGGCACCGATGCCGATCACTGGGATCTTCACTGCCTGGGTGATTTCCGCCGCGAGTTCGCTGGGGACGCACTCCAGCAGCAACATGGCGGCACCGGCCTGCTCCAGGGCAATGGCATCGGCCCGCATCTGCCGCGCCTGGTTCTCGTTGCGCCCCTGGACCTTGTAGCCGCCCAGCACATTCACTGTTTGTGGGGTCAGCCCCATGTGTACGCAGACCGGGACGCCGCGCTCGTTCAGCAGGCGAACCGACTCGGCCAGCCAGGCGGCACCTTCGATCTTGACCATGTGCGCCCCGGCCTGCATCAACTGGGCCGAGCTGCTCAGGGCCTGTTCGGGGGTGGCATAGGACATGAAGGGCAGGTCGGCGAGGATCAAAGCGCCGTTGTTGCCGCGTTTGACCGCCGCGACGTGATAGGCCATATCGGCGTTGCTCACGGGCAGTGTGCTGTCGTGCCCTTGCAACACCATGCCCAGGGAGTCGCCTACCAGCAGGACTTCGACGCCGGCTTCACAGCAGGTGTGGGCGAAGGTGGCGTCATAGCAGGTCAGCATGGTGATCTTTTCACCTTTCTGCTTGAGGCTTTGCAGGGTGGTCAGAGTGATGTCTGGCATGAAAAGGGGTCCTCATTTCAGGCGCTTTGGAAACTACTGCGAGTAACGCGCGTGATTCTTCGTTATTCAGGCGCACGGTCTTTTGTCGTGCTTATACAGCCTGGTTCCAAGCGATTTGAAAGCGGTGCCGGGATTCGCGCTGGTGGCGTTGGACGCCTTATTCTGTGCCCAGAAGGGGCTGTGTACCAGCGGGTGCCACCGCCGTTGCACAAGCGCCTTGGCCTAGCGTTTCCTGGGGTCGCCGCGAACAAGCCTCGCTTGAATTGCGCCCTTTAACGCCGGGATGGCGGCAACGGGACGCCTATAGTCGTGATGAGGACTCTGGAAGTCAATTAGATGTGTTACCGCCTTGTTACGCCGGGAGTGTTACCGCCGTTACTGATGCGTTTCAGCGGTTATTTCAGCCGTTCCAGGCCGACAAATGGACAGGCGTCGAGCAGCTCCTGCAGGGTACGTCCGTCGGCCAGTCGCAATTCAGCGGGGGCCAGTTCCGCCAGGGGATAGAGGACAAAGGGGCGGGCCTGCATATGGTAATGAGGGACTTTGAGGCGCGGTTCGTCAATCAGGCGGTCGCCGAACAGGAGGATGTCCAGGTCCAGGGTGCGGGGGCCCCAGCGCTCATTACGTTCTCGGCCTTGCTGGTTTTCGATGGCCTGCAGTGCATCAAGCAGTGCCAAGGGTTCCAGGTCACTGTCCAGCGCCGCCACGGCATTGGTGTAGCGCGGTTGGCCGGGCAGCAGGGAATCGCTTTGATAGAAGGCCGACACGCCGTGGAAGTGGCTTGCGGGCAACTGCGCCAAGGCCTCGAGTGCGCTGCGCAGTTGCTCTTCAGGGGCAGCCAGATTGCTGCCCATGCCAATGTAGATGCGTTCCATCCATTACTCGCCTGAAGCGCTGGAGCTGCCTGCACGCTTGCGTTTGGCACCGCTGCTGCGCCGACGTTTGCGTGGCGCGCCGCTGGTGTCTTCCTTACCGCTCAGGTCGCGGATCATGTCGCGGCGTTCGGAGTCATTGGCGTCCTGGTAGTCGGTCCACCATTCACCCAGGCCGTCGGTCTGCTCGCCTGCGCTTTCACGCAGCAGCAGGAAGTCGTAGCCGGCACGGAAGCGCGGGTTGTCCAGCAACTGGTCGGCGCGCTTGCCGCTGCGCCGTGGCAGCCGTTCCTGCATGTCCCAGATTTCGCGGATCGGCATGGTGAAGCGCTTGGGAATGGCAATGCGTTGGCACTGTTCGGCGATCAGTTCGTGGGCAGCTTCCTGCATGGCCGGGATTGGCGGCATGCCACGCTCCTGCAGGCGCAGGACCCGGGCGGGCAGGGCCGGCCAGAGCAGGGCGGCGAACAGGAAGGCCGGAGTCACGGGCTTGTTCTGCTTGATTCGCAAATCAGTGTTGATCAAGGCTTCACTGATCAGTGTATGGGTGTAGGTCGGGTTGTATTCCAGGGCTTCGGCGCTGGCCGGGAACAATGGATCGAAGAGTTGCAGGTCCACCAGCATTTCGAAGGTGTCGGCCGCGTAGCCGGAGAGGAACAGCTTGAGCACTTCTTCGAACAGACGTGCGGAAGGGATTTCCCGCAGCATGGGAGCCAGTTCGCGGATCGGCGTTGCGGTGTGTTTTTCGATACCGAAGTTGAGTTTTGCCGCGAATCGCACGGCACGCAGCATCCGCACCGGGTCTTCCTGGTAGCGCTGCCGAGGGTCGCCGATGAGGCGGATCAGATTGTTGCGAATGTCGTGTACGCCATTGGCGTAATCGAGGATGCGTTCGCTGACCGGGTCGTAATACAGGGCGTTGATGGTGAAGTCGCGGCGTTGCGCGTCTTCTTCAAGGGTGCCGTAGACGTTATCCCGCAAAATTCGCCCGCTTTCGTTACGGGAGGATTGATTGCTGTCTTCCTCATCGTCGTTCTGCGGGTGGTTGGCGCGGAAAGTCGCGACCTCGATGATTTCGCGACCGAAGTGGATATGCACCAGTTTGAAACGACGGCCAATGATCCGTGCGTTACGAAACTCGGCCTTGACCTGCTCCGGTGTAGCGCTGGTAGCGACGTCGAAATCCTTGGGGGTGATGTTGAGCAGCATGTCGCGCACGCAGCCACCCACCAGATACGCCTGGTAGCCGGCGTTCTGCAGGCGTTCGACGATATTTACCGCATACCGGCTGAACTGGGCACGTTGCAGCGAATACTGGCTGCTATTGAGCACTTCAGGGGTGCTGCGTTTATGTTGCGTACGACGCAAGGGAGAACGGAATGACTGGAACAGCTTCTTCAGCATGGGATGCACTGTTTGAAGGAATGTTCGGCCAAAACGAAGAATGACCGCATGATGGGCGGGGATTCTAGCATTTAGTCGAAGGATGGTGTAGGAAGCTGCCGCGACTTGTGCAGGCCTGCGCAAAGGTGCGATCTAGCAGGGCTGGCGTAGGTTTTTTTGGGGGAAATGCGAATTCTGGAAACCACAAGGGGAGCCGAAGCTCCCCCAGAATAGTTGTGCGTGCTCTATTTTTATTATTGGTTTCGGGCTTCTTGTTTTTGTTAAACGCCCTTGTCACTAAGGTTATCCAGAGTGACCCTCCCAATCGGGAGCCAAGAGCAAACGGATTGCTTTGATCGCTGAGTTGCAATGACCTTTCGATCCAACCAGTTCAGGCTCTGCCTTAGGGCAGTTTTTGTTGTTCTCGGCCTGGTTGTGGGGCATGCCCCAAATACAACGCCTCTCCAAAAGAATCAGTTAGCTGCGCCTCCGCCGTGTTGTTTTTATTATGCGTGAGTCGATTCGTCTTATTTTTATTGTCTTGTGCATTGCTTGTTATTGTTCTTGTACTAAACATATAGCAGGTGCCGTGCCAACTTTTGCGATCCCCAGTAAAACAAGGGGTTAGGCGTGCCTGGTGGTGTTTTTCAGGCCAAAAAAAACCGGGGCTTCGTTACCTTTAGCCCCGGCTTTTGTTACGTCCAATTACACAGGTAACAGTTTTTTTCACAAAGTCGAGCGTTACCCACACTCGGGTCAGCCTGGGTTCAGCTTTCGCTGGCTACCCCGCTTTTGCGCCGCGGGATGCCCAGGCGCTGGCGACGTTCCCAAAGGCATTTGCGGCTGACGCCCAGTTTGCGTGCCAATTCGGTCTCGGTCATGTGGTCCTGGTGTTCGAGGACAAAGTGCTGGAAGTAGTCTTCCAGGGACAGGTCCTCGGTGGGCTCGTGACTGGTGTTGCCCTGTTGCGCTGGCAGGCCGACGAAGTCATCGTCTTCGAGGTCGCTCAGCTCGATATCAATCCCCAGCAGGTCAGCGGAGATTTCCGGGCTTTCGCACAGGATTACCGCGCGCTCTACAGCGTTTTCCAGTTCACGCACGTTTCCTGGCCAGGAATAATGGCGAATAGCCTGTTCGGCGTCGGCGGCGAACTTCAGGTCCGAGCGGCCGATGCGTGCGCTCTGGCGGGCGAGGAAGGCATTGGCGATTTCAATGACGTCGGCGCCGCGCTCGCGCAAGGCGGGCAGTTTCAGGGCAATCACGTGCAGGCGGTAATACAGGTCCTCACGGAACTGGCCGATTTTCGAGAGGCTTTTCAAGTCGCGGTGAGTCGCTGCAATCAGGCGGACATCGACTTTTTGCGACTGCACGGACCCCACGCGACGGATCTCGCCTTCCTGCAGAACCCGCAGCAGGCGCGCCTGGGCCTCCAGTGGCAGCTCCCCGATTTCATCGAGGAACAGTGTTCCGCCGTCCGCTGCTTCCACCAAGCCTGCACGCCCGGCGCTGGCGCCGGTGAACGCGCCTTTCTCATGGCCGAACAATTCGGACTCGATCAGGGTTTCCGGAATGGCCGCGCAGTTCACCGAGATCATGGGGGCCTTGGCCCGCTTGGAGAGGTTGTGCAGTGCCCGGGCCACCAGCTCCTTGCCGGTACCGGACTCGCCCTGGATCAGGACATTCGAATCTGTTGGCGCCACCTTGCGGATCTTGCTGTACATATCCTGCATGGGCGGGCAGGAACCGATGATGCCGATTTCGCCGTTGTTGTTGCTGGCGCCGGCCTTGTCCGCAACGCTCCCCGTCTTGGTGGCTGGACGATCTGCCGGTGCGTTCTCGGCGCTTTGTCGGTCGCGGAGAATCCGGGCCACGGCCTGGAGCATTTCATCGTGGTCGAACGGTTTGGCGATGTAGTCCACCGCACCCATTTTCATTGAGTCCACAGCCGAGCGCAGGCTGGCGTAACTGGTCATGATCAGTACAGGAGTGCCCTGGCCGAGCTTGATCAGTTCGGTGCCGGGGGCGCCAGGCAAGCGCAGGTCGCTGACAATCAGGTCGAATGTGGGAATGCTGAAGCGTTCCTGGGCTTCCTGCACCGAGCCGGCTTCGCTGACCTGGTACTGGTTGCGTTCCAGCAGGCGGCGAAGGGCGGAGCGGATAATGGTTTCGTCTTCGACGATCAGAATATGCGGCATTGATTCAATTCTCTCGACGGTCTCAGTTCACAGCGGACGTCGCTTCGACATGACGCGGTAAGGTCACCCGAATACGGGTGCCGCGTTGGCTTTGTGGATCGGCCGGGCTGTCGATGGTGATTTGTCCATAATGCTCTTCAATGATGGAATAGACCAGTGCAAGGCCCAGTCCGGTACCTTCCCCAGGGTCCTTGGTGGTGAAAAACGGTTCGAACAATCGGTCCATGATGTTCTTGGGAATGCCGCTGCCTTCGTCTTCCACGATTAGATCGACCGTGTGTTCGAAAGCCTCGCTCTTGACGCGTACCGCGTTGCCGGGAGGAGAGGCGTCGCGGGCGTTGGACAGGAGGTTGATCAGTACCTGCGCCAGCCGCTGCGGATCACCATCGACCCAGTGGTCGGGATCGCACAGATTGAAGAACTGCACTTCGAAATTGCGCCGGTTCAAGGCCAGGAGACCAATGGCGTCCTGGGCAACTTCGGCCAGGCAGACGGCTTCGTCGTTGTGCTGATGGCTACCGGCGTGGGCAAAGCTCATCAGTGATTGGACGATGCGCGAAATGCGCTTGGTCTGTTCGAGGATCTGCTCACTGATTTCCGTCAGCTCACCGTCTTCCTCGCGCTCCTCTCGCAGATTCTGCGCCAGACAGGCGATGCCGGTGATCGGATTGCCGATCTCGTGAGCCACCCCGGCAGCGAGGCGTCCGATACTGGCCAGGCGTTCGGAGTGCACCAGCTTGTCTTCCAGGGTCTGGGTTTCGGTCAAGTCTTCCACCAGTAACACCAGGCCGCTGTTACCCGGAGCCAACGGCTCGTCGATGGCCGCCTTGTGCAGGTTCAGCCAGCGAGTCTGGCCGTCGAGGGCCAGATGCTGCTTGTGCAAGTGCTCGTCCGGCAAGTTGATAAAGCCCTGCAGCAGGTCTTTCCATGGATTGGTGATGGTGCTCAGGCGCGATCCCACCACATGCTGAGCGGGAATGCCGGTCAACTCCTCCATGGCCTTGTTCCACATGAGGATTTCCTGATCCTTGGCCAGGGAGCAGACGCCCATGGGCAGTTCCTGCAGGGTTTGTCGGTGGTAACGGCGCAGGGCATCGAGCTCGGCGGCCAGGCCGGTCAGGCGTGAGTGGTAGTCCTCAAGGCGGCTCTCGATGAAATGGATGTCTTCGGTGACATAGTTTTCTCCGCCGGCCTTGTAGGGCAAGAAGGTTTCCACCATGTCCTGGGCGACACTCGGTCCCATCAGGCCGGACAGGTTGGCCTCGATACGGTCACGCAGACGTCGCAAGGCATAGGGGCGGCGTTCGTCAAAAGGCAGATACAGGTCGCGCAAGGCTTGCTCCACTTCCTTTTGCGCGGCCTTGGCTCCCAGCGGCTTGGCCAGTTGGGTGGCGAACTCCTGAGGTGAGGCGGCATGCAGTTCCCGGCGCTGCGGTCGGCGCACGTTGTCCACTGCGCAGGCTTCGGCGGCGCTGGTTTCCTCGGTACTGGCGTTGGTGAACAGCGAAATCAGGGTGAACATCAGTACGTTGGCTGCCAGCGAGGCGATGGCTGCCATGTGCCAGCTCGTGTCGTCGAGGACGTAAATCATGTTCAGCAGCGGGATATAGAAACCCTGCAGGTTGCCGATCAGAGGCAGCAGCATGGTCACCAGCCAGACCAGGATCCCCGCCAGCAGCCCGGCAATGAAGCCCCGACGGTTGGCGGTCGGCCAGTACAACACCGAAAGCACGCCGGGAAGAAATTGCAGGGTAGCGACGAAGGCGACAATTCCCAGGTTGGCCAGGTCCTGTTCGGCTCCCAGCAGCAGGTAGAAGGCGTAGCCGGCCATGATGATGGCGACGATCAGGGCGCGACGGGTCCACTTCAGCCAGCGATAGATGTTGCCTTCTGCGGGGGGCTGGTAAAGCGGCAGCACCAGATGGTTCAGGGCCATCCCCGACAGGGCCAGCGTGGTGACGATGATCAGACCGCTGGCGGCCGAGAGTCCGCCGACATAGGCCAGTAGCGCCAGGGCTGGGCTGTTGGCGGCGATACCTATGCCCAGGGTGAAGTATTCCGGGTTGGTGGTGGCGCCGAGCTTGAGTCCGGCCCAGAGAATCAGCGGCACCGCCAGGCTCATCAGCAGCAGGAACAGCGGCAGCCCCCAGCTGGCGCTGACCAGGGCTCGGGGGTTGAGGTTTTCGGTAAAGGTCATGTGGTACATGTGCGGCATGACGATCGCCGAGGCGAAGAACACCAGCAGCAAGGTGCGCCACGGGCCCTCTTGCAGTGGGGTGTGCAGCGCGGCGAGGGCGGTCTGGTTCTGCAGTAGCCAGAGTTCCAGCTGTTGCGGACCATCGAAGACCCCGTACAGCGCATACAGGCCGACACCGCCGATGGCGATCAGCTTGATCACCGATTCGAAGGCAATGGCGAACACCAGGCCTTCATGTTTCTCCCGGGTAGCGATGTGCCGTGAACCGAAGAAAATCGTGAACAGGGTGATCAGCGCGCAGAAGCTCAGCGCTACTCGATGTTGCACCGGTTCATGGGTGAGGATGCCAATGGAATCGGCTACTGCCTGGATTTGCAGGGCCAGCAAGGGCAGGACTCCCACCAGCATGAAGATGGTGGTCAGGGCGCCGGCCCAGGTGCTGCGGAAACGGAAGGCGAAGAGGTCCGCCAGGGATGACAGTTGATAGGTGCGGGTGATCTTCAGGATCGGATAGAGCAGCACCGGCGCCAGCAGGAAGGCCCCGGACACCCCCAGGTAGCTGGAGAGGAACCCGTAGCCGTACTGATAGGCCAGGCCCACCGTGCCGTAGAAGGCCCAGGCGCTGGCATAGACCCCCAGCGACAGGGTGTAGGTCAGTGGGTGGCGAATGATCGAGCGCGGAATCATGCCGCGCTCACTGATCCAGGCCACCCCGAACAGCACCAGCAAGTAGGCGGCGCTGATCAGGATCATCTGGGTCAGGCTAAAGCTCATCGGCATCTTTTTGGCTCTGCAGGATGAAGGTCACGACGATCAGAATCAGCCAGAGCAGATACGGGCGATACCAGGCGCCAGTAGCATCGATCCACCAATCCATGATGGCGGGGGAGAACAGATAGATCCCCACTACCAGGAGCAGGACCAAGCGATAGATGTACATCTCGGCCTCTCTTTATTGTGTGCGTGCCCGAAAACGTGCGGCGATGGTAACGGATGGGCGCCAAGCTGCAAGGGGCGTCAGCTCAATTGGGCTTCCGGCACGCTCAGTGTGCGTGGAATCAAGCTTGCATCCCAGTGCGCAGTACCCCAGCGCATGATCTCTGCCACGCTGGCATCGGCCAGTTCGCTTGGCGCTGTCTGCCCCAGGGCCCGCAGCGCTCGCAATAGCAAGGGCGGCGCCTGATCTTCGCTCAGTGGTGGCGAGCGGTAGGACTTGCCCAGTTTGTGGCCGTCCGGCTGAGTGATCAGCGGCACATGCAGGTAGCGCGGTTGAGGCAGCCCCAGCAATTCCTGCAAGTACAACTGACGCGGTGTGGAGTCCAACAGGTCAGAACCACGGACGATGTCGGTGATGCCTTGCCACGCGTCATCCAGCACCACGGCCAGTTGATAAGCATAGAGGCCATCCCGGCGCTGGATCACGAAGTCCCCCACGTCCCGGCCCAAGTGCTGGCGGTACTCGCCCTGGACCCGGTCGGTGAAGCGGTACTCCAGCTCCGGCACGCGCAGGCGGATCGCTGCATGCTCTCGGGCATGGCCGAGGTTGCGGCACAGGCCCGGGTAGATGCCGTGGTAGGGCTCCAGCTGTTTGCGTGAACAGGTACAGGCATAGGCCAGGCCCTGGTTGAACAAGCGGTTGAGCACCTCGGCATAGGCAGTGTGGCGTTCGCTCTGACGGACCATGTCACCGTCCCATTCGAAACCGTAGCATTCCAGGGCCTTGAGGATCGCTGCCTGGGCGCCGGGCTCTTCCCGGGGCGGATCGAGGTCTTCCATGCGCACCAGCCAGCGGCCGCCGACAGCTCGGGCATCCAGATAGGAGGCAAGGGCTGCAACCAGCGAGCCGAAATGCAGGTAGCCGCTGGGGGTGGGGGCGAAGCGTCCGATGTATGAAGGAGATGTGGAGGCAGTCATGGGCAGGATGCTATCGGGGCTGGCCCCGGAGTGATGACAGGAACGGGGGGATTGCTTCTACAGCGCAAGGCGGAAACGAAAACGGAGCGTGTATACGCTCCGTTTCAGGTTCAGGCCGGCGATTACTTGCCGACTTGTTTTTCCTTGATTTCCGCCAGGGTCTTGCAATCAACGCACATATCGGCGGTTGGGCGGGCTTCCAGCCGGCGGATGCCGATCTCGACACCACAGGATTCACACCAGCCGTATTCTTCGTCTTCGATCAATTGCAGGGTCTTGTCGATCTTCTTGATCAACTTGCGCTCACGATCACGGGCGCGCAGTTCAAGGCTGAACTCTTCTTCCTGGCTGGCACGGTCGGCCGGATCAGGGAAGTTGGCCGCTTCATCTTTCATGTGATCAACAGTGCGGTCGACTTCCTGCATCAAGTCCTGTTTCCACTTGTTCAGGATCTTGGTGAAGTGCTCACGCATGGGCTTGCCCATGTACTCTTCGCCCGCAGTTTCAACATAAGGTTCAAAACCGCTGATCGATTGAATCTGTTGCTTTGCTTGGGTGGGCATGAATGGACCGCCTCTACTCTTGTAATCCATTGCGCAGGATTGCTCCATCTCCGACACTTGCCGGCCCTGCGGCTGCAAGCGGGCGAACTTACCAGATCAAACCAGAGCGCGCTACTCCCGGTTGTCGAGCCTGCGTCCAGTCGCAGTCCGTAGACACGGGAAAACTCTGGCATGGCTTGCAGATCGGTCCGCTCAATCGTTGATTTTAGTCAAATCTGCGGTTTCTGTTTGCACCAGTTGGCGCAAGGCAACAGACCGCGTGGATGGGGTTGGGTTCTCCCGAGCTTCACTGGATGGGTAGAATCGGACTTTTGCTCCCCCTCGAATAAAGGAAGGCTAATGGCTCTGCCCTACAGTGCGCGCAGTCGCGCTATCGAACCTTTCCATGTCATGGCCCTGCTGGCCCGCGCCAATGAGTTGCAGGCCGCCGGACATGATGTGATTCACCTGGAGATCGGCGAGCCGGACTTCACCACCGCCGAGCCGATCATCAAGGCCGGGCAGGCGGCCTTGAGCGCCGGCAAGACTCGTTACACCGCGGCGCGAGGTATCCCGGAGCTGCGTGGGGCAATCTCCGGTTTCTACCAGCAGCGTTATGGCCTGGATATCGACCCCGAGCGGATCATGATCACTCCCGGAGGTTCTGGTGCGTTGCTGCTGACCAGCAGCCTGCTGGTGGACCCGGGCAAGCACTGGCTGCTGGCTGACCCGGGCTATCCGTGCAACCGGCATTTTCTGCGTCTGGTGGAAGGCGCTGCGCAGTTGGTGCCGGTAGGGCCGGATGTGCGTTATCAACTGACTCCTGACTTGGTGGAGCGTTACTGGGATCAGGACAGCGTCGGCGCCCTGGTTGCTTCCCCGGCGAACCCTACCGGGACTGTGCTCAGTCGTGATGAACTGGCGGGCCTGTCCGCTGCGATCAAGGCTCGCAACGGACATCTGGTGGTGGACGAGATCTACCACGGCCTGACCTATGGCACTGATGCCGCCAGCGTGCTGGAAGTGGATGACAGCGCTTTCGTCCTGAATAGTTTTTCCAAGTATTTCGGCATGACCGGCTGGCGCCTGGGGTGGCTGGTGGCACCGCCTGCGGCTGTGGGTGAGCTGGAGAAACTGGCGCAGAACCTCTACATCAGTGCGCCGAGCATGGCCCAGTACGCTGCTCTGGCCTGTTTCGAGCCGCAAACCATCAGCATGCTTGAGGAGCGTCGTGCCGAATTCGGGCGCCGCCGGGATTTCCTGCTCCCGGCCTTGCGCGAGTTGGGCTTTGGTATCGCCGTGGAGCCTGAAGGAGCCTTCTATCTGTACGCCGATATCAGCGCTTTTGGTGGTGATGCCTTTGCTTTCTGCCGGCACTTCCTGGAGACCGAGCACTTGGCCTTCACTCCCGGCCTGGACTTCGGTCGTCACCAGGCGGGACACCATGTGCGTTTCGCCTACACCCAGAGCCTGGAGCGCCTCCAGGAAGCGGTGCAGCGTATCTCCCGTGGCCTGCAGAGCTGGCAAGGCTGATGCGCTTCAATCCTCCCTTGGAAGAAGGGCGTCTGCTGCGTCGCTACAAGCGTTTCCTGGCAGACATCGAAACCGCTGCAGGCGAACAGATGACGATTCACTGTCCCAATACCGGCTCTATGTTCAATTGCATGGTTGAAGGCGGGCAGGTGTGGTTCAGCCGTTCCAACGACCCCAAGCGCAAGCTGCCGGGCACCTGGGAAATCAGTGAAACGCCTCAAGGTCGTCTGGCCTGCGTCAATACCGGGCGGGCCAACAGCCTGGTTGAAGAGGCGTTGAGGGCAGGGCTGATCAATGAATTGAACGGCTTCACCGGGTTGAAGCGCGAGGTGCCTTATGGGCAGGAGAACAGTCGCATCGATTTTCGCCTGGATTACCCGGGTGGTCCGGCCTATGTCGAGGTCAAGAGTGTCACTCTGGGGTTCGATGGTTGCGCAGTGGCGGCGTTCCCCGATGCGGTGACCCAGCGCGGCGCCAAGCACTTGCGTGAACTGGCAAGCCTGGCTCGGGAGGGGGTACGTGCGGTTCAGCTGTATTGCGTCAATCTCTCGGGTATAGAAGCAGTGCGTCCGGCAGAGGAGATTGATCCGGGGTATGCCGTAGCCCTGAGGGAGGCGGTAGCGGCCGGTGTCGAGGTGCTGGCTTATGGCGTTCGCCTGACTGCACAGGAAGTCTCTATCGATCGGCGCCTAGAGGTGCTGTTTTAGGGTTAAAGATCGACCCAGATGCCCTGACTGTCTTCCCTGCAGTCGATAGCCCTCAGGAACTGCCCGGCGCATGGCCCTGCCACACATTCGCCACTCTCGATCAGAAACAGTGCGCCATGGGTGGCGCACTGGATCAGGCTGGCGCTGGGATCGAGGAACTGATCAGGTTGCCATTCCAGGGGGACTCCTCGGTGCGGGCACTGATTGGCATACACGTAGGCCTGCCCCTCGCGGCGCACGGCAAAGAGCTTCAAGCCCGCAAGCTGGAAACCCCGGCTACCGGCCTCGGGAAGGTCACTCCCGGCGCAAAGAAATTTCATGTCTATCCTCTTGGTCCGAAGGCTCTGCGCTAAGGCTGTCACAGTTTTTCCGTGGCGGCAGGATGAAACATGTCGACGCTTGACTGCTAAATGAAAACAATTATCAAATGGCCGCCTCGCCCGACACGGGGTGCTTGCTCATTTCGATGCCTGCTCTGCCTGGCATGTCACATGGACAGCTGCTTCGCGGGCCCCACGTCTATAAAGGAAATGTACTTATGCGCCTGAGTGCCAGCGCCATTGCGTTCTGTGCCGGAATGCTGGTGAGCCAGTGGGCCACCGCCGATGAGTTGCCGCAGCGTTGGGTCAGTGCTGGTGGGGCCTTGTCTGAGTGGGTAACAGCTCTGGGCGCGGAGTCGAAGCTGGTGGGGGTCGACACCACCAGCCAGCACCCGGCATCACTCAAGGCGCTGCCCAGCATTGGCTATCAACGGCAGCTATCGGCGGAAGGGATTCTGAGCCTGCGGCCGCAGATTCTGGTGGGTACAGAGGAAATGGGCCCGCCGCCGGTGCTGTCGCAGATTCGTAGCGCCGGGGTCAGGGTCGAGCTGTTTTCTGCCCAGGCTGATCTTCCTACCTTGCAGCACACTTTGCGGCATCTGGGGCAACTACTGGGCCGCGATGCGCAAGCCGCAGAGCTGTTTCAGGACTATCAAAAGCAGCTTGAACAGCAACACGCCTGGGTCAGTGAGGCACAGAAGGCCCAGGCGGCGCCGGGAGTATTGCTGCTGCTGGGGCATGCTGGCGGTAAACCGCTGATTGCCGGCAAGGACACTGCGGCGGACTGGCTCCTGCAGCAGGCCGGTGGGCACAACTTGGCGACCCATACCGGCTACAAGCCGTTTTCGGTGGAGTCCTTGGCCGGCTTGAGTCCGCAAGTCCTGGTGTTTTCCGATCGCAGTCTGAGCGGCGACGCGGCCCGTGCTGCGCTGTTCAAGGAAAACCCGGTGCTGGCGTCTACTGCGGCGGTCAAGGCTGGGCGGGTGGTCGAACTGGATCCGACCTTGCTGGTGGGGGGCTTGGGGCCTCGGTTGCCGGATAGCCTGAAGCGCCTGGCGGCAGTGTTCTACCCCCAGGCCAAGTCGGCCCAATGAGTCGTCTGGTCAAACCTAGAACGCTGTTTCTCGGGTTGGGAGCCCTGTGCCTCCTGGCTATTTGGCTGTCACTGGCCTTGGGGCCGGTCAGCCTGCCCCTGTTCGATACCTTGCGCGCCGCCCTGCGCTTGCTTGGAATACCGATCAATGGGCAGGGGCTGGAGCAGGCGGAGTTGATCCTCGGGCAGATCCGTCTGCCGCGGACCTTGCTTGGCCTTGCGGTGGGGGGAGTGCTGGCGCTGTCCGGCGTGGCCATGCAGGGACTGTTTCGCAATCCCCTGGCAGATCCGGGGCTGGTGGGGGTGTCCAGTGGAGCAGCGTTGGGCGCGGCGATCGCCATTGTTGGCGGCTCGATGTTTGGCGGTGTACCGGAAGCCATTGGCCCTTACCTGCTTTCACTCTGTGCCTTTCTGGGTGGCCTGGGAGTGACGGCGCTGGTCTATCGTCTTGGTCGGCGCAATGGCCAGACTCATGTAGCAACCATGTTGCTGGCGGGAATAGCCTTGACGGCTCTGGCCAGCTCGGCTGTGGGCTTGTTCACCTACCTGGCGGATGATGCCACCTTGCGAACCTTGACCTTCTGGAACCTGGGCAGCCTGAACGGTGCCAGTTACCAGCGGTTGTGGCCGCTGCTGCTGGTGACGGCTGCGGTAGCTCTGTGGTTGCCTCGTCGGGCCACGGCATTGAATGCGCTGCTACTGGGCGAGTCCGAGGCCAAGCATTTGGGGATTGATGTCGAAGGACTCAAGCGCGAGCTGGTGTTCTGTACTGCCCTGGGCGTGGGAGCTGCCGTGGCTGCAGCGGGGATGATAGGTTTTGTCGGACTGGTGGTGCCCCATCTGGTGCGCCTGCTGTCGGGGCCGGATCATCGCACCTTGCTTCCGGCATCGATCCTGGCGGGGGCCAGCTTGTTGCTGTTGGCTGACCTGGTGGCGCGCCTGGCGCTGGCACCAGCCGAATTGCCCATCGGTATCGTCACCGCTTTTATCGGCGCGCCGTTCTTTTTGTACCTGTTGTTGCGAGGGCGCGCCTGATGCTGCGAGTCGAGAATCTGCATGTCCGCCGTGGTGGTAAAGATGTTCTGTCCGGCGTGGACCTGCAATTGTTGCCGGGCCAGGTATTGGGGGTGCTTGGACCCAATGGAGCCGGTAAAAGCAGCCTGCTCGGAGCCATGAGTGGAGAGTTGGCGGCCCACCAGGGCCGAGTGTCGCTGGATGGGCAAGAGTTGGCGCAGTGGCAGGGTACATTGCGGGCGCAACGTCTGGCGGTGTTGCCTCAGGCGTCGAGTCTGGACTTCGCTTTTCGGGTCGAGGAAGTGGTGGGGCTTGGGCGTTTGCCCCATCAGAGTGGTCGCGTGCGTGACGCGCAGATAGTCAGTGCTGCGCTGGAGGCGGCCGATGTGATGCATCTGTCGGGGCGCAGCTACCTGGCGTTGTCGGGTGGAGAGCGGCAGCGGGTGCATCTGGCGCGGGTCCTGGCGCAATTGTGGCCAGGACAGAGTGGACACAACCTGTTGCTGGATGAGCCCACATCTGCCCTCGATCCGTTGCATCAACACATCACCTTGCAGGCCGTCCGGGAGTTTGCCGATCGCGGCGCGGCGGTGCTGATTATCCTCCATGACCTGAATCTGGCGGCGCGCTACTGTGATCGGGTATTGCTGCTTGAAGGCGGACGCCCGCATTCGTTGGGTACGCCAGCCGAGGTGCTGCGTTCCGAGCCGTTGCAAGCGGTGTTCGGCCTGGAGGTTCTGGTGCAGCAGCACCCTGAACGCGGGCATCCGTTGATCATTGCCCGTTGATCTGACACACGGAGAGACCTGATGCGTGCACTCTCGCTACTGCTGGCCCTGTTGCTGGCGGCCTGTCACAGCATGCCGGAAACGCTGCCGCCGCCGGTTGCGCAGGAGCCAGGCAACATTATTGACCTGCACAATGGTGAGGCGCTGAGCCCTGGCGAGCTGGTTGAACGCCTGGCACAGGCGCCCAGGCTGATAGTCGGTGAGCAGCATGACAACGCCGATCATCACGCGTTGCAGCTCTGGCTCTTGCGCTCTATGTCCGCGGAGCGGCAACAGGGCAGTCTGTTGTTGGAAATGCTCAATCCGGATCAGCAATCAAAAGTCGATGAGGTCAAGCGGTCCCTTGATGGGCGGCGTTTGCCTGATGGACTACCCGCTACGCTGGCCTGGCAACCGGGTTGGGACTGGAGTCTCTACGGTCCGCTGGTGGGTTATGCGTTGAAGCAGCCCTATCCATTGTTGGCAGCCAATCTGGATACTCAGGACGTGCGCAGGATTTATGCACAGGCGCCTGTTCTGTCAGGGGCGCGGAGCAATGCCCGCCCGGTGACTCAGCTATTGTCCGCGCAAATTCGCGAGTCCCACTGCGGCCTACTGCCCGAAAGCCAGGTGCCGTCCATGCTGGCGGTGCAGCAACAGCGGGATCGGCGCATGGCCGAGCGGCTGCTGGCAGCACCGACTCCAGCCTTGCTGTTTGCCGGATCTTTTCATGGGCGCCGGGATCTTGGGGTGCCCTTGCATATGGCTGATCTGGATCAGGGGCAGGAAGTTGTGGTGCTGATTCTGGCGGAGCAGGGAAGTGAGGTTTCCCCGGCATCGGCCGATTACGTCTGGTACACGCCACCCCAGCCACCCAAGGATTACTGTGCGCAATTGAAACCTTGAATGGCTCACTTTTTCACAGGCAAAAAAAGACCCGGCAAGAGCCGGGTCAAATAACCGTGATTAGCCTGATGAGGAGATAATCTGAGAGTCCGAACCACTGGTCTTCCAGGTTATCGACTGATCTCGCGACCAGTTGTGATAATCATAACGATTCTCATTTCGAAGTCAACAAGGCTTTTTCAGTTTTCGCATATTTCGCTAAACGCTTGTTTGGATCCTCTGCTCGTTCAATCTTGGCTCGGGCTGTTCAAGGCCATGAGACGGGTCACTTCCTTGTTCAGCAGGTCGATGCGCCTTGCCATGCTCTCGATCAGGCTGTGGGCGATGCGTGGATTGCTCTGGGTCAGGCTGAGGAACTGCTCCTTGGGAATCAGCATGATCGTGCTCGGCTCGCTGGCGATCACACTGGCGCTGCGTTTCTCTCCGGTGAAGACCGCCATGGCGCCAAAAATCTCATCCTTGGGTACATCGCCAACTTTGTGGCCATCGACAAAGGCTTGGGCGTGCCCTTCGAGAATCACGAACACATGATCCGCCTCATCCCCCTGAGCAATCAGTACTTCGCCGGAAGCTACCCGTTTGAAGCCGTTGCTGCTGCGTAATTCCGGAGGTTTCAAGCGTGCTACTGCATCAGAGAGTAGGGCGGTCTGGCCAATCAGGTATTGCAGCAACAGTTCCGAGCGCTGTTCGTCGGCGTAGATATGCCGGAACACGTCGGTCCGCAAATAGGGGGTCAATATCAGTGGTGTGTCGCTGCTCAAGTGCCACTGTGGTTGCTCGATACCTCGACGCAACCCCACCAGATCGCCTTCATGCAGGTAAAAAAGTGGTCGTTCGTCAACGCTGGCCTGGATCACGCCGCTGTCGAGGAGGAACAGTTGGTGGCCGGGCAGTGCGTTGGACAGGTCTGCTACAGCTTCAAATTCCAGGGCTGAACCGCTGGGTGAAAGTCCCGCCAGTAGCTGCGTCGGGATACTTTGCAGACGATTGATCAAGGCATCGGCGTAGGCCGGTTGCTCCCCCATCAGGTACATAAGGTTCTGCCAGTCAGTTTTTGTGGCGAGAGGAAATGGCGTCCAGCTGTTTGTTCAACGCCTCTTTGCGTTCAGCAGGAAGGTCGTTCCAGTGCATGTCCATCAAGGCTCCTTCAATGGCGTATAGCAGGACTTTAGAGGTGCGAAAGCCGCGGGTGCGCACCGCCCGATAGGCGTCTACCGCGCCCAGGCGGCGCAAGTCCGAAGCACTATGGATGCCCACTGCATGCAGCCATTGTGCGGAGGTCTTGCCAAGGTTCTTCAGATGTTGCAGTTCATCATTCATTAAGCCTCCTGGCGATGGCCGAATGGTGAGTGGGCAGCCTCAAAGGAGTGTAGCGCTCAGTAGAAAACGCGCTGTTCTTTGGTCGGGTTTGGCGCAAATGCTTCTAAGGAGGGGGTGTCAGGGCGAGGCAGCGAGGGCGCTCGGGCCTTGCAGGGTAAGGGAGCAATGGGGATGTCACGGGTCCGGCGCGCAGTTGGGCGCCGGACAGAGCAGTGCAGGGGCTTTCAGCGGGTGTTGTAACGCAGGCGGGTACCGAAGTTGACTGACATGAGGATTTCGTCGGCAGTCAGTTCTACCGGGAAGTAGGCGCCAGAGATTTGCGCATGGGCCAGGCTGGCGCCTTCCATGGTGGCATTGCGCAGGTCCAGGCCACGCAGATCGGCGGAACGGAAGTAGGCGTCAGTAAAGTCGATGCCCTGAGCGTTCAACTGTCGCAGGTCGAGGCCGCGGAAGTCACCGCCACGCATGTCGATGGGTTGATCCTTTGGACGTTCGCGGTTGAAACCGACGATGTCGTCTTTATGCAGCAGGGCGTAAAGCGGAGTATCCAGAAGTTTCGGTTGGCTCATGGCGACGTCACCAGTGTTGGATTTATGACGCCAGTATAGTGCCACTATTTTTCAGCCGTGAAGTCTTTGCACTTCACGGCTGAAATTACTGCTTACAGGCCTGGGAGGCGCTGACGAATGTTGGCAACCAGAGCATCCAGGCTACCGCTTTCATTGGTTTCGATACGCTTGCTGCGTAGCAGCTCTTCGTCGGTCAGGGCCTCTCGCGTGGCTTGCTGGGTGGCGATCACTTCCAGAGTGGCATCGGAAGGATCGTTCTGATCGGCTTGACGTTGAGCCAACCAGCTGGCGACCACTGCCTCGGGTGCGTTGCAGTCGATGATCAGGCAAGGGGTGCCGGTGGCTTCGGCCACCTTGGCTGCGGCATCCCGCTGCGCGCGCTTGAGGTAGGTAGCGTCGATCACGACTGGGAAACCAGCGCGCAGAATAATTTCGGCAATTTCATGCAGGCGGGTGTAGGTGGCGCTGCTGGCTTCGCTGCTGTAGATACCGGCGTGAGGGTCGTTCGGCACTTGTTGCTCGCCGAACAGACGCTTGCGTTCCACATCGGAGCGCAGGCGAACGGCGCCCAGTGCCTCCACCAGACGCATGGCTACGCGGCTTTTGCCAACGGCCGAGACGCCCGAGGTGATCGCCAGGAAGCGTGATGGAATGGTGCTGTAGCTTTCCGCTAGGTTGGCGTAGTTGCGGTATTGGCGCAGGGTGGTGGCGCGCTGTACCGGAGTGGCATCGGCCGGCATGCTGAACAGGCTGACTTTGGCGCGTACCAGAGCACGGTAGGCTTTGTAGAAGTTCAGCAGTTCCAGGCCCTGATAGTCACCGGTCAGTTCCAGGTACTGGCTGATGAAACGCCGCGCCAGGCTTTTCAGGCCGCGATCTTCCAGGTCCATGGCGAGGAAACCGGTGTCGGCATAGACGTCAGTGAAACGGAAGGGTTCGTTGAATTCGATGCAGTCGAAAATCACCACCTTGCCGTCGATAAGGGTGGCGTTGCCCAGGTGGATATCACCGTGGCACTCACGGATAAAGCCTTCGCTCTTGCGTTGGGCCAGCAGTGGCTTGAGGCGTTCGAAACTAGCCTCGGCCCAGGCCTCCAGGGCTTCGAGCTGCTGCAGGTCGGCCTTATCGCTGAGGAAGGGGCGTATCTGCTCGAAGTTCTGGCGTACTGGCGCCATTACGCTTTCCGGTGTACCGGCTTCGTGGGTAGCCGGGACCTTGGGGGCGCTGAGGTGGAACTCGGCGATCTGCTTGGCCAGCTCGTCGATGTGCGCGGTGGTCAGTTCGCTATTGGCTTGCAAGGTGCTGAGCAATTGGCTCTGGGGGAACTGGCGCATTTTCAGCGCGTATTCGATGACCGGGCCGTTGCCGCCCAGCTCTGGTGCTTCGGCGCTACCGGTGATCGGCAGGACTTCCAGGTACAGGTCCTGGGTCAGGCGCTGGTTCAGGCGCAGCTCTTCACCGCAGAAATGCTCCCGGGCATCCAGGCTGGTGAAATCGAGGAACCCGAAATTCACCGGCTTCTTCACTTTATAAGCAAAGGGGCCGGTGAGCAGTACCCAGGAGATGTGGGTTTCGATGACCTGAAACCCTTCAACGGGATGAGGATACAAAGCGGGGTTTTGCAGGGCGGCGATCAGTGACTGGCTCACAGGCGATCCTTCAGAGTCGGGGAAAATCGAGGGCGTCATTATGGCCGCTGGGAGGGGTAACGCAAACCTCGGGTGGCGCATGTTGAGGATGAATAAAGTGCGTATAATCCGCCGCCATGACTCGTACCCGATCCCCTCGTTCCGCTAAAAAAACTCCCTCTGGTGGCCTGCGCCCCTGGCTGGGCTGGGCGCTCAAGCTCAGCTTGGTCGGCTTGGTAGTGCTCGCCGGCTTTGCGGTTTACCTCGATGCTGTGGTCCAGGAAAAATTCTCCGGCAAGCGCTGGACTATCCCGGCCAAGGTCTATGCCCGTCCGCTGGAGCTGTTCGTCGGACAAAAGCTCAGCAAGGAGGACTTCCTGACGGAGCTCGATGCCCTGGGCTATCGCCGCGAAAGTGTCGCCAACGGTCCCGGTGCTGCTGCGGTCAGCGGCAACACTGTCGATCTGAATACCCGTGGCTTCCAGTTCTATGAAGGATTGGAGCAGGCGCAGCCGGTTCGCGTGCGTTTCTCCGGTGACTATGTGGCGGAGCTGTCCGGCAGTAAGGGCGCCAAGCTTGCGGTCGTGCGGCTGGAGCCGCTGCTGATCGGTGGCCTGTACCCGAAAAACCTGGAGGACCGGATCCTGATCAAGATCGATCAGGTTCCCCCCTACCTGCTGGAAACCCTGGTGGCGGTGGAAGACCGTGACTTCTATTCGCACTTCGGGGTGTCGCCGAAGTCGATTGCCCGGGCGATCTGGGTCAACACTTCGTCGGGCCAGATGCGCCAGGGTGGCAGCACCCTGACCCAGCAGTTGGTGAAGAACTTCTTCCTGACCAATGAACGCAGCCTGTCGCGAAAGCTCAATGAAGCCATGATGGCGCTGCTGCTGGAGCTGCATTACGACAAGCGCGAGATTCTCGAGGCCTATCTCAACGAGGTTTTTGTCGGCCAGGACGGTCAGCGAGCGGTGCACGGTTTCGGTTTGGCCAGCCAGTTCTTCTTCAGCCAGCCGCTGTCCGAACTCAAATTGCATCAGGTAGCGCTGCTGGTGGGGATGGTCAAAGGTCCTTCCTATTACAATCCGCGGCGTTATCCGGAGCGTGCTCTGGAACGGCGCAACCTGGTGCTCGACCTGCTTGAGCAACAGGGTGTGGCCACTGCCGAGCAGGTTGAAGCTGCGAAAAAAATGCCATTGGGCGTGACCAAGCGCGGCAGCCTGGCTGACAGCTCGTTCCCAGGCTTCCTCGACCTGGTTAAGCGCCAGTTGCGAGAAGATTATCGCGACGAAGACTTGACTGAAGAAGGGCTGCGAATCTTCACCAGTTTCGATCCCATCCTGCAGATGAAGGCTGAGGCTTCGGTCAACGATACCTTCAAACGCCTGGCTGGACGCAAGGGCTCGGAAGACGTTGAAGCGGCCATGGTGGTGACCAATCCGGAAACCGGTGAAGTCCAGGCCATGATTGGCAGTCGTCAAGCCAGCTTCGCCGGTTTCAATCGGGCATTGGACGCAGTGCGTCCAATCGGCTCGCTGATCAAGCCTGCGGTCTACCTGACGGCTCTGGAAAAGCCCAGCCAGTACACCCTGACCAGTTGGCTTTCCGATGAGGCTTTCTCGGTGAAGGGGGCTGGCGGCCAGGTGTGGAAGCCGCAGAACTACGACCGTCGTTCCCATGGCACCGTTTTCCTGTACCAGGGCCTGGCCCATTCCTACAACTTGTCCACCGCGCGACTTGGCTTGGAAGTAGGCGTACCCAACGTCCTGAAAACCCTGGGACGCCTGGGCGTTACCCGAGAGTTCCCGGCGTTCCCCTCGATGCTGCTGGGAGCCGGTGGCATGAGCCCGATCGAAGTGGCGACCATGTACCAGACCCTGGCCAATGGCGGTTTCAATACGCCAATGCGCGGGATTCGCAGCGTATTGACGGCCGAAGGCGAACCGCTCAAGCGCTATCCGTTCCAGATTCAGCAGCGATTCGATGCTGGGTCTATCTACCTGATCCAGAGTGCGATGCAGCGTGTGATGCGCGAAGGCACGGGTAGCTCGGTTTACAACGTATTGCCCAAGACCCTGGCGCTTGCGGGCAAGACCGGCACCAGTAACGACTCCCGTGACAGCTGGTTCGCCGGCTTCAGCCAGGACCTGCTGGCGGTGGTCTGGCTGGGCCGTGACGATAATGGCAAGACGCCGTTTACCGGCGCCACGGGTGCCTTGCAGGTGTGGACCAGTTTCATGCGCAAGGCCGATCCGCTGCCGCTGGATATGCCGCAGCCGGACAACGTGGTTCAAGCCTGGGTCGATTCGCGTACCGGACAGGGCTCCGATGCCAACTGTCCGGGGGCTGTACAGATGCCGTATATTCGCGGCAGCGAACCGCCTCCCGGCGCCTCCTGCGGTGGTGAAACCCCGGCAGGTAGCGATGTGATGGATTGGGTCAAGGGCTGGATGAACTAAGCGATGAGGGTTTGACGTGAACAAGTGGTGGGTTCCAGCTATTACAGCTCTGGCGTTGCTCAACGGTTGCGCCAGTGTGCAGCGCGGCTCCATTCCCGTCGTGGACTCCGGCACGGCCGTGTCCAACAGTGAGCGGATTTCTGCCTCCGGAGGCTTTCGACAGACGACGATCAAGCGTCCGGCGCAAGCTCAAGCACAGGCGATTCCGGAGGACTCCGGGGTGGTGGTGATGGTTCCGGGTGGTGGCGCAACGGCTTCGGCGCCGATCAGCAGCTCACCGATTACTCCGGGGCCTATTACCTCCGGGCCAATTACCCCGGGTCCGGTGGACGGCTCCGGCTATCAGCCGGCGCCGATCAACCAGGGCACCTACAACATGCCGTCCACGCCCAGTGGCATCCCTTCGGCACGTGCCGGTGGCCTGTCTGCTGATGAGCAACTGGACGGTCCGGTGCTAGCGTTGCTAACCACTGCGCAACAGCAGCAGTCCAGTGGTGACCTGAACGGTGCTTCTTCCAGCCTCGAGCGGGCGCAGCGTGTTGCTCCACGTGAGCCGCAGGTGCTGTACCGCCTGGCTCAGGTGCGCATGGCCCAGGGCGATGCGCCGCAAGCCGAACAGTTTGCTCGTCGCGGTCTGAGTTTTGCCAATGGTCGTCCCGATCTTCAGGCGAGTTTGTGGGAGTTGATCGCCCAGGCACGGGAGAAACAGGGTGATGCAGCTGGTGCCGCCCAGGCACGGCAGAAAGCCCGAGTCTCGCTGTGATGGATGTGCGTTTTCCCAAGATCGCCGAGCAGTTGCTGCTGATCGAGCGTGAGTTGCGCGTGCAGGGGCTGTGGGACGAGATAGCACCCAGTGCCGAGGCTCTGGCCAGTACTCAGCCTTTTGCCGTGGATACGCTGGATTTCGAGCAGTGGCTGCAGTGGATCTTTCTGCCGCGCATGAAGGTGATCCTGGAGCAGGATCTGCCGCTGCCCAATGCCTCCGGTATCCAGGAGATGGCCGAAATGGTGTTCTCCACCCGGCCGATGCAGGGGCGCGATCTGCAGTTGCGAATGTTGCTCAAAGAGTTCGATCAACTCATCGCGGCCACCCGCTGAATCCGAGACTGCCGGGTGTGCCTGGCAGTCGCCTTCGGATGCCAGGCACCGTCCTCCTCACCTCTTCCTAGCGCTCTTCTTGCCGTTCTGCCGGCAGCCTTGACCAGTCCCTGTCTTTAGGCCGATGACCAAAGTCAAGGTGCGCATTTCTGAGTTGCTTGTCGAATATTGCGCAATCGAAGTGCAGGCAGTGGTTGTTTTTGGGTTTTTTCTTGCGTTCTCATGCGCTTAGTTCGAATTAACTACATAGACGACTTGACTTGAAGGGGACGAAACAGAAGAATCCAAAGTCCGCTGTAGAGGGACTGCCAGAAGCAGACCCACTCAGCAGATCATGAGGCGCACATCCGCGCCGAAGTGCTACACCCGCAACGCGTTACCTCGCGCTGGGTGGGAAAACCCCGCAACACTTTGGGGCGCTCCCAATACTTGCTCAGTCAGTGCTGACGTAGTCGGCGACCACCGTCGCTCATGCTCTGCTGAGAAGTAAACCTATTAAGACCCGCTCCCTTTTGAGGGCGGTATTCTGGCGTTTTAGAGGTGAACAACGTGGAGCTTTTATCTGGCGGTGAGATGCTCGTCCGCTTTTTGCGTGACGAAGGCGTCAAATATATTTACGGGTACCCAGGTGGTGCTCTCCTTCATGTTTACGATGCCCTGTTCAAAGAGCCGGAAGTGACTCACATCCTGGTTCGTCACGAACAAGCGGCGACCCATATGGCTGACGGCTATGCCCGTGCCACCGGTAAAGCCGGTGTGGTACTGGTGACTTCCGGCCCGGGCGCGACCAATGCCATTACCGGTATTGCCACCGCCTATATGGACTCGATTCCAATGGTGATCATTTCCGGTCAGGTGCCTAGCACCATGGTCGGTACCGATGCGTTCCAGGAAACCGACATGATCGGTATCTCCCGGCCGATCGTGAAGCACAGCTTCATGATCAAGCACGCTTCGGAAATCCCGGAAGTCATGAAGAAAGCCTTCTACCTGGCGCAGTCCGGTCGTCCCGGTCCGGTAGTGGTCGATATCCCGAAGGACATGACCAACCCGGCTGAAAAGTTCGAATACGTTTTCCCCAAGAAAGCCAAGCTGCGCTCCTACAGCCCAGCTGTCCGTGGTCATTCCGGGCAAATCCGCAAGGCGGCAGAGATGCTCCTGGCGGCCAAGCGACCTGTGCTTTATGCAGGCGGCGGCGTGATCCTTGGTGGCGGCTCCGCACCGCTCACCGAACTGGCCAAGATGCTCAATCTGCCAGTGACCAATACCTTGATGGGCTTGGGCGCCTATCCAGGTACTGACCGACAGTTCGTCGGCATGCTCGGCATGCACGGCAGCTACACGGCCAACCTGACCATGCACCACGCTGACGTGATTCTTGCAGTAGGCGCGCGCTTCGATGACCGGGTTATCAACGGTGCACCGAAGTTCTGCCCGAACGCCAAGATCATTCATGTGGACATCGACCCTGCTTCCATCTCCAAGACCATCAAGGCTGACGTGCCTATCGTGGGGCCTGTGGAAAGTGTCCTGACCGAAATGGTCGCGGCGCTCAAGGAAATCGGCGAGACCCCGAACAAGGACACGGTCGCCAGCTGGTGGAAGCAGATCGACGAGTGGCGTGGTGATCGCGGCCTGTTCCCTTACGACAAGGGCGACGGCAGCATCATCAAACCGCAAACGGTGATCGAGACTCTGTGCGAAGTGACCAAGGGCGATGCCTTTGTCACCTCCGACGTGGGCCAGCACCAGATGTTCGCGGCGCAGTATTACAAGTTCAACAAGCCCAATCGCTGGATCAACTCCGGCGGCCTGGGCACCATGGGCTTCGGTTTCCCGGCAGCCATGGGCGTCAAGTTGAGCTTTCCGGATAATGATGTCGCCTGCGTCACCGGCGAGGGCAGTATCCAGATGAATATCCAGGAGCTGTCCACCTGCCTGCAGTACGGTCTGCCGGTCAAGATCGTTAACCTGAACAACGGTGTGTTGGGCATGGTTCGCCAATGGCAGGACATGAGCTACGGCAGCCGTCACTCGCACTCCTACATGGAGTCGCTGCCTGACTTCGTCAAGCTGGTTGAGGCCTATGGGCACGTGGGCATGCGTATCACGGATCTGAAGGATCTGAAGCCGAAGATGGAAGAAGCGTTCGCCATGAAGGATCGCCTGGTATTCCTTGATATCCAGGTCGACACCAGCGAGCACGTCTATCCGATGCAGATCAAAGACGGCTCTATGCGCGATATGTGGCTGAGCAAGACGGAGCGTACTTAATCATGCGGCACATCATTTCCTTGCTTCTGGAAAACGAACCGGGCGCTTTGTCTCGCGTAGTCGGTCTGTTCTCTCAGCGTAACTACAACATTGAAAGCTTGACCGTGGCACCGACCGAAGACCCGACCCTGTCGCGTCTGACCCTCACCACGGTTGGTCATGATGAGATCATCGAGCAGATCACCAAGAACCTGAACAAGTTGATCGAGGTGGTGAAGCTGGTGGACCTTTCGGAAAGTGCTCACATCGAGCGCGAACTGATGTTGGTCAAGATCAAGGCCACTGGTGCACAGCGCGCCGAGGTCAAGCGCACTACCGATATTTACCGTGGGCAGATCGTTGATGTCAGCGCCAGCGTGTATACCGTTCAATTGACCGGTACCAGCGACAAGCTCGACAGTTTCATTCAATCGATCGGCACCGCGTCGATTCTAGAAACCGTACGCAGTGGTGTCACCGGGATTGCCCGTGGCGACAAAGTACTGAGCATCTAACTCAAATTAGCGAATGGCCGGAACGGCCTGATATAGGGGAAATTCATGAAAGTTTTCTACGATAAAGACTGCGACCTGTCGATCATCCAGGGCAAGAAAGTTGCCATCATCGGTTACGGTTCCCAGGGCCACGCTCAAGCTTGCAACCTGAAAGACTCCGGTGTTGACGTGACTGTAGGCCTGCGCAAAGGCTCGGCCACTGTTGCCAAGGCTGAGGCTCATGGCCTGAAAGTGACCGACGTTGCTGCAGCCGTTGCCGGCGCCGACCTGGTCATGATCCTGACCCCGGACGAGTTCCAGTCCCAGCTGTACAAGAACGAAATCGAGCCGAACATCAAGAAGGGCGCCACCCTGGCCTTCTCCCACGGCTTCGCGATCCATTACAACCAGGTCGTTCCACGTGCTGACCTCGACGTGATCATGATCGCGCCGAAGGCTCCAGGCCACACCGTGCGTTCCGAGTTCGTCAAGGGCGGCGGTATTCCTGACCTGATCGCTATCTATCAGGACGCTTCCGGCAATGCCAAGAACGTAGCCTTGTCTTATGCAGCTGGCGTAGGCGGTGGTCGTACCGGCATCATCGAAACCACCTTCAAGGACGAGACTGAAACCGACCTGTTCGGCGAGCAGGCTGTTCTGTGTGGCGGTACCGTTGAGCTGGTCAAAGCCGGTTTCGAAACCCTGGTTGAAGCTGGCTACGCGCCGGAAATGGCCTACTTCGAATGCTTGCACGAACTGAAGTTGATCGTTGACCTCATGTACGAAGGCGGTATCGCCAACATGAACTACTCGATCTCCAACAACGCCGAATATGGCGAGTACGTGACTGGTCCAGAAGTTATCAACGCCGAATCTCGCCAGGCCATGCGCAACGCTCTGAAGCGCATCCAGGACGGTGAGTACGCGAAGATGTTCATCAGCGAGGGTGCTACCGGTTACCCATCGATGACCGCCAAGCGTCGTAACAACGCTGCTCACGGTATCGAAATCATCGGTGAGCAACTTCGTTCGATGATGCCGTGGATCGGTGCCAACAAAATCGTCGACAAAGCCAAGAACTAAGTTCGAGTCTTGTCAGAGAAAACGCGGCCTAGGCCGCGTTTTTTCGTTTGGACGGGTAGGTTCTGGTATAAAGCTGGATCCTTTGTGGCCGAATCACGGTCCTGGGGTATCTGTCGAAACTTTTCACACCGTTGCAAGGTATTTGTCCATGAGCGAACGTCCCGAAGAGCCAAACCAGGCCTCTGACGCCGAAAGCCTGCTACCGATCGATGAGCATGTCGAAGAAGGGCATGACGCTGAAGGCCGTAAAGTCCGGCATCGTGGTATCTATCTTCTGCCGAATCTGTTCACCACTGCGAACCTGTTCGCGGGGTTCTATTCCATTATCAGTTCCATGAGTGCCCAGAGTGCGCTGAGTGCCGGGGACACGGCGGGGGCGAGCAAGTACTTTGCCTTTGCCGCTATTGCGATCTTTGTCGCTATGGTCCTTGACGGTTTGGATGGGCGTGTAGCTCGTATGACCAATACCCAAAGTGCTTTCGGCGCCGAGTACGATTCACTGTCGGATATGGTTGCATTTGGCGTAGCGCCGGCATTGCTTGCCTTCGGTTGGGCTCTTGGCGATATGGGTAAGGTCGGCTGGATGGTCGCCTTTATCTATGTGGCGGGTGCTGCACTGCGCCTGGCACGTTTCAACACTCAGGTGGGAACTGCTGATAAGCGTTACTTCATTGGTCTGGCCAGCCCTGCGGCGGCGGGTGTGGTGGCGGGTATTGTCTGGGCTTTCAGTGACTACGGTATCCAGGGTTCGAAGATGTCGTTTCTGGTGGCGCTGATGGTGGCGGCGGCAGGCATGTTGATGGTCAGCAATATCAAGTACAACAGCTTCAAGGACCTGGATCTGAAAGGGCGGGTACCCTTTGTAGCGATTCTGGCAGTAGTGCTGGTGTTTGCCGTGGTGTTCAGCGATCCGCCACGTATTCTGCTGCTGGTGTTCTTGGCTTATGCAGCTTCGGGCCCTATCCAGTACCTGTTGCACCTGCGTCGCCGCAAAAGCGCCGAGTGATGTAATTTCCTCCATACTCCGCAGTCTATTGGTACATCTGTCCTCCAATACTGCGGAGTTGCCATGTTGTTCAAATTTCCCAAAGCGTCCGACTGCCTTGAGTCGGATGTCACGCCTGAATCTCTTTATCTCTCTCGACGCAGCTTGCTGGGTGGTGCGGTTGCAGGCATGGCTTTTGCCGGTTTGCCGCGTTGGGCAGTTGCACAGGATGTGGCGCGTTACGCCGACGTGGAGCCTGGCCGTGCGCCTGCGTGGTTCTCTGACAAGCTGACCAGCACCCAGTGGCAAGCCGTAACAGTCAAGGGGGAGGCGATCACGCCTTTCAAGGATGCGACCCACTACAACAACTTCTATGAGTTCGGTACGGATAAGGGGGATCCGGCGGCCAGCGCGGGTGCGCTCAAGACCGAACCATGGAGTGTGGTGGTTGATGGTGAGGTCGCCAAGCCTGGACGCTATACCCTCGAAGATTTCATGAAGCCCTACTCGCTGGAGGAGCGTATTTATCGACTTCGCTGTGTAGAAGCCTGGTCGATGGTGATTCCCTGGATAGGCTTTCCAATCTCAGCGTTGCTCAAGCAGGTGGAGCCAACCAGTAAAGCCAAGTTCATTCGTTTTGAAACACTGCAGGACCCTAAGAGCATGCCGGGTCAGCGTTCCGGTTTTGCCTTGATCGACTGGCCCTATGTCGAAGGCTTGCGTCTTGATGAGGCGATGCATCCATTGGCAATTCTTGCGGTAGGGATGTATGGGCGTGAGCTGCCTAACCAGAATGGTGCGCCTCTGCGACTGGTGGTGCCTTGGAAGTATGGCTTCAAGAGTGTGAAGTCGATTGTGCGTATCAGCCTGGTCAGTGAGCAGCCGAAGACTACATGGCAGAGCATTGCGGCCAACGAGTATGGTTTCTACGCAAATGTGAACCCGGCTGTTGATCATCCTCGGTGGACTCAGGCACGGGAGCGTCGTCTGCCGAGTGGGCTGTTCAGTCCTAACGTAAGAGAAACGCAGATGTTCAATGGCTACTCGGACGAGGTTGCTTCTCTATATAGCGGCATGGACCTTCGGAAAAATTACTGATGCGTTATTCGCTCTGGCGTGTCGTCGTCTTTATTGCTGCGGCTGTCTGGCCCCTGTATTGGCTTTATGAGGCCTGGGCTTCGGTGTTGGGGCCAGACCCCGGCAAGGTTTTGGTTGATCGTCTGGGCTTGGGTACTTTGGTGTTGCTGTTGATCACCTTAAGTATGACGCCGTTGCAGCGTCTTACTGGGTGGGCGGGTTGGATAGCGGTGCGCAGGCAGTTAGGGTTGTGGTGTTTCGCCTATGTCGTGTTGCACTTGTGTGCCTACGGCGTATTCATTCTCGGTTTGGATTGGTCGCAGTTGGGCGTAGAGCTGCGCAAGCGGCCATATATCTTTGTCGGTAGTCTAGGCTTCGTCTTTCTATTGCTGTTGGCGGTCACGTCCAATCGTTACAGTCAGCGCCGACTGGGCACGCGCTGGAAAAAGCTGCATCGGTTGGTGTATTTCATTCTCGGGCTTGGATTGCTGCATATGCTCTGGATTGTCCGGGCCGATCTGAAGGAGTGGGCGGTGTATGCATCTATAGGTGCGTTATTACTGTTGTTGCGCGTGCCGTCAGTCATGCGCCGGATTCCTCGGGTTCTTGCTAAAAAAGCATCTTCTGCAACAAAAGCGTAATTAACCCTTGACGGCAGATTCTACAGGTCTATAATTCGCCCCACTTCCGGCGCAGTCGAAACGGAAAACTCCTTGAGATTCAACGAGTTACGCGGTTTTCGGCAGCGGTTACGCTTCAGTTCATCGAAGCCAGAAGCAGTTGGTAAGGCAGTGTGTTTTCGCCTTATTAACGATTCGATCCTCTCGGTCGAAAGCGGTTAAAAAGAGGTGTTGACAGCAGCGTGTAACGCTGTAGAATTCGCCTCCCGCTAACGAGAGATCGGAAGCGCAAGTGGTTGAAGTTAAAAAGGAAACTTTGAAAACTTCTTAAAAAAATCACTTGACAGCAAGTGAGGCTGCTGTAGAATGCGCGCCTCGGTTGAGGCGAAAGATCTTAACCAACCGCTCTTTAACAACTGAATCAAGCAATTCGTGTGGGTGCTTGTGGAGTCAGACTGATAGTCAAAAAGATTATCAGCATCACAAGTTACTCCGCGAGAAATCAAAGATGTAACCAACGATTGCTGAGCCAAGTTTAGGGTTTTCTCAAAACCCAAAGATGTTTGAACTGAAGAGTTTGATCATGGCTCAGATTGAACGCTGGCGGCAGGCCTAACACATGCAAGTCGAGCGGCAGCACGGGTACTTGTACCTGGTGGCGAGCGGCGGACGGGTGAGTAATGCCTAGGAATCTGCCTAGTAGTGGGGGATAACGTCCGGAAACGGGCGCTAATACCGCATACGTCCTACGGGAGAAAGTGGGGGATCTTCGGACCTCACGCTATTAGATGAGCCTAGGTCGGATTAGCTAGTTGGTGAGGTAATGGCTCACCAAGGCGACGATCCGTAACTGGTCTGAGAGGATGATCAGTCACACTGGAACTGAGACACGGTCCAGACTCCTACGGGAGGCAGCAGTGGGGAATATTGGACAATGGGCGAAAGCCTGATCCAGCCATGCCGCGTGTGTGAAGAAGGTCTTCGGATTGTAAAGCACTTTAAGTTGGGAGGAAGGGCAGTTACCTAATACGTGATTGTTTTGACGTTACCGACAGAATAAGCACCGGCTAACTCTGTGCCAGCAGCCGCGGTAATACAGAGGGTGCAAGCGTTAATCGGAATTACTGGGCGTAAAGCGCGCGTAGGTGGTTTGTTAAGTTGGATGTGAAAGCCCCGGGCTCAACCTGGGAACTGCATCCAAAACTGGCAAGCTAGAGTATGGTAGAGGGTGGTGGAATTTCCTGTGTAGCGGTGAAATGCGTAGATATAGGAAGGAACACCAGTGGCGAAGGCGACCACCTGGACTGATACTGACACTGAGGTGCGAAAGCGTGGGGAGCAAACAGGATTAGATACCCTGGTAGTCCACGCCGTAAACGATGTCAACTAGCCGTTGGGAGCCTTGAGCTCTTAGTGGCGCAGCTAACGCATTAAGTTGACCGCCTGGGGAGTACGGCCGCAAGGTTAAAACTCAAATGAATTGACGGGGGCCCGCACAAGCGGTGGAGCATGTGGTTTAATTCGAAGCAACGCGAAGAACCTTACCAGGCCTTGACATCCAATGAACTTTCTAGAGATAGATTGGTGCCTTCGGGAACATTGAGACAGGTGCTGCATGGCTGTCGTCAGCTCGTGTCGTGAGATGTTGGGTTAAGTCCCGTAACGAGCGCAACCCTTGTCCTTAGTTACCAGCACGTTATGGTGGGCACTCTAAGGAGACTGCCGGTGACAAACCGGAGGAAGGTGGGGATGACGTCAAGTCATCATGGCCCTTACGGCCTGGGCTACACACGTGCTACAATGGTCGGTACAAAGGGTTGCCAAGCCGCGAGGTGGAGCTAATCCCATAAAACCGATCGTAGTCCGGATCGCAGTCTGCAACTCGACTGCGTGAAGTCGGAATCGCTAGTAATCGCGAATCAGAATGTCGCGGTGAATACGTTCCCGGGCCTTGTACACACCGCCCGTCACACCATGGGAGTGGGTTGCACCAGAAGTAGCTAGTCTAACCTTCGGGAGGACGGTTACCACGGTGTGATTCATGACTGGGGTGAAGTCGTAACAAGGTAGCCGTAGGGGAACCTGCGGCTGGATCACCTCCTTAATCGACGACATCAGCTGCTTCATAAGCTCCCACACGAATTGCTTGATTCATTGAAGAAGACGATAGAAGCAGCTTTAAGCTCCAAGCTGATAGCTCCAAGCTAACAGTTACAAGCTCGAAATTGGGTCTGTAGCTCAGTTGGTTAGAGCGCACCCCTGATAAGGGTGAGGTCGGCAGTTCGAATCTGCCCAGACCCACCAATTTTGTTATGGGGCCATAGCTCAGCTGGGAGAGCGCCTGCCTTGCACGCAGGAGGTCAGCGGTTCGATCCCGCTTGGCTCCACCATAAACTGCTTCTGAAAGCTTAGAAATGAGCATTCTGCTTGAATGTTGATTTCTAGTCTTTTGATTAGATCGTTCTTTAAAAATTTGGGTATGTGATAGAAAGATAGACTGAACGTTACTTTCACTGGTAACGGATCAGGCTAAGGTAAAATTTGTGAGTTAAATTGCAAATTTTCGGCGAATGTCGTCTTCATAGTATAACCAGATTGCTTGGGGTTATATGGTCAAGTGAAGAAGCGCATACGGTGGATGCCTTGGCAGTCAGAGGCGATGAAAGACGTGGTAGCCTGCGATAAGCTTCGGGGAGTCGGCAAACAGACTTTGATCCGGAGATCTCTGAATGGGGGAACCCAGCCATCATAAGATGGTTATCTTGTACTGAATACATAGGTGCAAGAGGCGAACCAGGGGAACTGAAACATCTAAGTACCCTGAGGAAAAGAAATCAACCGAGATTCCCTTAGTAGTGGCGAGCGAACGGGGACTAGCCCTTAAGTGGCTTTGAGATTAGCGGAACGCTCTGGAAAGTGCGGCCATAGTGGGTGATAGCCCTGTACGCGAAAATCTCTTAGTCATGAAATCGAGTAGGACGGGGCACGAGAAACCTTGTCTGAATATGGGGGGACCATCCTCCAAGGCTAAATACTACTGACTGACCGATAGTGAACTAGTACCGTGAGGGAAAGGCGAAAAGAACCCCGGAGAGGGGAGTGAAATAGATCCTGAAACCGTATGCGTACAAGCAGTGGGAGCAGACTTTGTTCTGTGACTGCGTACCTTTTGTATAATGGGTCAGCGACTTATTTTCAGTGGCGAGCTTAACCGAATAGGGGAGGCGTAGCGAAAGCGAGTCTTAATAGGGCGTCTAGTCGCTGGGAATAGACCCGAAACCGGGCGATCTATCCATGGGCAGGTTGAAGGTTAGGTAACACTGACTGGAGGACCGAACCGACTACCGTTGAAAAGTTAGCGGATGACCTGTGGATCGGAGTGAAAGGCTAATCAAGCTCGGAGATAGCTGGTTCTCCTCGAAAGCTATTTAGGTAGCGCCTCATGTATCACTGTAGGGGGTAGAGCACTGTTTCGGCTAGGGGGTCATCCCGACTTACCAAACCGATGCAAACTCCGAATACCTACAAGTGCCGAGCATGGGAGACACACGGCGGGTGCTAACGTCCGTCGTGAAAAGGGAAACAACCCAGACCGTCAGCTAAGGTCCCAAAGTTATGGTTAAGTGGGAAACGATGTGGGAAGGCTTAGACAGCTAGGAGGTTGGCTTAGAAGCAGCCACCCTTTAAAGAAAGCGTAATAGCTCACTAGTCGAGTCGGCCTGCGCGGAAGATGTAACGGGGCTCAAACCATACACCGAAGCTACGGGTATCACGTAAGTGATGCGGTAGAGGAGCGTTCTGTAAGCCTGTGAAGGTGAGTTGAGAAGCTTGCTGGAGGTATCAGAAGTGCGAATGCTGACATGAGTAACGACAATGGGTGTGAAAAACACCCACGCCGAAAGACCAAGGTTTCCTGCGCAACGTTAATCGACGCAGGGTTAGTCGGTCCCTAAGGCGAGGCTGAAAAGCGTAGTCGATGGAAAACAGGTTAATATTCCTGTACTTCTAGTTATTGCGATGGAGGGACGGAGAAGGCTAGGCCAGCTTGGCGTTGGTTGTCCAAGTTTAAGGTGGTAGGCTGGAATCTTAGGTAAATCCGGGGTTCTAAGGCCGAGAGCTGATGACGAGTTACCTTTTAGGTGACGAAGTGGTTGATGCCATGCTTCCAAGAAAAGCTTCTAAGCTTCAGATAACTAGGAACCGTACCCCAAACCGACACAGGTGGTTGGGTAGAGAATACCAAGGCGCTTGAGAGAACTCGGGTGAAGGAACTAGGCAAAATGGCACCGTAACTTCGGGAGAAGGTGCGCCGGTGAGGGTGAAGGACTTGCTCCGTAAGCTCATGCCGGTCGAAGATACCAGGCCGCTGCGACTGTTTATTAAAAACACAGCACTCTGCAAACACGAAAGTGGACGTATAGGGTGTGACGCCTGCCCGGTGCCGGAAGGTTAATTGATGGGGTTAGCTAACGCGAAGCTCTTGATCGAAGCCCCGGTAAACGGCGGCCGTAACTATAACGGTCCTAAGGTAGCGAAATTCCTTGTCGGGTAAGTTCCGACCTGCACGAATGGCGTAACGATGGCGGCGCTGTCTCCACCCGAGACTCAGTGAAATTGAAATCGCTGTGAAGATGCAGTGTATCCGCGGCTAGACGGAAAGACCCCGTGAACCTTTACTATAGCTTTGCACTGGACTTTGAATTTGCTTGTGTAGGATAGGTGGGAGGCTTTGAAGCGTGAACGCCAGTTTGCGTGGAGCCATCCTTGAAATACCACCCTGGCAACTTTGAGGTTCTAACTCAGGTCCGTTATCCGGATCGAGGACAGTGTATGGTGGGTAGTTTGACTGGGGCGGTCTCCTCCTAAAGAGTAACGGAGGAGTACGAAGGTGCGCTCAGACCGGTCGGAAATCGGTCGTAGAGTATAAAGGCAAAAGCGCGCTTGACTGCGAGACAGACACGTCGAGCAGGTACGAAAGTAGGTCTTAGTGATCCGGTGGTTCTGTATGGAAGGGCCATCGCTCAACGGATAAAAGGTACTCCGGGGATAACAGGCTGATACCGCCCAAGAGTTCATATCGACGGCGGTGTTTGGCACCTCGATGTCGGCTCATCACATCCTGGGGCTGAAGCCGGTCCCAAGGGTATGGCTGTTCGCCATTTAAAGTGGTACGCGAGCTGGGTTTAGAACGTCGTGAGACAGTTCGGTCCCTATCTGCCGTGGACGTTTGAGATTTGAGAGGGGCTGCTCCTAGTACGAGAGGACCGGAGTGGACGAACCTCTGGTGTTCCGGTTGTCACGCCAGTGGCATTGCCGGGTAGCTATGTTCGGAAAAGATAACCGCTGAAAGCATCTAAGCGGGAAACTTGCCTCAAGATGAGATCTCACTGGGATCTTGAATCCCCTAAAGGGCCGTCGAAGACTACGACGTTGATAGGTTGGGTGTGTAAGCGCTGTGAGGCGTTGAGCTAACCAATACTAATTGCCCGTGAGGCTTGACCATATAACACCCAAGCAATTTGCGAACTCGAAAGAGACCAGATTGCGGTGTGTGAAGACGAAACAAACCGAAAGTTTGCACAACACACAAATCTATTACATACCCATTCGCTGGCACGTTGCATCAGCAACGGTCTGGCTACCGAATTTCTTGACGACCATAGAGCGTTGGAACCACCTGATCCCATCCCGAACTCAGAAGTGAAACGATGCATCGCCGATGGTAGTGTGGGGTTTCCCCATGTGAGAGTAGGTCATCGTCAAGATTAAATTCCGAAACCCCAATTGCGAAAGCAATTGGGGTTTTGTTTTTGCGTGGAGAAAAATTGCTCTTATTCGCAAACAAAATTGCACAGTTATTTTCGAATTGGAACACTAGAATAGCCGCTACTTTCTCCACTTCCAGAGCCCTCTATGCCAGATCCGGTTGACGCCCCCGGGTTGTCAGAACTACCACTGGACGACCTGGTTGCCTGCCATGAGTGCGACCTGCTGATGCGCAAGCCAACGCTCGCCCTTGGCGAGAAAGCCCAGTGCCCGCGTTGTGGCTATGAGCTGTATGCCCATCGGCACAATGTGGTCGAACGCAGCCTGGCTCTGGTAATCGCCGCCTTATTGCTCTACGTGCCGGCGAACTTTCTACCCATCATGCAGCTCAATCTATTGGGACAGTCTTCCGAAGATACGGTCTGGAGTGGGGTACAAGGCCTGTTCGATACCGGCATGGAAGGCGTAGCGCTGGTGGTATTCCTGTGCAGCATGGGCATTCCATTGCTCAAGTTGATTTGCCAACTTCTGGTGCTTCTAAGTATCCGCTGGAACATCGGCCGTAGTTACGGTTTGCTGCTCTATCGCATTTATCACCATTTGCGCGATTGGGGCATGCTCGAGGTCTACTTGATGGGCGTACTGGTGGCCATCGTCAAGTTGGCCGACATGGCCTCCATCACCGTAGGCCTGGGGCTGGTGTGTTTCATCAGTCTGTTGTTGGTGCAGGTCTGGCTGGAAGTGGTGATGTCGCCTCATCAGGTCTGGCAGGCGCTATCGGGAGAAGACATACATGCGGGCGATTGATGCAGGCATTCTGATTTGCACTGAATGCCATGAATTGAACCGGCAGGAGGCCGACAGCGACGGGCAGACCTGCACTCGTTGCGGAGCTTTGGTACACCCACGGCGCCCCAACAGCATCCTGCGTACCTGGGCCCTGCTGCTTACCGCCGCCATTCTCTATATACCCGCCAATGTCCTGCCGATCATGACAGTCAGCTCGCTGGGCCAGGGCGACCCGAGCACCATCATGTCCGGGGTCATCCAGCTGGTGCAGCATGGAATGTTCCCCATCGCCGCCGTGGTGTTTGTCGCCAGTATTCTGGTGCCTACCTTCAAACTGGTGGGCATTGCCCTGTTGCTGTTCTCGGTGCAGCGTCACCAGCCACTGTCAGCGCGGCAACGGATTATCATGTACCGCTTTATCGAGTTCATCGGTCGTTGGTCGATGCTGGATATTTTCGTCATCGCCATTCTGGTGGCGGTGGTCAACTTTGGCCGGCTGGCCAGTATCGAGGCCAATCTCGGTGCGGTCGCCTTTGCCAGCGTGGTGATCCTGACCATGCTGGCCGCAGTAACTTTTGATCCCCGACTGATCTGGGATAACACGGAGTCGGACGACGACCATGAGTGATTTGCCTACCGCCAAAACCCGCCCGGCCTCCAACTGGTCGGCCATCTGGGTGCTGCCCCTGATTGCCTTGATCATCGGTGGCTGGCTGGGTTGGCGTGCCTACAGCCAGACCGGTATCGAGATCCAGTTGCGCTTTGAAAGCGGCGAAGGAATACAGGCCAACAAGACCGAAGTGGTCTACAAAGGCATGCCTGTGGGTAAGGTCAAGACTCTGGCTCTGGACGATGAGGGCAACTCCAAGGGGGTGATTGCCACGGTCGAAATGAACAAGGATGTCGAACAGTACCTGAAGACCAACACCCGCTTCTGGCTGGTCAAGCCTAGTGTCAGCCTGGCCGGGATCACCGGTCTGGAAACCCTGGTCTCAGGCAATTACATCGCGGTCAATCCCGGAGAAGGAGAGCCCACGCGCAAGTTCAAGGCCCTGGCTGAAGAGCCGCCGTTATCGGATGCCAAGCCTGGTCTGCACCTGACCATCAAGGCCGAACGCCTGGGGTCGTTGAGCCGCGGCAGTCCGGTCTTCTACAAACAGATCCAGGTCGGACAGATCAAGAGCTTCCTGCTTTCCGAGGATCAGAACACAGTCGAGCTCAAGGTCTACATCGAACCGACCTACGCCAATCTGGTGCGCAAACACACGCGCTTCTGGAACGCCAGCGGCATCAGCATCGACGCCAATCTGTCCGGGGTAAAAGTGCGCAGTGAGTCCCTGTCCAGCATAGTGGCCGGCGGTATCGCGTTCGCCACTCCGGAAAATCGCAGGGACAGCCCGCCCACCGACCCGAGCCTGCCGTTCCGCCTATACGAAGATTTCGATGCCGCCCAGGCGGGCATCCGGGTCAAGGTCAAACTCACCGATTTCGAAGGCCTGCAGGCAGGGCGCACGCCCGTGATGTACAAAGGCATCCAGGTGGGCAGCCTGAAAGCCCTGAAGGTCGACTCCGACCTGACTAGTGCCACCGCCGAGCTGACCCTCGACCCACTGGCCGAGGACTATCTGGTCCAGGGTACCCAGTTCTGGACTGTCAAACCCTCGATCTCCCTGGCGGGTATCACGGGGCTCGAGGCCTTGGTGAAAGGCAACTACATCGCCATTCGCCCCGGTGACAAGGGCGCCGCCCCCCAGCGCGAGTTCGAGGCGCGGGCCAAGGCCCCGCCCCTGGACCTGCGAGCACCTGGCCTGCACATGGTGCTGTTTACCGACAATCTCGGCTCCCTGGAGGTGGGCAGTCCGATTCTCTACAAACAGGTCAAGGTCGGTTCGGTGCAGAGCTATCAGTTCTCCCACACCCGCAAGCAAGTGGTGATCGGTGTTCATATCGAGAAAGAATACGAGGGGCTGGTCAACGGCTCGACGCGCTTCTGGAACGTCAGTGGCATTACCCTTACGGGCGGCCTCACTGGCGGTATCCAGATCAAGAGTGAGTCGCTGCAAAGCCTGATGGCCGGCGGCATCGCCTTCGAGACGCCGCTGCCCAACGTGCCGCTGAAAAAGCGCATTCCGCGGTTCCGTCTGTTCGCCAACCAGGAAGAGGCGGCGCAGCGCGGCACCCTGGTCAATATCAAGGTCGATCGCGCCGATGGGCTGCGTGCCGGAACGCCGGTGCGCTTCAAGGGCCTGGATGTGGGCAAACTGGAAGAAGTGACCCTCAGCGCCGACCTGCAATCGGTAATGCTCAAGGCGCGGATCACCGAAGTGCCGGAACGTATTGCCCGGGTCGGCAGCCAGTTCTGGGTGGTCAAGCCGGAACTGGGGCTGATGAAGACCTCGAACCTGGAAACCCTGGTGACGGGTCAATACATCGAGGTTCAGCCCGCGGCGAAGAACCAGGGTGTGCAAACCAGCTTTGTCGCCTTGCCGCAGCCACCGGAAGCCAGCTCCCAGGAAGCGGGTCTGAGCCTGGTGCTGAGTGCTGCTCGCCGTGGTTCGCTGAAGGTGGGTGTCCCAGTGACTTACCGGGAAGTGACCGTGGGCAAGGTCACCGGCTACGAACTGGGACAGACCGCCGACCGGGTACTGATCCATATCCTCATCGAACCCAAATACGCGCCGTTGATTCGTGGTGGCACGCGCTTCTGGAACAGCAGCGGATTTGGTGTGGACTTTGGCCTGTTCAAGGGCGCCACAGTGCGCACCGAATCCCTGGAAACCCTGATCCAGGGCGGCATTGCCTTCGCCACCCCGGATGGCGAACGCATGGGCAACCCGGCCCGTCCCCAGCAGACCTTCCCGCTGTTCGACAAGTTCGAGGATGAATGGCTGACCTGGGCTCCCAAGATCCCCCTGGGCAAGTAACCCTGTTGTAGGAGCCGGCTTGCCGGCGAAGAGGCCCTCAAGTCCTGCGTTCTTCTAGAGGACGCCTTCGCTGGCAAGCCAGCTCCTACAAAAGCTATCCAATAAAAAAGGCCGCGCTCCCAAGAGCGCGGCCTTTTACGTTGCAGCGTTACGGAATCAGACTTCGTCCAGTTCCGCCTCTGCTTCGGGTTCCACGTTCAGCGTCGCCTTGACCTGATCGTGACGACGGATGAACTTCCAGTCCGCCTCGTCGATGTAGATGCCGTTCGGTCCGCTGCCGCCTTCCAGGTCGATGGCTACCTGGGCCGACACCTGCGGCTTCACACTGGCCAGGATCGGCACGAAGCCCAGCTGCAGGCTGGTTTCCAGCAGCGCCGCCTGGTTGCGTTCGTCGATGTCCGCCGCTTCGTCGAGGTAGTAAGGCAGACGAATGCGCCCGGCCTGGTCGCGGTCCATCAAGTGCAGCAACAGGTACATGTTGGTCAGCGCCTTGATGGTCATGGTGGTGCCGTTGGACGCCGCGCCATCGATGTCGGTGTGGATCACCGGCTGGCCGTTGACCTTGGTGATCTCGAACGCCAGTTCGAACAAGTCCTTCAGGCCCAACTGGTTGTGGTTGGCTGCTACCAACCGCGCCAGGTACTCCTTGGCCTCTTCGTTCTTGTTGTCCTGCTCGGCGCTCTGGCTCAAGTCGAACACCGACAGGGTCTCGCCTTCCTCGTACTGGCCGGCGCTGTGGATGATCTGGTCGATGTGCTTGAGGGCTTCCTTGTTCGGTGCCAGGACGATGCGGAAGCTCTGCAGGTTGGACACCTGGCGCTTGTTGATCTCGCGGTTGAACAGCGCCAGCTGGTGTTCCAGGCTGTCGTAGTCACTGCGGATATTGCGCAGGGTTCGGGCGATATCGGTCACCGCGGCGCGGCGTGCCTTGCCCAGGGTCAAGGCTTCGTCGGTACGGTGCGCATAGGCGTTGATCAGCAACTGCAGGCGGCGCTCGACGTCATCTTCGCTGTCGAACTTGGCCACGCCCTTGAGGCGTACCTGGGCATACAGCGCCTCGATCTGCCCGTCGACCCGTTGCAAGCCCTGCCAGCTGTCCTGGTAGTCGTTGAGCAGTGGCAGCAGGTTGTCCATGGAGTCGTCCACCGGGTCCATGAACGGCGTGCCGAACGGCAGGTCTGCGGGCAGCAGCTGACGGCGACGCAGGGCGTCATCGAGGGTGCGTTGCTTGGCTTCCATGTCGGCGATCTGCCGGCCCACCAGTTGCAACTTGGCCGACAGTTGCTGGACGCGTTCGGTGAAGGCATCGCTGGAGCGCTTGAGTTCGTCCTGGGCGGCTTCCATCTGCGCCAGCTGCTCCAGCTTCTCGCCTTCCTCGGCGCTCAAGGTCTGGGCACGGCGGAAGTCTTCCAGGGCCTTCTGCGCATCCAGTACCTGCTGGTACAGGGCTTCGGTCTGGGTCTTGCTCGCGGCGCGGTCGGCAGCCACGGCGGCCTGGGTCTTGAGCTGCTTGAGTTCTTTTTCCAGGCGCTCCTTCTGATCCCGCAGGGCGGCGCGGTCAGCCAGGGCCTGCAGGGCTGGCGGCTCGATGTGGGAGATGTCGATGGTCAACCCCGGCACTTCGAAACGCTCGCCCTTGAAGCCATCGAGGATCAGCTCCACCGACTTCACCCACTCGCCGTTGTCGTCCAGGGCGATGCCGTGCTCGCCCAGGGGCAGGCTGAACAGCGCGCTGTTGAACAGGCGCATCAGGCGCTCCACGTCCTGCTGGGAGAACTCCTCGCGCAGGCGGGCATAGCTGTTGTTGTCAGCGTGATCGAGTTGCTGCTTGACCGACTTCAGGCGCTTTTCCAGATCCCGCAGGCGTTCTTCCAAATCTTCAGCCGAGAACTGCCGGGACTGGGCCAGGGCGCCGGCCAGTTCATCGTGGGCATCCTTGGCCGCCAGCAGTTGCTGTTCCAGGACCTTGACGTCATCCACCAGGGCGAAGCGGTGCTTGAGCACCGACAGCTCGCCGAGCCAACGCTGGGTGCCGGTGATTTCCCGTTCCAGGCGCATCATTTCCTGGGTGCTGCTGCGTTGGTCGTTTTGCAGCGCGTCCTGCTCGTTACGGTAGTGCTCGGCCTGGATGGTCAGCTCTTCCTTGCGCGCGCCGGCGTAGTCCGACCAAGTGCCCAGCAGCGAATCCAGCAGAGGCGACAGGCGATGCAGCTTGCCCCGCAGAATGTCCCGCTGCTTCACGCCGTTGGCCAGGGCCTCCACCAGAGGGCCCGCGGCCACCAGGGAGTTGTAGTCCTGCTCCATGCGCCGCACATCGCGGAAGGCTTCGTCGCAGGCGGCGATGTAGTCGACGCTGCCGGAGCGCAGGCTGTGCTCGAAGGCATCGAGGAACAGCTGCTTGAGCTTGGCTGCGGTGATCTCGCGCATGTGCAGCAGGTTGATGAACAGCGCGCGGAATGTCTTCAGGCTCTGCTCGCTGGTCGAGCGCAGCGGGATCAGGGTCAGGTCCAGTGGAATTGAGGTGTGGCCGCCTACCAGCAGGCGCCGCAGTTCATCCGGCTTGAGTTCATAGGCCTTCAGGCCCTGGCGTTCCAGGTTGGTGAACAACTCTTTCTGCCGCAGGCAGGTGTCGTCCTTCTGGTAATGCGCCAGGTCCAGCTGGCCGGCGTAGGCGAAGAACTGGTGGCCGAAACCGCCGCCCGGGCCGCGCCCGACCACGCCAATCACATGAGGGCCGTGGGGCAGCGAGACTTCCACCAGGATGTAACTGGTGTCGGAGGCGAAGTAGAAGCGCCGGGATTGTTCCAGGCTGTACTTGCCGAAGCTCATGTCCGACATGCGTGCCAGGATCGGGAATTGCAGGGCGTTGATCGACGCCGACTTGCCCAGGTTGTTGGCCCCGTAGACCGACAGCGGCTCTTCCAGGGGGAACAGGCCCAAGCTGTAGCCGGCGGTGTTCAGTAGGGCAAAGCGGCGGATGCCGTAGCGTTCCTTGCTCATGCGTCGAGCTCCTGTTCTTCGGCGATGGCCCGGGCCAGCGCGTCTTCTTCACTTTCTTCGGACTCGTCGAATTCGCTCAGGTCCAGCGGGTCATCGGTCTGCAGCAGTTTCTCGTCGCTGTCGTTGTCCACCAGCACCGGGGTCGGCAACGGCAGCACGCTGTGCAGGCTGGCGGCCAGGTCGCGGTCCTGCTGCACCGACAGGCAAACGTCGAGGAAGCGGTGCATTGGCGGCAGGAAGCGGTAGATCCCCGGTTCCTCCGCGGCAAAACCCAGCTGGGTCATGCGGCGCATGATTTTCTCTTCCAGCTCTTCCTGGGTCTGTACTTCGGCCTGGATGAACAGGTCGCGGTATTTCTCCAGCAAGGACGGCAGTTCGTCACGGCCGAGGCTACCGCCATCGAGCACGGCAATCGGGTCGCGGCCCTGGTCGGCCAGATGCTCCACCAGGATGAAAGTGAACAGCGCCAGGCGCTGGGCGGTCTTGTTCACCTGGGCGGCGGCGTTGTCGGGGACAAAGTAGTAGAAGCCGCGGGTGTCGCACACCAGTTCGAAGCCCAGGGCCTTGAACAGCGTGCGGTACTGGTCCTGGAAGTTCGACAATTGCGCGTACAGCTCCGGGTCGCGGCGGCTGACGTGGTAACCCTTGAACAGCTCGCGGAAGATCGGCGCCAGCTGGGACAGTTCGGAAAGATCAAGATGCATGGGCGTTGCTCGCAGAATGCTCGGCGGTGTCATCGCGGGCCGAGAGCAGGGCGAAGGAGCGCAGGCTGACCTGGTGCTCCTGGGTGTGGTAGTCGCGGCGTTCTAGGCGCTCGCGCTTGAAGCGTTTTTCCCGGGACAGGCGGGAGAACCAGTACAGCAATTCGTCGGTGGCGCCATCCGGTTCCTGGTCCAGCAGCCAGCTCATCAGGTCCGGCATCGGCAGGGCGTCTTCGCAGCGCTCGAGCATTTCCCGAACCGTGCGCGGCGCCTTGGGGGCCAGGCCCTTGTGGGTCTTGTGGGCCTTGGGGAAACGCGCCGGCTTGGGCTCGAAGCGGGCCAGGGCGTAGACATAGGCTTCCACCTGGCCGGAGCTGCCGAGGAAGGTGCTCTGCGGACGGGTGAACATCGGCATCGCCGCCTGGGGCACCGCGTCGATGCCCTTGCGGCGGATGGCCGCCAGGGCCAGGGCGGCGCCGCGGGTCACGGTGTTGTGGCGGCGGGCTTCCTCACGCAACGGCAGCAGCAGCTCCCGGGCGTGACGCAGGGTCAACTGGGCGCTGGTCTGCATTTCCAGGATGCGCGCGTGGGTGCGCAACAGCATGTCGTCGTCCACCAGATGGCCCAGGCGCTGTTGCTCGGTGAGCAGGCGCAGCAGGACGTTCTCCACCTTGCGCACGCCCTGTTCGAAGGCGCCGTCGGCGTTCACCAACTGAATCATCGGCTCGACGTATTCGTCCCAGGTGGCCAGCACCTCAGCGTAGCGCTGGCGCAGGGGAATCTGCCGGTCGCTGGTCTTGGCCCGCTCGGCCACGGCCACCAGGGCCTGTTCGTCGTTGGCGAGCTTCTTCAGGACATCGCGCACGCGCATGTCCAGCAGCCGCAACTGGCGCGCCAGGTCGTTGCCGTCGCGCACATCGAAGGCGTCCTGGATGTAACCGGCCAGGCGCTCCAGGTGACGCAGGTAGGCTTCGATCTCCAGGCACAGGCCCAGGCGGTGTTCACGGCGCAGGTAGGCGAGGAAGTCGTGGATCTGCGCATTGAGCTCGAAACGGTTCGGGCTTTTCGCCACCGGGACCAGGATGTCCAGGCGTATCCATACGTCCAGCAGGTGGGTGATGTCCTGGGGCGTACTGTCCAGTTGTTGGGCAGACAGCTGTGAACGCAGTTCGGCAAGACTCAGGGTGCCTTGGTCGAAGTGCTCGCACAGCGGCTCCAGAAGTGCCCAGTGTTCGGCGAGGGCGCGCAAGACGCGCTTGGGTTCGATCATCGGAATGGCCGGCTGGTTGGCAATGAAAAGCGGCGATTGTACTGCATCAGGGGGCCGACGATTCACCCCCAGGTCCAGGTATGAGACGGACTGTCGCTTTTGCGCGCAATCAACAGCAGGCGATCTTTGGCGAAGGACGGTAGAATCCCCCACCTCAGTTATCCACAAGTGGCCGACCTTTGCTTATCGAGTCCCGTCGTCGCGCTTATCTGTCCGCCATGCAGGTGGTCAGTTGGCTGCCGCGCAGCGAATTGCCCTTTGCCGCCCCTTCGCGTCCTGAATTGCTGGCCTTGCCGGAACCTGAGGTGCAGGCGCCGCCTGCCCCTGTGGTCGAGGCCAAGGCCCCGGCGGCGGCTGCAAGGACCGTCGAGCGGCCGAAGATCGAGGTGCCGCGTCCTTCCACCACGCCTGCAAAGTCAGCCAGCAAGCCAGTGGCCGAGGGCGAAGAAGCCCCGGCTCCGGTGGTCAAGGCGCCGGTGGTTCCTCCGCCGCGCTTTGCCCTGCAGCTGTTGCGGGCCGGCCGTTGCCTGCTGCTGGTGGAGTTACCCACAGGCGAAGCCTTCCAGAGCCGCGACCCGGCCTACTTGCTGCTCAAGGACATGCTGCGCGCCGCTGGCCTGCCGGACAGCCCGCAGATCCTCGCCGAGCCGGTGCGCTGGCCGATGCTGACCCGGGGCAACCTCGACCAAGGGCCGGAAGCCGCCCGGGACTTCGTCCAGGCCTTTGTCGGCGTGCGAATCGAAGAAGAGCCCTGCGTCTGCCTGTGGCTGATCGGTCTGCCGGCCGTACGTTTCGCCGGGGAAGCCAACGCTGAATCCTACAACCGTGAACTGCAGGTCGAAGGCCTGGGTTCGGCCTGGGCCTTGCCCGGCCTGGAACTATTAATGGAAGAGCCACAGCGTAAGGCTGATGTCTGGCAAGCCATGCGTCGATTGATGACGCGCTGGAAAAGCACTGATGAGCACAATGACCAATGAGTGACGCGTTGACCTTCCGCCTGGCTACCGAGGCGGACCTGGATGCCATCCTGAAAATCGAATATGCCGCGTTCAGTCACCCCTGGACCCGGGGCATTTTCATGGATGCCTTCAAGTCATACGAAGTCTGGCTGATGTTCGAAGGCAGCCAGCAGGTGGGCCACGGGGTGATCCAGGTGATCATTGACGAGGCGCATCTGCTGAATATCACCGTCAAGCCGGAAAGCCAGGGCCGCGGCCTGGGCCTGCGGCTGCTGGAAGAGCTGATGAAGCGCGCCTACCAAAAGGACGCGCGCGAATGTTTCCTCGAAGTGCGTTCCAGCAACCAGACCGCTTATCGGCTTTACGAGCGTTATGGCTTCAATGAAGTCGGGCGCCGCCGCGACTATTACCCGGCAGTAGGTGGCCGCGAAGACGCCCTGGTGATGGCCTGTACCCTGGTCGACTGAGCCTTTAATCGCACGCTGCCTGCTGTAGGAGCTGGCTTGCCAGCGAAGGCGCCATTCGCGGCGATGCATGGCTTGAGGGCCTCTTCGCCGGCAAGCCGGCTCCTGCGGAAGATGGCGTCATTAAATGTGGCGCCGAGCTCAGGGTTTGCCGTCCAGCGGGTCGCGGCGCGCCAGTTCGGCTTCATCCAGACCACTGCCACCCCCAATGTCCGTGGCATCGACAATACTCAGATCCCAGTCCGCCGGTTTATCGGCGCCGATTTCCCGGGCAGAACGGGCCCCATCCTCGCGGATCAGGGTTTCCGGGCTCAGGTCGTCGTCGCTGGAGCCGTCGCTGGTGAGGCCGGTGCTGCTTAGGGCGCCGGGTTCGTCGTCATCGAAATGCAGTTCCTCCATGGACCCCATGCGATCCTGATCATCGTCGATCGGCTCGGGCTGGGGCGCGTTGAAGGGGCGTCGTGATTCGGTCATGGCGATTGCTCATACTTTTAGGGGCTTGCAGGGTGGACCCACAGCCCCGGTGAAGATTCCCCGGCAGGGATAACCGGTATCTGCCGTTATTGGCGTGACCTCGACAGACACTCGTCTGTCAAAGCTGCGCATCATTCTTGAGGCTTCACAGCATGAACGAACTACAAGATCTGATTGATAACAACGCGCGTTGGGCCGAAGCGATCAAGCAGGAAGATCCGGAATTCTTCTCCAAGCTGGCCCGCCAGCAGACTCCGGAGTACCTGTGGATCGGCTGCTCGGACGCCCGGGTGCCAGCCAACGAGATCGTCGGCATGTTGCCGGGCGACCTGTTTGTGCACCGTAACGTGGCCAACGTCGTGCTGCACACCGACCTCAATTGCCTGTCGGTGATCCAGTACGCGGTGGATGTACTCAAGGTCAAACACATCCTGGTCACCGGCCACTATGGTTGCGGCGGCGTGCGCGCCTCGATGCAGGATCGCCAGTTTGGCCTGATCGATGGCTGGCTGCGTTCGATTCGTGACCTGTACTACGAGCACCGCGAGGCGCTGGCACAACTGGCCACGGAAGAAGAACAAGTCGACCGCCTGTGCGAACTGAACGTGATCCAGCAAGTGGCCAACGTCGGCCATACCAGCATCGTGCAGAACGCTTGGCATCGCGGGCAGAGCCTGTCGATCCACGGTTGCATCTACGGGATCAAGGACGGTCGCTGGAAGAGCCTGGACACGACCATCAGCGGTTTCGAACAACTGCCACCGCAATATCGCCTGCGTCCCCTCGGCGCCGTCTGAATGCGGGCTGGCCGCTGCGTGAAGGCGCAGCGGCCAGTGGCGGACTTCAGAGGTGCGGCACCTCGGTGCTTGGCGCCGGTGCCGGTGCCTTGAGCTGCTTGAGCTGGGTCGTGACCGGTGCGCTGCTGCACTTGGCCGCGGCCTGTTGCTCGGTCAGCTTGCGTACCGAGGTGTAGAACAACTCGCAGGTCTGCTCTTTTTGCGTCACCTGCCAGGTCTGGGTGCAACTGCTGAGCAGGGTGCTCGGGTCCGTCCCCGGCTTGCTGCCCATACCGGCCTGCCAGCAGGCCGCACTCAAATCCTGCCCCATGACTTTCAGCCCTGCGGCGTCGGCCTTGGCCTCGTCGTTGTCATAGTTGTCCGGGTCCGCCGCGTACCAGATGTAGCTCGGGTGGTTGGAGCCCAGTACCGGCACCTTCACGCCTTCGCTGGGGCTGATCTGCGCCAGGCCCAGCACATTCACCGTGACCCCATATTGCTGCTTGAGCCAGTTACGCACGGGCGCACCGAAAGCCACCATCGGCAAGGCCGCGCCGCTGGCGTTCTGGCTGACCTGCTTGACCATGGTGGTCTGGTAGTTGTTGAAGTAGCTGTAGACCCCTTCCAGGTCCTTGCCGGCACTCGATGGCGCGGCGATCGGTGCGATGTCGACAATGGTCTGGTACGCCGGCGTTTGCTCTGCGGCAATGCCGTTGACGGTGAGCAGGGTGGCCCAGCGGTCGGTGGTGGCCGACTCCAGATAGTCCTGGGCCTGGGTCAATGAATAGTCCGGCGGGAAGTGCAGCAGCTCGACGCTCTTGCGGTTTTCCAGGGCCATGCCCAGAGGCAGGAACAGGTACCAGCTGTAGGCCCATTTGCCATCGGCATTGAGCTGGCTGGCGCCTTTATAGGCCAGGTCGCCGGCATCGAGCAGGGCGCTCAACGGCTTGTCGTAGCCCTCGGGCACGCCGCTGATGGAGGCGACAACCTTGTCGTTGGCGGTTTTCACGCTGACCTTGGCCGCGCTGTAGCCATCGCGCTGCACGCTCTGGGTCAGGTAGTGCTCCACCGTCTGCTCAAGGGTCCAGTTGCGATAGCAGATCACGTTGCAATTGTTGGGGTAGGCGAAGAGTTGGGTAACGCGTTGCGGACTGCCCAGATCGACCTCGACATCGGCCATGGCGCTGCTGCTCAGCGCGGCCGCCGCCAGGGCCAGGGTGATTCCTGCGAATTTGAACATGCTCAGATCCTTTTCAGCGTGAACCCCTCCACGGGGGCTGCTCATACTGGAACACCGCCGTGGATAGAGAAAGACAGCGGAGAAAAAATCTGTCCCCCATGTGCAGGCTTCAGCCCGGGATCAACCGGGTCAGCGGGAAGGCCGGGTAGAACACTTGGCACGCCCGGATGACAACCACCATCAGCAACAAGAAGACGGGTTGCCAGGGGCTGAAGTTCGACCAGTGCAAGACGCTCAGCCAGGGATGCTTGAGTCTGAAGGCTTCGCTCATGTGGCCGATGCGCTTGTGGTGCAGGGCGCCAATCAGGCTGAAGCCCAGATAGGTCAGCATCCCCAGCACGCCGAGCAGGCAGGCGAACAGCGCCAGCAAGGCCAGGAAGGGCACGCCGTGGCGCAGCAGCCTTCGATAGGGAGGCCTGTGCAGTTGTTTGGGGATCAGGCGTTCACTGAGCCACAGGTCCAGATCCAGCAGGCGCAACGCCAGGGCGTTCCAGGCACTCAGTGCCAACAGGCCGAGCACCGCCGCCAGCCAGCCGCACAAGGCCGCCATGATGGCCGCCAGCAACGGCGGGTCCTGGCGTTCCTGAATGAAAAAGAGGGTGAACGCCAGCCCGATGCCGGCCCAGGCCCGGACCCATGTTTCCCCTGTGGTGGAGGGTTGCGGCATGAATTTCTGCCAATAGAACACGTCACGCTGGGGCAGGCGCTCGATCAGTTGCGGGAAGCGCCAGGTCAGGGTCTGTGCCAGCTCCTGGCAGGCTTGCCATTCATTCTGGGTAAAGCCGCGGGTGAGGTTGCGCTGCTGGCGCGGGGACAGTGGCTTGGCGAGCAGTTGCGCCGCCAGTACCTCAGGGGCCCAGCTGTGTTCCTGTTGCAGCTTGTTTTGCAGCTCCTGGTAGAAGGTTTCCTGCTGACAGCGCTGGACCAGGTGTTGCCAGACCCAGGCCGGCTCCGGGATGGCGCCGCGTTGTTCATCCCAGCCGAATGCCTGGCACACCCGCTCGAACAGGGGCACGCTCCACTGCTGTTCGTTGAGCAGCATCAGCACGGTGCTTTGCCATTGCAGACGATGATCGAAAATCTGCAGCCAGAGCTGTTCGCTGTAGTGCGTCAGTTGCGCGAGGAACGCCCGTTCCTGGTTGGCTTGCAACTGGTCTTTCAGGGTCTGGCGGTAATAGCCCAGCAGGGCTCCCACCAGCGAGCGTTGTTGCGCGTCGCTCATCGACAGGCTTTGCCAGGGCGTCAGCCATTCCAGATGTTGAACCGCCCACTCAACCAGGGGCGCGCGCTGTTCGGGGTGGTTGCAGCAGTGCTCCAGCAGCAGGTTCTGGAAGTCCTGGGCACATTGTTGGGCCTGGGCCTCTGGCCAGCGTTGCGGCAGGTTCTCCAGGGTCAGGCCCTTGAGTAGGCTCTGTGCCGGTGTTGGCGTGACAGCGGCTGTTGGCATGGGGGCCAGGCTCGGGCTCATCTCTACCAGGCCCGACCAGGCCTGCAGGTTGTCCGCAGGCAGAGCAGAGGCGATGGGCTCGGGGGAACAGTCGTCGGTTTCCTCTTCCCGCCAGCGAGCCAGTTGCAGCGCCCGCTCGTAGGCCTCGCGCAGACGCTGGAAGCCTTCGGCATCCTCATCGGGACGGGTGGTTTTCAGGCGTTTGGCGTAGCTGCGCTTGATGCTGCGCTCATCGGCATCGTCCGGCAGCTCCAGCAGGGTCCAACAGTCCATGTCGCCGCTCCTCAGTGCCAGTGGCCGTTTTCCAGTCTCTGCAACTGTTCACTGAGTTGGTTGCGCACTTCGCGGATCTTGCGCTCGTCCTGGGTGTCCAGCACTTGCTGGAATTGCCCGGCCCAATAGCCGATCTGTTCACGCAACTCGCCCAGGCTTTCCTGATACAGACGTTCCAGCCGGGCGCTGAGCAGGGTGTTGACCTGCTGGTCGCGGGGATGAACCTTCAGTTGCTCCAGGGCCTTGAGCCGCTGCTGGATTTCCTCTGGGGTGAGCACGCCGGGGTTGTTCTCGATCACCAGGGAACGGCTCTCACCGGTCAGGGGAATGCTCACCTGGGCTTCCAGCAGGCCGTTGATGTCGTAGGTGAAGCGCACGTCCAGCGAGACTTCACCGGCCGGGCGCTTGGGCACCTGCATTTCCAGTTGGCCGAGGGCGACGTTGTCGCGCACCAGGCGGCTCTCGCCCTGGAAAATCTTCAGCAGCACCTGTTCCTGGTTGTCATGCAAGGTTTGCACGGTCTTGACCCGGCTCACCGGCACCACGCTGTTGCGCTCGATGATCGGCAGGTAATGCCCGCCCTCGATCTGGTTGCCGTACTGCTGGGAGGTTTCGATGCCCAGGGTGTAGGAGCAGACGTCGGTCAGGACCACTTCTTCCAGGGCCGCGGAGCGTGCCTTGAGGGCGGCCTGGACCGCCGCGCCTTGGGCCACCACTTCGTCGGGGTCGAGGCTGATGGACGGAAAACGCCCGAACAATCCGGCCGCCAGCTTGCGTACCAGGGGCATGCGGGTCGCGCCGCCCACCAGGAGGATTTCATCCAGGTCGCTGACGCGGATTCGCGCATCGCGCAGGGCCCGCTCGATGGGGGCCCGCAGGCGTTCCAGCAGGGGCGTGTAGAGGTTGGCCAACTGCGCCTGGGTGATGGTCTGGGTCCATTGCCGGCCATCGACGCGCAGGCTGAACTCGGCGCTGGGTTCCTGGCCCAGGGCACGGCGTACCCGTTCGGCTTCCCGGCGCAGGGCCTGGAGCACGCTCTGGCGCTCGGGAAAGTCCGCCGCCTGGCCTTGCTGTTCGATGAAGTGCTCCAGCAGCAGGCTGTCGAAATCTTCGCCGCCGAGGAAGTTGTCACCGGCGCTGGCGCGGACTTCCATGACCCCGTCGAACAGCTCCAGGATCGACACGTCGAAGGTGCCGCCACCGAGGTCGAAGACCAGGAACGAGGTTTCCTTGTCGCGCTGGTGCAGGCCGTAGGCCAGGGCCGCGGCAGTGGGTTCGTTGATCAGCTTTTCCACCTTGAGCCCGGCCAGCTCGCCGGCGATCCGCGTGGCCTTGCGCTGGGCGTCGCTGAAGTAGGCCGGCACGCTGATCACCGCCTCTTCCACCGGCTCGCCGTAGGTGCGCTCGACATCCTCCTTGAGACTCTTGAGCACCAGGGCCGAGAGTTCTTCCGGGCGGAACAGACGATCCCCCAGACGCACTTCGGTGGCGCTGCCCATGTAGCGCTTGAACAGTGCGGTGGTCAGTTGCGGATGGGTGTGCAGGCGTTCCCGGGCGGCCTGGCCCACCAGCACCCGGCCCTCATCGTCCAGGCCCACCACGCTGGGGGTCAGGAGCTGGCCCAGGGCGTTGGGCACCAGCTCACTGGCGGTGTCGCGCCAGACCGCCACCAGGCTGTTGGTGGTCCCCAGGTCGATGCCTACGATCATGACGACGAACTCCCTTTCCAATCGGAAAACTGATGAAACAAATAGGTGGCGCGCAGGATATTACCCGTCGGGTGGATGGGTAAAGTGCGTGATATCACATAGCTATTATTGGCGCCGGTGCCGCAGAGCCGAAGCGGATCTTGAGCTTCGGTTCTGCGGTGGCTGGCGGGCCTGTTGCGGGCCCCGCCGGGGTCAGACGCTGAAGTGCAGGGCGTTGGTCAGATCGCCCATGGGCTTCTGGCCCCGGGCAATCATGGCCTCATCACGCTCCTTGATGCCGTCCAGGGTTTCCAGCTGGAACACCCGGGTGATCAGCCGCAGGATCGAGGCCGTGTCATACACCGTGTGATCCACCGTGCCCTTGCGGGCGAACGGCGACACCACCAGCGCCGGAATCCGCGTGCCCGGGCCCCAGCGATCACCCTGGGGCGGCGCCACGTGGTCCCACCAGCCGCCGTTTTCGTCGACGGTGACGATCACCACCATGTTTTTCCATTGCGGGCTTTCCCGCAGCACTTTCAGAGCCCGGTCGATATGCCGGTCGCCGGCGGCTACGTCGGCATAGCCGGCGTGCAGGTTGAGGTTGCCCTGGGGTTTGTAGAAGGTCACCGCCGGTAGCTTGCCGGCCTCGGCGTCGGCGAAGAACTTGTTGGTGCTCGACTCGTCCCCCAGGCCGCCGTTGCGCAGGCGCTTGGCACGCTCGGCCGGATTCTCCGGGCCCTGGCGCACAAAGTAGTTGAACGGCTGGTGGTGGTACTGGAAGTTGGGGATCTTGGGAATCCCGCCGGAATCCTTGAATTGCTCCAGAGTGGCCTGCCAGGCACCGCCGTACCAGGCCCAGTCGACGTTCTTCTTCGACAGCTTGTCGCCGATGTGTTCGTGGGTCTGGGGCACCAGCACGCTGGGCAGATCGGGCTTGGCGTAGTCCGGGCGCTCCGGGTCGCGGATCCAGGTCGGCCAGTAGGGCGGGGCCATGGTATTGACCGCGTAACCGTCCGGGGTCAGGGCGCTGGGGCCGAACTGCGGCGCACCGTCCATGGCACTGGCCGGGGACTTGTCCAGGGGCTTGAGGCGCGTGCCCTTGGGGTCGTCGCCCTGCAAGGTGGCGATCTGCGACTTGGCCACCGAGTTGGCCGCGTCGGGGTAGAACGGCACCTTGGCGCTGATCAGGTACTGGTGGTTGAGGAAGGAGCCGCCAAAGGCGCCCTGGAAGAAGTTGTCACAAAGCACGAACTCTCGCGCTACATCCCACAGGCGCAGGGAGTAACGGGTCTGGGCGTAGTGACCCATGGTCAGGGCACCGGAGTCGGCCCAGGCCACGAAGCCATCGTTCTTGCCGCCGTTGATCTGCATCTGGTTCTGGTAGAACACATGCCACAGGTCGCGGGTCACCAGGCCCAGGGGCAGGTCCTCGCCGCTGGGGCCTTTGAGGGCGAATGGCGCATTGGGCAGGTTTTCCTGGAACTGGGTTTCCACCGGATAGGTGATGCCGTCCAGGGTCTGTGGCCCCACTTGCAGGATGCCGCCCCAGATGGGCGGCAGTTTCGACAGCAGGCTGCCATCGCGGTCCCGTTGCTGGAACGCTTCGGGCTTGAGGGCCGACAGCGGTTTTTCCACGCCGGGGAAGTTGGCGAACAGGTTGTTGAAGCTGCGGTTCTCGGCGAACAGCACCACCACGTTCTTCACCTGATCGCGCAGCGCCTTGTCCAGCTCAGTGGGGGAGAGCGGACGTGCATCCGGTTTGCCTGTGGGTTCGCCGGGCTTGCTACAGGCGCTCAGGGTGGCGCCGACCCCAAGAACGGCAACGCCGCCAAGGAAGCGGCGGCGGCTGGTGTCAGTGGGTTGGTCGGCGTTGGTTTCGGGGGTGTCGCGCTGGTCGGTATCGTCGCTCATGTCGGCTCCTTGCACGTCGATCTGGAAATTCGTTACAAACTATTTCGGTGGCACGGTAACAACCGAATATGACGCAAAGACTACAGGAATGCTTCAGGAGTCCACTGCGATGGCCTCTGAAAAGTCTGAAATCCGCGTCGAAAAAGACTTATCCACAGGCCCGCTCCGACTTGGCGGAGCGGGCTCGGCAAGCCTTCAGGGGATCACGGGCGGCAAGTAGGCCAAGGTGGTGCCCAGGGCCCAGAGCAGGACCAGCACCAGAGGGGTGTGCACCAGCAACTGGACGAAGGAGAAACCGATCAGGTCCCGGGCCTTCAAGCCCAGTACTCCCAGCAGCGGCAGCATGTAGAAGGGGTTGATCAGGTTCGGCAAGGCCTCGGCGGCGTTGTAGATCTGCACGGCCCAACCCAGGTGGTATTGCAGGTCATTGGCCACTTGCATCACATAAGGCGCTTCGATGATCCACTTGCCGCCGCCCGACGGAATGAAGAAGCCCAGCACCGCCGAGTACAGGCCCATCAGCAGGGCATAGGTGTCGTGGGAAGCGATCTGCACGAAGAAGGTCGAGATGTGGTGGGCCAGGGTCTGGCCGTCCACGCCCTTGACCACCGTCATCAGCGCGGCGATGGAACCGTATAGCGGAAACTGGATCAGCACCCCGGTGGTGGTGGGCACCGCCCGGGCCACGGCATCGAGGAAGCTGCGCGGGCGCCAGTGCAGCAGGGCGCCGGCCATCAGGAACAGGAAGTTGTAGGTGTTGAGCCCGGAGATCGCGGTGATCGCCGGTTTGGTGGCGAACTCGTGATACAGCCAGCCGGCGGCCAGCAGCGCCAGGAGAATGGTCAGCAACGGGCTGTACTCCAGCCACTCGCCGGGGCGGGTCCGCGGTTGCGGCTTGGGCATGCTGAAGCTCGGGTCGACCCCGCAGGCCTGGGCATCCCGGGCACTGTTGGGCCCCGGGGCGGTGGCGTAGGCGACGATCAGCGAGACGACGATCAGGGCCAGCAGCAACACCCCCGACTGCCAGAGAAAGATGGTCTGGGTGAAAGGAATCACCCCGGTGATGGCCAGGATCGACGGCGGCAGGCTGCCGGGGTTGGCCTGCAACTGCGCGGCCGAGGACGACAGCCCCAGGGCCCAGACAGCGCCCAGGCCCAGGTAGGCGGCCGCCCCGGCGGCGCGGTAATCCATGCGCAGTTCGGTGCGTCGGGCCAGGGCCCGTACCAGCAGGCCGCCGAACACCAGGGACAGGCCCCAGTTGAGCAAGGAGGCGACCATGGAAATCAGCGCCACCCAGGCCACCGCCGAGCGGCCGTTCTTGGGAATGCGCGCCAGCTTGTCGATCAGCTTCACCGCTGGCGGCGAGCTGGCCACCACATAGCCGCCGATGACCACGAAGGCCATCTGCATGGTGAAGGGAATCAGGCTCCAGAAACCGTCGCCAAAGGCCATGGCGGCGTCGGTGGGCTTGGCGCCCATGGCCAGGGTGGCCAGGGTGACGATGATCACCGCCAGTGCGGCGAACACCCAGGAATCGGGAAACCAGCGTTCAGCCCAGTTCGAACAGCGCAGGGCAAAGCGGGCGGAGCGGCTATCTTGAATATCAGCGGCCACGTCAGTACCTCGGATTTCTTATGTTTATAAGGAAGACGGCCGCCCCAGGCTGAGGCGGCCGAGAACTGTGCAAGAATGCGGCAATTGCCACGGACTGCAAAGGACTCAAAGCCGATGTCATTTTCCCCCGAAGAACGCGCCGCACTGCTCAAGGTCAAGGGTGTCGGGCCCACAGTGGTGGGGCGCCTGGAGCAATTGGGGATCATTTCCCTGAGCCAGCTGGCCGCCGCCGATGCCCTGGATATCGTTACCCAGGCTTCAGCCCTGGTGGGCTCCAGCTGCTGGAAAAACAGCCCCCAGGCCCGCGCCGCGATCCAGGCCGCCATCGCCATGGCCAAGGGCTCGTCTATAGCCCGGGTCGCCAACGACTGATGGTTGTTCCTCGGGACGATTGCATAGACCATGTGCAGCCTTGCTGATTGCCACCCTCCGAGTTGCTTTTATGACCCCTTCCACTGAGTCGTCGCCGGCGCGCTTTTCCCGCGCCGACTACAAGACCCTGGGCCTGGCCGCCCTGGGCGGCGCCCTGGAAATCTACGATTTCATCATCTTCGTATTTTTCGCCCTGACCCTGAGCCAGCTGTTCTTCCCTCCGGAAATGCCCGAATGGCTGCGCCTGCTGCAAAGCTTCGGGATCTTCGTCACCGGCTACCTGGCCCGGCCCCTGGGGGGCATTCTCATGGCCCACTTCGCCGACCGGCTGGGGCGCAAGAAGGTCTTCAGTCTGAGCATCCTGATGATGGCGCTGCCTTGCCTGCTGATCGGCCTCATGCCCACCTATGCCCAGATCGGTTACTTCGCGCCCTTGCTGCTGTTGGCGCTGCGCGTGCTGCAAGGCGCTGCCGTGGGGGGCGAAGTGCCCAGTGCCTGGGTATTTGTCGCCGAGCACGCGCCACGGGCCCATCGCGGCTATGCCCTGGGTTTTCTCCAGGCCGGGCTGACCTTCGGCTACCTGTTGGGCGCGCTGACCGCGACCCTGCTGGCGCGGGTCTTCAGCCCCGAGGAAATCCTCGATCACGCCTGGCGCTACCCCTTCCTGCTGGGCGGGGTGTTTGGCGTGATCGGCGTTTGGCTGCGCCGTTGGCTGAGTGAAACCCCGGTGTTCGTGGCCCTGCAGAACCAACGCGACAGCGCCGGCGAATTACCCCTGCGCACCGTGCTGCGCGAGCACCGGCTGGCGATCCTGCCGGCGCTGATCCTCACCTGCGTGCTGACCTCGGCGGTGGTGGTGTTCGTGGTCATCACCCCGACCATGATGCAGAAGAGCTTCGGCATGAGCGCCAGCCATACCTTTGCCCTGAGTAGCCTGGGCATCGTTTTCCTCAACATCGGCTGCATCCTGGCCGGGCTGATCGTCGACCGCCTCGGCGCCTGGCGCACGGTGATGCTCTACAGCCTGCTGCTGCCCCTGGGCATCGCCGTGCTCTATGGCTGCCTGATCAGCGGCGGTGAGTGGATCGGCCTGGCCTACGCCATCGCCGGCCTGGGCTGCGGGGTGGTGGGGGCGGTGCCATCGGTGATGGTCAGCCTGTTTCCACCGCGGATTCGCGTCTCGGGCATTTCCTTCACCTACAACATCGCCTATGCCCTCTGGGCCAGCACCACGCCGTTGTTGCTGATTGCCCTGATGCCCTGGAGCCCATGGATCTGCGTGATCTATTGCGCGGTGATGGGGGCGGTGGGGGTGGCCAGTGCCGGCTACTTTGGTGGGCGCGTGGGCGAGGCTCGGCACCCATCGGCGCAACCTGATGGGGGCTACTGATCAGCTTCGCGAATTTTCTTCAGCGGGTGCGATTATTTGGGTAGCAGTTGGTCCAGGTAGCGGGTGCGCTCGTTGCTCAGGCGGGTCACGCAGCGGTTGATCAGGGTGACGTGGGCCGGCTTGCCCGGTTCCACTTCGAAGGCCTCCAGCACGCAGCTGCTGTCGCGGTATTTGATCCAGGCACGCTGGGCATTCTTCAATTTGCCGAGGTATTCCTGTTCTTGCAGCAGGCTGCCGGGATACAGGTTGTGGACCCGTACCAGCAGTGCCTGATAGCTCTGGTTGAGCGCAGCGTCGGCGCGATCCTTGTCCTGCCGGGCGCAGCGATCGATCTGTTCGCTGACGCTGATGTGCTCGCAGTCCAGTGCTGCGGCCTGGGCAGGCGCCCAGCCAGCGGTACTGGCGAGTACGGCGATGACAAGGCCAAAGATCCAAGGCTGATGAGGCATGTCGGTCCCTTGCGCTGAGAATGGAGCAGGCATTCTACAGAGCTGTTGCCAGGGAGAGCATGTACCTGCTCCTGCAAGGCGTGCCGGACGGGATCGAGGTCGAGCAGGTGGAGCCGGCGGGGCATCAGCAGATGCATGAGCAAAAAGGTGGTCTGGCCGGCGAGGCGATCGTGCGGCTCAGTCGCGCTCTTCGAGTACGTAGCCCACGCCCCGCAGGGTGTGGATCAGTTTGCGCTCGAAAGGGTCGTCGATCTTCGCTCGCAAGCGGCGGATCGAGACTTCCACCACGTTGGTGTCGCAATCGAAGTTCATGTCCCAGACAAAGGAGATGATCTGGGTCCGGGACAGCACTACGCCGCTCTGACGCATCAGCAGGTGCAGCAGGGCGAATTCCTTGGTGGTCAGATCGATGCGTTGTTTACCGCGAAAGGCCCGGTGCCGGCCCTGGTCCAGTTCCAGGTCGGCGACCCTGAGCACGTCGGGCACCGCTGCCTGTTCGCTGCGGCGCATCAGGGTGCGGACCCGGGCCAGCAGTTCGGGGAACTCGAACGGCTTGACCAGGTAGTCATCGGCCCCCAGGTCCAGCCCTCGGATCTTGTCCGCCAGCCGTCCCTGGGCCGTGAGCATCATTACCCGGGTGTTGCTGTCCTGGCGGATCTGGCACAGCACGCCCCAGCCGTCGATCTGCGGCAGGTTGACGTCCAGGATTACCAGGTCGTAGGCGTGCTGGCGGGTCAGGTGCAGGCCATCCGCGCCGGTATTGGCACAATCCACCACATATCCACTTTCAGTCAGTCCCTGATGCAGGTAGTCGGCAGTTTTAAGTTCGTCTTCGATAACCAGGATACGCATGCTGATGAGGTTCTCGGCGATAAGGGGCAGTAAAAGAAAGTTGCTGTAAATGGCTGGATTAATAATTTAAAAGTGCACTTTCATGCAGGCAGCTTGAGACGCCTTTAACTTTGTTTGGAGCGTTTTAAAGTGCGTCTGGCATTGTCTTTGGATGGCGGAATGTTAATACAGAACGTTGATGCAGAGCCTTTGCTAACGGATTTGTAATCTTTGCGCCACCCTGCTGATAAGCAGCGAAAGTTACCCTTGGTCGATATTGAAACTCTCCCAGTCAATGGGCGAACTGTTGCAGTTCCATATCGGCCAGGGCGCTGTTGAATAACCACCGATATGTTCCGCTGCACTTTCGCAGAAACTTTGCCTCTATAGGGGCCGGAACCTGTTATGCCGACTTTCCCGAGAACACTTCCCCGGGCAGCCTGGCGCTGCTCTGCGGTGCTGCTGCTGGCGCTGCTGGCGCAGTCTCCGAGTGCTGCCGAGCCACCCGCGCTGAGCCTGGATAGCGCCTTGGCCAATGCCTTTGCCAACAACCCCGAACTGGCCGCCGCACGCTGGGAGATCGAGATCGCCCAGGGCGCTCGCCAACAGGCCGGGCTGATGCCCAACCCGGTGCTGTCGGTGGATGCCGAGGACACCCGCAGGGATACCCGCACCACCTCGGTCAAACTCAGCCAGGCGCTGGAACTGGGAGGCAAGCGCGGCGCTCGGGTGGAGCTGGCCAGCCGCGGCCAGGCGCTGGCGGCCCTGGAACTGGAGCGACGGGGCAACCAGCTGCGGGCCGATGTCCTGGAGGCTTTTTACGCCGCCCTGCGGGCCCAGGAGCGCACGCAACTGGCCGGGCGTTCCCTGGCCCTGGCCGAGCGCGGTGTCACGGTGGCCCAGGGGCGGGTCAATGCCGGCAAGGCCTCGCCGGTGGAGGCCACCCGGGCCCAGGTGCAGTTGGCAGAAGTTCGCCTGGAACTCAATCGTGGCCAGATGGAGCAGGACAATGCCTATCGGCAGTTGGCCAGGATCACAGGCGCTGCCACCACGAACTTTGCCGCCGTGCAGGAGCCCTCGCTGGCGGTGGTCACTCCGCCGGCTTCGGCGCAATTGCTGAATCGGTTGCAGGAGACCGCGGAGCTGCGTCTGGCGGAGCAGGAGATTGTCCAGCGCGAGGCGTCCCTGGGCCTGGAAAAAGCCCAGCGCATTCCCGACCTCGACGTCAGCGTAGGCAGTCAGTACGACGCCAGTGCCCGCGAGCGGGTGAACCTGGTGGGCCTGTCGATGCCGCTGCCGCTGTTCAACCGCAACCAGGGCAATGTGCTGTCCGCCGCCCGGCGCGCCGATCAGGCCCGGGACCTGCGCAACGCCACCGAGCTGCGCCTGCGCAGCGAAACCCGCCAGGCCCTGGAGCAGTGGAGCACCGCCAGGGGCGAGGTGCAGTCGTTCAACCAGATCATCCTGCCTGCGGCCCAGCGCGCAGTGGACAGTGCCACCCGGGGCTTCGAGATGGGCAAGTTCAGCTTCCTCGAAGTACTGGATGCCCAGCGCACCTTGATCAGCGCTCGCAGCCAGTACCTTGCCGCCGTGGCGCAAACCACCGATGCCTGGGTGCGGATCGAACGCATCTACGGCGACCTCAGCCGTTGGTGAAAGCCTGGTTGAGGGGCCTCGCGTGCCTGGCCGCCCTGCTGGTCAGCGATTGCAGCGGTGCACCGCTGGCGCCGCCGGATGAGCCGCCCCGGCACTGGTGCGTCCATGAATGGCACCGGGCTCTCGACGAACTTTTCTTTCCGCCTACCTCGTAAGGCGCGTTTCGCGCTGCCGAACATCGATTGTCAGGAGCACCCATGGATAAAAAACGCAGCCTTGTCATGGCCATTTCAGCGGTGGTCGGCCTGGGAGCGGCGGCCTTGCTGCTGCCGGACCTGTTCGCCACCCCCGCCCGCACCCAGGCACCTGCAGTGGCAGAGCCGGCCGGGCATGGCGAAGACGAACCTGAAGGGCATCTGGAGCTCAGCCCCGAACAGATCCAGGCGGCCGGTATCGAGCTGGCCGAGGCCGGGCCCCGGCGCCTCAACCGCCTGCTCAGCCTGCCGGGTGAAATCCGCTTTGACGAGGATCGCACCTCCCACATCGTGCCGCGGGCTGCCGGCGTGGTGGAGTCGGTGCAGGTCAATCTCGGTCAGGCGGTCAAGCGTGGCGAGTTGCTGGCGGTCATTGCCAGCCAGCAGGTGTCTGACCTGCGCAGTGAATTGGCGGCTGCCGGGCGGCGGGTGGAACTGGCCCGTACCACTTTCGAGCGTGAACGCCAGTTGTGGGTCGACCAGATCTCCGCCGAGCAGGATTACCTGCTGGCGCGGCAGACCCTGCAAGAAGCGCAAATCGCCCTCGACAATGCCCGGCAGAAGATGAATGCCCTGAGTGGCAGTGCGCAGTTGGTGGGGGGCAATCGCTATGAAATGCGCGCGCCGTTCGATGGCGTGGTGGTGGAGAAACACCTCAGCGTCGGCGAAGTGGTGAGCGAAACCAGCGCCGCTTTCACCCTGTCGGACCTGTCCCGGGTCTGGGCCACCTTCGGGGTGTTTCCCAAGGACCTGGACAAAGTCCGGGTCGGTCAGGCGGTGCATGTCAGCTCCAGTGAGCTGGGGACCCAGGTCCAGGGCCAGGTGGCCTACGTCGGCAACTTGCTGGGGGAGCAGACCCGGACCGCCACCGTGCGGGTGACCCTGGCCAACCCCGATGACGCCTGGCGCCCGGGGCTGTTCGTCTCGGTGCAAGTGGCCACCGAGGCCTTCGAAGCGCCGGTCAGCGTGCCGCAGACGGCGATCCAGACCGTGGAAGACCGGCCTTCGGTGTTTGTCCGGGTGGCCGAGGGCTTCCAGGCCACGCCGGTGGTCACCGGGGCCACTCAGGACGGTTTCGTCGAGATCCGCGAAGGCCTGGCCGCCGGTGCCCGGGTCGCCACCGGTGGCAGCTTCACCCTCAAGTCCGAGCTGGGCAAAGGCTCGGCCGACCATGGCCATTGATCGGTCACAGCACAGAGTGATTTCCCATGTTTGAGCGCCTCATTCAATTCGCCATCGAACAGCGCATCATCGTCCTGTTGGCGGTGCTGCTGATGGCCGGGGTCGGCATCGCCAGCTACCAGAAGCTGCCGATCGACGCGGTCCCCGACATCACCAACGTCCAGGTGCAGATCAACTCCGCAGCGCCAGGGTTTTCGCCTCTGGAAACCGAGCAGCGCATCACCTTTCCCATCGAGACCGCCATGGCCGGCTTGCCAGGGTTGCAGCAGACCCGCTCGCTGTCGCGCTCGGGCCTGTCCCAGGTGACGGTGATCTTCAAGGACGGCACCGACCTGTTCTTCGCCCGGCAACTGGTCAACGAGCGCCTGCAAGTGGCTCGTGAGCAATTGCCTGAAGGCGTGGAGGCGGTGATGGGGCCGATCTCCACCGGGCTGGGGGAAATCTTCCTGTGGACCGTGGAGGCCGAGGACGGTGCCCGCAAGGAAGATGGCACGCCCTACACCCCTACCGACTTGCGGGTGATCCAGGACTGGATCATCAAGCCGCAACTGCGCAACGTGCAGGGCGTGGCGGAGATCAACACCATCGGCGGCTTCGCCAAGGAGTACCAGATCGCTCCGGACCCCAAGCGCCTGGCAGCCTACAAGCTGACCCTGAATGATCTGGTGACGTCCCTGGAGCGCAACAACGCCAACGTCGGCGCCGGCTACATCGAGCGCAGCGGCGAGCAGTTGCTGATCCGTGCGCCGGGGCAACTGGCGTCCATCGAGGACATCGCCAACATCGTCATCAGCAGCAGCGACGGCACGCCGATCCGCGTGCGCAATGTCGCCCAGGTGCAGATCGGCCGCGAACTGCGTACGGGCGCGGCCACCGAGAACGGCCGGGAAGTGGTGTTGGGGACGGTGTTCATGCTGATCGGCGAGAACAGCCGCAGCGTGTCCCAGGCCGTGGCGAAAAAGCTCGAAGAGATCAACCGCTCGCTGCCCGAAGGGGTGGTGGCGGTCACGGTGTACGACCGCACCAACCTGGTGGAAAAAGCCATCGCCACGGTGAAGAAGAATCTCTTCGAAGGCGCGTTGCTGGTGATCGTGATTCTGTTCCTGTTCCTGGGCAACATCCGCGCCGCGCTGATCACTGCCCTGGTGATTCCACTGTCGATGCTGTTCACCTTCACCGGCATGTTCAGCAACAAGGTCAGCGCCAACCTGATGAGCCTCGGCGCCCTGGACTTCGGCATCATCGTCGACGGCGCGGTGGTGATTGTGGAGAACGCCATCCGCCGCCTGGCTCATGCCCAGCAGCACCACGGCCGCATGCTGACTCGCTCCGAACGCCTGCATGAAGTCTTTGCCGCGGCCAAGGAGGCCCGGCGTGCGCTGATCTTCGGCCAGTTGATCATCATGGTGGTGTACCTGCCGATCTTCGCCCTGACCGGGGTGGCCGGGAAGATGTTCCACCCCATGGCCTTCACCGTGGTCATGGCCCTGCTGGGGGCGATGATCCTCTCGGTGACCTTCGTCCCGGCGGCCATTGCGCTGTTCGTCACCGGCAAGGTCAAGGAAGAGGAAAACCTGCTGGTGCGCAGCGCCAAGCGTGGCTACGCCCCGGTGCTGGACTGGGTCATGGGCCATCGTGCGACGACCTTCGCGGCGGCCGCGGCGATCCTGCTGGGCAGCGGTGTGCTGGCCAGCCGCATGGGCAGTGAATTCATTCCCAGCCTCAGCGAAGGCGACTTCGCCCAACAGGCTCTGCGGGTGCCCGGCACCAGCCTCACGCAGTCGGTGGACATGCAGCAGCGTCTGGAGAAAACCCTGCTGGCGCAGGTGCCGGAGATCGAGCGGGTGTTTGCCCGCACCGGCACCGCGGAGATCGCCTCGGACCCGATGCCGCCGAATATTTCCGACAGTTACGTGATGCTCAAGCCCAAGGCGCAATGGCCGGACCCGGGCAAGTCCCGGGAGGCATTGATTGCCGATATCCAGCGCGCCAGCGCCCTGGTGCCGGGTAGCGCCTATGAACTGTCGCAGCCGATCCAACTGCGTTTCAACGAGCTGATTTCCGGGGTGCGCAGCGATGTGGCGGTCAAGGTGTTCGGTGACGACATGACCGTGCTGAACAAGACCGCCAATGAAATCGCCACGGCCCTGCAGGGCTTGTCCGGTGCCTCGGAAGTCAAGGTCGAGCAGACCTCCGGCCTGCCGGTGCTGACCATCAATATCGACCGCGACAAGGCGGCGCGATTCGGCCTGAATGTGGGCGATGTGCAAGACACCATCGCAGTGGCGGTGGGTGGGCGTCAGGCCGGCACCCTGTATGAAGGCGACCGGCGCTTCGACATGGTGGTGCGTCTCTCGGACCAACTGCGTACCGACATTGACGGCCTGTCGCGGCTGCTGATCCCGATCCCGGCGACCGCGGGCACGGCCAACGGGCAGATCGGTTTTATCGCCCTGTCGGAAGTGGCCAGCCTCGATCTGGTGTTGGGCCCCAATCAGGTCAGCCGTGAGAACGGCAAGCGCCTGGTGATCGTCAGCGCCAACGTTCGCGGGCGGGATATCGGCTCCTTTGTCGAGGAAGCCACGGCGTTGATTGGCGAGAAGGTCAAGGTCCCGGCGGGGTACTGGACCACCTGGGGCGGCCAGTTCGAGCAATTGCAGGAGGCGTCCCAGCGCCTGCAAGTGGTAGTGCCGGTGGCGCTGCTGCTGGTGTTCGGGTTGTTGTTCATGATGTTCAACAACCTCAAGGACGGCCTGCTGGTGTTCACCGGCATTCCCTTTGCCCTGACCGGCGGGATCATGGCCCTGTGGTTGCGGGATATTCCGCTGTCGATCTCGGCGGGGGTGGGTTTTATCGCCTTGTCGGGGGTGGCGGTGCTCAATGGGCTGGTGATGATTGCCTTTATCCGTAACCTGCGCGAGGAAGGGCGCCCCTTGTCCACGGCCATTCACGAAGGCGCCCTGACCCGTTTGCGTCCGGTGCTGATGACCGCGCTGGTGGCGTCCCTGGGGTTTATTCCTATGGCCCTGGCCACCGGCACTGGCGCCGAAGTACAACGGCCCCTGGCGACCGTGGTGATTGGCGGCATCCTGTCGTCCACCATCCTCACCCTTCTGGTCTTGCCGGCGCTGTACCAATGGGCGCACCGCAAGGAAGAGGACTAGCGCCTGTCGCCGCTGCCGCAGGCTGTGAGCGGGCTGGGCGGCACTCCGTCGAAGGGACGCGGCGGTCTTGAGGCCGCTGCGGGGTTGGCGGGAGATCGTCAGGCAAGGTCCTGCGGACCTTTGCGCAGCTTCGCCGTGGCTCAGCAGCGGCTACAGGGCCAGTGCCGATCCGAGATTTGTGTGGCCGCTGCCGCAGGCTGCGAACGGCACGAAGGGCCGCGGCGTTCTTGAGGCCGCTGCGAGTTCGGCGGGGGATCGTCAGGCAAGGTCCTGCGGACCTTTGCGCAGCTTCGCGGGCTCAGCAGCGGCTACAGGGCGGGTGGGTTAGAGCCAGGCGGCATCCCAGAGGGGATAGTCGCCCACGCGCTGGACCAGTCCCGCTCGAACCGGGTTGTAGATGATGTAGCGGGCAAGCGCCTTGAGGTCTGCCTCGCGACGGATGGCCCGTTCGTAATACCCTTTTTGCCACAGTCGACCACGCTGGTTAAGGCGCTGGTTGATGTTGCGCCCGCTTCGTGACTTGAGCCGGCACAAGGACTCTTCCAGCGAGCATTTCTGCAGTTGGAACAACCAGTGAATGTGATCAGGCATGACCACCCAGGCCAGGGAGTGGATGAGTCCCGCTTCGTGTTGGGCCCTGATTTGTTCGACCACCAGCCGCCCCAGGTAGAAGTCGCTGAACATCGGGCGTCGCTGTTCGGTCACGGCGGTTATCGCGTAGATTCTACCGATCTGTGTGTGTCGTCCTTTGAGCAGGCGATAACCATTGGATCGGAATTGCATTACCCGGCTCTCCCTGTGCTGGAATGATCCCTTCACGCTAGTCCTGGCTCGGCCTGTTAACAGATGTATCTCGTTAACACCTATGTCTCTCTTGCATCCCTGTAGCCGCTGCTGAGCCAAGGCGAAGCTGCGCAAAGGTCCGCAGGACCTTCAGCGCGGTAAAGAACGGCGCCTCCTGCGCAGGTGTTCGCAGCCTGCGGCAGCGGCTGAAAAAGCCCAGCATGGCCGGCCATTCTCGGGCAAAAAAAAGCGCCCCATGCGGGACGCTAAAAATTCATCTCTTTCCAAAGGAGCATCAAAAAAACGCTTCAAGAGATGAATGTGCTCGGTAGGCCATCGCCGTTAAATATCTTCCTCGGCCGTAGCGGATGCGCCAGCGTCGCGAGGGGAAGTGCCGGTGCCAGCCGCGGCTGTTTGCTGACTGGCGTTGCCGTGAATCTGTTCCTGGCTGGCGAGGAAGGTGTCGCGGACCTGCTGTGGGCGTTCGCTGCCATCAGATGCCCAGACGGCGGAGCCGGTAGTGGCCAGAAGGCCGATCAACAATAGTCGGGTGGGACCCATGGTGTTTCTCCTGACAAGCTCGCCGGCCGGGGGAATCACGGCGGATTCGAGTGTGTTCAGGAGTATATGGAGGCCAACCTAACGAGAAGGTGAGGCCGATATTACAGTTCTGAAAGCCATGCGTCTGTGAAGAAGTTTTAACACCGGGCAGGCGTCAACCTGCCCGGCCAGGTACATCAGAGCAGGGCCAGGGGGTACTCGACGATCAGTCGGAATTCTTCCAGGTCGGACTCGAACTGACTGGAGCGGATGGTCGCCTGGCGGATGCGCAGGGACAGGTCCTTGAGCGTGCCGCCCTGGAACACGTACTTGGCTTCGATGTCCCGCTCCCAGCGACGCTGATCGGTCAGCGGATCACCCGCCGCGTCGCGGCGCATGTACACCGAGTTGGCATGGCTGTAGTCGGCGTCGCTGCCGCGCGCGTAGCGGGTCATGAACGACAGACCGGGAATGCCGAAGGTCTGCATGTCGAGGTCGTAGCGGACCATCCACGAACGCTCCTTGGGCGAGTTGAAGTCGCTGTACTGGATCGAGTTGTCGAGGAAGATCGAGTCCGACTGGCGCAGGTAGTCGAAGTCGTCGTTGCCGTTGTTGCGCTGGTGCGACAGGGCCAGGGTGTGGGCGCCATAGGTGGCGCCGACCTTGGCGCTCCAGATGTTGTTGTCGAACTCGCCCAGCAGTTTCTTGCCCTCGTCCACAGCCTTGTAATAGTTGAAACCGCTGAACAGGGTCAGGTCGTCGGACACCGGGTAGTTCACCGCCGTGCCGAAGTAGTACTGATCCCAGGCGTCTTTCAGGCGGCTGCTGTAGAGGCTGAAACTGAGGTTGGGGTTGAACTTGTAGTCGCCACCGAAGTAGCCGACCCAGGGCGAGTCGACCTTGCCCGCGTAGAAGGTGGCGAAGCCGTCGCGCATGCCGCTGCTGTCGGGCTGGCTCATGGCGTGCAGGCGCCCGCCCTGCAGGTTGAGACCGTCGAGGCTGGTGTTTTCCAGGGTCACCCCGCGAAAGCTTTCCGGCAGCAGGCGCGAGTCGCCGTAATGCACCACCGGCGTCTTGGGGAACACGTCGCCGACTTTCACCACGGTGTCCAGGGCTCGCAGTTTCACCGCGCCGCCGGCCTTGCCATAGCCGTCGGCGGGCTCGTTGTCGTGGTTCACCGGCAGCATGCCGAAGGAGCCACGGCCGCCGCTGCGCCCGCTGCCGGAGTCGAGCTTGAGGCCGTACATGGCGAAGGCATCGATGCCGAAGCCGACCGTGCCCTGGGTGAAGCCGGACTCGAACTTGCCGATCAGGCCCTGGGCCCAGGCTTCGGAGTAACCGTTGCCGGTGGGGCTGGACTGGCCCTTGCGATCATCGCGGTTGAAGTAGTAGTTGCGCAGCAACAGGTCGAGGCGGCTGCCTTCGACAAAGCCTTCGGGTCGTTCCTCGGCGGTTACCGCCGCCACGGGACACAGCCCCAGTACCGCGGCAAGCACGGACAGGGACAGAGGGGGATTGATTCGCATGGGGTCGCTCCTGAGTGTTGGCAGCTATCAACTTTTATATCGCCAGAGGCGTTCTTATTGGGGGGACTGACCGGCGCAGAAGCGCCCTGAAAGTCGCTGTCGATAGTTGCAAACAGTCGATAACGGCGAGGTGACCCGGTGATTACAATTGTGCAAGAAAGGATGCTGGTAGCGCTCGGCCAAAGCCTCTGAAACCCCCATGAACAGGGGCGATGGCAATGGGAGGGAAGTTGCCTGAAGGGGCATTACAGATAAGTAATGTGCCCGCGATCATTCTGACAGGGTCGGTTCCTTATCCTCGCTGGAGTCAACTGGACGAGGAAACTGTCATGAAGCTGTTCAACTTGAGTATCGCCGCGTTGCTGCTGTCCATTTCTGCCCTGGCCCTGGCCGAGGGCGGTGGTGATCGCACCTTTACCCGCGCCATGCTGGAGAACCAGAAGGCCATGGAGCGCTATGCCGCAAGCCAGGGCAAACCGGCCCCGGTGGTGCAGAGCTACCGCTATGGCATGGCGCTGGATATCGCCAGGGTGGTCAATGTGACGCCTGCGGCCAAGTCCTGCGAGGTGGTGCCCTCGCGCATGACGTATGAAGACTCCGCCGGTCAGCTCAAGACCATCGAATATCAGGTGGTGGGTCAGTGCCGCAACAACGGCAGCTGACTTCGGTGTCGCGCCCTCAGGCGTCGCCTGGCTCGGGGTGCAGGGCAACGATCATGTCGACTTCCACCGAGGCGTTTTTCGGCAACTGATAGACCCCCAGCGAAGTGCGTGTGTGCACGCCGGCCTCGGCAAACACCGAATACAGGATCTCTGAGGCGCCATCCGCCACTTCGCTCTGCTGGGTGAAGTCCGCCGCGCTCTGCACATAGACGTTGATTCGCAGAATGCGCTTGATCCGCTGCAGGTCGCCGAGCATCTGTTCCAGGATCGCCAGGGCTCGCAGGGTACAAATCTGTGCCCCGTGCCGGGCCTGCTCCAGGGACGTCTCGGCACCCACCCGGCCGACCACCATCACCGTGTTGTCGATGCGCGGGATCTGCCCGCTGACATAGACCTCATCACCGTTACGCACCGCCGGCACATAGTTGCCGCCAATGCGCATCTCGCCTTCGAAACTGTGGCCGATCCGGGCTGCCGCCTGCTGGAAAAGTGCCTTGCGTGTTGCGTCCATAGTCCAACTCCGTCGATCGCCGTGGAATTTCCAGAAGCCGACTATACGCGCTCCAACGCGGCGATGAATCTTCGGCGAAAGCCCCGTATCGACGGGCTTTGCCTGCCGTTGAAATTTTTTGGTCGGACAAGTCGCAGTTGCTATTAAGAAAATACTTTCAGGGCCGATGTTAGGCCCAAAGCAGCCCATTTTTTTCAGTCCCCCCGTCCCCGGTGCATCCTCATGTTCAATAAACGCTTGAAGCAAGAGTTGTCGGCGCTTCGTGAAGAACTCTCGAGCCTTCAGCAAGTGAAGGAAAGTCTTGAAAGCGAGATGCTCGTGATCAATTTGAGCGCCGATGGACGGATTCAATCGGTCAACCACAACTTCGCCCAGGAAATGCTCTACAAGGGAGGCGATCTGGTGGGTCGTGCCCTGGAGGACATCGTCCCGGAACACGTCAAGCACGACGAGTTCCATCAGCGCTTCAAGGCGACCCTGGCCCGGGGCGAGCATTTTGCCGGGGCGGTGCGCTTGCTGCGGGGCAACGGTGAGGAAGCCTGGCTGCGCGCCATTTCCCAGCCGATTCGCGACTCAGAGGGCCGGATCAAGTACTTCGCGATCTTTTCCAGCGACCTGACCCGCACCATCGAGGCCTCCCGCGAGCACGAGAACCTGATCGGCGCGCTGATGCGTTCCACCGCGCTGATCGAGTTCGATCTCAATGGCCATGTGCTGACCGCCAATGACCGTTTCCTGGCCGGGATGGGTTACAGCCTGGCGCAGATCAAGGGCAAGCATCACCGCATGTTCTGTGAGCCGGAGGAGTACAACAGCGCGGCCTACCAGGCGTTCTGGAGACGCCTGAATGCCGGGGAATTCATCGCTGAACGCTTCAAGCGGATCGATGCCCACGGCCGGGTGGTCTGGCTGGAGGCGTCCTACAACCCGGTGCTGGACGCCAACAACAAGCTCTACAAGGTGGTGAAGTTCGCCACGGTGATCACCGATCAGGTGAATCAGGAACTGGCCGTGGCCGAAGCGGCGAACATTGCCTACAGCACCTCGTTGCAGACCGACAACAGCGCCCAGCGCGGCACCACGGTGGTCACCGAGGCGGTGAACGTCATGCGTGATCTGGCCAAACACATGCAGGAGGCCGGCGAAGGTATCGGCGCCCTGAACGAGCAATCCCTGGTGATTGGCAGCATCGTCAAGACCATCAGCGGAATTGCCGAGCAGACCAACCTGCTGGCGCTCAATGCGGCGATCGAGGCAGCCCGTGCCGGTGAGCAGGGACGGGGTTTTGCCGTGGTCGCCGATGAGGTCCGGCAACTGGCCTCGCGTACCAGCAAGGCCACCGAAGAAATCGTCGGCGTGGTCCGGCAGAACCAGGACATGGCCCGTGAAGCCGTGGAGCTGATGGCCGAAGGCAAGCTGCAGGCCGAGCAGGGCCTGGCCCTGGCCGCAGAAGCCGGCACGGTGATCGTCGAGATCCAGGACGGCGCACAGAAAGTGGTGAGCGCGGTGGGTCAGTTCGCCAATCAACTGTCGACCTGAGTCGTGGGGCCCCGGTGACGGGGCACCGCTCATCCTCTCGGCACGGCGTTCGCCGGCCACGATGGCTTTGAGGAAATTTCCGAAGGGGTCTTAAGAATATTCTGAAAAGCTGCGCACGGCTTGGAGAAAGGTCACGCAGCGCCGATGGCAAGAGGGTCGCTGTATCCACTCTTAGTCTGTCGGTGTATCCATGTTCAACAAACGTTTGAAGCAACAGCTTGCCACCTTGAGCGACGAGCTGAATGCTCTGCAGCAATTCAAGGCCTGTCTGGAAACCCAGGTGCTCAGCATCGAACTGGACAGCGAGGGAGTGATCCGTCGGGTCAACCAGAACTTCACACGCACCCTGGGCTTCGAAGGCCAACAGCTCTGTGGGCAGCCCCTGGAGCATTTAGTTTCGCGGCACACGCAGGCGATCCAGTTGTATCGCACGTTCCGGGCGGCGCTGTTGCGCAACGAAGGCTACATCGGCCAGTTGCGCCTGCAGCGGGGCGACGGCCGCGACGCCTGGTTGCATACATGCGTACAGGCTGTCCATGACAACGCCGGGCACCTGGACCACTACTCGCTGATCTGCAACGACCAGACGGCGTCGGTGGAAAGCGCCTGCGAGCATGAAAACCTAATGGCGGCGTTGCTGCGTTCCACCGCGGTGATCGAGTTCGACCTGCAAGGCCGGGTGCTGACCGCCAACCCGCGTTTTCTGGCCTGCATGGGTTACCGCCTCGATGAAGTCCAGGGGCAGAACCACCGCCTGTTTTGCGAACCCCAGGAATACGAGGGGCCGTCGTACCAGGAGTTCTGGGCGCGCCTGAACGCTGGCGAATATGTCGCCCACCGCTTCAAGCGTATCGACAGCCAGGGGCGTGTCGTGTGGCTCGACGCCTCTTACAACCCGGTGCTGGATGCCAACGGCCAGCTGTACAAAGTGGTGAAGTTCGCCACCCTGATCACCGATCAGGTGAACCAGGAACGCTCGGTGGCCGAGGCCGCCGACATCGCCTACAGCATCTCCCGGCAAACCGATACCAGCGCCCAGCGCGGCTCGGCGGTGGTCACCCAAACCCTGGACGTGATGCGTGACCTGGCCAAGTGCATGCAAGACGCCGGTGACGGTATTGAAGCCCTGAACGAGCAGTCCCTGGTGATTGGCAGCATCGTCAAGACCATCAGCGGGATTGCCGAGCAGACCAACCTGCTGGCCCTCAATGCGGCGATCGAGGCCGCTCGGGCCGGTGAACAGGGGCGCGGTTTCGCCGTGGTCGCCGACGAGGTCCGACAACTGGCCTCGCGTACCAGCAAGGCCACCGATGAAATCGTCGGTGTGGTCCGGCACAACCAGAACATGGCCCGCTCGGCGGTGGAACTGATGGCCGAAGGTCGCCAGCAAGCCGAGCAGGGCCTGACCCTGGCGGCGGAGGCTGGCGCGGTGATCGTCGAGATCCAGGACGGTGCGCAGAAAGTGGTGGGCGCGGTGGGGCAGTTCGCCAGTCAGCTGTCCAGCTGAGTGTCACGCTGAGGGTTCAAGTTTCGCGTCCGCCTGGCCCAGCGGACGCGGAGGGTTTCAGTGTTGCAACGGCCCATGGCATTCGTAATGCAAACGGTCGAACCACTGCCCGTGCAGCAGGAAGCTGCGGCGTGAATGGCCGTAGCGGGAGAACCCTGACGCCTCCAGTACCCGCACCGAGCCGAGGTTCTCCGGGCGGGCGTTGGCTTCGATGCGGCTCAGTTGCAACTCCCCGAAGGCCCGTTGCCGGACTTGCTCCACCGCCGCCTTGGCGATGCCGCGGCCGTTGAAACGGGCGCCCACTCGATAGCCCAGTTCGGCGCAATTGAAGTAGGCGCGCTGCACCCGGTGCAGGTTGATGCGTCCCACCAGCTGTGAGTTTTCACGGATCAGGAATTGATAGCCGCGATCCGCTTCGGCGTCCTGTCGAGCCTGGGCGATGGCTTCGGCGACGCCTTCGGCACAGTAGTACGCGGCGGGTCGGGCGTTGATCGAGGCCTCGAAAAAAACGCGGTTCTCTTGCTCAAAAGCTAGCAGTTCATGCACGTCGTCAGGCTGCGGGGCGGTGATGTACAGGTGCGTCATGGTCCGGTGGCCTCAATCCGTTGAAGGCGCTTTCATCTCACGTTCTGCAGGTCGGCTTCAAGCCTCCAGGTGCGGTTTGATCAGTTCGGCAAACCATTCGATGAACACATTGAGACGGCGCGAGCGATGGCGGCGGTCGGGGTACAGTGCGCTGATTTCCATGGGCGCCACCGGCAGTTCATGAAGCACCTGCACCAGTTCGCCGCGCTCCAGTAGATGCTGCACATCGAAGCGCGGCACCTGGATCAGCCCCAGGCCCTGGCGACAGCAGGCAATGTAGTTCTCGACGTTGTTGACGATCACCCGACTGGGCAGGCCCAGCAGGTGCTCGCGACCTTCCTGCAGGTATTCCCAGGGCTGCTCTCGACCCGTGTCCGGGGAGGCGTAGCCCACCATCCACTGGCCATTCTGCAGGTCCTGGTGGCTTCGAGGCTCGCCATGTTCGGCGAGGTAGGCGGGGCTGGCGCAGTTGATCAGCGCCAGGCGCCCCAGGGGACGGGCGATCAGGCTGCTGTCCGCCAGGCTGCCGACGCGGATCGCGCAGTCGATGCCTTCCTGGACCAGGTCGATGCTGCGATCGCAGGCCCCCAGCGCCAGTTGCAGGTCGGGGTATTGCGCCAGCCATTGGGGCAGGGCGGGCACGATCAGGCGCCGGGCGATGCGGCTGGGTACGTCGATGTTCAAACGTCCACTGACATCCACCTGGCGATGCTGGAACAGTTGGCTGAGTTCGGATGCATCCGCCAGCAGACGCCGGGCTCGCTCCAGAAGGATGGCGCCGTCGGCGGTCAATTGCACATGCCGGGTCGTGCGGTGCAGCAGGCGCGTGCCGAGGGCGGTTTCCAGTTGCTGCACGGCGGAGGAGACGGTGGCCCGTGGCAGTTCCAGGACATGGGCGGCCTTGATGAAGCTGCCCATGTCGGCCACCTGGATGAACACGCGGTATTGTTCAAGCTTATCCATCGTATGAACGATCCTGGTCCGGGGGACGCCGAGCGGCAATGGATCGCGGCATCGTCCGAGGCGATCGATGCAGCGGCTCGGCAGGCCAATTTACCCCTTGGGCGCCAGGATTACTTGGTGGTGTAGCCGCCGTTGATCAGTAAGGTCTGACCGGTGATCCACCAACCCTCGGTCACCAGGTGACGAATGAAGGGCACCACATCCTCGATATCAGTGAGTCCGGTCTTGCTCGAAGGCGACAGGGCCGCGGCGCTCTTGTGGTAGGCCACCGCGTCGTCCCCTTCGGCAGGGTAGAAGAACGGTGTATCCATGGGGCCTGGCCCTACAGCGGTGACCGAGATGCCGCGGGCGCCGAACTCCTTGGCTGCGGCCCGGGTGAAGTGTTCCACCGGTGCCTTGGAACCGCCATAGGTGGCATAGAACGGGGTGAAGGCTCCCAGCAGCGACGTCACCAGGGTCACCAGCTTGCCGTTGTCCTCCAAGTGTTTGCCGGCTTCCTTGATGAAGAAGAACGCGCTCTTGGCATTGACCGCAAACATCTGGTCGTACTCGTCTTCGCTGATGTCGACTATGGGTTTTTTCAGCACCTTGCCCACGGTGTTGATGGCGATGTCGATCTTGCCGAAACGCGCCTTGACCTCGCTGAACAGACGCTCCACGGCACTGGCGCTGGTGAGGTCGGCCTGCCAGGCGTGGGCCTCGACCCCCAGGTCCTTGAGCGCCGCCAGGGTGCGCTCGGCGTCGGCCTGGCTGGCGCTGCTGTTGTAGTGCACGGCCACGGCTTTGGCCCCGTGGCTGGCAAGATCACGGGCAATCAGGCCGCCGAGGTTTTTCACCCCTCCGGCAATCAACACGACTTTGTTGTTCAGGGAATGATCGGCCATGGTGCGGCTCCTTCGACGGTTGGTGAAGGCTGAGTCTAGTCTTTGGAAGGGCGCGGATAAGCCGTCGGCGGCTGGACGGATTATCCAGAAAATCCATCCAATGCCGCGGTCTGCCCGAGGGCTGGATAGGGCTACAATCGGTTTTTTTTTCAGGAGCCTGCCATGCCTGCATTTCGTCGTTCGGTCCCTCTGGAAAAGGCCTACCGCCTGCTCAATCACGGCCCTACGGTGCTGGTCAGCGCGGCCCATGGTGGCCAGCGCAATATCATGGCCGCGGCCTGGGCGATGCCCCTGGATTTCGAGCCGCCGAAAGTTGCCGTGGTGCTCGACAAGTCCACCTGGACCCGGCAGCTGCTGGAGGCTTCGGGCACCTTCGTCCTCAACGTGCCCTGCGCCGCTCAAGTGGACATTGTGCAGAGCCTGGGCAACAGCTCCGGACTGGAGCTGCACCACGCCGGGCGCGACAAGTTTTGCGCCTATGGTTTATCGACCTTTGCCGGCCAGGCCCTTGAGGCTCCGCTGCTGGAAGGTTGCGTGGCCTGGCTGGAATGCCGGCTGTTGCCCGAGCCCCACAATCACCAGCAGTACGACCTGTTCCTCGGTGAGGTGATTGCGGCCCAGGCCGATGCCCGAGTGTTCAGCGAAGGGCGTTGGCACTTCGAGGGTCAGGACTCGCTGCGCACCCTGCACCATGTAGCAGGTGGGCATTTCCTGACCATTGGCGACGCCGTTGACGGTCGTCAGTTGCCCCAGGCCGGTGAGGTTTGAGTCAACGTCTGCTGGGTGTGATCCAGCACCTGCAAGTCCAGCGCTCTGCCGCCGACTGGGTCTTGGCTACCAGCTCACCTGGCCCAGGGCGTCGGCGAAGGCGTTGAGTTTCGGCGAGCATTGGCGTGAGGGCGGGTAGACCAGGGACAGTTCCCGGCAGCGCCCGTCATGGGCCTGGAGAATCGGCACCAGATGGCCTGCGTCGAGGGCATCGCGCACGGCGAACTCCATCAACTGGGCGATGCCGAAGCCACCCAGCACCGCATCCACCAGGGCATCGCCGATGTCGAAGATCAGCCGCCCCTGCACCGCCAGGTCCAGAGGCTTGCCCTGGTCCATGAACTGCCAGTCCACCAGGCGGCCGCTGCGCAGGTTGCGCACGGTGAGGCAGTTGTGCTGCTGCAAGTCCGCCAGTTGCCGGGGCGTGCCATGGCGCTGCAGATAAGCCGGCGCTGCCACCGTTACCCAGCGCAAGGGCGCCAGGGGGCGGGCGATCAGACGCTGGTCGTTGATCACCCCGGTACGCAGCACCGCGTCGAAGCCTTCGTCGATGATGTCCACCACCCGATCGGTCATCACCGCCTCGATGCTCAACTCGCGATAGCGGGTGGTCAGCTCGCCAATGACCGGCATCACCACCTTGCGCCCGAACAGTGAAGGGGTGCTGATCTTCAGCGCTCCGGTGGGAGAGTCCCGGCGGTCCAGCAGCAAGTGCTCGGTATGGGCCAGTTCTGCCAGCAGCGGTCCGGCCCGGTCCACCAGAACCTGGCCGTCCGGGGTCAGGCTGACACTGCGGGTATTGCGTTGCAGCAGGCGCACGCCCAGTTGCTGTTCCAGGCGGGAAATGGCCCGGGACAGGCCGGATTGGGTCAGCCCCAGGTCGCCGGCGGCCCGGGTGAAACTGCGGGTCTCGGCCACCCGGACCAGCAGGCGAAGGGCGTTCAGATCCATGATTAAAGTCATTACTGAAAGAGGAAGTGGCGTATTTATCATTTAAACGGCATCGATGACACTGGGCGCCGCTTATTTCAGACAAGGATTTTCGCGATGTCCGCGACCCCGTTAGCCAAGCCGTCGGGCTGGATGCTGTTACTGCTGGCCACCGCGCAGTTGATCATCGCCCTGGACGCCACCATCGTCTTTGTTGCCCTGCCGGACATTGGCCAGCGTCTGGGGTTCTCCGCCCAGCAATTACAGTGGGTGGTCAGCGCCTACAGTGTGGCCTTTGGCGGCTTCCTGCTGCTGGGCGGGCGTGCGGCGGACCTGTTGGGCAAGCGGCGTTTCTACATCATTGGCCAGTCCCTGTACGCCCTGGCGTCCCTGGCCGGCGGCCTGGGCGGCAGCGCCCTGTTGCTGGTGCTGGCCCGGGCCGTGCAGGGCGTGGGCGGGGCGATGCTGTTCCCGGCCACCCTGGCCCTGATCAACACCTGGTACGCCGAAGGCCCGGCCCGTAACCGCGCCTTTGCGGTGTGGAGCGCGGCCTCGGCGGCGGGACTGGCCCTGGGGGCCTTGCTGGGCGGGGTGTTGACCCAGTACTGGGGCTGGGAAGCGGTGTTCCTGGTCAACGTGCCCCTGGCCGGAGCCTGCGCGCTGATGGCCCGGCGCTGGATTCCTGCCGACCCGGCGCGCCAGCGTGGCCGTCAGTTCGATCTGCGCGGTGCCCTGACCGTGACCCTGGGGGGCACCTTGCTGGTGTTTTCCATTGTTCAGGGGCCGGAGTGGGGCTGGACCGCGCCGGCGACCCTGGCTTGCCTGATGCTGTCCCTGGCGTTGCTCTGGCTGTTTGTCCGACTGGAGCAGCGCAGCCCGGACCCGCTGATGCCGCTGCGTTTGCTGGGTTATCCACAACTGCGCATGGCCATGGTGATTACTGCATTGTTCATGAGCAGCTTTGGCGTGCAGTACTACTTTCTCAGCCTGTATTTCCAACAGGTCTACCAGTTCAGCGTGTTGCAGAGCGGCTTGGCGTTCCTGCCTTCGACCCTGCTGTGCACGGCCGGAATCTGGGTGGCGGAACGGGCGCTGCTGCGTATCGGCTTGCGGGCGACCCTGGTCAGCGGCTTGCTGCTTGGGGCGCTGGGCATCGGCATGATGTACCTGGCCTTGCCCGGTAGCCTGGGTTTTGTCGGCCTGTTACCAGGGATTGTGGTGATGAGCATCGGCCAGGGCATGACCTGGACTTCGATGTGGGTCTCGGCCGGGCAGGGTATCGCAGCGTCCGAGCAAGGGGTGGCAGCGGGGGTGGCCTCTACCAGTCAGCAAATCGGCGGGGCCCTGGGGCTGGCGCTGCTGGTGTCCCTGGCCAATACCTTGAGCCCTGAGGGCAATCAGGCTCATGGCATTGAAATGGCCACTGCGGCCAGCGCCCTGCTGGCCTTGCTCGGTGCACTCCTGGCGTTGCGTTTGCCTCGGGCGTCACCAGCCTTGCCGGCCTGTTCCGTGGCCCAGGGCTAAGGCGCGTTCAGTGGGGCTGGGGCAAGTGGCGGCGCACCGCCCACAGCACCCCGGCCAGCAACAGCAGGGCCGCCGAGCTTTGCAGCAGGCTCGGCAGGTGTTGCAGGCAGATAAAACCGTACAGCAGGGCAAACAGGGTCTCGAACACGATCAGTTGGCCGCTGAGGGTCAGGGGCAAGCGCCGGGTCGAGGCGTTCCACATGCGATTGCCGAACCAGGAACCCAGCACTGCACTGGACAGGCTCAGGCCCCAGAACAGCATCCAGCGTTGCTCGCTGGCCTCGACCTGGGTACCCGGCAGGGAGAAAGCTTCCGCCAGCAGCCAGATCAGGGCGCCCATGAGCCCGGTGGTGATGCCCCACAGGGTCGACCACTGGCTGCTGTTGAAACGGCTGCCTTTGAGGTAGCGGGCGTTGTCGGTGGCGAACCAGGTCCAGCACAGCAGGGCGCCAAAGGCGCAGAGCAGGCCCAGGGCGCGCTGGCCCAGCTCGGGTGAATCGCCAGGCGCGGTCAGCAGGGTGTCGAGGTTGATGCAGCAGATGCCGGCGAACACCAGCAGCAGCGGCCAGCGCAGGCGGCGCAAGGGCACGGCGTCGGCGTCGCCGCGCCCGGCCAGGGTAATGGTCAGCGGCAACAGGCCGACGATCAGCGCGGTGCTGGCCACCCCGGCCCACTGGATGGCGCTGGCCAGGAGCATGAAATAGATCAGGTTGCCGGTCAGCGCCAGCTTCACCAGCAACCCGGCATCGCTCCAGGTCAGGCGTTGCAAGAGTTCCCGGGCCTGGGGCGCAGCTAGGAGCAGGGAGAATGCACCGTACAGGGTGAAGCGGGCACAGCTGAGCATCAGCGGACTGAACTCCGGCAACAGGCTGGGCACCACAATGGCCAGGCCCCAGACCGCACCGGCCAGGGCGGCGTAAGCAACTCCGCGTTTCATGCACACACTCGCAGCGATTCATCAAAGCGCGCAGCCTAGTCATTGCTGACCGAGTGGACAAAGGATATATAGGCACCTACCTATTCTTCTGGGGAATGCCTCATGAGCCGCTTTGCCCGTCATTTGCCACCATTGGAAACCCTGGTGACCTTCGAGGCGGTGGGGCGCAACGCCAGCTTCACCCGCGCCGCCACCGAGCTGTGCCTGACCCAGAGCGCAGTGAGCAAGCAGATCCGTGCCCTGGAGCTGTCGCTCAAGACCGAACTGTTCGAGCGCCAGGCCCGGGGGGTGAAACTCACCGCCAGCGGTGCCTCGCTGTTCGCCGAGGTCAGCACTCAGTTGGAGGCGTTACTGCGCAGCGTCAGTCGCCTGCGGGCCGGGCGCGATGCCAACACCGTTACCGTGCAATGCACCCATGCGGTGGCGCAGTTCTGGCTGTTTCCGCGCTTGCTGGCGTTCAACAAACAACACCCGGACATCACCGTGAGCATCCACGCCAACAACGACATGGACGAGTCCAGCGTGGCCGAGCACGACTTCGCCATTCTCTACGGCGCCGGGCATTGGTCGTCCCTGACCGCCACGCCGTTGTTCGCCGAGATTGTCTATCCCATCGCCAGCCGGCGCCTGGAGTTGCCGGCCATTGACGCGCTGGCGCAACTGGCCGAGCTGCCCTTGATCCAGCTGGATGCCTCGGCCTGGAACTGCATCGACTGGCGCGACTGGTTCCGGCATTTCGGCCTGGACTACAGCGCGCCCCCAGGGGCCATGGGCTTCAACCAATTGACGCTGATGTTCAGCGCCGTGCAGCAGGGCATGGGGGTGGGCCTGGGCTGGGATTTCATGGCCAGCGAGTTGGTGGCCCAGGGCGAGTTGCAGCGCGTCGGCCAGTGGGCGTTTCGCACCGGGCAGGCAGACTTTCTGGTGCATGTGCGGCACAAGCGCCTGTCTGCCAGCGGCCAGTTGTTTCGCGACTGGCTGGTGGCGCAGGCGAGTGAATGAGCGCCTGGGGCGGTGTGCCAGCCCCGCTGCCTGGATCAGAGGCTGGCGCGGGGCACGCTGAAGCGGAACTCGCTGCCCTTGCCCGGTTCGCTGTGGGCCTCGATCTTGCCGCCGTGGGCCTGGATGATGCCCTGGGTGATGTACAACCCCAGGCCGGTGCCGTTGGGGTTGCCTTCCTTCAGGGTCCAGTAGCGATCGAAGATGAACGGCAGCTGGTCGGCGGGAATGCCTTCCCCGGTGTCGCGGACGCTGAAGACGATCTGCTCGCCGTCGGACATCGCCACCACCCCGACCTTGCCTTGCTTGGGGGTGAACTTGATGGCGTTGCCCACCAGGTTCGACAACACCTGGAACAACCGCTCGGGATCGGCATTGATGGTCAGCTCGGGCTCGGCGTGGAAGCTGATGTCGATGGCCTTGTCCAGGGCCAAGGGGGCCAGCAGCGAATAGGCCTCTTCAAAGATCTGGCTCACCTCCAGCGGCTGTGGCGCGATGCTGTAGCGCCCGGCTTCGATCTTCGAGGTGTCGAGCAAGTCCTCCAGCAGGTTGTTCATGCGGCTGGCGGCCTGTTGCATGGTGTCGATGGCCGAGGAAATGCGTCGTGACGTATGCGGGCCGTCAGAGCTGAAGGCCTTTTGCAGCATGCCGCAGAGCATGGAAATCACGGTCATCGGGTTGCGCAGGTCGTGGGACACCACCGCCACCAGCTCGTCCCGGGCGCGCACGGCCTGTTGTTCACGCAGGACCTGGCGCGCCAGGTCGTGTTCCAGGGCCGAGCGCCGCAGGTCGTTGGCGGCGAAGCGGTCGCCGTGGCTCCACTTGCTGGAGATCCCGGCCATTTCCACCTTCCAGATCTCGAACGAGGTACGCGGTCGCAGGCGCAGGCCGGCTTCGGAGTTTTCCAGGTCTAGGGGCTTTTGCGGGTTGCCGCTCCAGTGGATGTTTTCCTTCACTTCGGGGCGGAACCACAGCACGCCGTTATCCACAGGTTTGGGCAGGCTCATGGCCAGGACGCCGCTGGCGACCTGTTGATAACTCGCCGCCGGCGGGTACACGCTGGCCAGGTGATGACTGGCAAACACCGCTTCCCCCGTGCCTTGCAGCCAGCGATGCAGCGCGCGGATTTCGTCCTGGGGCGGGCACTGGCCGAAGCAATGCAACTGTTTGTCCTCGATGATCGCGACACCGCCGGCTTGCGTCAGGTCCAGCAGCACCTGCGGCGCCTGGGTCAAGCCGTCGAAAACACTGCCGCAGGCGTCGCGCATGGCCTGGTCGAGGCTGGCCAGGGCGGTGAGTTTCTCTTCCCGCTGGCGGCTCAGGTCCAGGGCTTGCATGGCGCTGATCTGCAACGACAGCACCTGGCCAATGGTCTGGCAGGCAATGCGCAGTTCGTGGGGCACCAGCAGCGGCTGGCGGTTGCCGCAGCTGATCAGGCCCCAGAGCTGATCGTCCTTGAGCAGGGAAATGCTCATGGACGACAGCACGCCCATGTTCTTCATGTACTGGCAGTGAATCGGCGACACGCTGCGCAGGGTGGCGAAACTCAGGTCCAGGGGCTGCTGGGTGTCCGGGCGCAGGGTCGGCAGCAGCGGCACCGGCTGGTAGTCGGCGTTGGGAATGATCCGCAGCCAGTTGCTGCGATACAGCTCGCGGGCCTGCTGGGGAATGTCCGAGGCGGGGAAGAACAGGCCGTTGAACACCTCCATGTCGGGGCGGGTGGCTTCGGCGATCACCTGGCCGTGGCCTTCCTCTTCGAAGCGGTAGATCAGCACCCGGTCGTAGCCGGTCATGGCCTGGATCTCGGCGACGCTGATGGCGTACAGCTCGTGCAGGGTCCTGGCCGCTTGCAGGCGCCGCAGCAGGCGCCCGAGATTCTCGGTCTGTTGCTTGAGGTGCTGGTGCTGCGGCTGATCGGGCTGGATTTCCAGCTCCAGCATCAGCACCCCTTGATGGCGATGCAGCAGGGCTTCGAAAGGTGTTCCGTTGAGTGACAGGTGCAGCGGCGGGGCATCGAACAGCTGATCCTGTTGCAGCACTTCACGGATGCGTTGAGCGTCTGTTTCTCCCAGCAACTGCTCCAGTGGGTGACCCAGCAGCGAATCGGCGGGCGGGCCCAGTAGGGTCTCGACGTTGGCACTGATTTGCTGGATGCGCAGTTGCGGTTCGCACAGGGTCAGCAACACACCGTGGGGCTGGATCGCTCCCGGGGAGTGGATGGGTTCGTTGGCGCAATTGGCCAGCAACTGTTCGAAGGTTTGGGAATCTTGGGGGGTCATAGCAGCACCTCGCGGCGGTCGAGCCAGCGTTCGAAACAGGCAAATGTGGATTGCGCGGCGCTGACCAGGTGTCGGCGTGTGCTCGCGTCTTCGGGCATGCGCCCCAGGTAGTCGAGAAAGTCCTTCCAGCGCCGCCCGGTGGCAGTGCCGTAGACGTCGAGAAAGGCGCCGCCGTTGTCGGCATCGAGATCCAGGCGCCGGGCCATTTCCCGGCGCAGAATCTGTCCGCCCAGGGTCGCGCCTTCCAGTACGTAGAGGGTGCCCAGGCAGGCTCCGGCGCTGTGCAGAGGCGGCAGTTGCTCACAGCGGGGCAGGGCCTCGATGCTGGCGACATCCAAGCCCAGGGCACGCAGATCCCCGAACAGGGTCGGGGTCTTCAGGCGTTGGCTCAGGTCATAGCCCGCAGGGATCAGGCCGCTGTTCTGCAGGGCCGCTTCCAGGGGCTGATAGAAGCCGTAATAGGCCTGGATCAGGCGTCGATACCAGGGCGCATCAAGCCGCTCACAGAAGAACGGCAGGCGTTTCTCCAGGGCAACGTGCAAGGTCGCGGTGCCGGTGCGCAGGTCTTGAAGCAGGGTGGGCGTGGTGCTGGCTTGGTGCGGTGTCGGCATGCAGGGATCAGGGGTCGCAACAGGTAGTGGACGCGCCATGGGCGTCATCAAAAGCCGGGACCAGGCTGGCATCCCCGCGATAGAGCCATCGCACAGAAAAAATCGGCGCGTCACTTTACCCGTGCTTTTTCCCTCGACGTAGGGGTTTTGTCACACCGTCGGTCGGTCAGCAGCGTTGATTGAGTGGCGTGTCAAAGCGTCTGACCCCGCCGGTGCGGTGGAAATTCCCTTTTCCACTTTGCAGATTCGGGCCGGGGTCAGATCCAGACGTCGTTCTGTGCCGTACGTTCGCCGCCTTGATCGCCGGTGTTGAGCACGCCCTTGGGCTCGATCAACAGCAGTTTGACCTCCTGCTCGGCCCAGGGCTTGTGTTCGACGCCCTTGGGCACCACGAACATCTCGCCGCTGGCGATGGACACCTGGCCGTCACGGAAGTCGATGTGCAGCAGGCCGTCGAGCACGATGAAGGTTTCGTCGGTGTCGGCGTGGCTGTGCCAGACGAATTCCCCTTGCAGCTTGGAGATCTTGAACTGGTAGTCATTCATCTCGGCGATCACCTTGGGGGTCCAGTGTTCGCTGAACAGGCCGAGTTTGTTGGCGAAGTTGATGCTTTGGTAGGCGTCTTGCGGGGCAGGGTTTTGCATGTTGCGGTCCACCTCAGTGATGAATGAACACTGAGGGTAAACAGGCAGGGGCGCGGGCTTCTTGAACGATCGTGTGTGGCTCAGCGGCCGAGCATCTTCAGCCAGCGAGCGGGAGGCAGGCCGTAGGTCTGGCGAAACTGTCGGGTCATGTGGCTCTGGTCGGAGAAACCCGCCATCAGCGCCGCATTGGCCAGGGACTGGCCCTGCACCAGCAGGGCGCGGACCAGGTCCAGGCGGCGCATGCTCAGGTAGCGATAGGGGCTGGTGCCGAACAGCAGGCGAAAGTCCCGGGACAGGCTCCAGCGGTCGCGTTCGCTATGGGCTGCCAACTCGTCCAGGGTGAGGGTCCGGTCCAGGGCGCTGTGGATGTACTCTCGGGCGCGTTCTGCCGCTACGTAGTCGAAGCGCTGGCGGGACCGCGGGACTCCGGACACGCTGTTCAAGGCGTGGGCCAGGTCGAACAGCGCGTCTTCCTGTTCCAGCGGATCGAGGGGGCCGTCGACGCTGCGCAGCAGGGTCTCGGTGGCGGCGAACAGCCGCGGGTCATTGGACAGGCCGCCGGCAATGAAGGGCAGTGGCTGGCCGCCGAGGATTTGCTGGATCAGCGCCGGCTCGACATACAGCATGCGGTAGTGAAAACCGTCGTGGGTGCCGGCTTCGCCGTCGTGGGGCTCGTCGGGGTGCAGGACCATGGTGGCCCCAGGCAGGCTGTGGCGCCAGCCGCCACGGTACTGGAAGCTCTGTACCCCGCGCAGGGTGCGGCCGATAGCGTAGGTGTCGTGGCGGTGCATGTCATAACCATGGCCGGCGAAATACGCCTCGATGCGCTCCAGGCCCCGGGCGGGCGGCGCGCGGTGAACCCAGTCGGTGACAGCGGTGGGTTTGGCCATTGGACGGTCCTGGTGAGCAATCGCAAGAGCCGCACATTAACTCAGGGGCTTGGAGTTTGTCTGCAAGGCCTGAGCCGATAACGCATGCCTCTGTGCTGCAACTGCCTCTTGCTATTGCCCCGGTGGCTGGTGACTAATCTGCAGGCACGATTGCCCCTCAACACGGACGTTATGTCCCCGTATCAGGAGACTGAACATGGCTGTTGTTTTTCGCCCGGTAGCGGACGCCGACATTGCGCGGATCTGCAGTTTCGTGGGCAGTCCCCAAGAGTTGTATTTCTTTTTTCCCGCTGCCACCTGGCCGCTGACCCACGAACAGCTGCGCGACTCCATCGCCCAGCGCAGCGACTCGACAGTGATCGAGTTGGATGGGCAGGTGGTGGGCTTTGCCAACTTCTATCGCTGGGCCAGTGGCGGCACCTGCACCATCGGCAATGTCATCGTCGACCCAGAGGTGCGCGGCGCGGGCCTGGGAGCGCAACTGATCGGGCAGATGATCCATATCGCTCGCAGCAAGCACCAGGCCAGCGAGGTGACGCTGTCCTGCTTCAACAGCAATGTGGCGGGGTTGCTGTTCTATCCGAAGCTGGGCTTCGTGCCGTTCGCCATCGAAGAGCGCAAGAACAAGGAGCAGGAGCGGGTGGCGTTGATCCATTTGCGCTACAGCCCCAGCTGAAACCAAGAGAAGCGTCAGCGATCATTTTTTTAACGGAAACCATTCATGAGCAAGTTGCGGGTCGGAATTATTTTTGGTGGCCGTTCGGCCGAACACGAAGTGTCGTTGCAGTCGGCGCGCAACATCGTCGATGCCCTGGATCGCTCGCGCTTCGAGCCGGTGCTGATCGGCATCGACAAGCAGGGCCACTGGCACCTCAATGACACCTCGAACTTTCTGATCAACCAGGAAAACCCGGCGCTGATTGCCCTCAACCAGTCCAACCGCGAACTGGCGGTGGTACCGGGCAAGGCCAGTCAGCAACTGGTGGAAACCTCCAGCCAGGAACTGCTGGGCCATGTCGATGTGATCTTCCCCATCGTCCACGGCACCCTGGGGGAAGATGGCTGCCTGCAGGGCTTGTTGCGCATGGCCGACCTGCCCTTTGTCGGCTCCGATGTACTGGGCTCGGCAGTGTGCATGGACAAGGACATCAGCAAGCGCCTGCTGCGCGATGCCGGGCTGGCGGTGACGCCGTTTATCACCCTGACCCGTGCCACTCGTGGTCGCTACGGTTTTGCCCAGGCCCGGGAGCAACTCGGCTTGCCGCTGTTCGTCAAACCGGCGAACCAGGGCTCGTCGGTGGGGGTGAGCAAGGTCGAAAGCGAAGCCGATTATCTGGCTGCCGTGGAACTGGCCCTGAGCTTTGACCACAAGGTGCTGGTGGAGTCGGCAGTGCGCGGGCGGGAAATCGAATGCGCGGTGCTGGGCAATGACCAGCCGCTTGCCAGTGGCTGCGGCGAGATCGTGGTCAGCCAGGGCTTCTATTCCTACGACAGCAAGTACATCGACGAACAGGCGGCTCAGGTGGTGGTACCGGCGGCGATCAGTCCGGCTGATAGCGAGCGGATTCAGGCCCTGGCCATCGAGGCATTCCAGGTGCTGGGTTGCTCCGGGCTGGCCCGGGTCGATGTGTTCCTCACCGACAGTGGCGAAGTGCTGATCAATGAAATCAACTCCCTGCCAGGGTTCACGCGTATCAGCATGTACCCCAAACTATGGCAGGCCGCCGGCATGAGCTACAGCGAGCTGGTCAGCCGGCTGATCGAGCTGGCCCTGGAGCGTCACGGCGAGCGCCAAACCTTGAAAATCACCCGCTAAGGCGAGCCTCCTTCCGGGCTCATTCCGGCGGTAGCATCAGCCCGATGCAGGCCAGCGCCAGCAACAGCGCCCCAAGCACGATGAACACGTAGTTGACGGGGGTGAAGCGGGCGTTGCTGCGACCCTCGGGGTCACCCGCAGCAGCATTCAGACCCCGCTGGCCCAGCCAGGTGACCCATGCCAGCACTGGCAGCAGCGCCAGGCTGGCGATGTCGGTCACCGGGTAGCCGATGTTCTTGCGTGACAGGGCATCCACCACGTTGTTGACGATCAGCCCCACCACGAACAGGGTTGCCAGTTCACCGGGCCGCCAGTCATGGCTGCGGCCGTCGCGTTTGAGCTGTGCATCGGCTTCGCGGTACAGCGCGTGGGTGAAGAAAATCGCAAAAAACGCCCGGGCCACGGGCCACAGTTCCTGGCCGCTGGCATGCCTGAATTGATGCCAGTGCTTGTAGGCCCAATACAGCTGGTAAATGCCGAAAGTGACGATGTACAGGGTGATGAACTTGGTCCTGGACACCACATAGAACGGTTGCAGCTGCGCTTGGGGGGACGGCGCGACCAGTTCCGCCTTGGGCGGGGCATAGAGGTTGTCAGACACGGGCACTCCTTGGTTGGGTCTGAAGAAGCGGCAACGTTAGCGCCGCTTGGGGTGGGACGCCTACTGGCATTCAGGCAGGTCTGCGCGGGATGACTCACGACGCAGCGGATCTGCCGGGCGAAGGTAATGAATATCCCATTCGCTTTCACTGACCTGAACAAAACCCAGGCGTCGATAAAAACGATTCGAGTCACTGCCACGCAGGGCATCCAGGCGGATTGGCACCTGTTCCAGGGTTGATCGATCAATCAGCGGTTTCAAGGCCTTCTCGCCGATGCCCTGCCCCTGAAAATCAGGCATGACGTACAGGTGCTGCAAAAGCAAATGATCGCTATAGGCTTGGCTCTGAATGAAGCCTACATGCTGTCCGTCGAGACAGATGAATTGGCATCGTTCGCAAGCAAAACTTGCCACAAAGCGTTCTCGGGCGCGCTGCGGGTCGAAGCGTCCGATGCGTTCCAGGCTGTCGCGCATCGCCGTTATACGCATGTTGACTAGGGTTTCCAGATCGTTTGCGGTGGTGGCTTGCAATGCAAGCACCGGGCTCATGTGCGGGCTATCCAGGAGTATTGAAAGGCCTTCTCGTCACCGCGATGGCCCCGGCGCCGGTAGCTGGCCAGCTTCGGGGTCGAGCAGTAGGTGCACAGTGGGCTGAACTCGACCTGTTCATCACTCATCCCGGCCGCACGCAGCAAGTACAGGGCATAGCGGCTCAGGTCGAACCACAGCGAGCCTTCCTGGGTCGGTTGCGGCGGGGTGATCTCGGGCGGCAGCAAGGGGGCCGGTTGCTGACGGCTCCAGGGGGCCTGAGCTGCGGGCCACAGATGGCTTTGGCTGGCAGACAAGTGGTTGACGAAATCCGCACTGACTTCATAGCAGCAAGGCTTGATCGACGGGCCAATGGCCACGCGCAACTGATGTACGCCGATGCCCCGAGCGGCGAAGTGCTCCAGCACATGGGCAATGATCCCGCCGTGCAGGCCTTTCCAGCCGCCATGCACCGCTGCTACCCAGGCGCCGTCGTGGCTGCTGATCAACATCGGCAGGCAATCGGCGGTGACCACCGCAATCGGCCGGGCCGAGCGGGTCAGTACCGCGTCGCCACGAATGATGCCGCTGGGCAGGGTGGTACTGGCTTCCACCACTTCGCCGCTGTGGACCTGGGAGCAGAAGAACAGATTGGCCGGCAGGGCAGCGCCCACGTTGGAAAAGTCATGACGGATGCCGGTTATCTGCTGCAACACACCTGCCTGGAAACTCATCGGGCCTTCGCTCGGTTACCTGGGAATGGTTGCAGAGCATAACGGCATCCGCGGTACTTTTGCTGACAACGGCTGGCCCGGACAGGCTCCCAGACCAGCGGTCTTCCCAGTACGGGCCCGTCTGCCGGGCGTTTCAGGCGTTCAACGGGATATACAACTCCACCACGCTGTGGGGATTCATGGGGCCCAGAAAGCGTTCGCCGCTGTACTCGAACTCCAGGGCTTCGATGGGCAGCAGCCCGGCCGCGGGCAGCCATTCGCTGTAGGCGGCGCGGAAGGTTTCCGGCAGGGTTTGCACCGTGCCGTGATGCTCGACCCGGGCGTAGTGGCGGCCGGGGATTTCCAGTTCCACCATGCCCGGCACCAAGGGCGCGTCGGCCGCCACCGGCAAGCCGGCGATGTAGCGCCAATGGCCGTCCTCCAGAGGTTGGCAGATGCCGTAAGTGCCAACAGGGTCGGCCAGTCGCTGGATCTCCTGCTCCCGGGGTTCGAAGCGCTGCCAGAGTTCGGCGATGGAGCCGGGATCATTCTGCTGCCAGGCCATGCCGATGATTCGCAGCGGCGCCAGGAGCACTTTTTCCGGCGTTTGCGGCGCAGGAATCTGGCGTTGCGGTTGCGCCAGATAGCGCTGCAGATGGCCGAGCACTTTCTGGCTGCGGGCAATCTCGCTTTCCAGCTGCCGGGCGTGGTCCTGCAGTGATTGCTGCATGTGCAACACGCTGTCCAGGCCGCCCTGGTCCGCCAGCGTGCGGATGTCTTCCAGGGACATGCCCAGTTGCCGCAGCCAGACGATGCGGCCCAGGGTCACGATCTGTTCCGGGCTGTAGTAGCGATAGCCGTTGTCACGGCCGGTGAGGGCCGGGGTGAACAGGCCGATGCTGTCGTAATGGCGCAGGGTCTTGGTGGTGAGGCTGTGGCAGCGAGCCATTTGGCCGATGGTGAGCATGGAACGTCCTTGGTGTGGTTGGGCTGCCAGGCAGGTTGAGCCTTTACCCAAGGGCAAGCTCAAGCCCGGCAGCGTGGCTCAGGACGATTTGCTCGGCTTGATCAGGCTTTCGGCCGGGATGCCGAACAGCTGGTGCAGTTTCCAGATCATCGGCAGGGTCAGCGCGCGCTTGCCGTTGAGCACTTCGTAGACGCGATTGGTGCGGCCGATGGCCGGCGCCAGGTCGGCGGCGGACAAGCCGGATTGCTCCATGCGGAACTTGATCGCCTCGATCGGGTTGGGCAGGTCCAGGGGAAACTGCCTGGCTTCGTATGCCTCGATCAGGGTGATCATCACATCGAAGTAATCGCCTTCAGGCGTCCCGGGCTGCGGTTCGTTGTCGAACAGGGGCGAGACGCTTTTGAGCGCGGCGCGGTAATCCTGGTCGGTGTGGATAGGGCGGATGTTCATGCGGGTTGCTCCATGTCTACGCTGTCGGCGTCAATGGCATCGTACTGCTGGTGGGTACCTACGAACTTGATGTAGAGCGCGCCGAAGCGATAGGCCACGGCAACGATCAGTCGATACTCATTCCCCTTGATGTTGAAGACCACCCTGCGGCTTTTGAGAATGCTCGCGTTGCGATACTGGTCCTTGATCTGCGCAGGGTTGGACCACTCGGCTTTCCTTGCTTCATCGACCCAGGCCAGCAAGGGCTGTTCTGCGTCCGGGTACTTCTCCCAGAAGGCCTTCAACTGACTGACTGCAATAATTCTCATGGCGTGATCCTAGTCCCGTCCTGGGACTTAAACAAGTCGCTGAGTGCGTCAAGCGATGTACGGGCAGATCGCTGGATCTGCCCGTACAGGCAACGTCGGCTCAGGGACGATCAGGTCATGCAGAGAGCGTGGCGTGCACGTCGTCCATCAGTGCCTTGCCCATCTCTGCCAGGTAGTGTGCCGCCCAAGCATAGCGGTCGCACCGGGGCTCCATGGCGGCCTCCAGGGTGAATTGCTTTGCCAGATGCAACAGCGCCGAGGCGTGTTCCAGGGCATCGCTGATCGGCACGTCGGCATTCACCCGAAACAGCGGATGCAGGTGCTCGCCGCACTGGGAAAAGCGGATTTCACCGAGGGTGGTCAGAGGCGATTGAGTGGTCATCGGGCACCTCCGGCTTTTTGTGACGGGAGGTAATGGAGAAACAGATTGCAGAAGCAGTTCATGGTCACGACTCCTTGATTCGAAGGACCGTCACCGTCTGCCGCCAAGCAGATCAGGGTGGCGGATTGCGCAGGATTGGCGGACCGGGAATCAAGGAACCGGCGAACCCGAAGGTTCTCCCACGCAACCCGCCATAACGCAGGTATGCGGGCGCAAAAAAAGCGCCCGCATGTGGGTGGGGCGCTGTTGCGCCTCGATTCTATCAGGCCGCCAAGCCTGTTCGCTGATTTTGCAGCGACGGTCGAACCATAGGTTGGAGTAGGGGGCGTCGCAACGGCATTACTGCGACATTTTGTGAACCAACCCTGTAGCCGCTGCCGCAGGCTGCGAACGACCGGAACGGTCGCAGCGATCTCCCAGGCGCCGAAGGCCCTTCGGTCCTTGTCGCAGCCTGCGGCAGCGGCTACAGAAAGCCCTGTTTCGCCATCTCACTGGTCGCGGCCCAACCCAGCCCCTGATACAGCGGCTTGCCGGCCTCGGTCGCATGCAGCACGGCAAAGCCCAGCCCGCGCTGGCTGAACTCGGCCTCTGCCAGTTTCATCAGCGCCGACGCCAGGCCGCGGCGCCGGTAGGCCGGTTCGACGTAGACGTTGAGCACGTAGCCGCGCTGGTCCTGAGTTGGATGGGAAGGGTGGGGCGGCCAGTCGATGTTCATCAGGCCGATGCTGGCCACGCTCTGCTCGGCGTCCATCAGGGCGAAGCCGTAGTAGCGGCCGTCCTCCAGGCGTTCGCGCAACCAGGGGCGAAAGTGCTCGGTCATCACCTGCAAGGTGGAGAGGTCCTTACCCGCATCGAGAAACATCGCCTGGCGATGGCGGCAGATCAATTCAAGGTCCTGGGGCGTCAGGCGTCGTGGGCTCAGGCCCGGAATATCAAGGTCGGCTGCAATCTTGTTCATCGTCGGTTCCTCGGTGGGCAGGGACGATGCTAGGGCAGATCCACAGGCCGGGTCAGACACAGAGCGCCGCAAAATCTTGCATACAGTGCCCTGGGCCCCCGCCCACAAAAAAGGGCCAGCCTCACGGCCGGCCCTCGGGTTCAGCGCAGGGCCTTCAATCCCCCAGCGCTTCCCCTTCGCGCCGTGGATCGGCGCCGCCGGCCCAGGACGCCTTGCCCTGTGCATCACGCACGCGAACGATGGCTTGGGTGCCGCTGGTCATGTCGATCTCGTTCAGTTCATGACCCTGGGCTCTCAGCGCCTGTTTCAGCGCCGGGCTGAACTGGCCCTTCTCCAGTTCTGTGGGGCCGTTGCGGCTGCCGAAGTTGGGCAGGCCGACGGCGGCTTGCGGGTCGAGGTTCCAGTCGAGCATGCCCACCAGCGACTTGGCCACGTACTCGATGATCTGCGAGCCTCCGGGGGAGCCGACGCTGGCCAGCAGTTCGCCGCTGGCGCGGTCGAAGACCAGGGTCGGCGCCATGGACGAGCGCGGGCGCTTGCCGGGTTCGACGCGGTTGGCCACCTTCTGGCCGTTTTCCTCGGGGATGAAGGAGAAGTCGGTCAGCTGGTTGTTGAGCATGAAGCCCTGGACCATCAGGTGCGAACCAAAGGCCGCTTCCACCGTGGTGGTCATGGACACCGCGCCGCCCAAGTCATCCACCGCCACCACTTGCGAGGTGGAGATGCGCATCGGCGAGCGATCCGGTGCATAGGCCACCTGAATGCCCTGAGGCTTGCCCGGTTCGGCCTTGCCCAGGCTGCGTTCGCCAATCAGCGCAGCGCGCTGGGCCAGGTAGTTCGGGGCGATCAGGCCGGCCACCGGCACGGGCACAAAGTCGCTGTCGGCCACGTACAGGCCACGGTCGGCATAGGCCAGGCGCTCGGCTTCGGCGATCAGGTGCACCGCTTGCGGTGCTGGCTCAAGGCCGGCGGGCAGGTTGGTTTTCTGCGGCTTGAGGTTGGCCAGGGTGTAGCGCGGGTCGCGTTGTTCCAGAGCCTGCAGGGTGCCGAGGATCTGCGCCACCGCCACACCGCCTGATGAAGGCGGCGGCATGCCGCACACCTGCCAGCGCTTGTAGTCGCTGCACAGCGGCGCGCGTTCCTTGGCGCGGTAGCCTTGCAGGTCGTTGAGCGACAGGCTGCCGGGGTTGGCGTGGCCCTGGACCTTGGCGACGATTTCCGCGGCCACCGGGCCTGTGTACAGGGCGTCCGGGCCTTCCTGGGCGATGCGTTTGAGCACGGCGGCCAGCTGTGGATTTTTCAGCAAGGTGCCCACGGCTTTCGGCGTGCCGTCGGCATTCAGGAAGTACGCGGCCATGTCCGGCGAGCGCGCCAGGAACGGGTCGGCGCTGATCATGCTGTGCAGCCGTGGCGAGATGGCGAAGCCTTGCTCGGCCAGGCGGATCGCCGGTTCGAACAATTGCGCCCAAGGCAGGCGCCCGTGTTTCTGGTGGGCCATTTCCAGGGCGCGCAGCACGCCCGGGGTGCCCACCGAGCGTCCACCGATCTGCGCCTGAGGGAAGGGCATCGGCTTGCCGTCCGCCTGCAGGAAGAGCTTCTCGGTGGCGCCCGCCGGCGCGGTTTCCCGACCGTCATAAGTGCGCACGGCCTTGCCGTCCCAGAGCACGATCATCGCGCCGCCGCCAATCCCCGAGGACTGCGGCTCCACCAGGGTCAGCACCGCTTGCATGGCAATCGCCGCATCAATGGCCGAGCCGCCTTTGCGCAGCATTTCGCGCCCGGCCTCGGCGGCCAGCGGGTTGGCGGCGGCCGCCATGTGTTTGTCGGCATGCCGGGTTTGCATGTCGGTGCGGTAGCCCGAAGCGATTTCCGGAGCGGCAGGCAGGGCGGTGGAAGAGGGCGGGTTGTTGCAGGCGCTGAGGCTGAGGGCGGCGGCCAGCAGGCCGAGGCTGAGGAGTCGGGGGTGACGGGGAGGGAAGATCGAGAACACGCGTTGAGCTCCGTTCACTGGGAAATGAGGTGTCGTCCGTGGAGGGGAATGTACAGCAGTGGCGCCGCCAGCAGGGCCGGCAGGTGGCCATGACCGTGCGCTGGGCCAGTGGCAAGACGCTAGACAGCGGCCCTGTACATAGGGTCGCAGGCAGGCGTGCACCCGGCCACCGATTGATCTGAGTCAGGGCGGCTGGGGGAGGTTGGGCACATGGTGCAGCAAACCATAAGCCTGATGAGAGGACGCCATGCACGGTTGTAAGTGGTTACTTGTGTTCGGATTGCTGCTGGGGAGCGAGGCGCGGGGGGAGACGCCGAGCGAGCCGATCCTGCCGGTGCAGCCGGCGAAGATCAGCGATGTGGCCAAGGTGGAGTTGGGCAAGCAGCTGTTCTTCGACCCGCGCTTGTCCAAATCCGGTTTCATCTCCTGCAACTCCTGCCACAACCTGAGCATGGGCGGCAGCGACAACCTGCCCACCTCCATCGGCCACAACTGGCACCAGGGGCCGATCAACTCGCCCACGGTGCTCAACTCCGGCCTGAGTTTTGCCCAGTACTGGGATGGCCGTGCGGCGACGCTGCAGGAGCAGGCCAGCGGCCCGATCACCAACCCGGGGGAGATGGGCTTTACCCATGACCTGGCGGTGGACGTACTGCGTTCCATTCCCCAGTACCGGGCTTCGTTCAAGCGTGTGTATGGCAACGATGAGATCAGGTTCGAAGACGCCACCAACGCCATTGCCGCCTTCGAAGACACCCTGGTGACGCCCAACGCGCCGTTCGACCGCTGGCTCAAGGGCGACAAGGCGGCCATCAGCCCGACTGCGCTCAAGGGCTACCAACTGTTCAAGTCCATCGGCTGCGTGGCCTGCCACAACGGCGAGGCGGTGGGCGGCGGCTCGTTTCAGAAAATGGGCATGATCGAACCCTACGTCACCCAGAACCCGGCCCAGGGCGTGGCCGGACTGACCGGCAAGGACGCCGACCGGATGCTGTTCAAGGTGCCGACCCTGCGCAACGTGGCGCTGACCTATCCCTACTTCCACGATGGTGCTTATTGGAAGCTAGAGGAGGCGGTTGACGTGATGGCCAGGCTGCAATTGGGGCGCAAGCTGGGTGATGAGGAGATCCAGCAGATTGTGGCTTTCCTCGAGACGCTGACCGGCGATCAGCCGGACTTCAAATTGCCGATGCTGCCGCCGTCCTCGGCGCAGACACCGCGTCCGCAGCCGTTCAACTGACCTGGGTGGAAAAACCGCAGCGTGCTGCGGTTTTTCCGGAAAGGCCTAGTATGCGGCATTCAGGTCTGCCGGGAAGGGGACTCTGTTGTCATGAAAAAACGACTGGATAATAATGAGAGATATTATCATTAGCGACGGTCGATCATGGACGCAGGGGTCAAGGCTTCAATATCGCTGGAGATCGAAGATCTGTATGGCGCCCACCACGGCTGGTTGAAGGGCTGGTTGCGCAGCCGCACCGGCAACTGTGCCGATGCAGCAGACCTGGCCCAGGACACCTTCGTGCGGATGCTGTCGCTGCGCCAGTTGCCGGTACTGCGAGAGCCCCGTCATTACCTGGCGACCATCGCCCGCGGCCTGCTGATCGACAAGGTGCGCCGCAGAGTTCTGGAACAGGCCTATCTGGAGGCTTTGGCGGCACGTCCGGAGCCCCAGGACATTTCTCCTGAAACCCATCATTTGATCATCGAGTCATTGCTGGCCATCGATGCCTTGCTCGATGGGCTGGGCACGCGCACCCGGCAGATTTTCCTAATGGTGCAGCTGGATGGCCTGAGCTATGTGCAGGTCGGGCGGCAGTTGGGAGTGTCGGTGACCACCGTCAAGAATCATCTGGGCAAGGCACTGCTGCAATGCATACAACTGATGGACGATTGAACGTGCCGTCGCCTCCTCTCCTGGACAAGGCCCACCTGCAGGCAGCGGTGGACTGGTACCTGATCCTCAACGATCAACAGGTCAGCGCGGCGCAGCAACAGGCCTGGCAGCAGTGGCTTGGCGCCGATGCGCAACATGCGCGAGCCTGGGCCCGGGTGCAAAGGCTGCAACAGCAGCTGCGTGGGGTCCCGCAGGATATTGCCTTGCCGGTCTTGTCGGAAATGGGCATCCAGCGTCGCCAGGGCCTCAAGGTACTGCTGCTGATGGCTGGCGGCTCGGCGTTGCTGGGCGGCTATCGGCTGTCTCCCTATAGCGCCGACTTCGCCACGCGCACCGGCCAGCGCCGGGAAGAACTGCTGGCCGACGGTACGCGGCTGCACCTCAATACCGATACTCGGGTCGACGTTGCCTACAGCCATGAAGAACGGCTGATCTTCCTGCGTCAGGGCGAGATCCAGGTCACTACTGCCGCAGACCGGGCCCCGGCGCGGCCTTTGCTGGTGGTAACCGCCCATGGCCGCATCCGGGCCCTGGGCACCCGTTTCGATGTGCGCCTGGACCCGGCCTTCAGCCGAGTCTCGGTTCAGCAACATGCTGTGGAGGTGCGCCTGAACGATGATCCGCAACATGCCCAGAGGGTCGCCGAAGGCCAGTCGCTGACCTTTGGCTCCGGGCAGATGGGTGCCCTGCGGGTGGCGGACAATGCCGAGAGTGCCTGGGTCCGGGGCCAGATGGTGGCGCTTGACTGGCGACTGGCGGATTTCATCCGTGAGCTGGGCCGTTACCGCCCTGGCTACCTGGGGTGTGCGGATGAAGTTGCGCAACTGCGGATCAGCGGCGCCTTCCGCCTGGATGATATCGATGGGGTGCTGGCCAACCTGCCATTGTCGTTGCCGGTGAGGGTGCGCCGGTTTTCCAGGTACTGGGTGCGTGTGCAAGCGTGACGGGCGAATGGTCGCTTGAAGAAAAATCGTCAATGCGCCTTGCCGATTCCGCCTGGCGTTCGGCTCATCAGTAGAGCGGTCAATCAGCCGCCTTTACTGCTATGGCATAGGACGCGTACATGAGCCACCGGAGTCGTTTCACCCAGGCCGCCCTGCGGCGCAGTTTCAATCGCACGGCGTTGAGCATCACCCTTGGCACGCTGCTGGCGGCCACCTGTGTTGCGCCGTTTGCCCTGGCCCAGGAGGCGGTGGGCGAAGCACAGGAATTCAACATTGCGCCAGGGGCACTGGGGACTGCACTCAGTGAGTTTGCCGCGGCCAGCGGGGTTACTCTGTCCTTTGGCTCCAGCCAGACCCAGGGGCTGGTTACCCAGGGGCTCAAGGGCCATTATTCCTTCAGTCAGGGCGTGGCGCAGCTGCTGGCCGGCAGTGGCTTGCAGCTGCGCCAGGAAGGCCCGGCGCGCTATACCCTGGTCAAGTTGCCGACGGGGGCGGCGTTGCATCTGGGGCCGACCCAGATCACCGGCGCGTCTCTGGGCACTACCACCGAAGACACCGGCTCCTACACCACCGGCGCCATGCAGACGGCTACCAAGCTGGCCCTGTCGATTCGCGAGACTCCACAGTCGGTGACCGTGGTCACCCGCCAGCGCATGGACGATCAGAACATGCAAAGCCTGGAGGATGTGCTCAAGAGTGCCCCGGGCATTTCCATCACCAAGGACGGACCACAGCGACCGATTTTCTATTCGCGGGGTTTTGCCGTGCAGAACCTCATGGTCGATGGCCTGGCCAACGATATGTCCCATTACCTGAGCCGGGACATGAGCACTTCGGCCGACACTGCGATCTTCGATCGGGTCGAGGTCATGCGTGGCGCCGCCGGCCTGATGCAGGGGACGGGCAGCCCTTCGGCGGCGATCAACATGGTGCGCAAGCGGCCCACTGCCGCCCCGCGCCTGAGCATCACGGCCAGTGCCGGTAGTTGGGACAATTATCGCAGCGAAATTGATGCCTCCAGTGCCCTCAATGACAGTGGCACGTTGCGTGGGCGCCTGGTGACTGCCTACCAGAGCAAGAACAGTTTCCAGGACGTGGCCGATGCCGAGCGTTCGGTGTTCTACGGCATTGCCGAGGCCGACTTGAATGACAACACCACGCTGACCGTGGGTACTACCAATCAGGCGTCGCATAACACCACGACCTGGGGCGGGCTGCCTGCGGCGATTGACGGCCGGCACCTGCACCTGTCGCGCTCGGCCTACCTGGGCAGTGACTGGGAGTACTGGGACCAGAACAACGTCACGGCCTTTGGTCGCCTGGAGTACCGCTTCGACAACGGCTGGAAATTGTTGCTGTCGGCCAGCAAGTCCTGGTCCGACTTGCAGATGCTCGGTTCGATGACCGAGCGTTTCGGCACCGATTTCGACGAGTTCGGCCAGTACGTCGGTCAGTACCACTACAAGGATCAGCAAGACAGCTACGACCTCTTCGCTTCCGGACCGTTTGCCCTGTTCGGGCGTGAGCATGAGCTGGTGGTGGGGGCCAGTCAGCGTGAGCTGGCCTTTCGCGGCAAGGGCAATTTCCAGGACAACGAGACGCGGACCAACATCTACCGTCCCGACCCCCATAGCGTGCCCAAGCCGCAGATGGACCTGGATTACTGGCGCCAGGAGCGCAACTCCGAGCTGAAGAGTTTCTACCTCACCTCACGTTTTAGCCTCGCCGAGCCCCTGACCCTGATTCTGGGTGGGCGCCTGGACTGGTACGACTACGATGTGGATACGCGCTTTGCCGGGGTGCGTACCGCCTCCAGCACCGACTACAAGGTCACCCGCAACCTCACTCGCTATGCGGGCATGGTCTATGACCTTGACGCCCATCACTCGGTGTATGCCAGCTACACCGATGTCTTTAGCCCACAAGCGGAAGTGGACAGCTCCGGTGGCTTGATCAAGCCCGTAGTCGGCAAGAACTACGAGACGGGCATCAAGGGCGAATACTTCGAAGGGGCCCTGACCGCCAGCGCTGCGGTGTTCAGGATCGACCAGGTGAATCGCGCCAAGCAGGTGGTCAGCGCTCAGTGCTCCAGCCTGCAGTGCTACGAAGCCAGCGGCGAGGTGCGCAGCGAAGGTATCGAGCTTGAGGTCAACGGTAAGCTGGCGCCGGGCTGGGAGCTGGGGGCGGGCTACACCTATGCCCAGGCCAAGTATCGCAAGGATGGCAACGAGGACAATGTCGGCCGCCTGTTCGACACCGATATTCCACGTCACGTGTTCAAGGCCTTTACCACTTACCAACTGCCGGGAGATTTGCATCGTTGGACTGTGGGCGGGGGGCTCTATAGCCAGAACCGGATCTACAACAAGGATGTGAATTTCTACGACTCGGGTACGCCGATGTACGTCGAACAGAAAGGCTATGCCCTGGTGGACCTGATGACTCGCTATCGGGCGTCCGAACATCTTGAGTTTCGGCTTAACCTGAACAACGTCTTCGACAAGAAGTACTACCAGAGCATCAGCACCAATACCTACTACGGCAATGACATCTATGGTGAACCGCGCAATGCCATGGTGACGGTGCGATGGTCGCTGTAGCGGGCCATGGCTCGAATGGAGCCATGGCCGCCCCTGTGCGGGGCTGTGTGTTGCGTGGTTAGTCTTTCACCTGCCAGGCGTTAGCTCCGGCCGCGGCCTTGAACTTGGCGCGGTTTTCCGCGGTGGCTGGCGGTTCGGAATCGCCGAAGATCGCTTTCAGCCAGTGGCCGTCGGTGGGGTTGGGGAAGAGGATGAACTTGCGCCCGAATTGTTCCTTGTCATCGGTCATCAGGCTGCTGCGCTGTTTGACGTCGGCCACGTAGTACTTGCGTTTGAAGTCGTTGAGGTTGTCACCCAGCATCAGCACCACGTTGTGGTCCTTGGCGATTTCCTGCTGCCGCGGCTCTTTGTTGGAGCTGTCGCGGTACACCGTCAGGTGCTGCTCATCGGCATAGGGCAGTTGGTTCTTGCGCAGGTTGGCCAGGGCGTATTCGTATGTCTTTTCGCCCTGGTCGCGGCTGGTGACGTAGAACACCTCGACGCCTTTGGATTGAGCGTACTTGAGGAATTCCACCGCCCCCGGAGTGGCCACAGGGCCATTGTCCGCGACCCACTTGTCCCAGGCCTCGTCATCGAAGAACTCTTTGCCCGAATTGATCATGTAGCCCCAGTAGCTGTTGCTGCTGAGCACGGTGTCGTCGACGTCGCTGATGATCGCCAGCGGCCGGTCGCCGGCCTTGTGTTCTTGCAGGGCGCGGTCCAGTTGCAGGCGGGCAATGTTGAAGCCCTGGTAGTACAGCGCCTCGAATTCGGCGGCGGTCTGTTTCCAGGCGACGGCGGCGGTCAGCAGATTGGAGGGCGGGGTAGAGGCCTGTTCGGCGAAGGCTGGGGTACAGGTGATTGCCAGGAGCGAGAACAGCCAGGGGGCGACTGAAGTCCTGTGGTTTTTTATTGTCATTATCGAGCCCTTGAAGTGAGGATTGCGCAGCTCTCACACACACTGCCCCGGTGTTCTATCTCACCCCGGGCGGGGGCTCAATGCAGGTGTCGCGTTTGTGGATCAATGCGGCGTAATCTCCGGCACTTTTCTGCGGGCATAAAAAAACGGCTTACCTTGCGGTAAGCCGTTTTTAGTACTTGGTGGTACACAGTCATTTGAACTTGGTTGGTAAGATATTGTTTTTGCTGGATTTTATTTTTTGGTGTAAGGATCGGCATACACGTGGGCATACAAGCTGCAGCTCTCTAAAGTTTATTGGTAACTCCTGGAGCTGCCTTTTCTACCTTTAATTCTAGGCCCTTAGGTGACAGTTCAGTCTCCCGGATGACGCGTCCCTTGCTCCCATCGATTTTGAAAACAGTTTTGTCGACGAGTAGGAAGGTGCTTTTGCTATCGACCAGAATCAAATGCCCGACCAGTCTCACGCCTTTATCTGTTATCACCGTCACCGCATCCTTTAGTCCATTCGGTGCCTCCAGGTTCGTGTACTCCCTGAAATCATCCAAGCCATTTGTGATGCCGCGCTTCACGCCTAAGGCCGGAGCCATGAAGGCTAGGAACATCGTCATGCCTATCCAGGTCGATACACCTATGATCACCGGGGCCTTTAACTGTTTGGTGATCATCGAGACGAAGGCCGCTGCAGCACCTATAAAAATGAGAGCCACCAGCCCAGGGCCGATGATTGGGACGCTGTTGGCCGCAGTCAATACACCTGACAAAATGTTGATATACCCATACAGCAAGAGCGTGGGCGTGCTCAGCGCAATCTCGTTTATGTCTATACCAAATTTTTCATAGTAGCCGACCAACACCGAATATCCGTAGACAACCAGTCCGGCTTGTGTGCTGAGAGCTCCGGTGGCGACAAGTTTGAAAGCCAAGTCTGTATTGGTTTTCGTGTCCCTAGACTGATCTGATGCGTCCGGCTTGGGATGAACAACCTGAGTCGAAAGCGATATGGGTGCAAGCAGCTCTACCTTTATCTTTCTTTCTCTTTTCCAAAACACAACACTGTCCCTAGCAGGAAATTGAGCGGGCAAGATACTGACGTCCCGCTTTGACGGCCACAGGAAAGTAGGCGGCTGTCGGGGACCCTGTGGTTTGCTAGTCATACGGGGTCGGAAACCCACGGGACTTCAGTAGTGGAAGGCGCTCCACCTTACTGAAATTCAAAGGTTGAAATTGAAAGGATCTTGAAGAGAAAGGGGCATCGTTACCGTATCTGCAATGGTGGTCCCAGATTGGTCATTTCATAGGGCAAATGCACAGGTGAACAGGCAGTTCACCGGGTTCACCTGTTCACTAATCTGGGAGTTCTCCCACTAACAAGGTCTGGCGGGTTTCCGACCCCGTATACTAAAAAAACTCCAGGGGCCCGAGGCATTTTTGATGGTGGTGCTTGGCGTTCGCTGGCGGAAATGATGCTTCGGGGGAGTTGGGGGGAAGTCTCTAAAAGTCGTGTTACAAAAGTTACTCATGTTACGTTTTAACTTATGTCATTGTTTTTAATTAGTATTTCATTGGAAACATTACTTCGCCTTGTACGGCAAGACGTGTGTTACACGCATGCCCCGTGTAACGTTTGGCGGGCAATTGTTCATACCTGAAGGGCTGCATTGGCTATTGATGTGTCATCTCCCTACGCAGTCGTATGGCGAGTAACGAGTGCAACCTGTCTGTGGGCTTTGAGCGCAGGCTGTCCTTGCTTAAGGCGCATTCACTTCATGCTAATACACGAGGAAACAGGTCGAGCAGCATCGATAGGGCTACCCTGCTGTCGTAGGTACGGATAGACGTGAGTAATGACTGGTGGCATCTTGCCGTTAAATCGTCGCCAGATCTCGCTGAACATGTTAGAAGTGCCGATGTTCTGGTGGGCAGCATAGTAGGGAGAGCGAATGTCTGCAGTCTTTGTTCATGTGTCTGACATCCACTTCGGCCAAGAAAAGGATGACCGGGTACAGATTCATGGCGACGTAAAGCAGCAACTGATCATAGATGCCCAAGAAGTAGTCTCGACAATCGCTGGCGGAACCGCGTACGGGATTTTGGTAACTGGTGACATTGCCCAGACTGGCGTGAAGGCCGAGTACGACGAAGCTGCTAAATGGCTCGATGAGCTGGCCGCCAGCATAGGGGTAGGCATTGACTGCGTGCAGATGGTGCCTGGCAACCATGATCTCGATAGGTCAAAGCTCACTCCGGGCGTCAAATTAATTCTCGATCAGATAAGGGCTGGGGGCGCCGCAGAGTATGGTGAGTTCCTAAATGACCCGTCGATTAGGGAGGCACTCTTTGCCCGTTTCAAGGATTATGGGAGCTTTAGCTTCGGCTACAACTGCCCCCTCAATAACGAGGGGATTTATGCCTCTGAGATGATGGTTACTCTGGCACCTGGACGAGCGATTCGTTTCATCAGGTTCAACTCGTCACTACTATGCCATGGTAAAGAACGAGATGAGCATCCTGAGCTGATGATAGGTGCTCGGCAATTCACCATTCCTCGTGTAGCTGGCGTCGAGAACATCGTCCTCGTTCACCACCCATTGGGCTGGTACAAAGACAAAGAGCAAGTTCAAAAATATGTTAGAAGCCGAGCACGTGTCTTTATTTCAGGCCATGAGCATGACCCCAAGGTGTCCGTGGACAATATTGAGTCGGGCTGTGACCTGATGATGCTGGCTGCCGGTGCTACTGTCCCTTTCAAATCTAATTTGGAATACACCTTTACCTACAACATCATTGAGTTTGACTGGGATGCTGAAACGGATGGCCTATCGGTGACCATTCATCCCAGGGCTTGGAATTCAGAGCGAACGCAGTTTGAGGCGGACAATCAACGTTTAGGTGGAGCAAGGCCAAAATTTCGGTTGGGATGCCCTTATTTCCGCAAAGCAAAACGACCTGATTTGCCCTCAATGGATCAGCCCAGTAGTACAGCACCCGCAGAGGAAGCTTCACTCTCAACAGGTCTGGCCCCTGAAATGGTCCCAATAGCATCCTCGAACGAGGTACCAACGCTAATGCCACCGTCGGTAGAGGGCTATGAGATTGTTCGTCTCCGGTTCTTCCGTGATCTCTTAGAGGGGGAGCGTTTGCGTATTCTCGTTGATCTGGATGCGATACCTGAGGACTTTGATGAACCAATGTCTCAGGGGTTAGAGCGCAAATTACTAGATTGGCTTGTGCGAGAGAACAAGCTGGAGCAGGTCGAGCACATGATTGATCAGTTGATTCGCGAGCGAAAGGATGGAGTGCGGTAATGGAGAATTTTGCGGTTCACATGCGAATTTGCAGCGCCAGTGTAACGGACGATGACGTCAACTCCCGACGTTCAGCTGCGACCAGCCTTGCAGGCACTTGGGGGAAGGAAAAGACTGTAGAAAAAATCATCTCCAAGGCATCTGATGTTGCTAAGGTGCTTGGCGGTAGTGGGGTTCCTCCCGAGACGCTGGGGGATGAGGTTCAGGCAGCAATCCAGAAGAAGTCTTCTTCGTACTTGCACAAGGAGCGACCGTTTGATGTTGGAGTTTGCGCAGGTATGGCTATGGTCTCCATGCTCGGCTCAAGCGTTGGGTCGAGTGGTTGGTCGATCAGCGATGTGTATGCTGCTGCGCTCTGGTCGTCGCTGGCATTTCAACCAACTTTAGACGCGACTCGGCGAGAAAGCCTACGTCTTGAGGTTCTTAATGCGGCTTCTGGTTGGAGTACGAAGTCTGCCGAGGCCGCTAGAGAGCGAGGGAGCGTTCCTGAACCCTCCAATGCCAAGATCACTATATCTACTGAAGGCGTAGTGACCCATAACATCTCCGAATCGATGGCCAAGACAGTTGAGGCTTTGCGCCGTAATGCTGCCCTTGATCGAGAGGAACTAGATTTCTTGTGGTGGGCGCAAGTTGGTCGTAGTCGCTTACTCAAAAGGCAACCATCCGAAATCAACGAGCCGACGCGTGTCATCGCTGCCGGTATCGAAGGCTCAAAAATGCTTCGTCGCCTTCCTTGCGAGGTGCATCGCGAGATCATTCTTAGAACAGTAGAGGATGATCCAGAACTTGATCTGAAAGAGTTGCTGGCGGCGCTTGTGGATGACAAAGAGAAGCTCGGTGGTGAGGTCGATGAGCGTTGGGTAGCCGACTACCCATCTGTCTTCCCTCTTCTGCACGCGTTGGTTACAGGGGAGGTGGATACCCCCGGCGCGGATGTTAAGCGGCGAGCTTCGGAGTGGGGGGAGCGTGCTCTGCTTGAGGCGGGCTTCCTCAATCTGATACTGAATGGTCCGGCTAAGCTATGAGCGGATCGTGCGGATTTGAGGGGTGCACTGTCGACGAGACAGGAATATGCGCGCTCGAACGCGATCCTACAACGTGCTCGAATCGAACTCCAAATCAGGTTGGTGGCGAGCCAGTGGAAGATGCTCAGAGCGACTTCGAAGTCTCCTCCCCAATCGGTGATCGGCTTGGCGCAGCTGTACTTGATGAACCCGCCCGAACCCGTTCATTCCCTTCCAGTCGCACGTTTGGACTCAATGAGCTAAACGTGATGATGGGGAAGCGATACGTTAATGTGGTTGGTATTCTCGGCGACCCAGAGTCTGGTAAAACTGCATGTCTGGCTAGCCTGTACCTGCTGATCTCACATGCCAAATTGGATGGCTGGTCATTTGTTGACAGCAGGAGTCTCGCAGGTTTCGAGGATATCGCACGCGGTGCAAGGGACTGGAATGAAGGTCGGGCGCCGGAGCAAATGACAGTGCATACCGAAATGGCGGATGATCGTCACCCTGGTTTTTTGCACCTTGGTCTTGTTAGGCGCGCGGATGGGAGACGTGTCGATCTAGCCCTTCCCGATATACCAGGGGAGTGGACTCAGGAGCTAGTCAATTCAGCGAGAGCTGATCGGCTGGACTTCTTGAGGTCGGCCGAGGTCATTTGGGTCGTTCTCGATGGGCGTTCGCTTGCGGATATTGAGAGGCGAAATGGACTTATTGCTCGTGTAGGGCAGCTCGCTGCACGTTTGAAATCCATGCTGGACGGCCGCAGGCCTCGATTGATCATCGTAGTAACCCATCACGATGTGCATGTCCTCGATGAGCAGGTGGCTCAGCGACTAAGGGCCGAACTTAGTCGACGGGATGCCGAGGTCGAGATCGTAGGCGTAGCACCGTTTTCTGATGAGCCGAAAAGTGTGCCTGCAGGATTCGGTTTAGCGGAACTAATCAATTTAACCATTGGTGCTTTGCCTGATCGACCAATCTTCTGGCGCTCGACCGAACCCACTGAGGATAGACGTGCGTATCTAAACTACAGGAGAGGCCAATGAGTCGCTCAATCGTGTTGCTGGGTGGTCCTGACTCGGGGAAGACCAACTATATCGGTCCTCTATGGCAAGCTCTCGATGCTGAGGGAGGAGCGTTACATGCTGCGGAACAGCCCGAGGACATCAACTTCGTTCTCGAAGTTACTGCGCATATTTTTGCGGGAGACTTCGCCCCACGTTCTGAGCATAGCGATGTACGCCGAGACTTTGAGGTGGCCGTCGCTGCGACGAAAGGGGGGGCGCAAGCTAGGATCATTGTGCCGGATATATCTGGCGAGCTTTGGCGTAACGCAGTCATCAACAGCGAGATCGACTCTGACTGGATGGAAGAGTTGGAGAGATCTGATGGAGCCTTGCTCTTCGTGAGGGTTGGCTCGGATCAAGATGTCCGGCCACTCGATTGGGTAACGTCGCGAACGCTATTAGAACGACTGGGGGATGAGGAAGAGCCAGGTCTCCCCACGCAGGTAATGCTTTGCGAGTTGATCCGTTTTTTGGAGCTTTCTCTTGCCCGTCGCGAGGACTGTAGCCGGCCGCGCTTATCTGTGGTTGTCACCGCCTGGGATCTAGTTGACGCTGAGAAGTTCCAACATGGCCCTCTTGTATACCTAGAGCATGAGTATCCCCTAGTTGCAGGAAAGCTGATGGATCTAGAGGGACTTGATGTCCAGATATTTGGTCTCAGTAGCGTAGGCGGCGATCTGAAGAATGATGCTGCTTACCGAAGAGAATTTCTTGAAGCAGGTCCAGATGGTAAGGGTTGGGTTGCTGTGAAGGATCAGGATGGGTGGAGGAGGGATTTTGATATCACCCTTCCCATAGCCTGGGCTGTGGGGCTCTGAGCCGGTGATTACTGTTGAAATTCAAATCCACGGCTATCGCAAGGGGCACCAACTATTTGCTTCTTCGACCATACTGTCAAAAGATGATCAGGCAGTTGTTGACCGCCTCTCGGATGTAGCTGGGCCGCTACGCCCGAAGGAACAGTTTGCGCCGTATCTATCGGCCTATCCATTGCCGAGCGGCAGCTATTACGTCATAGCCAGGACATGGCAGGATCACACTGTTGCCCGGGCGGGGTGTGTTCGAACGATGAGCGTCTTGATTGATGCGCACGTGTGGGCTACTAAGGCGCCACTTTTACCTCTGCTTAACCTGCTCAAACTATCTGAACTTCCGAGCGACCAGCATGCGGTTCGAGCCCATCTGAATGAGTACACTGACGAGAGGTTGCCCCCCACTCCATCTTTCAGTGCCAGCGAGTTGCTGGAAGCACTGTTCCTTGAAGATGCGAAGCCAGTAGTAGTGTTTGACGCCCCCGAACCCGAGCTTATCGCCTTACGTTTACTTACCGCGTTATGGCCAGATATACGGCGGCACTTTGCAATTTCGACGTTTGCATTGTCACCAAGAAAGATCGATGGACGCGACCTCGACCTTGTCTTCGCTCCTATGAGTGCCAAAGCGAAATTCAGTGATTGGCCAGGTCGGCGTGTGGATGGTAGGTCGTTGCAAAACAATAGGCACAGATGGACTGGGGCAATCATGCAGCGCGTCTTTGAAGATCCTCTGCCCAGGCTACTATCAGAGCGAGAAATCAATCTGCTAGGAGGGCGTGATGTAAACAGTGCCGCTGCTCTACGTATCGCATTGTTGTGGGACGAATTGTTGGGCAAGCTGCAGCAGGTGCCTACTGCAGCTTTAGGGCTGTTGGATATCGCTAATTCAGGCATGGTTAGCAACGCCGAAGCCGTAAAATCCTTGGAGCCTCTGCTGGCCGATGCTGTTAGTCGGGCGGCTAGCACTCTATCTGTCAGAGACGTCTGGGACTTCGTAGGCGCACTCACGAGAAAGATGTGGGGCCAGAGTATGCCGGTAGGCAAGGCAGCAGCAGGGCACCTCGTAGAGCAGCTCGCAGAGCGCTCACCTTTTGGCGCGATCAGCTTTTTATGTCAGTCGGATTCCAAGGGCGCTATTGGTGCCTTAATTCCAAATATTGCAGCTGGGCTCGCAAAAGGGGCTGATCCGGTCGTCGAGCGGGCGCTGCTTGATGCGCCAGAGGACATTCTCACGAGTCTTGTGATTCAAAATGGTGTTCTCAGCCGTCGGGTTGTCGATGATGATGCGCTCATTGAGCGGTTGGGGCGGATCTTATGCAGCATCGACCAAGAGCAGGCACATAGAGTAGGAAAGGTGGTACTTCCATTTCTCATTGATGATCGGCAACTGCCTGTTGCTAAACCGATAGTTAATGGGATGGGGGCCTTGGAGTTGGCTGCAGAATTGAGCTGGCTAGGAGAGGCAAATGGATTTAAAGCTAATCGCCTGAGCTCAATGCTTATAGAGCGAGCACGTAAGATAGGAGGCTTATCAGCCGTACGTGATGTGTTGATTTTGTCTGATGTCTCTGTACAACGTGACTCGTTGATCGCCCAGTCAATCGAGCCTACTAAGGCTGATTTATATTGGTTATTGAACGAAAAACGCCTGACAAAAACCACAATTTCAAAGCTGCTTGTGGGAGTGCTCGAGCAGGCCAGCGAAGAGCAGTTAGCGGAGCTTATTTCTGATAACGAAATTAGTGAGAGCATTTTCAAGCGCCTACCAAAAGACTCGGTTGAGATGTCGGTACGGATCGCTATGCAGGATAGCCTGCCAATCAATGTCCAGATCCACGTCGTTGGCTCTCTGATTTCAAAAGTTAGTGAGTCACAGAAATTTGATATCGCCGAGCGAACAATAGGGCGGTTCTTGCGCAGCCACTTCGATGGCGAGGAAGCAGAGTTTCTGTTGATACTGCTCAAAATTATTGGCGCGAAGCTCAATGGCAGATGGATTGCTAACGCTGGGCTGGGAAAAGGGGTTGACTCAGATATCGCCAGTCGAAATCTTATTGTTTTCGATATGGCTCCCTTGCCAGCTAGAGAGCGTTTAGTTGGAGCTGTAGATGAAATTGCCCGTGCTCTTCATTCACGTCATGTAATTGATCTTAATGAGATGGCAGCTGACGCATGTGCAAAAATCATGAGCGATGCAGGAATAAAGTCGCGAAAAACATTACTGACTGCAGCAGGAATGTTGATGCCATCGCTACTTCGGTCCCGACGCTTTCCTGTATCACCAATAATAGTGACACTGTTTCCTCCTCTTTATAAAGAATTGGCGAGCTCGAGTGATGTACCAGATTTTTTGAAGTTTGTTCCATTTTTAGATTGGGATCGCTGCAAAACCGCTCGCCGAGAGTTGGTTAGTGCTTTTATGTCTTCTTCTTGGAGGCCTGGCGATCTGGCTTTGATAGCATGCCGATGCAGTGATATAACAAAATTTTTCGAGCATGTAATTTCTTCATATAAAGGGGATAAATACCTTTCTCTAATAGAGAGTGACCTAGGTCGACTAAACGGCAGTGGCGATAAAATGGTTGCGCGTATAATTTCAGATGTTCGGTTGGGGAAGTACTAAGTGTGATTGTGGCGCAAGATAATTAATTCAGTAAATAGCGCTTTGAGGGGGTAGTCTAAAATGGTCGGTTTGTTGGTCGAAGTAATACCGGTGCTGAAAAAGCCTCAAAGGGGGCTTTTAATCGCGTAATATTCGTTTTTACGCTGCGATTAACCCAGTTGGTGTTCTAAACAGCCTACCTGCGTAGGCTGTTTCAGGTGGCTCGGTGCGTTACAGCGAAAGGACATCTTGCCGAGTGTATTTGCGAGAGAGCTCGCACAAGTCACTACCAGTCCAGTCTCTGAGTTTTTCACCTTCTTCAGGAAGAACCAACTTTCTGAGGCTAGTTTGATCACCATCTACCAAATCAATGGCAAGCCAGAGCTTTCCTCCCATATCCAGCAACTCTTGAGCTTTCTCGTTCCACTGTTCCTCTAAAACTATCCGTGCCAAGTACAAGGCTTCTTTCTCAATGGACTTGTGTTCTCTTTGAGCCTCAGCGATGTGTTGGTCGATGATGATCAGTTCCTGTTCGAGTGCGCTAATGATCAGATGTTGCCGACGATTTTGCTCAGTTGTAGTCGTGAGGTTTTTCGCTGCCTTTTGCGCGTCCGCATTGGCGTTTTTTTCGCCTTCGGTGTCCCCCCATGCCACGGCCTGAGCATAAGCGGTTGCTGCATCGGTTTCGGCCTGTCGGGCTTTTGCCATGTCCTCGGTTGCTTGCTGCTGGACCTGTTCCAGTCGAGTACTAAGACTGTTCCGCTTTTCCTTGAGCTCTTGCTCGTCGGCTTTCCAGTTCGACATCGACTCGGTGTAGCTCGCCATTAAGGTTTTATAGTTGGCGAGACTCTCCCGTCGAGTGATTTGATTGGTAATGATGCTGGCTTGGAGGTTGAGAGAGTCGTAAGGGATTTTTAGTTCGTTGTACTGTTTCCGGATTTCATATGCCTGATCAGCATCCATCACTTCGTCGCCCTCCAGCAGCGCCTCCAGAGGAGCTATCTCGGCAGACAGCTGTTCAGCTTCCCCTAGGAGCTTGTCGCGACGTACGTTCAGTTTTTCGATCTCGTCCAGCAGAAGCTGTTTCTTTTCGTAATAGGCTGTCGCTTCATTGTTGTTCGAGTCAGGCCCTGTAAGTCCTGTGACTTCACGGCTTTCCAGTTCAGTGGATAGAAGTTCGCGTTGTTCATTGTTTGCTCGGAAATCGTTCATCGTTGTTGTTCCTTAAAATCTGATTGGAGTTGAATGAGCGGCTGGCGAGGCCGGGAATCAGCCGGCGCTACCTCAATCAGCAGAGATGCCCTCAGGCAGCCCGAGCCTCGCTCTCATCCGCGCCTGGAATCGTCTTCACGATGTAGCAGCGCTGCGGGCCAAGCCCTGGTAGACGGACCAAACTCGACGCCTTCCCGTCGCTGGCCGGCTCCAATACACCGCGTCTCAACAATTCCTTGTTCACAGCACTGATGTTCATGCCCCTGAAGATCTCGGAGCGCCACGCCTCGGGCAGTACGTAATAGGTGTTGGTGGTGTGCATGGTGTCGCCCATGCCGTGCTCAAGCGTCTTGCGAAAGCCCAGGCGGTCGATGGTGCGGGGGCCGTGCTCATCGATCTTTGCTGCGGCTGACTCCCAGCGGGTGAAGCGGCTTTCCCCGAAGCGCTCGATCACCTGTCTCAGTCGAGCCAATATCGCGTCGCTCTCGAAGTTTCCGGCGCCACCACGCTCGGCTAGCCATGCGTGCAAGCAGACTCGGGCCGCGGTGGTGGCGGTGCCATCCGGCCATCCGGTGACACCAAAGGCTGTGGCCAACTCGCCTGCTGCTGCCGCGAGCCCGAATCGCAGGGCTGCGCGTTGGGCCTGACCGCTGGATGAGGTCGGCAGGTTTTGGGTAATGAATTGCTCCAGCGTGCGGCGAACGATCACTGACCACCTGAGCATTTCTCCTGGTACGCAAAGCGCCTCCAGAAAGGCGGTGAGGGGTGTGCCGTAGTACTTGGCTACCCTCGCTGTAAGCGCGTCGGAGAGGGCGGCTGCGTCTTCCTGGCCGTTCAGCACGTCGAACATGCCGAGCCCCTTACTGGCGTCTGCGGGGACTGCGAGCATGCGCACCTCCATGCCCGCTTTCAGTTCCTTGTTAGCCTCTGCCATGTGTTGGGCCAAGGTCTTCTCGCCGGTCGATAGAAACAGCAAACGCCATTCTTGAACCTGTCGGCCCGATTGTCCTCGATCATTGGCGCGGGCCTTGCCGGTGCCGTTGCCGAGCATGTACACCGTCTCGCCAATGATGCGTGGGTCGCACATGCCGATTTCGTCCAGCACCAGGAGGCCGTCGGAATGAGCCGCAGCGATAGACTCTAGGGCGTTGTCTGTGGAGCGCCACGAACGCACCAGACGCGGCCCGCCGTAGACTGATGCCGCTACGCGCAAGTGAGTGGTCTTACCCCCTGAGCTATCACCGTAGAAGTGAAAGCCGCCTGACTCGTGACCCAGTAGGTTCAGCAGCGGGCCGGCAAAGGCCACGCTCACGACAAATGCCAAGCGGTGATTGCCAATGCACAGCGCGCCAATCTGCTGTTGCCATTGCTCCAAAGTGCCCGCTTCGCTGATGGGTGGGAGTTGGGCGCCAGCGTCGTAGAAGTGCAGGTGCTCCTCATGTGAGCCGAGTTGTTGTTCTGGCAATAGATAGGCGTTGCCGTGCCATCCCAAACGCGTCACCAGTCGCGCGCGTTGTGCGCTGTCAAAGCCACCAAGGTAGCTCTGCAAGTCGTTGCGTGCGTTACGTCCCGAGCGGCTTCCGGCGAGACGTAAGCCCATGTCCACCAAGGGGCCTAGAACGTCTTTACCGAAGTCGCCGGTCATGGTCCTGGCCGGAATGTTCCAGCGTTTCTTGGCGCCGTCTGGATCGTCGAACTCGACCAGCAGGCCCCAGTTATGGCCCTTCTCGTCACGGGTGCGGGCGATGATTTCCAGGGGTGAGCACACCGGGCGTGCCTCACCATCATCACCGGCATAAAACACCCCTTCGGGCGTCAGGCGGAAGCCACTGGGCATCAGGTCATTTTTCGATTTCGCCGGGCGCTTGGTCGCTGTCTTTGTCTTGATGGGCTCCTCTGTTTTTTCGTCCGCCGTGTTCACGAAAAACTCACCGCTGCGCACTAGCTCGGCAACGTGGCCAGCGGTCCAGCCCTTGGTCAGTGCGTCGGCAGCGTCGTCGCCTTCTAGCCACTTGCCGCCTTTAGCGAATGAGGGATTGCCGTCCTTGGTGGTGGGCTTGCGCTTGAACACCTCAAGTGACACTCGCTGTACTGACTCCGCGCCCAGTTCAAGCAGCTTCGGCTCGATGGCGTCCATGCACGCTTTACCGCTGGCATCGTTGTCCGGCCAGAGCAGCACCGACCGCCCTTTGAGCGGCAACAGGTCGGCCTTGTGCCAGGAGTTCGAACCGTTCGGCCAGCAGGTGGCCACGTGCTCAGGCATCAACTCAGCGGCGGCGTCTGCGGCCTTCTCGCCTTCACACAGCACCACCGGGGCGTCGATACGCTGGGCCAATTCATCCAGGCGCAGCAAGGGGCGTGGTTCAGGCAGGCCTTGCCAGCGCCATTGAGTTGTTTGGCCATCGGAGCGTTTGCACCAGGTCAGCGGGGCAAAGACCTTTCTCGGCTTACCGTCTTCGTCCGGGCCCAGGTCGAAGCGATACAACGCCATTACCGGCTGACCTTGAGCATCGCGGTAGATCCACACCTTGGACGGTGCGCCGTGTTGTCGGTGTTTGGCCGGGCACTTGCTCATGGCCTCTGCTGGGATCGGCAGGATGGCGATCCACTCGGGCGACTTGCTTTTGGCCGGTGTGGATTTGGCCTGAGCTTTTCCAGCAGAGACGCTCAGCAGCTCCGCGAGCTTGTTGCAGGCTTCCACATCTGTGCCACCGTCGAGGTAGCGCACCAGGTCAATCAGGTCGCCGCCCTTGTCGCCGGTGGCAAAGTCTGCCCAGGTGCCTTTGCTAAGGTTGACCTTGAGTGAGCCTGCGCGCTTGTCGGTGCGTGTGGGGTTCGGTGCGGTGTATTCCTTGCCTCCGTCTACGCGTTTGCCGTTGGGCAACCAGTGGGCCAGCACGCGGTCAATGTCCTTGAGAGCGGCGCTTTTCACGTCGGCAAAGCTGGGCCGTTTTGGGGCGTTGCTGGTGCGTTGGGTCATGGCTTGGCCCTCGACACGAAGAGTGAGTCGTTCACGTCGTCGAGGAGCGCCTTGGCCATCTCGCCGAGATAGAGCGCACACCAGCTATAACGCTCACTTTTTTCAGTCATGGCTGCGTCTAGGGTCAGTTGGTTGGCGTAGAACTGGAGGAGCGAAACCGTTTCGAGTGCATCCTCGATCGACACCCCCGCATTGACTCGAAAGAGGCATTGGCCGTTGGTGCTGTCAAAAAATGAAGCCCGGCCCAGGGTGGTTTGAGTGCTCATAGCGCACCGCCTTTCTGGTCCAGGGGAACAGAGGAGGCATCACCGTGCAGGGTGAGTGTTTTGATCAGGCCCAGGGTTCCGCGAACGTCCCAGATAACCGAGGCAATAATGTGATTGGAGAGGCGTGACTGATCACCTTCGAAGTGATCTTCAAGCAGCATCAGCACGGAGTCTGCACGCTCAATGGCGCAGGTGATGGCGTCGATAGGGATACCGGCTTCAACGTCATTGCTGACGCACAGCAGGTCTTCGGGTAGGGCAAGGCTGCGCAGAGTGCTCATTGGGCACCCCCTGCGCTTTCCAGGGCACGAGCCTTGGCCATGTGGGTGTTGTAGCGAGAAAGGCGTGTAGCGAGGCTGGAGTTGGCGTGTAAAGCGGCGAGAGCCATTGCCCTATGGGCAGCGGCGCGAATTTTGGACGGATTGAGGGCGTGCATGGGTGGAGCTCCTTTGTCTGGGGAGCTGCCACGATTTGCGGCCAAGCAAATTAGGGTGGCAGCTGTACGCGGGTTGGCCGACCGGGGACAAAGGATCCCGGCACACCCGAAGGTGTCCCGCGCACAGCCGCCATAACTCGAGGTAGCGGGCACAAAAAAAGCGCCTGCTATCGGATGGTGGGCGCCTGTGCGCCTCTGTCTGTTCGGACGGCCAAGTCCGGTCACTGAATTTGCAGTGACGGCCAGAGAGTAGCTCCCGATTTTTGAAAGTGCAACTGCAGTGATGGCTTGCAGATTGTTCAGGTGCGGCATAAATTGTTCGTGCATGTAGATTTACCTCAACGCCTCCGGATCGCCCCCGGGGGCGTTTTCATTTCAGGCATGAACTTCCCGGCGCAGGGAAAGCAGAGGAAGGAAGTCGCCCTCGATGCAGGAGCGTGCGTCTTCGTAGGCATCGATCTGCTGGCCTTCATCGACGATGACGGCGTGAGGGGGCATGCTGGGCAACGCGAGCGCGCACCAGGTGCCGTCAGCCCAACTCATCACGGCCACTACGTGGTTTCGTCTGGCCTGCTCGGTTCGGTAGCGCTCCAGGCGTTGCATGCATCGCGATGAAAAACCGATTTTTCGAAGCACGGAGAAGGGCTGCAGGACGGCTCGGTGAGCTATGCGCTTTTTCATGCGGCCACCTGATCGCGTGCTGCGATGCGTGCTCGTGCCCAGGCTTGTACTTCGGAGAGAACCCACGCAACGGGTGCGCCGCGAGCGTTGCTGTTGCTGAGCTTGACCGGCTGCGGGAAACCGCAGTCGGAGCGCTGCATGAGTTTGTAGATGGTCGAACGCTTCATGCCTACGATGCCCTCAACTTCGCGCATGCGGATCAGGGTCGAGGCGGCATCAAACAATGAGGGGGCGTTGGCGGGTGCTTTGCGGGAAATTTCGGTAGCAGGGGTTTTCATAGGTATTGCTCTCGATAGGTTTGGACTGACGAGAGCAATGATCTAGGTGCCGAAATTTCAAAAGGAGTTCACTTCCATTTGAAATTTCAGGTTAACAGCACTTTGTGTTCTTTGAGGATGGCCTCCACACGTTTGCGTGTCAGCGCTTTGTCGGTTTCAAGAGCAACCCACTTTGGGCGCTCCTTGGAGGGTTTGGCGACTTGCTGCTCAAACCAGCGGTGTACTGCGGTAGTGACAGATCGACGTGGCATTCCATTGTGCAGAAGAATCCGGGCTTTTTTAACCAGGGCGGCATCACGAGCGCTCATCTCCTTGTTACGGTCTTGACCGCTGTGCAGACCGCCTTTTCGCCGAGTTGCCTCTCTGATTGCGTGGAGGGCTAAAGGCCTCGATTCGTCGCCTTTCAACGCAGGCAAAGTGGTGATGGGCTCTAGATAAATTACGTACATATCCAGAGCTTCAATGCGTTCAGTCTCGTTGACTTGGCGCTCTACGAACTCGCGATAGAAGTCCCACGGCCACTCTGGCACTTTCATTCCCTTGGGAAGAGCGTTCTGCTCTGTCTCAAGCATCCAGTCACTCATGACTTCCAGCGCTTTCACCGCGCAGGCCATTATGTATGCCGCGTGTGCCTGATCGTCTGTTGCAAAGTGGCATCCGCTGTATTGACGAACCAAGTCGGCCAGATGCTGGGACGGACCAGTCATGGCGTACTGGGAAATGGCTTCTTCGAGCTGACTCACCTTGACGCACAAGGTATTGAGCTCGCTGTTGATATCGTCCGTCTGGATGCGTATGCAGCATTGGTCGATCAGTTGGCATGCGTGCAGGATCTCGTCACAACACAGCAGGTAGAGTGGTTGTGCGGATAGATGCTCGATCAGGCCAAATGATGGCTTTGGCTGCTGATGAGCAGGTGCTGATCCTGCCATCTTCATGCGTATGAGCCCCTGTCACGAACGCTTGGGCCATTCCCGCGCCCTTCCTTCTGCAAGCGCATCCAGCGAGAAGTGTGTCTTAAACTTTCGGGCCAGAGACCTACCGGCAGCAGGTTGAAGAAGACTTTTTCGTTACACGTTGCGGCCCCGTTACATGGCGTATCGAGGGGGAGGTTAATGCGTGTAACGCGATTAAATATCAATAAAATCAATAGGTTGGATTTGTTTGTTACACGAGTAACAGGCGTAACACTGTTTTCTAGCGAGGGTGGGCTAGTCACCTTCATAGGGCCTTACCAAACTGACCTTGAATAACGTTCCCCTGTTCCAGAGTGTCCAGATGGTCGGCGTACCACTGCATCATCGAAGAGCGTTGCTCCAGGTATTGAGCCTTGTTGTAGATTCCTCGAACACCTTGTGGCTTATGACTGAGTTGGGCCTCAACATGATCAGCAGGGAAGCCATGTTCGTTGAGTATTGTGCTGGCAATGTGGCGGAAACCGTGACCTGTCTGGCGGCCTTCATAGCCAAGGCGACGTAATGCCATGAGGAAAACAGTATCGCTACGAGGTTTGGTGCGGTCACTACGGCCTGGGAACAGAAGTGGATAGCTTCCAGTAATTTGGCGCAGTTCTGCCAGGGCTTCCACTGCTTGGGTGCATAGGGGAACTAGGTGTTCCCGTCCTTTTTTGCGTCCCTTACGTTCCACTGGGACGGTCCACAGCTTTTTCTCGAAGTCGAATTCTGCCCAGTGTGCCTCTCTAAGTTCGCTGGGGCGTACAGCCATCAGGGTCAGCAGTCTTAGGCCAAGCTGAACATCTTTGGCGTGAGGGTATGAGCGTATGGCTCTGAGTAATGCAGGGAGCTCTTCAGGAGAGACATGGGCATAGTTTTCAGCTTTTCCCGATGATAGGAACTTGTGGACGCCTTCCAATGGGTTATTTACGGCCCTGCCGGTTACGCGAGCGAGGTCATAGATATCCTTGCAGTAAGCTCTCACACGGCTCATCTGCTCCAGAATTCCCTGGCGCTCAAGTCCTCTCAACAGATCCATCCACTCCATTGACATGATTGAGGTGTAGGGGCGTTTGCCAAGTAAGGGGAACACATGTCGTTCAAGCGCGCCGAGTATTCTTTTGGCAGTACCAGCATCCCACCCGCTCAGGCGAGACGTGTGCCATTCCCTGGCCAATGCTTCAAAGGTCTCATTGGCTGCGTCAAGGTCAGCAACCTTGCGCGCTCTTTTGGAGATGATCGGGTTCTTGCCCTCTGAGGCATCTGCTCTTAGCTCGGCTGCTTTCTGCCGGGCAAGTGAACCGCTCACTTCCGGGTAGCCGCCAAGGCCTAGCCAGGACCATTTTCCGTCTGGCTTCTTGTAGCGTAATTCCCAGGACTTTTGCCCGTTTGGTTTGACCCTGAAGTACAGTCCTGAAGCGTCTAGCTCGCGGTATGTGGCAGCCTCAGGCTCCAGGCTGGAAAGTGTGGTATCAGCGAGTGGGCGGCGCTTGATATCGGAGCGTTTCATCCTTGTATGCCTCCAGTTCAATTAATACTGAAGCATACACGTGGGCATACACGGCGGGGAAGGTTTGGGGTGGACAGAGGGAGATAGCCAGAAACAAGAAAGCCCGCACTAGGCGGGCTTCTTGAGGTGATTCATAGACTGCTGTAGACATCTATGGATCGGTACTTGGTGGCTACACAGGGACTTGAACCCCGGACCCCAGCATTATGAATGCTATGCTCTAACCAACTGAGCTATGTAGCCAAGTGGCGCGCATTATTCGCGCAGAACGACAATGCGTCAAGCGTTTTTATAAAAAAATTATCTACGCTATCAACCGTTTATCCCTTCCCCCCCGAAATCAGCGGCGACGGGCAGCGCTGGAACCAGCGGCTGGCCTGTTCGTAGGCGTGGGCCAGTTGCAGGACGGCGAAGTCGGCCTGGTGTTTGCCGATGATCTGCAAACCCATGGGCAGGCCTTCGGCATTGAAGCCGGCCTGGACACTGGCCACCGGACAGCCGGACAAGGTGCCGGGAATCACCACCTCCATCCAGCGGTGATAGGTGTCCATGGCCACGCCTTCGATGCTGCGCGGCCAGGGGGTGTGCTTGTCGAAGGGGAAGACCTGGGCGCTGGGCAGCAGCAGGTAGTCGAAGCGCTCGAACAGCTTTGAAATGGCGCGGTACCAGTCGCTGCGGATCACCGAGGCGTCGAAGACTTGGCTCGCGGACAGCTTGAGGCCGTTTTCCACTTCCCAGATGGCCTCGTCCTTGAGCTGTGTGCGTTTCTGTGGATCGGCATAGGTGCTGCCCAGGGCCCCGGCGACCATCCAGTGGCGTAGGGTGCGCCAACTGCTCCACAGGCGCTCGGGGGCGAAGTTCGGGCTGGCCGGTTCGACGCTGCAGCCCAGGCTGCGGAAATCGCCCAAGGCCTTTTCGCAGAGTTGCAGCAGGCCCTTTTCCATCGGCAGGTAACCGTTGAAGTCCCCCAGCCAACCCAGGCGCGTGCCCTTGAAGTCGCGCTCCAGTGGCGCGGCGAAGCCCTGGCCGGATTCGGCGATGGACAGCGGCGCCCGTGCATCGCCGCCGGCCTGTACTGACAGCAGCAGGGCCGCGTCGCGCACGCTGCGGGCCATGGGGCCTTCGTAGCCGAGCTGGTCGATGAACAGGTCGCTGCTGTCGTCGAACGGCACCCGGCCCTGGGACGGGCGGAAGCCGAAGATGTTGTTGAAGGCCGCCGGGTTGCGCAGCGAGCCCATCATGTCGCTGCCGTCGGCCACCGGCACCAGGTGCAGGGCCAGGGCTGCGGCGGCGCCGCCACTGCTGCCGCCAGCGGTCTTGCTCGGGTCAAAGGCACAGCCGGTGGCGCCGAACAGCGGGTTGTAGGTCTGCGAGCCGAGGCCGAATTCCGGGGTGTTGCTCTTGCCGATAATGATCGCCCCGGCAGCCTTGATCCGTTCCACCATGATGCCGTCGCGCTCGGGGATGAAGTCCCGGTACAGCGGCGAACCCAGGGTGGTGCGGATGCCCTGGGTCAGGGACAGGTCCTTGATCGCGTGGGGCAGGCCGTGCATCCAGCCGCGATAGTCGCCACGGGCCAGTTCGGCGTCGCGCTGCTCGGCCTGGGCCAGCAGGCTGTCGGCCGGTTGCAGGCTGACCAGGGCATTGACCTTGGGGTTATAGCGTTCGATGTGGGCAAGGTAGGTCTGCATCACTTCCCGGCAGGAAACCTGACGCAGGCGGATACGCTCGGCGAGTTCATGGGCCTGGAGCAGGACCAGTTCGCTGGGGGGATTGGCGTTCATGGCAGGGGGCCTTTCAAACGGCTTTAGAAACGCCCCGGCATCCAGGCCGGGGCGGCAGAAGTCAACGCAGCTCAGCGCATCAGGTTGGTCCACAGACGGTCGGCGAGGCGGATCGCGCCTTCGCCGCAGGTCTGGCTGAAGACCACCTTGGTGCCCTCGGGAATGTGCAGCTCGGGGGCATCCTTCAACCCGGAGTCGAGGAAGGGTTCGACGCCCTTGATCGGGCTCTGGTGCTTGAGGAAGTTCTGGGTCATGGCGGCGTTCTCAGGCTGGCTGAGGAAGGCGATGAAGGCCTTGGCGTTCGCCGGGTGCTTGCTGCCCTTGGGGATGACCATGTTGTCCACCCAGGCCAGCACGCCTTCTTTGGGATAGAGGTATTTCAGGCCGGGCTTCATCTCCCGGGCACGCATCGACGAGCCGCCCCAGAACATCGACATGTCGATTTCCCCGGCCGCCAGGTTCTCGCGGATCGCCCCGGCCTTGGAGCTGTAGGTCTTGACGAAGGGCTTCTGCGCCTTGAGCAGGCCAAGGATCTGCTGCATCTGCTTGGGGTCTTCGCTGCACAGCGGAATGTTCAGGTACAGGCTGGCCATGTCGATCACTTCGCTCACCGAGTCGAACATGTTGATCCGCCCCTGCAGCTCCGCTGGCGGTTCGTAGAGCACCTTGTAACTGTCGCTCGGGCCTGTGTAGCGTTCGCCGTTGAGCACCACGCTGGTGGTGCCCCAGATGAAGGGCACCGAGTAGGCGCCTTCAGGGTCCCAGGTGGGCTTTTTCAGGTTGTCGACCACGCCGGCGTAGTAGGGCTGCTGGGCCGGATCGAAGCGTTCCAGCAACTGCTCCTGGATCAGGATCGGAATGAACTGGTGGGACGGGATTGCCACGTCATAACCGGTGCCGCCCTGTTTCAGCTTGGCCAGCAGGGTTTCGTTGGAATCGTAGGAGTCCACCGTGACCTCGATGCCGGTCTGCTTCTGGAACTTGGCGAGAATTTCCGGCGAAAAATAGCCGCTCCAGCTCACGACGTTGAGTTTCTCGGCGGCCTGTACCGCCAGTGGCAGGCTCAGCAGCAGCGAGGTTCCCAGACTTGCGATCAACTTGCTCATGGCATTTCCCCAAGGTCAGTGGACGGTTCAAGGGTGTTTCTTGCTCAACAGGTAAGAGAGGCTGACGAACAGCACCGAGACGCCGAGGATCAGCGTCGACACGGCGTTGACGTCGGGTGTCACGCCCATGCGCAACAGGCCGAAGATGAAGATCGGCAGGGTGGTGGTGCCGGCCTGGGACACCATCATCGAGATCACGAAGTTATCCAGGGAGACGATGAAGGCCAGCATCAGCCCGGAGACGATCCCCGGCATCAGCAGCGGCAGGGTCACCTTGCGAAAGGTGCGCCAGGGGCCGGCGTACAGGTCCGCCGCGGCATGCTCCAGGGACAGGTCCATGTCGTTGAGGCGGGCGCGGATCGGCAGGTAGGCGAAGGGGATGCAGAACACCGTGTGGGCGATGATCAGGTTGCCGTAGCCCAGGGACAGCCCCAGCGTCGAGAACAGCGCCAGGGTGGCCACGCCGACGACGATTTCCGGCAGCACCAGGGGCAGCATGATGGCGCCCATGGACAGTTGCAGGCCCTTGAACTTCGCCCCGCGTGAGGTGCCCAGGGCCGCCAGGGTGGCAATGGCGGTGGCCGCCATGCTGGCGCACACGGCGATCAGCAGGCTGTTGCCCGCCGCCTGGCGCAGGGCCTGGTTGGCGAACGCCGCGCGGTACCAGTCGAGGCTGAAGCCGCTCCACACCGTGGCCGACTGGTTGGCGTTGAAGGAGAACACCACCAGCACCAGGATTGGCGCGTAGAGGTACAGGTAGAACAGGAAGCTGAAGCCGCCGAAGCCGGGAAAGTCCTGGACGCCGAGGCCGTTGCGTTTGAACAGGCGGATCATCATGCACCCTCCTGAAGGGTTCGCTGGCGCTGGGCGCGCAAGGCGTAGACGGTCAGTACCAGCATCACCGCGGCCATCAGCACCAGGGACAGGGCCGCGCCGAAGGGCCAGTTACGGGCGTCGCTGAACTGCCGGAAAATCAGGTTGCCGAGCATCATCCGGGTGCCGCCGCCGAGCAGTTCAGGGGCGATCATTGCCCCCAGGCAGGGTACGAAGGTCAGGATCGCCCCGGCGAAAATCCCCGGCTTGGCGATCGGCAGCACCACTTTGCGCAAGGTGCGCCAGCGTCCGGCGTAGAGGTCTTGGGCCGCCTCCAACAGGCGGATATCCATCTTTTCCAGGGTGGCGTAGATCGGCAGCACCACGAAGGGCGCGTAGGTGTAGACCAGCCCCAGCAGCACCGCGCCGTCGGTGTACAGCAACTGCAACGGTTCGTGGATGACCCCCAGGCCCATCAGGCTGTTGTTGATCACCCCGGTGTTGCGCAGCAGCAGAATCCAGGCGTAGGTGCGGATCAGCAGGTTGGCCCAGAACGGCACGGTGATCAGGAAGATCAGCAAGCCCCGGCGCTGCACCGGTTGCATGGCCAGCCATACCGCCACCGGAAAACCGATCAGCAGGGTGATGAGGGTGGTCAGCCCGGCAATGCCGATGGAGCGCAGGGCGATCAGCAGGTAGGAGTCGGCGAAGGCCAGGCTGTCATCCAGTTGCCGTTCGAACAGCAGGGAGGTGTAGGCGTCGCTGCTGAAGACCTGGTTCACCCCGCCGTAGGGGTTGGCTTCCATCAGCGAGTAACCGATGACGATGAGGATCGGCACGATCAGGAACAGGCCGATGGCAATCAGCGCCGGGCTGACTCCGAGAACGCTGCGCAAGGCCTTGCGCCGTTCCAGGTGCTGGGAAATCGATGAGGCGTGCATGGCGAATCCTCGTGGTCAATCCAGCAGGACGCTGGCGCTGCCGCGTTCGAACACCAGCCCGGCGTGGCTGCCCACGCTCAGGCGCGGATGGTGTTCGAGGCTGTTGGGCGCACGCACTGTGAGGCGCATGCCGTCGCCAAGGCTGACCTGGTATTGCAGGTCGGTGCCCAGGTAGATCTGCGCCTCGATGCGGCACGCCAGGGCGCCTTCCACGGCGTCGCTACGCAGGTGCAGGCGCTCCGGGCGCACGGACAGGGTGACCTGCTGGCCGACTTTGACCGTGTTGCAGGGTTGCGCCGGCAGTGCCTCTCCGGCGGGACCGCTAAACCAGGCCAGGCCGGCTTCGACGCGGCTGACGGTGGCCTGGATGAAGTTGGTTTCACCGATAAAGTCGGCGACGAAGCGATTACGCGGTTGCTCGTAGATCTCTTCCGGGCGACCCACTTGCTGCACTTCGCCTTCGGAGAGCACGGCGATGCGGTCGGACAGGGTCAGGGCTTCTTCCTGGTCATGGGTGACGAAGATGAAGGTGATGCCGGTCTTGGCCTGGATCGCCTTGAGTTCTTCGCGCATGGCCTGGCGCAGCTTGAGGTCCAGGGCCGACAGCGGTTCGTCCAGCAACAGCACCTTGGGGTGGGGCGCCAGGGCCCGGGCCAGGGCGATGCGTTGCTGCTGGCCGCCGGAGAGTTGGTTGGGCTTGCGCCCGGCGAAGCGTTCCATCTGCACCAGGGCCAGCATCTCGCGCACCCGCTCGGCGATCTGCGCCTTGCTCAGCACCTGGCCCATGGGCCGCGATTCCAGGCCGAAGGCCAGGTTCTCGGCCAGGGTCATGTGGGGGAACAGGGCGTAGTGCTGGAACACGGTGTTCACCGGGCGCTCGAAGGGCGGCCGCTCGGCGATGTTTTCGCCGTAGAGGAGGATCTCGCCCTGGGTCGGAAATTCGAACCCGGCGATCATCCGCAACAGGGTGGTCTTGCCGCAGCCAGAGGGGCCGAGGAGGGTGAAGAATTCGTTGTCGCGGATGTCCAGGTCGATGTGCTTCAGGGCCACCGGGCCGCTGTGTGGATCGCCGTAGACCTTGCGCACCGAGCGGATGGACACCGCCAGTGTTTGCAGCGCATGCAGGGCATTCATGCCTTACCTCCGATTCCCCCATGGGCTGTCGCGCAGGCCATGGATATTGTTTTTCTTGGGCAGGATCGAGATGTGTTCGGATGCGTGAAAAGCCTGTTTTTACGGGCTTTTCGCGGGTTCTTATTGTTCTGCTGGGGCTGATTATCAGTGAGGGGTTGCGGGGGCGAAACATCAATTTTAACATACCAGCTGTTAAATAATTTAATAGCAGAGAGCGTGCAAAACCATGGCCGAACAGCGTTTGCCACCGTTGAATGCGGTGCGGGCTTTTGATGCCGCGGCCCGCCTGGGCAGCTATGTCGAAGCCTCCAAGTCGCTGCATGTCACCCAGCCGGCCATCGGCCGCCATGTGAAGTTGCTGGAGGATTGGCTCGGGGTGCAGTTGTTCGAACGCACCTCGCGCGGGGTGATCCTGACCCCGGCGGGGGAGAAGTACCACCGCAAGATCGCCGCCGCCCTGCAACTGATCATCGAGGCCGGTCGCGAAGCCCAGCCCAAGGCCGCCGAGCGCTGGTTGCGGATCATGGTGGTGCCGGGTTTTGCCAAGCGCTGGCTGACCCCGCGCCTGGAGGCGCTGCGCCATGTGCGTCCGGGTTTGAAGTTCGCCATCGAGCCGAACTCCACCTTCACCGAAGTCGACGCCAAGAGCGCCGACCTGGGGATCGCCTATGGCCTGGACGGGCAATATGCCGAGTCCCGGGTCAGCCTGATCTGCCCTCGGGTGTTTCCGATTTGCACCCCGGCTTACCTGGCCGGCATCGAGCCGATCAAGGGCCCGGCGGATCTGGCCCGCCACGAGTTGATCCATTTCGATGACGGTGAGTGGTGGAACCTGTGGTTTGCCGCCAATGGCCTGGATATCCAGCTCAGCTCCGACCTGATCTATGTGAACAACGACCACGCCCTGTCGGTGGCCGAAAGCGGCGGCGGCATTGCCCTGGCCAATGAAGTGCTGGTGCGCGAGGAGCTCAAGGCCGGCACCCTGGTACGGGTGCTGGAGGATCAGGTGAAGCTGGAAAGCTACCGGGTGCTGACCCCGGCCACTGAATGGTCGCAGGACGTGGAGTGGTTCATCCAATGGCTCAAGGCCGAGCTTGAAGCGGACTTCCCCGAGGCGCGGATAGTGGGTCGTTAGCAAGCTAATGGGATGGCGTGTGCGCAGCAAAAAATGGCACATTGGCGCACCTGCCCCTGTGCACCCACCCGTTGTACGGAAAATCCTATGGCTAGCAGCAACCCTCAGACCGTCGCAACGACGGCATCTCCCGCTTCGCAAAGCAGTCCACTGGTCCTGCGCATCATTGGTGCGGTGGCCCTGGCCCACTTGATCAACGACCTGATCCAGGCGGTGCTGCCGGCGATCTACCCGATGCTCAAGGACAACTACGGCCTGACCTTCACCCAGGTCGGCCTGATCACCCTGACCTTTCAGCTCACCGCTTCCCTGCTGCAACCCTGGGTTGGTTTTTACACCGATCGACGGCCTCTGCCGTTCCTGTTGCCAGCGGGCATGATCTGCACCCTGATCGGCATTTTGATGATGTCCCAGGTCGGCAGCTTTGCCTTGATCCTGCTGGCGGCTGCATTGATCGGCATTGGCTCCTCGACCTTCCACCCGGAAGCTTCGCGGGTCGCCCGGTTGGCTTCCGGCGGGCGCTACGGTCTGGCGCAGTCGAGCTTCCAGGTGGGTGGTAATGCCGGAACCGCGTTCGGCCCCTTGCTGGCCGCGGCCATCATCATTCCCTACGGCCAGGGCAATGTGGCCTGGTTCGGTCTGTTCGCGCTGTTTGCCCTGGTGGTGCTCTACGCCATCAGCCGCTGGTACGCCAACCATCTGCGCCTGCACAAGCTCAAGCAGGGCCAGGCGGCGACCCATGGCCTGTCGAGGAACCGGGTGATCAGCGCCCTGGTGGTCCTCGGGCTGCTGGTGTTCTCCAAGTATTTCTACATGGCCAGCTTCACCAGCTATTTCACCTTCTACCTGATCGAGAAATTCGACCTGTCGGTGGCCAGTTCGCAACTGCACCTGTTCCTGTTTCTCGGTGCGGTGGCGGCGGGGACTTTCTTCGGTGGGCCGATCGGCGACAAGATCGGGCGCAAGGCGGTGATCTGGTTCTCGATCCTCGGGGTGGCGCCGTTCACCCTGCTGCTGCCCCATGTCGACCTGTTCTGGACCAGCGTCCTTAGCGTGGTGATCGGCTTCATCCTGGCCTCGGCGTTCTCCGCCATCGTGGTCTACGCCCAGGAACTGGTGCCGGGCAACGTCGGCATGATCGCTGGGGTGTTCTTCGGTTTGATGTTCGGTTTCGGCGGGATCGGCGCGGCGCTGCTGGGGCACCTGGCGGATATTCATGGCATCGAGTACGTGTACTTCCTGTGCTCGTTCCTGCCGCTGTTCGGAGTGCTGGCGATCTTCCTGCCACGCACCCGCAAAGCCTGACGCGCGGTTGTTCGACGCGTAAAAAAACGCCCGGGGCCATGCTCCGGGCGTTTTCGTTTCAGCGTAGTGCTAGTTGAGGCGTCGCTGTCTGCGGCCTCAGTGCAGGCTTTTCAGGTAGGCAATCAGGTGTTGCCGGCTCTGCGGGTCGGCCTGGCCGGGAAACATCATCTTGTTGCCCGGTACCAGGGTCGCCGGGTTGCTCAACCAGCGCTCCAGCGTGGCGTCGTTCCAGTGCAGGCCTGCGCCTTGCAGGGCACTGGAGTAGCTGAAGCCCTGGGCCTGGCCGCTGGCCCGGCCGAACACGCCTTGCAGGCTGGGGCCCATCAGGTGCTTGCCGTTCTCGACGCTGTGGCAGAAGCCGCATTGAGCGCTGAACAGAGTCTTGCCGAGGACCGCATCGCCGTCGGCCAGGGCCAGGGGGGCAGCCAGCAACAGGGCGTGAGCTGCGAGCAGTGGGGTGTACTTCATGGACTTTCCTGTGCTTCAAAGGGCCCCGTGGCGCCAGGCCGACGGGGCGTGTGTGCGATTTAGAAGGGGTTGGCCAGATCGATCCCGGACTTGCCCGGGGCGAGGATGTTGTTCGGGTCCAGGGCGCGCTTGATGGCGTGCTCGACCTTGCGCTTGACCGGGCCGTAGCTCTGCGCCACCCGCTCCTGGAAGGCGGTGTTGACCCGGTACACGGCATAACCGTGCTGCTCGAACACATCCAGCAGTTCGGCGAAGCAGGCGTGGGCGCGCAGGGTTTCCTCCGGGTTGCTGCGGTCGTACAGCACGTCGATCACGTGGTGCATGTCGCGCCAGCCGACGATGAATTCGCCGACATAGTCCAGGCCGTGCTTGTTGAGGACCTGCTTGGCCAGGGCCTGCTGCTTGTTGCACTCGCTGCCGCGGGCCTGGCTCACCGGGGCGAACCACATCGAGCCACCGCCGCCGCGCCAGTTGTACAGACCGAACTCCTGCAGGTTGGGCACCCCGGACATCAGTTGCGAGCGGTACAGGAACGGTTGTGTGTTGCCCGCTTCTTCCTGGGTGACGATGCGTCCCTTGCCCAGGGCCTTGAGGGCCTGGTTGACGATCCTCCAGTTGACGTCCACTTGCTCCTGGGTGCCGTACAGGGCGGCGTAGACGTTCCAGGCACCGAGGTTCTTGTCCTTCTGGATCTGCTTGAGGATGGCCTCGGAGGTGGCCCCCGGCTCGCTGGTGTAGTCGGAGCGGCGGGTGTTGCAGGTGGCCGCTTCCCACAGCACGCCGGCGATCACCACCGAGTTGGGAATCACCTGGGCGATGCGCAGCGGGCGGATGAATTCGACGATCTCGGCAATGTCCGACTCGTTCTCGAACTTGATCTCGAACGGCTTGAACACCGGCGGCTTGGGCATCAGCCAGAAGCCCATCTTGGTGCAGATGCCGTAGTTGGCCTGGGTGAACATGCCATCCAGGGTCGGGCCGTAGCCCCACTTGAACACTTGCCAGGCGTTGTCGCCTTTGACCCCGCCCATGCCGGTGCGATAGACGTCGCCGTTGGCCAGCACCACTTCCATGCCGCACTGCATGAGGAAGTGTTCGCCGTAGGGGGTGTAGCCGACGCCGCGGTCCATGGTGTTGCCCAGGGGGCCGGCGATGGCCGAGGGCGCCGAGAAGGACAGCATCAGCGGCAGGTTGTGTTCCTGGATGTAGTCGTAGAGCTGCTGGTAGGTGACCCCGGGCTCCACCAGTGCGGTGCACAGCTGCGGGTCGACGTGGAGAATCTTGTTCATTTTCTTCAGGTCGAGAATCACCTGGCCGCGCTGGCCGGGGGCGGCCGAACCGTAGCCGAAGTTGCGTCCGGTGGAGATGGTCCAGACCGGGATCTTGTGCTCGTTGCAGATCTTCACCACCCCCTGCACCTGCTCGACGCTGGTGGCGGTGACCGCGGCCGAAGGCATGTGCTCGGCGGTGTCCACCGCCATCATGATCTTGCTGTAGGGCACCAGTTGGTCGTCCTTGACCAGGACGTTCTCGTCCCCCAGCAATGCTCGGAACTGGGCGATGGCTTTATTGAAGTGGGCCGCATTCACGCCCCGGGGCAGCAGTGGCTTCTGGGTTTGCTCAGTCATGGGATCAGCTCCTTCAAGCCTCGATCGAAAACGAAACGAAATGGCCGCTCAGCGGCGTGGCCCGTGGGCTGGCCAAAGGCGCCTGGCCGAGGCGGCCGCGGGTCAGTTCGGCCAGGCTGTAGCCGAGGATGGCGGCCCATTGTTCGGCGCTGCGCGGATCGCGGGCGCGAGCGCCGGCCTGGAACGCCGGCTGTGCCAGCAGGCGTTGTTCGCTGAGGCTGAAACCGGCGCCACAGGCGTTCAGTTGCAGGCCCAGTTGCAAGGCGCAGCCATGGGCGGCGGCGGTGCCCAGCAGTTGGTGGCGCGAGCTCCGGGCATCGCTGTGGTGCTGGCCGAGCCATTGCACCCGGGCCCCGGCGCTACGGGCCTGGTCCAGCACCAGGGCGGCGCTGGCGTCGTCCAGCAGGCCGATCAGGCGTTGTGGCCGGCCGCTGCCCAGGCGCTGCTGCAGCGCCTGGAGCGACGCCAGGTTGCCCTCCCAGCGCTGCACGCTGACCTGGTGCGCTACCGAGCTGGCGTTGATCCCCTGGACGAAAGCCGAGTCGGCGACGGCGGGGCTGACCAGGGCCAGGGTCGGTAGCCGTGGGCCGGTGGACGGGCCCAGCACGCTGTTGGCCAGGCCCAGGCCGGGGCCGGTCACCGCGACGCTGGCCAGGCCGCCCAGGGCCATGCCCTTGAGCAGTGAGCGACGTTCAATGTTCATGGGCGTCTCCTCAAGGTTGGGCGACCGGGGCCGGCGCGTTGGAGATGTACTCGGTGACCTGCTGCAAGGCGTTGTCGTCGATGAACGATGCCGGGAAGGCCGGCATCGCGCGAAAGCCGTTGCGCACCACCGCGGTGATGTAGGGCGGCGGCAGTTGGCGCCCCTTGATCTGCGGGCCGACCTGCTTTTCGTGGCAGTGGCCGCAGACCTTGGCGTAGACGTTTTCACCGTTTTTCCAGACGCCGTCGCCATCGGCGGCGGCCGGACCGGCCAGCACCATCAGGGGCAGGGCCAGGCACAAGGCAAGGGTCCGCTGTACAGCGGGGCTGTTGAGGAGCGAGGACATTGCGTACTCCGTATTGTTATGGGGTGACTCGGTTGATAAGCGCCCAGCTCAGAAGGGATAGGGACGTGGTGTGTGTTGCAGGGTGATCCAGTGGTCGGTGGTGAATTCGTCGATTGCCCAGTCGCCGTTGAAACGGCCCAGGCCGGAGTTCTTCTCGCCGCCAAAGGGCGCGTTGGGCTCATCGTTGACCGGCATGTCGTTGACGTGGCTCATCCCCGCTTGAAGGCGCTGGGCGAACTGCACGCCGCGCTCGGGGTTGGCGCTGAAGACCGCGCTGGACAGCCCGTATTCACTGGCATTGGCCAGCTCCAGGGCGTGCTCGGCATCGCGCGCGCTCTGGATGCCCACCAGGGGGCCGAAGATTTCTTCGCGGGCGATTTCCATGTCGGCGTGCACGTCGCCGAACACGTGGGGCGGCAGCACATTGCCCGAAGCCGGGCCCCCCGCCAGCAAGGTCGCGCCTTCGGCCAGGGCCAGGCGGATCTTGTCCTGCAGGCCGGCCAGCTGTTTGCTGTTGATCACCGGGCCGACCACCGTGGCCGCCAGACTCGGGTCGCCGTAGGGCAGGGCCTTGACCCGTTCGACAAAGCGCTGGGTAAAGGCCTGCAATACCGGCTGCTCGACGATGATGCGGTTGATCGCCATGCAGATTTGCCCCTGATGCAGGAACTTGCCCACCACCGCGGCGTTCACCGCTTGCTCCAGGTCGGCATCGGCCAGGACCACGAACGGGCTGTTGCCCCCCAGCTCCAGGGCCACGTGCTTGAGGTGCTCGCCGCCGCTGGTGATGCGCCCGATGTTGCGGCCGACCTGGGTCGAGCCGGTAAAGGAAATGAACGCCGGGACCGGGTGCTCGACAAAGGCGTCGCCGATTTCCGCCCCGGTGCCGACCACCACGCTGAGCACCCCGGCGGGCAGGCCGGCTTCCTCGAAGATCCGTGCCAGCAGCAGGCCGCCGGTCACCGGGGTGTCGCTGGCCGGCTTGACCACCACCGCGTTGCCTAGGGCCAGCGCCGGGGCCAGGGAGCGGGCGCTCAGGTGCAGGGGGAAGTTCCACGGGCTGATCACCCCGATCACCCCCAGCGGCTTGCGGTAGACGCGGCTTTCCTTGCCGGGAGTGTTGGAGGCGACGATCCGCCCGTGCACCCGGCTGGGCAGGCTGGCGGCCTCGACAATGATGGCGCGGGCCGCGCCCCATTCGATTTGCGCCTTGATCCGCGTGCTGCCGGATTCGCGGATCAGCCAACCGATGATTTCTTCACGGCGTTCATCGAAGATCCGCGCGGCGTTGAGCAATACCTCGCTGCGTTGCGCCGGGCTGCTGGCGGCCCATTGGCCTTGGGTCTGGCGGGCCTTGGCATAGGCCTGATCCAGGTCCTGGCGGTTGGCCAGGCTGATCTGCAGCAGGCATTGCCCGGTGAACGGGTCGTAGACGGGTAGCTCCCGGCCGCTGCTGCCGGCTCGCCAGTCTGCGGCGATGGGTTGCAGTTCCAGGTGTTGATAGGCAGGTCGAGTCGCAGTCATGGAGTTCTCTCTGGTTCGTGGCCATGGCTCGGCTGTCAGCAATCAAGCCGATGGCGCGTGAGGGTGGGGATGGGGCCGTTACGACGGCGTCTCAGCCGAGGCGGGCAAGGTTGCGCAAGGAGCGCTCGTCCAGGGCCGGGGGGGAGGGCAGAGGAGGCGCAAGGCGGGCGGAAGGCATGGCAAGGTCACCTGTTGTGTTGTTATGGATGAGCATCTGCCTGTGCATAACAACTATCGTGCCACGCGCCTTGCTTTGAAAAATATCTTTTAAAAACAATTGGTTATTTGTTTTTTTCGGATTTTTGAGCGAGTCCGCCACGCGGCATCAGGCGCGGGCTGCGGAAATTTATGCAGAGAAGTCGCGAGGTTGTCGAAAGCTCGGCACTCCATGGGTGCTCGTGGAAACTGTGCGGTTATCGGACAGAACTTGCGCAGCACCGACGGCGACGGGGGATGGCGATTGACCCGGAAAAGCGCCGGGGCATACTGCAAGGCCCCTGAACTGCCTGTTGATTGCCCATGACCCGTTCTCCTTCCAGCCAGCCCGGCCGTCCTGTGGATGAAGATTTCCTCAAGCAGATGCTGGGGCGGCAAAAGCGCTTGATCGTCGATCGCGCCAGCCAGTTCGAGGCCAGCGGCCTGCCTTCGGCCGAGCAACTGGCCGAGACCGTGGCCTTTGCGCCCCAGGACGGCAGCATCTGGCTGTGCGGGCAGCGGATGATGCTGATGCAGGGTTCGGCGTTTGGCTCCATCCGGCGCGAATTGATCGAAGCCCTGGGCTTGGACAAAGCCCGTGGCCTGATCACCCGCATCGGCTGGCAGGCCGGCGCCCGGGACGCGGCCCAGGTCAGCGAGCAGTGGCCGGACGGCGACCACGCCAGCCTCTACAGCGCCGGGCCGCGCCTGCACATGCTTGAAGGCATGGTCAATGTCGAGGTGGTGCGCTTCGAGATCGACTCCAGCATCGGGCATTTCTATTCGGAGTTTCTGTGGCACAACTCGCTGGAGGATGACGAGCATATCGCCGCCTATGGCCTGGGCGGCGAGCCGGCCTGTTGGATGGAGATCGGCTATGCCAGCGGCTACGCTTCGTCGCTGTTGGGGCGGCTGGTGGTGTTTCGCGAGCTGGAGTGCCGCTCGATGGGCCAGCCGGCCTGCCGGATTGTCGGCAAACCGGCCCAGCAGTGGGACGACATCGATATCGACCTGATGTACCTCGACCCTGGGGATTTTCTCAGCCGCAGTGCCTATGCCACGGGGCAGGAGACTCAGGTCGCCGAGCTGCCGGCGCCGTTGGGCGAGGGGCAACGAGTGGGCATCTCGGCGGCGTTCGTGGCCGCCAGCCAGTTGTTGCAGCGGGTGGCGCCGACCCAGGCCACTGTGCTGCTGACCGGGGAGTCGGGGGTGGGCAAGGAGTTGTTCGCGCGCCATCTGCACCAGGCCAGCGCCCGCCGGCACAAGCCGCTGGTGGCGCTGAACTGCGCGACCCTGCCGGAAAACCTGGTGGAGGCTGAACTGTTCGGGGTGGAGCGGGGGGCCTTTACCGGCGCCGATCGTTCGCGGCCCGGACGTTTTGAGCGGGCCCATGGCGGCACCCTGTTCCTCGATGAGATCGCCACTCTCAGCCTCTCGGCCCAGAGCAAGATCCTGCGTGCCTTGCAGGAAGGCGAGATCGAGCGGGTGGGCGCTACTGAGCCGATGCAGGTGGATGTGCGGGTCATTGCCGCGACCAACCTCGACCTGCGGCGCGAGGTGGAAGCCGGACGCTTTCGTGAGGACCTGTTCTATCGCCTGAATGTGTTTCCCATTCACCTGCCTCCCCTGCGTGAGCGACGCGAAGACATTCCGCTGTTGATGAGTTACTTCCTGCACCGCTTCAGCCAGCGTCACGGCCGTCAGTTGGCGGGTTTTAGTACGCGGCTGGTGAATGCGCTGCTGACCTATCGCTTTCCGGGCAATATCCGCGAGTTGCAGAACCTGATCGAGCGGGGCGTGATCGCCGCCAGCGACGGCGAAGTCATGGACGTGGTGCATCTGAGCGAGGCGGGGACGCCGCTGGCGGGCGCCGCCATCGGCCTCAACGCCGACGGCCGCCTGTCGCCAACGGCGCTACGGGAAGCGGCCCAGCCCGAGGCCCCGGCCCGGGCAGATGAAGCCCCGGTCGAAGAGCCGGAACTGGCCAGCCTGCAAGCGTTTCTCACCGGGCGGGCGCCGGCCCTGGGCACTTCGCTGGAAGAGATTGAACGACGCCTGGTGCGTCTGGCCCTGGAGCGCTCCGGGGGCAATATCACCGCGGCGGCGCAGATGCTCGGCATGAGCCGGGCCCAGGTCAGCTATCGCCTCAAGGGCCGCTGAGCGGGCCCTCTCCTGCGCTTGGGCACGAGTTGGCCCGCCACTCGGCGGTTCAGAGTGCGCTGGTGAATTTCAGCCAGTAGGTCTGGCCTTCAGCGCGATTGCGCACCGCCGATTCATCCTGCCATTTGGCGCTCAGCGACCAGCCCTGTTTGCTGCTGAACTGCACTGCCGGACCGATGGAGAACGAGCGGCCGCGATGGCCGTCGCTGGCCTGCACCTGGGCCGCGGCGGTGCAATCGGCGACGCTGCACTTGTCGTCGCTGATCTGCTGATAGGCGTGCCCGCCGACGCCGATCACCCAGCCATTGCCCACGCCCCAACCGAGGCTGTAGTCGGCGTGCAGCTCGCGCCCGGACTGATAGTGGGTGGCGCGGTTTTCGAAGTTGTAGTCGTGCATCAGGCGCACATCGGCGTTGAACCCCTGGGGGGCGGTGTAGGTCATGGCATACACCGCCTGCACGGTGTAGTAGTGGTTCCCCAGGTTGATCAGGTCGTTCTTGTCGTATTCGCCGCCGCTGGGCAGGACGAAATCGATCCCAAGGGCACTGTGGAATTTGTCGCTGTGATGAAAGCCCAGTACTGGGCCGAGGTGGGCGTCACCGATGCCGCGCTTGTGATCGTGGGGGCCGTTCTGGATGTTCAGGCGTATGTCGTTCAGCGGCAGCAGGGCGTGGAAACCGAGTTGGGCCCCCAGCAACTGTTGCTCGGTGACCCAGACAAAGCGTGGCACCACGCTGGTGACGCGCAAATCGATGCGGGCGGTGCGGCGGCCGGCGTCGTCCCGCAGGCTGTCGGCCAGGTAGTTGCCGACGAAGACCTGGGCGTAGGTGCCGGGCGGCGGCAGGATGCCCATGCCGTAGAGTTCGATGCCCATGGGCCAGGAGGAAACGCCGCCTTCGCTGGCTTGGAGCCAGGGGGCGTGGGCGGTCAACAGCAGGCTTGAAGTGAGTGCAAGGGCGCGCAGGCGCGAGGAGGTCGGGTGCATGAGAAGGTCTGCCTTATTGTTATGGGGGGCGCTGGCAGGAGGTGGCTCCTGGCGCGCCGGCTGAGCTTCTCAACTAGCGTGCCAAACCTTTTATTCGAATATTTTCTTTTTGAATCAATAGGATGGATATGTGGCGCGGCCCGCAGGACCGCCGCCCCGGCGAGCGCGTGGCGAGATTTGTTAAGAGAAATCGGCTACCTGCACAAAACTCGTGGCGCCTCAGGGGCTGTTGGCGTCTTGCCCGGCACTCTGGCGGAAGGCGTTGGGCGACTGGCCACTGAGGCGCTTGAAGAAGCGTGAGAAGTAGGTGGGGTCGCTGAACCCCAGGTTGTCCGACAGCTGGCTGATGCTGATGTTGGTGTAGATCAGGCCGCGCTTGGCTTCCAGCATCAGGCGCTGGTGCAGGATCTGCAGTGCGCTCTGCCCGGCCAGCTCCCGGCACAGGGTGTTGAGGTGCACGCTGGACAGACCGATGCGGTGGGCCAGGGATTCCACCGTGGGGTGTTCCTGATAGTGGCGCTCCACCAGCTTGATGAAGTGCCCCAACAGCTGCTGATTGCGCTCGCCGCGATTGCTCGGCGGGGTGTTCTGCTGGCCGCGGCGACTGATCCACACCACTAGCACGTTGACCAGCGAGTGCAGCAACAAATCGCGAGCGGCGGCGCTGCCTTCGTATTCATCCATCAGCGCCTTGAACAGGGTGTTGAGGCTGTGGCGGTCGCGGCCCACGGGGTAGCAGCCGGCGCTGGCCAGCACCGCCAGCGGCGCACCCAGTTGTGCTTCCAGCTGGGCTACCAGGGGCGCGCCCAGGGTCAGCACGTAACCCTGAATGTTTTCCGAGAACTGAAAGCCGTGGACCATCAGCGGCGGCACCACCTGGATCGTCGCCTCGCGCACGTCCTGGCGCCGTCCCTCGACCTCCACCAGGGCCTGGCCGCGTTGCACGTAGAGCAGTTGATAGAGGTCGGCGTGACGGTGTGGCTTGATCTCCCAGTGGTGCAGGCTGCTGCGCTTGGGGATGGATTCGCAGTGCAGCAGGTCCGGAGTCGGCCAGGCCTGGTTTTCCCCATAGAGCTTGAACACCGGGATGCTGGAGCGGCTGGCTTTCATCGGACGCGACCTTGGCAAGGGCTTGGCTGGAGTGCTCGATAATCGAACGTTGTTTTCAAAAGTGCATTTTTAGCGTGGCTTATCACCATTTTTCCGCGTTTCTGTCGGCAAAAATGCAGGGGTACAACAATAACCATAAATTCCAGTCTGCGCCTGTCGGCCCACTGGAATGCCCTAATGAGACGACAATAATGAAAACTCAGGTTGCGATTATCGGTGCTGGACCTTCCGGCCTGCTGCTGGGCCAACTGCTGCACAAGGCCGGCATCGACACAGTGATTGTCGAGCGCCAGACCCCGGAATACGTACTCGGCCGCATCCGCGCCGGGGTGCTGGAACAGGGCACGGTGGACATGTTGCGTGAGGCTGGAGTGGCGCAGCGCATGGACGCCGAAGGCCTGGTTCACGAAGGGGTGGAGCTGTTGATGGGCGGCAAGCGCGTGCGCATCGACCTCAAGGCCCTGACCGGCGGCAAGACGGTGATGGTCTACGGCCAGACTGAAGTCACCCGCGACCTGATGGAAGCCCGCGCTGCCAGCGGGGCACCGATCATCTACTCGGCGGACCGGGTGCAGCCCCACGACATGAAGGGCGCGCAGCCCTACATCACCTATGAAAAGGACGGCCAGCAGCACCGCATCGATTGCGACTACATCGCCGGTTGCGATGGTTTTCATGGTGTGGCGCGCAAGAGTATTCCCGAGCAGGTACTGACCCACTACGAGCGCGAGTACCCCTTCGGCTGGCTGGGCCTGCTGTCCGATACCCCGCCGGTCAACCACGAGCTGATCTATGGCCAGCATGAGCGCGGCTTTGTGCTGTGCAGCCAGCGTTCCCTGACCCGCAGCCGCTACTACCTGCAAGTGCCGCTGAGCGACAAGGTCGAAGACTGGTCCGACGAACGTTTCTGGAGCGAACTCAAGGCCCGTCTGCCGGCGGAGGTGGCGGCGGATCTGGTCACCGGGCCGGCGCTGGAGAAAAGCATCGCGCCGCTGCGCAGCTATGTGGTCGAGCCCATGCAGTACGGCAAGCTGTTCCTGGTGGGGGACGCTGCGCACATCGTGCCGCCCACCGGGGCCAAGGGCCTGAATCTTGCGGCTTCCGATGTGTGTTACCTGTACCGGATCTTGGTCAAGGTCTACCGCGAGGGGCGTACCGAACTGCTGGACAAGTACTCCGAACTGGCCTTGCGCCGGGTGTGGAAGGGCGAGCGTTTCAGCTGGTTCATGACCAACCTGCTGCACGATTTCGGCGAGCACCATGATGCCTGGGAGCACAAGATGCAGCAGGCCGACCGCGAGTATTTCCTCAACTCCCACGCGGGCCTGGTGAACATTGCCGAGAACTATGTGGGCCTGCCGTACGAGGAAATCTGCTGAGCCTTCGGCATTGGAAGCATCGGCCTTGGAACCGCTCGCGAACGGGGGTGGTTGCGGGGCCGTGTTTGCACATGGGCACGGGCCGAAAGGTATCGGTCAAGAAACATTCCTATTTCTAAATGATATTTATTAGCATTACACTTCGATCCCCTATCCCTGGCGCACCACCAAGGTGCACTGAATCGACAAGGATCGTTTGTAATGAAAGTCAGCTCCTGCCTGTTCAATTCGCTTCTGCTCAGTGCCGGTGTCGGCCTGCTGGCTCCGCTGGCGCAGGCCGGCGAGGCCTCAGAAGAGGTCAAACCGGCGCCGTTGGAACTGGACACCGCGTTTGTCACCGCTACCGGCGGCGCCACGGACCTCAAGGATGCCCCAGCCAGCGTCAGCGTGATCACCCGTGAGGAAATCGAGCGCCAGCCGGTCTACGACCTCAACACTCTGTTGCGTCGGGTGCCGGGGGTGACCGGTGGTTTCGGCCCGGTGGGCGAGCAGTCGAAGATCAAGCTGCGGGGCCTGGACGACAAGTACACGCTGATTCTGGTGGACGGCAAGCGTGTCGGTAGCTCCGCTGACCTGAGTTATCGTCGTGACTTGGCGCGTCAGGACTTGAACTGGATCTCGCCGAACATGATCGAGCGCATCGAGATCGTCCGTGGGCCGATGTCGTCGCTCTACGGCTCGGACGCCATGGGCGGGGTGATCAACATCATCACCCGCAAGGTCTCGCGGACCTGGACCGGTTCGGCCAGCACCCACATCACCGTGCCCAAGGACTCCGATCGCGGCCAGACCACTCAGTACAGCGCGAATGCTTCGGGGCCGTTGACCGAGTCCCTGGGATTACGCCTGGGGGCCAACGTCACGCGTCGGGCAGCGGATGAAGTCGAGGTGCGGCGCGATGCCCAAGGCGATTTCATGTACGACGACGGTGCAGGCGGTTCCAAGAATCAAAGCGTAAATGCGCTGCTGGACTGGCAGATCAACGAAGAACAGAGCTTGTCCTTCGAGGCGGTGCATGGCGTTGAGCGTTCCTGGGCATCAAAGAAAACCTTTGGTGATTGGGGCGATACCGTTGGTGGCGCCTTTGGTCCCAGCCGACTGACTCGCGACAGCTACATCCTGTCCCACACCGGCGATTGGAGTTTTGGTACCACGAAGCTCGATGCCTACCTGAACAAGTACCGCAACGATCTGGATATGGGCAAAGCCAACTCCGAGGAGAAGATTGTCGAGGGCAGTCTCAATCTGCCCTTCGAACTGCTGGTGGATCAGCGCCTGACGCTGGGTGGGCAATGGAAGCGTGAAGAACTGACCAACACCAATACCCTCGGCACCGTACCGGTGGATTACCAAGGTACGCCGGTTAGCGGCTCGACCTTGAAGGGCGATTACTCGGCGGCCTTTATCGAGGATGAACTGTTCCTGCTGGACAACCTGTCCCTGACCCTGGGCAACCGCTTCGACCACAGCGACAAGTACGGCAACCACAACAGTCCGCGGGCTTATGTGGTCTATCACCCGCACCCGGACTGGACCGTGCGTGGGGGTGTTTCCAAGGGCTTTCGTGCGCCGAGCCTGAAGGAGGGCAGTGCGGGAGCAGCGACCGAGTCCGGTGGCCGTGGTTGTGGTTCGTTGCGTCCGTTGGGTTATCTCACCGGCAGTTGCTGGATGGCCGGCAATCCGAACCTGATGCCGGAAACCAGCACCAACAAGGAAATCGGCCTGTCGTTCGATCATGACGGCTGGGAGGCGGGCCTGACCTACTTCCACACCGACTTCACCGACAAGATCGAATACGGCCCGCTGGGTCAGTACCAGGGCCGCTGGTGGACCATGCTGGAAAACGTCGACAAGGCCCGCACCCGTGGTTGGGAAGGCTCCGCCCGGGTGCCGCTGGGTGATTCGGTGACGTGGCGGACCAACGCCACCTACATGCTGGAAAGCCGGAACCTGAGCACGGGCGAAGATCTGATCAGCTCACCCAAACTGTCGGCATTCAGCGCGTTGGACTGGCAGGTCAATGAGCGTTTGAGCACCGAGCTGTCGGCGCAACACGTCGGCAAGCAGCGGGGTCTGGGCAATGATTTCGTGCAGTCCTACACCACCTATGACCTGACGGCGAACTTGGCGTTGACCAAATGGCTGACGTTGAACGGTGGGGTACAGAACCTGATGGACAAGGACCTGCGGGACGGATCGACCAACTTCTACGTGCCCGGACGGGCGTTCTTCGCGGGGGCGACCACTTACTTCTGAGGCCGCTGGATGTAGCGGGGGAATCAGCCCCATTGCCAGGCAATGGGGCTGAAGGGGATCACACGTTGAAGCGGAAGTGCATCACGTCGCCGTCCTTGACGATGTATTCCTTGCCTTCCAGGCGCCATTTACCGGCTTCCTTGGCACCGGCTTCACCCTTGAACTGGATGAAGTCGTTGTAGGCGATGACCTCGGCACGGATGAAGCCTTTTTCGAAGTCGGTGTGGATCACGGCGGCCGCTTGTGGCGCGGTGGCGCCGACACGTACGGTCCAGGCACGAACTTCCTTCACACCTGCAGTGAAGTAGGTCTGCAGGTTGAGCATTTCGTAGCCGGCGCGGATCACCCGGTTCAGGCCAGGTTCTTCCAGGCCCAGGGCCTCGAGGAACATGTCCTTTTCTTCGCCGTCTTCGAGCTCGGCGATTTCCGCTTCGATCTTGTTGCACACCGGCACCACGATCGCGCCTTCTTCTTCGGCGATGGCCTTGACCACGTCCAGCAGCGGGTTGTTCTCGAAGCCGTCTTCGGCAACGTTGGCGATGTACATCACCGGCTTGGTGGTCAGCAGGTGGAAGCCGCGGATGATCAGCTTCTCGTCGGCGCTCATGTCCTTCATCAGGCTGCGAGCCGGCTTGCCTTCGGTGAAGTGGGCGATCAACTGCTCCAGCAGGGCTTTCTGGGCCACGGCATCCTTGTCACCGCCCTTGGCGTTGCGGGCGACTTTCTGCAGCTGTTTTTCGCAGCTGTCGAGGTCGGCAAAGATCAGTTCCAGATCGATGATCTCGATGTCGCGCTTGGGGTCGACGCTGTTGGACACGTGGATCACGTTGTCGTCTTCGAAGCAGCGGACCACGTGGGCGATGGCATCGGTTTCGCGGATGTTGGCCAGGAACTTGTTACCCAGGCCTTCACCTTTCGAGGCACCGGCGACCAGGCCGGCGATGTCGACGAACTCCATGGTGGTCGGCAGCACGCGCTCCGGCACGACGATCGCCGCCAGGGCGTCCAGGCGCGGGTCGGGCATCGGCACGATGCCGCTGTTGGGCTCGATGGTGCAGAAGGGGAAGTTCTCGGCCGCGATCCCGGATTTGGTCAGGGCGTTGAACAGGGTGGACTTGCCGACGTTAGGCAGGCCGACGATGCCGCAATTGAATCCCATGGTGTATTCCCCGAGGAGTAGAGTCAGGCCTTCTGGCTGTGCAGGTTTTTCATCGCGCGGTTCCATTCACCGGCGAAGATATCCGGCAGCACGCCGAGGGCAAAATCGATGCTGGCATCGAGTTTTTCCTGTTCGGCGCGTGGCGCACGACCCAGGACAAAGTTTGAAACCATACTGGCAACACCCGGGTGGCCGATGCCGAGCCGCAGGCGGTGAAAGGTATTCTGATTGCCGAGCTGCGCGATGATGTCCCGCAGTCCGTTGTGCCCGCCATGCCCGCCGCCGGTCTTGAGCTTGGCGACGCCGGGTGGCAAGTCGAGTTCGTCGTGGGCCACCAGGATCTCTTCCGGGTTGATGCGAAAGAAGCCGGCAAGCGCCGCCACGGCCTGGCCGCTGCGGTTCATGTAGGTGGTGGGAATCAACAGACGAATGTCCTGACCCTGGTGACTGAAGCGCCCGGTCAGGCCGAAATATTTGCGATCGGCGACAAGGTTGACACCTTGTTTCTCGGCGATGCGCTCAACAAAAAGGGCCCCTGCGTTATGCCGGGTCTGTTCGTATTCGGCGCCTGGATTACCCAGGCCAACGATCAGTTTGATGGCAGTCACGATAGGGGCCCTTCTTTGGAGTGGTGGATAACATCGCCGCAACCGGTGCTACGGCGAAAGGGGACGACAAAAGCTTGGTTGCCTTGCGGCAAACTTCGCGTTCTCGCCCGCTTTCTCGCTACGTTCCAGTCCGCGATGTATTCCGCTCAACTCCGGCGTCAGAGTGAATTACTCTGCAGCGCCTTCTTCTTTCTCAGAAGCAACACGTGGTGCGTAGACGTTGGCGACTGCCAGGTCGTTGCCGTGTGCCAGAGCAACAAACTCAACGCCTTTAGGAGCGGTGAGGTTGGACAGGTGGATCACGGTGCCGATGTCGGTCTCAGCCATGTCGACTTCGATGAACTCAGGCAGGTCTTTCGGCAGGCAGGAAACTTCGATCTCGGTGGCTGCGCGGAAGATCTCGCCGCCTTTCTTGATCGGTGCAGCTTCGTTGATCAGGTGCACTGGAACCATGGCGGTCAGTTTCTGACCAGCAACTACGCGAACGAAGTCAGCGTGCATCACGTGGCCTTTGGCCGGGTGACGTTGCAGGGCCTTGATCACGACGTTCTGCTTGGTGCCACCAACGTTCAGTTCGATGATGTGGCTGTAGGCAGCTTCGTTTTCCAGCAGCTTGGCTACTTCTTTGGCCAGCATGCTGATGGATTCAGGGGCTTTGTCGCCACCGTAAACTACAGCTGGAACCAGGCTTGCGAGACGACGCAGGCGGCGGCTCGCACCTTTCCCCAGGTCGGAACGCAGTTCAGCATTCAGAGTAAAATCGTTCATGTTGTATCTCCAAAATAACCACACTCGCCCCAGCGTTTGCGACCAGCGCTAAAGGCGATATGGGCAAAAAAGCCCCGTCCCAACACAGGTTGGGACGGGGCGCTTTTCGTCATCGGGATGTTTTGCCAGGGACTAGCCCTTAGCGGAACATCGCGCTGATCGATTCTTCATTGCTGATGCGGCGGACCGCCTCGGCAACTACCGGTGCGATATCCAGTTGGCGGATACGCGCACAGGCTTGTGCTGCAGCGGACAGCGGGATGGTGTTGGTCACCACCAGCTCGTCCAGCACGGAATTTTCAATGTTCTCGATGGCTCGACCCGACAGCACAGGGTGTGTGCAGTAGGCAAAGACCTTGGCTGCGCCATGCTCTTTCAGGGCCTTGGCCGCGTGGCACAGGGTGCCGGCGGTATCGACCATGTCATCGACCAGAATGCAGGTGCGTCCTTCGACGTCGCCGATGATATGCATCACTTCGGAGTGATTGGCTTTCTCACGACGCTTGTCGATGATCCCGAGATCCACGCCCAGCGACTTGGCCACGGCACGTGCACGCACGACGCCGCCAATGTCCGGGGACACGATCATCAGGTTTTCGAAACGCTGGTCTTCGATGTCATCCACCAGAACCGGGGAGCCGTAGATGTTATCTACCGGGATATCGAAGAAACCCTGAATCTGGTCAGCATGCAGATCAACCGTGAGAACACGGTCGATGCCGACTACGGTGAGCATGTCAGCCACGACTTTCGCGCTGATAGCCACACGTGCGGAACGCGGACGGCGATCCTGACGGGCATAACCAAAATAAGGAATAACAGCAGTGATACGAGTCGCTGAGGAGCGGCGGAAGGCATCAGCCATCACGACGAGTTCCATCAGGTTATCGTTGGTCGGAGCGCAAGTCGGCTGAATAATGAAGACGTCTTTACCGCGGACATTTTCATTGATCTCGGCAGTAATTTCGCCGTCGGAGAATTTTCCAACAGAGATGTCACCGAGAGGGATATGCAGCTGACGTACTACACGCCGAGCCAGATCGGGGTTAGCGTTCCCCGTAAAGACCATCATCTTGGACACGCGCAGTACCTGAAGGCTGAGGGTATACCTGGATGAGTATAAGGAAAATGGCAGGGGCGGCTGGATTCGAACCAACGCATGGCAGGATCAAAACCTGCTGCCTTACCGCTTGGCGACGCCCCTGTATCTGTTGCTTCGAGTACCTGATACTCGATTCCTTTAGAGCAGACCTTGCAGCTTGCGATGCAACATCGAAACGTTGCTTCCTTTTGCTACAAACCCTGTAAGGGTCTCTGTAAGAAGGGCCGAGACTTTATCAGCTTCAGCTTTGCTTGGGAAGCCCCCAAACACACAACTTCCAGTTCCAGTCAGTTTTGCTTCGGTAAATTTACCTAGCAAATTCAATGCGTTACGTACTTCTGGATAACGCCTTGCGACTACCGTAAGGCAGTCATTTCTGCTGTTTCCCTTGGGAACGGGGCGCACTTTAATGGGCGGAGTGTCACGTGTCAACAGCGGATCGGAAAAAATTTCTGCTGTACTTACAGACACTTGCGGGACCAGCACCAGGTACCAGGGTTCTTCGGGGTATTCGGGGGTGAGTTTTTCACCCACGCCCTCAGCGAACGCAGCGTGCCCGCGTACGAAAACTGGAACGTCAGCCCCCAGGGTCAGCCCCAATGCAGCCAGTCGATCTTCATCCCAGCCCAGTTGCCAGAGATGATTGAGGCCCAGCAGGGTAGTGGCGGCATTGGAACTGCCGCCGCCGATGCCGCCGCCCATGGGCAGGATCTTGTCGATCCAGATATCGATGCCCTGGGTGCAGCCGGACTGTTCCTGGAGCTTTTTCGCCGCCTTGACGATCAGATTGCTGTCGTGAGGCACGCCGTCGAACTCGGTGTGCAGGCGAATCTCTGCGTCATCGCGGAGAGCGAAGGTGATTTCATCGCCATAGTCGAGAAATTGAAACAGCGTCTGCAACTCGTGGTAGCCGTCTTCACGGCGACCCAGAATGTGCAGCATCAGATTAAGTTTGGCCGGGGAGGGCAGGGTCAGCTTTTCCAAGGACATGTCATTGCCCCAGCTTGCGTGGCAGCCATTCCTTGATCACCAGGGTGACGTCAAGGTTGCTGCCATGCAGTTTGATGCGCTCGGGCAGCCAGTAGCCGTTCTGTTCGGAGTAACTGCTGTATTCCACTTGCCAGCCATCCTGTTCCAGGCTCGCCAGGTGGCTGTCGCCATCCAGGGTCAGGCGGCTTTTGCTGTCTGGGGCAGGCAGACCGCGAACCCACCAGGCCAGGTGGGAGACCGGCAGTTTCCAGCCCATCTGCTCTTCAAGCAGAGTTTCCGGGCTGGCCGCTTCGTAACGACCCTGATTGGCCACTTCCAGGCTGACCTGGCCGGGGCGACCGGTCAGGCGTGCAGCACCACGACCCAGCGGACCGGACAGGCGAATGTCGTAATAGTCCTGGCGTTGCAGCCAGAACAGCGTGCCGCTGCCGGAATCCTTGGGCGCGCGAATACCGATTTTGCCGTTGATCTGCCAGCCATCGAGGCCGGTCAGCAGTTCCTTGTGCTGACGCCATTGGGCTGCGTTGCCCTGGCCCTGGACTGACTCGCGGGCGCCAAAACCGGCACAGCCGGCAAGCAGGGCGATAAGGCTGAAAACAATTACGTGGCGCAAAAACATAGTCTTAAAGAGTCTCTGATCCGGTCAGGCGTTTGATGGTGTCGCGCAATACGGGGCTATCGGGCTGATCCTTGATGAACTTGCTCCAGATCTGTTTGGCCTCGCGCTGCTTGCCGTTGTTCCACAGCACTTCGCCCAGATGCGCCGCGACTTCCTGGTCGGGGAAGCGCTCAAGGGCCTGGCGCAGCAGGCGCTCGGCCTCGTCGAGGTTGCCCAGGCGGAAGTTTACCCAGCCCAGGCTGTCCAGCACCGCCGGGTCTTCCGGGGTCAGTTGGTGGGCTTGCTCGATCAGTGCCTTGGCTTCGGTGTAGCGGGTCGTGCGGTCCGACAAGGTGTAGCCCAGGGCATTCAAGGCCATGGCGTTATCCGGCTCGCGCTGGATGATCAGGCGCAGGTCTTTTTCCAGCTGTGCCAGGTCATTGCGTTTTTCCGCCTGCATGGCACGGGTATAGAGCAGGTTCACGTCATCGGGATACTGTTGCAGCGCCTGCTGAATAACTTTCCAGGCGCGATCGCCCTGATTGTTCGCCGACAGGGTTTCGACTTCGACCAGATACAGCTGGATGGCGTAGTCGGGCTGGGCATCGCGGGCTGCCACCAGGCGCTTTTGCGCCTCGTCGGTACGGCCATTGTTCATCAGGATATCGGCCTGACGCAGTTGCGCTGGCAGGTAATCGTTACCCGGTCCGACCTGGGCGTATTCGATCAGGGCCCCTTGCGGGTCATTGAGTTCTTCGGCGATTCGTCCCAGGTTCAGGTGTGCGGAGTCTTCGTGGCTTTCCCGGGCGATCAGGTCTTCCAGGTAACCCTTGGCCTCTTCCCAGGCCTTGGCCTCCAGGCACACCAGCGCCAGTGAATAGCGCAGTTCATCGTCTTCCGGGTACTGCTGGACCAGGCTGGAGAACTGGGTCTTGGCGTCCTCCATGCGGTCCTGTTCCACCAGCATGCGGGCGTAGGTCAGGCGCAGACGCTTGTCGTCCGGGTATTTGCGGATGCTTTTTTCCAGCAGCGGCAGGGCTTCCTTGCCGCGGTTCAGGCTCTGCAGCAGACGGGCGCGCAACAGCAGCGGCGCCACCTCGCCGTCTTCCGGCGGATTCTGCTCCAGCAAGCTCAGGGCATCCTTGGCGTCGCCATCCTGCTGCATCAACAGGGCCTTGCCGAAGATCAGTTGACTGTTGTGCGGGTGCTTCTGCAGCAGGCGATCGAAGCTTTTCATCAGGCCATTGCGGGTGTCCTGGTCGGTATCGGCAGCCGACAGCGCAAGAAAGTCGAAATGGGTGTCGCCCTTGCCCTGCAGAACTTTCTCCATATAGAGCATGGAGTCGTCATAACGACCGGCGCGGGCCAGCTGGATGGCGGCAGCCCGTTGTGCTTCCAGATCGTCTGGAGCGTTCTTGGCCCAGATCAGCGAAGTGTCCAGGGCTGCCTGGTCGGCTCCCAGGTACTCGGCAATGCGAAAGGCGCGCTCGGAGATGCCCGGATCCTGGGTGTTGATGGCCTGGGTCACGTAGTTGTCCAGGGCAATGTCGAAACGATTGCGCTGGCCCGCCAGTTCAGCGCTCAGCAGGCTGAAGATGGTGTCTTCGCTGAACGATGAATAGACCTTGGGCTTTTCAGGGGCGGGGGTGCTGTCTTCCACCGGCGACGTAGCGTCCGATGAAACGGGGGCCAGTGACTGGCAACCACTGAGGAAGACAAAGGCGAGGAGCAACGCGGAAGATCTATTCATATAGGAAGAGGGCGACTAACCTGCGGTCGGATCATCATGACACAAGCCTTCGGTCAAACATAACCGAGACTCAACGGGATGCCAGAACAGAGGCAGTCTATTAGGACAATAGTCGGCGGTAGTTGTTCTGCGTCGGTCGAAGTAGGACAATTGCCGGCTTCTCGACATCATCAGCGACCTTGAATGGCCTTCCTTGCACTCGGTATTAACCATAAGACTGCTTCTGTAGACGTCCGCGAGCGCGTGGCCTTTACCCCTGAGCAGTTGGTTGAGGCCTTGCAGCAGCTCTGCCGACTCACCGACAGCCGCGAAGCTGCGATCCTCTCCACCTGCAATCGCAGTGAGCTTTATGTAGAACAGGATCATCTTTCTGCGGATGTGGTGCTGCGCTGGCTGGCGGAATATCACCACCTGAGCCTAGACGAGCTTCGTGCCAGTGCCTATGTGCATGAAGATGATGCGGCAGTTCGTCACATGATGCGGGTGGCGTCGGGGCTGGATTCGCTGGTGCTGGGCGAGCCGCAGATTCTCGGGCAGATGAAGTCCGCCTACGCCGTGGCCCGTGAGGCCGGCACCGTCGGCCCACTGCTGGGCCGGCTGTTCCAGGCTACCTTCAGTGCCGCCAAGCAAGTACGCACCGATACCGCCATTGGTGAGAACCCGGTGTCCGTGGCCTTTGCTGCGGTGAGCCTGGCGAAACAGATTTTCAGCGATCTGCAGCGCAGTCAGGCGTTGCTGATCGGTGCCGGCGAGACCATTACCCTGGTGGCCCGCCATCTGCACGACCTTGGGGTCAAGCGCATCGTCGTGGCCAACCGCACCCTGGAGCGGGCCAGCCTCCTGGCCGAGCAGTTCGGCGCCCACGCGGTGCTGTTGTCGGACATTCCCCAAGAGCTGGTGCACAGCGATATCGTGATCAGTTCCACTGCCAGCCAGTTGCCGATCCTTGGCAAGGGCGCAGTGGAAAGCGCGCTGAAGCTGCGTAAGCACAAGCCGATTTTCATGGTGGATATCGCCGTTCCCCGGGATATCGAACCTGAAGTCGGCGAATTGGACGACGTTTACCTCTACACCGTCGATGACCTGCACGAAGTGGTCGCGGAAAACCTCAAGAGCCGTCAGGGCGCGGCCCAGGCAGCCGAGGAGCTGGTGAACATCGGCGCCGAGGATTTCATGGTGCGCCTGCGTGAATTGGCGGCGGTTGATGTGCTCAAGGCCTATCGTCAGCAGAGCGAGCGCCTGCGTGATGAAGAACTGCAGAAGGCTCTGCGCCTGCTGAGCAATGGCTCCAGCGCCGAGGATGTACTGGCCCAACTGGCCCGTGGCCTGACCAACAAACTGCTGCACGCGCCGAGCGTGCAGCTGAAAAAGCTGTCCGCCGAAGGCCGCCTCGATGCGTTGGCCATGGCTCAAGAACTCTTTGCCCTCGGTGAGGGCTCATCGGATAAAACCCCGTAATGAAAGCGTCACTGCTCAGTAAGCTGGACATTCTCCAGGATCGTTTCGAGGAACTGACCGCCTTGCTCGGCGATGCTGAGGTCATTTCCGATCAGGCCAAGTTCCGCGCCTATTCCAAGGAATACGCGGAAGTCGAGCCGATCGTCGCCTCCTACAAACAGGTGCTCAAGGTCCAGGCCGACCTCGAGGGTGCCCAGGCGCTGCTCAAGGACAATGACCCGGACCTGCGGGAAATGGCCGCCGAGGAAGTGCGCGAGGCCAAGGAGCAATTGGCCGAACTGGAAAGCGCCTTGCAACGCATGCTGCTGCCCAAGGACCCCAACGACGGGCGTAACGTGTTCCTGGAAATCCGCGCCGGCACCGGCGGTGACGAAGCGGCGATCTTTTCCGGCGACCTGTTCCGCATGTATTCGCGCTACGCCGAGCGGCGTGGCTGGCGGCTGGAGATCCTCTCGGAAAACGAGGGTGAGCACGGCGGCTATAAAGAAGTCATTGCCCGGGTCGAAGGCGAGAACGTCTACGGCAAGCTCAAGTTCGAGTCCGGCGCGCACCGTGTGCAGCGGGTACCGGCCACCGAATCACAGGGTCGCATCCACACCTCGGCGTGCACCGTGGCGGTACTGCCCGAGCCGGACGAACAGGAAGCCATCGAGATCAACCCGGCGGACCTGCGCATCGATACCTACCGCTCTTCGGGCGCCGGCGGTCAGCACGTGAACAAGACCGACTCGGCGATCCGCATCACCCACATTCCTTCGGGCATCGTGGTGGAGTGCCAGGAAGAGCGCTCCCAGCACAAGAACCGGGCCCGGGCCATGTCCTGGCTGTCGGCCAAGCTCAACGACCAGCAGACCAGCGCCGCGGCCAATGCCATCGCCAGCGAGCGCAAGCTGCTGGTGGGCTCGGGGGATCGCTCCGAGCGTATTCGTACCTACAATTTCCCTCAGGGCCGGGTCACCGATCACCGGATCAACCTGACCCTGTATTCCCTGGACGAAATCCTCGCCGGGGGCGTCGAGGCCGTGATTGAACCGCTGCTGGCTGAGTATCAGGCCGATCAACTTGCGGCATTGGGTGAGTAAATGACCATCATCGCCAGCCTGCTGCGCGCAGCCCAATTACCCGATTCGCCGACGCCGCGCCTGGATGCCGAACTGCTCCTGGCAGCGGCCCTGGGCAAGCCGCGGAGTTTTCTCCATACCTGGCCTGAGCGCATCGTGCCCAGCGAGGCCGTGTTGCTGTTCACTGAATACCTGCAACGACGCCGTTCCGGCGAACCGGTGGCCTACATCCTCGGCCAGCAGGGATTCTGGAAACTGGATCTTGAAGTGGCGCCGCACACCCTGATCCCGCGTCCCGACACGGAGCTGCTGGTGGAGGCGGCGTTGGAACTGCTGCCAGCGACTCCGGCCAAGGTCCTCGACCTGGGGACCGGCAGCGGCGCCATCGCCCTGGCCTTGGCCAGCGAACGTCCAGCCTGGAAGGTTACGGCCGTGGACCGGGTGCTGGAAGCCGTGGCCCTGGCCGAGCGCAACCGCCAGCGCCTGCAACTGGACAACGTCACCGTGCTCAGCAGCCACTGGTTCAGCGCCGTCGAGTCCCAGCGCTTCCAGTTGATCGTCAGCAACCCTCCTTATATTGCCGAGGCCGATCCCCATCTGGTGGCCGGCGATGTGCGGTTCGAACCCGAAAGTGCCCTGGTGGCGGGCAAGGATGGCCTGGACGACCTGCGCCTGATCGTCACCCAGGCTCCGCAACATCTGGAAGGCGGCGGCTGGCTGATGCTGGAGCACGGCTACGACCAGGCAGCAGCCGTGCGTGAATTGTTGACGGCCCAGGGTTTTATCGAGGTCCACAGTCGCGTCGACCTGGGTGGGCATGAGCGCATCAGCCTTGGGTGCTTGCCGTGCTGACGGATCAGGAGCTGCTGCGTTATAGCCGGCAGATTCTGTTGCAGCACGTCGATATCGACGGCCAACTGCGCCTCAAGCAAAGCCGGGTACTGATCGTCGGTCTCGGCGGCCTGGGTGCCCCCGCAGCCTTGTACCTGGCCGCTGCCGGTATCGGTGAACTGCACCTGGCGGACTTCGACACGGTGGATGTGACCAATCTGCAACGCCAGATCATTCATGACAGCGCCAGTGTCGGGGTCAGCAAGGTGGACTCGGCCATGCGCCGGCTGTCCGCCCTCAATCCGGAAATCCGCCTGGTGCCTCACCCCGTGGCACTGGATGAAGACACCTTGGCCGCTGCGGTGGCTGCGGTGGATCTGGTCCTCGATTGCTGTGACAACTTCGGCACTCGCGAGGCGGTGAACGCCGCCTGCGTGGCTGCCGGCAAGCCTCTGGTCAGCGGTGCGGCCATTCGCCTGGAAGGGCAGTTGTCGGTGTTCGACCCGCGGCGCCCGGAAAGCCCTTGCTACCACTGCTTGTACGGGCATGGCAGCGAAGCCGAGCTGACCTGCAGTGAAGCCGGGGTACTCGGCCCGCTGGTGGGCACCGTGGGCAGTCTGCAAGCGCTGGAAGCCCTGAAGCTGCTGGCCGGATTTGGTGAGCCTCTGGTGGGTCGATTGTTATTGATCGATGCCCTGGGCACGCGTTTCCGTGAGCTGCGGGTCAAGCGCGATCCGGGCTGCACCGTTTGTGGTAGTCGCCATGGGTGAGGCTCCGGTAGCAGTCTTCGATTCCGGTGTCGGCGGCCTCTCGGTGCTGGCGGAAATACAGCAACTGCTGCCTCAAGAGTCGCTGCTCTACCTGGGGGACTGCGGTTATATCCCCTATGGTGAAAAGACCCCCGAGTTCATTCGCCAGCGTTGTGCTCTGATGGCGCGCTTTTTCCGCGAGCAGGGCGCCAAGGCGCTGGTACTGGCCTGTAACACGGCGACCGTGGCTGCGGTGGCCGAGCTGCGCCGGGACTTCCCGGACTGGCCCATCGTCGGCATGGAACCTGCGGTCAAGCCAGCAGCGGCCGCGACCCGCAGCGGCGTGGTCGGTGTGCTGGCGACCACCGGCACCTTGCAGAGCGCCAAGTTCGCCGCCTTGCTCGATCGCTTTGCCGCTGATGTGAAGGTGGTCACCCAGCCCTGCCCCGGCTTGGTGGAAATGATCGAAAACGGCGACCTCAACAGCAGCGCCCTGTGCCAGCTGTTGCAGGGCTATGTCGAACCGCTGCTGGCCGCCGGTTGCGACACCATCATCCTGGGCTGCACCCATTACCCGTTTCTCAAGCCGGTGCTGGCGCAGATGCTGCCTGCCCACATCAGCCTGATCGACACCGGTGCGGCGGTTGCCCGGCAGTTGCAGCGCCTGCTAGACGAGAGTGACCTGCGTGCGCGAGGAGTCGCCCGTGAGGCGCGCTTCTGGACCAGTGGCGATGTCACGCACTTTGCCCAGGTGCTTCCTCTGCTGTGGAAAAGTCCTGGTAGCGTTCAGCGTTTCGAGTCGTGAAAAAAGCGGTTCAGCGATATGCCGTGGCGATTCCCCGGCGTTCGCTCAGGCAGTCCGCTTCTCCCAGTTCGAACTCGCGGCAGATCAGCGGCCGCAGCTCATAGATAGTGCAGCGCATGCTGTTGCGATCCACTGCTGCGCACCAGCCGTCGTCCAGGCGGCGCATGACTTCGCCCCCCCAGTCATCGGTTTCTATAAAGCGCTCGGGCACCCCGGTGTCAGTGATCAGCATCACTTCCAGCTGGCAGCAGCAAGCGGCGCAGGTCGAGCAACTGATGGCCGGTTCGGGGATGGGGGTAACGGGGATGTTAGTCATAGGCGCGCAGTGTAAGGCAGTGGGCCAGGGCTGTGTGAGAGCCCTGACGGACGCTCAGTCCTGAGGGGCCGGCTGCGGTGCTTCTTCAGTGGGACGCGCAAGCACGTGAAACAGCGGTAGCAGTACTCCCCAGAGCAGGCCCAGCCCCAGCAAGGTCGGCCACAGGCCATAGGCAAAGGTCACTCCGGCCAAGCGGCCGCCGGCGTAATAGGACAGTGGTCCGCACAGCGCCCCGAGGATACTGGCCAGCCACCAGGGACGTGCCGTCCATGCCAGGCAGTGGCGCAGGGTGGTGCCCAGCAAGATCCAGAGCAGCATCAGCCATAGGGGAATCAGCAGGCTTACTTGCTGGAACTGAAACACCCCCAGCCAGTGCAGGAAGCTGTCCAGGGTGATGCCGATCAGGGCGACGCCGACAATCATCCGACTTTCCCCGGCCCAACTGCCGATCCAGCGAAAATGCGCCAGCAGGATCGCCACCCCCAGCAGCAGCCAGGCGCTGTCACCAGACAGCACGCAGATGAACCAGCCCAGCTGGAACAGCAGGGCGTTGGCCAGTTGCTTACGCATCGAAACGGCCCAGCAAAGGTTGTGGCACTGCCGAGGGTTTGGCCAGGAGCATCTGCGCGGTGCCGATGCTGCGCTCCAGGAAGCCGCCTTCGCAGTAGCACAGGTAGAACTCCCACAGCCGCAGGAAGTACTGGTCATAGCCCAGCTCGCTCAGGCGGCTGTGGGCGCGACGGAAGTTCTCATGCCACAGGCGTAGGGTCCGGGCGTAGTGCAGGCCGAAGTCCTCCATGTGCAGCAGATTCATGTCGGTGTCGCGACCGACCACTTCGAGCATCTTCTGCACGCTGGGCAGGGCGCCGCCAGGGAAGATATAGCGTTGGATGAAGTCCACGCCGTTCTTCGCCTGTTCATAACGTTGGTCGCGGATGGTGATGGCTTGCAGCAGCATCAGGCCGTTGCTTTTCAGCAACTGCGCGCACTGCTTGAAGTAGGTGGGCAGGAAGCGATGGCCCACGGCTTCGATCATCTCGATGGACACCAGCTTGTCGTATTGTCCGGTGAGGTCGCGATAGTCCTCCAGCAGCAGGGTGATCCGATCCTGCAGGCCGGCGGCGTCGATGCGTTGCCGGGTAAAGGCGAACTGCTCCTTGGACAGGGTGGTGGTGGTCACGCGGCAGCCGTAATGCTGGGCCGCATACAGCGCCATGCTGCCCCAGCCGGTGCCGATCTCCAGCAGGTGATCCTCGGGCTGCAAGGCGAGTTTCTGGCAGATGCGTTCCAGCTTGTTCAACTGGGCCTGCTCCAGGCTGTCTTCATCGCTGCGAAACTGTGCGGCGGAATACATCATGGTGGGGTCGAGAAACTGCTCGAACAGCTCGTTGCCAAGGTCGTAATGGGCAGCGATGTTTTTCTGCGAGCCTTTGCGGGTGTTGCGATTGAGCCAGTGCAGGCCGCGCACCAGGGGGCGACCGAGTCGCGCCAGGCCGCCTTCCATGGCGTCCAGTACCTCAAGGTTGCTGACGAATACACGGATGACTGCCGTCAGATCCGGGGTGCTCCAGTAGCCGTGGATAAAGGCCTCACCGGCGCCGATCGAACCGCTGCTGGCTACCAGCCCCCAGGCGCTGCTGTCATGAATATGGATTTCCCCGATCAGGGTCGCGCTGTCGCTGCCAAAGACCAGGCGCTCGCCGTCTTCGATGATCAGCAGTTGTCCGTGCTTGAGTTGCGCCAATTGTCGCAGTACGCCACGGCGCAGCAGGCTGGCAGTGAGGCTGTGGGTGCTGAACAGGGTAGTTCTGGCCGATACGCTAGAGGATTTCATGGCGGCGATCCTTGGGTTGTACAGCGGCTGTGCGATAGGCGCCGTCGGCGGCCTCGTGAGGAAAGAACTTGATGCCTTTGCCGGCCAGGCGCAGGGCCTGCCAGTAGATGGCCAGGCAGGTCTTGGCGGTCATCCACGGAAAGCGCAGCAGATACCGGTGCAGGCTGCGGCGATCCAGGGGCTGGCGTTGCAGGCTGAGGGTGGCGTCGAACACCTTGGACTCGCCCTGCCAGTCGGCCATGTGCACCCCGAGCCGTTCGGCTGGTGGGCTGAAGCTCATGCGGTACTCAAGGTCCCGGGGCAGGAACGGTGACACGTGAAAGGCCTTGGCCACGGCGAAGTGCTGGTGCTCGGGAGCCGTGGCACTGCCTGGGCGGGCCGGCAGTACATAGTGGTAGCGCTCGCGCCAGGGGGTGTTGGTGACCTCGCAGAGTATCGCTGCCAGTTGCCCGTCGGCCTCGAAGCAGTAGAAGAAACTCACCGGGTTGAACGCCAGGCCCCAGCTGCGTACCTGGGTCAGCAGACGCACTGCGCCCCCGGGCACATGACCTATCGCCTGCGCCACTTGCTGGCGTACCGCGTCGATCAGGCGCATGCCCTGGCCGGTGAAGGATGTCAGGTAGTCGCTTTCACGGAAGGCGAACGGCGCGAAGCGACTCTGGCCTGCCAGGGGCGAAAGCCCCAGCACCCTGTCCTGCTCATCCAGGTCCAGGTACAGCAGGCCGATGCGATAGCGGAAGGCATGGCCCTTGGGGGCAAAGCGCCGGTGGCTGATCCAGCCGCTGTACAGGGCACTGTTCACAGTTGTTCACCAAAGGCCTGGGCCACGCGCAAGGCGCTGACCACGCCGTCTTCGTGGAAGCCGTTGGCCCAGTAGGCGCCGCAGTAGAAGCTGTGCTGGGCGCCTTGCAGTTCATTCCAGCGGCCCTGGGCCGCCACCGCATCGAGGCTGTATTGCGGGTGGGCGTAAGTGAAGCGGGCCAGGATCTGCGTCGGATCGATGGCTGCGGTCTGGTTGAGGCTGACGCAGAAGGTGGTGTCGCTCTTCAGGCCTTGCAGGATGTTCATGTCGTAGGTCACGGCGGCGGCTTTCTCGCCGCTGGCGTCCAGGCGGTAGTTCCAGCTGGCCCAGGCCAGGCGCCGGCGGGGCAGCAGCCGGGTATCGGTGTGCAGCACCACGTCGTTGTCGGCGTAGGGCAGGGCCTGGAGAATCTCTCGCTCGGCCTGGCTGGGGCTGGCCAGCAGTTGCAGGGCCTGGTCGCTGTGACAGGCGAATACCACCTTGTCGAAGCGCTCGCTGCCGGCGGCGCTGTGGATCAGCACGCCAGCCTCGTCGCGCTCGACTCGTTGCACCGGGCAGTCGAGGCGGATGTGCTGGCGGAACGAGGCGGTCAGCGGTTCGATGTAGCGGCTTGAGCCACCTTCGATCACGCACCACTGCGGACGGTTATTCACCGACAGCAGGCCATGGTTCTTGAAGAAGCGCACAAAGAACTGCAGGGGAAAGCCCAACATCTGCACCCGTGACATCGACCAGATCGCCGAGCCCATGGGCACGATGTAGTGCTGGATGAAACGCTCGCCGTAGCCCTGGCTTTTCAGGTAGTCGCCGAGTGTGGTGTCGGCGGCGATCCGCTGTTGCTGCAAATCGAGCAGCGACGCTTTGTTAAAGCGCAGGATGTCCCGCAGCATGCCCCAGAACCCGGGCGATAGCAGATTGCGTCGCTGGGCGAACAGACTGTTGAGGTTGTTGCCGTTGTATTCCAGGCCCGAGGCGGGATCGCACACCGAGAAACTCATCTCGGTGGGTTTGAACTTGACCCCGATCTGTCCCAGCAGGCGGATGAAGTTGGGGTAAGTCCAGTCGTTGAAGACGATGAAACCGGTGTCCACAGACTGGGTCTCGCCGTTCAGGCTGACATCCACGGTGTGGGTGTGACCGCCGATCCAGCTGCCGGCCTCATAAACCCGAATGTCATGGCGACGGTTCAGGACGTAGGCGCAGGTCAGGCCGGCAATGCCGCTACCGATAATGGCGATTTTCACGATGCACTCCCTGTGCGGGCCAGGCGTTTGGCGATGGCCAGTTGCAGGCGGCCGGGTAGCCAGGACAGCAGCTTGAGGCCGAAGATGAACGGGGCGGGGAAAGCGATCTCCAGATCCCGGTGTGACAGGCGTTTGTAAATATGCCGCGCAGCCTTGGCGGCGGGCCAGCTCATGGGCATGGCAAAGTCATTGCGCGCGGTGAGCGGGGTATCGACGAAGCCGGGACTGACCACGGTGACGTCAATGCCCTCGGCAGCCAGGTCGATGCGCAAGGATTGCAGCAGATAACGCAAGGCTGCCTTGGAAGCGCCATAGGCGCCGGCCCGAGGCAGCGGCAGGTAGGTCACGGAACTGGCCACCCCTACCAGATGCGGGCGATTGCCGGCGCGCAACAGCGGTAGAGCAGCCTCGATGCAATAGCTGGCGGACAGCAGGTTGCTGCTCAGCACGCGCTCGATCAGCGTCGCGTCAAATTGCTGCACCTCGATGTATTCACAGGTCCCGGCATTGAGGATCGCCGTGTCCAGTGCGCCCCAGGCCTGGGCGATACGCTTGCCGATCTCGCGCACCTGCAGGGCGTCGGTGAGATCGCCGGGCACCACCAGCACTCGGCCCGGATAACGCAGGGCCAGCGCTTCCAGGGGTTCGCGCGAGCGAGCGCTGACGGCCACTTGGGCGCCAGTCTTGAGCAGTTCTTCGGCCAGCGCCGCACCGATGCCGCTGCTGGCGCCGGTGAGCCAGATCCGCCGTGGCATTGCAGGGTTCATCCGAGCCTCCTTTTCAGCCAGGCAATCACCGCACCGAGTAGCGGCAGATGTTCATAGAGCAAGGCACCGGCGTCGAAATAGTCCCGATGACGGTAGACCTTGCCGTCGCGCCAGTGCAGGTGCGAGCAGCCGGGGACCCGGATCATCTGGCCGCCCTTGAGGCGCGGGTGGCGGTAGCTCATGGTCCAGCGCAGATAGCCTTGGCCTTCGGTGCAGGTGTCGACACCGTGGAATTCGAAGCGCAGTTCGCTGACATTGGCGTACAGCTCTGCAAAGTAATGCCGCAAGCGTGGCAGACCATTGACCTCGTGCAGCGGGTCGGTGAACTGGATGTCCTCGCTGTAGAGCTGGTCCAGGCGTTGCAGGCTGTGCTTGTCGAGGCTGGCGAAATCCCGGGCGAAGCGGTCGAGGAAGTCACTCATGGGCGCCTCCCACATCCTGGCGCGAAGGCAGCGCCTTGAACGCCGCCAATGCCCGATCCCGGGACATCGACAGGTTGACCATAGGCGCCGGGTAATCGGCGACAGCGAACAGGCCGCCCATGGCTCCGGGGTTGTGGATATCTTTTTTGTTCAACCCCGCCAGTTGTGGCAGCCAGTGCTTGATGAAGCGTCCTTCGGCGTCGAAGCGTTCCGACTGGCTTACAGGGTTGAAGATGCGGAAGTAGGGCGCGGCGTCGGTGCCGGTGGAGGAGCTCCACTGCCAGCCGCCATTGTTCGCTGCCAGGTCGCCGTCGATTAGGTGGCGCATGAAGAAACGCTCGCCCTCGCGCCAGTCGATCAACAGATTCTTGGTCAGGAACATGGCCACCACCATCCGCAGGCGATTGTGCATCCAGCCGGTTTCCAGCAGTTGGCGCATGGCGGCGTCGATGATCGGCAGGCCGGTGCGGCCTTCCTGCCAGGCGGCGAGTTCCTCAGGGGCGTCGCGCCAGGCCACAGCTTCGGTTTCCGGGCGAAAGGCACGGTGCCGGGAAACCCGTGGGTAGCCCACCAGGATGTGTTTGTAGAACTCGCGCCACAGCAGTTCGTTGATCCAGGTGACGGCCCCGGGATTACCGCTTTCGAACTCTCCCTGGTTACAGCGCAAGGCAGCGTGCAGGCACTGGCGGGGCGAGATCACCCCGGCGGCGAGGTAGGGTGAAAGCTGACTGGTGCCGGGCTTGGCCGGGAAGTCGCGTTCGCTCTGGTAGTAGTCGATCTGCTCGTCGGTGAACTGTTGCAGACGGCCCAGGGCTTGATCTTCACCTGCCGGCCACAGATCACGCAGTGACTGGCTGGGGCGTGGGAAACCATCGATATGGCGGGGTACAGGATCGGCTTGGATCGACAGTGGCGATTGCGCCTTGGGGCTGGCGACCAGGGCTGGCAGCGCGCTGTGCAAGCGGCTGTAGCAGACCTTGCGGAACTGGCTGAACACCTGGAAGTAGCCGCCGCTCTGGGTCAGCACGCTGCCGGGCTGGAACAGTAACTGATCGAGGTAACCCTGGACGCTGATGTCGGCTTCTTCCAGGACCCTGGTCACGGCGGCATCGCGGCGGCTCTCGTGAATGCCGTACTCCTGGTTGAAGTGCAGCATGCGTACCTGCAGTTGCCGGCACAGTTCCAGCAGGACGTGGGGCGCCTGGTCCCAGGTGGCTGCGCTGCGAATCAGCAGAGGAATGTTCAGCCGGCCCAGGGCATTGCTCAGGTGCTGCAGGTTGCGCAGCCAGAAGTCGACCTTGCAGGGGGCATCGTCATGGGCTTGCCATTGTTCCGGGCTCAGCAGGTACACGGCCACGGTGGGGCCACGCTGGGTGGCGGCGCAGAGGGCGGTGTTGTCATTTAGGCGCAGGTCGCTGCGCAGCCAGATCAATTGCATGCTGATTCCCGGTTCAAAAGAGTCCTCGCTCAAGCAGCGCCTGGCAGGCCGAGATCGGGTCTTGGGCCAGGTACAGATCAGCGATTTCAGTGATACATACGGACCAGTCGTCGGGGTGGATGCACACCGCGGGTCCGGCGATGATTTTTTTGCAGGCAATGCCGTTGAGCAGCCTGGGCAACAGCGCAGGATTGAGCGCCTTGCTGGAATACAGCAGCAGGCCGCGAGCTTGCAGGCGTTCGATGGCCAGGGCCAGTTCGGCGCCGGGCAGCGGCCAGTCGAAGACCTCCACCGGGCAGTCGGCACTGCTGGCCAGCCAGGCGGTCAGCCACAGATGGGGTTCCAGGGCCAGGTCCGACTGGTTGACCAGCAGCAGCGGTGGGCCCTGCAGTTGGCGGTTGTTGTGGTAGATCCGCGCGCCCAGCTTGCTGCGCAGCCAGGAGTAGAAAAACACCTGTTCCATCTGGCTGCCGAACTGGCCCTGCCAGTGTTGCTCCAGCTCCGCCAGCAGCGGCATCAGCAGGTGTTCGCACAACGTGCGGGGTGGGTACAGCGCCATGGCCTGGTTGAAGGTGTCGTCGACCTTGCGTTCGGCCAATTGGCTGATGGCCAGGCTCAGGGTCTGACGCAGGCGCTGCCAGTCATTCTCGGCCGGTGTGCTGGCGGTGGGGGCACTGTCCAGCAGGTGCTTGACCTGGCTGACCGCGACCCCGCGATTGAGCCAGGTAAGGATGGTCTGGATCTCTAGCACCTGATCCTGGGAATACAGGCGATGACCCTTGGGCGTACGCAAGGGCACGATCAATCCGTAGCGGCGCTCCCAGGCCCGCAGGGTCACGGCGTTGACCCCGGTCTGGCGCGCCACTTCGCGAATCGGCAGCCAACCCTGATCCAGGGCGCGGCGGTACTGGGCGCTGTTGTCGGTTTCTTGAGCGGGTTGTTTCATGGCTCAGATCGCGTTGCGCAGGCTGAGGTTTTCCGGGTGTGGCTGCAGGTACAGCTGCTGGGCGATGTAGGGATCGGGGTGCTGGCGAAAGTGGTGCTTGAGCAGGGTCAGCGGCACGACTAGCGGCACGATGCCGTGGCGGTACTGGCCGATCACGTGTTGCACTTCCTGCTTGTCTTCGGGGCTGATGGACTGCTTGAGATAGCCGCTCAGGTGCTGCAGCACATTGCTGTGGGTGCCCCGGGTCGCGCATTTGCTCAAGGCCGCCATCAGCTCGCTGAAATAGCGCGGGCCGATCAGGTTCGGATCGCCCTTGCCCATGCTGCCCAGCAGATTGCCCAGGGTCTTGTACTGCACGGGATGGTGAGCCATCAGCAGGTATTTGCAGCGCGAGTGGAAGTCGGTGAGGGCGCGGCGGGTCAAGCCTTGCTTGAGCAGCGCTTGCCAGTCGCGATAGACGTAGACCCGGGTCAGGAAGTTTTCCCGCAGGACCGGGTCGTTCAGGCGTCCGGCTTCTTCCACCGGTAGATCGGGGTGCTGTGCGCAGAATGCCTGGGCGTAGATGCCCCGGCCGCCGTTTCTATGGGGAATGCCATTGGCCTGGTACACCTTGACCCGCTCCAGACCACAGGATGGCGAGTTCTGCATGAAGATGTAGCCACAGATGTCATCTACCTGGGCCGCCATGCGCTCGCCGTATTCCGCCAGGGGCAAGGTGACATCCAGGCTGGCGTCCACGGTGCCTACGGCCCGGGGTTGCTCAGGGTCGCCGACCAGCCGAATAGGTTCGCGGGGGGTGCCCATGCCGATTGCGACTTCCGGGCACAGGGGCACGAAATCGAAGTGCTCGCTGAGTACTCGGCTGCACAGGCGAGACTCCTTGTGCCCACCGTTGTAGCGGACCTCGACGCCCATCAGGCAGGCGCTGATGGCAATTTTCGGCTTGGCGGACATGATGCAACCTCCGGGGTTTACCTGTACAAAAACGAAACGTTGTACAACTTGTCTTCATCATAGAATTAAAGTTGTACAAGTCAATTTATTTGTACAGGTATTGCCAGGCAGGTTGTCGAATTACTGCCAGCCCATTCGCCAGTCGCTGTCGTTGAGCAGGGTTTGCCAGCTTAGGCGCTGGCTGCGCCGGGTGAGTACGGCTTGCAGTTCGATGTCCAGCACGGTGCCTTCTTCGTCGCAGAAAAGCTCAGTGACCAGAAAGTGTTTCTCGCGGTGTTGCGGGTGGGCTGCTGTCCATTTCGACAGCAGCAGTTTGCGCGGGTTGAGTCGATTCACTGCAGGCTCTCGTGCAAACGGCGTGCGGCTTCCTGGCCACTGAGCCAAGCGCCTTCGACCCGGCCGGACAGGCACCAGTCGCCACATACGTACAGCCCCAGGTCGGCATCGGCCAGGGCACCCCATTCATGGCTGGCGGCCGGTCTTGCGTAGAGCCAGCGATGGGCCAGGCTAAAGGTTGGGGCGGGCATGACACTGTGCAGCAATTCGGCGAAGGCCCCGTGCAATTGCTCGGTCACGGCCTCTTTGCTGAGGTCGATGTGTTGCCGGCTCCAGGCACTGGTGGCGTGCAGTATCCAGGTGTCGAGATGGCTGTCGCGTCCGGGCTTGCTGCGGTTGCGGGCCAGCCAGTCCAGCGGGCTGTCCTGGACGAAGCAGCCTTCCATGGGGGTTTCCAGGGGCGTATCGAAGGCCAGTGCGACAGCCCAGGTCGGGTCCATTTTCACCCCGGCGGCGACTCCGGCGAGCTTCGGCGCGGCGGCCAGCAAAGCGGTGGCTTGCGGTGCCGGCGTGGCGATCACTACGTGGCTGAAGGGGCCGTGGGTAAAGCCCTCGGCGTCCTGCAGGTGCCAGTGCTGTTCGCCACGGAAGACTTCAGTGATGCGGCAGGCGAAGTGCACTTCGAGGTCGCCGATCAGGGCGCGGGTGATGGCGCTCATGCGTGGCGTGCCGACCCAGCGGGTCTGTTCATCGGGAGAAGGGCTGAGTTGTCCGCCGTGGGAGTTGTAGAGTTGCGGCGCCCATTCGGCGACCCAGCCCTTGGCTTGCCAGCGCTGGACTTCGGTAACGAAACGGCGGTCGCGAGCGGTAAAATACTGGGCCCCCAGGTCCAGGCTGCCGGCATCGCTGCGTTTGCTCGACATGCGCCCACCGCTGCCGCGGCTCTTGTCGAAGAGTTGGACGCTGTGCCCGGCATCTCGAAGTGCCTGGGCGGCGGAGAGTCCGGCGATGCCGGTACCAATGATTGCGATGGGTACTGTCATAGGGGCCTCGTTTACCAGTCTGTACAGATTACGCCGCTACTAAAACCTGTACAATATTGTTTTTTGGTATAGCTTTCGGCGTCATCGGTTGTGCAAGTTGTCTATCGTTAAGTCACAGCCTGTCCGATTGAAAAGATCCCTGCCTATAAAAATAGACTAGTGATTCGGGTAAAACGCCACGCGAGGAAGATGTCATGCATATATTGCTGACCGGCGGTACTGGTTTGATCGGGCGTGCGCTGTGCCGTTACTGGCAGGCCCAGGGTCACCAATTGAGTGTATGGACGCGCCATCCCGAAAAAGTGGCCGCTCTGTGCGGTCCCCAAGTGCGGGCCATCAGAACTTTGCAAGAGCTGGACCAGGCGCCGCTGGATGCGGTGATCAATCTGGCCGGAGCGCCGATTGCCGATCGGCCCTGGACCCACAAGCGCAAGGCGCTGCTGTGGAGCAGCCGTATTGCCCTCACCGAAACCCTGCTGGCCTGGCTTGAAACTCGCGAGCATAAACCCCGGGTTCTGGTTTCTGGCTCGGCAGTAGGTTGGTATGGCGACGGTGGCGAGCGGGAACTGAGCGAGGATTCACCTCCGGTCAACGAGGATTTTGCCAGCCAGTTGTGCATTGCCTGGGAAGAAACCGCTCAGCGGGCCGAGGCCTTGGGCGTGCGCGTAGTGCTGGTGCGCACCGGTTTGGTGCTGTCGTCCGAGGGCGGCTTTTTGTCGCGCCTGCTGCTGCCGTTCAAGCTGGGGCTGGGCGGGCCGATCGGTAGCGGTCGGCAATGGATGCCGTGGATTCATATCGATGACCAAATCGCCCTGATTGATTTTCTTGTGCATCAGGATGAGGCACGCGGTCCTTATAATGCCTGCGCGCCGAAGCCGGTGCGCAACCGCGAGTTCGCCAAGAGCCTGGGGCGGGTGCTGCACCGGCCGGCGCTGATACCGCTGCCGGCCTTTGTCTTGCGCCTGGCGCTGGGTGAGCTGTCGTTGCTGTTGCTGGGCGGCCAGCGTGCCGTTCCCGCGCGTTTGCTGGAGACGGGATTCACTTTCCAGTTCACTGATTTGTCCGCGGCCCTGGACGATGTGTCCAGCCGCCTTTGAAATAGGACGTTGCATGACCGATCACGCGTTGCTCCTGGTCAATCTCGGTTCGCCGGCCTCCACTTCGGTGGCGGATGTGCGCAGCTACCTCAACCAATTTCTCATGGACCCTTATGTCATCGACCTGCCTTGGCCGGTGCGGCGCTTGCTGGTGTCGCTGATCCTGATCAAGCGCCCGGAGCAGTCCGCCCACGCCTATGCATCGATCTGGTGGGAGGACGGTTCGCCGTTGGTGGTGCTCAGCCGCCGGTTGCAACAGGTGATGAGCGAGCAGTGGAAACAGGGGCCTGTGGAGCTGGCAATGCGTTATGGCCAGCCTTCGATCGAGTCGGCACTGCTCAAGTTGGTGGCCCAGGGGCAGAAGAAAATCACCCTGGCACCGCTCTATCCACAGTTCGCCGACAGTACCGTGACCACGGTGATCGAAGAGGCCAAGCGCGTGGTGCGCGAGCACAAGCTGGATGTGCAGTTCAGCGTGCTGCAACCCTTCTACGATCAGCCGGAGTACATCGAGGCCCTGGCGGCCAGCGCCAGACCCTACCTGGCCCAGGAGCATGATCATCTGCTGCTGAGCTTTCACGGTCTGCCGGAGCGGCACCTGACCAAACTGGACCCGACCGGCCAGCATTGCTTCAAGGATGCCGACTGTTGCCGCAACGCCTCTGCGCAGGTGCTGGCCACCTGTTACCGCGCTCAGTGCATGCGGACGGCCTCGGCCCTGGCCGAGCATCTGGGGTTGGCGCAAGGCTCCTGGTCGGTGTCGTTCCAGTCGCGTTTGGGGCGGGCCAAATGGATCGAGCCCTACACCGAGGCACGGCTTGATGAGTTGGCCAGGCAGGGGGTGAAGAAGGTCATGGTGATGTGCCCGGCTTTTGTTGCCGATTGCATCGAGACCCTGGAGGAAATTGGTGATCGCGGTCGTGAGCAGTTCCGCGAAGCCGGAGGTGAGGATCTGGTGTTGATCCCGTGCCTGAATGACGACCCGCAATGGGCGCAGGCCTTGAACACCTTGTGCGCCAGAGCGCCTTTGGCGTTGTAAACAGCTTCGCCGGCAAGCCAGCTCCTGCGGAGCGGACTTGCCGGCGAACGCGTCTTCAGATCAGAGGCTCGTCGGCCTTCTTGTTCTTCCAGCCGTCATTACCCGGCAGTACCAGATTCAGCACGATGGCGACGATGGCGCACAGGGCAATGCCCTTGAGGCCGAAGTCGTCCGGACCGGTACCGGTTCCCACCAGTACGCCGCCGATGCCGAACACCAGGGTCACCGAAACGATCACCAGGTTGCGGGCTTCCCCCAGATCGATCTTGTGACGGATCAGGGTGTTCATGCCCACCGCTGCAATTGAACCGAACAGCAGGCAGAGAATCCCGCCCATCACCGGCACCGGGATGCTTTGCAGCAGCGCGCCGAACTTGCCGATAAAGGCCAGGGTGATGGCGAAGACCGCCGCCCAGGTCATGATTTTCGGGTTGTAGTTCTTGGTCAGCATCACCGCGCCAGTGACTTCGGCATAGGTGGTGTTGGGCGGGCCGCCGAACAGGCCGGCAGCGGTGGTGGCGATGCCGTCACCGAACAGGGTGCGATGCAGCCCGGGTTTCTTCAGGTAGTCGCGACCGGTGACGCTGCCGACGGCAATCACACCGCCGATGTGTTCGATGGCCGGAGCCAGGGCGACCGGGACAATGAACAGGATCGCCTGCCAGTTGAACTCCGGAGCAGTGAAATGCGGCAGTGCCAGCCAGGGAGCGGCGGCGATCTTCGCGGTGTCCACCACGCCGAAGTAGAAGGACAGGGCAAAGCCCACCAGCACCCCGGAAATGATCGGCACGAGACGGAAGATGCCTTTGCCGAACACCGCGACAATCAGCGTGGTGAGCAGCGCCGGCATCGAGATCATCATCGCCGTCTGGTAATGAATCAGCTCACTGCCGTCGCCAGCCTTGCCCATGGCCATGTTGGCGGCGATCGGGGCCATGGCCAGGCCGATGGAGATGATCACCGGGCCGATGACCACGGGTGGCAGCAGGCGGTCGATGAAACCGGTGCCCTTGATCTTCACCGCCAGGCCCAGAAAGGTGTAGACGAAGCCTGCCGCCATCACCCCGCCCATGGTCGCCGCGAGGCCGAACTGGCCCTTGGCGAGAATGATCGGAGTGATGAAGGCAAAGCTTGACGCCAGGAAGACCGGCACCTGGCGGCCGGTCACTACCTGGAACAACAGAGTCCCGAGACCCGCCGTGAACAGCGCCACGTTCGGGTCAAGACCGGTAATCAGCGGCATCAACACCAGGGCACCAAAGGCCACGAAGAGCATCTGCGCGCCAGACAATACCTGGCGCCAGAGCGGATCGTTGAACTCATCCTGCATGATCAGGAGTCCTTCTGCTTGGTGCCGAAGATCTTGTCACCGGCATCACCCAGGCCTGGAATGATGTAGCCATGCTCGTTGAGCTTCTGATCGATGGAAGCGGTGTAGATGGTCACATCCGGGTGCGCCTGCTCGACGGCGGCGATGCCTTCGGGGGCGGCCACCAGGACCATGGCGCGGATATCCCGGCAGCCGGCTTTTTTCAGCAGGTCGATGGTGGCAACCATGGAGCTGCCTGTGGCCAGCATCGGGTCGATGATCATCGCCAGACGTTCGTCGATCTCCGGAACCAGTTTTTCCAGGTAGGTGTGGGCCTGCAGGGTTTCTTCGTTGCGGGCCACGCCCACGGCGCTGACCTTGGCGCCCGGAATCAGGCTCAGCACGCCTTCGAGCATGCCGATACCGGCGCGCAGGATCGGCACCACGGTAATCTTCTTGCCGGCGATTTTCTCGACCTGGACAGGGCCGCACCAGCCTGGAATTTCATAGCTTTCCAGGGGCAGGTCTTTGGTGGCTTCGTACGTCAGCAGGGCACCGACTTCCTGAGCGAGCTCGCGAAAGTTCTTCGTGCTAATGTCTGCGCGGCGCATAAGGCCAAGTTTGTGTCGGATCAGCGGATGGCGGATCTCACGGATGGGCATAGGGAAAGGCTCCGGCGGCGGGCAAAAAAAACGGCCTAGATTAATCTATCCGGGGTTGTTGTCCTATAGACATAAAGTACGTTAGTCCAGAAACGCTTGATCTGATCGGGCCGGATGCGTACCTTTGCCCGCTTTTCCGAAACTGCCACCCCCTTGGAGAGCGCCATGTCCGCTGATCTCGAGCATATCCGTCAAATCATGCGCGAGGCTGACTGCCTGTACACCGAAGCTGAAGTCGAGGCGGCCATCGCCCGGGTCGGTGCACAAATCACTGAAGAACTGGCTGAGCGCAATCCGGTGGTGTTCTGCGTCATGAACGGCGGCCTGATCTTCGCTGGCAAGCTGCTGACCCACCTGCAGTTCCCCCTGGAAGCCTCCTACCTGCACGCCACGCGCTATCGCAACGAAACCAGCGGCGGCGAGCTGTTCTGGAAGTCCAAGCCGGAAGTCTCCTTTATCGACCGTGACGTGCTGATCATCGACGACATTCTTGATGAAGGTCACACCCTGGGCGCCATCATCGACTTCTGCAAACATGCCGGTGCCCGTGCGGTGCACACCGCGGTGCTGATCGACAAGGAGCACGATCGCAAGGCCCGTCCGGACCTGAAGGCCGACTACATGGGCCTGCCTTGCGTCGACCGCTATGTCTTCGGCTACGGCATGGATTACAAAGGTTACTGGCGCAACGCCGCCGGCATCTATGCCGTGAAGGGGATGTAAGGCATGTCCGGGCCGAGCTTTCTCGATCAAGCGTTGTTCAGCGACCTGGCTGAGAAGGCCTTGGCCAATCCCCGTGGGCGTCAGCACCACAACTTCCACGCCATGGAAGAGCCCTGCCATCGCATGGCAGTGGGGCTGCAACCTTCCACCTACGTTCCGCCGCACCGGCACCTGAGTGCCGACAAGGCTGAGACCTTGCTGGTGCTCAAGGGGCGGCTGGGCGTGCTGATTTTCGATGAGGCGGGCCAGGTGCTGGGCAAGCGCGTCTTGCAGGCCGGTGGTGACTGCGTCGGTGTCGATCTGCCGGCCGGGGTTTTCCATGGCCTGGTGGTGCTTGAGCCCGACAGCCTGATGTTCGAATGCAAGGCCGGGCCTTACCGTCCGGTGGGCGAGGGCGAACTGGCCAGTTGGGCGCCTCGGGAAGGCGAGCCGGGAGTGGCGCAATACCACGCCTGGATGCGTGCGCAATTCGACTGATTGTGTTCCCCCGTTTGTCGTATCCGCAGCCTGCGGCAGGCGCCTCAGACTGCGGTGCAGGATTTGCAGCAAAAACCCATGCTAGAGTGCTCAGCCCTTGATTGGAGCCTGTCATGAGCCTGTTGATTCGCACTAGCGCGGCCCTTCTTCTGAGCTTGAGCCTGCCCCTGGCAGCCGCCCCGGCGCCTCTGCACGGGCAATTCTTGCCGCCTGACGACCTGACCCTGCGCGACTCGGTCCCTGAACAGCAGCAGCTGTTGCAGGTGACCGAGTATTCCGTGGTGATCGGCAGCCAGCGCCAATCCAATCAGCAGCCGATTCCGGTGACATCGCCGGTGTGGGTGCGCCTCAAGGGCAAGCCGCTGAACAAGGGGGCCACCATCAGCCAGGTACTGGTGAATTTCGACGGTGAAAGCAAAAGCCTGAAAAAGCCCCAGTACGACGCCAAGTCCAGGACCTTGACCCTGTATTACCCCCTGGCCCAGTACCGGGCAGTGATGGACCTGCTGCGGAACGACACGGTGTATTGCCAGTTTCTCAGTTATGCCAATGGTCATATCTGGGCTGACTTGCACACCGGCAGCGTGCGTCCGCGTTGAGGCCCGAGGCGGGCTGAGGGTAAACTGCCCGCCCCGTGAAATGTCTGCGAGCTGGAGTCGGCGATGCGTAAAGATAAGAAACAAGTGATTGGTGACGAGATCAGCGACGAGCAGATCAAGTTGTTCCTCGATTTCGAGCCGGTCGACGCCACTTCGCCGTCCCTGCACAAACTGATCAAGGCCTACCGTGGCCTGCGCATCGACGATTTCGAGCGCTTCCTGACCTTCTTCGTAGCAGCCGGTCTGGATCTGGATGGCAAGGATGAGCACGGCCAGACCTTCGTTGATCTGATCAAGGATCAGCGCAACGCCGCCGACTACATCGAGCTGATGGACAACGCCCGCGGCTGACCCGCTCGGAAGGCATAAAAAAACGCCCCGTCCTTTGCAGGCCGGGGCGTTTTTTATGGGCGTCAGATCAGGCGCAGCTTTCGGTTTCCTTGCTGGGCTCGACCAGTTCCAGGCTCAGGTTATTTTCGCTGTTGATCTTGTGATACAGCGCTGCGTCGGTTTCCAGGGCCTTCTCCCGCGCCGGGAAAATTTCCTTGAGCTTGGTAGCCCATTCGCCGCTGGCCTTGGCCGGGAAGCAACGCTCGATCAGCTCCAGCATGATCGACACGGTCACCGATGCACCTGGCGAAGCGCCGAGCAGGGCGGCCAGAGAACCGTCCTTGGCCGCCACCAGCTCGGTACCGAACTGCAGGATGCCGCCTTTCTTCGGGTCTTTCTTGATGATCTGCACCCGTTGCCCGGCCACTTCCAGGCGCCAGTCTTCCGCCTTGGCCTGTGGATAGAAGCGGCGCAGGGACTCCAGGCGCTGCTCCATGGACTGCATGACTTCGCTGACCAGGTATTTGGTCAGGTCCATGTTGTCCCGGGCTACGGCCAGCATTGGACCGATGTTGCCGGCGCGAACCGACATTGGCAGGTCGAGGAACGAGCCGTGCTTGAGGAACTTGGTGGTGAAGCCGGCATAAGGTCCGAACAGCAGGGATTTCTTGCCGTCGACCACGCGGGTGTCCAGGTGCGGCACCGACATCGGTGGCGAACCCACGGCGGCCTGGCTGTAGACCTTGGCCTGGTGCTGCTTGACCACTTCCGGATTGTCGCAACGCAGCCATTGGCCGCTCACCGGGAAGCCGCCAAAGCCTTTGCTCTCTTCAATGCCGGAAGCCTGCAGCAGCGGCAGGGCCGCGCCACCGGCGCCGAGGAACACGAACTTGGCGTCGACTTCGCGGCTGTTGCCGCTGTTGACGTCCTTGATGCTCACGGTCCAGCCGTTGTCCTTGTTGCGCTTGAGACCGGTCACGCGCTTGCAGTACTTGACCTGGGCATCGGGTGCGCTGGTCAGGTGCTTGAGCAACTGGTTGGTCAGGGCACCGAAGTTGACGTCGGTGCCATTGATCACCCGGGTCGCGGCGATGGTTTCATCTGCCGGACGGCCTGGCATCATCAGCGGCATCCACTCGGCCATCTTGGCCTTGTCTTCGGTGTATTCCATGTCCGCGAAGGCATGGTGCTGGCTCAGCACTTCAAAACGCTTCTTGAGGAAGGACACACCCTTGTCGCCCTGCACGAAGCTCAGGTGCGGCACTGGGCTGATGAAGGACTTGGACGAGCCGAACGTGCCTTTCTTGGTCAGGTAGGACCAGAACTGTTTCGACACTTCGAACTGGGTATTGATGTGTACGGCTTTCTTGATGTCGATGCTGCCATCGGCGGCCTGTGGCGTGTAGTTCAGCTCACAGAGGCCTGCGTGGCCGGTACCGGCGTTGTTCCACGGGTTGGAACTCTCCGCGGCACCCGAATCCATCAACTCGACGACTTCCAGCTTGATTGCGGGGTCGAGCTCTTTGAGCAGTACAGCGAGGGTGGCACTCATGATGCCGGCCCCAACCAATACGACGTCTACTGCTTCGTTATGCGCCATTAACGCGTCTCCAAAATCTGCAGCACCAAATTGACGGCATGGCTGCCAGGAGTGACGGGGCGGTTCACGTAATGCCCCAGGTTACCCATGGCCAGGATCGCCATGTCCGAATCTTCGCAATTCTTTGCAACTACTGCGGACGCTGCCAACCGGGCCTCAAGGTGCATATGAACGCATCTCGGGGCGCCTCAGGCAATTCGACTTATGGTCGATACATCCGCTCGTGCAACCAAATCCGTCAGCGGACAGGCTTCAAGCACCAGTTCTTGAGGAGTGCTCGGTCCTGTGTAATCGGGCTGTTGTAGAGGCCAATGGTGCCAGTTCAGACGCAAAACTATTCATTTGCTCGCCACACTCTTGTGAAGTTGTGAAAACCCGTTTTTTCACGCTCTTTTGAAGACGTGAACCTCAAAAAAGGGCTGCCTCGGCCTGGCACCTGGCCCGAGCGGTGTTGCCGGCATGCAAGGCATGCGGGCACAACGGGCAAACAGCTTTAAGTGGCCGAGCAATGGCAGCTCTGCAGATTCGCGAAAAGTGGAGGTTTGCAAGGTGGTACAGCAAGCACGCCAGCTTCACTCGATCTGTGTGGGCGGCTCTCTGTGGGCGGTGCGGGGTGCCAATGCAGTGGCGTTGGCGGTACTGCGAGGCCCGATCAGGAGACGTCCTTATAATCGGGGGGAGATTGTAACGAAGAAATGCGCAGAAATGATCCTGTTTCGTGACTTTTATTAGGCTATTGGTCAGGTGGCCAGTATCGGTCGCACCAAGGAGCTGGCGCAGCGTGGGCTGATCCGGGCGCTGGCGGGTAATACCTGGTGCAACCAGTTCAGGCGAATCTCTTGGATTTCCACCCAACCGTCACCCACGGGAGCCGCCGGGCAGTGTTTGAAGGCGCGGCAACGGCCTTGGCCATCGAGCAGGGCAAAACTGCGGAACTGCTGACGCGGGGCGAACAGGGAGCGAAGGAAGTTCATAACCGAACACCTGTGAGTGGGTCATTGACGATAAGAGTGCCCTTGAGCCGTTACATCATGATGTATTGCGAGTGAACGGCAGGTTACAGGAACCTGGTTGTACGGCACCTGTCTGAGACTTGACTAACTCTTGCCTGACGCTGGTTCGTCGCGGTTATGCACCGCTATACTGCGGCCCTGTTTGTGCCTGATTCCTGGAGAGATGAGCATGTTGCAACGCCTGTTGTTCGGTTTGATCACTGTGACCAGCCTGTCGCTGGTGGGTTGCGCCCACAGCCCGCAACAACTGAGCCCGGAGCCGAAGCTCACGACCCAGTTGGCCCCCGTCGGCCATGGCCAGCCGGTGGTGGTGAAAGTGGTTGATGGACGTCCATCGCCAACCCTGGGTACCCGTGGCGGCCTGTACCCGGAAACCAGCGCCATTACTGTGCAGAGCGCGCAGATCCTGCCGAAACTGCAGGCCCAGGCCGAAGCCGCGGTACGTCTGTTGGGCTTCACTCCGACCGCCGGCGGTAGCAATGCCCCGCAGTTGACCGTGACCCTGGCCGAGCTCAAGTACCAGTCGCCCAAAGAGGGCCTGTACGTGACCGAGGCCACCATTGGTGCCACTTTCCGTTCCGATGTGCAGAACGCCAACCGTCGCTACAGCGGTCGTTATGGCGCGTCCCTTGACCAGCGTTTCGGCATGGCGCCGAACCAGGACACCAATACCAAACTGGTGAGCGACGTACTGAGCGATGCGCTGACCCGTCTGTTCAAGGACCCGACCGTCGGCCAGATCCTCGGCGAGTAAGGCGCCGCTGCGGCTTCATGCTCGCTACTGGCTCCGTCACTAAAAAGCCCGGCTGCCCATCAGGCAGCCGGGCTTTTTGCTGTTCGCGTGTCAGGCCGCCTCGACGTAGAAGTCCAGCATGCTGACGCCGGTCAGCAGATCGGTTTCCGGCAAGTCCGCATGCTGATGTCCGCCCAGGGCGCAATACACCAGCCAATGCCGGTCCTGAACGTTGAAGGCCAGGGCGCCCACTAGCGCTTGCTGTTCTTCACTGGGGGCTATCAGGTAAAGGCGATCCTGGTTTTCTGCGTGCAGCATGACAAGCTCCGTGGGGCATCGAGGGGCAACAGACTGGCTTGTTTAGATGACGAAAAGATGACGTTTCAAATTAATTGATCGACACCTCGTTACTGGTCGGAAAGCCCCCGCGTTTATCCGGGGATTGAGTAGAATCCGCGCCGCGGGTGCACTCGACGACCCGAATACAGGTTTCAATCGAGGTTCATGATGTCGCTGCAACTGATCTGGTCGATGTTCAACGCCCACCCTGCCAAATTGATCAACCTGCTGGCCCTGCTGTTTGCTTGCCCGGGCAGTTGGCTGCTGCACGCCACTCGTTGCCGTGAACGGCGGGCCCTGGCCAACCTGGCCGTCCAGAGTGAAGACCGGGGGCTGGGTCAACCCATGCTGGACCCCGCTACTTTGCGAATGAACCGATTCTTCTACCGCTTCGGTTTCGCCTGCCTGGGGCTGGCATTGCTGGTGTCCTGGATCAGTACGCGTTTCTGACCGATCCTTGAACCGCAGACATGACAACGGCGCCCGCAGGCGCCGTTGTGCGTTGCAGTGCCGCGATTACAGCGCCAGGCCTGCCTTGACCCGGTACTGATTGCGCACCGGATTGGCATATTGCAGCACCAGGTAAGGGCGGTGCTCCGGTGGGCAGGCGTCCAGCCGGCGCTGCCATTCTTCCTCGGCCTTGGCCAGTTCCTGTGGCGCGAAGACCTCGGCGGCGCTCGGTACCTGCAGTTGCGGGTCGGCATCGCTCCACTGGGCATACGCCAGGTAATGCACCGGGAACAGGCGGTAGCCGCCGAGAATCTGCCGGTCCATTTCCATGGCCAATTGCTTGGTGTCTTCGAACAGTTCGCTGATGGGGGCGGCGAAGTTCACGTGGACCCGGCCCTTATAGCCAGTGATGCCTTTGGCGATGCTCACGTCATCCTCCCCTGGCGCTTTGGTGTAGCTGCCGGTGGTGGCGCGGATGTACAGCTCCCGGGCCTTGGCCTGGTCGCAGGGGTCATATTCGTAGCTGATGGACACCGGGGTCAGGTTCAGCGATTGGATGACCTCGCCAAACGGCTCGTCCTTGCGGCTCATGTGGAACATCTTGAGGATCGCCGACTCGGTGCGGTCGTCACCATCCTTGGCCCGACCTTCGGCCTGGGCGATCCAGATCGACTGGACGTCGTTGCGGATCGAATGATTGATATAGGCCGAGAGCAGTTGATAGGCCGCGAGTTTTTCCCGTCGCCCGCTGATGGAGCGATGGACGATGAAACTCTTGTTCAGGCGCATCAGGTCGCTGACGAACGGCTTCTGCAGCAGGTTGTCGCCAATGGCGATGCGCGGTGTCGGCAGTCCGGCGTGATACACCGCGTAATTGACGAAGGCCGGGTCCATGACGATGTCGCGATGGTTGGCCAGGAAGACATAGGCGGTGCCGGATTTGAACTGCTCGACGCCGGTATAGGTCACGCCGTCGGTGGCACGTTCAATGGTGTGGTCGACGTAGAACTCGACCTTGTCCTGCAGGGTCGCCACCGAAGTGACCCCGGCGAATTCGCGGCGCAGGCGATGGGCAATCAGGGGTTTGAGCAGCCAGCCGAACGTATTGGCAAAACGCGGGAAGCGGAAGTGGGTGAGGATATCTAGAAACGCCTTGTCGCTGAGCAGCCGGGCCAGCACCGCTGGTACTTCGCTGTCGTGGTAAGGTCGGATGGCATCGAATTCGCCCATCATGCTCTCTTGTTAGAAACGGCTAGGGTAAGAAAAGGTCTGTATCGAAAAAAGCCGGGCATGGTCTGAAAGTTCAGCTCAAACAAAAAAAGCCCTGCAAATAGACCGGCGATTATACGCATAAGTCACTCTGGAGACGGCGATGCTGGAAACCGACCATTATCAATGCCCTTACTGTGGCGAACAGGCAGAAGCTGTATTGGACCTGTCCGCCGGCGACCAGACCTATATCGAAGACTGCCCGGTGTGCTGCCGGCCCATTGTCTTCACGCTGCAAACCGATGGTCGGGAGTGGATGCTCGATGTCCACAGTGAAAATGACTGAGTGGGGCGTGGTTCTTATGCAGCGCATCTATGAGCCGGAAAATCTGATGGAAGGCGAGTTGCTCCAGTGCATGCTGGCGAGCGAGGGTATCGAGGCACACCTGCAAGGGCGCGATTTGTTGGGCGGGGCGGGGGAGTTGCCGCTGTTCGGACTGCTGGGGCTGACGGTGGAGAATGATCAGGCGCAGCAGGCGCTGGAACTGATCGCTGCGTACAATGCGGCCCAGCCATTGCCCTTTGAAGAACCGGATAGTTTTACCGGGGTGCTGGTCTGTTAGGCTGAGCGCCGATTTGCCGAGAGTTGTATTGCCCCATGTGTGGACGTTATGCCCTGTTTCGTTGGAACCCCGCTTTTGCCGCCTTGCCGGGATTTCCCGAGGATCAGCGCGCGCAGTGGAATATATCGCCCAATGATTCGGTGCTGATCCAGCGGGCCGAAAACGGCCAGCGCACTCTGGCTCGGGCCCGTTGGGGGCTGACCCCGCCCTGGCTGACGGACCTGTCGCGTACTCCGGCTCATGCCCGGGCGGAAACCCTGGCGGAGCAGCCGATGTTTCGTCAGGCGTTCCGTGAGCGCCGCTGTCTGTTACCGGCCAACGGCTTCTATGAATGGCGCGGCGGAAGTCGTAAACGGCCTTATTGGCTGACGCCGGGTGAGGGTTCGTCGATCTTCTTTGCCGCGATCTGGGAGGCCTATCCGGTACAGGAACAGGTCTGGCTGAGTACTGCGGTGGTGACTCAGGCGGCTGCCAATCTGCGTCGCCCGTTGATCCTGGATGCCGCCGCCCAGGAAGTCTGGCTCGATCCCGAGACGCCGCTACCTGCCTTGCAAGCCTTGCTCGCCCGCCCACCCGCCGCGTTGCGCGAGCGGGTCCTGGCCAACCTGGTCAACGACCCCAAGCTCAACGGCCCCGAGTGCCTGACCCCCGCCTGATTGGCTGGCAATAGAAGCTGGCTTGCCGGCGAAAGGGCCTTGAGCCACCTTCGCCGAAAGCCGGCTCCCAAGAGGGATGGAGCGGCGGCGTGCTGCCGGATTAAACCTTGAACTGATTGATCAGGCGCCGTTGCTGTTCGGCGAGCTTGGTCAGCCCGGCGCTGGCGGCGCTGGACTCATCGGCACCGCTTGCTACCTCGTTGGCCACCTGGCCGATGTTGATCACGTTGCGGTTGATGTCCTCGGCCACTGCGCTCTGCTCCTCGGCGGCGCTGGCGATCTGGGTGTTCATGTCGTTGATCACCGATACCGCCTGAGTGATGGTTTCCAGAGCCTGGGCTGCCTTGGCCGCATGCTCCACGCTTTGGTCGGTCTTGTGCTGGCTGTCTTCCATGACCCGCACCACTTCCCGGGTGCCCTGCTGCAGTTGCTGGATCATCGACTGGATTTCTTCCGTGGCCTGCTGGGTCTTCTGGGCCAGATTGCGCACTTCGTCGGCGACCACGGCAAAGCCGCGGCCCTGTTCGCCTGCTCGTGCCGCCTCGATCGCTGCGTTAAGGGCCAGGAGGTTGGTCTGCTCGGCAATCCCACGGATGGCAATAAGAATGGCGTTGATGTTCTCGCTGTCCTTGGCCAGGGTCTGCACCACGCCCACTGCGCGGCCGATTTCCTCGGCCAGGGCGCCAATCGAGCTGGAGGTGTCGCGCACGATCTGCATGCCCTGGCTGGCGGCCTGATCGGCATGACTGGCCGCTTGCGCAGCCTGGGTCGCATTGCGGGCCACGTCCTGGGCGGTGGCGGTCATTTCATGCACTGCCGTGGCCACTTGGTCGATTTCCACCATCTGTTTATGTACGCCCTGGTTGGTGCGAATGGCGATATCGGCGGTGTGTTCCGAGGAATCGCTGACGCTTTGCACCGAGGTCACCACTTGGCTGATCATTGCCTGCAGCTTGGCCAGGAAGGTGTTGAACCCTTTGGCGATGGAGCCCAGCTCGTCGGCCCGGTCGCTGGTCAGGCGCCGAGTCAGGTCACCTTCGCCCTGGGCGATATCATCGAGCATGGCCACCATCTGCCGCAGTGGACGTGCGATGCCGTGTCCCACCAACCAGATCACCAGCAGGCCGAGGCCAGCAATCACCAAGCCGACCATGGCCATGCCAAATGTGTCGGCCTTGCGCTGTTCGGCTAGGTCGCCTTGCAGCTTGTCCAGATCGGCCATCACCGCCCCCAGGGGCAGTTGCAGCATCAGCGTCCAGTTGGCATCGGTCTGGCCGATACCGAACGGCAGGTACAGGGCAATCTGGCCGTTGGCCTGGTCGACGTTGTAGGTCACTTCGCCGCGCTTGAGGTTGGACAGTCTGGCCACGGTGTCTTGGCGCAGCACGTCGCTGACTTTCTCGCCGAACTTGCTCGAATCCTTGGTGTAGGCCACCAGACGGCCGTTGCCGCCGATCAGGGCCATTTCCCCGGCACCGTTGTAGAGCTTCTGATTGGCCGCTACCAGCATGTCCTGAATGAAGTTCACCGACAGGTCAGCGCCGACGATGCCCTGGAATTTGCCGTTGAGCAGGATGGGCTGAATAAAGGAGGCGAGCATCACCACCTTGTCGCCGACCTTGTACGGAGCGGGGTCGATGACGCAGGACTTGAGGCTGTCCTGGGAGCACAGGTAGTACTCGCTGGTACGCACGCCGGTGGAGAGCAGGGTCCGGTCGTTGACGTCGGCCAGCTTGTCCAGGCCCAGGCTGCCGTCTTCGTTGCGGAACCACCAGGGCAGGAAGCGCCCGTTGGCGGCGTCCATGCCTACCACCGAGGTGCCGATGTAGGCCGCGTCGTTGTGGTCGATGGCGCCCGGCTCCCAGGCGATGTAGGCGCCGAGGATCTTCGGATTCTGGGTGACGTTCTCCTTGATCAGGGCGATCAGCTGTTCACGGTTCAGGCTGAGTCCGGCATGGCCTTGGGAGTCCTGGGTGCCCATCAGGGCATTGACCCGCACCAGGCCGCCGGCAATCAGCAGTGGCGCTTCCAGTTCCCGTTGGATCTGGCTGACCTGAGTCTGCGCCAGGCCGCTCAGGCGCTGTTCGATGACTTGCTCGAATTGGGCCTGGGTCCGTTCCTGCACCATTTGCTGGGTCTTGGCCCCGGAGAACAGGGCGTACAGCACCAGGGCTACAACCACGCTGAGGACAATGGCACCGGCCAGGGCGGCGACGGAAAACTGGATCGACTTGAACTTCATAGAGGCTCCGGGCGCAGGAATTTAGGTCTGCCGTGCTGTATCGGCCGCAGCCTCACCGGTCATTAGCCTGGAGAGGAGAAATGACTGTTTCAGATGGTTAAAGGTCGTTATTGACGGGGGCGTGTTGCAGGCCGTTGGCGGCCTTGGGCGGTATGTGAAGTTTTTTCGTCAGGCTCTGGATGTATCTGAATTGCGACTGAATGCGTGTTTTGCATCTGGCGCGGACACAGTTCCGCCCTTAGGATACGCGCCATGTTTTCAGGGAGGTTTCATGATGAAGAAGTCGTTACTCGTATGTGCATTGAGCGCTGCTGTGCTGCTGACCGGCTGTGAAACGGTCAATACCACCAGCGGTGGCGTGGTGGGTGTGGATCGCAAACAGTCGATGTTCAGCATGGTGTCCAGCGCTGAAGTCAACCAGTCCTACGCCCAGTCCTATCAACAGACTCTGGGTGAGGCCAGCAGCCAAGGCGTACTGGACAAGACCAGTGCCAATGCCAAGCGCCTGCAGGTCATTGCCAATCGCCTGATTGCCCAGGCACCGACCTTCCGTCCCGACTGCGCGCAGTGGAAATGGGAAGTCAACCTGATCAAGAGCGACGAGCTCAACGCCAACTGCGGTCCTGGCGGCAAGATCATTTTCTATTCCGGGCTGATCGAAAAACTGAAACTGACCGACGATGAAATCGCTGCGGTCATGGGTCATGAAATTGCCCACGCCCTGCGCGAGCATGGTCGTGAAGCGATGTCCAAGCAGTACGCGGTCGGTGCAGGCAAGCAAATCGCTACCCTGTTAGGTGTCTCGCAGGAAACCGTAGCCCTGGGCGACAACGGGGTGAGCCTGCTGATGACTCTGCCCAACAGCCGCGAGAATGAAAACGAAGCGGACCTGATTGGTCTGGAGCTGGCTGCCCGCGCCGGTTACAACCCGAACGCGGCCATCAGCTTGTGGAACAAGATGGGCCAGGCTGCCGGTGGTTCTGCGCCGCCCGAGTTCATGAGTACTCACCCGGCTTCCACCAGCCGTATCGCCTCCCTGCAGGCGGCGATTCCAAAGGTGATGCCGTTGTATGAGCAGGCCAAGAAGTCCTGATCCATTGCTTCATTTGCGCTGACGCTTTCGCCGGCAAGCCGGCTCCTGCAGGTTGTGTAGGAGTCGACTTGCCGGCGATTTCATTTACAGCCAGCCACTGATCTGCATGGCCTTGTACACCGCCACTACGGCGAGGATGAAGAAGGCCGTCGCCGCCAGGCGACGAATCAGGGTCAGGGGCAGCTTGTCCGCGGCGAAGTTACCCGCCAGAACCACCGGCACGTTGGCAATCAGCATGCCCAGGGTGGTGCCGATGATCACCAGCCACAGATCCGGATATTGCGCCGCCAGCATGACGGTAGCGACTTGGGTCTTGTCGCCGATTTCAGCCAGGAAGAACGCGATCAGGGTCGTGAGGAAAGGCCCGAACTTGCGTGCGGTAGTGGCTTCATCGTCATCCATCTTGTCTGGAACCAGGGTCCACAGGGCGGTGGCGGTGAAGCTAGCGGCGAGAATCCAGTGCAGGGTCGCGTCCGAGAAGAAGCTGCCGAACCAGGCACCTACCGCGCCGGCGGCCGCATGGTTGGCCAGGGTCGCGGCGACGATGCCGGCGATGATGGGCCAGGGTTTGCGAAAGCGCGCGGCAAGAATCAGGGCGAGCAGTTGCGTCTTGTCGCCGATTTCGGCCAAGGCAACAATCGCGGTGGGAACGAGGAGAGAATCCAGCATCATCAGGGTTTTCCTAAGGGGCGGGTCGACACGGCTATGACACGTACAGCCTTCCCGCCCCGGGTAAGGTGTGCGTGTCATAGGTCTTGTCAAACCCTGCGGTCCGTCTGTGCGGACTCTTGGGTCGCATGCGCCATGGTCTGAGGACCAAGTATGTTGACGCATGCCGGACGAGCGTGGCGCTCGTGGGAGACTACTCCCCTAGGACGGAGCGGATTCTGCCTAGGCAAACTCCATTCGGCAAGCCTTGTTTGCGAAAAGAAGGTCAGCCGCGTTTGGCCCGATAAATCCGAAATCCCTGGCCTTCGGCCTTGATTGCGCAGGGTCCAAGGTGCTCTTCGATCAGGGGTTGGTAGCGCAGGAAGCTGTTGGCTACTACCCGTAGTTCGCCGCCTTTTTGCAGATGTTTGGCCGCTTTTCGCAGCAGGTTTTCTGTGGCTTGGTAATCGGTGTGGACCCCGGTATGGAAGGGGGGATTGGTCAGAATGCAGTTCAATTCCATGGGCGCGGCATCAATCCCGTCGCCGGTCAGTACCTCGGCTTCAAGACCGTTGGCGGCCAGGGTCAGGCGACTGCTGGCGGCGGCAAAGGCGTCCACATCCAGCAAGGTCACGCTGTTGTCCGGGTAGCGGCGCTTCACTGTGGCCCCCAGCACCCCGGCGCCACAGCCGAAGTCCAGCAGGTGGCCGGCGGGCAAGTGATCCAGATGCTCCAGCAACAGCGCGGTGCCGCGGTCCAGGCGCCCGTGGCTGAACACTCCCGGCAGGCTGACGACCGTCAATGGACCTTCGGCCAGGGGCAGTTCGTATTCCTGGGCCAGACTCTCCAGCGCCACCGGTTCGGGAGCGTTGGCGACCGTGACCTGCCACAGCTGGCAGTGGCGCGCGCTGTCGAGCTTGCGCGGTTTGCCGAAAGGGTTGAGTTGTTTGGCGGCGCTCTCCACGCCGCTGCGCTTCTCGCCCACCAGATACAGCTCGCGTCCGGCCAGGCGTGAGGCCAGGGCGTTGAGCAGGTAGTCGGTGAGGTCCTTGGACTTGGGCAGGAACAGCACGGCGCTGTCGAAGGATTCTGCCGGTGCTTCTACGCCAAAGTGGCTGCGGCCTGGAAAGCGTGCCTCCAGGGCTGCGTGGTCACCGGCGTGCCAGCTCCAGCCACGGGCATTGGGCAGACGCCCGAGCAGGTCATCCGCGGTCAGGCCGGCCAGCAGCAGTGAGCCTTGAAACAATTGAGCCTGGCGTAACAGTACTTCACTGCGTGTGTCCATGATCCGCACCCGAAAAAAGTGGCGAAGTTTATCAACTCACGACACGCAGTGGGGCGCCGCTGAAGAAGGCTTGGGCATTTTCCGTCAGTTGCCCGACGATTCGCTGGCGAGCTTCGCGGCTGCCCCAGGCGTTGTGCGGGGTGACGATCAGGCGTGGGATATCACCGGCTAGCAGTGGATTGCCGTTCACCGGCGGTTCGACGCTCAGGACGTCGGTGGCCGCACCACCCAGATGACCACTGCGCAGCGCATCGGCCAGGGCCTGTTCGTCAATCAGGCCGCCGCGGGCGGTGTTGACCACCAGGGCGCCGGGCTTGAGCAGGGCCAGTTCCCGGGCACCGATGAAGTTTCGGGTGTGTTCGTTGAGTGGGCAGTGCAGGGTCAGGGCATCCACTTGTGGCAGCAGTTCCTCCAGCGGCAGGCGATCCGGTCGAGCCGGGCGTCCGGGGATCTGCCCCAATACCACGCGCATGCCAAAGGCTTCGGCCAGGCGTGCCACGGCGCTGCCCAGCTCGCCATTGCCCAGCAGACCCAGGGTCTTGCCCGCCAGTTCGATGATGGGGAAGTCCAGCAGGCAGAACTGCTTGGCCTGTTGCCAGCGGCCGGCGGCCACGGCTTGTTGGTAGTCGGCAACCCGAGTGGCGAGATTGAGCAGCAGCATCAGGGTGTGCTGGGCCACCGACGGAGTGCCATAACCCTGGCAGTTGCTGACGCTGATGCCTTGTTGGCGGGCAGCGGCCAGATCGACATTGTTGGTGCCGGTGGCGGCCACCAGGATCAGTTGCAGATCAGGGCAGGCCGCCAGGGTCTCGGCGCTCAGGGCCACCTTGTTGCTGATGGCGACCTGTGCACCCTGCAAGCGCTCGGTCACTTGGTCCGCGGGGGTGTGGGCATGCACTTGCAGGGGGCTGAAGCACTCATGCAGCGCACTCAGATCCAGGTCGCCCAGGTCCAGTGAGCTGTGATCGAGGAAGACGGCGCGGCGATTGTTGATCATGAACTGTACCTTTTGCACGAGAGATCTAAGGCGTAATCTGCCGAGCCTAACAGATGAAATAATTAGACATACACAGGAGCCTGCATGTACCTCACCGAGTTCTTGACCGTTGCCCTGATCCACTTGCTGGCGGTGGCCAGCCCCGGCCCGGACTTTGCCGTGGTGGTGCGCGAAAGCGTCACCCACGGCCGCCGCGCCGGTACCTGGACTGCCCTGGGAGTGGGCTGTGCGATCTTCCTGCACGTGGGTTACTCGCTGCTGGGGATCGGCCTGATCGTTTCCCAGTCCATCGTGCTGTTCAACGCCCTGAAGTGGTTGGCGGCGGCGTATCTGCTGTACATCGGCTACAAGGCCCTGCGTGCTCAGCCGGCCAAGCCGGCGGCGGACGACCTGCACAAGGAAGCCGGAGAGCGTACCGCGCGCGGTGCCTTTACTTCCGGTTTTGTCACCAATGGCTTGAACCCCAAGGCGACCCTGTTCTTCCTCTCGCTGTTCACTGTGGTGATCAACCCGCACACGCCCCTGGCGATCCAGGCCGGTTATGGGGTGTATCTGGCGGCGGCCACCGCTGTCTGGTTCTGCCTGGTAGCCATGCTCTTCAGTCAGCAACGGGTGCGTGCCGGCTTCGCCCGCATGGGGCACTGGTTCGACCGCACCATGGGCGCGGTGCTGATCGCCATCGGCGTGAAACTGGCCTTCACCGAGATGCATTGAACACTCTCCCCGGACAGGGCACGCAGGATCTCCTGAACCGCGCGAATACTGGCCTGGAGCTAGTATTGGTGCGGCCCTGCAAATCATCCCTTTGGCTGATTTAGCCGGCGCACGGGAACTTTAGAGTGGTCATCCTCCAGTCACGACCGAGCCGTCAGAAAAGGGATTCTTATGTTGCAGACTCGTGTTATTCCCCCCGCCGAAGGCGCTTATCAATACCCGCTCCTGATCAAGCGGTTGCTGATGTCCGGCGCGCGCTACGAGAAAACCCGCGAAATCATCTATCGCGACCAGTTGCGCTACACCTATCCGACCCTGATCGAGCGGGTGGCGCGTCTGGCCAATGTGTTGACTGCGGCCGGGGTCAAGGCCGGAGATACCGTGGCGGTGATGGACTGGGACAGCCATCGCTACCTGGAGTGCATGTTCGCCATCCCGATGATCGGTGCGGTGATCCACACCATCAACGTGCGCCTGTCACCGGAGCAGATCCTCTACACCATGAACCACGCCGAGGACCGCTTCGTGCTGGTCAACAGCGAGTTCGTCGGTCTGTATCAGGCCATCGCCGGGCACTTGACCACGGTGGAGAAAACCCTGCTGCTCACCGACGCACCGCAGAAGACTGCCGAACTGCCGAATCTGGTGGGCGAGTATGAGACCTTGCTGGCCGCCGCCAGCCCCCAGTATCAGTTCGAGGACTTTGACGAGAATTCGGTGGCCACCACCTTCTACACCACCGGCACCACCGGCAATCCCAAGGGGGTGTATTTCACCCATCGGCAACTGGTGCTGCACACCATGGGCGTCTCCACCATCATGGGCTCCATCGACAGTGTGCGCCTGCTAGGCACCAACGATGTGTACATGCCCATTACGCCGATGTTCCATGTGCATGCCTGGGGGCTGCCTTATGTGGCCACCATGCTTGGGCTCAAGCAGGTCTATCCCGGGCGTTACGACCCGGAGTACCTGGTGGAGCTGTGGCGCCGGGAGAAGGTCACCTTCTCCCACTGTGTGCCGACCATCCTGCAGATGGTGCTCAATGCCAAGGCGGCCCAGAACACCGATTTCGGTGGCTGGAAGATCGTCATCGGCGGCAGTGCGCTGAACCGTGCGCTGTACGAGGCGGCCAAGGCCAAGGGGATTCAACTGACGGCCGCCTACGGCATGTCGGAGACTGGTCCGCTGGTGTCCTGCGCCCACCTCAACGATGAACTGATGGCGGGCAGCGAAGACGAGCGCACCACTTACCGGATCAAGGCCGGGGTGCCAGGGCCCTTGGTGGAGGCAGCGATTATCGATGCCGAGGGCAACTTCCTGCCGGCGGACGGTGAGTCCCAGGGCGAGCTGGTGCTGCGTGCGCCCTGGCTGACTGAAGGCTATTTCAACGAGCCGCAGAAGGGCGCCGAGCTCTGGGACGGCGGCTGGCTGCACACCGGCGACGTGGCGACCCTGGACAGCATGGGGGTGATCGACATCCGTGACCGGATCAAGGACGTGATCAAGACCGGTGGCGAGTGGATCTCCTCCCTGGACCTGGAAGACCTCATCAGTCGCCATGCGGCGGTACGTGAAGTAGCAGTGGTGGGCATCGCCGATCCACAGTGGGGCGAGCGCCCGTTTGCCTTGCTGGTGATCCGCGAAGGCCATGAGATTGGTGCCCGTGAGCTCAAGGAACACCTCAAGCCGTTCGTGGAGCTGGGGCACCTGAGCAAGTGGGCGATTCCCAGCCAGATCGCCCTTGTTACTGAAATTCCCAAGACCAGCGTTGGTAAGCTCGACAAGAAGCGCATCCGCGTCGACATCAGCGAATGGCAAGCCAGTAACAGCACCTTCCTCTCCACGCTTTGAGCGTCCTCTGCCGTGCCCGTCCGGGCACGGCATGCCCATCCGACAAGCCTTTGCCTTGTGCTCACGAGATTTTCAGCCATCCTTACCGCGCCGTCTTTCAACGGTTGTGGCAAAGGACTGTTCCAATGCGGTGGTCGGCTGCAAATCACACTTTAGAGGGATCAAGCAGTAATCCCTGCTGGATATAGTCCGCCTACGGATTTTTCTGAACAACGGAGCACTGTGGGGTGCTCGCGCCATGCAACTTCGGAACCGGGCAAGTGTTCATCCAACCGGTATTCGAAGCGTTTTCAGAAGAGCGTACTGCCATAAAAATAATGCACATGGAGTAGCGTCGATGACATCAGCAAACCAGTTCTGGCGCCGGGCGAAACTGCCCCTGGCCGTCGGTCTCGCCTCCACGCTCGCCGGGCCTGCATTCGGCGTCAGCTTCAATATCGGTGAAATCGAAGGCAGCTTCGATTCGTCCCTGTCGGTGGGGGCCAGTTGGTCGACCGCCGGACGCAACAAGGACCTGATCGGGGTCAACAATGGCGGCAAGGGTCTGTCCCAGACCACCGATGACGGCCACTTGAACTTCAACAAGGGGCAGACCTTCTCGAAGATCTTCAAGGGCATTCATGACCTGGAATTGAAGTACGGCGATACCGGTGTGTTTGTTCGTGGCAAGTACTGGTATGACTTCAAGCTCAAAGACGAAGACATGGACTTCAAGAACATCAGTGACAACAACCGCAAGGAAGGCGCCAAGTCCTCCGGCGGTCAGATCCTCGATGCCTTTGTCTATCACAACTACTCCATCGCCGATGAGCCGGGCTCGGTGCGTTTGGGCAAGCAGGTAGTGAGTTGGGGTGAAAGTACCTTCATTGGTGGCGGTATCAACTCGATCAACCCGATCGACGTGTCGGCATTCCGCCGTCCCGGTGCCGAGGTCAAGGAAGGGTTGATCCCGGTCAACATGTTCTACATCTCCCAGAACCTGACCGAGAACCTGTCGGCCGAAGCTTTCTATCAATTGGAATGGGACCAGACCGTTACCGACAACTGCGGGACCTTCTTTTCGCAGCCGGACAACATTTCCGATGGCTGTGACGACAATCTGCGTCTGCTCGCCAAGCGTTCGACCATCACCGCCACGGCCCCGGGCCGGGCGGCCCTGGCGGCGATGCAGGCTCGTGGCGTCGATGTCAATGAAGAGGGTGCGCTGGTGCGTCGCAGTGGCGACCGCGATGCCCGTGACAGCGGCCAGTTCGGTGTGGCTTTCCGTTACAACTTCGAGCCGCTGGACACCGAGTTCGGCGCCTACTTCATGAACTATCACAGCCGTGCGCCGATCTTCAGCGCCACCGGTGCACCTCGGTCGGCCTATACCATCGCCCCGGGCTTTGGCACGTTGGCGCCGGTGTGGATTGCCGGTAACTCGAAGTACTTTGTCGAGTATCCGGAAGACATCCGCCTGTACGGGCTGAGCTTCTCCACCACCTTGCCTACAGGGACCGCCTGGAGCGGCGAACTGAGTTATCGGCCGAATGCGCCGGTTCAGTTGAACAGCACCGATATCCTCTACTCCGCTGTCCGGCCTCTGGGAGGCAACTTCACCAATGCTTCCTTGCTCGATGGGATTCCTGGACAAGACCTTCATGGCTATCGCCGTAAAGAGATTACCCAGTTCCAGACCACCTTCACGCACTTCTTCGACCAGGTCATGGGTGCCAGCCGCCTGACCCTGGTAGGCGAACTCGGGATCACTCGTGTGGGTGGCCTGGAGAGCAAATCGGATGTGCGTTATGGCCGCGATCCCGTGTTCGGCCCTGGTGCCCTGCCTGCCACTCCCGGTGGACAGAACAGTTGCCGGGTGCTCAATGCCGCCACCATTGCCGGCGCAGGCCCAGGAGCCGATGCCAGTAACCTCACTTCCAACTGCAACAACGACGGCTTCACCACCGCCACCTCCTGGGGTTACCGCGGCCGGGCGATCTGGGAATACCCGGATGTATTCGCTGGTGTGAACCTCAAGCCGAACGTGGCCTGGTCCCATGACGTCAAGGGCTACTCGCCAGGTCCTGGCGCCAACTTCGAGGAAGGCCGCAAGGCCATCAGCCTGGGGCTGGATGCCGAGTACCAGAACACCTACACCGCGAGCCTGGCCTACACCAACTTCTTTGGTGGTGACTACAGCACCGTGGATGACCGGGACTTCCTCGCCTTGAGCGTTGGCGTGAACTTCTAAGCACACTGCATTTTCAGGAAGAACAACAATATGAACATCACCAAGAGTCTGTTGCACATCGGTGTGCTGGGACTGTCACTGCTGGCCACCGGGGTCATGGCCGCGGTCTCGGCCGATGAAGCGGCCAAGCTGGGCACCAGCCTGACGCCGATGGGCGCGGAAATGGCCGGTAACGCTGCCGGTACCATTCCCGCCTGGAAACCCCTGGCAACCAACGCCGGTACCGTGGACAGCAAGGGTTTCCTGTCCAACCCATACGGCAGCGAGCAGCCGCTGTTCACGATCACGGCGCAGAACGTCGAGCAGTACAAGGACAAGTTGGCCCCCGGGCAGTACGCGATGTTCAAGCGCTACCCGGAAACCTTCAAGATGCCGGTTTACCCGTCTCATCGCGGGGCCACGGTGCCTGCTGAGGTGTTCGCCGCCATCAAACGCAATGCCACCAACACCAACCTGGTGTCCGGCGGCAACGGCCTGGAGAACTTCGAAACCGCGATTCCGTTCCCGATCCCGAAAAGCGGTGTGGAAGTCATCTGGAACCACATCACCCGCTATCGCGGTGGCAGCGTGACCCGTCTGGTGACCCAGGCCACGCCACAGGCCAACGGCTCCTACAGTCTGGTGTACTTCCAGGACCAGTTCGTGTTCCGCGACAAGATGAAGGACTACGACCCGAAAAACCCGGGCAACATCCTGTTCTACTTCAAGCAGAAGGTGACGGCCCCGGCGCGTCTGGCCGGTGGCGTGCTGCTGGTCCACGAAACCCTCGACCAAGTGAAGGAGCCGCGTTCGGCCTGGGTCTACAACGCTGGCCAGCGTCGTGTGCGCCGTGCCCCGCAAGTCTCCTATGACGGCCCGGGTACCGCCGCCGATGGTCTGCGGACTTCCGACAACCTGGACATGTACAACGGTGCGCCGGATCGCTACGACTGGAAACTGGAAGGCAAGAAGGAGATGTACATCGCCTCCGACAGCTACAAGCTCGACTCGCCGAGCCTGAAGTACGCCGACATCATCAAGGCCGGGCACATTAACCAGGACTTGGCTCGCTACGAGCTGCGTCGGGTCTGGCATGTGGTCGCCACCTTGAAGGAAGGTCAGCGGCACATCTATGCCAAACGTGACTTCTATATCGACGAAGACACCTGGCAGGCTGCGGTGATCGACCACTATGACGGTCGTGGTCAACTGTGGCGTGTGGCCGAAGCCCATGCCGAGAACTACTACGACAAGCAAGTACCGTGGTATGCCCTGGAAACCCTCTACGACCTGCAGTCCGGCCGCTACCTGGCACTGGGCATGAAGAACGAAGAGAAGCAGGCGTATGACTTTGGCTTCACCGCGACCACCAGCGACTTCACTCCAGCCGCCTTGCGTCAGGACGGGGTTCGCTGATCCGCTGCAAATAGAGGCCGCATCCTCGGAAATTGCCCCGACTGGCTCGGGGCTTTTTTTTGCCTGGAAGATTGTGGATTCGCAGATATGCACAACAATCTAGGCTGTTGCGGCAGGCTTTCTCCAGGTGAATTAGTAGGTTGCCGGATAAACAACCGAAATAACGACTGATCAATCAGCTGTATCTGACCCATTTGGTCATAGTCTTTTTCACTCGAATGGTCGCAAAAATCTTCAACAGGTCGCTTTTTACCGCTAGTCTGCGGGCATCTGCTACGCCGACAACCCTACATCAATAAGAGTTGGCCATGACTGAGCTGTCCCCCCTTCAACGGTCTGCCAGCGCGGTGATTCCTGCGTTGGAAGGGCGTTTCTATCGACCCCCTCTGCCCGACGGATACGTGCAGCGGCCGCGTCTTTGCGAGCGCTTGAGTGCCGGGTTGAAGGGCAGGCTGTTGCTGGTCAGTGCGCCGGCCGGGTTCGGTAAGAGCTCGTTGGCGGTGGAGTTTTGCCAGGGCTTGCCGGGCAACTGGCAGAGCCTATGGCTGGGGTTGAGCCGCCGGGACAGCGATCCCGGGCGTTTTCTCGAACGCTTGCTGGCCGGTTTGCAGCAGTACTTTCCCCAATTGGGCCGGCAGTCTCTCGGTCTGTTGAAAATGCGCCAGCGCCATCAGCCTTTCGCCTTTGAAGAGTGGCTGGATGGCTTGCTGGACGAACTGGCGCTTCACCTGTCTAGCAGCAGGCCGTTGTTGCTGGTCCTGGACGACTATCACCTGGCCCAGGGGCCGGTGCTTGATCGTTGCTTGCAGTTTTTCCTCAATCACCTGCCCGACGGCCTGCTGGTGCTGGTCACCAGCCGCCAGCGTCCGGATTGGCATCTGGCGCGGCTGCGACTTTCACGACAGTTGCTGGAGCTGCATGAGCAGGATTTGCGCCTGACCCATGACGAGTCCCTGAGCTTGTTGGACCGCCACAGCAGTTCCTTGCGCGGCGAGGCTCTGGAAAGTCTGATCCAGCGCAGCGAGGGCTGGGTTGCCGGGCTGCGTTTCTGGCTGTTGGCAGCGTCCGAGGCTGGTGCGTTGGGCACCTTGCCTCAGGGACTGCATGGGGGCGAAGGGCTCATCCGCGACTACCTGCTGGAAGAGGTCATCGACTGCCTGCCCGCCGAGGTCCAGGCATTCCTCTATGACACGGCGCCCCAGGAGCGCTTCTGCGCCGAGCTCTGCGACGCCCTGCGCGAAGCGCATGACAGTGCCGAGATCCTGGGTTTCCTGCAGGCTCACCAAGTGTTCCTGGTGCCATTGGACGAACACGGGCACTGGTATCGCTATCACCATCTGTTTTCCGATCTGCTGCGTACCCGACCCACGGCCAATACCCTGGTGCCGGCCGCCAGCCTGCATTTGCGTGCCTGTCGTTGGTTCAACGCTCAGGGGCTGCTGGATGAAGCCGTGGAGCAGGCGCTGCGTGCCGGACACCTGGATGTGGCGGCCAACCTGGTGCAGAACCTGTCGGAGGAGCAACTGCTGGCGGAGCAGAATGTCGGCATGCTGCTGCGCTGGAAGATGGACCTGCCCGACAGCCTGCTGATCAGCACACCGCGGCTGATCGTGCTCTACAGCTGGGCCCTGGGCCTGGCCTGCCAGTTGGACGCGGCAGAGGAACTGGCGGATCACCTGAGTCGTTTCCTGCCGGCGCCTTCGGCCACTGCGCAAAAGTCGATGCTGGCGCAATGGCTGGCCTTGAGCGGGATCATCGCTCGCGGGCGGGGCCAGCGGGAACGGACCCTGGCCTACTGCGGCGAGGCTCTGGAAAGCCTGCCGCACAAGCGTTACGGACAGCGTCTGATGTGTCTGTCGACCTTGTCCAACCTGGCGATTACCGACGCCGACCTGTGGCGCGCCCGCAGTCTCAATCGCGAATCCCTGGAGTTGGCGCAGCGGGTCGGCAATCCGCTGTTCGAGGCCCTGGCCCATTACGATCGGGCCCGGGTTCTGCAGGCGCGGGGCGAGGTGCTCAGAGCGCTGGAGGAGGTGCACCAAGGGCTGCGACGGCTGCAGGGACTGTCGGCTCAGCGGCTTTACGCGGTGCGGGCCCGGCTGACCCTGTATGAAGGTTATCTGCTGACGCTGCGTGCCCAGCCTGAGGCCGGCCTGGTGCGTTTACAGGCCGGGTTGCTGGAGGCGCGGGCCTGCCGCGACATCAGCGTGTTGATCGCCCATTGCGTGATCGCCAAGCAGGAAGGCCTGCGGAGCGAGTTTTCCCGGGCCTTTGCCGAGTTGGCCGAGGCCGAGCGCCTGATGCATATCTGGGACGTGCCGCCGATCTACTACTTGGCGATGATCACCTTGGTGAAGTGCGAGCTCTGGCTGGCCCAGGGCCGCATCGACCTGGCCGAGGCCTGGCTGGCGCGTCTGGGCCAGACCTACACTGGAGAACAGGCTGCGGCGCCGCCGGAGTTCCATCCGCAGTTGCCCTTGCACATCGAATTGCAGCAAGCCCAACTGGAAACCATCAAGGGCGACTCCGCCCGGGCCGAACAGCGCTTGAGTCGATTGGTGGAGCATGGCCAGCAAAGCGGTCGGCAGTTGTTGAGCGTTATGGCCCTGACCCAGAAAACCCTGCTGTTGCTGGCGTCCGGGCGCGGCGCAGAGGCACGACGGGACTTTGCCCAGGCCCTGGAAGCAGCGGTGGGGGGCGCAGTGCAACCTTTCGAGAGCTTGATCCGCAGTCACCCCTGCTGGATGCGCGAGCAATTGCAGCACTGTGTGTCGACCGCTTTGACCCAGGCTCTGTTGCAGCGTTTGCCTGCTGCCCCCCGTGAGCTTCCCGAGGCGGCTCATAGTGAGTCGTTGAGTTCCCGGGAGTTGTCGGTGCTGCAATTGATTGCTCAGGGGTGTTCCAATCAGGAAATCAGCGAGCGCTTGTTCATTTCGCTGCATACGGTGAAAACCCACGCCAGCCATATCAACAGCAAGCTGGGGGTTGAGCGACGTACACAGGCAGTGGCACGGGCCCAGGAGTTGGGGTTGCTGGGGTAGGCGCTACTCTGCCGGCCAGGGCTTGTAGCGGTCGCGTCGTGGTCGGCCGACCGGCTGCAGCTGCGCCGTGATACAGCGTCGGGCCCGGGGTTATCGGGCCAGGTGCTGTTTGCAGTAATCGGCGAACAGGCGCGCCGGCTTGGTCAACTGGCCACGCTTGAGCCAGGCCGCCACCAGGCCGGAGCCGGTCACGTCCTCGACAATATCCACGCACACCACCGGCTTGCCGTCGTAGGAGCACTGGGAGTGGGGGCGGGTTACCAGAATCGAAAAGCCGAAGCCCTGGCCCACCATGCCCCGCACCATCTCGATGGAGGGCGAGCTGAAGGCGATCTGTGGCGTCAATCCCAGTTCCTCGAACAGGCTGACGAAGTAGGTCCGGCTCGGTTGCACATCCAGCAGGATCATTGGTTCCAGGCTCAGGTCACGCAGTGAAACCTGGGCCTGCTGGGCGTAGCGGTGGTCGGCGGGAAGCAACGCATAGGGCCGTTGCGGTGGCATCAGTGGTTCGGTTTCGATGGTGCCGTCCAGTTCGTGCTCGTACAGGATCACCAAGTCGAACGCACCGCCGGTCAAGCCCTGTACCAGTTCCTGCTGTTCGCCATCGCGGATGCGGATTTCCACCCCGGGATACAGGGCACTGAAGCCGGCGATCAACTGCGGCAGATACAGCGGTGCCACGGTTTCAAAGCAACCGATGTCGATCTGTCCGGCCACCACGTCGTTGTCCGCCAGGGCGTTCTGCTCGAACTCCTTGGCCATGCGCAGCAGTTCCTGAGCCTTGCGGTAGAAGCGTGCACCACTTGGGGTCAGGGACACACCCAGGGCGTGGTGGCGGATCAGCAATTGCACGCCGAAGCTGTCCTCCAGGCCCTTGATGGCGGTGGAGATCGACGGCTGGGCGATATACAGCTTGCGTGACGCTTCAGCGACGCTGCCGCATTCGACGGTGGTGATGAAGTACTTGAGTTGACGCAGATTGTAGGCGGCCACAGCGAACCTCGTTCTGATCCGGCTCTAGAGTGCACTGCGAAAGATGCAGCCCGCTTCCTGCAAGCAAGTTATGCACCGACAAGCCTCCCGGGCTTGGTTTCTTGTCCGTCAACGATACTCACAAACGCTGTCGGAAAGGGCGGGGTCTAGGCAGTTTTTTCATCGCTTGTGAACAGGTATTTCCTGGCCTTAACCGATCTCGGCCAGGACGATGGTTTTCAACTTTACGCCTCTGGAGCGCTCTGCGGTGCAGGCAGCTCCTCGGCGGGCGGGGCGGCATTGAAGTCCAGGGTGACCGTGAAGCGTTGCTGTTCCATCAGCACCTCAATGCGCCAGCCGAGCCGGGCACTGAGTTGCCGCATCAGTTCCAAGCCCAGGCCATAGCCAAAGTCGTTGGATGGCTCCAACTGCTTGGCTTCCCGGATGCGGTTGACGATGCGCAGTTGTGGGTAGTCGAAATTGATCTCGACACTGCCCTCATCGGCGTATTGCAAGGCATTGCGCAGGAAGTTGCCCACCACGATGCGGCAGGCGGTCAGAGGCAGGCGGCAAGGGGTACTGCTGATGTTCAGCCGCAGTTCGATATCCCGTGTACCGATCAGGTAGCGGTGTTCCTCGATCAATTCAGTGACCAGGCCGCTCATGTCGATGGGCTCCTCGGGCAAGGGTTCTGGCAGTTCCCGACTCATCCACAGCAAGGTTTCGGCGATGCGCTGCATGTTCAATACCGAGCGCTCGATACGTTGCAGGGGCGGCGGCAGGACGCCGCCGGATTGCAAGGTCAGCAGTTCGATATTGGCCTTGAGCACCGCCAGTGGGGTGCGCAGCTCATGGCTGGTGTAGCGCAGCAGGCGGCCTTCGCGCAGGCTGGCGGCCTGCACCTGCTGCACGCTTTGGGCCAGGGCATCGGCCAGCATGTTGAACTCCTTGAAGCCGAAACTCGGCCGCTGACTGGATACCGCGTCCGCATCCTTGAGGGTGGAGGACCATTGGGCCAGGCGCCCCAGGGGCCGTACCAGCCACCAGACCAGCAGGGCAATGATAATCAGCGCCGGGACGAACACCGCCAGGCTGATGAAGTTGACGCCGCGCAACTCTCGCTCGATGTAGGCGTCGGATAGTGGCGTCTCCACTTCACCGCCTTCTTCCTGGTCGTGGTCGACGTCGTACATGTACAGGGTCTTGCCGTCGCTAAGCGGCTGGGCCAGTACCGCCCGCCCTTCATCCTCGTCATCGGACTCCAGGTCGCCAAACACCTGCACCGCACCGAAGGACAGGCTGGGTGGGGTGTCCAGCATCTGACGGATTTTCTCCGGCAGCGCCTCTTTACCGATGACGCTGGTATAGAAGTAGTTGTGCGGCGGTGGGGTGTTTGGATCTTTCTTGTAATGCCTGGCGAAGTACTGGGCTTCCTCCTCCATCATTGCGCTGGCGGTATAGAGCAGGCCACGGACACTGTATTCGGGCAGCAGCAGGCTGTAGATCAGCAACACCACGGCAATCAGCAGCAGGAAGCTGCCGCTGATCACCCATTTCAGACCCAGACCGTTACGCATGTGACCTCATCTGAATGCCAATACCAGGGAGGGTGTGGATCAACGGTTGGCCGAAGGATTTGTCCACGGTCTTGCGCAATCGGTGCATGTGCACCTTGAGGGTGTTGCTGTCCGGGGGCTCGTCGCCCCAGATCGTTGCCTCCAGGCGTTCCCGGGTTACCGGTTCCGGACTGGCACGCATCAGGCACTCCAGCAGGGTCCAGCAAATGGGTGACAGATGCAGCTCTTGCCCGGCGCGGCTGACCTTGCGGGTAGACAGCTCCATCACCAGGTCGGCCACTTGCAGGCGGCTTGCCTGGCCGCTGCGGCGCATGCTCAGGGCTCGGATTCGGGCCACCAGTTCCGCCATTTCAAAGGGCTTGACCAGATAGTCGTCGGCCCCGGCGGCGAAGCTGGCGAGTTTGTCGGAAAGGGCGTCCAGCGAGGTGAGCATCAGGATCGGCGTCTGGCTGCCTTGCTGGCGCAACTGTTGGCACAGCTGCTGGCCGTCCAGTCGCGGCAACATGATGTCCAGCAGGATGACGTCGTAGTGCTGGCTTAAAGCCAGGTTAAGGCCGGTTTGGCCATTGCTGGCGTGGTCGCAGACGATGCCGCTGATTTCCAGGTACTCGATGACGGTGTTGGCCAGGTCGAGGTTGTCCTCGACCAATAGCAGTTGAATATGCACGGAAACGTCCCCTTGGACCCTTGGCGCTCGATGGGCCGAAGGATAGCGGAGTCAGGCCGGTTTCTGCGGATGTTTACCCGGTGTTAACCCGGCCGTCTCTAAGCTCGGGCTCTTCTTAACTCCAGAGCGTGGCACAGCCATGAACCTGATTTCGGTAGTCAAAGGAATCCTACTGGTCCTGATACTTCTCGTCCTGATGGCCTGCGTCCTGCCTTCCCAGGCACCTTTGGGGCGCCTGGGAGGGGGCGGTCCCCTGAGTTGGTTACTGATTGGCCACAGTGTTGAGCGGGCGGGATCCGAGCATGTCATCACTGCATGCTGATAAGGCCGGCGCCAGCTACACCGATCAGTTGGTGCTGTGCCTGGTGCTGATTCTCTGTGTATCGATCTCCCTGGGGATCTACATCATGCGCTTCAATGCGCAGATCGACCGGCAGCGCGAATTGTCCCCGGTGCACCTGCTCGAATGCGGCCAGGGGCGCGGGGCATTCATTGTTGACCCTTATGGCCAGCGCAGTAGCAGTGACAACTGTTTCCTGGTGGATGAGGACGATTAGCTTCGGGTCCGCTCGGCACTCAGATTGCTTCGCCGTCGAGTTCAAGCGCAAGAAACGTGGTTCTTGCGCTTGAATCTCGTTTTACAGTGTTGGCGTACTAAGAGGACGGCCATGGACCACTGGGTTCCGGGTCCGATTCCACTGACGGATTGAAGGAGACCTGAGATGTCCTGCGTATTCAAACTGATGCCGTCCCCCGTTGGCCAACTGACCCTGGTGGCCAGAGGGAGCAAGCTGGCGGCGATTCTCTGGGAGCACGAACGGCAGAACCGGGTACGTCTCGGGCCGTTGCAGGAGGCGGTTGATCATCCCATGCTGCTGGAAGCCGAGCGCCAGCTTCGGGAATACTTTGCAGGCAGCCGTGAGCGCTTCGAGCTTGAGCTGGATTTCGTCGGTACCGAGTTTCAGTGCAAGGTCTGGCAGGCTTTGCTGACCATTCCTTTCGGTGAGACCCGCAGCTACAGCCAGATCGCCCAGCAGATTGGCAGTCCCAAGGCGGTGCGGGCGGTGGGCGCAGCCAATGGCCGGAACCCGATCTCGATTGTGGCCCCCTGTCACCGAGTGATCGGTGCATCGGGGAGCCTGACCGGCTTTGCCGGAGGGCTTGAAGCCAAGCAGTTCCTGCTGGCGCTGGAGGGGGAGGAGACGCTGCAACTGGCGTTCTGAGTGAGTGCTGGCGGCGAGCTGTGCCAGAATGGGCCATCGATTTTTTCTGGAACGCTTCCATGGACGCCGCCAAACCCAGCCTTATCCGCGAAACCTTCCCCGTCGGCCCTTTGCAGTGCAACTGCACCATCATTGGCGACCCGCTGACCAAGAAAGCCATAGTTGTCGATCCGGGAGGCAATCCCGATTTGATCATGGCTCGCCTCGATGCCCTGGGGTTGAAGGTGGTGAGCATCATTCATACCCATGCGCACCTGGATCATTTTCTCGCCTCCGGGCAGATGAAGGAAAAGACCGGCGCCACTTTGCATCTGCATAAGGACGACCAGTTCCTGTGGGACAACCTTGAGATGCAATGCAGCATGTTCGGCGTACCCTACACGCCTGTTCCGTCCCCGGACCGCTGGCTGGGCGACGATGAAGAACTGGACTGCGGTTGCGGCGTGGCCCTGCATACTCCCGGGCACACTCCGGGTTCCATGAGTTTTTGGTTTTCCGAGGCTAAGCTTCTGATTGCCGGCGACACGCTGTTCAAGCGTGGGGTCGGGCGCACGGACTTGTGGGGTGGGGATCAGGCCACCCTGGTGCGTTCGATCAAGCAGCGTCTGTATACCCTTGATGAAGATGCCACAGTGGTTGCCGGGCACGGTCCAGACACTCGATTGGGCGATGAGATGCGCCAGAATCCGTTTGTGAGGGCCTGACTTTTAGCCAGGCCGCTGACGGAATTTTTGCCACTCTGTGTGTTCCAACGCTAGCTAAGGTCTGTTGCCAACGTCCGCTGCACCACAGAATGCAAAATGTAGGAGTTTTCCATGTTCACCTCGCGTCGTTTGATTGTTGTCGCTACTGCTGTGGCCTTGTTGTCCGGCTGCGCTTCGCCTAACCCCTATGACAATCAGGGGCAGGCCGACGGCGGCTCGTCGGGCATGAGCAAAACTGCAAAATACGGTGGCCTGGGTGCCCTGGCTGGTGCATTGGCCGGTGCTGCCATTGACCACAATAACCGTGGCAAGGGCGCGTTGATCGGTGCCGCGGTGGTGGGAGCATCCGCCGCCGGTTACGGTTACTACGCCGACCAGCAGGAGAAGAAACTGCGCGCCAGCATGGCCAATACCGGGGTTGAAGTGCAGCGTCAGGGTGATCAGATCAAGCTGATCATGCCGGGCAACATCACGTTCGCCACTGATTCGGCGAATATCGCCCCAAGCTTCTATCAACCGCTGAACAACCTGGCCAACTCCCTGCGCGAGTTCAACCAGAACCAGATCGAGATCGTCGGCTACACCGACAGCACTGGCAGCCGTCAGCACAACATGGACCTTTCCCAGCGTCGTGCCCAGAGCGTGGCGACCTACCTCACGTCTCAGGGGGTGAGCAGTGCCAACCTGTCCGCTCGCGGTGCTGGTCCGGACAATCCGATTGCCAGCAACGCCGACGTCAATGGCCGTGCGCAGAACCGTCGTGTAGAGGTCAACCTCAAGGCGATTCCTGGCCAGCAGTATCAGCAGCAAGGTCAGCAGTACCAGCAGCCCTACCAGCAGTACTGATCGACTCGACTGCAATCCCAGGTACAAAAAAGCCCGCCCGATGCAAATCGGGCGGGCTTTTTAATGACTGAAGCGGTTACTTCTTCAGGCCGTAGTGCTCGTCGAGCATGCCCGGAGCGTTTGGCGTCTTCGGCGCGTAGTCCCGTGGTGGCTCCTGATCCCGCGGTGGAGTCAGGCGCTCCCGTGGAGCTTGTGCCGACTCGGAATGCAGTGCGGCCAGCAGGCGTTGCCGGGTCAGTTCGTCCAGGGCCAGGCGGTTGGCACCCTCGGCGAGATGGTCCTGCACTTCCTGATAGCTCTGGGTGAGCTTTTTCACCAGGGTGGCAGTGCTGTTGAAATGGGTGACCACTTCATTTTGATAATTGTCGAAACGTTCCTGAATATCGTCCAACTGACGCTGCGTGCGGTTAGGCGCGGCATTGGGCAGCAGGCGAGCAACCAGGAATCCAATGGCGACACCCGCGACCAGGGCAAGAGTCGGCAACAACCAAACTAAGAGCGAGTGTTCCACGAGTCCTTCCTCTATAAACGGCTTTGCTTTACGTTAACGGCTCGAACCTGCGCTGTATACCGCGATTCACTCGCAATAGATTGGCACAGACCATTTGCTAGACGAGTCGACCCCCTTCGAGGTCACGGAGTTCCTTCCTTGCTAATGCGTGAAACCCCTGTAGTGATTGCCGGCCCGGTGGGCCAATTGGAAGCCCTGTATCTGGAGGTGCCCGATCCTCGTGGCGTGGCACTGATCTGCCACCCCAACCCGGTGCAGGGTGGCACCATGCTCAACAAGGTGGTGTCCACCTTGCAGCGCACCGCGCGGGATGCCGGCCTGATTACCTTGCGCTTCAACTACCGGGGTGTTGGTGCCAGTGAAGGCAGTCACGACATGGGCAGTGGCGAAATCGATGACGCCCAGGCTGCCGCCCAGTGGTTGCAGGCCAAACATCCTGAACTGCCATTGACCCTGCTGGGGTTCTCCTTCGGCGGTTTTGTCGCCGCCAGCCTTGGCGGGCGCCTGGAGGCCCAGGGCGTGCAGCTCAAGCACCTGTTCATGGTGGCGGCGGCGGTGACCCGTCTGCGGGATACCGACCAGTTGCCAGAAAACTGCCCGCTGACCCTGATCCAGCCGGAAACCGATGAAGTCATTGACCCTCAAGCGGTCTATGACTGGTCCGACGCGCTTGTTCGCCCCCATGAGCTGCTGAAAGTGGCAGAATGCGGGCACTTTTTTCATGGCAAGCTCACTGATCTCAAGGATCTGGTGCTGCCGCGACTTTCGAATTGATAGCAGTCTGATAAGCGATTACCCATGACTACTCGTACGCGTATCCTCACCGGCATCACCACCACCGGTACCCCGCACCTGGGCAACTACGCTGGCGCGATTCGCCCGGCGATCCTTGCCAGCCGTGACAGTAATGCCGATTCCTTCTACTTCCTGGCCGACTATCACGCGCTGATCAAGTGCGATGACCCGTTGCGCATTCAGCGTTCGCGCCAGGAAATCGCGGCGACCTGGCTGGCGGGCGGCCTGGATGTGGAACGTGTGACCTTCTATCGTCAGTCGGACATCCCGGAGATTCCGGAACTGACCTGGCTGCTGACCTGCGTAGCCGCCAAGGGCCTGCTCAATCGTGCCCATGCGTACAAAGCATCGGTGGACAAGAACCTCGAGGCCGGTGAAGACCCGGATGCCGGCATCACCATGGGGCTCTACAGCTACCCGGTGCTGATGGCCGCGGACATCCTGATGTTCAACGCGCACAAGGTGCCGGTGGGCCGTGATCAGATCCAGCACGTGGAAATGGCTCGGGACATCGGCCAGCGTTTCAACCATCTGTTTGGCCAGGGCAAGGAGTTTTTCACCATGCCCGAGGCGCTGATCGAGGAGAGCGTCGCCACCCTGCCTGGCCTGGACGGTCGCAAGATGTCCAAGAGCTACGACAACACCATCCCTTTGTTCACCAGTGCCAAGGACATGAAGGACGCGATCTCGCGGATCGTCACTGACTCCAAGGCGCCGGGTGAGGCCAAGGACCCGGACAACTCCCATCTGTTCACTCTGTTCCAGGCATTTTCTACCCCGACGCAGGCTGCCGAGTTCCGTACTGAGCTGTTGCAGGGGCTGGGCTGGGGCGAAGCCAAGAACCGCCTGTTCCAGTTGCTGGATGGTGAATTGGGTGAGGCTCGTGAGCGTTACCACCAGTTGATCGCCCGTCCCGGGGATCTTGAAGACATTCTGCGTGCCGGTGCCGCCAAAGCTCGGGCTGTGGCCACGCCGTTCCTTGCCGAGCTGCGTGAGGCCGTGGGCCTGCGCTCCTTTGCCAGTCAGGTGCAAGTTGCCGCCACGACCAAGAAAAAGGCCGCCAAGGCCGCGCGCTTCATCAGCTTCCGTGAAGACGATGGTAGTTTCCGTTTCCGCTTGCTGTCCGCCGATGGCGAGCAGTTGCTGCTGTCGCGTCACTTCGCCGATGGCAAGGCTGCCGGTGCGGTGACCAAACGACTGCAATCGGGGCAGGAGCTGGATCTGCGTAGCGAAGCCGGCAGTTTCAGTGTTTGGCTGGATGGCGCCTGCGTGGCTGACAGCCCAGCCTTCGCTGACGCTGCCGCGCGTGACGCAGCCATTGATGCGCTGCGGATTGCGCTGACCCCAGCGCAGGACTAATCGGAATCTTCCCGACCAAGGGCTGATTGCCATTCCCCAGGGCCGTCGCTAAAGTGACGGCCCGTTTTTGTTGCCTTGCTAACGAATTATGACGCCCCTAGAACGATACCAAGCAGATCTGAAACGCCCGGACTTCTTTCATGACGCGGCACAGGAAACCGCTGTGCGTCATCTGCAGCGCCTGTATGAGGATCTGATTGCAGCCGAGCAAAACAAGCCGGGCTTGCTCGGCAAGCTCTTTGGCAAGAAGGATCAGGCGCCGGTCAAGGGGCTGTACTTCTGGGGCGGAGTAGGGCGTGGAAAGACTTATCTGGTAGACACCTTCTTCGAAGCCTTGCCGTTCAAGGAAAAGGTTCGTACGCACTTTCACCGCTTTATGAAGCGCGTACACGAAGAAATGAAAACCCTGGGTGGCGAAAAGAATCCGCTGACCATCATTGCCAAGCGTTTCTCACAAGAGGCGCGGGTGATCTGCTTCGATGAATTCTTCGTGTCTGATATTACCGATGCGATGATTCTCGGCACCCTGATGGAAGAGTTGTTCAAGAACGGTGTGACCCTGGTGGCGACGTCGAACATCGTTCCGGATGGCTTGTACAAGGACGGTCTGCAGCGTGCGCGCTTCTTGCCGGCCATTGCCCTGATCAAGCAGAACACCGAGATCGTCAACGTAGACAGCGGCGTCGACTACCGTCTGCGGCATCTGGAGCAGGCGGAGCTGTTTCACTATCCATTGGATGAAGCTACCCATGAAAGCCTGCGCAAGAGCTTCCGTGCGCTGACGCCAGAGTGCACTCAGGCGGTGGAAAACGATGTATTGATCATCGAGAACCGAGAAATTCGTGCGCTGCGCACCTGTGATGATGTGGCCTGGTTCGACTTCCGTGAGCTGTGTGATGGTCCTCGTAGCCAGAACGACTACATCGAACTGGGCAAGATCTTTCATGCCGTGCTGCTCAGTGGCGTGGAGCAGATGAGTGTTACCACGGATGATATTGCTCGGCGTTTCATCAACATGGTCGACGAGTTCTATGACCGCAACGTCAAGCTGATCATCTCCGCCGAGGTCGAGCTCAAGGACCTCTATACCGGAGGGCGCCTGACGTTCGAGTTCCAGCGCACTCTCAGCCGGTTGCTGGAGATGCAGTCCCACGAGTTTCTGTCGCGGGCGCACAAGCCATAATCTCGAGTCGATGAAAAAGGGCCTGCATTGCAGGCCCTTTTTTTATGCCGCCTGCTGCTGAAACTGCTGGCGGTACTGATTGGGTGAGAGTTCGGTGTGTTGGCGGAACAGGCGGGCGAAGAAACTGGCGTCGTCGTAGCCGACTTCATAGCTGATGGTCTTGATGCTCTTGCGCGTTCCCGAAAGTAGGCCCTTGGCGGTTTCGATGCGTAGACGCTGCAGGTAGTGCAGGGGCTTGTCGCCGGTAGCCGTCTGAAAGCGGCGCATGAAATTGCGAATGCTCATGCCATGTTCGCGAGCCACGTCCTCGAAGCGGAACTTGTCGGCGAAGTGCTCTTCAAGCCAATGCTGGATCTGCAGGATGATTACGTCCTGATGCAGTTTCTGGCCGCCGAAGCCGATGCGTCCGGGGGCGTAGCTGCGCTGCACTTCATAGAGGATGTCCCGAGCCACGGCCTGGGCCACGTTGGCTCCACAGAAGCGTTCGATCAGGTAAATGTACAGGTCGCAGGCCGAGGTGGTGCCGCCGGCGCAATAGAGATTGTCGGCGTCTGTCAGGTGCTTGTCCTGGTTGAGCTGGACCTTGGGGAAGCGCTCGCTGAAGGCGTTGAAGAAGCGCCAGTAAGTGGTGGCTTCCTTGCCGTCGAGCAGTCCGGCTTCAGCCAGCCAGAAAACCCCGGTGGCTTCACCGCAAAGCACCGCACCGCGGGCGTGCTGGGCGCGCAGCCAGGGCAGTATTTGTGGATAACGCTGGCACAGGGTGTCGAAATCATCCCAGAAGGCCGGGAGAATGATCACATCGGTATCTTCCAGCGCACCGTCCACCGGCATGATCACATTGCTGAAGCTGCAGACTGGCTGGCCGTCGGGGCTGACCAGGCGAGTTTCGAACGCCGGAGTCAGGCCTTGGCCCAGCTGTTTGCCGTAGCGCAGGCTGGCCAGATGAAAAAAATCTTTTGCCTGCATGAGGGTGGAAGCGAAAACCCGGTTGATAGCCAGGATGCTGACGCGCCGCAAGGGCGTGGAGGTTTGGTTAGACATAATTCAATTGTTCTTATAGGGGAAAGTGGTCACCAGACGGCTGGATCGTCTTATTTTTTGTCGGATGTGTCCAGTGTCCCGTGCAGGTGCCTGGGCTTAGGCTCTGGCAGCCAACCCATGATCAATCAACATCACAGGTGCCTGCATGATCCCTAGAACCTTGTTCAGTTCCGAGCATGAACTCTTTCGTGACAGCGTGCGTACGTTCCTTGAAAAAGAGGCTGTGCCTTTCCATGGTGAGTGGGAAAAACAGGGCTTCATCGACCGTCAGTTGTGGAGCAAGGCTGGGGAGGCGGGGATGCTGTGTTCGCACATTCCCGAGGAGTACGGAGGTCTGGGGGCGGATTTTCTCTACAGTGCGGTGGTGATCGAGGCGATCGGCCGTCTGGGTCTGACCGGCATTGGTTTTTCTCTGCATTCGGACATTGTTGCGCCCTACATCCTGCACTACGGCAGTGAGGCGCTGAAACGCAAATACCTGCCCCGTCTGGTGTCGGGGGATATGGTCACGGCCATTGCCATGACCGAGCCGGGTGCGGGCTCTGACTTGCAAGGGGTGAAGACCACGGCAGTGCTCGACGGCGACGAGTATGTGATCAATGGGTCCAAGACCTTTATTACCAACGGCTACCTGGCGGACCTGGTGATAGTCGTGGCCAAGACCGATCCCAAGGCAGGAGCTAAGGGCACCAGCCTGTTTCTGGTTGAGGCCGATACACCCGGGTTCTCCAAGGGCAAGCGCCTGGAGAAGGTTGGAATGAAGGCTCAGGACACCTCCGAGCTGTTCTTCCAGGATGTGCGAGTGCCCAAGGAAAATCTGCTGGGGCAGGCTGGGGCTGGTTTTGCCTACTTGATGCAGGAGTTGCCCCAGGAGCGCCTGACCGTGGCCATTGGTGGCCTGGCCAGTGCCGAGGCCGCGTTGCAGTGGACTCTGGAATACACCCGCGAACGCAAGGCCTTTGGCAAGGCAATTGCCGATTTCCAGAATAGCCGCTTCAAGCTGGCTGAAATGGCCACGGAAATTCAGATCGGCCGGGTCTTTGTCGATCGCTGCCTGGAACTGCATTTGCAGGGCAAACTCGATGTGCCGACGGCGGCCATGGCCAAGTACTGGGGCACCGATCTGCAGTGCAAGGTGCTCGATGAGTGCGTGCAACTGCACGGCGGCTACGGCTTCATGTGGGAATACCCGGTGGCCCGGGCCTGGGCCGATGCGCGGGTGCAGCGCATTTATGCCGGGACCAACGAGATCATGAAGGAAATCATCGCCCGTTCACTGTAGGGACCGGCTTGCCGGCAAATGGTGCGACGTGCCCATTCGTTGGCAAGCCAGCTCCTGTAGACCAGTTAAGGCGCAGGGTTGGGGTGATCCTTGTGGATTGCCTCGATCCCGGCGAGGACCTCTTCCGACAACTTCAAGGTGGCGCTGGCGATGTTGCTGTCCAGCTGTTCCAGTGTGGTGGCGCCGATGATGTTGCTGGTCACGAACGGCTGTTGAGTGACGAAGGCCAGGGCCATCTGTGCCGGGTCCAGACCATGCTCGCGGGCCAGCGCCACATAACGGCCGCAGGCCGCTTCCGACTGAGGGTTGAAGTAGCGGCTGAAGCGGCTGTAGAGGCTCAGTCGAGCCTTGGCTGGTCGCGCGCCTCCCTCGTACTTGCCGGACAGGTAGCCAAAGGCTAATGGAGAGTAGGCCAGCAGGCCGCATTGTTCGCGAATGGCGATTTCCGCCAGGCCCACCTCAAAGCTGCGGTTGAGCAGGTTGTAGGGGTTCTGGATCGAAACCGCGCGAGGCCAGCCACGACTTTCGGCCAGGGCGAGGAACTTCATGGTGCCCCAGGGCGTTTCGTTGGACAGGCCGATATGGCGGATCTTGCCGGCCTTGACCTGTTCGTCCAGCGCTTCGAGGGTTTCCTCCAGAGGTGTGAAGTCTTCATCGGGCTGATGCTTGTAGCCCAGTTGGCCGAAGAAGTTGGTGCTGCGCTCGGGCCAGTGCAGTTGGTAGAGGTCGATCCAGTCAGTCTGCAGGCGCTTGAGGCTGGCATCCACGGCTTCGACTATGTGTTTGCGGTTGTGCTTGAGTTGTTTGTCGCGGATGTAGTCGATGGTGTTGCCTGGGCCGGCGATCTTGCTGGCCAGGACCCAGTCGGCGCGGTCGCCACGTTGCTTGAACCAGTTACCGATATAGCGTTCGGTGGTGGCGTAGGTTTCGGCCTTGGGGGGCACCGGATACATCTCGGCGGTGTCCATGAAGTTGATTCCGGCATTCTTGGCCCGCTCGATCTGAGCGAAGGCCTCTGCCTCGGTGTTCTGCTCACCCCAGGTCATTGTTCCCAGGCAAATCGCACTCACATTCAGATCGGTTCGGCCCAGCTGGCGGTAGTCCATCGGGTACTCCCTTGGCAAAACAATCATAAAAGCAGGTTGAATTTTTTTTCGCAATCTGCATAATTCGGCAGCTCTTTCTGCAGTGGAAGTGATGCGCCGCCTGCCGAAGAATCTTGCCGTATATCAGACGCGCTGACCCGAGCCCCCGATAGCGTCTGTATCCGGCTGCCTTTGACCTTGTCAAAGTACGCACTATTCAGTAAGATCCGCCGTCTATTTTGCTGGGCGGCCCCTGAGGCTATAAAGAATGAAAACTTTTACTGCTAAACCGGAAACAGTAAAGCGCGACTGGTTCGTCGTCGACGCTGCTGGTCAGACCCTGGGTCGTCTGGCCACCGAAATCGCGAGCCGTCTGCGTGGCAAGCACAAGCCTGAGTACACTCCTCACGTTGATACCGGCGACTACATCGTCGTAATCAATGCCGAGCAGGTACGTGTTACTGGCGCTAAAACCACTGACAAAATGTACTACTCCCACTCCGGTTTCCCGGGCGGCATCAAGTCGATCAATTTCGAAAAGCTGATCGCTAAAGCCCCTGAGCGCGTGATCGAGACCGCGGTAAAAGGCATGCTGCCTAAGAACCCGCTGGGTCGCGACATGTACCGTAAGCTGAAAGTCTATGCGGGCGCTGCTCACCCTCATACTGCTCAGCAGCCCCAAGAACTGAAGATTTAACGGAATAGTTCATTATGTCGGCGACTCAAAATTACGGCACTGGCCGTCGCAAGACTGCAACCGCACGCGTTTTCCTGCGTCCGGGCACTGGCAATATCTCGATCAACAACCGCTCCCTGGATAACTTCTTCGGTCGCGAAACTGCCCGCATGGTAGTTCGTCAGCCGCTGGAGCTGACCGAGACTGTTGAGAAGTTCGATATCTACGTTACCGTTATCGGCGGCGGTGTAAGTGGTCAAGCTGGCGCAATCCGCCACGGTATCACTCGCGCTCTGATGGATTACGACGAAACTCTGCGCAGCGCTCTGCGTAAAGCTGGCTTCGTAACCCGTGACGCACGTGAAGTTGAGCGTAAGAAAGTGGGTCTGCGTAAAGCGCGTAAGCGTCCGCAATACTCCAAGCGTTAATTCGCTACTGCGTTCAAAAGCGCCCAGTCTCCTCGCGGAGCTGGGCGTTTTTTATTGTCTGAAATTTGCGCTGTGACAACTTGCCACATCCGCGCAGGCCCTATACTACAAGGCTTCGGGCTGGGTCGGCTTGGTAATTACCTTGTCAGAATAGGGGCTTTTCATTACCATTCGGCAAAATTTTTATAAGTTCAGATTTTTACTTAGTAGATGCCTGATTTAACAGGCCACAAAGCTGATGGGAGAGGACTGAATGAGCAATGACGGCGTGAATGCAGGCCGGCGTCGCTTCCTAGTAGCAGCCACATCCGTGGTGGGTGCTGCTGGAGCGGTGGGGGCTGCGGTCCCGTTCGTGGGGTCATGGTTTCCCAGTGCCAAGGCGAAAGCCGCAGGTGCACCGGTGAAAGTGAATATCAGCAAGATCGAACCAGGTCAGCAGATGATTGCTGAGTGGCGTGGTCAACCGGTATTCATCGTCCGCCGTACAGAGGAAATCCTGGGGAATCTTAAAAAGATCGAGGGCCAGCTGTCTGACCCTGACTCCAAGAACTCGGTACAACCAACCTACGTCGATCCGGAAGTGCGTTCGATCAAGCCAGAGATTCTGCTGCTGATCGGAATCTGTACTCACCTGGGTTGTTCTCCGACCTTCCGTCCTGAAGTGGCGCCCGCTGATTTGGGCAAGGACTGGGTAGGTGGCTATTTCTGCCCTTGCCACGGCTCCCACTACGACCTGGCTGGTCGCGTCTATAAAGCGCAGCCTGCGCCCCTGAACCTGCCAGTACCCCCGCATTCCTATGAGTCGGATGACATCATCGTCATTGGCGTCGACACGGAGAAAGCGTGATGAGCAAGTTCATGGATTGGGTTGATGCGCGCTTCCCTGCGACCAAGATGTGGGAAGACCATCTCAGCAAGTATTACGCTCCGAAGAACTTCAACTTCTTCTATTTCTTTGGCTCCCTGGCACTGCTGGTTCTGGTTAACCAGATCGTTACTGGTGTCTGGTTGACCATGAGCTACACCCCTTCGGCGGAAGAAGCCTTTGCTTCCGTTGAATACATCATGCGCGACGTCGAGTACGGCGCGATCCTGCGTTTGCTTCACTCCACCGGCGCTTCGGCGTTCTTCATCGTGGTCTATCTGCACATGTTCCGTGGCTTGCTCTACGGTTCCTACCAGAAGCCTCGTGAGCTAGTGTGGCTGTTCGGCATGCTGATCTACCTGGCGCTGATGGCCGAGGCCTTCATGGGCTACCTGCTGCCTTGGGGGCAGATGTCCTACTGGGGTGCCCAGGTGATCATCTCGCTGTTCGGTGCGATCCCCGTTATTGGTGACGACCTGACTCAGTGGATCCGTGGTGATTACCTGATTTCCGGGATTACCCTGAACCGCTTCTTCGCTCTGCACGTGGTAGCCCTGCCGATCGTGATTCTCGGTCTGGTGGTGCTGCACATTCTGGCGTTGCACGAGGTGGGTTCGAACAACCCGGATGGCGTAGACATCAAGAAGAACAAGGATGAGAACGGTATCCCGCTGGATGGCATTCCTTTCCATCCTTACTACACCGTGAAGGATATCGTCGGCGTAGTTGTGTTCCTGTTCATCTTCTGTTCGATCGTGTTTTTCTTCCCTGAGATGGGTGGTTACTTCCTCGAGAAGCCGAACTTCGAACCGGCCAACCCGTTCAAGACACCTGAGCATATTGCTCCTGTTTGGTACTTCACTCCGTTCTACGCGATTCTGCGTGCGGTGCCAGACAAGCTCTTGGGTGTTATCGCCATGGGCGCTGCAATTGCGGTCCTGTTCGTGCTGCCTTGGCTCGACCGGAGTCCGGTCAAGTCCATGCGCTACAAAGGCTGGCTGAGCAAGATCTGGCTGCTGGTGTTCTGCGTCTCGTTCGTGATCCTGGGTGTGTTGGGTGTGTTGGCGCCGACTCCAGGCCGTACGCTGTTGTCGCAGGTGTGTACCTTCCTGTACTTCGCCTACTTCATTCTGATGCCGTTCTATACCAGGCTCGAGAAGACCAAACCGGTTCCGGAAAGGGTGACTGGCTGATGAAAAAGCTATTTGCTGTACTGATTCTTGCTGCTATGCCTGTGTTGTCTTTCGCGAATACCGCGGGTCCTGAGTTGGAGAAGGTTGATATTGACCTGTCCGACAAGGCTGCCTTGCAAGACGGTGCGCGTACCTTCGCCAACTACTGCATGGGCTGCCACAGCGCCAAGTTCCAGCGTTATGAGCGGGTCGCCGATGACTTGGGCATTCCTCACGACTTGATGTTGAGCAAGCTGGTTTTTACCGGTGCCAAGATCGGTGACCACATGAACATCGGCATGCAGCCGGCTGATGCCAAGACCTGGTTCGGCGCTGCGCCGCCAGATTTGACCCTGGTGGCTCGCGTTCGTGGTACCGATTGGCTTTATGGCTACCTCAAGTCCTTCTATGAAGATCCTGCGCGCCCTTGGGGCGTGAACAACAAGGTCTTCCCGAACGTTGGTATGCCTAACGTCCTGGTCGGTCTGCAAGGGCGTCAAGTTGTCGGTTGCAAGCAGGTGCAAATCGTTGAAGACGGTAAGAAACAATACGATCCGCTGACTGGTACGCCCCTGACTCACGAGGCGTGCGACCAGCTGACAGTCAAAGAGGGTACCGGTACTCTCAATGAGGCTCAGTTCGACGAGAAGGTCAAGAATCTGGTGACCTTCCTGGCTTACTCGGCCAACCCTGTCAAACTGCAGCACCAGCGCATCGGTACTTACGTGCTCTTGTATCTGGCCTTCTTCTTCGTATTCGCCTATCTGCTCAAGCGCGAATACTGGAAGGATGTGCATTGATAGCGTTTTAAGCATCAGTTGTTGAACATGCGCGCCCAGGGGCGTCTCTGAAACTGTAACAACCCTGTATCATTCGGGGGTTACCAGAGGCGCCCTGAGGGCGCGCTTGTTTTTTCTGCTTCCGATAATTTCAACAAGCGAGGAGGATCGCCATGGGCGTGACCAATCGGTTGGCCTGTTACTCCGACCCCGCCGACCACTATTCCCACCGGGTGCGCATTGTGCTTGCGGAGAAGGGTGTCAGCGCCGAGATCATCAGTGTGGAGGCGGGGCGTCAGCCGCCGAAACTGATCGAAGTGAACCCTTACGGGAGCTTGCCGACGCTGGTCGATCGGGACCTGGCGTTGTGGGAATCGACAGTGGTGATGGAATACCTGGATGAGCGTTACCCTCATCCTCCATTGCTGCCGGTTTACCCTGTTGCGCGTGCCAACAGTCGCTTGCTCATCCATCGGATCCAGCGTGATTGGTGCGGGCAGGTGGATCTGATTCTGGATTCGCGGACCAAGGAGGCGGTCCGGGTGCAGGCGCGTAAGGAATTACGCGAAAGTCTGACAGGGGTTTCCCCGCTGTTCGCCGATAAGCCATTTTTCCTCAGTGAGGAACAAAGCCTGGTGGACTGCTGCCTACTGCCCATACTCTGGAGGTTGCCAATCCTGGGTATCGAACTGCCGCGGCAGGCCAAGCCGCTGCTTGATTATATGGACCGCCAATTTGCGCGTGAGGCTTTCCAGGCAAGTTTGTCTGGCGTCGAACGTGATATGCGCTGAGGCTTAAGGAGCCGCTATGAACTCCAGTCGACCTTATCTGGTCCGCGCGCTCTATGAGTGGATTGTGGACAACGATTGCACCCCGCACATGCTGGTCAACTCCGATTACCCGGCTGTACAGGTGCCTCAGGGTTTCGCCAGCGATGGGCAAATTGTTCTGAATATTTCTCCCAGTGCCGTGCGCCATCTGCATATGGACAACGATGCAGTAACTTTCGAGGGGCGCTTCGGCGGTGTGCCTCACAGCCTGCACGTACCGGTTGCTGCGATCCTTGGGATCTATGCGCGCGAGAATGGGCAGGGCATGGTCTTTGATCTGGAATCGCCTCTGGATGAGGAGGACGATATTGAGCCGGATGACGACCTGCCTCCACCGGGCAGTGAGCCACCGCGACCTAGCGGCCGGCCGAGCCTGAAAGTGGTCAAGTAATAAAAAAGGCGATCCGAATGGATCGCCTTTTTTGCATCTGCTGCAGTGCTTTGTCAGTCGATGTATTCGAACAGCTTAACGATTTTCTGTACGCCGGAGACGCCCTGTACCAAATTGGTGGCTTGGGCGGCTTCCTGTTGGGTCAGCAAGCCCAGCAAGTAGACAATGCCGTTCTCGGTCACCACCTTGATCCGTGAAGCGGGAATGCTGGCGTCGGTGAGCATCTGTGTCTTGATCTTGGTGGTCAGCCAGCCATCGTTCTGCCGTGCCAGGAATCCTGATGGTGGCAGCACCTGCAGTTCGTTATGCACCTTCTTGACTCGCTGTACCTCGCTGGCGGCCTGTTCGGCTGTTGCCTTGAGGTCGGGGCGCGGTGTCTGGCCGGCCAACAGGACGATACCGTTGAAGCTGGTGACGACAATGTGCGAGTTGTTTTCCAGATCCGGGTTGGCCTTGGCAACGTTGACGGCGACTTTGGTTTCTATCAGCGAATCGTCGATCTTGCTGCCGAAGGTGCGGGTGCCGCGATCGTCATCGATTGGTTTGTCGCGGGTGGCGGTAATCACCGAGCTGCAACCAGTGATGCCGAGGCACAAGGTCAAGGCCAGAAGGCCAAGGCGATTAAGGGTCATTCTTCACTCCCGAACAATTGGCTGTCGATCAAGTCGCAAAGGCAATGGATCGCCAGCAGGTGGACTTCTTGAATACGTGCAGTGACGGTGGCCGGTACGCGAATTTCCACGTCTTCAGGCAGTAGCAGTGAGGCCATGCCGCCGCCGTCGCGACCAGTCAATGCTACGACAATCATTTCACGATCATGTGCGGCCTGGATGGCTTGAATAATGTTCGCCGAGTTGCCGCTGGTGGAAATTGCCAGCAACACATCGCCAGGTTGGCCTAGAGCGCGAATCTGCTTGGAGAAGACTTCGTTGTAGCTGTAGTCGTTGGCAATCGAAGTGATGGTCGAGCTGTCGGTGGTCAGGGCGATGGCGGGCAAGCTGGGGCGCTCACGCTCGAAGCGGTTGAGCAACTCGGAGGAGAAGTGCTGGGCGTCGCCGGCGGAGCCACCGTTGCCACAGGAGAGCATTTTGCCCTCGTTGAGCAAGGCGTTGACCATGACCTGGCTGGCTTGCTCGATGTGCGGTGCAAGTACGTCCATCGCCTGTTGCTTGGTGTCGATGCTGGCCTGAAAAAGCTGGCGAATTCGGGATTGCATGTCCATCTGTGTGACCTTAAGTGGCGCGGCTTGGTGGCACGTGAATGTGCAGCCCGCAAAGCAAAGAGCAAAAAAGTTGAGTGAAAATGGGTGCGGCCTGAAGGCGTCTTTCAGCTATCAAAGGCATTGCGTAGCCAGTTCAAACGGGCTTCTGCACCCGGGGCGCCTTCAATGGCGACCACGTCGAAACGGCAGGGGTGGTTGGACCAACATGATTCGCGTTGCAGGAAAATCTGCGCGGCAAGAATCAGTTTTTGACGCTTGCGTCCATCGACACTGCCCAGAGCTCCACCCCATTGCGTGTGTTGTCTGTAGCGGACTTCGACGAATACTACTGTATCGCCGTCAAGCATGACCAGATCAAGCTCGCCGCGTTTGCACAGCCAGTTCTGCGCCAATAGGCGCAGCCCGTGCTGTTGGAGATGCCGGAGTGCTTGGCTCTCGGCATCTCTTCCGCTTTGCTGGCGTGACCCTTGAATCATTAGCGCGGTGTGTCGGGCAGGCGGGTGACCTGGCCATTGACGAACTTGGCCCAGGGCAGTTGACGCTCAATGCGCTGACCGGCGGCCATGCCCAGGCTTCCGGATTCGCCTTCGATACGGCTGTCGGGCAGAGCCTTGAGCTGACCCAGGCGTGGCGCCAGGCGATAGGCATCGACACCCATTGCGTACAGGCGACCGAGGCTGCCTCCAGCTTGTGGCCATTGTGCAGTGACCTGGCGACGCAGAAGGCCGTTGGCATCCAGCAGCCAAGGCGTTTCGCAGAACATTACACCGTTCATGTCGTTGTATTGATTCTGATCGCCGCTGGCGCTGAACACGTTGGAAGTTGCGTACACCGGAACATCGCCAGCGTACTGGAAGTTCAGGGTCGGCTTGATCTGCTGTGCTTGCTGTGGAGTGGAGGCGAGAAAAATGAACTCGATATCCTGGCGGCGCGACGGTTGTGCGGCGACTTGAGTGCCTACAGTGCTCTGCAGGCTCTTGGCGCGGCTCTCGCTTTGGCGCAGTCGGAACAGGTCGGCAATTTGCTGAGCTAAGGCGACAGGCTGGTCAACTCGTTCGATGCCGATCACGCTGCCACCGTTGGCTTCCCAATCCTGGCGGAACGCCTTGAGCACGCGATCGCCCCACTCGCCCTTGGGGACCAGTACCGCGGCGCGATGCAGGCCATCGGCGCGGGCGCGACGAGAGACTTCACGGGCTTCGTCCTCGGCAGCCAGGCCGAACTGGAACAGTTGCGCCGGGCCTTGTTCGCCTTCGCTGTAGTTCAGTGCGAGGGTGGTAATCGGCAGTTGCGAGCGTGTGGCCAGTTGCTTGACCAATGGTTTTTCCAGGGGGCCGACTACCAGTTGCACGCCTGCGGCCTGGGCTTTGCGGTAGAGGTCGTCCAGGGAGCTCAAGCGCGAGCTGTCGTAAAACTCAATGCTGGGCGGCTTTTGCCCTGCTTGCTGAGCCTGGTAGTGAGCGGCCATGAAGCCTTCACGCAGGGCCTTGGAAACCGAAGCCAAGGGACCATCTTGTGGCAGAAGCAGGGCGATTTTCGAAACGGGTTGGCTAGCCAGCTCTTTGAGCTGGGTCAGCGGTTGTGGCAGTTGAATGGCGGCAGGATGCTTTGGGTTCTGCGCGCGCCAGTTATCAATGGCCGACTGTTGCTGCTCTAGAGTGCCGGCGGTCTTGACTGCCAGGGCCAGGCTCAGCCAGCCGGCCAGGTCATCGTTGCCTGCAGCTTGCAGTTGGTCGGTGGGCAGGGCAGCAATCAGTGCCCAGATGGCCTCATGGTTTTTTGCCGCGGCATCATCTTTCAGTAGGGGGGCGATAAGAATTCGCTGCTTGGCGGCAGAGAGCGTTTGGCCGTCTGCTTCCAGGGCGCGAGCATAAACGTTGCCGGTGCGGATCTGCTGAGTTGCAGGTAGTTCGCTGAGATGTTGCAGGCTCTGATGGCTCAGCGCAGTCAGCGCAGCCTTCGGCTGATTGCGGATCATGGCCAGCTCTGCGGCCAGGGTGCTGGCGAAGATCTGCTGGGCAGGTTTGAGTTGATCCAGCGACACTTGCTGAAGGATTTGTCCGGCGCGTCCTGCGTTGCCCTGGCGATATGCCAGGTCTGCGGCGCTCAAGCGCAGCAGGGCTGCCTTGTCCGGGCTTTTGCTGGTGGCGGCCTGTTCGAGCAATTGCTCGATGCTGGCATCCGGTGTCCGTGGAAGTTCGCCAAGGCTGGAAGAGGGCGAGCTGGCGCAAGCCACCAAAAGGGTAGCCAGGCAGAGGGCAAGAAACAGCCGCAGGCAAGCGATCATGTAAGTGTTCCTGATACTCGATCAAATGAGCGTGGAATTGTACCCAAGCGCTGGCCGGGGCGCGATGTTGCTGGTGATAAACCGTCTATTTAGCTGGTGCAAATGTTGCGGTAGTGCCTAAAAGGCACCAAAGGGCTGGGTTGTTGAGTGATCGTCAGGCGTATTGATAGGGCTTCAACGCGTTACAATGGTGCTTTTTTCGATCTAGAGGTGTGCCCTTTGACTGCTCCAGGTGCTTTGAATACCGCTGCCGGCTCGCTTTATGTGGTGGCAACGCCCATCGGCAACCTGGACGACATCAGTGCCCGGGCCCTTAAGTTGTTGCGCGAAGTGTCTTTGATCGCTGCCGAGGATACTCGGCACTCTCAGCGCCTCATGCAGCACTTTGGTATTTCCACGCCATTGGCGGCTTGCCATGAGCATAACGAGCGTGATGAAGGCTCTCGTTTCATTACTCGTTTATTGGCGGGTGATGATGTCGCCTTGATTTCCGACGCCGGCACGCCGCTGATTTCCGACCCGGGTTATCACTTGGTACGGCAGGCTCGAGCTGCAGGCATCAATGTGGTTCCTGTGCCGGGGGCTTGTGCATTGATCGCGGCACTGTCGGCGGCAGGTTTGCCGTCGGATCGGTTTATCTTCGAGGGGTTTCTGCCGGCCAAGGCCGTTGGGCGGCGTGGGCGCCTGGAGTTGGTCAAGGAAGAACCCCGCACGTTGATTTTTTATGAGGCGCCGCATCGCATTCTTGAGTGTCTGCAAGACATGGAAGCGGTATTCGGTGGTGAGCGGCCGGCACTGTTGGCTCGAGAGCTGACCAAGACCTTTGAGACCCTCAAGGGGCTGCCTCTTTCCGAGTTGCGCCAGTTCGTAGAGGCTGACAGCAACCAGCAGCGTGGTGAGTGCGTAGTGCTGGTGGCGGGATGGACGGCACCGGAAAGTGATGAAGCGATCAGTAGTGAGTCGATGCGCATTCTTGATCTGTTGCTTAAGGAGATGCCTCTCAAAAGGGCGGCGGCGCTGGCAGCCGAGATCACGGGTGAGCGCAAGAATGTCCTGTATCAGGTAGCGCTGAATAAACAGAAAGAACAATAAATTGCGTGGCAGGGTGGCCAAAGGCTTTTAGCGCTTGTTCTTGGGGCGCTCTGCCGTTAACCTGCGCGGCGGAGAGTCGATTGGACAGTCGCTGCCCTCTATGAAAATTAGAGGGGGGAGGAAAGTCCGGGCTCCATAGGGCGGAGTGCCAGGTAATGCCTGGGGGGCGTGAGCCTACGGAAAGTGCCACAGAAAATAACCGCCTAAGCACTTCGGTGCCGGTAAGGGTGAAAAGGTGCGGTAAGAGCGCACCGCACGTCTGGTAACAGTTCGTGGCTAGGTAAACCCCACTCGGAGCAAGACCAAATAGGGTTCCAAGGCGTGGCCCGCGCTGGAACCGGGTAGGTTGCTAAAGATGTCCAGTGATGGCCATCGTAGAGGAATGACTGTCCTCGACAGAACCCGGCTTACAGATCGACTCTCCACCTTTTCCCTCCCTGCTTGAATCAATAGCAGAAGCGTTTCTGTAATACCGAAAAAATCTTACTCTTAATAAATTACTTTAACTTCATGCTGCAGCTTATTGAGCTGTTTGAAGTTGATGCTCTGGAATGCCCTCCGAATTCTCGTTATCTCTCCTCTTAGTCTCCTAAATCTCCGTTCTATAAGGCTTTTCCGTCGCTGCGCGCCTTGACGGTGGTGTGGGCGCATTCCTATAGTGTGCGCAAGTGGCAGAAAGTGGCATGAAGTGGGTTTTTTGAGCGTAAAACGCTAAAATTTGGAGAAACGCTGACGTGTTTCGCGGAGCTAACGCTATCAGTCTCGATGCGAAGGGCCGTCTCGCCATGCCGAGCCGGTATCGTGACGAGCTCGTTTCGCGAAGTTCCGGGCAATTAATCGTCACTATCGACGCTGTTGATCCTTGTTTGTGTGTTTACCCCCTCGATGAGTGGGAGCTGATAGAAACCAAACTGCGCGCATTGCCTTCGCTTCGCGAAGAAAACCGTCGTTTGCAGCGTTTGCTGATTGGTAATGCCGTCGATCTTGAACTCGATGGCAGTGGTCGTTTTCTGGTGCCACCGCGCCTGCGTGAATATGCCAAGTTGGATAAGCGCGCGATGCTGGTGGGCCAACTGAACAAGTTCCAATTGTGGGACGAGGATGCCTGGGATGCTGTTTCTGCGGCTGACCTGGCGGCTATTCAACAACCGGGCGCGATGCCTGATGAACTGCGTGATTTGATCCTGTGACTATTGATAGCGGCTTTAACCACATCACCGTGCTGCTTGACGAAGCCGTCGAGGCTCTCGCCGTGCGCCCTGATGGCTGCTATCTGGATGGCACCTTCGGCCGTGGCGGGCATAGCCGCTTGATTCTCAGCAAGCTCGGAACGGAGGGCCGGCTCCTCGGATTTGATAAGGACCCCCAAGCGATTGCCACCGGGCAAGCGCTAGCGGCCGAAGACGGCCGCTTTGTCGTTGTACAGCGCAGTTTTGCCGAGTTGGGTTCGGAGGTCGCGGAGCGCGGCCTGGCAGGCAAGGTCAGCGGTGTTCTGCTGGATCTTGGCGTGTCTTCTCCACAGCTGGACGATCCTGAGCGCGGCTTCAGCTTTCTCAATGATGGCCCTCTGGACATGCGCATGGACCCGACTCGTGGCATCAGCGCTGCGCAGTTCATTGCCACCGCGCCCGTCGAGGAAATTGCCCGTGTGTTCAAGGAGTACGGCGAAGAGCGCTTCTCCGGGCGCATGGCGCGGGCCGTGGTCGAGCGTCGTGAAATCCAGCCCTTCGAACGCACCGCCGATCTGGCCGAAGTGTTGAAAGTCGCCAATCCTGCCTGGGAGAAGGGCAAGAATCCTGCTACTCGGGCTTTCCAGGGATTGCGCATCCACGTTAACAACGAACTGGGCGATCTCGAGGCTGGCCTTGAAGCGGCGCTGGAGTCGCTGGAAGTGGGTGGTCGCCTGGTGGTGATCAGCTTCCACTCCCTGGAAGATCGCATCGTCAAATTGTTCATGCGACGCCTGGTGAAGGGCGAGTCCGACAATCTGCCGCGCAACCTGCCGGTACGTTTCGAAGCCTTCGTGCCGAAAATCAAGATTCATGGCAAAGCGCAGTTCGCCTCCGAGGCCGAGCTCAAAGCCAATCCCCGTTCCCGTAGTGCGGTCATGCGTGTTGCGGAGAAGCTTCGGTGAGCAAGCTCTTCGCCAAGCCTCTTCCAGGCGGAAGCTTTTTCATGCTTCTGCTATTCGTTGGCGTTTTGGTCTCCGCGATTGCGGTTACCTACAGCGCCCACTGGAATCGTCAATTACTCAATACGCTGTATGGCGAGTTGAGTGTGCGTGACAAGGCCCAGGCCGAATGGGGACGGTTGATTCTCGAGCAAAGCACCTGGACCGCTCATAGCCGGATCGAAGTGCTGGCCACCGAACAGCTGAAAATGCATATCCCTGGCGCGGCTGAAGTCCGCATGGTGGCGCCATGAAACTTGAAGGCGCTCTCTACCCCTGGCGTTTCCGTGTGGTGCTGGGTCTGCTGGCGATCATGGTGTCGGCGATTGGCTGGCGCATTATCGATCTGCAGGTGGTCGACCGTGACTTCCTCAAGGGGCAGGGCGATGCGCGCAGTGTCCGGCACATCCCTATTCCCGCTCACCGTGGCCTGATCACCGACCGCAATGGCGAGCCTCTGGCCGTGAGTACGCCAGTGACCACGCTTTGGGCCAATGCCAAGGAAATGCAGTTGGCCAAGGACCGCTGGCCAGCATTGGCCATGGCTCTTGGTCAGGACCCCAAGGCGCTGACTGAGCGTCTCGAAGCTCAGGCCAATAAAGAATTCATCTATCTGGTCCGGGGCCTGACTCCGGAGCAGGGCCAGGCGGTGCTCGATCTGAAGGTGCCGGGCGTCTATGGCATTGAGGAGTTCCGGCGCTTCTATCCGGCCGGCGAAGTGACCGCGCACATGGTTGGCTTTACCGACATTGACGACCGTGGCCGCGAAGGGGTCGAGCTGGCCTATGACGAATGGCTCGCCGGTGTTCCCGGCAAGCGCCAGGTGATCAAGGACCGGCGCGGCAGATTGATCAAGGATGTCCAAGTCACCAAGAACGCCAAGGCCGGCAAGCCCTTGGCGTTGTCGATTGACCTGCGCCTGCAGTACCTGGCCAACCGTGAGCTGCGCAATGCCATTGTCGAAAATGGCGCCAAGGCCGGCAGCCTGGTGATCATGGACGTGAAGACTGGCGAGATCCTGGCCATGGTCAACCAGCCGACCTACAACCCGAACAACCGCCGCAATTTGCAGCCGGCGATGATGCGTAACCGCGCGATGATCGACGTGTTCGAGCCTGGCTCGACCATGAAGGCGATCTCCATGAGTGCCGCTCTGGAAACCGGGCGCTGGAAGCCCAGCGATACTGTCGAGGTCTATCCGGGCACCCTGCAGTTGGGTAAATACACCATTCGTGACGTGTCGAAGACCGAAGGGCCGGTGCTTGATCTGACCGGCATCCTGATCAACTCCAGTAACGTCGGCATGAGCAAGATCGCCTTCGATATCGGTGGTGAAGCCATTTTTCGTCTGGCACAGAAGATTGGCCTGGGTCAGGACACCGGCCTGGGCTTCCCTGGCGAGCGAGTCGGCAACCTGCCGAACTACCGTGAATGGCGCAAGGCTGAAACCGCGACCCTGTCTTATGGCTACGGCCTCTCGGTGACCGCGATCCAGCTGGTCCACGCGTTTTCCGCGTTGGCCAACAACGGTCGGATCGCTCCACTGACGCTGATCAAATCCGACAAGACCCCGCAAACCGCCCAGGTGATTCCGGAAAACGTCGCCAAGACTATGCAGGGCATGCTGCAGCAGGTGATCGAGGCGCCCCGGGGCGTGTTCCGTGCCCAGGTTCCGGCCTATCACGTGGCTGGCAAGAGCGGTACCGCGCGCAAGACTTCGGTCGGCACCAAAGGCTATGCCGAGAATTCCTATCGTTCGCTGTTTGCCGGTTTCGGCCCGATGAGCGATCCGCGTTATGCCATCGTGGTGGTGATCGACGAGCCGAGCAAGGCCGGTTACTTCGGTGGCCTGGTATCGGCTCCGGTGTTCAGCAAAGTGATGTCCGGCACCCTGCGCCTGATGAACATCACTCCGGATAATCTGCCGGCCACGCAACAGGCCAATGCGGTGCCCGGTACCCCAGTACGAGCTAATGGAGGGCGCGGCTAATGTCTCTTAGCCTGAACAAGATATTCGCCCACGCTGGTCGCGATCTGCTGATCCGCGAGTTGACGCTGGACAGCCGCAATGTACGTGCCGGTGATTTGTTCCTGGCGGTACCCGGCGCCAAGTTTGACGGCCGTGCGCATATTGCCGACGCCTTGCAGCGCGGTGCTGCTGCAGTGGCCTATGAGGTGGAAGGCGCAACTGTATTGCCGCTGACTGATGTGCCGCTGATTCCAGTCAAGGGCCTGGCGGCGCAGCTGTCGGATATTGCCGGACGCTTTTATGGTGATCCAAGCCGCCAGCTGAATCTGCTGGGCGTGACCGGTACCAACGGCAAGACCAGCGTCACCCAGTTGGTGGCTCAGGCACTGGATCTGCTGGGCCAGCGTTGTGGTTTGGTGGGCACGCTGGGTACTGGCTTCTATGGCGCGCTGGAAAGTGGCTTGCACACCACGCCTAACCCTATCGCTGTGCAGGCGACCCTGGCTGACCTGAAAAACGCCGGCGCCAAGGCGGTGGCCATGGAAGTCTCGTCCCATGGTCTGGATCAGGGGCGCGTGGCGGCCCTGGCTTTCGATGTTGCGGTGCTGACCAATTTGTCCCGTGACCATCTGGATTACCACGGAACCATGCAAGCCTATGGCGCAGCCAAGGCGAAGCTCTTCAACTGGACCGACCTGCGTTGCCGGGTGATCAATCTCGATGATGAGTTCGGCCGGCAACTGGCAGCGGACAAGCACGAGTCACGGCTGATTACCTACAGTCTCGAGGATGCCTCTGCTTATCTGTATTGCCGTGAGGCGACCTTCGACGACGACGGCGTTCGCGCAACCCTGGTGACTCCGCAGGGCGAGCACCATCTGCGCAGCGCTCTGCTCGGACGCTTCAATCTGAGCAATGTGCTGGCTGCGGTCGGTGCTTTGTTGGGCCTGGAGTATGCACTGGACGAAATTCTCGCCGTGCTGCCCAAGCTCGAAGGTCCTGCCGGGCGCATGCAACGCCTGGGTGGTGGTACTCAGCCCCTGGTGGTCGTGGATTACGCCCACACTCCGGATGCCCTGGAAAAAGTATTGCTGGCCCTGCGCCCTCACGCCAAGGGGCGTCTGCTCTGCCTGTTCGGCTGCGGCGGTGACCGCGATCGTGGCAAGCGTCCGCTGATGGCCGAGGTGGTAGAGCGCCTGGCAGATGGTGTGCTGGTCACCGATGACAACCCACGCAGCGAAGACCCTGCGCAGATCTTCGACGACATCCGTGCTGGTTTCAGCGCGGTAGATAAGGTCGATTTTGTTGCCGGTCGTGGCCTCGCCATTGCTCGATTGATCGCCGCCGCATCGGCAGACGATGTGGTGGTTCTGGCGGGTAAGGGCCATGAGGATTATCAGGAGATCAATGGCCAGCGCCATGACTTCTCCGACCTTGCTGAAGCCGACAAGGCCTTGACCGCATGGGAGGTGGCACATGCTTAAAGCCTTGCTGCTCAGTGAAGTATCGGCCCCATTGGATGCCCGCTTGATCGCGGGCGACGTGCGTTTCAGTGGTGTCAGTATCGATAGCCGGGCGATTCAGGCGGGCCAGTTGTTCGTTGCCTTGACGGGCCCCCGTTTTGACGGCCATGACTACTTGAACGAAGTGGCAGGCAAAGGTGCCGTAGCCGCGTTGGTTGAACGTGAAGTTCCCGACAGCACCCTGCCTCAGTTGCTGGTCAAGGATACCCGTCTGGCCCTCGGCCAATTGGGCGCTCTGAATCGTGGCGCCTTTACCCAGCCGGTAGCTGCGGTGACGGGTTCCAGCGGCAAGACCACGGTCAAGGAGATGCTGGCCAGCATTCTGCGTACCCGTGGTCCAGTGCTGGCAACCCGGGGCAACCTGAACAATGATCTGGGCGCGCCGCTGACACTGCTGGAACTGGCCCCCGAACACACCGCTGCGGTGATCGAGCTGGGTGCGTCACGCATCGGCGAAATCGCCTACACCGTGGCCATGACTCGCCCCCATGTGGCGATCATCAATAATGCAGGTACCGCTCACGTCGGTGAGTTCGGCGGCCCGGAGAAAATCGTCGAAGCCAAGGGCGAGATTCTCGAGGGGCTCGATAGCGCCGGGATAGCGGTGCTCAATCTGGACGACAAGGCCTTCCCAATCTGGAAGACCCGAGCCGCCGGTCGCCAGGTGCTGAGCTTTGCCCTGGACAACAGCGCAGCAGATTTCCATGCCTCGGATATCGGTCGTGATGCCCGTGGTTGCCCGTCCTTCACATTGCACAGCCCAAAGGGCGTGGATAGGGTGCAACTGAACCTGCTTGGCACCCATAACGTGGCCAACGCCCTGGCTGCTGCTGCCGCAGCCCATGCCATGGGTGTCTCGCTGTTCGGCATCGTCACTGGCCTGAACGCTGTGCAGCCGGTCAAGGGCCGCACCGTTGCCCAACTGTCCAAGAACGGCATGCGGGTGATCGATGACACTTACAACGCAAACCCCACCTCAATGTGTGCCGCCGTTGATATACTCGCCGGCTTTTCCGGCCGCACCGTCCTGGTGCTCGGAGACATTGGCGAGTTGGGCGAGTGGGCGGAGCAGGGGCACCGCGAAGTAGGTGCATATGCCGCTGGCAAGGTTTCGGCCCTCTACGCCGTAGGCCCGATGATGGCTCATGCCGTTGCCGCATTCGGCGAACACGCGCGCCACTTCGCCAGCCAGGCTGATCTGATTGCCGCCCTGGACGTCGAGCAAGACCCAAATACCACCATTTTGATCAAGGGATCGCGCAGCGCGGTGATGGAAAACATCGTCGCGGCTTTGTGCGGCTCGAGCACGGAGAAACATTGATGCTGCTGCTGCTAGCGGAGTACCTGCAACAGTTCTACAAAGGCTTCGCGGTCTTTCAGTACCTGACCCTGCGCGGGATTCTCGGGGTACTGACTGCGCTGTCTTTGGCGCTGTGCCTGGGTCCGTGGATGATCCGTACTCTGCAAAACCGGCAGATCGGCCAGGCCGTGCGTAATGACGGTCCGCAGTCCCACCTGTCCAAGTCCGGTACGCCGACCATGGGCGGCGCGCTGATTCTTTCCGCCATCGGTATCAGCACGCTGCTCTGGGCCGACCTGCGCAACCACTATGTGTGGGTAGTGCTGGTGGTCACCCTGGCGTTTGGCGCCATCGGTTGGGTCGATGACTACCGCAAGGTGATCGAGAAGAACTCCCGTGGCTTGCCCAGCCGCTGGAAGTATTTCTGGCAGTCGGTGTTCGGCCTGGGCGCCGCGATCTTCCTTTACATGACCGCACAGAGTCCGGTGGAAACCACCCTGCTGATTCCGATGCTCAAGGACGTGAGTATTCCTCTGGGCATCGGTTTCGTGGTCCTGACCTACTTCGTCATCGTCGGTTCGAGTAACGCGGTCAACCTGACCGACGGCCTCGATGGCCTGGCGATCATGCCGACCGTGATGGTCGGCGGCGCGCTGGGGATCTTCTGCTACCTGTCGGGTAACGTGAAGTTCGCCGAATACCTGCTGATTCCTTACGTACCGGGGGCGGGCGAGCTGATCGTCTTCTGCGGTGCGCTGATCGGTGCCGGCCTGGGTTTCTTGTGGTTCAACACCTATCCGGCACAAGTCTTCATGGGCGACGTCGGCGCACTGGCGCTGGGCGCGGCCCTGGGCACCATTGCGGTGATCGTCCGTCAGGAAATCGTCCTGTTCATCATGGGCGGCGTGTTCGTGATGGAGACCCTGTCGGTGGTGATCCAGGTCGCTTCCTTCAAATTGACCGGTCGCCGTGTGTTCCGCATGGCACCGATCCACCACCACTTTGAACTCAAGGGCTGGCCCGAGCCTCGCGTGATTGTCCGCTTCTGGATCATCACCGTGATCCTCGTGTTGATCGGCCTTGCCACCCTGAAGCTGAGGTAGAACGAGTGTCTCTGATCGCTTCTGACCACTTCCGCATCGTTGTCGGCCTCGGCAAGAGCGGCATGTCCCTGGTTCGCTTCCTGGCGAACCGGGGCGTGGCTTTTGCGGTGGCCGATACGCGGGAGAGTCCACCTGAGCTGGCCACGTTGCGTCGTGACTACCCGCAGGTGGAGGTGCGTTGTGGCGAGCTGGACGTCGAGTTCCTGTGCCGTGCCGACGAGCTCTACGTGAGCCCCGGCCTGGCCCTGGCGACCCCGGCCCTGCAGGCCGCTGCTGCCCGTGGCGTGAAATTGTCCGGTGACATCGAGCTGTTCGCGCGTAACGCGAAGGCGCCGATTGTCGCCATCAGCGGTTCCAACGCGAAAAGCACCGTGACCACCCTGGTGGGCGAGATGGCCGCTGCGGCGGGCAAGCGGGTCGCCGTGGGCGGCAACCTGGGTACTCCGGCCCTGGATCTGCTCAGCGACGATGTCGAGCTGTACGTGATGGAACTGTCCAGCTTCCAGCTGGAAACCACCGACCAGCTGGGCGCTGAAGTGGCCACTGTGCTCAACATCAGCGAAGACCACATGGACCGTTACAGCGGTCTGCCGGCCTATCACCTGGCCAAGCACCGGATCTTCCGGGGCGCGCGGCAAGTGGTGGTCAATCGCCAGGATGCGCTGTCCCGGCCGTTGTTGAGCGAGAACCTGCCGTGCTGGACCTTTGGCCTGGGCAAGCCCGATTTCAAGGGCTTTGGCCTGCGGGAAGAGAATGGCGAGAAGTACCTGGCCTTCGAGTTCCAGAACCTGATGCCGGTGCGCGAACTGAAGATCCGTGGTGCCCATAACCAGTCCAACGCCCTGGCGGCATTGGCCCTGGGGCATGCAGTCGGCTTGCCGTTCGACGCGATGCTCTCGGCCCTGCGCACCTTCGCCGGCCTCGAGCACCGTTGCCAGTGGGTTCGCGACGTGGATGGCGTGGGCTATTACAACGATTCCAAAGCCACCAACGTCGGCGCCGCACTGGCTGCCATCGAAGGCCTGGGTGCGGACATCGCTGGCAAGATCGTGCTGATCGCCGGTGGCGACGGCAAGGGCGCCGAGTTCAAGGATCTGCGGGACCCGGTGGCGGCCAACTGCCGCGTGGTGGTCTTGATGGGCCGTGACTCCGACAAGATCGGTGAGGCCATCGGCGATGCCGTGCCGCTGATTCGTGCCGATTCGCTGGCCGACGCTGTGGCTCAATGCCGCGCAGCCGCGCAGCCTGGCGACGTGGTGTTGCTATCTCCCGCCTGCGCCAGTTTCGACATGTTCAAGAATTACGAAGACCGGGGTCACCAGTTCGTCCGCGTCGTGGAGGAACTGGCATGAATCTGAGAAACATCATCAAGCCATATCCGTCACCGCTCATCACTGGGCGTGGCATCGATCTTGATTTCCCGATGCTCGCCGGCTGCCTGACGCTGCTCGGCCTGGGGCTGGTCATGATTGCATCGGCCTCTACCGAAGTGGCAGCGGCGCAGTCGGGCAGTGCCCTGTATTACATGATTCGCCACCTTATCTACATCGTGTTGGGCCTGGGGGCCTGCATTGTCACCATGATGATTCCCATCGCCACCTGGCAGCGCCTGGGCTGGATGATGTTGATTGGTGCCTTCGGCTTGCTGGTGATGGTGATCATTCCGGGGATTGGCCGTGAAGTGAACGGTTCGATGCGCTGGATCGGTTTCAGCTTCTTTAACGTTCAGCCCTCCGAGATTGCCAAGGTGTTCGTGGTGATTTACCTCGCCGGCTACCTGGTGCGGCGGCAGAAGGAAGTGCGTGAAAGCTGGATGGGCTTCTTCAAGCCGTTCATCGTTCTGCTGCCAATGGCGGGCCTGCTGCTGATGGAGCCGGACTTCGGTGCCACCGTGGTGATGATGGGCGCCGCGGCGGCGATGCTGTTCCTCGGCGGTGTCGGGCTGTTCCGGTTTTCCCTGATGGTGCTCCTGGCGGTGGCGGCGGTTGTCTTGCTGATTCAGATGCAGCCCTATCGAATGGCCCGTCTGACCAACTTTGCCGACCCCTGGGCGGACCAGTTCGGTGCCGGTTACCAGCTGTCCCAAGCCTTGATCGCCTTCGGTCGTGGCGAGTGGCTGGGCGTGGGCCTGGGCAATAGTGTGCAGAAACAGTTCTATCTGCCGGAGGCTCACACCGACTTCGTGTTCTCGGTGCTGGCCGAAGAGCTGGGTGCCGTGGGCTCCTTGTGCACGGTGGCGCTGTTCGTATTCGTCTGTATACGCGGCATGTACATCGGCCTGTGGGCCGAGAAAGCCAAGCAGTATTTTGCCGCTTATGTGGCTTATGGCTTGTCGTTCCTGTGGATTGGTCAGTTCTTGATCAATATCGGGGTGAACGTCGGTCTGTTGCCGACCAAGGGGCTGACCCTGCCGTTCCTCAGTTATGGCGGTAGTTCGCTGGTGATCTGCTGCGCCTGCCTCGGATTGTTGCTGCGTATCGAATGGGAGAGCAGGACCCACCTGGGCAGTGAAGAGATGGAGTTCAGTGAGAGTGACTTTGCCGAGGAGCCTATCCATGGGCGCTAACGTGCTGATCATGGCGGGCGGCACCGGTGGCCACGTGTTCCCGGCGCTGGCTTGTGCCCGCGAGTTCCAGGCCCGTGGCTACAGCGTGCACTGGCTGGGTACTCCCCGTGGGATCGAGAACGAATTGGTACCGGCGGCTGGCCTGCCGCTGCACTTGATCAACGTCACCGGGCTGCGGGGCAAGGGCAAGCTGTCCCTGCTCAAGGCGCCGTTCGTCCTGATCAAGGCGGTGCTCCAGGCCCGGCGGATCATTCGGCAACTCAAGCCGGTGTGTGTGCTGGGTTTTGGTGGTTATGTGACCGGCCCTGGTGGTGTTGCCGCCAAGTTGTCGGGGGTGCCGGTGATCGTTCACGAGCAGAATGCTGTGGCCGGTACCGCCAATCGGCTGCTGGTGCCGTTGGCCGCCCGAGTCTGCGAAGCTTTCCCGGACACCTTCGGAGCTTCCGGCAGCCGCCGCACCACGGGCAATCCGGTGCGCGCCGAACTGTTCCTCGACACACCGCGCGAGGCCCTGGCCGGACGCAAGGCGCGTTTGCTGATCCTGGGCGGAAGCCTGGGGGCAGAGCCGTTGAACAAGTTATTGCCGGAAGCCCTGGCACAGGTCGCCCCCGAGCTGCGTCCGGAGGTGTTCCATCAGGCTGGTAAAAACCACGATGAAGTCACTGCAGAGCGCTATCGCGCCGCCGGCGTCGAGGCGCAAGTGCAGCCCTTTATCAAAGACATGGCTCAAGCCTACGGCTGGGCCGACCTGGTGGTCTGTCGCGCAGGCGCGTTGACCGTCAGCGAACTGGCTGCTGCCGGTCTGCCTTCGATGCTGGTGCCTTTGCCCCATGCGATCGACGATCACCAGACCCGCAATGCCGAATATTTGGCTCGTGAAGGTGCTGCCTTCCTGATGCCGCAAAGAACGACTGGTGCAGCGGACCTTGCCGCTCGCCTGACAGAGGTTTTGATGCAACCAGAACGACTCGACAAGATGGCCCAGGCTGCGCGCCGCCTGGCCAAACCCGATGCCACCCGCGATGTGGTGAATATCTGCCTGGAGGTGGCCCATGGTTGAGAATCAAAAAGCCATGCCGCAACCGGAAATGCGCCGTATCCGTCGTATCCATTTCGTCGGTATTGGCGGCGTGGGCATGTGCGGGATTGCCGAGGTGCTGCTGAACCTGGGTTACCAGGTCTCCGGTTCCGATCTCAAGGCGTCGCCGGTCACCGAGCGCCTGGAGTCGTTCGGTGCACAGATTTTTATCGGCCACCGCGCCGAGAACGCTGCGAACGCCGATGTACTGGTGGTTTCCAGCGCCGTGAACACCTCCAACCCGGAAGTCGCCACTGCCTTGGAACGGCGTATTCCGGTGGTGCCGCGAGCGGAAATGCTCGCCGAACTGATGCGCTACCGTCACGGCGTTGCCGTGGCTGGTACGCACGGCAAGACCACCACCACCAGCCTGCTGGCTTCGGTGTTCGCCGCGGGCGGTCTGGACCCGACCTTTGTCATCGGTGGTCGGCTCAATGCAGCGGGCACCAATGCCCAGCTGGGCACCAGCCGTTACCTGATTGCCGAAGCCGACGAAAGCGACGCCAGCTTCCTGCATCTGCAACCGCTGGTGGCCGTGGTCACCAACATCGACGCTGACCATATGGCGACCTACGACGGTGACTTCAACAAACTGAAGAAAACCTTCGTCGACTTCCTGCATAACCTGCCGTTCTACGGGCTGGCGGTGATGTGCCTGGACGATCCGGTGGTGCGCGATATCCTGCCGCAGGTCAAGCGTCCGACCGTGACCTACGGCTTCAGCGAAGAAGCCGACGTGCGTGCCATCAATGTACGCCAGCAAGGCATGCAGACCTTCTTCACCGTGCTGCGTCGTGACCGCGAGCCGCTGGACGTGTCGGTGAACATGCCGGGCAACCACAACGTGCTGAACTCCCTGGCGACCATCTGCATCGCCACCGACGAAGGCATCAGCGACGAAGCCATTGTCCAGGGGCTGTCGGGCTTCCAGGGTGTGGGCCGGCGCTTCCAGGTCTACGGCGAACTGCCGGTGGAAGGCGGCAACGTCATGCTGGTGGACGACTACGGGCACCACCCGACCGAGGTCGCGGCAGTGATCAAGGCCGTGCGTGGCGGTTGGCCGGAGCGCCGTCTGGTGATGGTCTACCAGCCGCACCGTTTCAGCCGTACCCGCGATCTGTACGACGACTTCGTGCAGGTGCTGGCCGATGCCAACGTGCTGCTGTTGATGGAGGTCTACCCGGCCGGTGAAGAGCCGATTCCGGGCGCTGACAGCCGCCAGTTGTGCCACAGCATTCGGCAACGGGGCCAGTTGGACCCGATCTACATCGAGCGAGGCGTCGACCTGGCACCGCTGGTCAAGCCACTGCTGCGTGCTGGTGACATCCTGCTGTGCCAAGGCGCCGGTGATATCGGTGGCCTGGCGCCAAAACTGCTCAACAGCCCGCTGTTCGCCGGTGCTGTGGCCGCTGGCAAGGGGGCGAAATGACGGCTGCCTACGCCAACCTGTTCTCCACCGTAAAGCCGAGCGATTTCGGTCGCGTTGCCGTGCTCTATGGCGGCAAGAGCGCCGAGCGCGAAGTGTCGCTGAAGTCCGGCAAGGCCGTGCTTGAAGCCTTGCAGAGTGGCGGCGTGAACGCCTTCGGCATTGATGTCGGTGACGACCTGCTGCAGCGCCTCTTGAGCGAGAAGATCGATCGTGCCTTCATCATTCTCCACGGCCGTGGCGGAGAAGACGGCAGCATGCAAGGCCTGCTGGAATGCCTGGGGATTCCCTACACCGGTAGCGGCATCCTCGCTTCGGCCCTGGCCATGGACAAGCTGCGCACCAAGCAGGTCTGGCACAGCCTGGGTATTCCGACGCCGCGTCACGCGGTCCTGAGTTCGGAAGCCGACTGTATTTCCGCGGTGGCGGAACTGGGCCTGCCTTTGATCGTCAAACCGGCTCATGAAGGCTCCAGTATCGGTATGGCCAAGGTGACTTCCGCGCCCGAATTGATCGAGGCATGGAAGGCGGCCAGTACCTACGATTCGCAAGTGTTGGTCGAGCAATGGATCCAGGGTCCGGAGTTCACCATCGCAACCCTGCGTGGCCAGGTGCTGCCACCGATCGCGTTGGGTACTCCCCACACGTTTTACGACTACGACGCCAAGTACCTGGCTTCCGATACCCAGTACCGGATTCCATGCGGCCTCGATAGCGCCAAGGAACAGGAACTCATGGACCTCACGGCGAAAGCCTGTGAGGCGCTCGGTATCGCCGGTTGGGCGCGTGCCGATGTGATGCAGGATGCCCAGGGGCAGTTCTGGTTCCTGGAAGTGAACACCGCTCCCGGGATGACCGACCACAGCCTGGTGCCGATGGCCGCTCGTGCGGCCGGTCTGGATTTCCAGCAGTTGGTATTGGCCATCCTGGCAGCCAGTCTTGAGGCGAGAGGTTAAGTCCATGCAAGGCGCGTCGCTTCGTCATCAGCAACCCGCACCCGGCCGCAAGCCGGTGCCGCGGGGTGCCAGCCGTATGGTGGCCAAAGAGCCGATGTCGGTGCGCCTGCCGAAAGCCAACTTTGGTTTTCTGAAAAGCCTGTTCTGGCCGGTGCTGCTGGTGGCGTTGGGCTTTGGCACCTATGAAGGTGCCCAGCGCTTGCTGCCATACGCTGACCGTCCAATCACCAAGATCGCGGTGCAGGGGGACTTGAGCTACATCAGCCAGCAGGCGGTGCAGCAGCGGATCGCGCCTTATGTCGCGGCGAGCTTCTTCACCATCGACCTGGCGAGCATGCGCACCGAGCTGGAAAAGATGCCCTGGATCGCCCACGCCGAAGTTCGTCGGGTGTGGCCGGACCAAGTGGTGATTCGCCTGGAAGAACAACTGCCAGTGGCCCGCTGGGGCGACGAGGCACTGTTGAACAACCAGGGCCAGGCCTTCACTCCGCGTGAACTGGCGAACTATGAACACTTGCCGCAGTTGTTCGGGCCGCAGCGGGCCCAGCAGCAAGTGATGCAGCAGTATCAGGTGTTGAGCCAGATGCTGCGGCCGCTGGGCTTTTCGATCGCCCGTCTGGAGCTGCGCGAGCGCGGCAGCTGGTTCCTGACCACCGGTGCCGGCAGTGCCGGTCCCGGTATCGAGTTGCTCCTGGGTCGCGATCATCTGGTGGAGAAGATGCGCCGCTTCATTGCCATTTATGAAAAAACGCTGAAAGAACAGATCACGAACATCGCGCGCATCGATCTGCGCTACGCCAACGGCCTGGCCGTGGGCTGGCGCGATCCGGCGGCACCCACGACGGCGCAACCTGCCGTCGCGAAGAATTAAGAAGAGGCAGGACCATGGCAAATGTGCAAAGCGGCAAAATGATCGTCGGCCTGGATATCGGCACCTCCAAGGTGGTGGCGCTGGTGGGCGAAGTCGCGGCCGATGGCTCGCTGGAAATCGTCGGCATCGGCACCCATCCTTCCCGCGGCCTGAAGAAGGGCGTGGTGGTGAACATCGAGTCCACCGTGCAGTCGATCCAGCGCGCGGTGGAAGAAGCGCAACTGATGGCGGGTTGCCGTATCCACTCGGCCTTCGTCGGTGTGGCGGGCAATCACATCCGCAGCCTGAACTCCCACGGCATCGTGGCGATCCGCGACCGTGAAGTCAGCTCGGCGGACCTGGAGCGGGTATTGGATGCGGCCCAGGCCGTGGCAATCCCGGCTGACCAGCGGGTCCTGCACACCCTGCCACAGGATTACGTGATCGATAACCAGGAAGGCGTGCGTGAGCCTTTGGGCATGTCGGGCGTGCGTCTGGAAGCCAAGGTGCACGTAGTGACCTGTGCGGTGAATGCCGCTCAGAACATCGAGAAGTGCGTGCGTCGCTGCGGCCTGGAAATCGACGACATCATCCTCGAGCAGCTGGCCTCGGCCTATTCGGTACTCACCGACGACGAGAAAGAGCTGGGCGTGTGCCTGGTGGACATCGGCGGCGGCACCACCGACATGGCGATCTTCACCGAAGGCGCGATCCGTCACACCGCGGTGATCCCGATTGCCGGCGACCAGGTGACCAACGACATCGCCATGGCCCTGCGCACGCCGACCCAGTATGCCGAAGAGATCAAGATCCGTTACGCCTGCGCCCTGGCCAAGCTGGCCGGTGCCGGCGAAACCATCAAGGTGCCGAGCGTTGGCGATCGTCCACCGCGCGAGCTGTCGCGCCAGGCCCTGGCCGAAGTGGTCGAGCCGCGTTACGACGAACTGTTCACCCTGATCCAGGCCGAGCTGCGTCGCAGCGGCTACGAAGACTTGATCCCGGCCGGCATCGTGCTCACCGGTGGTACTTCGAAGATGGAAGGCGCGGTGGAACTGGCCGAGGAGATTTTCCACATGCCGGTTCGTCTGGGCGTGCCCCACAGTGTCAAGGGCCTGTCCGACGTGGTGCGCAACCCGATCTATTCCACCGGCGTCGGCCTGCTGCTCTATGGACTGCAGAAACAGTCCGATGGCATCTCGTTCTCCGGCATTGGCAGCCGCGACAGCTACAGCAGCGACGAGCCCAAGGCCGCGTTGCTGGACCGCATCAAGAGCTGGGTCCAGGGCAACTTCTAAAGATTTACCGCAACACCGTTTCAAAGCAGTAGGCAGTAGGCGAAAAACTAGAGAAATGAAAGGAGAGGGAAAATGTTCGAACTCGTAGACAACATCCCGCAGAGTCCGGTAATCAAGGTTATCGGTGTTGGCGGTGGCGGCGGCAACGCGGTCAATCACATGGTCAAGAGCAACATCGAAGGCGTCGAGTTCATCTGCGCCAACACTGATGCTCAAGCGCTGAAAAACATCGGCGCGCGGACCATCCTGCAACTGGGTACCGGCGTGACCAAGGGCCTGGGCGCTGGCGCCAATCCGGAAGTCGGCCGTCAAGCCGCTCTGGAAGACCGCGAGCGTATCGCCGAAGTACTGGCGGGCACCAACATGGTGTTCATCACCACCGGCATGGGCGGCGGTACCGGTACCGGTGCGGCGCCGATCATCGCTGAAGTGGCCAAGGAAATGGGCATCCTCACCGTCGCGGTGGTGACCCGTCCGTTCCCGTTCGAAGGCCGCAAGCGCATGCAGATCGCCGATGAGGGCATCCGCGCGCTGAGCGAAAGCGTCGACTCGTTGATCACCATCCCCAACGAGAAGCTGCTGACCATCCTCGGCAAGGACGCCAGCCTGCTGTCGGCTTTCGCCAAGGCTGACGACGTGCTGGCCGGTGCCGTTCGCGGTATCTCCGACATCATCAAGCGTCCGGGCATGATCAACGTCGACTTTGCCGACGTACGTACCGTGATGAGCGAAATGGGCATGGCGATGATGGGCACTGGCTGCGCCAGCGGTCCGAACCGTGCGCGTGAGGCCACTGAAGCGGCGATCCGCAACCCGTTGTTGGAAGACGTGAACCTGGAAGGTGCGCGCGGCATCCTGGTGAACATCACCGCCGGTCCTGACCTGTCCCTGGGTGAGTACTCCGACGTGGGTAGCATCATCGAAGCCTTCGCTTCCGAACACGCCATGGTCAAGGTCGGTACCGTTATCGATCCGGACATGCGTGACGAGCTGCATGTAACCGTAGTGGCCACCGGTCTGGGCGCGAAAATCGAGAAACCTGTAAAGGTCATCGACAACACCGTTCAGACTTCCATGTCCGCTCAGTCGCAAGCGCCAGCCCCTGCTCGTCAGGAACTGCCGTCGGTGAACTACCGTGACCTGGACCGTCCGACCGTCATGCGCAATCAGGCGCAGTCGAACGCGGCGACCGCGGCGAAGCTGAATCCGCAAGATGATCTGGATTACCTGGACATCCCGGCATTCCTGCGTCGTCAGGCCGATTGATGGAATGTATCAGGGGTATTAGGGTGATTGGTGTTCAGCAAAGGCATGGTCTGCTATTATCGCCAGCCTTTGTTGATACCAGTTCGCAATTTGCGCTGAAGCGGCCCAAGCCATGATTAAACAACGCACCCTGAAGAATATTATCCGTGCCACAGGTGTAGGCCTGCATTCCGGGGAGAAGGTTTACCTGACCCTCAAGCCTGCGCCTGTCGACACCGGCATTGTGTTTTGTCGTGCCGACCTGGACCCTGTGGTGCAGATTCCTGCTCGCGCGGAAAATGTTGGCGAAACCACGATGTCGACCACGTTGGTCAACGGTGACGTCAAAGTGGACACGGTGGAGCACTTGCTCTCGGCCATGGCTGGCCTGGGCATCGATAACGCCTACGTCGAGCTCTCCGCGTCCGAAGTCCCGATCATGGATGGTAGCGCCGGACCCTTCGTATTCCTGATTCAATCTGCTGGCCTCGAAGAACAGGACGCAGCTAAAAAGTTCATCCGCATCCTTCGTGAAGTGACCGTGGAAGACGGCGACAAGCGCGCCACTTTCGTGCCTTTCGATGGTTTTAAAGTGAGCTTCGAGATCGATTTCGATCACCCGGTTTTCCGTGACCGCACCCAGAGTGCAAGCGTGGACTTCTCCAGCACTTCGTTTGTAAAAGAAGTCAGCCGCGCCCGTACCTTTGGTTTCATGAGTGATATCGAGTACCTGCGCAAGCACAACCTCGCACTCGGCGGCAGCGTGGAAAACGCCATTGTGGTCGATTCGGATGGCGTACTGAACGAAGACGGTCTTCGCTACGAAGACGAATTCGTCAAGCACAAGATCCTGGATGCAATTGGTGACCTCTACCTGCTAGGCAACAGCCTGATAGGCGAGTTCAAGGGCTTCAAGTCGGGCCACGCACTGAACAACCAGCTACTGCGCAAGTTGATTGAGCAGAAAGATGCCTGGGAAGTCGTGACCTTCGAAGATGCCAGCACTGCACCGATCTCTTACATGCGTCCGGTCGCGGCCGTGTAATTACTCTCTCTTTCCTTTTGTTTTTGAAGGCCATCCCCCCGGATGGCCTTTTTTTATGCCCGAATGTTCAGTTGCTGCGCCGTGACATGTTGGAAACCACTCGGTTGCGGCCGCTGTACTTGGCTTGATACAGGGCCTTGTCGGCGTCACTCACCCATTGGTCGAGGCTGATATCGGGATTGCCCGACCAGGTGTTGATGCCGATGCTCACCGTCAAGGGTGTGGCCTGTTCGCTGACAGGCGGCAAGGCGGCGATGCTGGCGCGGATTCGCTCGGCGAGTACGGCGGCGCCGGCGCTGTCGGTCTCCGGCAGTACTATCGCGAACTCTTCGCCTCCGTAGCGCGCCGCCAGATCTGCCGGGCGTCCCGCGCAAGTGCCAATGTTCTGCGCCACTGCACGCAATGCCTGGTCCCCCAGTGGATGGCCAAAGCGGTCGTTGAACGACTTGAAGTGGTCGACATCGACCATCAGCAGCGACAGGGGCTGGTTGGTGCGCCGGGCCCGGGCCCACTCATTGTTCATCACCTGATCCAGGGTACGACGGTTGGCCAGGCCGGTGAGGGCATCGACAGCTGCCAGGCGCGCCAGCTCCTGCTCGGCATCCTGTCGGCGCCGCAGTTCGCGACACAGTTGCCAGGTCAGCCAGAACAGGGCGATGCACAGCGCCCCAGTGGCGCCGCTGATCAGCAGCGCCGTGCGTTGCCAGGCAGCGAAGACTTCGTCGATGGACAGCGCCACAACCACGATCAGCGGCAGGTCGCCCACCTGGGAAAAGGTGTACAGCCGGTGCATCCGATCCACGCTGGACACGCTGCCGAAGCTGCCATTGCCTTCGCGCAGGATGCGCACGAAGTTGGGGCGGTTACTGAAACTCTTGCCAATCAGGTCGTCCGCCAGAGGCGGTTGTTGGGCTAGCAGAACCCCGTCATGGCTGATCAGGTTGATCGAGCCGTTGCGCCCGATATCCAGATTCTTGAACAGCTCATTGAAGTAGCTCAGGCGCATGGCCGCTTCGGCGACACCGATGAACTCGCCATTCTCGTTGCTGAGCCGACGACTGAAGCTGATCCGCCAGTCATGCTCGGCGGTGCGGGCACGGAACGGGGGGCTGATCATCATGCCTGGATCTGGATTGTCGATATGCGAGCGGAAGTACTCGCGGTCGGCGTAGTTGCCCGTGCGCGGCACGACCGAAGCCGAGTCGGCAAGTACCTCGCCGTGCTTGTCCAGCAACAGAATATCGCCCTTGTAGGGCGCTGCGGTGGCCCGGTCGAACAGCGCCAGATGGCGGATGGGCGCCGACACGTCCTTCAGGTCGACGCGTTGCGCCGCACTGATCAGCCCCTTGAGGGACAGGTCGTAGAGTTCGACGTTGCGCAACACATCCGCTTCGATCAGTTGCACGATGTTGTTCGCGGCACGGGTGGCAGCCTGTTCGGCAGCAGCGTGTTCACGGATCAACAGGTAGGTGACGATACTGAGAATGGCCACGACGATCAGCGAGCTGGCCAGGACCAACAGACGTTCCGGATTTGACGCGATTTTCCCTGTGCGGGGTGTCGCACGACTCACGCTCATGATTTTGATTTCTGCTACGTCGACATAGTTAAGTCTAGTGTGGACGTGGGCTACAGAAATCGGTCACGCCTTCGCGCCTGTATAAATCCCGAATAAAAAAAAGGCCAGCAAAACATGCTGGCCTTTTGCTCATATCGGCTTAGAACACGTTGATCGGATAGTCGACGATCACCCGGTACTCATCGGTGTCGTTGTCCAGTGCGCCGTAGCCGTTGCCGCCACGGTTGGTGGCCCATTGCAAGCGCACGGCCAGGTCCTTGGCGGTGCCGCCTTGCACCACGTACTTGAGGTCGAGGTCGCGCTCCCAGTGCTTGGCGTGCTTGCCGTCGGCGCTGTACCAGTTGGCATAGCCGCGGCTGGCCGGATCGACCTGGGTCAGGTCCAGCTCGCCCCGGGAGTAAGACAGTGCCGAGGTCAGGCCCGGCAGGCCGACGCCGGCGAAATCGTAGGCGTACTTGAGCTTCCAGGAGCGCTCGTTGGGACCGTTGAAGTCCGAGTACTGCTGGGAGTTGTCCAGGTAGATGCTGTCGCCCTGGGCGATGTAGTCGAATGGCGTGTTGCCGTTGACTCGCTGGTAGGCCGCAGTGACGCTGTGGCTGCCTACGCCCACGGTGAAGTGCAGGCTGTAGGTGTTGTTGTCGATGTTGCCCAGCAGCGCCTGGCCGGTGTCCTGGGTGTGATAGAAGTGCAGGCCCGGATTGAGGCTGACCAGATCGTTGAGCGAGTAGGTGTAGTCCAGGTCGTAGTAGTACTGGTTCCAGATGTCCTTGAGTTCGGAGGCGTAGAGGCTGCTGGTCAGCCCCGGAACACCGCTCCAGGCGACCCCGGCCCAATTCAGGTGCAGGCTTTCGTCACCTTTTTGCAAGGTGCCGTAGGAGGTGCCGATGCGCTTGTGGCCACTCTGGTTGTAAGGCTTGGTGAAACTGGCTTGGCCGCCTTCGATCAACCAGCCGTCGAAACTGTGGTTGGTCAGGCTGACGCCGCGAAAGGTCTGCGGCAGCATGCGGCTCATGCCCCCGGCGATCACCGGGTTGTTGAGAAACAGATCGCCTGCCTTGAGCTCGGTGTCGAAGGCTCGCATCTTCAAGGTGGCGCCAGCGGTGGAGAACGCTGCGGGCGCTTTTCCGTTGCCATCGCTGATGGGCAGGATGCTCGAACTGTCGGTGCCGCCACCGCCATCGAGCTTGAGGCCGAGCATGGCATTGGCATCCAGGCCGAAACCCACGGTGCCCTGGGTGTAGCCGGACTCGAAGACCCCCAGGAAACCCTGGCCCCATTCGATGTTGTCATCGGCTTGCTGATGCCGGTTGCGATTCATGTAGTAGTTGCGGGCGTTGAGCTTGAGGCTCGAGCCGGCGACGAAGCCCTGTTTGTCGCGCTCTTCGGCAGCCTGGCCCAAGGCGGGAATAGTTGCAGCGATTGCAATGAATAGTGGGCTGATTCTCAGCGTGGTCCTGAACAACGTGTAGCTCCTTTGGTGAATGAACATGATTTTTTATTGTGAATTCGGTTGTTTCTTGTTCTGTGCATGACGAATGTGCAGAGGGTTTCTCTACAGCAAAAAAAAGCCGCTGAAGTCAGCGGCTTTAAGACAACTTACTCCAGGGTTGAAAGCAGAGAAGTTGTCGAGGGAAACGAGTGGCTATCGCCGATCAACTGTCTTTGTGAGCGTCGGTCTTGCTGTGCTCAGCGGTGATCTTCTGGGCTTGCTGACTGTGTTGCTGCTGGGCGGCCTGGGCAATCTGTGCTTGTTCGAACGCGGCGGCGCGTGCGGCATTTCTCGCCACGAATCCCTGGGATTCTTCGGCCATGGCCATTGGCACCACGAACAGGGAAGACAAAACAAAGACGCTGGCCAAACCCATACTGTTGGACATTTCTGAAGACCTTCTTGCAGAGCAAGTTCAATTCGGTGCGACAAAAATATAACTATGGGGCTGCTGGAAAAAGAGCCGAACAGGATAAGGACTGTTACCAAAAACACAACAGTAGAGACTGGCCAGCAGGCGCCGGGTTGCCAGCGAAAGTGCCCCATAGTCCGCGCCGGATAGGTTGAGGCGTGCGTCGGCCAGTCGGCGTCTGCAGAATCCGAGAATCCCGAGTCACAGAGGCAGATAAAGGCCGAAGGTGTTGATCCCCCGATCGCTGCGCACAAAGACGTCGCCGCCATGCATCAGGGCGATGGCCTTGACGATGGCCAGCCCCAGGCCGTGGTTGGCGCCGCTGTTGCTGCGCGAGGCATCGACCCGGTAGAAGCGCTCGAACAAACGCGGCAGGTGTTCGCTGGCGATGCCTTGCCCCGGGTTGCTGACGGCGATCGTCACTTGCTGCTCCTGCACTTCAATTCGCACCTGGATCACTTCCCCCACCGCCGTGTGCTGCACGGCATTGTTCAGCAGATTGATCAGGGCCCGGCGCAGGTGGGCAATCTCGATCCGTACCTGGGCATCGCCCTGGACCTCGACCCTGACCTGGGCGTCTTCGAGGATAAAGTCCAGGTAGTCCAGGGTGGCGGCCACTTCCGTCGCCAGGGAGGTGCTGGTGAGCTTGGTGGCCTTGTTGCCCTGGTCGGCACTGGCCAGGAACAGCATGTCGTTGACGATGGAGCGCAGCCGTTCCAGTTCTTCAAGATTGGATTGCAGTACCTCGAAGTAATGCTCCGCCGAGCGGCCCCGAGTCAGGGCCACCTGGGTCTGGCCGATCAGGTTGGTCAGGGGCGAGCGCAGTTCATGGGCGACGTCGGCGTTGAACGACTCCAGGCGCGAATAGGCCTGTTCGACCCGTTCCAGGGTGGAGTTGAAGGAGCTGACGAACTGGCTCAGCTCCGGCGCCAGGGGCGAGAGCTGCAGGCGTCCGGAGAGCCGCGGCGGTGCCAGGCGCTGGGCCTCCTGGGACAGCTTGATCAGCGGCTTGAGGCCGATCCGCGCCACCCAGTAACCCAGGGCCGAGGCCAGCAGTACACCGACGATGGCCAGGCTGATCAGGGCTATCAGCAACTGCTGCTGGGTCTGGTGGAAGGTATCGGTGTCGATGGCAATCAGGAAGCGCAGGGCCGGGCGCTGTTCCTTGGCCGGCAATTGGCTGACCAGTACCTTCAGTGGATAGGGATGAGCGCTCAGGATCAGGTCGCGCATGCCCAGCGGACCTTGGGCGAATGCGCGGATCTGTGGGTCCGGGTTGCCGTACTCATAAGCGGGATCGCCGCTCACTGCCCAGAAACGGATGCGCTTGTCCTCCTCGCTGAGCAGCTTGAGCTTGGCGTTGATCTTGGCCCAGTGTTCAGGCGTGCCGTAACGGTTCAAGGCCGACTCCAGCACGCTGTAACGCGCGTCCAGCTCGGCTTCCGGCAGCAGGCCCAGGCCTTTGTCCACCTGTTGATAGAGGGCGCCACCAATCAGCAGGAAGATCAGCAGTGCCACCAGGGTGAACAGCCCGCTCAGGCGCAGGGCAATGGAGTTACTCGGCACTGCGGCTCTCCAGCACATAACCCATGCCGCGGATGGTGTGCAGCAGCTTGTGTTCGAAAGGACCGTCGAGTTTGGCCCGCAGGCGCTTGATTGCCACTTCGACGACGTTGGCGTCGCTGTCGAAGTTAATGTCCCAGACCATCTCGGCAATCGAGGTCTTGGACAGGATCTCGCCCTGGCGCCGGGCCAGCACGCTGAGCAGGGAGAACTCCTTGGCGGTCAGGTCCAGGCGCGTGCCGGCGCGGCTGGCCTTGCGGCTGATGAGATCGATCCACAGGTCGGCGATGCTGATCTGCACCGGTTCGTGACCACCGCTGCGGCGGGTCAGGGCCTGCAGGCGGGCCACCAGTTCAAGGAAGGAAAAGGGCTTGCCCAGGTAGTCGTCGGCGCCATCGCGCAGGCCGCGAATCCGGTCCTCCACGCGCTCCCGGGCGGTGAGCATGATCACCGGGGTCTGCTTGCGCGCACGCAGGGCTCGCAGCACGCCAAAGCCGTCCAGGCCGGGGAGCATCACATCCAGCACGATCACCGCATAGTCACTTTCCAGAGCCAGGTGCAGACCCTCGACGCCATCCCGGGCCAGGTCGACGGTATAGCCCTGTTCGGTCAACCCGCGATGCAGGTAGTCCGCAGTTTTTTCTTCGTCTTCGATAATCAGAACGCGCATGACCCGCCTCAGGTGTTGGTGGCCGGCGAAAGGGCCGGCTGGGGCCGGTGGAACAGCCGCTCGAGCCACAAGTATATGACCGGCGTAGTGAACAGCGTCAGGGCCTGGCTTACCAGCAAACCGCCGACCACGGCGATGCCCAGGGGCTGGCGCAGTTCGGCACCGGTGCCATAGCCGAGCATCAGCGGCAGGGCGCCGAGCAAGGCGGCAAGGGTGGTCATGATGATCGGCCGGAAGCGGGTGATACAGGCCTGGTAGATCGCTTCTTCAGGAGCCAGGCCACGGTTGCGCTGGGCCTCCAGGGCGAAGTCGATCATCAGGATGCCGTTTTTCTTGACGATGCCGATCAGCAGCACCAGGCCGATCAGCGCCATGATGGAAAAGTCCTGGCCGCAGAGCCAGAGCATCAACAAGGCGCCGAGGCCCGCTGAAGGCAGGGTGGAAATGATGGTCAGCGGATGCACGAAGCTTTCGTACAGCACCCCGAGAATGATGTAGACCGCCACCAGCGCGGCGAGGATCAGGTACGGCTGGCTGGCCAAGGAGCTTTGGAAGGCCTGGGCCGCGCCCTGGAAGTTGCCGCTGATGGCCGCCGGCATACCGATCTCGCTCTTGGCCTGGTCAAGCAGGATCACCGCATCCCCCAGGGCCACGCCGGGGGCCAGGTTGAACGACAGATTGGTCGCCGGAAACATGCCGTCGTGGGCGATCGACAGCGGCCCGATGCTGGGCGCGTCGAAGCGGGCCAGGGCCGACAGCGGGACCATTTCCCCGGTCAGCGGCGAGCGCAGGTAGAAGTAGTTCAGGCTCTCGGCCTTGCCCCGTTGCTGAGTGTCGAGTTCGAGGATCACGTTGTACTGGTTGATCTCGGTCTGGAACTCGTTGATCTGACGCTGGCCGAAGGCGTCGTACAGCGCTTCGTCGACATCGCTGGCGGTGAGGCCGAAGCGCGCGGCGGCGGTGCGATCGATGTTGATGTGGGTGATGCTGCCGCCCAGTTGCAGGTCGTTGGAAACATCGCGGAACGCCGGGGTGCCGCGCAGTTTTTCAGTCAGGCGTTGGGTCCAGGTACTCAGGGTCGGGCCGTCGTTGCTTTTGAGCACGTATTGATACTGGGCGCGGCTGGGGCCGGAACTGAGGTTGATGTCCTGGCCGGCCCGCAAGTAGAGGACGATGCCCGGCACCTGCATCAGTTGTGGGCGGATGCGGTCGATAAAGGCGCTGGCGGAGACATCCCGGTCGCCACGTTTTTTCAGCGAGATCCAGAAGCGGCCATTGGCGATGGTCTGGTTGCTGCCGGAGACGCCCACCGAATGGGAGAAGGCTTGCACTGCTGGGTCGGCAGCGACGATTTCCGCCAGAGCCTGATGTTTTTTCACCATGTCCGGGTAGGAGATGTCCGCCGCCGCCTCGGTAGTACCCAGCACGAAGCCGGTGTCCTGCACCGGGAAGAAGCCCTTGGGAATCAGAATGTAACCGGCGATGGCCATGCTCAAGGTCAGGCCGAAAATCCCCAGCATCAGTTGCTGATGGGCCAGGGCCTTGCGCAGGCCGCGTTCGTAGAAGGCCAGCAGGCGCTCGCCGAAACCCGGCTGGGCATGGGCCGGGTGCACCGGGGCACGCATGAACAGGGCGGCCAGGGTCGGGGCCAGGGTCAGCGAGACCACCACCGAAATCATGATGGTGGAGGTGGCGGTCAGGGCGAACTCCTTGAACAGCCGGCCGACCACGCCGCCCATGAACAGCAGGGGAATGAACGCCGCCACCAGGGAAAAGCTGATGGAGACAACGGTAAAGCCGATCTCTGCGGCGCCCTTGATCGCCGCCTCGCGCATGCCGTCGCCGGCCTCCAGATGGCGGTGGATGTTCTCCACCACCACGATGGCATCGTCCACCACAAAGCCCACGGCGATGACGATGGCCACCAGGGTCAGGTTGTTCAGGCTGAAGCCCATCACGTACATGAGGGCGAAACTGGCGGTCAGCGATACCCCCAGCACTGCGGAGACGATCAGGGTCGCCGACCACTGGCGCAGGAACAGCGCCATCACCGCCACCACCAGCAGCACGGCGATCAGCAGCGTGATCTCCACTTCATGCAGCGAGGCGCGGATGGTCTGGGTGCGATCCACCAGCACCTTGACCTGCACCGACGCCGGCAGCATCGCCTCAAGGCCCGGCAGCGCAGCCTGGATGCGGTCCACGGTGTCGACGATATTGGCCCCCGGTTGGCGCGAGATCACCAGATTGACCCCAGGCTGGTCGCCGGACCAGGCCTGGACGTAGGCGTTCTCCGAGCCGTTGACCACTCGCGCCACGTCCTGCAGGTGCACTGGTGCGCCGTCCTTGTAGGAAACGATCAACTGGCCGTATTCCTCGGGATGGAACAGCTGGTCGTTGGTGGACAGGGTGGAGATGCTCGATTCGCCATACAGCGCGCCCTTGGCCAGGTTGAGGCTGGTTTGCTGGATCGCCAGGCGGATGTCGGCCAGGGTCAGGCCGATGGCCGCCAGCTTGTCTGCTGAAGCCTGGACCCGGATCGCCGGGCGCTGCTGGCCGGTGATGTTGATCTGGCCAACACCGTCGATCTGGCTGATCTGCCGGGCCAGCAGGGTTTCCGCGTAGTCGCTGAGCTCGGTGCCGGGCATCTGCGTCGAGCTGATGCTGAGGATCAGCACCGGGCTGTCGGCGGGGTTGACCTTCCTCCAGGTGGGCAGGGTGGGCATGTCCTTGGGCAGTTTGCCGGCGGCGGTGTTGATGGCCGCCTGTACTTCCTGAGCGGCGGTGTCGATGCTCTTGTTCAAGGTGAATTGCAGGGTCAGCAGGGAGGAGCCCAGGGCGCTGCTGGAGGTCATCTGGGTCACGCCGGGGATGGCGCTGAACTGCACCTCAAGCGGCGTGGCTACCGAGGAGGCCATGGTGTCCGGACTGGCCCCGGGCAGGGTGGCGGAAACCTGGATGGTGGGAAACTCGGCCTCTGGCAGCGGCGCCACCGGCAGGCGCGCAAAGGCGATCAGCCCCAGCAGCACCAGCGCGAACGTCAGCAACACGGTGGCGACCGGATGGTCGATGCACCAGGCGGACATCGAGCCACGGCCCTTCATGGCTTGGGCTCCGAGGCCTGCACCAGGGGCGGCGGGTCGCTCAGTACCTGGACCTGGGAGCCGGGTTTGAGCCGCGACTGGCCGTCACTGACCAGCACGTCCCCGGCCTGGACGCCGGAGATGATGTTCAGCCCGCTGTCCTGATACAGCACCTGCACCGGCACGCTTTCCACGTGCTGGCCTTTGACCCTGAACACGAAGTGCTGATCCAGGCCGCGCTGGACCACGTTAGGCGGTACGGTGAGCGCGGCCTGGTCCAGCGCCGTCTGGATTTTCACCGTCACCAATTGTCCGGGCCAGAGCTTTTGCTGAGCGTTGTCGAACTCGGCCTTGACGCGAATGGTGCCGGTACCGGCATTGATCTGGTTGTCGATCAGCGTCAGGTGGCCGTTGCCCAGCAGGGCATCGGGGCTGTTGCTGTCGGCGCCCAGGTAGGCTTGGACCGCCGCCGGCTCCGGGGCGCGGATCAACTGCTGCAAGGTCGGCAGCAGTTGCTGGGGCAGGGAAAACTCCACGGCGATGGGGTCGATCTGGGTCACCGAAAACAGCCCCTGGGTGTCGGTCACGCGCAGGAAGTTGCCTTCATCCACGGTACGAATACCCACCCGGCCAGTGACGGGAGAGCGGATCTGGGTGTAGGAGAGTTGTACCTGGGTGGCGTCAATGGCGGCCTGGTTGCCCTGGGCCGTGGCATTGAGCTGATTGACCAGGGCCACCTGCTGGTCGTACGTCTGCTTCGAGACGCCGTCATCCACCGACAGCAGCTTGTAGCGCTTGAGATTGATCTGCGCCACCTGCAACTGGGCCTGATTCTGTGCCAGCTGGGCCCGGGCCTGATCCAGGTTGGCGCGGATCGAACGGTCATCGAGAGTGGCCAGCAGGTCACCTGCTTTCACCCACTGCCCTTCCTTGACCCGCAATCGGGTGAGGATGCCGTCCACCTGGGGACGGATGGTCACACTGTGCAGCGACTGCACCGAGCCAATGCCGCTGGTGTAGCGCGCTACGTCCTGCTGGACCACCTGTACCACCCGCACCGGTATCGCCGTGGGCGCGGCCAGCCTGGGGCTTGTGGGTTTGTTGAGGAACCAGATCGCAGCGGCGGCGATGGCCAGGAGAAGCGTTGCGGTCACGACGGTTTTCTTGGCAATGGGCATGGGGGGAGGGCGCCGGGCAGTGATGTCGGAAGGATGGCCATGATCTGTGCACAGTTATAGTCCGCTAACCCGGTCAGCAGGGTGACGGCCAGCTGTCAGCCCTGTCAGAAAAGTACCTGCCAGCCCTTGCGACGCAGGTCAAAGATCGCAGGCACACAGGTATACTGCCGGCCCCTGTAGCCCGTCCCTCGGCCCGGCTTTTCTTTCTCTCCTGGAGCTTCCATGACTTCCCCTGCACAACCTGCTGCGGATGACGCCCTGAGCGTTGATCCTGCGGCTGAGCCGGCCACCCCTGAAACCGAGGGCAAGGCTGCTATTCCGACGTTCAAGTTTCCCTTCAAACCGTCCGAATTCGCCGCGGCCAAAAACGTTCAGCAGCCCTGGTACAAGAACGGCGCCAGCAATGGCCACACCAAGACCCCCGGCGCAGCGCCTCCCGGTACCCGGCGCTCCATGGGCAAGCGTTGATATCGCCGACAATCGAAGATATTGCCTCGATTTGCGCTTTTTAATCGCAATGATGGCTAATTGCTTTAAACCTGAGCTGGATCAGTATTTGTGGCATCAGTGCGCTTAGAGTCAGCAGCCCTGCCGACTCCTCCTAACAATTACGAGCGCGCTTCCCATGAAGATCAACCTGCCGGTTACTGGGCGAAACGTGGACTTTGCCCCTGATGCGAACATCCTTTCGACCACCGATCTGACCAGCGCGATCACCTACGCCAATCCTGATTTCATCGAGATCAGCGGCTACACCCGCGAGGAACTGCTGGGTTCGCCGCACAACCTGCTGCGTCACCCGGACATGCCCTCCGCGGCCTTCGGCCATATGTGGCGCACCCTCAAGAACGGCCGCTCGTGGATGGGCATGGTCAAGAACCGCTGCAAGAACGGTGACCACTACTGGGTCAGCGCCTACGTCACGCCGGTGACCCGCGACGGTCAGGCGGTGGAGTACCAATCGGTGCGCACCAAGCCCAGTCCGCAACAGATTGACGCCGCGGAGCGGGCTTATGCCCGGCTCAGGGAGGGCGGGCGTTCAGGTTGGAGCATGCTGCCTGTCGTCAGCCTGCGCTTGCGCCTGTGGGCCGCTATCAGCGCCGGTTTTATCGGCAGTTTCGGGGTTTCAGCCTGGCTGCTGCCCGAGTCCTGGATGCTCCAGGGCACGGTGATGGCCATGGGCTGGTGCCTGAGTCTGGTGGCGGTCGGTCTGCAAATGCGCCCGCTGGATCGCCTCGCCGAGCGTGCCCGGCAGATCGGCGACAACCCACTGAGCCAGGGCATCTACACCGGTCGTGCCGACGAGTTCGGGCGTATCGAGTTCGCCTTGCAGATGCTCGAGGCCCAAGTGGGGGCGGTGGTGGGGCGGATCGGCGATGCGTCCCAGCGCCTGGCCGGGCACGCCGCAGAGCTGGTGGAACACCTGCACAGCAGCCACAACAGCACCCTGGAGCAGCAGGCGGAAACCGATCAGGTGGCGGCCGCCATTCACCAGATGGCCGCCAGCGTGGCCGAGGTCGCCACCCATGCCCAGCAGGCATCGGTGGCGGCGGATCAGGCGGAAAGCGAAACCCGTGAAGGTCATCAACTGGTGGGCGAAAGCCGCAGCGCGGTGCTACGCCTGGCCAGCGAGCTGGAGCGGGCCACCGAGGTCATCCATCAGTTGGAGGGCCACAGCACGGATATTTCCGGGGTGCTGGAGGTGATTCGCAGCATCGCCGAACAAACCAACCTGCTGGCCCTGAACGCTGCCATCGAGGCGGCGCGGGCCGGGGAGCAGGGGCGCGGCTTTGCCGTGGTGGCCGATGAGGTCCGTGGGCTGGCCCAGCGGACCCAGGATTCCACCAACGAAATCCAGCGCATGATCAGCACCCTGCAAAATGCGGCGCGCCATGCCGTGGAGGCCATGCAGCACAGCAGTGCCCATGTGGAAAGCAGCGTCGACCAGGCCCAGCGCGCCGCAGTGGCCCTGGACGGCATCAGCCAGCGGGTCAATCAGATCACCGAAATGAGCCTGCAGATTGCCGCGGCGGTGGAGGAGCAGAGCGCGGTGAGCGAGGACATCAACCGCAACATCATCGGTATTCGCAATGCCTGTGAAGTGACGGTCAGTGCCGGCCAGCTCAGTCATGTCAATTCAGGCGACGTGGCCGGGCTGGCGGGGGACCTGCGGCAACTGGCCCAGGAGTTCTGGCATAAGCGCGGATAGGCCGGTTCGCCGGCCAGCCTGATCCTGCGGGGTCAGGCGGCGCGCAGCGAGATGAAGGCGTAGTCCAGGGCCGCTTCGCTGACCACCAGGGCGCCGGCAGCCTGGACCTGGCCGGCGATGTCGTTTCCGGACAGGTGAAAGCGCCAGGGCTGGCTGGATGCCACGGGGGGCGCGGCCTGAACTTGATCGATGGCCTTGGCCAGGGCATTCATGTCGGGCAAGTAGGCGGTGAAGCCATCGCCCTTGAGGGCCGTGGTGCGAATGCCGAGCAGGGCGCAAATGGCATCCTTGGTGTGGATATCGTCGCGGTCGGCCTGGCGTGAGCGGCTGATCAGCTCGGCCAGTTCCCTATCCACCAGTGCTCCCCCCAGAATCAGTTGCGGTCCCTGTTCCCAGGATTCCGGCGGGCACTCCTTGGCCTGCGGGTTGAGGGGGATATGGGGATTGATCTCCATGGGGTAGATACGGCACACCAGGGGGCGACGCTCATAGATGCGGCAGAGCTGGTCTTCGTCAAGATTCCGGCAGGGGCCGACGTTGTAGGCGGCAAAGGTGATCGCCACGTAGGCCTCGGTACTGCCACTGGTGACCCGGCAGGAACGGCGCTCGGCGTGCTCGCGCTGTTGCGCCGGCAGCCCCAGGCCATTGCCGAGGAAGGCCTCCACCAGGACGATCACCTGACCGCCGTCGGCGGCCCAGGCCCGGGCTTCGGTGAGGGTCAGGGGCACATGGTGATCGTTGCAGCACTTGCCGCAACCAACGCAGGAAAACTGAGTATTCATGGAGCGAGTAAACCGTTCTGGGTCGACAGGGATAGCGCCATAAATGCTGTTATTGACGCGGCCAGGAGCCGTGTCGAAGCAAGTTGCACGCCAGCTGTCGGGTCTTGATCGCTGTCGCCTAGGGCAGGACTTCGCGACGCACGATATGCATGCCGGTGCTTTCATACAAGCGCCGCGCCCGCAGGTTGTCCTCCAGCACCCTGAGATCGACAAAGCCTTCCCGGCGTTCGGCGAACATCATGAAGGCTTGTAGCAGCAGGGCGCGGCCCAGTCCTTGACCACGGGCCCGAGGGTGCACCACCAGATCCTTGATATAGGCGCTGGTCCAGCACTGGGCCACCGCCACTACGCCCTGCGCATCCCGCACCACCAGGCACAGTTGAGGGTCGTACTCGGCATCGGTTTCGAAGGCCCGGCGCCAGTTTTCCAGGGGCGGCACCTGGCCACCGCCGTCCTGGTAGCCCAGGTGCAGCAGTTGATGCACGGCTTCGGCCAGTTCCGGGCTGTAGTGCTGCAGGGTGATGCCCGCCGGCCACTGTGGCGTGGCCTGGGGGACACTGAGGTCACGACGCAGCAGCAGGCAGTGGACCTCGCTCATGGCTCAGGCTGCCTGGCTGGCGATGGTCTTGGCGGCGTCGATCAGACAGCGGGTCAGTTCCGGCGAGGAGAATTTGGTGAGTACCGCATTGGCTCCGGCCAGGCGGGCTTTTTCACTGTTCATGGCACTGTCCAGCGAGGTGTGCAGCAACACATACAGATGAGCGAAGTCCGGGGTTTCCCGCAGGGTCCGGGTCAGGGCGTAGCCATCCATTTCCGACATCTCGATGTCCGAAACGATCAGGTTGATCTCGTTGGCCGTGCCTTGCAGTTCCAGCAGGCAGTCGATGGCCTCCTTGGCGCTGCGGGCGGTGTGACATTGCAGGCCGAGGTTGCGCAGGGTGTGCACCGATTGCTGCAGCGCTACCTGGCTGTCGTCCACCACCAGGATGCGCGCATTGCCCAGGGCATCGGCGTCTTCCATGCTCAGTTCGGTGGGCGCCATCTCGATCTGCGCCGGGGCGATGCCGTGGATCACTTTCTCGATATCCAGCACTTGCACCAGCGTGCCGTCCACCTGGGTCACGCCGGTGATGTAGGACTTGATACCGCCGGAACCAAAGGGCGGTGGGCGGATATCGGTGGTCAGGCAGTGGACGATCTTGCTCACCGCCTGCACGTGCAGGCCCTGTTTGGAACGGCTGACGTCGGTGACGATCAGGCAACCGCTGTCCGGGTCGGCCAGGGGGCGTTCGCCGATGGCCCGGCTGAGGTCGATCACCGACAGCGAGTTGCCGCGCAAGGTGGCGATGCCTTTCACATGGGGGTGGGACTCCGGCAGCTTGGTCAGCGGCGGGCAGGGAATGATTTCACTGACTTTAAGCAGGTTGATTGCCATCAGCTTGCCGCTGCGCAAGGTAAACAGCAGAAGCGAAAGCGAGTCTGCGCGGGCTTTGTTGGAGGACATAAAAACCTTCTCTGGAAAAAATTGGCTTGTGGCTCGACCCACGGACAACCCTTGATAACGGGTTATCGACGTATTCAGGACGGGCTTTAGCGGCGAGGCTGCTTTCCGTCGGCCGCTGCGCGGGTCCCTGGATTTACGCCGTGCCCTTTGCTGGCACGCCCGCTCCAGCGAGCAGGCCCTTGGCCTCTACCGCAGGCCCAGGCGCTTGGCCAGGCGGCTGAGGTTGGCCCTGTCCAAGCCTAGCTCACGGGCGGCACTGGCCCAGTTGTGCTGGTGCCGTTCAAGGCAGGCGTTGATCAGTTGGCGTTGATAGTGTTCGGTGGCCTGGCGCAAATCGCCGTTGGTGAGGGCCAGAGGCGCGCTTTCAAGGGCTTGCTCGGGCACGGCAGGCGCCTTTTCGCTGACCCGCGGCAGGTCCAGGTCCGTTGCATCCAGGCTGAGGATCTTCGGCCGTTCACGGCAGTTGCCCAAGGCCTTGAGGGCGCTGCGGCCGATCAAGTGCTCCAGTTCGCGGACGTTGCCCGGCCAGTTGTAGGCCAGCAGCGCCTGTTGCGCATCGGCGCTCAGGCGCAGGCTGCCCAGGCCCATGCGCGAGCGGTTCTGTTCCAGGAAGTAGCCGCTGAGCAGTAGCACGTCCCGGCCCCGGTCCCGCAGGGCCGGCACCCGCAGTGGATACACGCTGAGGCGATGGTAGAAGTCGGCGCGATAACGACCGTTGCGCACCTCTTCTGCCAGATCGCGGTTGGTGGCGGCGATCAGGCGTACGTCCACCTGATGTTCCTTGTCCGAGCCCAGGCGTTGCAATTGGCCGCTTTGCAGCACCCGCAGCAGCTTGGCTTGTACCGTCAGCGACAGTTCACCGACTTCATCGAGAAACAGGGTGCCGCCATTGGCCAGCTCGAATTTCCCCCGACGATCCTGGGTGGCCCCGGTAAAGGCGCCGCGCACATGGCCGAACAGCTCGCTCTCCACCAGGGTGTCGGGCAGGGCCGCGCAGTTGAGGCTGATGATCGGTTGCTCCGCCCGGGGCGAGGCCGCGTGAATGGCTTGGGCCACCAACTCCTTGCCAACGCCGGTTTCCCCGGTGATCAGCACGGTCAGGTCGCTGCCGCCCACCAGATTGATCTCTTCCAGCAAGCGCTTGTGGGCCTTGCTCTGGCCAATCATCTCGCGGTTCTGCCCGCTGGCCTGGCGGAAGACTTCGGCCCGTTGATGCTCGTTTTCGGCGCGCAGTGCCAGGCGCTCGATGCGTTCGGCAGCGCTGACCGTGGCGGCAGCCAGGCTGGCGAAGGCTTGCAGGGCGTCCAGCTCGATAGGCTCGAAGCGTTGCGGATCGAGGGCGTCGAGGGTCAGCAGGCCCCAGGGGCGTTCATCGACGAACAGCGGACAGCCCATGCAGTCATGGACTTCCAGGTGATCGTCGAGACCTTCCACCAGGCCGTCATAGGGATCGGGCAGTTCACTGTCGCTGGCAAAACGGGTCGGTCCCGGGCTGCTGAGCAGGGCGGCAAAGCGCGGGTGCTCGCTGACCTTGAAGCGCCGGCCCAGGGTATCGGTACTCAGGCCGTTGACCGCCAGCGGCACCAGCCATTCGCCATCCAGACGCAGCAACGCGGCGGCATCGCAGGGCAGCAGGGCTCGCAGGGCCTCCAGCAGGCGGCGATATCGTTCGCCCTCAGGCAGTTCCCGAGACAGGTCGGTCACCAGTGGCAGTAGGGTCGTGAGTAGGGATTTTGCAGTCATAAGGACTCCGCGTTGTCTTAATGACTATAAAGGTCGGCGTGTCTTTATGACTATTTATATTTTAAGTTATTGATTTATAAAGATTTAAATTCTGGCATGGAAACTGATTAGTTAAGGGCAACCTGCAAGCAGTCAAAAAGTCCAGGAGTTGTCCCTATGCTAAGCGTTCAAGATCGCGCCATCATCAAATCCACTGTGCCCCTGCTGGAAAGCGGTGGCGAAGCCCTGATTACCCATTTCTACCGGATGATGCTGTCCGAGTACCCCCAGGTGCGTCCGCTGTTCAACCAGGCCCACCAGGCCAGCGGTGATCAGCCCCGGGCCCTGGCCAATGGTGTACTGATGTATGCCCGGCATATCGACCAGTTGGACCAACTGGGGGACCTGGTGGCCAAGATCATCAACAAGCATGTGGCCCTGCAGATCCTGCCGGAGCATTACCCCATAGTTGGCGCCTGCCTGTTGCGGGCCATTTCCGAGGTGCTGGGCAGCGAGATCGCCACTCCCGAAGTGATCAATGCCTGGGGTGCGGCCTACAACCAGTTGGCTGATATCCTGATTGGTGCCGAGGCGGCCATCTACGACGAGAAGGCCCAGGCACCCGGCGGCTGGCGGGGCGCGCGGGAATTCACATTGGTGGATAAGGTCCAGGAGAGCGCGGAAATCACCTCCTTCTATTTCGAGCCATTGGACCGGGGGCCGATCCTCGCCGCCGAGCCTGGGCAGTACATTGGCTTGCAGCTCTTCATCGAGGGCGAGGAAGTACGGCGCAATTATTCCCTGTCGGCGCTTACCAGCCAGGGCCAGTACCGCATCAGCGTCAAGCGCGAGGCCGGAGGCGTGGCGTCCAACTACCTGCATGACCAGTGCCCGGTGGGCGCGCGCATCATGCTGTTTCCGCCGGCGGGTGAGTTCACCCTGGAGGCCAGCGACAAGCCCCTGGTGCTGATCAGTGGCGGGGTTGGTATCACCCCGACCCTGCCGATGCTGGAGGCCGCGTTGGCGACCGAGCGCCCGGTGCATTTCATCCACTGTGCACGCAATGGCCAGGTGCATGCGTTTCGCCATTGGGTCGACGAGTTGGCGCAACGTTATCCACAGCTCAAGCGTTTCTACTGCTACGCCGAAGACGACGGCATCAGCCCTGCAGCAGACAAACTAGGGCTGCTGACCCGGGAGCAGTTGGCCGACTGGTTGCCGGAGCAGCGTGATCTGGATGCCTATTTCCTCGGGCCCAAGGGCTTCATGGCGGCCATCAAGCGCCATCTCAAGGCCCTGGGCATTCCCGAGCAACAAAGTCGCTACGAGTTCTTCGGCCCGGCGGCGGCCCTGGAATAACCCTCGCGACTCCTGCACAAGCCAGCCCTGCAATGGGGCTGGCTTGTTAATCCTTGCTTAACCTGCCTGTCGTTAATTCCCCACGATGCTGGGATGGCGCTGCCATGCCGGCCCTTTCATTGTGCGTCCCCCAGGCCCGTAAACCTTGGGTATTGCCTGCGATGCAATGCATTCAAAGGTCATGATCAGCGTGTAGACTTCCGGGCACCCGATGGCAATCAGATCAACTTCGCAATTCAACCGTGGGCTGCCGTGAGCAGCACAGGTGGCCCGGTTGGACAGACAACAGAAAAAAGGAAAAGGGATGAGTGACGACAGACTGCGTTTGGGACGTGAACGGCGCTTCCTGGTGCTGCTGGGGGTTATCTGCCTGGCGTTGATCGGCGGTGCCCTGTACATGCAGGTGGTATTGGGCGAGGCGCCTTGCCCTCTGTGCATCTTGCAGCGCTACGCCTTGCTGCTGATTGCACTGTTCGCCTTCATTGGCGCGGCCCTGAGTTCGCGGCGTGGCATCACCATCATGGAGACGCTGGTGGTGATCAGTGCCATCGCCGGCGCGGGAGTGGCCGGGCACCATGTGTACACCCAGTTCTATCCAGCAGTGAGCTGTGGCATTGACGTGCTGCAGCCGATTGTCGACAGCCTGCCCTTGGCGACGATCTTTCCCCTGGGCTTTCAGGTAGACGGCTTCTGCTCCACGCCGTATCCGCCGATCCTTGGGCTGTCCCTGGCCCAGTGGGCACTGTTGGCGTTCGTGCTGACGGTGATCCTGGTGCCCCTGGGCGTGGTGCGCAATCGCAAGAAAACCTACTGATTCACCCGGAAAAGCCCCGGTCCCTCAACAGGGGCCGGGGCTTTTTCATGTCGTTCATCCAGCAGTTGAAAAGTCCGTGATTTGCGGCAAGTGAGGGTGCGGCAAAAGTGCGACATGTTGTCACACTGTCGCGGCCGCAGGCGGGCGGTCGGGGGCTGCCAACAGACTGCATTCCGGGCAACTGGTTCCATACAAGTCTGTCAGTTTATGTAAGCCGCGTTGTTGGGGAAAACCCATAGCCTGCTATCTATACAATTCTTCACAGACCCCGTTTTACAAGGGGTGAAGCCATATGAAAGGCGGCTTTCAGGGGTGGGTAGAGGTCCGGCGGCGGGGCTTTTTCAAGTCCTTTTTGGGGGTTTTTGTTGATAATGAAAATCGTTATGATTGCGATCCTTTGCAACAATCGTGAGCGATTGTTGCGCCCAGCGATAAAAATTATTTCGGGATAAGACATGGTTTATAAAACGCGACATATCTACAATCGCCCGCACTGAATTTCCGACGCTGCTCATCCCTGAGCACACGAGGACGGTCGAGGGGCGGATTGAGCGCTCCATGCGACTGCGGGTGTCGGCGCCTTCCAAACTTCCGCACCAAATGGAATTGGTCTGTAACAAGGCCTTTGACCACGAGATCGAATAAGAACCACTGCTAGCCCGGGATGTGTCGTTGAGCGTTTAACGCAACGGGCAGGCCCTTATTCCATTGAAGAAAAATGCCAACCCTTGGCAGGGTGAAGTGTTGGCGATCAAAACCCAACTGCATTGCGCAAGCTGCTTTAGAGGTCGTGAGATGAGTAAAAACAGGTACCCCAGATTACTAGGCTTATTGCCGCTGCTCGGCATGTTGATGCTGGGAGGCTGCAAATGGACCTTGCTCGATCCTAAGGGTCAGGTCGGTCTGGATGAACGAAACCTGATCATCACGGCAACCATCCTGATGCTGCTGGTGGTTGTGCCGGTCATCATCATGACCTTCGCCTTCGCCTGGAAATACCGCGCCTCGAACACGGACGCGACCTACGCGCCGAAGTGGTCCCACTCCACCAAGATCGAAATCGCCGTATGGCTGGTTCCGGTGCTGATCATCATTGCCCTGGGTTATGTCACCTACAAGTCGACCCACGCCCTGGACCCGTACCGTCCGCTGGAGTCCGACGTCAAGCCGGTGACCATCGAAGTGGTCGCCATGGACTGGAAGTGGCTGTTCATCTACCCCGAGCAAGGCATCGCCACCGTCAACAAGATCGTGTTCCCGGCCCATACCCCGGTGAACTTCCGCGTGACCTCCGACACCGTGATGAACTCGTTCTTCATCCCGGGCCTGGGCGGCCAGATCTACGCGATGGCGGGCATGACCACCAAGCTGCACCTGATTGCCAATCAGAACACCGAACTTGAAGGTATCTCCGCCAACTACAGCGGCGCGGGCTTTACCGGCATGAAATTCAAAGCGATCGCAACCAGTCAGGAAGATTTCGACGCCTGGGTAAACGAAGTCAAGAAGGCACCTAAACAGCTGGACACCGCTGAATACGAAGCCCTTTCCAAGGCGAGCCAGAACAATCCTGTAGAACTCTACTCCGCGTACGCGCCGAACCTGTTCCAGACCATCATCGACAAGTATGAAGGCATGAAACCGGGCCAGCCGCTCAAGCACGAGAAGAAAGAAAAGGAAGTGGCTGCAACCGAAGGGATGGACGTGAGTTCGCATTCAGCTGCCGGGGCAGAGGAGTAAACGATGTTTGGTAAATTAAGTCTGGAAGCGATTCCGTTCCACGAGCCGATTGTCATGGTGACCATTGCCATGATCGCGCTCGGCGGCGTGGCGCTGTTCGCGGCAATCACCTACTTCAAGAAGTGGACCTACCTGTGGACCGAGTGGCTGACGTCCGTCGACCACAAGAAAATCGGTGTGATGTACATCATCGTCGCCATGGTCATGCTGCTGCGTGGCTTCGCCGACGCCATCATGATGCGTACCCAGCTGGCCATGGCCACCGAGGGTTCGCCTGGCTACCTGCCACCTGAACACTATGACCAGATTTTCACCGCCCACGGTGTGATCATGATCATCTTCATGGCGATGCCATTCTTCACCGGCCTGATGAACCTGGTCGTGCCGCTGCAGATCGGCGCGCGTGACGTGGCCTATCCGTTCCTCAACTCCCTGAGCTTCTGGCTGCTGGTATCGGGTGTGGTGCTGATCAACCTGTCCCTGGGCGTTGGCGAATTCGCCAAGACCGGCTGGGTTGCCTATCCGCCGCTGTCGGGCCTGCAATACAGTCCGGGCGTGGGTGTCGACTACTACATCTGGGCGCTGCAGCTATCGGGTCTGGGGACAACGCTGACGGGGGTCAACTTCCTGGCCACCGTGCTGAAAATGCGTACCCCGGGCATGAAGATGATGGACATGCCGATCTTCACCTGGACCTGCACCTGGGCCAACGTGCTGATCGTGGCTTCGTTCCCGATCCTCACCGCTACCCTGGCACTGCTGACGCTTGACCGTTACATGGATTTCCACATTTTCACCAATGAACTTGGTGGCAATCCAATGATGTACGTGAACCTGTTCTGGGCCTGGGGTCACCCCGAGGTGTACATCCTGATCCTGCCAGCGTTCGGTATCTTCTCCGAAGTCATCTCGACCTTCTCGGGCAAGCGCCTGTTCGGCCACCACTCGATGATCTACGCGTCCGGCGCGATCTCGATCCTGGGCTTCATGGTCTGGCTGCACCACTTCTTCACCATGGGTTCGGGGGCCAGCGTCAACGCCTTCTTCGGCCTGGCAACCATGCTGATCTCGATCCCGACGGGGGTGAAGCTATTCAACTGGCTGTTCACCATCTACCACGGCCGTCTGCGCATCACCAGCCAGGTTCTGTGGACCCTGGGCTTCATGGTGACCTTCGCCATCGGCGGCATGACCGGCGTACTGCTGGCCATCCCGGGTGCGGACTTCGTCCTGCACAACAGCCTGTTCGTGATCGCTCACTTCCACAACGTGATCATCGGCGGCGCGGTATTCGGCTACATCGCCGGCTTCAGCTTCTACTTCCCGAAAGCCTTCGGCTTCAAGCTGCATGAAGGTTGGGGCAAGGCTGCCTTCTGGTTCTGGATCTCGGGCTTCTTCGTCGCCTTCATGCCGCTCTATGCACTGGGCTTCATGGGCATGACCCGTCGTCTGAACGCCACCACCAACCCTGAGTGGGTGCCATACCTGTACGTGGCCATGGTGGGTGCACTGATGATCGCTGTGGGTATCGCCTGCCAGCTGATCCAGCTGTACGTCAGCGTGCGTGACCGCAAGCAGAACATGTGTGTGTCCGGCGACCCATGGAACGCCCACACCCTGGAATGGTCGACCTCGTCGCCACCGCCGTTCTACAACTTCGCGGTACTGCCCAAAGCCGACGGCATCGACCCGTTCACCGAAGCCAAGGAAGACGGTACCGCCTACGCGAAGCCAAGCCGCTACCAGCCGATCCACATGCCCAACAACACCGCTACCGGTGTGGTCATGGGGGCCCTGCTGACCGTGTTCGGTTTCGCCATGATCTGGCACATCTGGTGGCTGGCCATCGCAAGCCTGGCCGGCACCGTGATCTATTTCGCGATCCACGCTGCCCGTGATGATCAAGGCTACATGGTGCCGGTCGAGACGATCGAACGCATCGAAGCCGAGCAGCACAAGCGTCTGGTATCGGAGAACAAGATCCCGGCTACCCGTGTTGAAACCTCGTTGGAACAGGCTTAATCCATGTCGAACTTAGTGACCAATGCTGGACACGCCCATGTCGATGACCATGGGCACGATGACCATCACCACGACTCGGGCGAGATGACCGTATTCGGTTTCTGGCTCTACCTGATGACCGACTGCATTCTGTTTGCGTCGATCTTCGCGGTATACGCGGTACTGGTTAACAACGTAGCGGGTGGCCCGTCGGGCCACGACATCTTCGAACTGCCTTACGTACTGGGCGAAACCGCTCTGCTGCTGTTCAGTTCGATCACCTACGGCTTCGCCATGCTGGCGTTCTTCCGGGGCAACAAGAAGCAGGTACTGGGCTGGCTGGGCATGACCTTCCTGTTCGGCCTGGGCTTCATCGGCATGGAGATCAACGAGTTCCACCTGCTGATCTCCGAAGGCTACGGCCCTAGCCGTTCCGGCTTCCTGTCCGGGTTCTTCACCCTGGTCGGCACCCACGGTCTGCACGTGACCAGCGGTCTGATCTGGATGGCGATCATGATGTACCAGGTGCAGAAAAACGGCCTGACGGCGACCAACAAGACCCGTCTGAGCTGCCTGAGCCTGTTCTGGCACTTCCTGGACGTGGTGTGGATCTGCGTATTCACCGTTGTTTACCTGATGGGGACTATGTAAATGGCCAACACACACTCCCACGACGAAGCCGGTCACGGCAGCGTCAAGTCCTACGCCATCGGCTTCATCCTGTCGGTCATCCTGACACTGATCCCGTTCGGCCTGGTGATGTACCCGTCGCTGCCTAAAGACGTGACCCTGTGGATCGTCCTGGCGTTCGCGGTCATCCAGGTGATCGTTCACCTGGTGTACTTCCTCCATCTGGACCGTTCCGCGGCGCAGCGTAACAACGTCATCGCGTTTATCTTCGCGGCGCTGGTCATTGTTCTGCTGGTTGGTCTGTCGTTGTGGATCATGTTCAGCATCCACACCGTCATGATGGCCAAGTGAGGTAAACCCGATGTCGCTCAAGCACTTTATCCAAATCACCAAACCGGGGATCATTTTCGGTAACGTGCTTTCTGTGGCAGGCGGGTTTTTCCTGGCCTCGAAAGGGCATGTCGATCTGGCCATTTTCCTGGCCGCCATGATCGGCACCTCGCTGGTGGTAGCGTCCGGTTGCGTGTTCAACAACTGCATCGACCGTGACATCGACCTGAAGATGGAGCGCACCAAGAACCGGGTGCTGGTCCAGGGCCTGATTTCCCTGGAAGCGGCCCTGGTCTATGCCTCCCTCCTCGGGGTCGCTGGCGTCGCCCTGCTGTACTACGTGGCCAATCCGTTGGCCGCGTTGTTCGCGGTAATCGGCTTTGTCATCTACGTCGGTCTCTACAGCCTGTACCTCAAGCGCAAGTCGGTTCACGGCACGCTGGTGGGCAGTCTGTCCGGGGCCATGCCGCCGGTGATCGGTTATGTGGCCGTGAGCAACAGCTTCGACATGGCCGCGCTGACCCTGCTGGTGATGTTCAGCCTGTGGCAGATGCCGCATTCCTACGCCATCGCGATCTTCCGCTTCAACGATTACCTGGCCGCATCGATTCCGGTGCTGCCGGTAAAACGTGGGATTCGCGTGGCCAAGAAGCACATCCTGCTCTACATCCTGGCGTTCCTGGTGGCGACCCTGATGCTGACCTTCAGCGGTTACGCCGGCATGAGCTACCTGGCGGTAGCGGCGGCGATGGGCATGTACTGGCTGTACATGGCCTGGACCGGCTACAAGGCGGTGGATGACACCGTGTGGGCGCGCAAGCTGTTCGTGTTCTCGATCTTCACCATCACCGCGCTGAGCGTGATGATGTCGGTGGATTTCAAGGCCCCGACCGAGCTGTTGCTGACCTACGCACACTAAGCTGTCCAGGCCACAGAAAAGCCCCGCCTTCGAGAGAAGCGCGGGGTTTTTTTTGGCCGCGTCGTTACATCATTTAAAGTTTTTCGGCCCAGTACGATCCCCGGGCTGGGTAAAATTACCGGTTCGTTGATTAAGCCTGAGTGGATGTCATGCAAAGCCGTATTGAAATGAACGACTCCAAGGCGCGCTACGGCGCGGTCAGTCGTGGGTTGCACTGGGCCATGGCGCTGGCCTTTGCCTGGATCTATTGCACGACCGCTGCCCATTACCTGCTGGAGGATTCGGCATTGGACAAGTTCCTCTGGCCGACCCACAAGCAAGTGGGGCTGCTATTGATGGGGCTGTTGCTGGTGCGGCTGCTCTGGAGCCTGCTGAACCGCCATCGTCGGCCGCCGAGCCTGAACCTGGCCGCGCGTCTGGGGCATGGGCTGCTGTATGCCGGCATGTTCGCCATCCCGTTTCTCGGCCTGCTGCGCCAGTACGGTTCCGGGCGAGCGTTTTCCGCCTTCGGGCTGCCGGTGATGAGCGGCTTCGAAGGGCCGAAGATCCAGTGGATGACCGACCTGGGCAACAGCTTCCACAGCCTGCTGGGCTGGAGCTTGCTGGTACTGATCGTGGGCCATGTAGCGGCGGTGATCCTGCATTGCGTCAAAGGCCAGGGGCATGTCCTGCGGCGCATGGCGGGTAGAAGCGCTTCGGCTTGATTTGTTGTCCCAGACAAAAAGCCCCGCACTTCCAGAGGAGTGCGGGGCTTTTTATTCAAGGGTCGTTAATGGGTCTTCAGGAGAAGGCCCTTACGCCATATTATTTTTCTTGACCGCAGGTCATGTATTTCTTGAATAGTGACCTTGCACCATAGGCTGGCAAGATATTGAAGAGCGCAAAGAATACTTTGATCGCGATTTGAAAGTAGATCATGTTGAGGATGTCGCTGTTCTTCATTAGTCCATAAAAGGCGATGTAGCAAAATAGAAAGCTATCGATGATCACCGCAAAAAAGGTACTCAAGAAGATTCGCAGGAACAGAAATCTGGAGTTTGTCAGTTCTTTTATCTTGCACAGCAAGTAGGAATTTATATTTTCAGAAATAAGAAATGAGATGGATGAAGCCACGAGTACTGATGAAACCTGAGTGACCACATCATTGTAAGGTGTATCGAGTCTCCAGCCGGGCAGTCCGGGGAGGAAGGTCGAACCATAGAGTAGGATGAAGACCGTGGAGGTGCTTGCGAATGCAAAAAAGATGGCCTTTCTTGCTAGTCGAAGTCCGAAGTTTTCGTTTAATAAATCAACGATTAAAAAGGTTAGGGAGTAAAGAAAGGTCCCGGGAGTGATAATGATATCCAGCGATTCCAAGTAGATAGGTTTTGTCGCAGCAATACTGGTGAAAATATAAAATGTAACGAGCAGCAGATTCAGGATGATATAAATCATCCATGAATTCTCATGGCGATCATTCAGGTCGTATGCTGTTAGCGTGTCTCCCTGTGAGTAGAGCTTTCGATACAGGTTTTTGATTTCCGCTTTGTTCAGGTTGTCCATTATTTCACTATTAAGTACCTCTCTTAACTTGATTTTGATGACCTTGCCTGTGGCGATAATCATGATTACGGCAAGTTTTTTGTTGTTGTCAAAGCCCAGAAGCTTGTATTTGCTATTTTCGATTTCAGCTTCATGGATCGACATTGAACCGCTCCTCAATGATATCGCCCACTAGAATCATGCGATCTGAGTCGGAACAAACATCATTCAAGATAAGCAGCTTTCCTGTCAGTTTGTCGTAAGCCAGTTTCTCTTTGTCGTCACTCGATGAGCCCTTTTGTACGATCAATAGATCGCCGGGTTCATTCATGCCGTTGATCTCGCTCTCCAGCAGCACCGCTATCAAGTTGTGGGAAGTGCCGAAGTAGTAAGTCAATGGATAGAGTATCGCCAACTCTCCAATTCGTTTGTCCATGTTGGCTATCAGCAGGCTCTCCTTGATGATCGGAACGGCCGCTGGGTTCATGTTCCCTTGAGGGGAGATGCTGCTCTCGATGATCTCCTTTTCTTCAAAGTCGACAGTCTCTATTTCTTCGTAGGAGACGCCGAAAAAGTCGGAGATTTTTCGAATGGTGGACTGCTGTACGTTGGTGACCTTGCCTTCCAGAATGTTGTAGATGGTCGTTCTGGTAAGGCCACTGGCATTGCACAAAGACAGTTGTGTCTCACCACGGCTTTTGATCAGGTACTTGATGTTGCTTTTTAAATGCTCGGTTCTTTCTCTCTTGTGCATCTGATACTCACCACTTCCTTTTGGCCGTAACCCATTGAATCTTCAACAGTGACAGAGCCGCATCAGGCATCCAGTCACCCGACGCCGAGGCGAGAACGGCTAGATTGCCGCCTCCATCCCGGGACATTTCGCTGTCGATTTACTGAGTGATCAAGCTCTCCGACAGGTGCTGGATCAGCGTCACTGAGGAAAAATTGTCGCATGCGCCGGCCATGACAATACAGTCCCGTAGGCTTGGCGTCATGGCGCTCGACAGTGAAGGTTCTCGGTAACGCAAGGCCGAGGCTGCCCTTCCTCGATAAGAAAAGCAGCATTTAATTTGGAAGATGTTTAATTCTTTGATTAATTTTGTTGCGCCTTATAGAGTCTGACGTCGAGGCTTGGATAAGCCCGATGCAGGCAAACGAACGTGATATCCAGGAAGCGTGCTGTCGTTCGTGGCGCGCAACATACAAGGAAGGGACACAGAAGAATGGCAGCTGACACTGAACCACTCAGGACCCAGGCCGACCTGCTGCGACGTGGCTTGGCCGATCTGCGCGCTGAAGACGCCGAGCTGGCAAGCATCCTGGACGCGGAAGTCACGCGCCAACACCGCACACTGTCTTTGGTTTCATCTTCCTGCGCGGCCGGCCCCCGGAGCTTGGCGGCATCAGCCTCGGCGCTGGTCAACGTCACGGTCGAGGGCGCTCCCGGCCGGCGTCATTATAGTGGGTGTGAGAACGTTGATCGGGTTGAGGCTCTGGCGATCCGACGCGCTCGGGAGCTGTTCTCTGCCCAATACGCCTGCGTGCAATCACACTCGGCCTCGAATGCCATTTATCAGGTGCTGACGGCGCTGGCCGAGCCGGGGGATACGATCCTGGGCATGGCCCTCGAACAGGGTGGGCACCTTGCACATGGCCGAGTGGAAGCCTTCACGGAGGCCAACTACAAGGCTGTTCGCTACGGCACCACATCCCAGGGGGATATCGATTACGCAGAAGTGCGCCAACTGGCGATGGCCCATCGTCCGCGGATCATCATTTGCGGGGCGACGGCCCATTCTCGGGTCGTGGACTTTCAGCGCTTTCGCGCCATTGCCGATGAGGCCGGTGCCATCGTGCTTGCCGATATTTCCCATATCGCCGGGCTGGTGGCCACAGGGCGCCATCCGAGCCCGATCGATGCCGCGCACGTCACAATCACCTGCACCCACAAGCAGCTCGCCGGCCCGCGTGGAGGTCTGATTCTTTCCGGTCGTGATGCAGACACCAAAGTGCCTGGACTGAGGTCGAGTTTTCGCCGGGTTCTCGAACAAGCGGTTTCCCCCGGTATGCAAGGCGCTCCTGCCGTCAACGTGATTGCCGCTAAGGCGGCCGCGCTGGGTTATGCGATGTCCCCGCCGTTTGATGCCTACATGGGGCGGATTCGCGCCACGGCGGATGAAATGGCCTGCGCGTTCATGGCGCGGGACTACGAGGTTGTGGGAGGAGGGACGGAAAATCACACGATCCTGCTGCGCTTGCGTGGCGGCATCAGCGGCTCCATCGCCGAATCGGCGCTGGAGAAGTGTGGAATCATCGTCAGCAAAAAACGCGGCCCGAGGGAAAACCGATCATCATTTGCCGCCAATGGCTTGTGTATCGGCACCGGCTCCATCGCCCAGCGCTACGTGGACGCCCAAGGGTGTCGCCAGATCGTCGACCTGGTGTGCCGAATACTCGATCAGGTGCAGCCCCACGGCGAGCAGAAATACACCCTGGAGCCCGTATTGCAGGAGCAGTTCCGGCAACAGACCGAAGCGTTGTGCGCGATGTACCCGATCCGTGAGTACGGGGATCGCTGAAAACAAAAAGCCCCGACTTCACACGCAAGTACGGGGCTTTTTCTCGGCGCTCAGGTCGGGCTGATGCCTTCGCGAGCAAGCTCGCTCCTACAGGGCCAGGTTACAGCTGTTGTTGCGCGCTGTAGCCTTCGAATGCGGTCTGTTGCTGGATCGCGGTGATGATGTTCTTGCGGGTCGCTTGCTGCTCGTTGCCGTTCTTGTCGAGGAACATTTCGCTTTCCAGCTCTGCCTCATCGCCTTCGCCGACAAAGCTGAAACCGAGGAATTCGAAGGCTTCACGGTCGACGTTGGCCTTGGAGCGCGGGCGCATCGGCAGGGTGACGCTGATGCCGTCCTTGCTGATGGCGAACACTTCCATTTCCTTCTTCGGCCGCGCCTTGCTCTTGCCACCGCTGGGGTTGCTGATGGCCTGGTGCGTCTGGTTCAGCACTTTCAGGGCCAGGCCGTAGACCAGTTCCTGGAAGTCCGGGTCGTCCTTGTAGCTGGAGAGAATCCGGCTGATGGGGAATTTCTTGCTCAGGTCTTCCAGGGCGGCCAGGTCGGCGGCCTCGGCGTCTTTGAGTTGCTTGAGCTGGCCCATGAGTTCATAGGCGGTGTCGTCGTCAAAGCGGTCGTGGGCCTGGCGAATCGCAGCACGCAGTTCGCGAATCTGGTCACTTTCTTTCGAGCTGTGGAAGGCGTCGAGCACCATCTCGCTGATGGTCTTGGCCTGGGACACGTGCTGGGAAAGATGAATGGCGTTTTCGTATTCGGCCTTGTTGGACAGGGCGATCACGGATTCTTCGGTGTTGGAATCAGGCATTGAACATCCACTACTTGGTTTAACAGGTTTGAGGCGCGAAAGGCCCGGGGGGCATTTTCGGGGGCGCCTAATCTATTGGACCCGGACACTATTGTCACGGACCAAGCGACGGCCCGGCAGCCGCGCCTCATCAGACCGGCCGCCTCGCCACAGATTCCCTGTCGTTCAAAGCACTTGTGTATCGCTGACCCCAGCCTCCAGTTCCTGACGCAGATCGCTGCCCCGGCGGGCGATGAACACCAACTGCGCGGCATGCTCGGTGGGCTGCCCTGTGGCCAGGGTGAACTGACTGCGGTTGCCCACATGCTGCAACCAGTAGGGTTGTTCATTGCCTTCCAGGCGCACCAGGCCCTTGAGGCGCAGCAGATCGGCGGGCAGGCGCGCCAGCCAGTCGCGCAAAGCCTTGGGCTGCAGCGGTCGCGAGCTTTTCCACACCCAGCTTTCGAACAATTCGTCGTGGGCCTGGGGCAGGGCCTTGAACAGCACTTCGGTGGAACGCACCGGCGGCGTCAGCAGCAACTCCGCCGGCAGCTCGGCTTGCACCGTATCGAACACCGGGGCGCGGTGGCCGAGGCTGGCGCGAATGCTCTGCAACTGCTCGGCGCTCACCAGGTCGGCCTTGTTCAGCAGCACCCAGTCGGCGCAGGCCACCTGGGCCCGGGACAGCCGGGCCATTTCCCCTTCCAGGTCCTGGTAGCCGCTGGCGTCCACCAGGGTGATCACCGCGTCCAGGTGCAGGCGGTTGCGCAATTGCGGGTAGCCGATGGTCTGCACGATACGCTGCGGGTCGGAGACGCCGCTGCACTCGATGACGATTCGCTCCAGGGCCGGGCGCAGCTTGGACAGGCTCACCAGTTGCGCCAGCAGGTCCTCTTGCACCGTGCAGCAGATGCAGCCGTTCTGCAGGCTGTACACCGCGTCGGTGACCTCGGCGATGATCGCCGCATCAATGTTCAGCTCGCCGAAATCATTAACGATCACCGCCAGCCGGCCGCTGTCGGCGCGCTGCACCATGCGGTTGAGCAGGGTGGTCTTGCCAGCGCCGAGAAAGCCTGCAACCACGGTGACCGGAATGCTCGGGGTGCTGTTCATTATTCCTTGCCCTCGATCACCGGCGGCAGGCCTTCCCACACTGCCTGCAACGGCGTGTCGCTGAAGATGCCCTGGCGGTCGTAGACCAGTTGTCCTTCGACGAAGGTCAGTTGCACCTGGGTGTGGTGGATGTAGTTGCGCGCGTCCTGGGCGAACAGGTTGCGGTCGAGGACGATCAGGTCCGCCGACTTGCCAGCCTCCAGGCTGCCGGTCAGGTGTTCCAGGCCCATGGCGTGGGCACCGTTGAGGGTCGCCACTTGCAGGGCCTGTTCCAGGCTGATGGGGTCGCCGAAGGTGTCGGGTTCCTGGTTCCATGGGTTCTGCCGGGTGACCATGGTTTCCAGGGCCAGCCACGGATCGATGGACGCCACCGGCCAGTCGGTGCCGAACACCGCGATGCCGCCGGCCGCCAGCACGCCCTTGAAGTCATAGATGCGCTTGAGGCGCTCCTGGCCGTAGCCGGAACGCGCACCGCTGGCGAATGGCGTCGGGTACCAGGCCGCCGGGGAGAACTCGGCAATCACGTCCAGGCTCTGGAAGCGCTTGAGGTTGCCTGGGTGCAGCAGGGTGCTGTGGGCACATTGGTGACGGATGCCGCTGTTGCCGTTGCGCCGCCGGGCTTCGGCCACGGCGTCGAGGAACACGTCGGAGGCACCGTCGCCGGTGCAGTGGGCGATCACTCGCAGGCCGCGTTTGTCCATGTCCACCACCATGTCGGTGATGTGTTCCGGGGTCAGGTTGAGCTTGCCGCGCCAGCTCGACTCTTCCGGCCAGGGGGTCAGCAGGTAGGACGACTTGGGCTCCACGGTGCCGTCGAAATGGAACTTCACCGCGTTGGCATTCAGGCGGGCGCTGCGATAGAAATGCCGCTCGCCGCTGAGCAGCTCCCAGCGCCGACGCACCGGGAAGATATCGTCCTGCCAGCTGATGGCCGCCTCCACCCGCAGGGTCAGCTCACCGGCATCGTCCAGTTCCTTGAGGGCTTGCAGGCGGTTCTCGCAGACGTGCACGTACTTGGTGGCGGTGACCCCGCGAGAGGTCTGGAAGTGCACGCCATCACGGTAGGCGCGGCGCAGTACCGACACCGGAGTCGGCGGCATGGCGGCGTGGATCAGGGCGTAGGCGCCGTCGATCAGCAGGCCATTGGGTTCGCCGGTCAGTTCATCGCGCTCCAGGTAGCCGTTGCGCGGGTCGCTGGTGTGGCGGTCGATACCGGCCAGTTCCAGGGCTTTGGAGTTGACCATCATGGTGCCCCACATGCGGTCCAGCAGGGCCACCGGACGGTCCGGCATGACGCTGTCGAGCCACTCGCGGCCCGGGGTCAGGCCGGCTTCGCGGAAGGTGTAGCGCACCCAGTACTGGCCGTAGATCCAACCGTCGCCTGGGTGACTGTCGGCATAGGCGTGGATCGCCGCGGCCAGTTGCTCGGGAGTCGGGTCTTCGATGCCCACGTCCAGGTCATCGGCGTAGCGCGGCGCCAGGGCCAGGTCCGGGTGGGTGTGCATGTCGTGCAGGCCGGGCATGCAGAAGGCCCCATCCAGATCGTGTTGACGGGTGTTGGGCCCGATCAGCGAAGCCAGGGAGGCGAGGCTGCCCACCGCGATCAGCTTGCCCTGGCGGATCGCTACGGCATCGGCCCAGGGCTGGGCCGGATCGAGGGTGTACATCCGGCCGTTGTGCAGCACCAGTTCGGCGTATTGATCGACGGCGCTATGGGTGGAGTTGAATTGGTCGGAAGCGGTCACGGGGTCAACCTCTCAAGCAGGGGGGCCCTTCAAAGGTGGGCAAAAAAGTGAGGCGTAGCAGTGTTCTTGTCAGCGTTACAAGGGCCGCAGGGGCGGCCCGAGTCATGCGTTCAGCGCGTGGCGTCCAGGGTTTCGACAAAGCCGGCGATGCGCTGGCAGGCGTCCTTGAGCACGTCGTCGGCGACGGTGAAGGAGATCCGCACGAAGCCCTCGGCACTGGCGCCGAAGGCCTGGGCGTCGAGCACCGAGACCCCGGTGGCGCGGAACAGCTGCCAGGCGAAATCCATGCTCGACAGCCCGGTACGACGCACGTCCACCAGCATGAACATCCCGGCCTCGGGCTCGCGGCAATCGAGCAGTTGCACCGGCTTGAGGCCGGCCACCACCAGATCGCGGCGCCGGCGATAGACCTCGCGAGCGCTGCCGATCACTTCTTCATCCAGCTCCAGGGCCTTGAGCGCGGCTTCCTGGATAAACCCGGGCAGGCCGTAGAGCATGCACAGCAGCAGGTTGTCCAGGTGCCCGACCAGGGCGGGCGGGGCGATCACCCAGCCCACGCGCCAGCCGGTCATGGCGTGGGTTTTCGACAGGCTGTTGAGGATCACCGTGCGTTCGGCCATGCCTGGCATTGAGGCGATGCTCAGGTGTTCGCGGTCATAGGTCAGTTGCCCGTAAACCTCGTCGGAGATCACCCACAGGTCATGCTTGCGCGCCACCTCGGCCACGGCTTCCAGCTCCTCGCGGCTGTAGACGTTGCCGGTGGGGTTGCACGGCGTGGCCAGGGCGATGCCCCGGGTCTTGTCGGTCAGCGCGGCTTCCAGCGCGGCGGCGGTCAGGCGGAAGCCGTTGGCCGCCGGCTGCTGGACGCAGGCGATCTGCGCCCCGGAGGCATGCACGCAGGCCTCGTAGGTCAGGTACATGGGCTCGGGCACCAGCACTTCGTCGCCACTGCCGAACAGGCACAGGCAGGTGGCGAACAGACCGTTCTGTGCACCGGCCACCAGGGCCACGTTATCGGCACTGACATCGATGCCCAGCAGGCGCCGCTGCTTGGCGGCAATCGCCTCGCGCAGGGCTGGGCGGCCGAGGACATGGGTGTAATGGGTGTCGCCTTGCTCCAGGGCGGCGCTGGCGGCGGCGCTGATGCGCGCATCGGTGGCGAAGTCCGGATCACCGACGCTGAGGACGATCACATCCTCGCCACGGCCCCGAGCCTCGATGGCTGCGTAGTGAATATCCCAGGCGCTGACGGATTCGCCGCTGATGCGCTGAACGAAAGGTGAGTAACGCATGTTGTTCTCCTCACGGGCTTGGTTGCCCGTGCAATCAATGGGTTCAGGCCTGACGCTGGGGGGCCCGGTTTCGTTCGGGGTTGCCCAGGCGTGCGCACAGATGCTCAATGGCGAAGGCCAGGATGATGTAGATCAGCGCCACCGCCAGCAGTGGCTCGTAGACCTTCAGGGTTTGGGCGCGCACCAGGTTGGCGGCGCCGAGCAAATCAGTGACCGCCACGGTGGACGCCAGCGCAGTGGCCTTGAGCAGCAGCACGCATTCGCCCACCAGGGTCGGGCGCACCAGCTCCAGGGCCCGGGGCAGCCACACCCGGCGCAGGGTCAGCCAGTAACCCATGCCATAGGCGCGGGCCGCTTCCAGTTCGCCCCGGGGCACCGCGCGCAAGCCGCCGCGCAGCACTTCACCGACATAGGCACCGACACTCAGGGTCAGGGCCAGGGCCACGTACCAGAAGCCTTCACGCAGGTAGGGCCAGAGAAAGCTGCCGCGAATCGGCGGGTAGGCGGCGAACAGGCTGCCGACCCCGTAATAGAGGATGTAGATCTGCACCAGCAGCGGCGTACCGCGGAACACGCTGATATAGAACTGCATCGGTGCGCGAATCAGAGGGTTGCGCGACGCCCGGCCCAGGCCCACCACCACCGCCAGGGCAAAGCCGCAGATTCCGCTCAGCAGCAGGAGCTTGAGGGTGATGCCCAGGCCGCGCAGCAGCTCTGTGGAAAAACCGTTGATCCAGGAAAAGTCCATCCGAGTCTCCTAGTGCTGGGGCAGCCAGCGGTTGGTGCGACGTTCGAGCACGCGGAACAGGCTGCCGGACACCAGGGTGATGACGAAGTAGAAAGCCGCGACCGCGAGGTAGAACACCAGGTAGTGCTTGGTGGAACCGGCCGCCTGTTTGCCTACTGAAAGCAGTTCGCTGTAACCGACGATGCTGATCAGCGCGCTGTCCTTGACCAGTACCAGCCACAGGTTCGACAGCCCGGCCATGGCGTAGGGCAGCATGCTCGGCAGCAGGATGCGCCGCACCAGCAGCCAGCGCTCGATGCCGTAGGCCCGCGCCGCTTCGATCTGGCCGTGGGGAATGGCCTGGATCGCGCCGCGGATGATCTCCGCCGAATAGGCGCCCTGGACAATCCCCAGCACCAGTACCGCCGCGATAAAGCCGTTGACCGTGACACTCGGACGGTCCATGGCGGCCATGGCCATGTTCAACAGGTCAGTGCCGGCGTAGTACAGCAACAGAATCAGCAGCAGCTCGGGCATGGCCCGGTACAGGGTGGTGTAGACGTTGGCCAGTTTCACCAGCCAGCGCGGGCCCTTGAGCTTGATCATCGCCACCAGCAGGCCGATGCCCAGGCCGAGGACGAAGGCCCCGGCGGAAATCTGCAGGGACACCAGCGCGCCCTGGGCCAGGGCGCCGAGCCAGCCGTCGGCGACGAACAGTTGGGAAAGGTCGGACAGAGAAATCATGACGTATCCAGTCAACGCCGGCGGCCCGCGCAAACGGGCGCGCCGGACGGCTTAGTTGGCAGAGATGTCGACGCTGAAGTAGCGGCTGCGGATCTTGTCGTAGGTGCCGTCGGCCTTGAGCGAGGCCAGGGCGGTGTTGATCCGCTGTTGCAGGGCGCTGTCACCCTTGCGCAGGCCGACGCCGATGCCGGAACCGAACAGCGGGTCTTTCGGCGCCAGGCCCTTGTCCGCGAGGCCGGCACCGGCCGCGGTCTTGAGGATCGGCTCGATGGTCAGGGCGTCGGCCAGCATCACGTCGATGCGCCCGCTCTGCAGGTCGGCGATCATGTCGTCCTGGGTGGTGTAGTAACGCAGGGTCGAGGTTTTGCCGTAGTAGGTCTTGGCGAAGGTGGCGTTGGAGGTCGAACCCTGCACGCCGATCAGCTTGCCCTTGAGGCCTTCGGGAGTGGTCGCAAGCTCCAGGCTCTGGTCGGCGACCCACATGGCCGGGGTCTGGTAGTAAGGCGCGGAGAAATCGATGACCTTCTCGCGCTCCTCGGTGATGCTCAGGGAATTGAGGATGGCGTCGATCTGGCTCGATTGGAGGGCCGGAATCAGCCCGTCCCAGGCCACTTCCTTGAGCGGGCACTGGGCCTGCATGCGCTCGCACAGGGCCTTGATCAGCTCCGGCTCGAAGCCGCTCCAGTTGCCGTTGCCGCTTTTCATCGAGAACGGCGGGTAGGGTTCCAGGGCGATGCCAAAGACGATCTTGTCGGCGGCCACGGCGTGGCTGGCCAATGCACTGAACAGGCAACCGGTGGCAAGCACCTTGAGCAGGTTTTTCATGGCTTTACCCTTTATCGAAGTTGTTGTTTTCAAGGATTGAAGCGGGACGTCAGACGCGGTTTTCCTGGGCCATGACGAATTGCCGGCAGCGTTCGCTGACCGGGTTGAGGAACACTTGCTGCGGCGGGCCTTCCTCTTCCACCAGCCCCTGGTGGAGGAACATCACCTTGCTCGACACATCCCGGGCAAAGGCCATCTCGTGGGTCACCAGGATCATGGTGCGGCCTTCCTCGGCGATGCCCTGGATGACCTTGAGCACTTCGCCCACCAGTTCCGGGTCCAGGGCCGAGGTCGGTTCGTCCATCAACAGCACCTGGGGGCGCATGGCCAGGGCCCGGGCGATGGCCACACGCTGCTGCTGGCCACCGGACAGAAAGGACGGGAAGGTGTCACGTTTGTTGGCCAGGCCGACTTTTTCCAGCAGGTGCTCGGCGTGGGCGATGGCATCCTTGCGATCTTCACCGAGGACATACACCGGCGCCTCGATAACGTTTTCCAGCACGGTGCGATGGGGCCACAGGTTGAAGCTCTGGAACACCATGCTCAGTTGGGTGCGCAGGCGTGCCACCTGGGCCGGGTCGGCGACCTGGGGGTTGCCGGCGCGATCGGTCTTGATGCGCACCTCTTCGCCATTGATGCGCAAGCTGCCGCTGCAGGGAATTTCCAACAGGTTGATGCAGCGCAGCAGGGTGCTTTTGCCCGAGCCGCTGGAGCCGATCAGCGAGACCACTTCACCTTCATTGGCGCGCAGGGCGATGCCCTTGAGCACGTGGTGATCGGCGTAGCTCTTGTGCAGATCATCGATCGCCACCACGGGATTGACGGAGTTGGGCTGCGATTGCAAGGGTCGACCCTCTTGTTATTGTGCGATGGCCGGGCAGTACCCGGCACAGGGTAGGGCTGGAGAATTAGCCATCGATGGCCTGGGGTCAATCGAGCTTTTTTAGCCGGACCCGGTAATTTTTTTCAGCAATGGACGGTTTTTCCGGCGACGGACAAGACTATTGCCGGACCACGTTTGCAGCTATGGTGCTGCCACTCGTTTTTTTTGCAGTCGAGGCCTGATCGGTATGCGTTATCCCTCCATGACCGCCCTGCGCGCGCTGGACGCGGTGGCCCGCCTGGGCAGTGTCGCCGAAGCCGCCAATGAGCTGAACCTGACCCCCAGTGCCATCAGCCACCAGATCAAGAGCCTGGAGCAGACCCTGGGGTTTGCGCTGACCGAGCGCCAGGGCCGCAGCATTCGCATCACCTATCAGGGCGAGCGCTACGCTCGGGACATTCACCTGCTTTTGGCCAATATCCTTGAGGCCGGACAGCGTTCCGATGGCCAGCAGGTCAGTGGCCGGCTGTGCATCAGCAGCCCGCCGGGGTTCGCCACCTACTGGCTGTGCACCCATATCGCCGAGTTCCAGGCGCTGTATCCCCAGGTGGAACTGCAGTTGGTGTCACCCCGCACTCCGGGCGACACCAGCGACAGCAGCGTCGATCTGTTCGTCGCCTACGGCATGGGTGACTGGCCCAACCAGCATGTACAGAAGATCGTCTCCCTGCGTTACTTCCCGGTGTGCAGCCCGAGCCTGGTGAATGCCATGGGCGGCCTGAAAACCCTCGACGGGCTCGATCACGCCTTGCTCCTGCACATGATCGACTACTCCGACTGGCGGGTCTGGCTGGCAGCGGCCGGGGCGCCGAATGTCGATGTGCGCCGGGGCATCATCTTCGCCGACGCGCACTTCGTGCAGTCGGCCTGCATCGCCGGCCAGGGCATCGCCATGGGCGACAACCTGATCAGCGGCGAGGCCCTGGCCCGGGGGCAACTGGTGCAGCCCTTCGGCACCGAGATCGAATCCAACCGCGGTTACTACCTGGTGGCCGATCTGCTCAAGGCCGAGCGTCCGGTGGTGCTGGCCTTCAGCGAATGGGTCAAATCCCAGTTGCAGGGCATCACTCGCTTGCACCCGGAGCCGCGCCGCAACGGCAAAGCGTGAATTTTATTGAGCAATCGTCGCGATTTTTTTCGATTGTTGCGCCTCGGGTGCAGCGACTAATGTCCCTCGACATCAGCCGGGCGCAGGGTGTCGTCCGGACGCATAAGAACAAGAGGAGTAGTCGATGACCACCTGCGCCCAGTCGCTGGTTCGTTTACTGGAAGGTTATGGCGTGGACACGGTGTTCGGGATTCCCGGCGTGCACACCGTCGAGCTGTATCGCGGCCTGCACGGCAGCCGCCTGCGCCATGTCAGCCCGCGGCATGAACAGGGCGCCGGGTTCATGGCCGACGGTTATGCCCGGGCCAGCGGCAAGCCCGGGGTGTGCTTCATCATCACCGGCCCCGGCATGACCAACATCCTCACCGCCATGGGCCAGGCCTACGCCGATTCGGTGCCGATGCTGGTGATCTCCACGGTCAACCGTCGCGAGCACCTGCGCCTGGGCCACGGCCATCTGCATGAACTGCCGGACCAGCGGGCGATGGTGGCCGGGGTCTGCGCCTTCAGTCACACCCTGCAGTCGCCTGCGGAACTGCCGGAGCTCCTGGCCCGGGCCTTTGCCGTGTTCAAGTGCGCGCGACCACGGCCGGTGCACATCGAGATTCCCCTGGATGTGCTGGACATGCCCGCCACCGACCTCAACCTGATGCCCCGCAGCCTGCCCGGTGCTCCGGCCCCGGCCGGAGCCTCGATCGAAGCGGCCGCGACCTTGCTCAACAGCGCCCACCGGCCGTTGATCCTGGCCGGCGGCGGCGCCCGGGGTTGCGCCGAGACGTTGCGCCAGTTGGCCGAACGCCTGCAAGCGCCGGTGGCCCTGACCACCAACGCCCGGGGCCTGTTGCCCTGCGCGCACCCGCTGTTGCTCGACGGCGTGCAGTCATCGGCCCATGGCCGGGCGCTGATCGACGAAGCCGACGTGGTGCTGGCCGTGGGCACTGAACTGGGGGAAACCGACTACGACTTCTTTGGCCTGGGCCCGCTGCGTTTCAAAGGCTCGTTGATCCGCCTGGACATCGACCCGATGCAGGTCATGGGCGTGCAGCGGGCCCATGTCGGCCTGGTGGGCGATGCCCTGGAAGGCTTGCAAGCCTTGCTTGGCAAAGTGCTGCAACCCAGCTCTCGCGGTCGTTGGGCCGTGGACAGCGTGCAGCGGGTCAACCAGGCCGAACGCACCGGCTGGACGCCCAAGCAACAAGGCCTGCAAGGCTTGCTCGACCTGCTGCGCGACACCCTGGGCAGCCCGATCCTGGTGGGCGACTCGACCCAACCGGTGTACCAGGGCGCCTGCGGCTACCAGGCACCGGCCCCGGCCAGTTGGTTCAACGCCGGCAGCGGTTACGGCACCCTGGGCTACGGCCTGCCGGCAGCCATGGGCGCCAAGCTGGCGCGGCCCGAGCGTCCGGTGGTGGCGCTGGTGGGGGACGGCGGCTTGCAGTTCGCCAGCAGCGAACTGATCGCCGCCAAGGAAGCGCAGATCGGGGTGATCCTGCTGGTGTGGAACAACCAGTGCTACGGCGAGATCCGCGACTACATGCAGGCCCGGGACATTGCGCCGCTGGGGGTGGACATCCTCACTCCGGACTTCCGGGCCATGGCCCAGAGCTTCCATGTGGCGCACCATCGCGCCGACACCCCGGCGCAGTTGCAGGAACTGCTGCAGAGCCTCAGGGATATCCGCCAGCCGGTGATGATCGAAGTCGACGCCGGCGCCTATCTGGCTCTGGACTGATCCGCAGGCCTGTTCTGCGAACGGGCTCTCCAAGAATGAGTCTTCAAGGGACAGGCCTTCAAGGGATAAGGTGGGTTACATTGACGTAGCCCGCCAGGACGCACCTTGTCACTTGAGGATTCATGGATGAACTGCATTTTCTGCCAGATTGTCGCCGGCACCCTGCCAGCGGCCGTGGTTTACCGCGATGAACACTGCATGGCCTTCATGGATGTGCATCCCCTGGGGGCGGGTCATGTCCTGCTGATTCCCCAGCCTCATGTGGAAAAGCTCGATCAATTACCCGGCTTCGTCCGTCAGCATCTGTATCAGGTGTTCGATGGATTGCTGGCCGCGCAGCGGCGTGCCGGCTACGGCGTCGAAGGCACCCACCTGCTGGTCAATGATGGTCGGGCCACCAACCAGCACATCCCCCATGCTCATCTGCACCTGATCCCGCGCAAGCGTGGCGATGCCCTGGGCTTTGCCGGGCGCCTGCTGCTGCATTTCAGCGGGTTGTTTGGGCGTCGCGCCAAACTCGAGGTCCTGCAGCAGCAGGCTGCCAGCATCGCCGAACAAGTGCGCGTGCCCTGGGTCAGCGAAACCCCGATGGGCGGTCGCTGATATGGATCGCCGCCGCGCCCTGGCGCTTGAATACGCGGAGCACCAATACCTGCGGGCCCGGGTTCAGGGCTTGGCGAACTTGGCAGGCAACCCCCATGGGGCCAACCTGCTGGGCGAGCCGGGGTGTGGCGCCTTCGTCGTCGCTGGCAATCCCAGTCCGATGATGAACCGGGTGCATGGCGACTGGGCGCAACAGGCCTGCCGCCTCGTCGAGCTGTTACAGACCTGCGCGGCCTGCGCCCCGGCGATCGCCTTGATCGCTGAGTCAGCCAAGGTGGCGGGCACCCTGGAACTGGAGGGGCAGCCATTGCAGCGCCTCAAGGGTTGGACCCACGGGCAGTTGTTCGCTTCGATCGACGAACTGGCGCCGCCGTCTTCCGCGCTGGATATCGAGCCGGTGACGGCCTTGAACCTTGAAAGGTTCTGCGCGCTGCACAGCGAAGGCTTCAATACCCCTGCGGCGGCGCGGCCGATCAACCAGGCGGCTTTCAGCGGCTTGCTCAACGATGGGCGCGGGCATTTGTACCTGCTGCGGGACCGGGGTGTTGCAGTGGCTGGCGCAGCGCTGTTCATCGCTGACAATGGCGTGGCCTACCTGGGCACTGCCGTTACCACCCGGGCCGCCCGGGGGCAGGGCCATCATCGGGCCCTGATCGGCCATCGCGTGCAACAGGCCGCCGCTCTTGGCGCCCGGAGTGTCGCGGCCACGGCCCTGGTGAACTCGCAAAGCCGGCGCAACTTGGAGCACTACGGCTTGCGCCTGTCCCACCTGCAAACCCTGTATCGGGCCGAGTCACAGGGCTAGTGGGGTGGCGTTGTCGGCGCCGGGTCGAAGCGGATCGAGTACAGAATCGCCCTCAGGGTGGCGAAGTCCTGAAAGAACCCGACGCTGTCAGCCACCACCTGACGCTGGCCGCTGTCGATCAGCGCCATCAGGCAGGTGCCGCCATAGGCGTGAAAGCCGGTGTCCCCATCGCTGATGCCGCAGGTCTGATAGGCCAGCAGGCCTTTCCAGCCGGGGCCTGAAATCTCTTGCACCGGGCTGGGTTCATCCCTTCCGGCGCTGCGCATCCACACGCCGTTTTCCTGATAGAAAAACAAACCTTCGGCGGCCTGTTCCAGGCTGCCCTGCTGCAGGCACAGGTGCAGGGTGTATTCCTCCTGGGGACGTTTTTTCGGGTGGTCCAGGGTGAGGCAGTTCTGCGCCTGGCCAAGCTTCCAGCCTTTGGGGTATTGCAGGCTGAAGCCCTGGGCCTTGAAGCGTGGTGAATCCATGGGCAATACCGGAACTCCGGCTTCCTCGCGCAAGGGTTCGTACAGGCTGGGATCGTCGCGACAGGCGGACAGCGGGCGGGCCTTGGCCTTGTGCAAGTGGTCGAGGCGATGAGTCTGTGGATCAGCGTTGGCGCTGACACAAGCACAGCCGTAGCCGTAATGATTGTTGGTCCGCACCCATTGCTGATCGTTGAAGGTGGGCCACTCGCCCTCCGCCTGATAACCGCCCTGGCTGGCAATTTCCCAGACACCGTCGCGGTCGGTCAGGGTGGCGTTGGCCGGGGTCGGGTTCTCGAACCAGCCGCATCGGCGTTCGACCTTGGCCGGAGCGGCGCTGGCGGGTAAGGCAAGCAGTGTCAGGAGTGTGCAGATCAGGGCACGCTGAAACATGGAGCATCCTTGTTCGGGGTTGAGAACCGCAGATTGTGCGCCGGCATTGGCGTTAGTAGAGACCGAGGTCCTTGTTCTTCAGTAGCGCCACTTGCGCACCAAGTCGTCGCCGTAACGCTGGCTGATCAGCGCTTCGGCACCGTCGTCGTCCTCGTACACCTCGGCCAGGCACAGCAGCATCAGCGCATCCAGGTACTCCTCGGGGGAGTCGAAGAAGCGTGTCAGCGCTACGCCGGTGTCGTGATCGAAGTAGTAGACCGCGCCGCTTTCCCGGTGGAAACAGAACAGGTTGCCGTTGCCCAGGTAGTCGCCAAAGGCAACCAGCTGGTGCGCCAGTGCCAGGTCCAGATCGCTCTCGGGGATATCGACAATGCCAGGGTAGGCCTCCAGCAGAGGCTGGATCGGGGTATGGCCGGGGCCTACGCTGCAAAGGATCTCCGCCAGGGACAGGACCCCCAGCTGCCGATGATAGTCGCGCAGCGAGGGCGGCAAGGCACAGCCCAGACGCTGCTCCAGGGCCACCAGCGCTTCCTCGCTGACGGGGGTTAATTCAGGCTCGTTGACGTGCCCTTCCCATAAAGCGCCATAGGCACCGATCGTGGCCAGGTACCACTTCAGCCGTGCGCCCTGATCGGACAGATCCGGCCAGGCCAGGGGAGGACAGCCGGCAGGGGGCCAGTCGGCCATAGCGTTGTGCTGTTCTGACATGAGGAGTCCTTAGATGAGAAGGAGGCAGGGGGGATTATGTGCTACGGCGCCGGCATTTCAGAATGATGCTTGAGGGGCTGGTTTGCTGAAAAGGTCGGCACGCAGTTTGGCTCGATGTTGCTTTGGCAGAGGTTGAGTGGCAGTGGGAGGCCTAGGACATCTGGCCTGACCCCACCTATCCCTGGAACCTACGCAACGATCTGTTCGCCGAGCATCATAAAGATCAACCAATCCAGATGACGGCGTTTTACCGTCCGGAGAAGAAGCTATAGAAGCGCTCTCTAATGGCATATAGTCGCGCAGAGGAATTTAACAGAAGTTTGACTCTTTCTTTTAAGGGAGCTTCTGGGATGAAACATATTATTTTGGAGAAGCCAAGGTAACGTAAAAGCTGTAAGAGGAAAGCAATAAGAAGTGCTCTCTGTTTTTGTGGTGGAAGCTTTGATTTGTAGTTTTCGTAAAAGTAGAATATGGCGCGCTGCCTGACCCACATTTGCTCATTTATTTGTGAGTAACTGACCCCGCGCTTATAGCTGTTATTTTCATGTATTCGATACAAAATTCCAACTGTTGGGGCGTGAGTTGCTTCTACCGAAGAGTAGCGTGCGTGGAGCATCATCCACACGTCTTCATTTGGCAAGAAACTCGGAATCGGAAAAGCCAGTTGAGCAAACGAGCGATTAAATGCCATGCAGCCACCTGACTCAAGACCGAGTGAAGGGTTCTTTGGTAGTGTCATTGCATTGTATTTTGAGTCGGCGGAGAAAGACTTGAGTTTGCAATATGAAATCTGGGGTTTATCTACTGCTTTTATTGGTTTAATCCGTTCATGAATGCTTTCTGCAATCAGTAGGTCGTCAGCAGCCAACAGGATAAAAACATCTCCAGAGGCATTCTCATAGGCTAGATTGAATGCTTGCGCTTTACCAACGCCCCCACTTTTTATAAGCGTTACAAAACTAAAAGCAAGGTTTTCTACAACATTACAGGTTTCATCATCTGAGCCGTCGTCGACAACAATAACCTCAAAGACAAGGTCGCTTATCTTTTCAATCGAACGAAGCGCTGCCTCAATGTGTAGTGCTTCATTTTTGGCAGGCATCAAAATACTTAGCATGTTGTATCAACCATTTAAGGGTTTTTTTGCGTTGATTGGAGTGAAGTGTTTAATGGCATCGTCATGTGAATATGGGGCCGTAATAAATATTTTTCATTTGATGGATGCCTGTGGAGGTGTTTTAGTGGCTTGATTCAACTTATTTTTAGGTGATAAGTCAGTGCAGGTTGTTTCCTGTCGCAGTTTTTCCATTGGCTTGGAAAAGTATCCAAAGTCAAGGGCTCGTTCTGTCAGGGGGGGTAACCATAATCTCAGGGCTTTGTTTGTAATGAGACTCTCTAAACATACAGGCCAATGTTTCTGGCCGCTATCGCGGTAATAGGGGTTGTTTCTAATGTTGCCTGGCTGGTGTGCCATAAACTTTAACCCCCGCAGGAACGTCGCGATTTACAAAACTCATGGCGCCGATAATCGCGCCGTCACCAATGCTGACACCCATCTGAATAATCGAATTTGGTCCGATGTAGACGCCATCGCCTATTTTCGTAGGCTTTCGGCTGGCTTCAACTTGTCCCAAGGATGTACTCCACTCCACAGTGTGGTGGGTGTATATCTGTACACCGCAGCTGACGGACACGTAGCTTCCGATCTCCAACCCGCCGGAGCCGTCCAGCACCACGTTGGGGCCAATCCAGGTGTTTTTTCCAACCTTTACATCACCCAGAATCAGCACGTTGTTGTAGCAGGATGTTCCTTCTCCAAATCCGTAGAACCTGGCCGTCTCCCAGCGATCCGAGAGGAGGTCGTTTATCGAGACATGTCTCTTGAACTTGGAAAATATATCGGAGCGTAATTGACTGAGCACTCTTTTTACTTGTTGCAAAAGTGCTTCGTCAGCCTTTGATGAAGCTCCCGGGTCTTTAGGCGAATCAGTTTTAATCGTCATCACTGTTCTCACTTTTTCAATCTCAAGACTTGGCTGCCATCCCCGGTTGGTTAACCGGGCGTTGGCCTGGATGCTTCAATCAGCGCAGTTCAAAATTATGTTGATACCACCGGGTGAAGTTGATCCAGCGCCAGACTTGCCAGGAGAAAGGAGCTTTCCCTGAAATGATTTTCTCAAATTCCTCTAGGATTTGTGGCTGGTTCAGGAATGGCAGTCCGAGATCAATCTTCAGCCAGCCCCGTATCTGCTCGGCCAGCTGTACCAGCCACACCTGTTCGGGAGTAGAAAAACCGATCTTGTCCCTTCTGTCCAAGATGGCGTCTGGCACTATTCCACGCATCGCTGCCCGGAAGACGGACTTGGTCTCTCCTGATTGCGAGATCAGATAGTTTTCTGGCAAGGAGAGCAGGAAGTCTGCCATGTCGGAGGTCAGGAAAGGCACCCGACTCTCGATGGAAAAACGCATCGAATTACGATCGCCATGGCGCAACAGTGACTGTAGCCCGCGGTGGGTCAGTGAGAATGCCAGCTCGGAGGCCAGTTTGCGTCCGGGAAGATCGTAGGGTGATCTCTGTTGTGGATAACCGATGTGCACACCGGCGTCACGCAGCATCTGTGTGTCTATCCACGAAGGGCTGGCCTGCATGCCGTTTCCACGTCTGAGCAAGTCGTACAAGGGGCCTTGGGCGCACTCGGCAACGACCGTCTTGAAGCAGTGCTTCAAGCTTCTGTCTGGCCATGTTGACCACTGCCTTGCGAAGTTCATAGCCTGCCGGTAATGACCCTGTTCGAGCATGCTCTTGATGCGTTTTCCTGGGTAGCCGTGATAGCCGGCCAGTAACTCATCGGCTCCCTGACCATCGAGCGTTACCGTGATGGCGTTGTCTTTCGCCAGCTTGAAGACCCGGTACTGGGCGTAGATGCTGGTACTGCCAAAGGGCTCACCTTGAGCGCGAATCATGTCATCCAGGTCATTGGACAGTTCCTGAGGACTGACCAGTACTTTGTGGGCCTTGGCGTTGACCTGGACATTGACCAGGTCGACCCAGGACTCCTCTGATACGGCGCTATCGCGGGCGATATAGCTGAATGTATTGATGGCTGCATCCGGTTCGATCTTGCGCATGGCGCAAACCACTGCCGAAGAGTCCAGTCCACCGGACAATGCCGCTCCCAGGGGAACGTCGCTGCGCAGATGCAGCTTGATGTTGTGCAGGAAACGTTCGCGCAACTCATCGGCTGCAGAAGAGAAGCTCAGGGTTGAAGTTTGTTCTATTTGCGGCCGCCACCATTGTTGCGGTGCACTGAGTTGGCCATTGGATAGATCAAGGTGTAGCAAGTGCCCGGGCATCAACTGAAGCACATCTTCGAAGAAGGTCGCGGCTTGTGAGTCGTAGTCGCCATGCACCAGATAGTCATAGGCGCGTTGCCAGTTGAGCTGAGCCTTGTTCTGCTTCAACGCTTTCAATGCTGGCATTTCTGAGGCGAAAAGGAAGTTATCGCCTTCACGGGTGTAATAGAACGGCTTGATCCCGAAGGGGTCGCGAACACAGGAAAGCTTGTTGGCCTTCCGGTCAAAAACCGCGAACGCAAACATTCCGCGCAAGCGTGCAAGGGAGTCGGCTCCCCATTGAATCCAGGCTGCCAGCAACACCTCGGTATCGGAGTCCGAGTGGAACACGTGCCCTAGGGTTTGCAGCTCATTACGCAATTCGCGGTAGTTGTAGATTTCGCCATTGAATACGATGGAAAAAAGCTGGTCCTTGGAGTGCATCGGCTGATGGCCGGCGAAGGACAAGTCGATAATGGACAGGCGTGTGTGACCAAGCACTAGTTTGTTGGAAGCAACCGACATCTCCTCATAGCCGAAGTCATTCGGTCCACGATGGCGCAAGGTCTGAATGGCCGCATCGATACTCTGGGAGTAAGAGTGGGTTTCGCTGACGGAGAAGAAACCGAGTATTCCACACATAAATTAGCTACTTCTTTGCGAAAAAAGTTTAAGGCGGCTGCGGACTAATTGCCCGGCTTTACGTAGCTCGGAAACTTGAACAAGCCCCAAGGCTAAAAAAATCACTGCCGTGCCGCTGATGAATATCAAGTTGACCAACCAACGCAAGTAGCTGTCCAGTTCTGAACCTAGTCGCAGTGCCAGAAACAGCGCCACGACCGTTGCAGTCATTGAGCCGCAGAGCGGCCACCATTTATGCGGCACGGGATACAGCCTTTGACTACAGAGCATATAGATAGCGAACGTCAGTGAACTTCCCAGGAGCATCGCGATAGCGGCACCGCTGCCTCCCAAACGAGGAATCAACAGCAGTCCCAGGGCGATGTTGGCGATCAGGCCGGCGAGATTGATCCAGATGGTCATGTGGGTTTTCTTGGCGATGCTGATGCCTGGGGTAAAAATGTACATCTGGGCCAGGAGAATTGACGGTACCAGGAAGATGATCAGCTTGGAGGCGGAGTAGTAGTCTGCGGTTGTCATCAGCACCAGAACGTCATGTGCAAACAGCCCAAGTGCTAGGTAGCTCAGTAACGCAAAGCAGCAGAACACCCTAAAGATACGTGCCAACTGCCTGGGAGTATCGGCTTCGCGATAGTAGGTATAGATCAACGGTGTCAAGGCTCCTTGGAAGCCGACCATGACCAGGCTGACTACACTGGCCAACCTGACCGCGACACCATACAGTCCGACTTCTCCGATCGACACAAAGTGGTTGATCAGCAGGCGGTCGATATAAATGCTGGCAAGTACCGTCACACTGGCAGGGACCAAGGGGATGGAGAACGCCAGCATCTCCTTGAGCCGGGCCCAATCAAAGCGAAAGCGAAAGCTCTGCCGCAAGTGATACAGCCCGTAGACAGTGCCAATGATGACTCCGGCGCTCATGCCCCATAACAACCCTTGCAACCCCATTCCTGCACCGTAGGTTAGGAGTACCGCAGCTCCGGCAGTGACTAGGGAGACAATAATGCTGACGAACGCATAGTGTTTGCTGCGTAACTCCCAGCGGAACTGGTTCTGGATGAGGTTGAACAGACCATTGAAGAAAATATAGACAATGCCCACCTTGAAAGCGGCTGTCAGTCCTTTGCGCCCCATGATCCAGTTGGACAGGTCATCGGCGTAGGCCAGGGTGATCACTGCGAACAGCGAGTAGCACCAAGCGGTGAACCAGAAGGCGGACGATGCATAGGCGCAACGGCGTTCAGGGTCTGTTTCTGCTGAGTAGAAGCGCGCTATGCCCTGGGACACTTCCAGGGCAATGGTCAGGGCGATAAGACCTGAGAAAACCAGCAACAAATCCAGAGAGCCATAATCTTCCGGACTCAGCACACGGGTGTACAGCGGCACTAGAAATAGCGCGAGCCCCTTCGAAAGCAGTGCGGGGATTGCGTAAATGACACTGTCTCGAATAAAGAGCTTGAACATATATGGGCAAAATCCTAGCGGTTATCCTGGCGTGAAGGAAAATAAAAGTACCTGATGAACAGGCGTTGAAGTGTGCCTTTTGCGGCAGCCAGGAGTATTGCCTTCTGCTCGGGTAGCGGTGGGAAGGTGTCGTGTTGGTTGTTCCAGATCTTGAAGTAGTTATTGATAAATGCTTCCTCGCTGTACTTTTCCTTCCAGAACCCCCAGCAAGCGGCCATGACGCTTTCCAGATAAGCCCGATCGGCCAGCAGTTTTTCCAGACGAGCCGTCAGCAGGTTCGCATCAACAGGAAACTGAATGATGGGTGAGGCCGGCAAGCCAGTAAAAACATCATAGTTTCCTGAAACGATTGCACAGGATGCGGCAGCGCCCTCAATACCGAACCGACCTGGCCAGGTGGATGGCTGGTCGACAACGATGTCGGCTGCCAGCAACATGCTGACCACTTGATGATTGGGGATGTGCTCCAGCAGGCGAAACTCGAACTGGTAGCCTTTTTTTCGGAGCGTTTCCACCGCTTCCAGCACCAGATCGGTTCGTTTTACTGCCCGGTTCGAAGGGGCGTGAACGATGACCGGAATCTCTCCCGGACGACGTGGGCCGCTCAGTAGCGACGTCTGGCTGAACGTGAAGTGCCCCAGCATTCCTGCCTGAAAGGTCGCCTGGTTCCTTGAGGAAAGGGTCTTGGCAAAGCGTTCGGCCATGAACTGGCGATAGTACTTTCTCAGCATGTCCACAAGGGGGAGTGCGGGATAGGGACCAATCGCGATACCCGGCGTGTATTTTTCAAACAACGCGTCCTGCAAGTGTCGGCAACGCACATCGTCTCCGCAGTGCTGAACAACCAGATCTACGCCAGCGAGGCGATAGAGGATGTAGTCGAGGTTCAGCGCGAGCAGGCTGGTGCACCAGATGAACCAAGCCTGGTCGGCGCGTAAAAGGATCCAGGGTAAATGTCGGGAACGACAGAGTGGTTCGCTGAACAGACGGACTTTCAGGGCCAGAGCAGAGGCGCCTTGTGCGTTCGCTTCTCCATAGAAAAGACCGGCGTGGGAGCGAGCGCTGCGCACAGTGATTTGCTGTCTTGCCAATGCGGTAGACAGTTCGCTGATGTTGTTGGCAATTTCGTGTATGCCGACAAAGACATACTCAGGTTTTGCCGGTCGTTTGCTAAAACTGCGCTTGACTCTCAAGGCCAGGACCGGAAGCAAGAATAAAGCAAAGCAAAAAAACGAGAATAAAAAGAAGCATGCAGATTGGGCTATCTTGAAGATGATTTTCATTTTATGTCCTGTGCATTGCCTCTTTCATGCTGACTCTGCAGCAATAGCAACAGTGCGTCAGCGCTGCTATTGCTGGGTCTTGATCGTGATGGTTGACACGGCCGATTTATATATGACAGATGAAGACTGTTACAACAAGATCATGCAAAACAGCCTTTCATATATTCCTCCATATTCAACAGTGACCAGATCAACAGCCTTCTGTTCTGTTTTCCTGAGAGATGTTCTTCGATAAGCGAAGTCAGTGCGGATTGATCAAATACGTCATAGATATGTGCGTTTTTGTTCAGCAGTGTCCTTCTGACAAACTCCATGCTCTCGCCTTTGAACCAGCTGGAATCTGGCGCGGAAAAGCCTTGCTTCTCAGCCCGTGCGATGTCGTCTGGAATGTATCGTTTCATAACATCCCGGAAGATCTGCTTGCCGTCTCGAGCTTTTTCAAAGTACTTGCTGACTTTGTCGCCCTGATCGTTCTCGTTGATTCTTATAACGTCGGCCAGGTTGTTCAGTTTCAAATGAACCGGACAGCGCATGGCGAAATCAACCAGATCGTTATCCAGGAATGGCACGCGGCTTTCCAGGCCATGGGCCATGCTGAGTTTGTCTTCGACTACCAGCAAACCATGAAGGAAGGTCTTGGCTTCGAAGTACAGCGAGTGGTTGATGTAGTCTTCCGGGGTGTACAGATTATCTGCGTGGTGTTTGAAGACGTCGCGGAAGATGTCTCGGGTCCACACATGCTTTACATCTTTCCAGATTGGCGCAAAGACCTGTTTGATCTCACTGTTAGGAATCAGCCGCTGCCAGAATGCGTAGTACTTGTCGATGTAGTGTTCGAAGTTGTCGTTAACCACGGCACGGTAGTAGCGCCATGGATAGCCACCAAACAACTCATCCCCGCCGGCTCCGGACATGACTACCTTGACGAATTTTGAAGCCAGTTGGGCGGCGTAATAGTTCGGGTAGCTCTGGCCCACTCTGGGCTCTTCCAGGTGCCAGGCCAGTTTGGGCAGGACTCTTTCCATGTCTCCGGCTTTCAGGACCATTTGGTAGTGTTCAGTCTTGAAGTGGTAGGACATGTATTCGGCTTTACTGCGTTCATCGAACCCCATCTCGATACCCGAGGCGGAGTTGAGGTCGAAGCCACAGGTAAAGGTTTTCATGTAGGGGTAGGACTTGGCCGCAATCGCAGTGATCGAGCCGGAGTCCATTCCCCCGCTCAGATAACTGCCCAGTTCTACGTCAGTCACCAGTTGCCGGTTGACGGCCTGTTGGAACAAACGGTCTAGCTCTTCACGGTATTCTTCGTCGCTGGCTTTGACCTTGGGTTCCTGGAAGTTGTAATCCCAGTACTGGGTGAATTGCATAGCCGGAGTTCGCCGCTTCATATCCAGCACGGCATAGTGGCCGGCAGGCAGCAGCTTCACATCATTGAGCAATGTCTTGTCGGTAAAAATGTTCTGGAAAGTGAAGTATTCCAGCAAGGCTTCCTTGTCCAGGCTGCGCTGAAACTCGGGCATAGCCAGGATGGCTTTCTGTTCGGAGCCAAAGGCAATGGTCTGCCCTTGTTGTGCGTAATAAAGCGGTTTGATGCCGTAGCGATCCCGGGCCAACAACAGCGTTTGTTCCTGGCGGTCCCACAAGGCCAGGCCAAACATGCCGTTGAAGCGCTCCAGTGCTTGTGCCCCCCAGGCGATCAAGGCATTGAGCACCACTTCAGTGTCGGTGCGTGAACGGAACTGGTAGCCCAGGGTTTCCAGTTCGGTGCGCAGCTCGCGGAAGTTGTAGACCTCGCCGTTGTAGACCAGTACATAGCGCTGGGAGAGGGAGGCGGCCGGCTGGTGGCCAGCAGGAGACAAGTCGATGATTGCCAGGCGCCGATGACCCAGGCCTACGTTGCCTTCAATCCAATGCCCCTCACCATCGGGTCCACGATGGGCGATGGCATCCGTCATGCGCTGCAGGACTGCAGGCGATACCGGGTTGTTATCGAGATGGATGAGGCCGGTAATGCCGCACATGCGTTTTGATGCTCCTTTGAATCGGGGGGAGTGCAGTGGGAAATGCGCAGGTCTGCGTAGTTCCGTTGCCTGAAAAGGTCATCCCGCTCGAATGAGCGGGATGCAGGTGCTGTTACTCAGCGCAGTTGGCGAATAGCCTCGACTACATAGGCGTAGTCTTCTTCGCTCATCCTGTTGTGCAGTGGAATCGCCATGGTGTGATCGTTGCAGTCGCGGGCACCCGGGAAGTCTTCCGGTTTGAGGCCGAAACGCTCACGGTAGTAAGCAAGCATGTGCACGGCATGGGTGCCAGGGCGGGTAGAGATGCCCTTGGCCTGGAGAATTTCCATCATGTCGTTACGGGGCATCGGAGCTTTTTGCGGATCGATGTAGGTAACGAATGCCTGCCAGCCATGGCGGCTGCCTTGCGGAGTGGTAGGGAGTCGCAGCCAGTCGATATCGGCCAGTTGCTCGCAGTAGTACTGCGCCCAGCGCGCACGTTCGTCGATAAAACCGTCCAGCTTGCCCAGCTGTACCAGGCCGATCGCACCTTGCAGGTCGGTCATCCGGTAGTTGAAGCCCAGCAGGTTGAATTCCGGCAGCAGATAGGGGCGTGGGCCCAGATGGCGCTGTTCTTCGGAGAGCGAGGCACCGTGGCTGCGCAACTGGTTCATGCGTTCAGCCAGCTCTGGGTTGCTGGTTGTTACCATGCCGCCTTCGCCGGTAGTAACCGATTTGCGTGGGTGGAAAGAAAATGCCGCAGCATCTCCCAGGCTGCCGGCGGGGCGCCCTTTCCAGTCGGCACCTGCTGCACAGGCGGCGTCCTCGATAATGGCGACCTGCGCAGGCAGCACCGCTCGCAACGCATCGATATCCAGGCAACGGCCGAACAGATGCACGGCAATGACGGCCCGAGTCTTGTCGGTGACCTTGGCGGCGACCTGGCTGATATCCAGGTTGTAGGTCAGCGGGTCGATGTCGACGAATACCGGAGTCGCGCCGCAGTACAGCACCACGTTGGCGGTGGCGATCCAGGTGAAGGTTGGAACGATGACTTCGTCGCCCGGACCGATATCCAGGCCGGCGAGCGCCAGGTGCAGGCCCGTGGTGCAAGAGGTCACTGCCAAGGCGTGAGGAACCTGATGGCGCTTGGCAAAGGCTTCTTCAAAGGCTGCCACTTTGGGGCCTTGGGTCAACCAGCCGGTCATCAGCGGCTCACGGGCTGCCTGCCATTCTTCTTCGCCGGTGCTGGGTAACGAGATAGCAATGTTGCGCTTTTCCATTGTGTTTACTCCGCCCCGTGCGTGGTGCGCCAATCGATAAGTTTCTGCAGGCCTTCACGCAGCTCGTACTGGTAGGTGAACCCCAGTTCTTCCGCAGCCTTTTTCGGGCAACCGATACGGTTCTGTACCATGCGACGGGCATCGTCAGCGCTGTAGGGACGGTACTGGACGACCAGATCGGACTCTTTCATATCGAGAATGGTGTCGCACAGTTCCTTGATGCTGGTCTGTACGCCAGTACCAACGTTGTAGAACTGGTCGGTGACGTCCGCTTCCAACGCCTTGACGTTGCAGCGAGCAACGTCTTCGACATAGATGAAGTCGTAAGCCTGGCTACCGTCGCCGTTGATCACCGGACCTTCATTGGCATCAATCTTGTTCAACATGATTGGAATCACGCCGGTGTAAGCGGCTGTCTGGTCCTGGTGCGGTCCGTAGACGTTCATATAGCGCAGACCGACGTAGCTCAGGCCGTAGCGGTCGTGGAACGCGTGGCACATGGCTTCACCGGCAATCTTGGTCGAGCCGTAGAAGTTGCGGTTGTTGAACGGATGATCTTCGGTCATCGGTACTTCCACTGCGTCGCCATACACCGAAGCGGACGAGGAGTAGACCAGACGCTTGATGTTGTTTTTCACGCAGGCTTCAAGAACGTTGAAGGTACCTTCGACGTTGACGTGGAAGGCAGTGCGTGGGAAGTCCTTGCAGTGCAGCAGCCACATGGCTGCCAGGTGGATGACGCCGTCCATGCCCTGCATGGCGTCGTTCAGCAAGTCGATTTCGCGAACGTCACCACCATTTGCGTACAGACGGCAGCGTGGATCTTTGAGTTGCTCAGAGATGTTGCTGAGCTTGCCCCGGGCAAAGTTGTCATAAACCACAACTTCGGCAGCCCCGGCCTTGAGCAGCTCCGAAATCACAAAGCTGCCAATGAATCCGGCGCCACCGATGACCAGAACTTTTGAACCTTCGATTTTCATGCGTGTACTCCAATCAAATTTTGCTAGCGGTGACCAGTGCTTCAACAATGTGCGACTGATCTGATGCCGTGAGGTAAGGGTGCATCGGCAGACTCATGACCCGCGTTGCCACAGCGTCACCCACAGGAAGTTGTGCGTGTTCGTCTTTCACCGCTGGTTGGAGATTGAGCGGAATAGGGTAGTGAACAGCAGTAGGTACCCCGGATTGCTTGAGGTGCTGTTGCACAGCATCGCGATTGTCCACCTGCACGGTGAACTGTGCCCAGGCGCTGATATTGTGAGGTTCAATATAAGGTGCGGCGATGCCCGCCTGCGTCAGAAGTCGTGCGTAATTCTGCGCGACTTGCTGGCGTAATTGAATTTCTTCTTCCAGGATTTCCAACTTGGGCAAAAGAATGGCGGCTTGCAGAGTATCCAGGCGGCTGTTCACACCGATGCGGATGTGATGGTAGCGGCGGTCCTGACCGTGCCGGGCTACCTGGCGGATGATCGTCGCCAACTCTTCATCATTAGTGAAGATCGCACCGCCATCGCCATAGCAACCCAGGGGTTTGCTGGGGAAGAAGCTGGCGCAGGCGATGGTGCTCAGGTTGCAGGAGGCTTTGCTCTTGTAGCGGGCTCCGAAGCTCTGTGCGGCATCTTCTATCACTGGCAGAGAGTACTTGCCAGCGATGGTGTTGATTGCATCAAAGTCGGCGCACTGCCCATACAGGGATACTGGAATAATTGCTTTGGTGCGGGAAGTAATTGCTGCCTCCAGCAGGGCCGGGTCCAGATTGTAGGTTTGTGGGTCGATATCCACATAAATCGGCTTGGCACCTAGCAAGGCGACTGTTTCCGCTGTCGCTATATAGGTGAAGCCGGGAGTGATGACTTCATCTCCTGGACCTATGCCCAGGGCCATGAGCGCGATTTGCAGGGCATCGGTGCCGTTGGCGCAACTGATGCAGTACTTTGCTCCTGCGTACGTGGCCAGACGCTCCTCCAATTCAGCTACTTCAGGGCCGAGGATGTATTGGCCGTGGGATAGAACGCGAGCGATACCCGCGTCAATCTTGTCCTTGAGGCGGGCTTGTTGGGTCTTCAGGTCGATGAATTCGATCATTTACTGTGCGTCCATTTTGCTCAGGTTGTTGCCACGCAAGACATAGCGGGCGCCGGTATGTGGGCAGAGGCATTCGGCTTCTCCCTCGACCGGCAGTTCGAGGCGTTCACCAAACTCGCTCATCCAGCCTAGCTGTCGTGCGGGCACCCCAACCATCAGTGCGTAAGCCGGTACATCCTTGTTGATGACCGCACCTGCGCCGACGAAGGCGTATTCGCCGATGGTGACCCCGCAGACGATGGTGCAGTTTGCGCCCAACGTGGCACCCTTTTTCACCAGGGTGTCGCGGTATTGGTCTTTGCGCTCGATCAATGAGCGTGGGTTGTAGACGTTGGTAAAGACCATGCTTGGACCGCAGAACACACCCTCTTCCAGGGTCACGTTGTCATATACCGAGACATTGTTCTGGATCTTGCAATGATCACCGATGACCACTTTGTTGCCGACGAAGACGTTCTGGCCAAGGGAGACTCCTTTGCCGATCTGTGCGCCTGGGCATACATGCACGAAATGCCAGACCCGTGAACCTTCGCCGATCTGTGCGCCATCATCGACGATGGCGCTTGGGTGCTGGTAATGGCTCATATTGTCAGACCAGGCGGGACAGGAAGGGATGTCCTTCGTTGTCCTGAGCTCTGACAGGGTTCATGGTACGGATAGTCTCGACTGTCTCCACACAGTGCCGGGTATCCTCGATACCATAGCCCTTGCCGTCGAGTACGGCTTGGTAGCTGATGGTATGGAGATCGGTGAAACCTTCGGAAAACTCAATTTCCGCGCCGTCGACAGTGATCGAGCGGTAGGTAGGTTTCTTGCCTTTGACCGATTCAGGCAGGTCGTTGGCATCGATGGAAAGGAACCAGCGTACTCGGGCGTTCTCATACTCCAGGTAGCCGCAGGCCTTGTCGGCATTGCTGAAATGCACAACGTTGCGCTGCAGCTTGCCGAAAATGAAGTGCAGCATGTCGTAGAAGTGCACGCCGATGTTGGTCGCGACACCAAAGGACTTACGAGGGTCGCCTTTCCAGCTTTCCATGTACCAGCGACCACGGCTGGTGATGTAAGTCAGTTCTACCTCATGCTTATGGGCACTGGGTTGTGACTGCACACGGTTCTTCAGGTCGATGATCGCCTGATGGTGACGCAGTTGCAGGATGTTCCAGAGGCGCTTGCCGGTTTCGCGTTCAGTCAGGCTCAGGTCTTCCAGCAGTGCTGCACTGGGTACCAGAGGCTTCTCGCAGATCACGTCGCATCCAAGGCGCAGGCCGGCAGTGATATGAGAGTGATGGAGGTAATTGGGCGAGCAGATCGAAACGATATCCAGTGCGGTCGCCGGATCTCGTTTGAGACGCCAGGCGTGATCGTAGAAGCGCTCGAACTCGGTGAAGAATTCGCTTTGAGGCGAAAGGCTGTCGATGATGCCGACGGAGTCGTTGATGTCGTAGGCACAAACCAGCTCATTGCCGGTGTCCTTGATGGCACGCATATGGCGCGGGGCGATGTAGCCAGCGGCGCCGATCAGGGCAAAGCGTTTCATGGAGTTCCTCGGGGAAGAGTTTCAACTGCCTGTGGCAGGAGGCGTGAAACAGAGGCCCTATGGCGATGGCCCCTGTCTCATGTAACTCGCTGCGATGTGTCGTGTTTCGATCAGGCTTTGATGACGTTGCTCGCAACAGCACGGTACTTGCCGCGACTGTCGATGATCAGTCGAGCGTGGTTCTGGATCAGTTCGTAATCGAACTTATCATGATCTGTGGCCAGTACCACCGCGTCGAATGCGGCCAGGTTTTCTGCGGTCAACGGCTCGCTATTGAGTTCGAAGTGATGCTCGCGCATTTTCGGGAACACCGGAACATGCGGATCGCTATAGGCCACGATACCGCCCTTGGCTTCGATCAGTTCCATGATCTCCACGGATGGAGACTCACGCATGTCATCCACGTTCTTTTTGTAGGCAATGCCCAAGACCAGGACCTTGCAACCCTTGAGCGCCTTGCCACTGTTGTTCAGACCGTCCATCAGCTTGCTCAGGACATACTCGGGCATTGCCTTGTTGACTTCGCCGGAGAGCTCGATGAACCGTGTGTGCAAACCGTATTCGCGAGCCTTCCAGGTCAGATAGAAGGGGTCGATGGGAATGCAGTGGCCGCCCAGGCCAGGGCCAGGGTAATAGGCCGTGAAGCCGAAAGGTTTGGTTGCAGCGGCATCGACGACTTCGAAGATGTCGATACCCATGCGATCGGCAACGACTTTCATTTCGTTGACCAGGCCGATGTTGACGGCGCGGTGGATATTTTCCAGCAGCTTGGTCATTTCCGCAGCTTTGGTTGAGCTGACAGGCACTACCTGGTCGATAGCCTGCTCGTACAGCGCGATACCAACTTCCAGGCAGCCGGTGGTGTGACCACCGATGACCTTGGGAATGGTGCGAGTTTCAAAGTTGGCGTTGCCCGGATCTTCCCTTTCTGGCGAATACACCAGGAAGATGTTTTCGCCAACGATCAGGCCGTTTTCTTGTACTCGAGGCAGCAGTTCTTCTTCTGTTGTACCCGGGTAGGTGGTGCTTTCCAGGGAAACCACTTGGCCTGCACGTAGGTAAGGCTTGAGTGCATTGGTGGTGTTGATCACGAAGCTCATGTCAGGTTCGCGATACTTGTTCAGCGGCGTCGGTACGCAAAGGATCAGTGCGTCACACTCGCTGGCGCGGCGGAAGTCGGTGGTTGCTTCAAATCCCGAGTTTCTGGCCTGGCTGATGTGCTCGCTGGCAATGTGTTCTATATAGCTGCTGCCGGCGTTGAGCTTAGCTACCTTGGAATCATCGATATCGATACCCAGTACCCGGAAGCCGATGGCGTTGTAACGCAACATCAGCGGCAAGCCCACATAACCGAGTCCTACGATGCCAATCAGGGCTTCTTTGTTCTTGAACTTGGCGATGCTGGTTTGTTTTTGGTCAGGCATTTTAGCTCCGATGTAATACAGGTTCGATGCATGCAACAGGCATTCCTTTACTTTTCGGCAGGAGCGTGGGAACTAGTTCTGGTTCTTACACACCCGGGGATCTGACCTATCGTAGGATGCGATCAACAGGCGAATGACTCAAAGAGTCCACGCGTCAAGCCGTAAATAAACAGAATGTTCCGTCATCCGACAGCTGTGTGACCGGAAGGCGAATTCATGGTGTATGCGGCCAAATTGGCGGCGATTCTACACTGGCAAGGCGCCTCGGGCGACAGGCCGGGCACATTTACTCCATACCAGCTTCCTCGCCCCCCGCCCAAGCTGGCTGCTGAGCCTTGCCAGTCAGGAAAAGTAAAATCTCCTTGCCGCTATGGAAGGGGCTGTGGTCCCATCGCGTCCATCAAGCGGGCACCCGTTCTCCCGGCAGGTTACTGCCGGCTCACGTCAATGATTGCTGCTTCCGATGAATGGCAATAGGCGTGTATGAGGCGCCGTCCTGAGGTCCCACGAATGAGTAAAGTGGTCGGGCGGAAAGTGTTGTTTTCACCGAATATAAAGTGAACTCTTTGAAGTTATTAATTTTTTCTCAGTACTTTAGTCCTGAAAATTTCATCATCAACGATATAGCCAGGACTCTTGTTGCTCAGGGGCATGAGGTAGTAGTTGCTACGGGAAAACCTAACTATCCCGATGGTCGGATATTTGCGGGTTATCGTGCATGGGGATGTCACTACGAGCGTTATCTGGATTCTATTGATGTACTGCGGGTGCCGTTATGGCCGCGCGGCGAAGGTGGTGCAAAGAACATGGTTCTTAACTACCTGTCATTTGTTTTTGCCGGACTTGTCTTTTTTCCATGGATGCTGCGCAAGCGTGAGTTCGATGCGATTCTGGTATTCGCGCCTTCGCCCATCACCCAGGCCATTCCAGCGATTCCTATCAAGTGGCTGAAGAGGGCGCAGTTGGCCTTGTGGATACAAGACCTGTGGCCAGAGAGTCTTGCTGCCACCGGATTCGTCAAGAGCCCCTATCTATTGAAAATGGTTGGCTGGATGGTGCGCGGGATTTACGCAGGTTGTGATCGGCTGCTGGTCCAGTCTCATGCCTTTGTCGATTCAGTGGCCCGCTACGCACCCAGAAAGAAGATTACCTATTATCCCAACTCCGTGGATGCCCAGACTTTTAATGCAGAAGTAGAAGTTGACGAGCAGCTGTCGCAGGTCTTGAAGGCGCATTTCTGTGTAGTGTTCGCTGGCAATCTTGGAACCGCCCAGGCACTGGAGACATTAGTTGAGGCTGCGAAACAACTGCGTGACGAGCCGGACGTTCGCTTGGTTCTGGTGGGCAGTGGCAGCCGGCTGGAGTGGCTCAGGGAGCAGAAGCAAGTTCATTCACTGGATAATCTGATACTTCCTGGGCGCTTCCCGGCCGTTGCAATGCCTGCAGTTTTTGCACAGTCCAGCGCATTGCTGGTGTCACTTAATAATGAAAGCATCTTTGCCCAGACCATCCCCAGCAAGGTTCAATCCTACCTGGCATCCGGCAAGCCAATCATTGCCAGTCTGAACGGCGAAGGCGCGCGAGTAGTTCAAGAAGCCCGGGCGGGACTCACCAGTCCGGCGGAAGAAGTGGCTCCATTGGTCGCCAACATACGGAAGATGTATAGCCTGGGCGGTGCGCAACGGGAGGAAATGGGGCGTTGTGGACGGAGCTACTTTGCCGCCCATTTCGAAATGGGTCAGCAGGTCCGTAGTCTGGTGGAGTTGCTGAAGACTTGAGGCACATCGCTTGCTTGCCTGGCTCGCGGTGCTTTTCCAAGCAGTGCTATTTTTTTCCTGTTGCTGGACAATACGGCCATTTTTGAGGGGGCTTGTAGCCCCTCGGTCCCAGGTTGTAGTGCATGGGATACATTCAAGGTCTGGATCTGAGTCATATTTATGAAGGTATTGGTATTGGGTATTACCGGCATGCTCGGTAGTACTGTTTTTAAAGTATTCAGCCAGGACCCGCAGCACGAGGCCTGGGGGACGGCGCGCAGTCTGTCCGCCCTGAAGCATTCTTCTCTACCTGATTATGCGCGGGTTCTGTCAGGCGTCGACGTGCTCGATCAGGATGCCCTGACAGCGGCAATGGTTCAGGTCCGTCCGGATGTGGTCATCAACTGTGTAGGCTTGATCAAGCAACTTGCAGATGCCCAGGACCCGCTGACTGCGCTCCCGATCAATGCCATGTTGCCCCATCGTCTGGCACAGCTGTGTGCCTTGAGCGGCGCACGTCTGATTCACATCAGCACCGACTGCGTGTTCTCCGGAGCCAAGGGTGGCTACCTGGAAACGGATACTTCCGATGCCGAAGATTTGTACGGAAAGTCCAAGTACATCGGTGAGCTGCATGATGAGCCTCATGCAATTACCTTGAGGACCTCCATTATCGGGCACGAACTGAATTCCGATCATTCCCTGGTGGACTGGTTCCTCAAGCAGCAGGGCTGTGTGCGAGGGTTCACCCGAGCCATCTTCTCTGGTTTGCCTACCGTGGAGCTGGCTCGAGTAATGAAAGACTTCGTCTTGCCGCATCCGCAACTTAATGGTCTGTATCATGTTGCCGCGGAGCCGATTGCCAAGTCCGACCTGCTGGCGCTGATTGCCCGGCAATATGAAAAGGCAATCGATATACATCCAGATGGCAAACTAGTGATCGATCGCTCGCTCAACAGTGATCGGTTCACTCAGGCTACTGGGTACAAGGCTCCATCCTGGCCTCAGCTCATTGAGCTGATGCATGCCAATCGCTAAAAAATTTGGAAGGTGTACATGTTCGACGACAAGGTATTGATGATCACCGGTGGAACCGGTTCTTTCGGTCATACGGTCCTCAAGCGTTTTCTCAATACCGCTGTGCGTGAAATTCGCATCTTCAGTCGCGATGAGAAGAAGCAAGAAGATATGCGTATCGCTCTGGCCAATGACAAGGTCAAGTTCTACATAGGCGATGTTCGCAACTATGACAGCCTGGCCCAGGCCATGGTCGGCGTCGACTATATCTTCCATGCTGCGGCGCTGAAACAGGTCCCGTCCTGTGAGTTCTATCCGATGGAAGCTGTGCGTACCAACGTATTGGGTACAGAAAATGTGCTCAATGCGGCCATCGCTACCGGAGTTCAGCGGGTCGTCGTGCTCAGCACTGACAAAGCCGTTTATCCGATCAATGCCATGGGAATTTCCAAGGCCATGGCGGAGAAGCTGATGGTTGCCAAATCACGGATGATTCCGGCCAAGGGTCCGATCATCTGTGCAACGCGTTACGGTAACGTCATGGCCTCGCGAGGCTCGGTGATCCCTCTCTTTGTCGACCAACTGCGCTCCGACGAAGCCTTGACGGTGACCGACCCGGAAATGACCCGTTTCCTGATGTCGCTGGAAGACTCGGTGGATCTGGTCCTGCACGCCTTCGAACATGCACAACAGGGTGACCTGTTTATCCAGAAGGCCCCCGCGTCCACCGTTGGCGACCTGGCCGAGGCACTCAAGCAGCTGTTCGGTAAAAGCAATGAAGTCAGAGTCATCGGTACTCGTCATGGTGAAAAGCTTTACGAGTCGCTGGTTTCCCGAGAGGAAATGGCCAAGGCCGAGGACATGGGGCGTTACTATCGGATTCCTGCGGACAATCGTGACCTGAACTACAAAAAGTATTTTGTAGAGGGGGAGCAGCGTATTTCCGAACTCGACGACTACACCTCTCACAACACCTCCCGCCTCGATGTACCAGGTATCAAGGAGCTGTTGCTCAAGCTCGATTACATCAAGGAGCAACTCGATGCTTAAGGTCATGACCCTGGTCGGTACCCGTCCCGAGCTGATCAAGATGAGTCGGGTGATTGCCGAGTTGGACCGTCAGGTCAACCACGTGCTGGTGCACTCGGGGCAGAACTACGATTACGAACTCAATCAGGTCTTTTTCGATGACCTGCAGATCCGCAAACCTGATCATTTCCTCGGTGCTGCCGGCGAGACAGCCGCGCAGACCATTGCCGAAGTCATCGCCAAGTCCGATGCGATTTTCGAGCTCGAGAAGCCCGATGCACTGCTTCTGTATGGCGATACCAACACCTGCCTGGCAGTGATTGCTGCCAAGCGTCGCAAGATCCCGGTGTTTCACATGGAAGCCGGCAACCGCTGTTTCGATCAACGAGTTCCTGAAGAGCTCAACCGCAAAGTGCTCGACCACCTCAGCGATATCAATATGGTATTGACTGAACATGCCCGTCGTTACCTGATCGCCGAAGGCATTCGTCCGGAAACCATCATCAAGACCGGCTCGCACATGCAGGAAGTCCTCGACTACTACATGCCGAGGATTGAAAGCTCGGACGTGCTGGCACGCAGCGGCCTGGAGCAGGACAAGTTCTTCATCGTCAGTGCGCACCGTGAGGAAAACGTCGATACCGCCGATAACCTGCGCGACCTGCTGGATACCCTGCGAGCGCTGGCTGATCATTACGGCTTCCCGTTGATCGTCTCCACCCACCCCCGCACGCGCAAGCGCCTAGAGGCCTTGGGAGAGAGCCTTGACCACCCGCTGATTCGGTTCGTCAAACCTTTCGGACTGTTGGACTACATCAAGCTGCAGATGTCGGCATTCTGTGTACTGTCCGACAGCGGCACCATCACCGAAGAGGCCTCCCTGCTGAACCTGCCGGCGGTGACCTTGCGAAATGCCCATGAGCGCCCCGAAGGGATGGACGAGGGCACGCTGATCATGAGCGGCCTCAAGCGCGAATCGGTCATGGACGCCGTACGAGTAGTGACCAGTCAGCATTCTCGTGATCAGCGAAAGGTGCCTCTGGTGCAAGACTATCAAGGTGGGCCTGTCTCGGTTCAGGTGGTGCGGGTGGTGTTGAGTTACACCGACTACATCAACCGCACCGTATGGCGTAAAGACTGAAACCAATGGATTTGACCGGGGCTCGTGAGGGCTCCGGTCATACGGTTTGGCTGTCCTGAATATCCTTATCTTGATGGAGTTGTTCAACTCCGTCGCAGGCTCGAAATACTCTTGTCATCAACAGCTGAATCCGGGCAAAGGCCTTGATCCTGGGCGCAGGAGTGCCGTCATGACGTCAGCATTTTCAGCCATCGATACCTTCGCTGGTCTGCCGGCCTATTACCCCCCGCAGTTGCTGCACTTCATGCGCACTTATGGCCAGGACAAGGTGTTGTTCGGCAGCAACTTCCCCCAGCTGTCGCTGAAAAAATGCCTGGAACAGGTGCGAGCCCTGGAACTTCCGCCGGCCATTGCGGACAAATTCCTCCAGGGCAATGCCCGTCGGGTATTCGGTTTGTAAGCGCTGGCAAAAGGCGCTCAAGCGGATCTCCTGGGCGCCTGAACGCCGCTGCGGCGGTTTTTCTGGGGGTAGGTTTCTTGCTATCGTGGCCTCCCTCTTTCACGGACGAATATCGAGACAGCCCATGGCTAACTCCACCCCGTCACGCCTCGGCAAGATCCTCCAGGGTCTGCTGTTTGTTCTGATCGGCATTGGCCTGTTGGCCATTGCTGTCAATCTCACCCTCGATCGTCGCGAATTCATCGCCAGTGCCCAGATCGCCGACGGTATCGTCAGCGACCTGAACGCCGGTGGTTCGCACCCCGAGATCGCCTTTACCACCGGCAGCGGTGAGAAAATTTCCTACCCCCAGGGCGGCTTTATCTTCGGCTACCAGAAGGATCAGCCCGTGCGGGTGTACTACCAGCCTGAGCGGCCGGCCAACAGCGCGGTCATCGACGACCCGGCAGCACTCTGGGCCACCCCGGGTGTGCTCGGCCTGATCGGTTTGGTATTTACCCTGGCCGGCCTGGTGGGTGTCATCAGCCAGCGCGGACGAGCCACACAAAGAGCAAAAGGACTTTGACCCCATGAACCTCAGCATTCCGATTCCGGTCAACGAAAGTAAATGGCTGTACCAGACCGCCAGCGGTGGCGGCCTGACCATCGCCCTAGTGGCCGGCGGTGGTGGATCGATCACCCTGCGTTCGCCTCAGGGCAAGGACGTCAGCTATCGCTACGGCGGTCTGGGGGTGGGCGCCGGCTTTGGTGGGCGTCTGCCGCGTTTCGGCAAGGTCAATATCCAGGTCAAGGGCAAGAGCGTCAGTGGTGCCGGTGCGGCGGAGGCTTTTCCCAGCACCGGCAAGGTCTTTGTCAGCGATGCCCTTCGCAGCCGGGACCTGACCGAGGACGACATCACCGGGCCTTGCTTCTATACCGAAGTCGGTGGCGGACTGGTGGTGGGCGGTTCGGCCACGGCCCTGCTGTTCGGCCTGGACCCCAAGCTACTGGCCCTGGCCGTCGTTTTGGGAAGCAACCCGGCGACCATGATGGCTTCGATCAAGGTCAACGAGCAGTTGCTGCGTTCGGCCAAGGGCGCAGTGGTCATGGCTGGCATGAACGTCGGACCACAGGCCGGTGGCGGCATTGCCACCTACATGGGCTACCTGTTCTAGCCTCGCCCTGAGGCGCGCCGGGAGTCACAGGCGCGCCAGGCACTCCTGGAGAATATCCAGGCCCTCCTCAAAGATTTCAGGCTCGGTGGTCAAGGGCGCCAGCAGGCGAATGATGTGCCGCGACTTGCCGCTGGGCATCAGCAGCAGCCCGGCCTCCCGGGCGTTGCCGAGCAGGGCGCTCAACTGTTCCGGCGCCGGTTCGCCGCGGGCATTGACCAACTCGATGCCGCGCATCGCGCCGACGCCGGTCAAGCGTCCCAGATACGTGCTCAGCCGATCGGCTTTCCAGCCCTCATAACGTTGCACGATGGCCTGTTCCTGGCGTTCGCCCCAGGCTTGCAGATGTGCATCGGTCATTTCCTCCAGGGTGGCAAGAGCGGCCGCGCAAGCAATCGGGTTGCCTGAATAGGTGCCGCCCAGGCCGCCCTTGGGCAGCACGTCCAGCAACTCCCTGCGACCTACCACCGCGCCCAGCGGAAGCCCGCCGCCAATACTCTTGCCCAGCAGGATCAGGTCCGGCTCGATGCCCAGGCGAGAGAAGGCAAAGCGCTGCCCGGTGCGGCCGAAGCCGGACTGGATTTCATCGGCGATCAGCAGAATTCCGTGTTCGTCACAGAAGCTGCGTAACGCCCGGGCGAAGGTGGCGTCCAGGGCCAGGAAGCCGCCTTCGCCCTGCACCGGTTCGAGGATGAAACAGGCCACTTCCTCGACATCGATTTCCACACTGAACAGGCGCTGCATGGCCTTCAGCGCTTCGTCGCAGGTGACGCCGTTGTCGGCGCTGGGGTAGGGCAGGTGATACACCGGCCCGGGTAGCACTCCGACCTTCTGCTTGTAGGGCGCTACCTTGCCGTTGAGGTTGAGGGTGGCCAGGGTGCGCCCGTGAAAGGCGCCGTCGAAGGCGATGACCGCACTGCGCCCGGTGGCCCCGCGGACGATCTTCAGGGCATTTTCCGCGGCCTCGGCGCCGCTGTTGGTAAGCATGCCGCTGACCGGGTAACGCACCGGGATAAAGTCCGCCAGGCGCTGCATGAACTCGATGTAGGGCTCGTGGTACGCGGCGTTGAAGGCGTAGTGGGTGAGCCGGGTGGCCTGCAGCTGGATGGCCGCGACGATACGCGGATGGCAATGCCCCAGGTTGAGCACGCCGATACCGCCGACAAAGTCGATGTAGCGCTTGCCGTCGCTGTCCCAGACTTCGGCGTTGCGCCCGTGGCTGAGGCGGATCGGGTGGACGGTGGAAAGCGAACGGCTGATGTTCTCGTGGCTCATGGATGCGGGCTCTGGGTGCCGGAAACGAGCCGTTATCTAAGCCGTTGGCGAGGGCTTGGGACAAACGAAATAAAGTCGTCGGTTCAGTATGAAAATTCCCGATGTGCCCAAAGTGCCGTGTCGACGATCCCGGGTCTTGCGCCGTTTGCGCAGGTGACGGATCAGCGCGGCAACGGCGACCAGTGCTACCACAGCAACGACGTCGAGTCGTGATCTTGGCTGTGAGTGCCTTGTTTCTGAGGGGGGTGAGTGCGTCAGCTCCATCATCTTGATGGAGCTGATACAGGGGGCAGAAAAATCTGCCACTCCGGAAAAGAACCCACTTTGGGGCTGACATTGATCAGTGAAAGCCAGCCGAGGGCACCTGTTCCCGAGTGACGGTTTGAGAACGGAGCCTAGTGGACCCGGGCTGGATGGCCGATCACGCGGTCAGCTCTTGGACCCACGCCCAGAACATCCCCGCGCCATACAGCCCCAGCCCGAACACCGAATGCGCCATCAGGCTGCGCAGCCGGGCCACATTCGGCTTGGGCATCTTGCTCGCCGCGATTCCGGCGCCCATGCCCGGTTGCATCAGCAGGAACGGTGCAGCCACCGTCACCACGCCGATGATCAGGGCCGGTGCCAGGGTCGGTTGTCGCGCCCACTCCAGGCCGCAGATCAGCAGCAACAGGGCGGCAAAGCCGACGCCGATCAGGTAGTGCGCCAGCCAGCCCAGCGCATGCTCCCCGGGTACCGCGGCGGCTTGGGCGATGCTTGGATGCACGAAGCGCCCGCGAGGAAAATGCCCTATCCAGCGGCCGACCATGGCCCAGTTGGCACCAGGAATGTTCAGCCCCCGCGCCAGAAGCAGCGTCCAAAGATCAAGGATCAAGGTAGCGCCTATGCCCAACAGCAGCGCCTGTGAAATCAACGCGACGAACTCATGCATTAAGGACTCCTTGAAGTGCGACGGGCTGTGCTTCAGCCTTGTGCATGGGTGTGATAGGTTTTCATTCAATTAAGTGATTGAATGATCAATAAAACAGCAGGAGCTGTCAATGAGCGATTCGATTTCCCCCCAGCAGCCCCTGGCCGAGATGGCTGAGCTGGCACGTATTCTCGGCCACCACCATCGCCTGATCCTGCTGGAGCACATCGCCCGCGACGAGCAGCCGGTGGAGCGCCTGGTGGAAGCCTCGGGGCTCTCGGTGGCTAACACTTCGCAACACCTGCAGCAGCTGAGGCGAGGCGGGTTCGTACAGACCCGGCGTGATGGCAAACGGGTGCTCTACAGCCTGAGCCCGGGGCCGCTGGTGAGCCTGCTGGACGCCTTGCATCAGTACGTCGATTACAACCATGGGCAGATTCGCCAACTGCTGGCCGACAGCGAGCAACAGCCGATGCGACTGGAGGGCATTTCCCGGGAAGAGTTGCGTCAACGCTTGCAGGAAGGCGGCATGACCCTGCTGGACGTACGTTCGCCGGAGGAGTTCGCTCAAGGGCATTTGCCTGGGGCAATCAACATCCCGATGGCGGACCTGGAACAGCGTCTGGCCGAACTGTCCACCGATCAAGAGCTGGTGGCCTACTGCCGTGGTCCGTACTGCGTGCTGTCACAGAATGCCGCAGCCCTGCTACGGGCCAAGGGCTTCAAGGTGCGACGCCTTGATGAGGGGTTCAGCGATTGGCAAGCGGTCGGATTGGAGGTGGAAACCAGTGAGTAAAAGTGTCACGTAGGCGGGCATACAGGACATTGCCTAGGGCGCCATGATCCATATCAACAGGGCTTTCAGAAAAATCCGATACAAGGGCACCAGGCTCGGACTCACGAGGTATCGAGCCCCTGGCCTGCACCGTGAAGGTCGGGATAACCAATAAAAACCTTTGTGGATATCGGCCGAGGGGACCACCCCAGGCGGATTTTAAAGGAATAACCTGATGGCTTTTTCTCTGTCGCGCCTGTGCCTGCTAGGCGCTGCGTTGCTCTGCGTACCCCCTCTGCAAGCCAGTGAGCCGACCCCGGCAACGGCGGTTACCCCACCCGACTCCGAGCTGATCCAGCGTGGCCTGTACGTGGCCCAGCTGGGTGACTGCATCGCCTGTCACACCGCCAAGGGCGGGGCCACCATGGCCGGTGGCCTGGAGCTGAAGACGCCCATGGGCACCATCTACTCCAGCAACATCACCCCGGATAAAAACACCGGTATCGGCCGCTACAGTTTTGAAGAGTTCGATCGCGCCATGCGCGAAGGCGTCACCCCTGACGGCAGCCATCTTTACCCGGCCATGCCCTATCCGTCCTACGCCAAGATGACCGAAGAGGACATGCGCGCTCTCTACGCCTACCTGATGCACGGCGTGGAACCGGTGGCCCAGGGCAACCTGGAAGCCGACATGGGCTTCCCCTTCAACCAGCGCTGGGGCCTGTGGTTCTGGAACCTGGCCTTCGTCGACAAGCAGCCGTTCAAGCCCGATCCAGCCAAGGACGAGCAGCTCAATCGCGGCGCCTACCTGGTCCAGGGGTTGGGTCACTGCGGTTCCTGCCATACGCCACGGGGCATTGCCTTCCAGGAGAAGGCCATGAGCGACACCGAGTCCGGCGGCCAGCACTACCTGGCCGGCGAGACGGTGGAAGAGTGGCGCGCCCTGAGCCTGCGTAACCTGTGGACCGTGGAAGACACGGTGCAACTGCTCAAGACCGGGCAGAACCGCTTCGCCACGGTGTCCGGCAACATGGCCGACGTGATCCACCACAGCACCCAGCACTTCACCGACGCCGACCTGACCGCCATCGCCGCGTACCTCAAGTCCCTGCCGGCCGGCAAGGATGACCTGCCCATGCCTTCGGTGGCCCTGACCCCGGCGGCCCCGCCGAACAACCTGTTCACCTCCCGTGGCGGCCTGGGTTACGCGCAATTCTGTTCCGACTGCCACCGCCAGGACGGCGCCGGCGTGCCGCAGATGTTCCCGTCCCTGGCGGGCAACCCCAGCGTCGCTTCGGCCAACCCGACCTCCCTGCTGCACATCACCCTGACCGGCTGGCAGACCGCGCAGACCGCGGCTCATCCGCGGGTCTACACCATGCCTGGTTTTGCTCAGCTGGCGGACGGCGAGATCGCCGAGATCCTCAGTTTTATCCGCAGCAGTTGGGGCAACAACGGTTCGGCCATCAGCGCTGAGCAAGTGAAAAAGATGCGTGCGCAACTGAGCCCGCAAGTGGAAAGCACCCTTTTCGAAACCCCGCGCCTGGCCAACCTGCTGGCGGCGCCGAATGCCGAGCAAGTGGTGCGTGGCATGCGCCTGCACCTGGAAACCAAAGCCCTGTTGCCGGACAACGTCGGCAACTCGCTGAACTGCACCAGTTGCCACCTCAACGCCGGCACCGTGGCTGACGGTTCACCTTTTGTCGGTGTCTCGGCGTTCTTCCCCGGCTACGCGCCGCGGGCGGGCAAGACCATCACCCTGGAAGAGCGCATCAACGGCTGCTTCCGCCGTTCCATGCACGGCAAGCCGCTGCCGGTGAACGGCGCCGACATGCAAGCCATGGTGGCCTACTTCGAGTGGATGAAGATGAACACTCGTCCCGAAGACAAGGTGGCCGGGCGCGGCGTGGGCAAGATCGACCCGGCCCTCAAGCCTAACGCCGACAATGGCAAGCAGGTCTATGCCAAGCAATGCGCGGTGTGCCACGGCGCGGATGGCGAAGGCCTGAAACGGGCCGACGGCAGCCTGATCTTCCCGCCGTTGTGGGGCGATCAATCCTTCAACATCGGCGCCGGCATGGCCCGCACCTACACCGCAGCGGCCTTCGTCAAACGCAACATGCCGATTGGCTTCCACGAGAAATTCCCCCTGGGCCAGGGCGGCCTCTCGGATCAGGAAGCCCTGGACGTGGCCGAGTACTTCTCCCACCAACCGCGTCCGGACTTCCCGGACAAGGTCAAGGACTGGCCCAACGGTGGCCGCCCGGTGGACGCTCGTTACTGAGGGCTTGACCCTGTAGCCGCCGCCTTGAGCTGCGGCTACAGGCCCCGCAGAAAAATCTGCCGACGCTCCCTGGTGCCGAGGTAAGATCGCCATCCTTTGTCTCAGCCTTCGCTGGCGGTCCCATCAAGGATGAATCATGCGGCTGCATTCGATCCTGTTGCTGAGCCTGTCACTGGGGCTCGGCGGCTGTACCTTTGTCTCCACCCTCAAAGCCACCACCGTGAGCTACCGGGTGCCGGCCGATGCCGGTGAAACCGCGCTGATCCGCATCGTCGCCCAGGGGCTGGTGCGTGGCGTGCCCTACAGCGATTGCATCGACTGGCGCAAACCGAGCTCCGGGCTGATGGTTCGCCCCCATCGTGGTATTGCCAATCCCAACTTCCGCAACCTGGGCATTCCCATGACAGCCGCCACCGACCGCATGCGCCGTCAGGAAGGCTTTGGCGCCAACGAGCTGAAGATCCCGGCCAATCGTCCGTTCGCCTTCATGTTCTACAACACCGAGCCCGGGATGGATAAGGACTACCGCTTTGTCTGCGAACAAAGCGTGACCTTCGTTCCCGAGGCCGGTGCGACCTATCAGATGGTCTTTCTCCAGGACCAGATGTGCACAGCGATGCTGCGCAAGATCGACGATCAGGGCGAGATGCTGCCGGAACGGGTGGCACTGCGGCCTACCGATTACTGCAGTGCTGATGCGCGTTAGGGCTCGAACCTAGGGCGCATAGTGCTTGCAGATTTCCTCCCAGATATAGGCCCCGCGAAAGCGGATCCAACGGATGAACAAGCGCACGCGAAACGCCTGCCAGCGGTTGCTGCGCCGAAGCGCCAGGCTTGCCTCGATCTCCTCCAGCAAGGGCTCGCGAGCAAAGCCCATCCAGATTTCCGGGATCACTGCCATCAGGTTGATGTAGCACACCGGCGCCACCTCTTCGTAGAGAATGCGCTCCACCTCGGCCCGGTCATAGGCCTGGGTTTCGCGGGCGATGTAGGCGTAGTCCACCTCGTTATCGACAAAGGCGTCCGATAACACGTAGCGAATATCGTCCCGCTGCTTCGGGGTGATGTCTGATGACACGCGGTGCTCCTTCCTTGGGCTTTCGGGGATCTGCCTGGCGCGCTGGCGGATTCTATCTCGGCGCAATCATCCGTGTCGGCGCCGCGCCATTGGCATTGTGCTGGAGGATGGTCACCGGCTGGCCCTGCTGATTGAAAAACACCTGGCCGATCCCCGACGAATTCCACAGCCGCTCCCCGGCTTCGGCATGCTCGGGCACGTGGGGTATCACCTTCATCCGCCGGCGCTTGGTGAACCAGTTCAACGGCGAGCGCGGCGAGTAGAGCCAGCGGTTGAGGCGGTCGAACCATTCCAGCAGGGTGTCGGGGAATTCGTTCTTGATGCCGCTGCTGGTGATCTGCCAGATGCGCGGGCCGCCCTGGCGGTGACGGATCAGCACTTCGTAGACGAAGGAATAATGCACATCGCCGGAGAGAATCACGTAGCTGCCCGGGGTTCGCGAGTGGCGGAAGATGTTCAGGATCACCTGGGCCGAACCGCGATGGGCCATCCAGTTTTCCGCGTCCACCAGCAGCGGGTAACCGCACCAGCTGAAGACTTTCTGCACCGTCTCGATCAGCTTGACGCCGAAGATCGGCGCCGGTGAAACGATGATCGCCGAGGGGTGATCCAGCAGTTCGTGTTGCAGTTCGCACAGGGCCTCCCAGTCCAGCAGGCCCGAGGGCTGGCCCAGGTTGGACTCGCTGCGCCAGCGCCGGGTGCGGGTGTCCAGCACCACCAGGGCCGGGGTGCTGGGCAAGACGTACTGCCACTGCGCAAAGCGCAGCAACTGGTCGATCAAATCGTCCTGGGCCTGACGTTGCAACAGGTGTTTCGGGCCTTGTGGCGTGGCACTCAAGGCGCGGGTGTGGTCCAGCAGTTGGGTGAAGGCGTCCGGGTTGTTGCCCCAGCCCTGGCACAGCATGTAAGCCAGCAGCGCGTTGCCGATGATGCGTTTGGAGAAGGGATGATCGTAGGCGGTTTCTTCCCACTGGGCGCTGAGGTTCCAGTCGTCGGTGATGTCGTGGTCGTCGAAGATCATCAAGCACGACAGGTGGGCGAAGACCCGCGCGGCACCCTTCAGGCCCTGGACAAAATCATCGATGCGCTGCTGTTCCCGGGTGTAGCGCGTTTGCTGTTCCGGCGTCAGTTGCGGTGGCTGTGGCGCGATCAGGGTCCAGGGCACCGGTGACCACACCAGCAGGTACATGGCCAGCACCTCGGCGAAGGTCACCAGGTGGTTGTCGGCATTGCTGCTGGTGAAGATCGGCTTTTTCACCCCGCCGAAAAACCGCTCGCGCAGGGTTTCATTGCTCTTCAGCGCCGGGAGCAACTCGGCTCGTCGGTAGTAGCTGGCGTCATGGCGGTACAGCGCCTGGCTGTCGGCCACCACCGCGCCCTCCAACGCTTCATCGAACAGCCCGAGGCGCTCGATCAGGGCGTGAACCGCCCGCAACATGGGCCCGGCCACATCGTCGGCGTACACCTGATCGCCGCTCATCATCAACAAGGCGGGGCGCTGTGCGGGCTCGGGCTGTTGCGCCAGCAGGCGGTCGACGCAGAGCAGGCCATCAGTGGACGGGTGATGGGGCTTGCGGCAGGAGCCGTGGAGCAGGTTGTCGATGCGGCTGTGGAGCACGAACTCCGGAGTCCTGGCATCGCCATACAGCAGGTGCGGCGCCCAGTCGGCAATGGATCGGGCGCCGTCCTCGGCGTCGTTGATCAAGAGGTCATAGGCAATCGTCACGTCCTGGGGCAGGGCGTCGTCCAGGGGCACATCGATCAGATGGATAAAGGCCTGGCGCCCGACGGGGATGACCTGGCATTGCTGCTGATCGAGGGGCCGTTCCAGGGCCGGGCCGCCCGTGGGTTGCAGGCGCAGGGTCAGCGGCAACGCCCTTGAACCCACCAGCCACAGCACCAGCCGCGTTGGCTCCAGGCGGCGCAGCAGCGGGCCGGCAAGAACGGGGGGCAGGGCAGGGGCGGGCTTAGTCAGTGGCATCTGCAGCGGGGTCTCTAGCGGTAGCAAAGGGGGCGCAATGGTAGCGCAGCCGATGTCGAAGAAACGTCGGCTGCGGGCGCCGGGTCAAGGCTTTTGTATCCGATTATTTATGGGCGCTGGCCAGCATCACACCGAATCCGAGAAAGGTCATCCCCGACAGTTTGCCGACGATCCTGGCCCCTCGGCTACTGGACAGCCAGCCCCTGGCGCCGTTGGCCATCAGCGCGTAACCGCTGTGCAGCGCAATCACCAACAGGCTGTAGGACGCCACCAGCACAAAGAACTGGCTGTAGTAATCGCCTTGCGGCTGGATGAACTGCGGGAACACCGCGAGAAAGAAAAAACCGGCCTTGGGGTTGAGCAGTTGGATCGACAGGGCCTCGACAAAGCGCCGTCCGGGGCGGCTTTTAGTGTCCTGGAGTGGCGGAATGAAACTCTGCGTGCGCCACATCTTCACCCCCAGATACAGCAAGTACAGGGCGCCGATGTACTTGAGCAGGGTAAAGGCGGTGGTTGAGGCCGCCAGGACCAGACCCAGGCTGCTGGCGGAGATCCCCGCCACTACAAAGGCGCCCAGGGCGATACCGAAAATGCCCGGCAGTGCCCCGCTCCAGCCGTGGCGCAGGGCGTTGGACAGGGTCAGCACCACCCCGGGGCCGGGGCTGAGAATGGTCAGGGTGGCCAGCAGTAAAAACAGTCCATAACTTGCCATGGAACACTCCAGAAATGAGCCATTGAAGGGGCGCAGCCTGCTCCGCGGTTGGCGGCCTGACAAACGCTTTAATTGCACGGCTGATGTGCCTAAATCAGATCCATGCACAGGCTCTACAAAGCGTCTCAGGCGCCGCTGGCCCGGGCGGGCACCTGGGTCCGATTAGTCACCGCGTCCTGTTGAATCTGCGCCAGCATCCACTCGATAAACACCTGGGCTTCGGGGGCGGCATCGGCGGCGAGCGCGTAGTAATAGCGGGTCAGCGGCTGGTGCAGTTCCGGCAACGGGCAGACCAGCCGGCCGCTGCTCAGATCCTTGGCCAGCAACGAGGCCGGGCACAGCGCCAGCCCCAGTCCGTCGACACAGGCCTGGAGCACGAAGTGCAGATGGTCGAAATGCAAGGTCGGTGGCTGGCGCAGTGGCTTCAGACCGCAGTGTTCCAGCCATTTTTGCCAGTCGTTGGCGCGGGTACGACTGACCAGCAGGGTATGGCGTCCCAGATCCTTGGGGCTGTTCAGCGCTGCGCTTTGCAACAGCGAGGGCGCGGCCACCACCAGGATTTCATCCTCCAGCAAGCGCTGAGGCTGCAGCGATGGCGCCCAGCCCGAACGCCCGCGACGAATCACCAGATCGAAGGTTTCCTTGGCCGGGTCGGGGAGCAGGGTGCTGGTCACCACTTCCGGCTGGATCTGCGGGTACAGCGCCATGAACTGCGGCAAGCGCGGAATCAGCCAGCGCACCGCGAAGGACGGCCGCACATTGACAGTCACCTTGCGCAGGGCAGCGCCGCGGCGCAGTGAGACCGCGGCCGCGGCGATCTGGGTCAGGGCCACGCTGACCTGTTCATAGAAGGCTTGCCCGGCGGGGGTCAGCACCGACTGGCGAATGCGCCGTTCGAACAGCAACACACCCAGGTGCTCTTCCAGCAGTTTGATATGGCGGCTTACCGCGCTGTGGCTCACGTGCAGTTCTTCAGCAGCGCGGCTGAAACTCTCGTGGCGAGCGGCGGCGGCAAAGGCGCGGACGGCGTTCAAGGGGGGAAGGTCAGTGATCATGTGTCTAATTTAGTCACCTATGCGGCGCAATAAAAGCGTTTGTCAGTGCCACATCGTTAACGTCCATCGCGAGCAAGCTCGCTCCTACATCCAGACGTGCCGCTGCGCGAAGCCCTGGAGCAGGTGTCGCAATTGCTGTTCCACGCCAAGCATCTGGCTCGGGACGCGGCGCTGGAGCGGGACGACCGCTATGCCTGGGCCGCTCATTACTTCAGCGAGATGGGCAAGGCGATTGTCGATGATTTGTGCCTGGGGAGCTGGCCGGCTGCCGGGGAAGGGCAGCGCGCGGGTTGAGGTGAAGCTTTAAAGGTCTGTGCAGGCGTAGGGGAGCCCGGAGGTGAGTTGCTCCCCGCCTGCGATTCTCTCAGGCCGAGGCCTTATGCTCTTCGCCGCGTTCAATGCTCTGCGGCTGGCCTTGTTCGATCACCCAGCGCAACAGCTCGGTCACCGACACCCGGTGCTTGCGTTCCACCCATTCCATGCCTTCGGGGCTGTAGTGCTCGCTGTAGCGGGTCAGCACCAGGTAGTGCTGGTCGTCGGACAGGCGCAGGCTGACTTCGCGGCAATGCAGGCTGGCGTCGGCGAGTTTGGTCACCCGTTGCAGCAGCATCAGGGCGTGTTGATCGGAGGTCGGCAGGGGCAGATCCTGCGCGACGAGAGGGGCCGGGGCGGGGTTGATCAGGCGCATGGTCAGGGTTCTCCAGCAAGGGGAAGCCGATGCTGGCAGGCAAACCTTGCGCAAAGATGTCTGCTTTATTGCGCCGCTGAAGGTTTGTTACTGCGTTGAAATATATGACGCCGGGCGGCGAATGGTTTTAGATAACCGCTTATTCCGACTTGAAGTGATGTCCGCTGGTGAGCCGTCTCTTGATCGTGGACGACGACATTGAAGTCCTCGCGCTGCTGAAGAAATTCTTTGTCCAACAGGGCTATCAGGTGGCCGTGGCCACCGATGGTGCGTCGCTGTGGGCGGCGCTGGAGCGCGAGGTGCCGGACCTGATCATCCTCGATCTGATGCTCCCCGGCGACAACGGCCTGACCCTGTGCCAGCGTCTGCGCCAGCAGCACGCCACGCCGGTGATCATGCTCACCGCCATGGGCGAGTTGAGCGACCGGGTGGTGGGGCTGGAGATGGGCGCCGACGATTACCTGAGCAAGCCTTTCGATGCCCGTGAGCTGCTGGCCCGGGTGCGGGCGGTGCTGCGCCGGGCTGGGGAGAGCCGGCCGGTGAGCGGCGAGGTGCCACGGCCCTTGATCAAGTTCGCCGACTGGCAACTGGACCTGACCCGCCGCGAGCTGCGCTCGCCGGACCAGGTGATGATTCCGTTGTCGGCGGGGGAGTTCGACCTGCTGCTGGTGTTTGTCGAGCACCCGCAGCGCATCCTCACCCGCGAGCAGTTGCTGGACCTGGCCCGGGGCCAGGCCCATGACGCCTTCGATCGCAGCATCGATGTGCAGGTCAGCCGTCTGCGGCGCAAGCTGGAGTTCGACACCAAGCGCCCGGCGATGATTCGCACCGTGCGCAACGGCGGTTACCTGTTCACCCCCAGCGTGACCCGCCAGTGAAGCTGATCAAGCCCCTGTGGCGCTATCGACTGCGCGACACCGTGGCGCGCTGGATTGCCCTGACCATCATCATGGCCATGCTCACCGCCCTGGCGTTCAATGCGCTCTTCGTGCAGTTGGCCGGGGTCTGGGCCTATCCACCGCTGGCGGAAACCGGGTTGCTGGAAAAGTCCGCGGCCATCGTGCGCATGATCGAAGCCTCGGAGCCGGGCCAGCGCCCGCAACTGGCGGCGGCGGTCAGCAGTGATCACCTGAGTATCCGCTGGCAGCCGACTCGCCAGGGCTTTGCCCTGCCTGAGCTGGACGACCCTGAGTATCGGGTCGGCTCGGAAGGTATCCGCGCCATGCTGCAACCGCCCCAGCGACATATCGAGGCCTACCAGCCCAGTGACTGGCCGGGCCCGGATGGGCGTTACGCGTTGCTGGTGCAACTGACTGATCAGAGCTGGGTGATGTTTTCCTCGGCGTCGCGCAGTTGGGGCCTGGAGGAGGGCACGCGCAACCTGATCGTGATCGCTCTGGTGCTGATCTCCACTGGCCTTGTGGCCTTGATCGCCACGCGCCGGCTGGCCAAGCCGCTGCAGCAGTTCGCCCAGGGTGCGCGGCGCTTTGCCGTGGACTTTCGCGCGCCGCCCATCGATCCGGTGGGCCCCCACGAAATCCGCCAGGCCATCCTCGCCTTCAACGCCATGCAGGCGCAGTTGCAGCACTTCATCAAGGACCGCACGCAGATGCTCGCGGCCATCTCCCATGACCTGCGCACGCCGCTGACCCGCATGCGCCTGCGCGGCGAGTTCATCGAAGATGCCGATCAGCAGCAGCGCCTGTTTCGTGATGTGGACGAAATGCAGGCCATGATCAATTCGGCCCTGGAGTTCTTTCGCGACGATGCACGGCTGGAACAGGCCACCCATTTCGATCTGGCCGAGCTGCTGCAGACCCTGGTGGACGACTATCGCGACCAGTCCATGGAGATCCTTTTCAGCGGGCCGCCGCGCCTGGTGTATTGCGGCCGGCCCCTGGGGCTCAAGCGGGTGATGACCAACCTGCTGGATAACGCGATCAAGTACGGGGGCGAGCCGGCCATCGTGCTGGAGCAGGGCGCTGATCAATTGCGGGTGCGGGTGCTGGACCGTGGCCCGGGAATTGCGCCCGAGGCGCTGGAGCAGGTATTTGCGCCGTTCTACCGGCTGGAGAGTTCGCGCAACAAGAGCACCGGTGGCGTGGGCCTGGGGCTGTCGGCGGCGCGTGCCATCGTTCGCGAGCATGGCGGCGAGTTGCGTCTGTTCAATCGTGAAGGCGGTGGGTTGGAAGCGCGGGTGGAATTGCCGCTGTAGCCGCTGCCGCAGGCTGCGACAAGGCCCGAAGGGCCTTGCGAAGTCCTTCGAGCGCCCAGGCCGGCCGATCCCGGCCTGGGCTCACTGAATCCGTTGCGGCTCAGGACCAGTCGAAGCAGAACAGCACCAGGCCTTCCACCGGCTCATAGAACATCACGATCAGGTCGGCGCCGCTGATGCCGTAGTGGTAGGCCGGAACCCCGAGCACGTGTTGAAAGCGCCGGCCCGCGGGGCTCAAAGGCCAGACGTCGATGTCGCCGCTGTCATCGGTGGCCTCGACGATATCCATGGGGAACTCCACGGTTTCCACCCAATTGCCGTAACCCTCGGCGACACCGCCGATCTCATCGATAAAGGTCAGGCGCTGCTCGTCATCTTCCGGCCAGGTCAGGTAGCCCAATTGCTGGTAGCGCTGGCGCGCGGTCTGGTAGGCGGCATGCTGCTCGGCGTAATGGCGTTGCAGCTCGCTGCGCAAGTTACGCTGTGGTTCGGGCAACTGGGCGTTGTCCGGGTGCAGAAAGAAGTAGCGCGGGTCACCGCACAGGCGGTAGCGACCGTGCTCGATCTTGAAGCCGATCCAGTTGGTTTTCAGCAGCTCGCTGCCAAAGCCGCAGTGTTCCGTCAACTCGCCCACCAACCCCTCGTGAGGTTCGATGGGGCTTAACAGGTGCAGGCGCCCGGACCATTCGGGGTTGATCAGGCTGGCGTCTATGGACAGCAGCGGCAGCAGGTGCTCGGCCAGCTCTTGCTGGTCGGCGACGAACACGTCCTTGGCGTCGGGAAAGGCCATGGCGCCGGGAGGCAGTTGGGTGTAGTGCGCGGTGGCAACGGTGGGCATTGATCGAGTCCTTGATGATTGGGCATGTATGGCGCGCAAGCGCGGTCGCGATTTTGCGGGGTTGCTGACGAATGAACAATCCGTTGGCGGCGCGCAAGGACAGCGTTTGTCTGCACGGTTCGGTCATGGGGGCCGCGGTGTGTAGGCGGTTTCAGTGGAGGTGGGGTGATCAAACCGTTTGAAGGAGGGGAGGTGGCGAGAGGTTGCGGTGGCGAACGGGGCGTAAACCTCAAGGTTGGCGCCCCGTAGCGTGTTGCAGTGATGCTCAGGCCGACAGGGCCAGTTTTGTAGCGCCGGCATCTGCCGTCGCCTGGGCCTGGGTGCGCTCATCTTCTTCCAGCCCCCGGGAGGCGCGGCCCACCAGCAGTGGGTCCGGGGCGTGGGCGACTTTCAGGTCCTTGCCCGGGTAGTCCAGCTCATGCAGGAAATGGCGAATGCAGTTGATCCGCGCGCGCTTCTTGTCGTCGGACTTGATCACCGTCCACGGTGCATCGGCGGTGTCGGTGTGGAAGAACATCGCCTGCTTGGCGGCGGTGTATTCGTCCCACTTGTCCAGGGACTTGATGTCGATGGGGGAGAGCTTCCAGTGCTTGAGCGGGTCGTCCCGGCGTGAGATGAAACGTCGCAACTGTTCTTCCCGGTTCACCGAGAACCAGAACTTGAACATCAGGATGCCGCTGTTGCACAGCATGCGTTCCAGCTCCGGGGTCTGGCGCATGAACTCCAGGTATTGCAGGGGCGAGCAGAACTCCATCACGCGTTCGACCCCGGCGCGGTTGTACCAGGAGCGGTCGAAGAAGACCATTTCCCCGGCGGTGGGCAAATGCTGGATGTAGCGCTGGAAGTACCACTGGCCCTTTTCCTGTTCCGAGGGCTTTTCCAGGGCCACGATCCGCGCGCCACGGGGGTTGAGGTGTTCCATGAAGCGCTTGATGGTGCCGCCTTTACCGGCCGCATCACGGCCTTCGAACAGCACCACGATGCGCTGCCCGGTTTCCTTGACCCAGCTCTGCACCTTGAGCAGCTCGATCTGCAGCTCGTTCTTGGCCTTTTCGTACTCGGCGCGGCGCATGCGGTTGCGATAGGGGTAGTTGCCCGGCAGCGCAGCGGACACGCTGTCTTCATTGGAACCGCGAGGCGCGCTGGCCACTTGCAGGGCCATGGGCTTCTGGCTGATGGCGTTGATTTCGGCTTCGGCGGCTTTCACCGGGGCGGTCTTGGTTGTGCGTGGGCGGCGAGGGCGCGGCGTAGCCGCTTTGCGTGGAGCAGCCTTGGTGCTGGCAGGGCTGGTTGTGGCCGGAGCGTTTTGCGCTGGGGCGGGAGGCACGGGCAGGGCGGTGGATTCTTCACTCATGGGAGGGGGGCCTGTAGTTGCGTTCAATGTCCTCCGGTCATTTTTAGGGCTGGGCAGTTGGCGGCCGTTGATCTCGATCAAGTTTGTAATAAGGAAAAGTCGGTAATCAGTTGAGATTTTTTCGGCGGCTCATTCGGGAGCTATCTGACCTGGGGCGCTGGCCATACGGCTGACGATGGCGCCGCAGGATCTTGGTGCGCGCAGCGGTGAAAGGACGGCGGATATCAATCCGCCTCCTGTCGTTTTCAGTGAGCCAGAGCCGGTCGCCGGTCCGCAGGATCGCGCTGGCCGGGCTTGGAGGCTGCCGAGGTGGCGGCACTGTGTCGGGTTTGCAGGGAGCCGAACGAGGTGATGTAACCGGCAATGGCGCTGGCGACCACGGTCGGCGGGCTGGCCAGCCAGACCTGACCTGGACCGGAGCGCCCCGGAAAATTCCGGTTGATGGCGCTGACGGTGACCTGCTCCTGGTGGGTCGATGAACCAGGGCCGCAGTTGGCGCAGGCGCCGCAGGCCGGCTGCAGCAGTTGCGCGCCAAAGGTTTCGAAGGCCGGCAGGTAACCCTGCTCCTCGCAGTAGTCGCGAACATCCACGGTGCCGAATTGCAAATAGAGTTTGACCTCGGGATGCAGCCGCAGGTCGTTTTCCAGCGCCCAGTTGATCACCTCGAAATAATGATCGAAGTCATCGCGCTTGCCGGCGGTGCAGGAACCGCCATAGGCGATATCGACCCTGACCCGCTCGGTCAGGTCGGTGAGGCGCTGTCCATTGCCGGGGTCGCCCGGAGCGGCAATCATCGGCAGGATCTGATCGCAGTCGAGGACGATCGTGTCGGCGTACTTCGCCTCGGGGTCGCTGGTCATCCAGGGTTCGAGCACGAAGTCGAGCTGGCGTCGCTCCTTGAGAAAACGAACGGTCTCCTGATCGGGCACGACGATCCCGCTGAAACCACCCAGCTCCGCTGTCATGTTGGTGAGGGTGGTGCGTTCGTCGGTGGACAGGAACGCCAGGGCCGGGCCACCGAATTCGAAGATCTTGCCGACGCCGTGGCCGGCTTTGATCCGGCTATCGGCCAGCAGGGCCAGCACCAGGTCCTTGGCGGTCACGCCGGCGGACAAGCGGCCGACCAGGGAAATGCGCAGCACCTGTGGATACACGGTCCTGACCGAGCCGGTCATGAAGGCGTTGGCCATGTCGGTGGTGCCCACGCCAAACGCCAGGCAGCCGAGTGCGCCGCTGTGGGGGGTATGGGAGTCGGTGCCGACCACGACTTGTCCGGGCAGGGCATAGTGCTCGGCCATCATCGCGTGGGAGATGCCCTCGCTGCCTTCGGCCGGCAGATAGCCGTGGGCGCTGAGTCGATGCTTGGCGACGAAGTCCCGATGGGCTTGAGACAAGCCATCGAGTTCGCCCACCAGGCTCTGTTGCAGGTGCGCCGGGCTGCGGTGTTTGTAGGACAAGTGGTCCTCAAACGCCAGGATCGATTCCGGCTGGTACACAGAGAAGCGTTCGCCGAAGGCATCGTGGAGCAAATGGGCGCAAAGCCCGGTGTAGTACTCGTGGATAAAGCGCCAGTCGGCCTTCAGCAGAATGCCGGCGCCCTGCTCGACACGTTCGGCGCCGGGGGCCTTGAGCAAATGCCGATGAATGATCTTCTCGGCAAAAGTCAGGGGCCCGGTGGGCTGCTGCGGCGATGCTTCTGCGGGCTGGTCCGGCTGCTGACGCAAATGCTCGCGCCCGTAGTTGAGCAGCCCGCCGCTGCGCAGAATGGCCGTGGACAGCGCATCCCTGTTGCCGATCAGTTCCTCCAGCGCCAGCTCCTCGCCAGCCTGCAAGCGCGGCACCAAGGACAAGTCGGTGGAGGTCAGCAGCCCGATGTTGTCGGCGTTCTGTCGGTAGATGCGCTCGAAGCTTTCGGCAATGACCAGGCGGATGCCGGCTTTTTTCTCCGCCAGCGGGCTGTGCTCGCGGGAAGAACCTTTGCCGTAGCGGGTGCCCGCCACGCTCACTGTAAAGCCTCCGGAGGCGACATCGTCCTTGCCGATAGGCAGCACCGGGCCCGTCTTGAGGCCGACATAAGGGTATGAACCCAGCCGCTGGTCAAAGAAAGCCAGCACCGGAATCGGCGTTATTTCATCCGTTGAAATGTCATCGCGCAGGGGCTGTGCCTCCTCGAGGGTCAGTGTTTGCCCCCCCAACTGCCGTGACACTTTCAAAGGATCGCTGCTTAGAAAAAGCAGCTTTGCGTCAAGCTTGAAACCCATGATTTACCCCAAAAGAAATGGCCGACGGTTTCAGATCAAGTGCCGACCGTCATAGACGCTGTTGTCGTAGGCGGCATGCTTGGCGGCCTCGGCGGCTGGCGCTGGTTTCGCGGTCACGGCGCCTCCCCAGGTGGCATAGATCAACGCGCCCTTGGAGGACTTCCAGGCGTGGGTGCTGCCTGGCGGGTAAATCACCAGGTCGCCCTTGAGGTAAATCCCGTTTTCATCCTCAAAGTCACCGTCGAGGATCAGAAAGGTTTCATGGCCGTGGTGGTGGTGAGATTGGGCGCTGGCGCCGGCTTCGCAACGGATCAGGGCAATGCGCTGGGCACTCTCCTGGCACTCGAACAGCGTGTGAATGCTGGCGCCGCTGCGACCCAGTTGTTGATGAGTCGACCATTGGATCGAATCCGGCTCGCTGGATACATTCAGCAGATTGAAAACTGTCGGGTTCATGGATGTGCGCCTGTTATAGAGAGGAGGTGATGAAGCTGAAGGTCGAGCTGATGTTCGCTGTGCGGGAGATTCTTTCTATCGCCGCCAGGTGACGCTCCTGGGTCACCGCCGCGCAGGCATCTTCGAGCACGGTGATCTTGAAGTCCCTGTCATGCCCGTCGAGGGTGGTGGCGAGGATGACGTGTTCGGTCGACACCCCTGTCAGAACCAACTCTTCAATGCCTTGGGTGCGGAGTATCAATTCCAGGTTGGTTTGATAGAACGGGCTGACCCGGCTCTTGGCGATCACGATTTCGTCCTCGCGGGGGCGCAGGTCTTCGTGCACCTGGGTCGACCAGGTCTGCAACTTCAAGACGCCATGCTCCTTGGCGGGAGCGAAGACTCGGGAGTGCGGGGGGAAGCCTTCATAGTGAGCGTTGAAACCGACGACGATAAAGATGATCGGCAGGTGATTGCTGCGGGCGTAGTTCAGGGCCGACGCGGCCTTTTCCAGCACCCGACGTTCCTGGGTCTGTTGGTAATAGCCTTCACGGGCATAAACCCCTTCGGGATGGACAATTTCATTGATGAAGTCCATGACCAGCAGTGCTTTGTTTGCAGACATCATTCATTCCTTTAAATGAGGGGGGCGATCAGGCCACTTCAGTGATTGCCACAGGCGCTTGTGCGTAGGCCAACTGCAGTGCATCGGACGCCACGTAGTGGGCATCCTGGGCAAAGTCGGTCCAGAAGCCCGGGCGGCTACTGCCGGCCTGCATGAACCAGCGAGTGTGCTCGGAAGGCAGGCCCAGGACGTAGAGCCCCTTGATGGGCTGGCCCGCGCGGTCGATCGGGTGATAAGGGCCGGGGGTGACGGCAACGCCGCCGGTGACGAAGGCCTCGTCGATCCCCTGGTTGATGTAGTTGGTCCAGTACCCGCGCCGCACCAGGTTTCTGGTCAGCGGTGACGGGTCTCTAAGCAAGTCCGGCGAAGGGATTCGCCCGTCGATGACCACATCGATCAATTGCCTGGAGTGACGGACCCGAGGGGATTCGATGCTGAACTTGCGGTGCTGGGTATCGATGCCATAGACCGTTTCAGGTCCCACCAGCGTCAGTACCCCCGCAGCGATCAGGGCGCGGATTTGCTCGGTGCGGTAAAGGGGCGGCCCCGCGGTGAGAAACAGGCTGGTAGGGGCGTAGTACTGTAGGAAATCTTCTTGATGCGAGCGGGGAGTCAGCCGGCCGAAATCCACCACGCTCCTGATCAGGGCGCGGGTATCGCGAATGGTATCCAGGGCGGCTTTCATCGGGTTGTCGACGTTGCCCTCGCGGGCGCTGCACAAGTCGTCTTCCAGCACCCGATCAAGGGCTAGGGCAAAGTCTGCCGGGCTGTGGAACTCTTGGGCGCGGAACGGCCTGGCCAGTCGGTCCAGTTCCAGGACCGGAAGGTCGCTCACGCCGAAATCGGCAGCCGCGGCGACCAGGGCTGGTAACGAGAACAGTTGCTGTTGCGCCACGCGATGCTTGAACTGCTGTTCGGCTGCCTGCCCCGCCTGGGCCCGTATGGCGGTGGCGAAGTAGACGATGTTGATTTCCACCAGCAACAGCGGGAGCACTTCGGTAGCGAACTCGATGTGACCGCGTTTTTGCAGCGCGTCGATCTTGTCGCGGGTGATGCACAGCGGTTGGTACTGAAAGTTCGGGCCTTTCTGGTTGCGGCCCCTGGCGGGGATCAGCATGCCGCTGCGGGAGCCGGCGAACAGCTTGGGTTCACGGTGCGACGGGATGTAGGTGGTGACACCGTCGACAACGCTGAAGCGGCCTCCACGACCGACCGTCAGGGCGGCGACGATGTCGTGGAACGCCAGGCCCAGGCCGACGATTCCCACCTGCTGCTCAGACTGGATTCGCGACAGCGGCATGTCGGCTGCGGAGTCGCCGCGAAAGAACTCCAGCCCGGTCGTCTGCTGGGCGAACTGTTGCAGCTCCCTTTCCCAGCCGATCAACTCGGGGGTTGGGTGCCCGGTGGCGATGACCACCTTGTCGACCTGGAGAAAAGCCCCGTTATCCAGCTCCAGGGTTTGGACGTTTTCCTCGTTGAGCAGATCGACGACCACCGCCGGTACGCGCTGCAGCGAAATGTTCGGCGTGAAGCTGGCCTCGATGGTCGACAGGACGAATTGCATGTACTCGCCATGTACCGCGCGCGGCGCATAGGCATTGGGCCCCGGGTAGGCTGGGTCCACGGAGCTCCACCACTGTGCCAGCGACGGCCCGGCGCCCGGCCTGATCGGGCCGTCGTCCAAGGGCCCGGAGAAGGACGAAACCTCCTCGGCGACGGTATTCATCACGTAGTGGCGTGGTTGATCGGTGCGCCAAACCCGGCCGGAGCCCATTTGCGCGCTGTCGATCAGATAGACCATGACTTGTTTGAGCGGGGCGTCCATGAGCATGAGCGCGGCCAGGCGCTCCAGCACAGACAGACCACGGGGGCCGCTGCCGATGATAGCGATACGGTGTGCAGGCGACGAAGGCGTGATGTGTCGCAGAGACATACTGACTCCTGTTTGTATGTGATGACGGTTCAAAGGGGCGGGCAATTATTTGAAGGCTTGATGAAAGCGCCTGATGGCTTCGTCTATGGCTTCATCGCTACCGGCAAAGGACAGTCGGATATAGCCTTCGCCCCCCTCACCAAAGGCCGTGCCTGGGGTGACGGCGACTTTCGCGGTGCTGAGCAGCCAGCGGGTAAACGCCAGGGAGTTTTCAAAGCCCAGGTCGGCGATGGAGGCAAACAGATACAGTGCGCCCTCGGGGGCTACGCACTGGATGCCGGCAATGCTCTGAAGGCCTTCAATCAGCCGGTCGCGGCGCTTTTGATAGGAGGTCACCATGTCGGCTATCCGGTGTTGGCAACCTTTGAGGGCCGCAACGCCGCCGCGTTGAATGAAGGAGCCCGCGCAGCCGACGGTGTGCTGATGGACTTTGAGCAGCTCATTGGAAATGCGCTCGCAGCTGACGACGTACCCCAGGCGCCATCCGGTCATCGCGTAGGCTTTGGAAAAGCCGCTGATGGTAACGGTGATGTCCTGGGCGCCTTCGATGCTGGCGATGCTTATATGGCGGGCCTGGCCGTAGATGACCTTTTCGTAGATCTCATCGGAAATGATGTACAGCCCGTGTTTCAACGCTACCTGGACCACCCCGCTGACCTCTTCGCGGGTCAGCACGCGGCCGGTGGGGTTGTTGGGGTTGTTGATCAGAATGGCTTTGGTGCGTGGCGTGATCGCCTGTTCCAGGGCGTCGGCTTCGAGCATGAAGCCGTTTTTGCCGTCCAGCGGCACGGCCTTGACGGTGGCGCCGGCCATGGCCGCCATGGCCTTGTAGCTCACCCAGCTGGGGGTTGGGATGATGATTTCATCGCCCTGGTCCAGCAAGGTCATCAATGTGATGAACAGCGCGTGCTTTGCCGATGGCGTGACAATGATGTTCTTGTCGGCGGCCAGATCGAGCCCATGTTCGGTCTTGTATTTATGGGCTACGGCGTCCAGCAGTGCCTTGGTGCCACGGCTGGGTGTGTAATGAGTGTCACCGTCTGACAGTGCTTCAACGGCAGCATCTACGACATGATTGGGCGTCCTGAAGTCAGGTTCACCACCGCCGAGATCGACGATATCTTCCCCCTGCTCACGCAGGCTGCGCACCATATCCAAAATGGCGTAAGTTTCCGAAAGCTCAAGGTTTTCAACCCGTTTGGAGAATGCGTGTAGGCGCATTTAAATCACCCTGACTGGTCATGCTGATAATGAAGTTATTGTTTTAGCGGTGAACTTAGTCGATGACGCAGCCGGCCCGGTTATTGGCCCAGTACGCTTCGTAACTTTCGGCAGTGCGGGAGTCCTTGAAGGCATAGGTCTTCAACAGCCAGCGCGCAGCGGCACTCTCAGGATTGAGGATGTCGATCTTTTCCCGGTTATGCAGGCCATCCTGATTGGCGAACGTCAGCAGGTCGCCGGTGAGAATGCGGTGGCGCTTGCATTGAGAGCGGGTCATTGCACTTTTGAAAGCAATGAAGGCATCCCGCGCTTCGAGCGGTGCTTCTTCAGCCACGCAGGTCATGGTGTCGAGGAAGCGAATGGAGTGAAGGTTACTCAGGATCGGGTGTTTCTCGGAGGTGCTCAGTTGTTTGTTCATGTCCCGTGAGAAGACATCGAAAACCGTATAGAAGTGTGGTTCACGCAAGTAGGCGATGTGCTTGGGTTCCAGGTTGTTCACGATGTCCGCGCCGTCGATGTAGCCGGTGTAGATCAGGTCATCATCGGGGCAGCGCATGCCCAGCAGGGTGATGTAGTCGGCCCGGACTTTATGGGCGGTGCGGTCATTGTGAAACACCAGTTCGCTGTCGCTGAAGCCGGTGAGTTGTCCGCTGTATTTCTTGATCGCGATGACATCGGTAAAGAAGTCACCCTGGTTTCTGGTTTCGTAGGACAGCAGCGGAGTGCCTGTCAGTTGGGCGAACAGTTCGAGAAAGGCTTCGCTGATGAACTTGTTCTTTTTCAGGTGTTTGTCACTGACTGGATCGTCCGGGTCCAACTCGGGGATGACTTGGTCCATGGGGCAGTTGCGGATCACGTGGATCTTCTGCTGATGGCGAGCGCGTTCATCGCTGATGAGTTGGCAGGCCTTTACAAAACGCTGTGGAACCTGGGAGTGCAGCTCTTTTATTGCTTCTGAGAAGTCGCTGTAGTTCTTGTAGGGCGATAGCTGGACTTGTTCAAGAAGACTCAGTAGTTGCGACTTTTCACCGGCTTCAAAAATAAATAGCGGGATCATTGGTTTCCTCCATGGAATAAGATCGGACTAGTTAATCGAATGGTTAGGCAGTTGGCGTATATAAGTCAGTGCGCGACGCGTGCCGTTCTTAAAGTTGTATGGCACGCGTTATAGTTGTGAAACTTTTATGAACAGCAACTTCAAGCCGAGCCAAGTTCCAGCGCGTAGTTTTTTTCAACACGAGGAAACAGCGGTACGGTCAACAGGGCGCAGAAGGCGGCTGCCAACCACACCAGGCTCCAGGAAAAATGAGTCATCAGGGCGGACGCCGCGATGGGGGTTGCGAACAGCACCACAAACACGCAGGTATTGCCCATGGCCAGGGCGGTACCGGCGCGACTGGCGCCGGCCAGTGTGGCCAGTTCGGTGTAGGCAACACCGTGCCAGGCGGACACGCTGATCCCGGCGACGACCATCACACCGATGATCACGGCGCTGGCCAGCGGGGTTTGGCTGATGCCATAGAAGCTGGCGGCCGATACCGTCCCGCTCAAGGCCAGGAAGGTCAGGGTGCTCAACCAGGCGCAGGCCTTGAGGTAGCTGCGGCGGTTCTTGTTTTTGTCGGTCCAGCGTCCGCTCCAGATCCTGCTGACGATCGCGCCAATCTGGATGACTGCCAGAGTCGCGGAAACCAGGGTGATGTTGATGTTGCCGAAGTCATGAAAGAACACCGCCGCATAAGTGAGAATGGCAAATTGCGGGGCGCAGAGCAGGCCGATGGCCAGGACGATTCGCCAGATTCTCGGGTCTTTCAAGGGGCTGTTGCTGCTCTCCAGGCTCTGTTTTTTTGCCGCGCTGCTGGAGAAGTCCGGCTCATACAGCCATAACCAGGCAAACAGGGCGGCCACCAGGCAGAACAGCGCCGATGCCGTGAATACTTCGATAAAACCGTAGGTATGAGCCAGGTAGGGCAACACCACCGCGCCCAAGGCATAACCCCCGGGTACAGCGGTTTGCCGGATGCTCATGGCCAGCCCGCGCTCGCCTTCCTTGAACCAGGCCATGATGGCCCGGCCGCTGGCGCCGTTGACGCTGCTGCCCAGCAGGCCCACGGTGAACAGCCCCGCCGCCAGCAGGACCACCGTGGGGGCATAAAAGGCCAGCATGGCCAGGATCAGCAAGGCGATGCCGGAGGTCAAAAGCCCGGTCAGCAGAACCGGACGATCCCCCCAGCGATCGGTGAGCAGCCCCCAGGGAATTTCGCTGATGGCGATGCCCAGTCCGAGCACCCCCAGGACCAGCCCCAGCTCAGCGTTGTCCAGCTGATAGGTGGCGCGCATATAGACCGCTGTAGCGGGCAGTCCACCCACCACACTGGAAAAGCTGGCGTTGGCCGCAACGCCGACGCCGAGCACTTTCCAACGGTGACCGTTATCTACAGGCATAAGAATCCCACTAGTTAAATAGTTGTGGGTCAAAAGACTCTCATGGGAGTATCGTCTCGAATATCAAATAATTTTGCGTGTTAGTCCCAAAAAACAGGATTGTCATGAGACCAGTAAATTTCGATTTGGATGTCATGCGCAGTTTCGTCACAGGGGTCGAATTGGGCAGTTTTGCCAAGGCGGCGCAAAAGCTCGCTCGTTCGACATCGGCCATCAGCGCCCAGTTGAAGAAACTCGAAGCCCAGGCGGGTTCGCCCTTGTTCAAGAAGGCCGGTCGCAGGCTGGCACTCACGGACACCGGGGAAGTGCTACTGAATTACTCCCGGCGGCTTTTAAGCCTCAACGATGAAACCATCACCGCGGTGTCCGAGCTCAAGCTCAAAGGCTGGGTGCGTCTGGGGCTTCAGGAAGACCTGGGCAGCTTCCTGCCCACGGTGCTGGGCCGCTTCGCCAGGGCCCATCCCGATGTTCGGGTCGAAGCCCGCATCGCGCGCAATGGCGATCTGCTCAGCCGCATCGAAAACGGCTCCCTGGATCTCGCCGTGGCCTGGGGGGCAGAGCGGACCACCGGGTATCAGGAAGTGGTGGCGGACCTGCCCATGCAGTGGATCGGCTCATCGCACCAGTACCTCGACTGGCGCGCCGAGTCCGGCACACCGTTGCCGATCATCGCGTTTGACGCGCCTTGTCCCTTTCATTCGATGGCCACCGAAGCGCTCAACCGCGAAGGGATTCCCTGGTTACTGTCGTTCACCAGCTCCAGCCTCAATGGCCTATCCGCGGCGACGGAAGCCGGCCTGGGCTACACCATTCGCACGGCCCTGGGCTTGCAGCCAGGCACCGAGCTGCTGCAGGCCGGCGACCGCGGCTTGCCAGCCTTGCCCTCAATCGCCTTGACGCTGCATCGCCGAGAGGCAACCCCGGACCCGCTGACCGAACGGCTGTCGAACATCGTGATACAGGCCATTCGCAGTGAGATTGTTTACTGACGAGGGACGGCTTGAGTACAAGCCTTGCCAGACCGATTTTGCCTAACAGGTGTTTGCAGCCGGACTATTGTTAAGCACAGAGATTTGATCAGAAGAGAGCACACAATGAACAAGTTCGTTTGGCCGGCACTGATGGCTTTGCTGTTTGTCCAGTCCCCGGCCCATGCCATCAATGAAAAGTATCGCCAGCAGCTTGAGCAGTCGGGCTGTACCCAAATGACCGAGCTTCAGGGATGCGACATCCACAAGAGCAAGGCGGAAAACGCCAAGGCCGGATTTGCCGACCCTTACACCCCCGCCGCTGCTGCTGACAGCGCCAAGGAACAAACCCCCTACGCCGGACAGTGGACGGCCAAAAGCGATACTGGCGCGACAGTCGCCACCATTCGTATTGATGCCAAAGAGCATGTGTGGGTGAACGGCAAAGAGGTCAAAGCCAAACGCACGGATGGCGCCCTGCAATTTCGTCAGGGCACGCTGCTGTTCACCATTCAAGGTGATCGACGCCTGAAGAATGAAGATGTGTGGATGGATACCGATGCTGGAACCAAGGGGCCGATTCAGAGCGAATAGGTATTCGGACAGGCACAAAAAAACCGGCTCAGGTGGCCGGTTTTTTTGAGTTCAAGATGCATTGAGCGGCATCTTTAGATATGTACTTGGTGCCCCGAGGGGGACTGGTGAGTCCCATATAATTCATGGCCTACAGCCTGATAACTTAGTTAGGAATACAAGCTGGGGTACAGCTTAATTGGGTTTAGGCATAAACCCCGCATGCATTACCAGTAACCTAGCTTGTGTGGCAAGGGTTGCAGCAAAAGTAGCAACCATTAATCCTTCGCTGAGGGTTTGCTGCTCGAGCTTCGCTAACAGCACTGATGCATGTTAGGTGATTTCCGAGTGGTACCTGATTCTCCAGCTGCGGCATGTAATGGCAGCCAGTCGTTGTGTTGTGCACTTCGTAGTCACCGTTCGCTTGAGCGTTTCTGTTTACGATAAACGATTGCATTTGTTAGTCCTCGCTTCCGTGTGTCGGATCCGTAATGACTCAAGTTCTAGGCATGTCTGCTGTGTTGAATGAGTTGCTTGATCATTAGCACGGAGGAGGTTAGCTGGAGAATGGCAGAAAGCAATCAGTCGAGAATGGCGCTGGGGACCCAGAGCAAATCTGAAAGACACGGTGTCGGAAACCTGCGAGATCTTGGTAGAGACAGTTCCCCGAGCTTACTGAAATTTCGACGTTGAAATTGAAAAGATATTAAAGAGAAAAGGGCATCGTTACCACAACGGTAAAGGTGGGCCATTGTGTGGTTAACAGCGAACGATTGAGCCCGGTCAACCTTGGGGGATGGTGCCAACTACGTTAACCCGTCAACCAACGTAGAAAACTCAGTCGCTAACCAGATGCGGCGGGTTATCTGCCCTGTGTCTTTCAGATTTGCTCAGGGGCCCCGGTAGAGTTTGAAAAGCGTTACGCAATGTGGACTGCCCCCGCCCTCATAGACATTTTCCAGCCTCAAAGTGAGGCACTTTCGAAGGCCTCAGGACTGACGCCGCCCAGGTAACTGTGACGACGCGTTCGGTTGTAAAACGCTTCAATGTAATCGAATACGTCGGCACGGGCCATGTCACGGGTTTTGTAGATCCTCTTGCGAATGCGTTCTTTTTTCAGGCTGCTGAAAAAAGACTCCGCCACGGCATTGTCCCAGCAGTTTCCTCGGCGGCTCATACTCGGCTCTAGGTGGTTGGCCAAACAAAAACGTTTCCAGTCATCGCTGCCATATTGGCTACCCTGATCCGAATGCACGATGACTCTGGTTTTGGGTTTACGGCGCCATACCGCCATGAGCAGTGCATCCAATGCCAGCTCCTTGCCCAGCGTTGGCTTCATTGACCAGCCGACCACTTTGCGAGCATACAGATCCAGTACGACGGCCAGATATAACCAGCCCTGCCACGTCCGGATGTAAGTGATATCGGTAACCCAAGCCTTATTAGGGGCATCGACAGTGAACGCCCGGTTGAGTCGATTGGGGGCAATGATCGATGGCCGCCCTTTGATTGCGCGCGGGGCTTTATAGCCTCTGAGCGCCTTGATTTTATTGGTGCGCATCAGCGCCGCGACACGGTGCTTGCCGCAACTTTCTCCAGCCTCGCGCAAGTCAGCAAACACCCTCCGTGCACCATACACACCTCGACTGGCCGCATAGGAGTCGCGGATCAGCCCTAACAGCCGACCATTCTCTTTTTCTCGATCAGAAACAGGCTTGTGTAGCCATTGATAGAACCCGGCACGAGCAACTTGCAAAACCCGACACAGCGTAGTGATCGCGTATTGATGTCGGTGCTCGTTCATAAAGCGGTATTTCACTCGGGTTCCCTGGCGAAGTACCGCGCTGCCTTTTTTAAGATGTCGCGCTCTTCTTCCAAGCGTCGCATTTGGGCTCGCAGCCGTAAAATCTCGCTTTTGGCTTCGAGCAGTTCGCTGGCCTGTTTCTCGGTTTTGTCAGGCGTCACGGCTTTGACCCATTTGTAGAGGCTGTGGGTCGAAACGCCGAGGCGCTCGGCTGTTTCCGCAACGGAGTATCCGCGCTCAATGACTTGCCTGACGGCTTCTGCCTTGAATTCCGGCGTGAATCGTTGGGTGCTCATAAACTTCCTCCTATGCTCAAAGCATAGGCTGGAGATGTCTACGATGCCGGGGGCGGTCCAAATGAGCTTGCAAAGTGTCTAGAGAATCCGGGGCGATTCAGGCGGCGTGTTGGGCCTGACCGCTGGATGAGGTTGGCAGGTTTTGGGTAATGAATTGTCCCAGGGGGCGGCGAACGATCACTGACCACCTGAGCATTTCTCCTAGCACGCACAGCGCTTCCAGAAAGGCGATGAGGGGCGTGCCGTAGTGCTTGGTGATCCTGGCTGTAAGTGCGTCGGAGAGGTTGGCTGCGTATTCCTGGCCGTTCAGCACGTCGAACATGCCGATTTCGTCCAGGTCGCGGTGTTCCTGGTTGCAGGCTCCAGCCTTGCAAGCTGGGAAGCAGGAGTACAGAAGAGGATGGGATAGAAAGGCCAATAGCCAGGCACAAAAAAACCGGCTCAGGTGGCCGGTTTTTTTGAGTTCAAGATGCATTGAGCGGCATCTTGAGATATGTGCTTGGTGCCCCGAGGGAGACTCGAACTCCCACTTCTTGCGAAAACGGATTTTGAATCCGCCGCGTCTACCAATTCCGCCATCAGGGCTCAATGGCGGCGAAGTATAGAGAGGCAGTTACCGTTGGTCAATCGGCTTTCGTGGTCAATTTTTAGTTATTCCGCTAAACTTTCCGGCCCTGCTAGACGAACCCCATCATGCGCGTTGCTGACTTTACCTTCGAGCTTCCTGATTCGCTGATCGCCCGCCATCCTTTGGCCGAGCGTCGCGGCAGCCGTCTGTTGACCCTGGATGGGCCAACCGGCGCCTTGGCCCACCGTCAATTCACCGATCTGCTGGAGCATTTGCGTCCGGGCGATCTGATGGTGTTCAACAATACCCGGGTGATTCCGGCCCGTCTGTTTGGCCAGAAGGCCTCCGGCGGCAAGCTGGAGATCCTCATCGAGCGGGTGCTGGACAGCCATCGTGTGCTGGCCCATGTGCGCTCCAGCAAGTCGCCCAAGCCTGGGTCGAAGATCCTGATCGACGGCGGTGGCGAGGCCGAGATGCTGGCGCGCCACGACACGCTGTTCGAGCTGGGTTTTGCCGAGGAGGTGCTGCCGCTGCTGGATCGGGTCGGGCACATGCCGTTGCCTCCTTATATAGACCGCCCGGATGAAGGCGCGGACCGTGAGCGTTATCAGACCGTGTACGCCCAGCGTCTGGGGGCTGTCGCGGCGCCCACGGCGGGGCTGCATTTCGACCAGCCGCTGCTGGAGGCCATTGCCGCCAAGGGCGTGGAGACTGCGTTCGTGACCCTGCATGTCGGCGCCGGCACTTTCCAGCCAGTGCGGGTCGAGCGTATTGAAGATCACCATATGCATCACGAGTGGCTGGAAGTCGGCCAGGACGTGGTGGATGCGGTTGCCGCATGCCGTGCTCGCGGTGGTCGGGTGGTGGCGGTGGGCACCACCAGTGTGCGTTCCCTGGAAAGTGCCGCGCGCGATGGTGTGCTCAAGCCGTTCAGCGGCGACACCGATATCTTTATCTACCCGGGCCGGCCGTTCCATGTGGTCGATGCCCTGGTGACCAACTTCCATCTGCCGGAATCCACGCTGTTGATGCTGGTTTCGGCGTTCGCCGGTTATCCCGAGACCATGGCCGCCTATCGCGCCGCGGTGGAAAATGGGTACCGCTTTTTCAGCTACGGTGATGCGATGTTCATCACCCGTAATCCTGCGCCGACCGCTCCCAAGGATCTGGCCCCCGAGGAAACTGTATGAGTCGCACTTGTCGTATGTCCTTCGAGCTTCTGGCCACTGATGGCAAGGCTCGTCGCGGTCGCCTGACCTTCCCCCGCGGTACGGTGGAAACCCCGGCCTTCATGCCGGTGGGCACCTACGGTACGGTCAAGGGCATGCTGCCGCGGGATATCGTCGCCACCGGCGCCGAGATCATCCTCGGCAACACCTTCCACCTGTGGCTGCGTCCGGGCACCGAGGTGATCAAGGCTCACGGTGATTTGCATGACTTCATGCAGTGGAACGGCCCGATCCTCACCGATTCCGGTGGTTTCCAGGTGTTCAGCCTGGGCGCCATGCGCAAGATCAAGGAAGAGGGCGTGACCTTCGCCTCGCCGGTGGACGGTGCCAAGGTGTTCATGGGCCCGGAAGAGTCGATGCAAGTGCAGCGCGACCTGGGTTCGGACATCGTGATGATCTTCGACGAGTGCACCCCGTACCCGGCCGATGAAGATGTGGCGCGGATCTCCATGGAGCTGTCCCTGCGCTGGGCCCAGCGTTCCAAGAATGCCCACGGTGACAACACGGCGGCGCTGTTTGGCATCGTTCAGGGTGGCATGCACCAGGACCTGCGCATGCGTTCCCTGGAAGGCCTGGACAAGATCGGCTTCGACGGCCTGGCCATCGGCGGCCTGTCGGTGGGCGAGCCCAAGCATGAAATGATCAAGGTCCTGGACTACCTGCCGGGCCAGATGCCTGCCGACAAACCTCGTTACCTTATGGGAGTTGGCAAGCCGGAAGATCTGGTTGAGGGTGTGCGCCGCGGTGTGGACATGTTCGATTGCGTGATGCCAACCCGCAATGCCCGCAATGGGCATCTGTTCATCGATACAGGCGTGCTGAAAATCCGTAACGCGTTCCATCGCCATGATGATTCGCCGCTGGACCCAACTTGTGATTGCTACACCTGCCAGAACTTCTCCCGTGCCTATCTGCATCACTTGGACAAGTGCGGGGAAATGCTCGGGAGTATGCTCAATACCATCCATAATTTGCGCCATTACCAGCGTCTTATGGCTGGTTTGCGCGAGGCTATTCAACAAGGTACATTGGCCGCCTTTGTCGATTCCTTCTATGCCAAACGCGGGTTACCCGTGCCGCCTTTAGAATAAGTTCTAAAGACGTTAAGCCACTAATTTTGCAATTATCGGAGTGTTAAATGAGCTTTTTGATCCCTGCCGCGTATGCGGACGCCGCTGCACCTGCCGCTGCCGGTCCTGCTGGCACTGGTTTCGAGTGGATTTTCCTGGTTGGCTTCCTGGTCATCTTCTATCTGATGATCTGGCGCCCGCAGGCCAAGCGCGCCAAAGAGCAGAAAAACCTGCTGAGCAGCCTGCAGAAAGGCGACGAAGTTGTGACCACTGGCGGTATCGCCGGCAAGATCAACAAGGTGACCGACGACTTCGTGGTTCTGGAAGTGTCGGACTCCGTTGAGCTGAAGTTCCAGAAGGGCGCGATCGCTGCCACGCTGCCAAAAGGCACGCTGAAAGCCATCTAAGTTTCATCTTTTACCAATCGACGGGGCGCGCAAGGCGCCCCGCGTCATAAACGGGCGGCGTGATGCTGAACAAATATCCTCTGTGGAAGTACCTACTGATCCTGGCGGTGCTGGCGATCGGTTTTATTTATTCCGCTCCCAATCTATACCCTGATGATCCGGCCATTCAGGTCAGCGGTGCGAGCACTGCGTTGCAGGTCACTCAGGCGGATCTGGATCGTGCGAGCAAAGCGCTCACCGACGCCGGTATCAAGGTCAAGGCTGCTTCCATTGCTGCCAACGGCAAGGGCGGCCTGCTGCGCTTGACCAACAAGGAAGACCAGCTTCCGGCCAAGGATGTAGTGCGCAAGGCGCTGGGCGATGACTATGTGGTGGCGTTGAACCTGGCGCAAACCACTCCGCAATGGCTGCGCAACCTCGGTGCGCACCCGATGAAACTGGGTCTGGACTTGTCCGGTGGTGTGCACTTCCTGCTGGAAGTGGACATGGACAAAGCCCTCGACGCCCGCCTGAAAGTCTATGAAGGCGACGTCAAGAGCCTGCTGCGCAAAGAGCGCCTGCGCTATCGCAGCCTGCCGCAGCTCAATGGCGCCATCCAGCTGGGCTTCAGCGATGAAGACAGCCGTGAACAGGCTCGTTCGCTGATCCGCAAGAACTTCAACGATTTCGATATCGTACCGGCCGACCTCAATGGCCAACCGGTGCTGCGTCTGGCGATGACCCCGGCCAAGCTGGCGGAAATCCGTGAATACTCCATCAAGCAGAACTTGACCACCGTGCGTAATCGGGTCAACGAGCTGGGTGTGGCCGAGCCTCTGGTTCAGCGTCAGGGTGCCAACCGTATCGTGGTTGAGCTGCCGGGCGTGCAGGACACTGCTGAAGCCAAGCGGATCCTGGGCAAGACCGCCAACCTGGAATTCCGTCTGGCCGCCGAGCCGGGTGCTTCCAAGGCGACTTCCGAGTCCTTCGAATTCCGTGAGGGCAACCGTCCTCCTGCACTGATCGAGCGTGGCCTGATCATCACCGGTGACCAGGTGACCGATGCCCAGGCCGGTTACGACGAACACGGCCGTCCACAGGTGAACATCAAGCTTGATGGTCACGGTGGCGAGCTGATGAACCGTTCGACTCGCAGCAATGTCGGTCGCAGCATGGCGGTGATCTTCATCGAGCAGAAGCCGACCACCACCTACACCAAGCAAGTGGTGAACGGTGTCGAGAAAGACGTGGCGGTGCAGACCTTCAAGGAAGAGAAGAAGATCATCAGCCTGGCGACTATCCAGTCGCCGCTGGGTAGCCAGTTCCGCATCACTGGCCTGAACGGCCAGGGCGAGTCTTCCGAGCTGGCGCTGTTGCTGCGTGCCGGTGGTCTGGCGGCGCCGATGTACTTCGCCGAAGAGCGCACAATCGGTCCAAGCCTGGGTGCTGACAACATCACCAAGGGTATCGATGCGTCCCTGTGGGGCATGCTGTTCGTGTCGCTGTTCATTATCGCCATCTACCGTTTCTTCGGTGTCATCGCCACTGTGGCCCTGGCATTGAACATGGTGCTGCTGCTGGCCCTGATGTCCCTGCTGGGGGCGACGCTGACCCTGCCGGGTATCGCCGGTATCGTCTTGACCATGGGTATGGCGGTGGACGCCAACGTACTGATCTTCTCGCGGATACGTGAAGAGCTCGCCGCCGGCATGAGTGTGCAGCGGGCAATCAACGAAGGCTTCGGCCGGGCATTCACCGCGATCCTGGACTCCAACCTGACCACCTTGCTGGTGGGCGGCATTCTGTTCGCCATGGGTACCGGTCCGGTGAAAGGCTTTGCGGTGACCATGTCCCTCGGGATCTTTACCTCGATGTTCACGGCCATCTGGCTGACCCGTGCGATGGTCAACCTGATCTTCGGCGGTCGTGACTTCAAGAAGTTGTGGATTTAAGGGGCTGCCATGTTACGTACTATTAACTTCATGGGCGTGCGCAACGTTGCGTTCGGCGTCACTGTGCTGCTCACCATCCTGGCGTTGTTCAGCTGGTTCCACAAAGGCTTGAACTACGGTCTGGACTTCACCGGCGGTACGCTCATTGAGCTGACCTACGAGCGTCCGGCGGATGTGATGAAGGTGCGTTCGCAACTGAACGATGCCGGTTATCACGAAGCCATCGTGCAGAGCTTCGGTGCGACCACTGATCTGCTGGTGCGGATGCCGGGTGAAGACCCGCAACTGGGCCACCAGGTGGCCGAGGCGCTGCAGAAGGTTGGCGGTGACAACCCGGCGCAGGTCAAGCGCGTCGAGTTTGTCGGTCCGCAAGTGGGTGAAGAGCTGCGGGACCAGGGCGGCCTCGGCATGCTCATGGCCCTGGGCGGCATCCTGATCTACCTGGCCTTCCGCTTTCAGTGGAAGTTCGCGGTGGGCGCGATCGTTTCGCTGATCCACGACGTGATCGTGACGGTGGGCATCCTCTCGTTCTTCCAGATCACCTTTGACCTGACGGTGCTGGCGGCGGTGCTGGCGATCATCGGTTACTCCCTCAACGACACCATCGTGGTGTTCGACCGGGTGCGTGAGAACTTCCGTGTGCTGCGCAAGGCCAGCCTGATCGAGAACATCAATATCTCGACCACTCAGACCCTGCTACGGACCATGGCGACTTCGATCTCCACCTTGCTGGCGATCATCGCGTTGCTGTTCTTTGGTGGCGACAACCTGTGGGGCTTCTCCATCGCCCTGTTTGTCGGTGTTCTGGCGGGTACCTACTCGTCGATCTACATCGCCAACGTGGTGCTGATCTGGCTGAACCTGAACAGCGAGGATCTGATTCCTCCGGCCAATACCGAGAAGGAAGTGGACGACCGTCCATGAGGATCTAGCCCTTTTCCGGCTGTCAGTTAAAAAGGCGCGAGTGTTGAACTCGCGCCTTTTTTATTGCTCCAACGCTGGGAGAAGCGCGGGCCAAGTCCCGTTTGTATGGTCAGGAGGTTCACGTGAACAAGTCGTTGCTGGTTGGTGCGGTATTGGGTGCTGTCGGTGTCACCGCCGGGGGTGCTGTTGCCACCTACAGCCTGGTTAAAAGCGGCCCTGAGTATGCGCAAGTGCTGGCCGTACAGCCGGTCAAACAACAGATCAAGACCCCTCGTGAAGTCTGCAAGGACGTCGCCGTGACTCGCCAGCGCCCGGTCAAGGATGAGCATCAGATCCTGGGCACCGTGGCGGGTGCGGTGGGCGGCGGTCTGCTGGGTAGCATGATTGGTGGTGGTAATGGCAAGAAGATCGCCACTGTGGCGGGTGCGGTTGGCGGTGGCTATGCCGGCAACAAGGTGCAGGAAGGCATGCAGGAACGTGACACCTACACCACCACCCAGACTCGCTGTAACACGGTCAATGACATCAGTGAGAAGGTCGTGGGTTATGACGTGAAATACGACTTGGGCGGCAAGCAAGGCCAGGTGCGCATGGATCGTGATCCGGGCAACCAGATTCCGGTGGATAAAGAGGGGCGTCTGATTCTGGGTCAGAACCAGAATCAACCCGGCCAATAACCCTCGCTTGTAGGGGTTGGCTTGCCGGCGAATGGGCTTTGAGATCGCCTTCGCCGGCAAGCCGGCTCCTATAGGTCGGGTTTTGCGGACATAAAAAAAGCACCCCTCGGGGTGCTTTTTTGTCGCTGGCGCTTAGCGCTTCAGCGAAGCCGGCAGGTGCGGCTGGATGGCGGTCAGGACCGCTTTGAAGCATTTGGTGTTGCCAGCTACCACGTGGCCTTTTTCCAGGAAGTCGTGACCGCCGGTGAAGTCGCTCACCAGGCCGCCGGCTTCTTGAATCAGCAGGGCGCCAGCTGCCATGTCCCATTCGGACAGGCCCGACTCCCAGAAAGCGTCGAAACGACCGGCGGCCACGTAGGCCAGGTCCAGGCTTGCAGCACCAGCGCGGCGGATGCCGGCGGTCTGGCCAACCAGGGCGCGGAACATGCCCAGGTAGTTGTCCAGGTTGTCCATCTGGTCGTCACGGAATGGGAAGCCGGTGCCCAGCAGGGCGCCGTCGAGGCTGGTGCGGCCGCTCACGCGCAGGCGGCGACCGTTCAGCTGGGCGCCACGGCCACGGCTGGCGGTGAATTCTTCCTGGCGAACCGGGTCCAGGACCACGGCGTGTTCCAGGCGGCCACGGTATTTGCAGGCGATGCTCACGGCAAAGTGCGGGATGCCGCGCAGGAAGTTGGTGGTGCCGTCCAGTGGGTCGATGATCCACAGGTAGTCTTCGCCTTCGCCGCTGCCGGAGTGCAGGCCGGTTTCTTCGCCGAGGATGGCGTGGGTCGGGTAGGCCTTGCGCAGCGCGTCGATGATCTTCTGCTCGGCAGCGCGATCAACTTCGGATACGTAGTCTTTGGCGTCTTTTTCGTCGACCTTGATGGTATCCAGGCGCTCGATGGAGCGGAAAATCAATTCACTGGCGCTGCGGGCGGCGCGCAGCGCGATATTCAGCATTGGCTGCATGGATAGGTCACCTAAGGTTGTTAAAGAAAGCCGAGCATTCTAGCAGAAAACTTTTGCAGATGAAGGCTGGTGTTCGCTTTGATTGCATTGATCCGCTGTGTGGCGTTCTCCGGTGGCGAGTGTTTGTACCGGTTGCTGGGCGCCTTTATGGAGCGCTGGAATCTGTCGGGTGGTTATTTTTGAGGCGGGAGTCTTGCCTGTTCGGTAAGATTTGCTCCCCCTTATCGTGTCCGAGAGCGCATCCCTTGCTGCAGAACATTCGTGTCGTCCTGGTCAATACCAGTCATCCGGGCAATATCGGCGGGGCTGCGCGTGCCATGAAGAACATGGGCTTGTCGCGGCTGGTGCTGGTGGGGCCCCGGGTATTTCCGTCTCACGAGGCGGATGCGCGTGCTTCCGGTGCCACCGATATCCTGGCCAATGCCCAGGTAGTTGCCACCCTTGAGGAGGCATTGGCGGGTTGCACGCTGGTGTTTGGCACCAGTGCTCGCGACCGGCGCATTCCCTGGCCCTTGCTTGATCCGCGTGAGTCCGGTCTCAAGGTGGTAGAGGAAGCCGGGCAGGGGGCGCAGATCGCCCTGGTGTTCGGTCGTGAAGATTCCGGCCTGACCAATGATGAGCTGCAGCGATGTCATTTCCACGTGCATATCCCGTCGGACCCGGAGTTCAGCTCGCTGAACCTGGCCACGGCGGTGCAGGTGCTGACTTATGAAGTGCGCATGTCCTGGCTGGCGGCCCAAGGCCGGCCAACCAAGGTAGAGAAGGATGAAGTGGCTTCGCCGCGCAGTGAAGAGCTGGCGACCATGGATGAGTTGGAGCGGTTCTACGAGCATCTGCAGCAGACGCTGGTGGCCATCGACTTCCTCGATCCGGAAAAGCCGCGGCACTTGATGGCACGCCTGCGTCGGTTATACGGTCGCAGCTCGGTCAGCCGGGCGGAAATGAATATATTGCGTGGCATTCTCACGGAAACCCAGAAAGCGGCCCGTGGAGAGCTACAAAAGCGGAAGGATCAGTGATGTTCGAGCGTCTGCGTGAAGATATCCAAAGCGTGTTTCATCGTGACCCGGCGGCGCGCAATGCCTTCGAGGTGTTGACCTGCTACCCAGGTATGCACGCGATCTGGATTCATCGTTTGTCCGGCGCCTTGTGGGGCATGGGTTGGAAATGGCTGGCGCGGCTGGTGTCGAACTTCGGTCGTTGGTTGACCGGGATCGAAATTCATCCGGGAGCCAAAGTCGGCCGTCGCTTCTTTATCGACCATGGCATGGGCATTGTCATTGGCGAGACCGCCGAGATCGGTGATGACGTGACCCTCTATCAAGGGGTGACGCTGGGTGGCACCAGTTGGAACAAGGGCAAGCGCCATCCGACCCTGGAAGACGGTGTGGTGGTGGGGGCGGGCGCCAAGGTGCTGGGTCCCTTCATTGTGGGCGCGGGGGCCAAGGTCGGTTCCAATGCGGTGGTGACCAAGGCGGTGCCGGCCGGAGCGACGGTGGTGGGCATTCCTGGGCGGATCATCATGAAGTCCAGCGACGAGCAGGCGGCCAAGCGCAAGGCTATGGCGGAAAAACTCGGTTTCGATGCCTACGGTGTCGGCGAGGACATGCCGGATCCGGTGGCTCGTGCTATCGGGCAGTTGCTGGATCACCTGCAGGCAGTTGACGGTCGTCTGGAGGATATGTGTGGCGCGCTGAAGGATCTGGGCAGTGACTACTGTGCCAAGGATCTGCCTCAATTGCGTGAAGAAGACTTCGCTGAAGTCAAAGGCAAGGACGGCAGTCAGGTCGGCTGATGGCGCAAAACCGGCCCCTCTGCGGGGTCGGCTTGCTAGCGAAAGGCCCTAATATCCTTTGAGTGACCCGCAGGTCAGGTGTTGCCATACTGCTGTGCCATTACGTCGCAGACTTTGCTATGATTCGCGCGCTCTTTTGCGGGTAAACCCGACTAAAGTAGTTGGTCTTATAGTTGACTCGATTACTCGGGTATTGCATACTCGCGTCCATTCCGAAACTCCGTGGTACTTGTCCATGCGACTGACTACTAAAGGCCGATACGCCGTGACCGCCATGCTTGATCTGGCGTTGCACGCGCAACATGGCCCGGTCTCCCTGGCCGATATCTCTGAGCGCCAAGGCATCTCCCTGTCCTACCTCGAACAGCTTTTCGCCAAACTGCGCCGCAGTAACCTGGTGTCCAGCGTCCGTGGTCCTGGTGGCGGCTACCAGCTGTCCCGTGACATGCAGGGGATTCAGGTGGCTCAGGTGATCGATGCGGTGAATGAATCGGTCGATGCAACCAAATGCCAGGGGCTGGGTGATTGCCATGCCGGCGACACCTGCCTGACCCATCACCTGTGGTGCGACTTGAGCCTGCAGATTCACGAATTTCTGAGCGGTATCAGCTTGGCTGATCTTGTTACTCGCCGTGAGGTACAAGAAGTAGCCCAGCGTCAGGACCAGCGCCGTTGTAATGGTAAGGCGCCGCGCCTGGACAAGATTGAAGCGTCCGCCGTCGAATGACAGCCAAAGAGCTAGCGGCACGCCAGCCAGCCTGATTTAGGAGAGAGTCCATGAAATTGCCGATTTACCTTGATTACTCAGCGACCACGCCGGTCGATCCGCGTGTTGCGCAAAAAATGAGTGAATGCCTGCTGGTCGACGGAAACTTCGGTAACCCGGCGTCCCGCTCTCACGTGTTCGGCTGGAAGGCCGAAGAGTCGGTGGAGAATGCCCGTCGCCAAGTGGCCGACCTGGTTAACGCTGATCCGCGTGAAATCGTCTGGACCTCCGGTGCAACCGAGTCCGACAACCTGGCAATCAAGGGTGTCGCGCATTTCTATCACACCAAGGGCAAGCACCTGATCACCTCGAAAATCGAGCACAAGGCTGTCCTGGACACCATGCGCCAACTCGAGCGTGAAGGCTTTGAAGTGACCTACATCGAGCCGGGCGAAGATGGCTTGATCACTCCGGCCATGGTTGAAGCGGCCCTGCGTGACGACACCATCCTGGTTTCGATCATGCATGTGAACAACGAAATCGGCACCATCAACGACATTGCCGCCATCGGCGAGTTGACCCGCTCCAAAGGTATTCTGTTCCACGTCGACGGCGCTCAGTCCACCGGCAAGGTCGAAATCGACCTGCAGGCCCTGAAAGTCGACCTGATGTCCTTCTCTGCCCACAAGACCTACGGCCCTAAAGGCATTGGCGCGCTGTACGTCAGCCGCAAGCCTCGCGTGCGCCTGGAGGCCACCATGCACGGCGGCGGTCACGAGCGCGGTATGCGTTCCGGTACCCTGGCCACTCACCAGATCGTCGGTATGGGCGAAGCCTTCCGCGTCGCCAAGGAAGACATGGTCGCCGAAAATGCTCGCATCAAGGCCCTGAGCGATCGCTTCTACAAGCAGGTTGAACACCTGGAAGAGCTGTACATCAACGGCAGCATGACGGCTCGTGTACCGCACAACCTGAACCTGAGCTTCAACTACGTTGAAGGCGAGTCGCTGATCATGGCCCTCAAGGATCTGGCAGTGTCTTCCGGTTCGGCCTGTACTTCGGCTTCGCTCGAGCCTTCGTACGTGCTGCGTGCCCTGGGTCGTAACGACGAGTTGGCTCACAGCTCGATCCGCTTCACCTTCGGCCGCTTCACCACCGAAGAAGAAATCGATTACGCGGCGCAGAAAGTCTGCGAAGCCGTTACCAAGCTGCGCGCTCTGTCGCCGCTGTGGGACATGTACAAAGATGGCGTCGATATCTCGAAGATCGAGTGGGCGGCGCACTGAATATAAGTCGCCGCACAGGGTTCTGTAGAGCGTCCCGATAACGGCGATTTGCAGAACCCAAGAGCGACTCTCTGATGAGTGAGGATTAAGAATCATGGCTTACAGCGAAAAGGTCATCGACCACTACGAGAACCCGCGCAACGTCGGCAAGATGAACGCGGAAGATCCGGATGTCGGCACCGGCATGGTCGGCGCTCCAGCCTGCGGCGACGTGATGCGCCTGCAGATCAAGGTCAACGAGCAGGGCATCATTGAAGACGCCAAGTTCAAGACTTATGGCTGCGGTTCCGCCATTGCTTCCAGCTCCCTGGCCACTGAGTGGATGAAGGGCAAGACCCTGGATGAAGCCGAAACCATCAAGAACACCCAGCTGGCTGAAGAGCTGGCCCTGCCTCCAGTGAAGATCCACTGCTCGGTGCTCGCCGAAGACGCCATCAAGGCCGCCGTTCGCGACTACAAGCAGAAGAAAGGCCTGATCTGATCGATCGGCTTTCACAGATTTGGCGACAAGTAAGGAGTCACGATGGCTATCAGCATGACAGAAGCGGCTGCTCAACACGTGCGACGCTCCCTCAATGGGCGCGGCAAGGGTGATGGGATTCGTCTGGGTGTTCGCACCACAGGCTGTTCCGGCCTTGCCTATGTGCTGGAGTTCGTCGACGAGATCGGCGAGGACGATCAGGTGTTCGAAAGTCACGGCGAGAAAGTGATCATCGACCCGAAGAGCCTGACCTATCTGGACGGCACCGAGCTTGATTTCGTCAAGGAAGGGTTGAACGAAGGCTTCAAGTTCAACAACCCCAACGTGCGCGGTGAATGTGGCTGCGGCGAAAGCTTCAATATCTGAGGCTTCTTGTGGGTACTCCTTGTCATTTCGCTTTATTTGAACTGCAACCGAGCTTCCGTTTGGATCTCGAGCAGTTGGCTGCGCGCTACCGTGAGTTGGCGCGTGGGGTTCATCCAGACCGTTTTGCCGATGCTTCCGAGCGCGAGCAACGTCTGGCCCTGGAGCAGTCGGCGAGCCTCAACGAGGCTTACCAGACCCTCAAGAGTCCGCCAAAGCGTGCTCGTTATCTTCTGGCCTTGAATGGCGGTGAGTTGCCGCTGGAAGTCACGGTGCATGATCCGGAGTTTCTTCTGCAGCAGATGCAGTGGCGCGAAGAACTCGAAGACTTGCAGGACAGCGCCGACCTGGCTGGAGTGGCAGCATTCAAGCGTCGACTCAAGACTGCACAGGATGAACTGAACGAAAGCTTCGCAGCCTGTTGGGATGATGCAGCGCAACGCGAGCAGGCCGAACGCCTGATGCGGCGCATGCAGTTCCTCGACAAGCTCACCTACGAAGTGCGCCAGTTAGAAGAGCGCCTCGACGATTAACCCAGTGCCGCTCCGGTCGCACGCCTGATATACAGATAAGTCCAGATAAGCATGGCCCTACTGCAGATCGCCGAACCCGGCCAAAGTCCTCAACCGCACCAGCGTCGTCTGGCTGTGGGGATCGACTTGGGTACCACCAATTCGCTGGTTGCTGCCTTGCGCAGTGGTCTTTCCGAGCCTCTGGCTGACGCGCAGGGTCAGGTGATTCTGCCGTCGGCCGTGCGTTATCACGCCGACCGCGTCGAAGTGGGTGAATCCGCCCGCCTGGCTGCGTCCAGCGATCCCCTGAACACCGTGCTCTCGGTCAAGCGCCTGATGGGGCGCGGCCTGTCCGACGTCAAGCAATTGGGTGAGCAACTGCCTTATCGCTTCGTTGATGGTGAGTCGCATATGCCGTTCATCGAGACCATCCAGGGGCCGAAAAGCCCGGTGGAGGTATCGGCTGAAGTGCTCAAGGTCTTGCGTCAGCGTGCTGAGGCGGCCCTGGGGGGCGAGTTGGTAGGTGCGGTGATTACCGTTCCGGCCTATTTCGATGATGCCCAGCGTCAAGCCACCAAGGATGCGGCCAAGTTGGCTGGCCTGAATGTGCTGCGCCTGCTCAACGAGCCGACCGCGGCTGCCGTGGCTTACGGTCTGGACCAGCACGCCGAGGGTGTGGTGGCGATCTATGACTTGGGCGGCGGTACCTTCGATATTTCCATCCTGCGCCTGACTGGCGGCGTCTTCGAAGTGCTGGCTACTGGTGGCGATACCGCCCTGGGTGGCGACGACTTCGATCACGCCATTGCCGGCTGGATCATCGAGGGCGCGGGCCTGTCCGCCGACCTGGACCCAGGCACCCAGCGCAATCTGTTGCAAACCGCCTGTGCGGCCAAAGAAGCCCTGACCAGTGCTGCATCCGTGGAAGTGGTGCATGGCGATTGGCGCGCCGCCCTGACTCGCGAGGCCTTCGACGCCCTGATCGAGCCTATGGTTGCCCGCAGCCTCAAGGCCTGCCGTCGTGCCGTTCGCGACTCCAATGTCGAGCTGGACGAAGTGCAGGCAGTGGTCATGGTGGGCGGTTCGACCCGCGTGCCGCGCGTGCGTGAAGCGGTGGCTGAAATGTTTGGTCGCCAGCCGTTGACCGAGATCGATCCGGATCAAGTGGTGGCCATTGGTGCCGCGATCCAGGCCGATACCCTCGCGGGCAACAAGCGTGAAGGCGGCGAATTGCTGCTGCTGGACGTGATTCCGCTGTCTTTGGGGTTGGAAACCATGGGCGGGTTGATGGAGAAGGTGATTCCGCGTAACACCACCATACCGGTTGCCCGTGCCCAGGACTTCACCACCTACAAGGATGGCCAGACGGCCATGATGATTCATGTGCTGCAGGGCGAGCGCGAGCTGATCAGTGACTGCCGCTCCCTGGCGCGCTTCGAGCTGCGTGGCATCCCACCGATGGTGGCCGGTGCGGCGAAGATTCGCGTGACCTTCCAGGTCGACGCCGATGGCCTGCTCAGTGTCTCTGCCCGAGAGCTGGGGTCGGGTGTTGAAGCCAGCATTCAGGTCAAGCCGTCCTACGGCCTGACTGACGGCGAAATCGCCAAGATGCTCAAGGACTCCTTCCAGTACGCCGGTGACGACAAGGTGGCCCGCGTGCTGCGTGAGCAGCAGGTTGATGCTCAGCGCCTGATCGAGGCTGTGCAGGGCGCCCTGGACGCCGATGGTGACCGTCTTCTGGATGCTGAAGAGCGCATGGTCATCGAGCTGCAGATGCAGGAACTGAGTGAATTGATGCGTGGCACCGATGGTTACGCCATCGAGCAGCAGACCAAGCGTCTGTCGCAAGTGACCGATGCCTTTGCTGCCCGCCGCCTGGATTCGACGGTGAAAGCCGCTTTGGCGGGGCGCAACCTGAATGAAATCGAGGAATAACTGATGCCGCAGATCATTTTTCTGCCACACGCCGTGTTCTGCCCGGACGGTCTGGTTGTCGAGGTCGAGCCTGGTGTTTCGGTGCTCGACGTGGCCCACGACAACCACATCGAGATCGAGAGCGCCTGCGGCGGCGTCTGCGCCTGCACTACCTGCCACTGCATCATTCGTGAAGGGTTTGACTCGCTGAACGAAGCCGACGAGCTGGAAGAAGACTTGCTGGACAAGGCCTGGGGCCTGGAAGCACAGTCGCGCCTGTCGTGCCAGGCCATCGTTGGTGATGAAGACCTGACCGTTGAAATTCCCAAGTACTCACTCAACCATGCCGCCGAAGCGCCGCACTGATTCAAGGAGTCGTCATGAGTCTGAAGTGGGTTGATGTACTGGAAATCGCGATCCAGCTGGCTGATTCCAAGCCGGATGTGGACCCGCGTTATGTGAACTTTGTCGACTTGCACCAATGGGTTCTGGCACTGCCAGAGTTCAGCGACGATCCGGCTCGCGGAGGCGAGAAGGTTCTTGAAGCAATTCAGGCCGCCTGGATCGACGAAGCGGACTGAATCCGCGGGCTACGCAGTTAGGCAATCCCTATAAACCCGCGTATAATTCGCGGGTTTAATTTTTCGCTTTAATCACCGTTTCTGGAGTTACACCATGGCTGTTCAACGTACTTTCTCCATCATCAAGCCTGACGCTGTTGCAAAAAACGTTATCGGCAAGATCGTTTCCCGTTTTGAAGAAGCCGGCCTGCGCGTTGTAGCTTCGAAAATGAAGCAACTGTCCAAAGCTGAAGCTGAAGGCTTCTACGCTGAGCACAGCGAGCGTGGCTTCTTCGGCGAACTGGTTGCCTTCATGACTTCCGGTCCAGTTGTTGTTCAGGTTCTGGAAGGCGAAAACGCCATCGCTCGCAACCGTGAGCTGATGGGCGCTACCAACCCTAAAGAAGCTGCTGCCGGCACCATCCGTGCTGACTTCGCCGAGTCCATCGACGCCAACGCCGTTCACGGTTCGGACTCCGAAGCTGCCGCTGTTCGCGAAATCGCTTACTTCTTCGCAGCTACTGAAGTAACCGCTCGCTGAGTAAGGCTGGCGAGTGAGGGGTGAGACCATGACTACATCGATCGGCAAAACTAACCTGTTGGGGTTAACTCAACCGGAAATGGAGAAATTCTTCGACTCAATCGGGGAGAAGCGTTTCCGTGCCGGTCAGGTAATGAAATGGATTCACCACTTTGGCGTCGATGATTTCGACGCCATGACGAATGTCGGCAAGGCCTTGCGCGAGAAGCTCAAGGCCGTTGCCGAGATTCGCGGTCCGGAAGTGGTCAGCGAGGACATCTCCAGCGACGGCACCCGCAAATGGGTGGTGCGCGTGGCGTCCGGCAGCTGCGTCGAGACCGTGTACATTCCCCAGGGCAAGCGCGGCACTCTGTGCGTTTCGTCCCAGGCAGGCTGTGCCCTGGATTGCAGTTTCTGCTCCACCGGCAAGCAAGGCTTCAATAGCAACCTCACCGCCGCCGAAGTCATCGGCCAGGTGTGGATTGCCAACAAATCCTTTGGCAGCGTCCCGGCAACTGTCGACCGTGCCATCACCAACGTGGTGATGATGGGCATGGGTGAGCCGCTGCTGAACTTCGACAACGTCATCGCCGCCATGCACCTGATGATGGACGACCTGGGCTACGGCATTTCCAAGCGCCGTGTGACCCTGTCCACCTCCGGCGTGGTGCCGATGATCGATGAGCTGGCCAAGCACATCGACGTGTCCCTGGCGTTGTCGCTGCACGCACCCAACGATGCGCTGCGCAACCAGTTGGTGCCGATCAACAAGAAGTACCCGCTGAAGATGCTCCTGGAGTCCTGCCAGCGCTACATGTCCTCCCTGGGCGAGAAGCGCGTGCTGACCATCGAGTACACCCTGCTCAAGGACGTCAACGACAAGCTGGAACACGCGGTTGAGATGATCGAGTTGCTCAAGGACATTCCTTGCAAGATCAACCTGATCCCGTTCAACCCGTTCCCTCATTCCGGTTACGAGCGTCCGAGCAACAACGCCATTCGTCGTTTCCAGGACCAACTGCATCATGCCGGCTTCAATGTCACCGTGCGCACAACTCGCGGTGAAGACATCGATGCCGCCTGCGGTCAGTTGGTCGGGCAGGTGCTGGATCGCACCCGCCGTAGCGAACGTTATATCGCCGTGCGTGAGCTGAGCGCCGACGCCGATATGCCGCAAAGCGCCGCGACCCGTACCTGAGAGAGGATCTCCATGACCCTGCGCTTCGCGCTGCTCCTGCTTGTTGCCAGTCTCTGTGCTGGCTGTGTTCTGTCGGGTGATTCCAGTCCGATGAACACCAGCAAGGGCCGTGATGAGGCGCGCGAGGCCTACGTACAGTTGGGCCTGGGGTATTTGCAGCAGGGGATGAGCGAAAGGGCCAAGGTGCCGTTGAAAAAGGCCCTGGAGCTGGCGCCTGCCGATGCTGATGCCAACGCCGCCCTGGCGCTGGTGTTCCAGGCCGAGATGGAACCTGCGCTGGCCGATGAGCACTTTCGCCAAGCCCTGGCGGCCCGTCCGGACAGTGCGCGTATCCTCAACAACTACGGCAGCTTCCTGTTCGAAGAAAAACGTTACAAAGAGGCTTATCAGCGCTTCGAGCAGGCCGCTGCTGATACTCTGTACCCCGAGCGTTCCCGGGTGTTCGAAAACCTCGGTATGACCGCTTCCAAGCTGGGCCAGCGTGAGCTGGCCCAACTGCAACTGGAAAAAGCCCTGCGCCTGAATCACCAACAGCCCCGCGCATTGCTGGAAATGGCTGAGTTGTCTTACGAAGACAGGCATTATGTGCCCGCGCGCGACTATTACGATCGTTTTAGCCTGCTCGGCGAGCAAAATGCACGTAGTCTATTGCTCGGCGTTCGGCTGGCAACGGTGTTCGAAGATCGCGACAAGGCCGCCAGTTACGGCCTGCAACTAAAACGACTTTATCCCGGTACGCCGGAATATCAGCAATACCTGTCGGAGCAATGATGAAAGCGGCGCATCCCGAAGTTCAAGCAGTGACTCGCGTAAACCCCGGTGAGACCCTGCGTCAGGCCCGCGAAAGCAATGGTTGGTCGCTGGCTGAAGTGGCCCACAAGCTCAACCTCACCGTGAGCTCCCTGAGCAATCTGGAAGCCGGCGCGTTCGACAAACTGCCAGGGCATACCTTTGCTCGCGGCTATATCCGTGCCTACGCCAAATTGCTGGGCATGGACCAGGCCATCCTGGTACAGGAATTCGATCAATACACCGGTACCGACTCCCAAGGCAGCAGCGTTCACGCTCTGGGTCGTATCGAAGAGCCGGTACGGGTTTCCCACACCATCCTGCGCATCGTCAGCTTGCTGCTGTTGGTGGCCGTGGTGGGTGGCGGTTTCATCTGGTGGCAGGATCAGTCCTCCTTGCGCGGCAAGGAGCCGATCTCCTTGAGTCCCGAGCACGTTGAGGTTGAGGGTGCCGATGGCACCACGCAGATCCATCCAATCGACGAGCCGGAAGACCAGGCCGTCGCCGAAGGTCAGAGCGAAGCCCAGGACAACGCCGCGCAAACTCAGAGCCTGGCTGCTGCTGAGGCGCCTGCCAATCCAGTGGCGCCTGCAACGTCGGCTCCGGTTGCGACTCCTGCGGCCCCAACCCCTCCTGCGCATACCGCCCCGACCGTTGCGCCCGTTGTCAGCGCACCTGCAGTTCAGGCGCCGGTTCCGGCTGTCGTACCCGCTACGCCAGCGAATCCTGCCACTGCAGCGGCGCCTACCTCTCCGGTTGCCGGGTCGGGCCAGGTGCAGATCCAGTTCAGTGCCGACTGCTGGGCCCAGGTCATCGATGGCAATGGCAAGATTCTGCTCAGTGCCCTGAAGCGCAAGGGTGAAACGGTCGATGTTAGCGGCAAGCCGCCTTTTGCCGTACGTCTGGGGTATGCCCGTGGCGCACAAATTTCTTACAACGGTCAGGCGGTGGATATCGCCCCGTTCACCAGTGGCGAGACCGCTCGCCTGAAGTTAGGTCAATAAGTCATGCACGGCGAATCTCCAATCAAACGTCGCGAGTCCCGCAAGATCTGGGTCGGCTCGGTACCGGTCGGTGGCGATGCCCCGATTGCGGTGCAGAGCATGACCAACAGCGACACCAACGACGTGGCCGCAACCGTCGCCCAGATCAACCGCCTTGAAGCTGCCGGTGTCGACATCGTGCGGGTCTCGGTGCCGGACATGGACGCCGCCGAGGCGTTCGGTCGCATCAAGCAGCAGGTCAAGGTGCCGTTGGTGGCCGACATTCACTTCGACTACAAGATCGCCCTGCGCGTAGCCGAGCTGGGTGTCGATTGCCTGCGGATCAACCCCGGCAACATCGGTCGCGAAGATCGGGTGCGTGCGGTGGTGGATGCCGCCCGTGACCGCGGAATTCCGATCCGTATCGGGGTCAACGCCGGCTCCCTGGAAAAAGATCTGCAGAAAAAGTACGGCGAACCGACTCCAGCAGCGCTGGTTGAGTCGGCACTGCGCCACGTCGAGCACCTTGAACGCCTGAATTTCCAGGACTTCAAGGTCAGCGTGAAGGCGTCCGACGTGTTTATGGCCGTCGAGGCCTATCGCTTGCTGGCCAAGGAAATCATCCAGCCTCTGCACCTGGGGATCACCGAAGCCGGCGGATTGCGTTCAGGCACGGTGAAATCCGCCGTCGGCCTCGGTATGCTGCTGGCCGAAGGCATTGGCGATACCATTCGCATCTCGTTGGCGGCCGACCCGGTCGAGGAAGTGAAGGTCGGCTACGACATTCTCAAGTCCCTGCACCTGCGTTCCCGTGGCATCAACTTCATCGCTTGCCCGAGCTGCTCGCGGCAGAATTTCGATGTGGTGAAAACCATGAACGAGCTGGAAGGGCGCCTTGAAGACCTGCTGGTGCCGTTGGATGTCGCCGTGATCGGTTGTGTGGTCAACGGTCCGGGTGAAGCCAAAGAGGCGCATATCGGCCTGACCGGTGGTACGCCGAATCTGATCTACATCGACGGCAAGCCGGCACAGAAACTGACCAATGACAATCTGGTGGACGAGCTTGAAAAGCTGATCCGGCAGAAGGCGGCCGAAAAGGTCGAAGCCGACGCAGCGCTGATCGCTCGCGGCTAACCGAACGTATTTAAGGATTTTTTGTGAGCAAGTCTCTGCAAGCCATTCGTGGCATGAATGACATCCTGCCCGAGCAGACGCCCCTGTGGCGTTATTTCGAGGGCACTGTGGCGCGTCTGCTGGATAACTACGGCTACAAGCAGATCCGCATGCCGATCGTCGAATTCACCGAGTTGTTCAAGCGCTCCATTGGTGAAGTGACCGACATCGTCGAAAAAGAGATGTACACCTTCGAAGACCGCAACGGTGATTCCCTGACCCTGCGTCCGGAAGGCACTGCGGCGTGCGTCCGCGCGGTACTCGAGCACGGCATCACTGGCGGTGGCCAGGTGCAGAAGCTCTGGTACATCGGCCCGATGTTCCGTCACGAGCGCCCGCAGAAAGGCCGTTATCGCCAGTTCCACCAGATCGGTTGCGAGGTTTTCAACCTCGACGGTCCGGATATTGATGCTGAGCTGATCGTGCTGACCTGGCGCCTGTGGGGCGAGCTGGGCATCCGTGATGCTGTCAAGCTCGAACTGAACAGCCTGGGCACTGCTGAGGCTCGTGCACGTTATCGCGACGCGCTGGTGGCGTTCCTGTCGGCGCGCATGGACAAGCTGGACGAAGACAGCCAGCGTCGCCTGAAGACCAATCCGCTGCGCGTGCTCGATACCAAGAATCCGGACACTCAAGCCGTACTGGTGGACGCGCCCAAGCTGGCCGACTACCTGGACGAAGAGTCCCGTGTGCACTTCGAGGGGCTCAAGGCCCGTCTGGACGCCGCGGGTATCCCTTATGTGATCAACCCGAAGCTGGTGCGCGGGCTGGATTACTACAGCAAGACCGTTTTCGAATGGGTCACCGACAAGCTCGGCGCCCAGGGCACGGTGTGTGCCGGCGGCCGTTACGACGGGCTGGTCGAGCAAATGGGTGGCAAACCTACACCGGGTGTTGGCTTCGCCATGGGGATCGAACGTCTGGTGCTGCTGCTGGAAACCCTGGAGCAGATCCCGCAAGAAATCTCGCGTCAGGTCGACGTTTACCTCTGCGCCTTCGGCGAGGCTGCCGAACTGGCCGCACTGGCGCTGAGTGAGCGCGTTCGAGACCAATTGCCGAACCTGCGTCTGCAGATCAATGCCGGTGCCGGCAGCTTCAAGAGCCAATTCAAGAAGGCCGACAAGAGCGGTGCGTTGTACGCGCTGATCCTTGGTGACGACGAACTGGCCCAGCAAGTGGTAGGTTTCAAACCCCTGCGTGGCCAGGGTGAACAACAAAGCATAGCCTGGGATGCGCTCGCCGCGCACCTGGCCACCTGCATCGTGCAGGGTTGAAGCTGTCAAACAGCCGATTTAGCGAATAAGGAGTATTGGGGTGTCGAGTACCGAAGATGAACAGCTGGCGGAATTGAAAGACTGGTGGCAGCGCAACGGCAAACCCCTGGTGACTGGCGGCCTGTTGGCCTTGGTTATCGTGTTCGGCTGGCAGGCCTGGCACAAGTATCAGAACAATCAGTCGCAAGGTGCTTCGGTGCTCTATCAGCAACTGCTGGAAACCACCCTGACGCCAGATGGCAAGCCTGACGCCGCCCGGGTTGCAGACCTGGCCGGCAAGCTCAACAGCGAGTTCGGCGGTACTGCCTACGCGCAATACGGCAACCTGTTCGTGGCCAAGGTAGCCGTGGACACCGGCAAGCTGGACGACGCAGCGGCGCAGCTCAAAGCGGTGCTCGACAAGCCGGCGAGCCCGGCTCTGGGTGAAGTGGCGCGCCAGCGTCTGGCCCAGGTGCTGGCGGCGCAGAACAAGGCTGACGAGGCCTTGAAGCTGCTCGAGGGTGATGCCGACAAGGCGTTCCTGGCGACCCGCGAAGAACTCAAGGGTGATCTGCTGGTCCAGTTGGGCCGTGTGGATGAAGCTCATGCGGCATACCAAAAAGCCAAGGCGGCGCTCTCGGATGAGGCGGCGGTCGGTGGCTTACAAATCAAGCTGGACGACCTGGCCAAAGGGGATGCATGACGTGATCCGTTGGAAACATGCAGCATTGCTGGCCCTGGCCTTGTTGGCCGCGGGTTGCAGCAGCAACAGCAAGAAAGAACTGCCGCCGGCTGAACTGGTCGACTTCAAAGAAGAAGTGGTCCTGCAGAAGCAGTGGAGCCGTTCGATCGGTGACGGTCAGGGCGAAACCTACAACATGCTGGTGCCGGCGATCGATGGTGACACCATCTATGCCGCCGACGTCACTGGCGTTGTGGTTTCCATGGATCGCATGAACGGCGACGTCAAATGGAAGAAAGATCTCGAACTGCCTGTTTCCGGCGCCGTCGGCGTGGGTTACGGCCTGGTCATGATCGGCACTCTGAAAGGCGAAGTGGTTGCCCTGGATGCTTCCAGCGGTGAAGAGAAGTGGCGCTCCCGGGTCACCAGTGAAGTGCTGGCTCCACCGGCGACCAACGGTGACGTGGTCGTGGTCCAGACTCAGGATGACCGGGTGATTGGCCTCGATGCCAGCACCGGCAACCAGCTCTGGCTCTACGACAGCACTCCAGCGGTACTGACCCTGCGGGGCACCAGTGCGCCGTTGGCCACCAACCGTCTGGCCCTGGCCGGTCTCTCCACTGGCAAGGTGGTGGCGCTGGATATCCGCAACGGCGTGCCGGTGTGGGAGCAGCGTGTCGCTATTCCACAAGGCCGTTCCGAGCTGGATCGGGTAGTGGACATCGACGGCGGCTTGCTGCTGTCCGGCGGTACCCTGTACGTCGCCAGCTATCAGGGACGTGTGGTTGCCCTGGACCTGGAGAGCGGTCGTCCGTTGTGGCAGCGTGACGCTTCCAGCTATGCCGGTGTGGCGCAAGGTTTTGGCAGCGTCTATGTCAGCCTGTCGTCGGGCACCGTGGAAGGCGTGGACGAGCGTTCGACTACGGCCCTGTGGAGCAACGACTCCCTGGCCCGTCGTCAACTGTCGGCCCCGGAAGTCTTCTCCAGCTACGTAGCGGTGGGTGACCTGGAAGGTTACCTGCACCTGCTGAGTCAGGTGGACGGCCGTTTCGTCGGCCGTACCCGCATCGATAGCGACGGCCTGCGCGCTCGTCCGCTGGTGGTGGGCGACATGATTTATGTGTATGGCAACAGCGGCAAACTGGAAGCCCTGACCATCAAGTAATGGTTTGACTATGCTTGGGGTTGATTCCCCAAGCGGCCTTGTCTTGACAAGGTTCGCAGCACTTCAAGGTGCTGCCCCGAGCACCAGCCGCTGCCTCGCAGCGGCTTTTGTATTTTCGCAATTAACGCAGTGGAGAGCCGCATGGTTCCCGTAATCGCCCTGGTGGGCCGACCTAACGTCGGCAAGTCCACCTTGTTCAACCGCCTGACTCGGACTCGCGACGCCATTGTTGGCGACCTGTCCGGTCTGACCCGTGATCGCCAATACGGTGAGGCCAAGTGGCAAGGGCGTACCTATATTCTGATCGACACCGGTGGTATTTCCGGTGACGAACATGGCATGGATGAAAAGATGGCCGAGCAGTCGCTGCTGGCCATCGAAGAAGCTGATGTGGTGTTGTTCCTGGTGGACGCCAAGGCCGGGTTTACCGCGGCCGACCAGATGATTGGCGAACACCTGCGCAAACGTAACAAGACCTCCTATGTGATCGCCAACAAGGTCGACAACATCGACCCGGACATGGCCCGCGCCGAGTTCGCGCCACTGGGTATGGGCGATGCGATTCCAATCGCTGGTGCTCATGGCCGCGGCATCACCCAGATGCTGGAAATCGCCCTGAGCGAGTTCCCCAAGGATGACGCCGACGAGCCGGAAGAAGGCGAGGAAGAGATCGTCGCCGAAGGCGAGGAAGCCAAGCGCATTCCTGGTCCGAGCGAGAAAGACGGGATCAAGATCGCCATCATCGGCCGCCCCAACGTGGGTAAATCCACGCTGGTCAACCGCATGCTCGGTGAAGACCGGGTCATCGTCTACGACCAGCCCGGCACCACCCGCGACAGTATCTACATCCCGTTCGAGCGCAACGACGAGAAGTACACGCTGATCGACACCGCCGGTGTGCGCAAGCGCGGCAAGATCCACGAGGAAGTTGAAAAGTTCTCGGTGGTCAAAACCCTGCAAGCGATCAAAGACGCCAACGTGGTGATCTTCGTCATGGACGCCCGGGAAGGCGTGGTGGACCACGACTTGAACCTGCTGGGCTTCGCCCTGGAAGCCGGTCGGGCCCTGGTGATCGCCCTGAACAAGTGGGACGGCATGCAGCCAAGCGAGCGCGACTATGTGAAGACCGAGCTGCAGCGCCGGTTGTTCTTCGTCGACTTCGCCGATATCCACTTCATCTCGGCCTTGCACGGAACCGGCGTGGGCAACCTCTACCAGTCGGTGCAGAACTCCTTCAAGTCGGCGGTGACCCGCTGGCCGACCAGCCGCCTGACGCAGATTCTCGAAGACGCCGTTGGCGAGCACGCGCCACCCATGGTCAACAACCGTCGGATCAAGCTGCGCTACGCCCACTTGGGTGGTGCCAACCCGCCGCTGATCGTGATCCACGGCAACCAGGTGGAGAAGGTGCCCAAGTCCTACGTGCGTTACCTGGAAAACACCTACCGCCGTGTACTGAAGTTGGTGGGCACGCCAATTCGCATCGAGTTCAAGGGTGGCGAGAACCCGTACGAGGGCAACAAGAACACGCTGACCGACCGCCAGGTCAACAAGAAGCGTCGTTTGATGTCGCACCACAAGAAGGCCGACAAGAAGCGCCGCGACAAGCGCTGAGCGACCGGGATTTGTGTGGGTAAGAGGGCGCTTTATGCGCCCTTTTTCATGCCCGGTGTTTGGGCTATTCTCGGGACCTCCCGCGCCGTCGTAGAGCCGGGTGTTCAGCAGGGAATCCTCATGATCACCAGTAAGCTGCCGAATGTCGGCACCACCATCTTCACGCAGATGTCCCAGCTCGCGGTTGAAACCGGAGCGCTCAATCTGTCCCAGGGCTTCCCTGATTTCGAGGGTCCCCAAGCCTTGCGTGACGCGGTTGGACGGCATATCGCCAATGGCCACAACCAATACGCACCCATGACCGGATTGCCGGCCTTGCGCCAACAGGTGGCGGCGAAAATCGCTCGCAGCTATGGCGTCGAGGTCAATGCCGACAGCGAAGTGACCATCACCCCGGGCGCCACCCAGGCCATTTTCTGTGCCATCCAGGCGGTGATTCAGCGCGGTGACGAGGTCATCGTTTTCGATCCCTGTTACGACAGTTATGAGCCGGCAGTGGAACTGGCCGGCGGCCGTTGCGTGCATGTGCAACTGGGCCTTGATGACTTTGCCATCGACTGGCAGAAACTTGGCGAAGCCCTGAGCCCGCGTACGCGGATGATCATTCTCAACACGCCGCACAACCCCAGTGGAGCCTTGATCAGCCGTGCCGAACTGGATCAACTGGCAGCGTTGATCCGTGATCGCGACATCTACCTGGTCAGCGATGAGGTCTATGAGCACCTGGTGTTTGACGGTGTGCCCCATGTCAGCGTTTTGGCCCACGAGGAGCTGTATCCGCGGGCTTTCGTCGTCAGCTCTTTCGGCAAGACCTACCACGTGACCGGCTGGAAGACCGGTTATGTCGTAGCGCCACCGGCCTTGAGCGCCGAGCTGCGCAAGGTGCATCAATATGTCAGCTTCTGCGGCGTGACCCCTTTGCAGTACGCTCTGGCGGACTTCATGGCCGAATGCCCGGAACATGTCGAGCAGCTACCGGCCTTCTACCAGGCCAAGCGTGATCTGTTCTGCGACTTGCTGAGCCCTTCGCGCTTCAGCTTTACCCGGGTGGCCGGCACCTACTTTCAACTGGTGGACTATTCGCGGATTCGTCCAGACTTGAATGACGTCGACATGGCGACCTGGATGACCCGCGAACACGGCGTGGCAGCCATTCCGGTGTCGGTGTTCTATCAGCAGCCGCCCCAGGGGCAGCGTCTGGTACGTCTGTGTTTTGCCAAGCGCGAGGAGACGCTGCGTCAGGCAGCGGAGAAACTATGCGTGATCTGAGTGCGTTACCCGATCTGAATCTGGCGTTGATCCAGACCACCCTGGCCTGGCATGACCGCCAGGCCAACTTCGAGCATTTCGAGCAGTTGCTGGAGCAGGCCCGCGGTGCGGATCTGATCATCCTCCCGGAAATGTTCACCACCGGATTCTCCATGGAATCCAGCACCTTGGCGGAGGCGGAGAACGGCCCCACCAGCAAGTGGCTGCGCTGTCAGGCGAAGAAGCTCGATGCGGTGATCACTGGTAGCGTGATCATCCAGGCGGCGGACGGCAGCCATCGCAACCGCCTGTTGTGGGCGCGTCCCGACGGTGAAGTCTGGCATTACGACAAGCGCCACCTGTTCCGCATGGCCGGCGAGCACAATCACTTCACCCCAGGTGAGCGCCAGGTACAGTTCGAATTCAAGGGGTGGCGGATTCGTCCGCTGATCTGCTACGACCTGCGTTTTCCGGTGTGGAGCCGCGATGCCCAGGACACTGATCTGCTGCTGTACACCGCCAACTGGCCCGGGGCTCGGCGGCTGCACTGGAACCGCTTGTTGCCGGCCCGAGCCATTGAAAACCTGTGCTATGTCGCTGCGGTGAACCGGATAGGTACCGACGGCAAGGGCTTTGCGTATACCGGTGATAGCCAGGTGTTGGACTACCAGGGCGAGACCCTGCTCAGTGCCGGTGAGGCGGATGGGGTGTTCCAGGTACGTTTGAACGCCGGCGAGTTGGCGGCCTATCGAGCACGCTTTCCCGCGAATCTCGACGCCGATACCTTCATGTTCACCTAGAAGGATTGGGGCGCGGCTGCACACTTTTTTACAGGTTGCCGATATCAAGCTTCAGGGATGAAAGCCGATAGGACGGGCATTCAGGAGGAATCACTCATGACCACCATCAATGCCAATGTCGTCAATCCTTACCCGCTGTCCGCGCCGAAAGCCAAGATGGGGGAAGCCGAAGACACCAGCACCAGCCCGCTGGCGCCGGTGGCTGAAAACAAGGACGCCGAAGACCAGGAACTGCGAGTCAACTCTGCGGATGCCAGTATCGATGCGGTGAAAGGCGGAGGCGATCCGGTCAAGCAGCTGCAGAAGCAGATCGAACAGACCCAGAAGATCCTGGCACAGCAACAGGCGCAATTGGCCAGTGTCGAGAAGGGGCAGGCCAGCGATGAGCAGAAAGTCCAGCAAGTGATGGAGATCCAGACCCAGATCGCCGTAACCAACAGCACCTTGCAAGTGTTGCAGGCAGCTTTGTTGCAGGCCATGTTCAGCGTTGATGTGCATGCCTGAGGCACACACCGCCAGTTGTTAGCTCAAGGCCGGATACAAAAAGGTCCCGAGGAGCAGAACTCCCCGGGGCCTTTTTTATCAGGGCTGCTTAAGCGGCCTTGGCTTCCTGCTCGCTCAGGGAGCGGTTCAGGGCACTGAACAGCGCCTTGAAGCTGGCAGTGGTGATGTTTTCGTCGATACCAACACCGTGGACCGCACGCTCACCGTTGACCCGCAGTTCGATGTAGGCCGCAGCCTTGGCGTTGGTGCCCGCACCAATGGCGTGTTCGTTGTAGTCCATGATCTCTACAGGAATCGGCAGGCCGGCCACCAGGGCTTCCAGGGCGCCATTGCCCTTGCCGCGCCAGCTCAGGTTGGTTTCGCCCTGGCCCTTGCTCGACACTTCCACTTCCACGGCGCTGTGGCCGTTTTCTTCCTGCAGGCGATGGCTGACCAGCGCGTACGGGGTGTTGGCCTGCAAGTATTCGCTGTGCAACAGCGCGTGGATTTGCTGGGCGGTCATCTCCAGACCCAGGCGGTCGGTTTCACGTTGCACCACCTGGCTGAACTCGATCTGCATGCGGCGCGGCAAGCTGATGCCGTATTCCTGTTCCAGCAGGTAGGCGATACCGCCTTTGCCCGACTGACTGTTGACGCGGATGACCGCCTCGTAGCTGCGACCGATGTCAGCCGGATCGATCGGCAAGTACGGCACTTCCCACAAGCCATCGGCTTTCTGCTGGGCGAAGCCCTTGCGGATCGCGTCCTGGTGGGAGCCGGAGAAGGCGGTGTGCACCAGGTCGCCGACATAAGGATGGCGCGGATGCACGGCAATCTGGTTGCACTCTTCCACGACTTTGCGTACGCCGTCGATGTCGGAGAAGTCCAGTTCCGGGTTCACACCCTGGGTGTAGAGGTTCAAGGCCACGGTGACCAGATCGACGTTGCCGGTACGTTCGCCGTTGCCGAACAGGCAGCCTTCGACACGGTCGGCGCCCGCCATCAGGCCCAACTCGGTGGCGGCTACGCCAGTGCCACGGTCGTTGTGGGTGTGCAGGCTGATGAGCACGCTGTCACGACGGTTGATGTGGCGGCAGAACCACTCGATCTGGTCGGCATAGATATTGGGTGTCGCCACTTCAACAGTGGCCGGCAGGTTGAGGATCACCTTGTTGGTCGGCGTCGCGTTCCAGACTTCCACCACGGCGTCGCAGACTTCCTTGGCGAACTCCAGTTCGGTGGCGCTGAAGGTTTCTGGCGAGTATTCGAACTGCCATTGGGTTTCCGGCTGCTGGGCGGCGTATTTGACGAACAGCTTGGCCGCGTTCACCGCGATTTCTTTCACACCGGCCTTGTCCTGGTTGAAGACAATGCGGCGGAACGAAGGGCTGGTGGCGTTGTACAGGTGGACGATGGCTTTCTTGGCACCACGCAAGGATTCGAAGGTGCGGGCGATCAGGTCTTCACGGGCCTGGGTCAGCACCTGGATGGTGGTGTCGTCCGGGATGTGGCCGCCTTCGATCAGGGTACGCACGAAGTCGAAGTCGGTTTGCGAGGCGGCGGGGAACGATGCCTCGATCTCTTTCACGCCAACGGCCACCAGGGTCTTCCAGAAACGCAGCTTCTTGACCGCATCCATCGGCTCGATCAGCGACTGGTTGCCATCACGCAAGTCCGAGCTGCACCAGATCGGCGCGCGGGTGATGGTCTTCGACGGCCAGGTGCGGTCCGGCAAGTTGATGGTCGGGAACGCGCGGTACTTGGAGGAGGGGTCTTTGAGCATGGTCATGGAGAAATCCTTATGGTCCGGGCCGAAAAGAGGCGGCCTACCGGTGAGTCAAGAGTGAAGTGTTGACGCAGGGGGATGAGGCACCGCGATTCAGCCTGGCAGTCGTGCGCTGACGAGGCAGAGGCTCCGGTGTTGACGACGCTGAATGAGGGTGTGAGAGGTTTTCATGTGCTCAACCCTAACCACTGAGGTGAGAGATGGCAAGCAGTCGGAAAAAATTGAGAGGAATACTCGAAATCGAATCTATATCGAGATTTTATGCTGCCTATTCTTTGAAAGAATACTAACGATTGCGCAGTCGTGATGGGCTGCGCAATTCTCAGGGGAGGCCGGCTTGCCGGCGATCAGGGCTCGGGATCAGGGCTGAAACGCCCCGATGAAGATTGCCGGATCGACCCGGGCATCGTTCAGGCTGATATTCCAGTGCATATGCGGGCCGGTAGCGCGTCCGGTCGAGCCCACCTTGCCCACCACTGCTCCGCGAGCCAGGGACTGACCCACCTTCACGTCAATCTTCGACATGTGGCAGAACATGCTGATAAAGCCCTGGCCGTGGTCGACGAACACCGTGTTGCCATTGAAAAAGTAGTTGCCGGTCAGGATCACCTTGCCGGCTGCCGGAGTCTTGATCGGTGTACCTGCCGGCACTGCGAAGTCCAGGCCGGCGTGGGGATTGCGCTCCTCGCCGTTGAAGAACCGGCGCACCCCGAACTTGCTCGACAGCGGCCCGTTCACTGGCTTGTCCAGCAGCAGGTTGCTCGGGGTGTTGGGGCTGAAACTGCGATAGGCACGGAGTTGCTCTGCCAGTTCTCCATCGATGCGTTTCAGGTCTGCCGGGTTTGGATTGACCTGGCGCTGGTTCTTCAGGGTGATGTGCTGCTCGGGGTATTTTTTACTGCCCACCACGAAGTTCAGGCTGCGGTTGCCGGCGCTGATTTGCTGGGTGCCTGGCTTGACTGTCAACGGGATACCGACAATGGCCAGCCAGTTGTTCTGCTCCTTCACCACCAGCACGGGTTTACCCTGGTAGCTGACCTTGGGCGCCTGGGCTGCGCTGCCCAGGTCCACTACCGCCACGCCACCAGGCACGGGTTTGTTCAACAGGCGAGTGATGTAGCTGTCGGCGTTGGCGTTGAAGGCCAGGCACAGCAACAGCAGGGAAGTGAGAAAGCGCGGCATGGATCAGTCCAGTAGAGAAAGAGTGACAGGCGTCAGGTGGTTGTCTTCGACTCGCACCTGCAGTTCACCTTCGCCCAGGCGGGCGGTGAGGCGCTGGCCATTGCGGGTCTGAGCGGCAGTGCGGATGGCATGGCCGCGGTCGTCCAGAAGAATGCTGTAGCCGCGTCCCAGGGTGGCCAGGGGGCTGACCACATGCAGGGTTTGCATCTGACTGTGCAACTGCAGGCGTCGGGCTTTCAGACCTTCGCGCATGGCTCGGGGCAGGCGTTCGGCGAGGCTGTCCAGGCGCTGGCGCAATAGGGCCAGTTGTCGTCCCGGATGCTGGGCGCCGAGGCGGGTTTCCAGGCGGATCAGGCGCTCGCGACGGGTATTGAGGTTGCGCTCGAAGGCCCTGCGCATGCGCATATCCAGGTCATCCAGGCGTTGTGCCTGCTGGCGCAGGCGTTCGCCGGGATGGCGCAGGCGGCGGGCCAGACCGTCGAGGCGCAAGCGGTCGCGCATCAGCCGGTCGCGGATGCGCATCACCAGGCGGCGATGCAGGCTGTCGACGCGGTGTTGCAAGTCACTGGCGTCGGGTGCCAGCAGTTCAGCGGCTGCGGAAGGGGTGGGGGCCCGTACGTCAGCGACGAAATCGCTGATGGAGACATCGGTTTCATGGCCGACGGCGCTGACGATCGGCGTCACGCAGGCATCCACCGCCCGGGCTACCGCCTCTTCGTTGAAGCACCAGAGGTCTTCCAGAGAGCCGCCGCCCCGAGCCAGGATCAAGGCATCGAAGCCTCGGGCATCGGCCAGTTGCAGGGCCCGGACGATCTGCGCCGTGGCTTCGCGACCTTGCACGGCAGTGGGGATCAGCGTCAGTGCCACCTGGGGCGCACGGCGGCGGAACACGCTGATGATGTCGCGGATTACCGCGCCAGTGGGGGAGCTGATAATGCCGATGCGTTGCGGATGGGCCGGTAACGGCACTTTGCGTTCGGCACTGAACAGCCCCTCGGCGCTGAGCTTTTCCTTGAGTGCATCGAAGGCCAGGCGCAGGGCACCATCACCGGCGGGCTCCACGGTGTCGAGAATCAGTTGGTAGTCGCCGCGCCCCTCGAACAGCGAAACCTTGCCCCGGACCTTGACCGCCAGGCCGTCCTTCAGTGCCTGGCGGACCCGCGCGGCGTTCTGCCGGAACAGCGCGCAACGCACCTGGGCGCCGCTGTCCTTGAGGGTGAAGTAGACATGGCCGGAAGCCGGGCGAGCGAGGTTGGAGATCTCGCCTTCGACCCAGATATTGCTGAACACGTCCTCGAGCAGCACCCGGGCGCGGCCGTTGAGCTGGGTGACAGTGAGGACCTCGCGGTCCAGGCCGAGTCGTGCAAAGGGATCTTTAATCATGGGGCGCAGTTTAAGGGGCTGTCAGTCCATGGAACAACGCAATTCGATTGCCAATGATTGCGCAGTTGTTCGACAAACTGCGCCACCAGCGGTGTGGGGGCTTGCCGATAGGCGAGGGCGACGGTGCTCTGGCAATCGCTATCGGCCAGAGGCAGGAAACGCACGTTGGCCGGGGCGATGTCCTGCATCGATTCGGGCAGCAGGGCAACGCCGAAACCGGCCTGGATCAACTGCAATTGAGTGGTCTTGCGTGACATCACTCGCGCCGCTTTGGGAAAGAAACCCTGGCTCATGCACAGCTGTGCCGACAGGTAGCTCAAGCCCCCACGCTGGGGATGGGGGATGGAGATAAAGGCTTCGTTGCGTAGTTGTGCAAGCTCCACGCCGTGGGCCGGTGGATCAAGGGCCAGGGGATGCTGCGGCGGCAATGCCAGCAGCAGGGGTTCGCTGAACAAGGGCACGATTTGCACTCCCTCGCATTGGCGCAGTACCGGCAGGCGCAGCAGGCCAGCATCCAGCCGGCCTTCGGCGAGTTCTTGCAACTGCGCCTCGGACGACAGCTTGACGATGTCCATCGAAGCGCCGGGGCACGCCTGTAGATACTCGCTGATGCCTCCAAGCAGACGGCCGCTCATGGGCACGGTGCTTGAGTGACTGAGGCGCAGAGTGCCCAGTTGCCCCTGGCCGACCTGGGTGGCCAGCTCGGCGGCCTTGTGCAGTTCGCTCAGCAGGTTGCGTGCCTTGGGCAGGAAGGCTTCACCGGCGGCGGTCAGCCGAGGCTGGCGGGCAGTGCGTTGGAAAAGTGGGGTTTGCAGCTGGCTTTCCAGTTCCTTGATCTGCCGGCTAAGGGCTGATTGGGCGACAAACAGGCGTTCTGCCGCAGCGCTGAAGCTGCCGCATTCGGCGATTTCCACGAAATAGCGCAGTTGACGGGTTGAAATCACAAGGCATGCCTTTTTGCGATGGGTTGAAGGCTTTGATGATATTAGTCGCAAGGCTCGCCGCTGGCTAAAGTCATTGCTGATCCGCTTGGGGGAAGTCGCAGTGATGAGCGTGGTAATCGAAGGTTTGAACCAGTGGTCTTTCGGCCCGGGTGGTTGGTTGGCGATCGGCCTGGGCATCGCGCTGGCGTACATCGTGTTTGGCATCGCCGGTTTCGGCACGGCGCTGGTGGCGGGACCGATCCTGATCCTGTTCATGCCGTTGTCGAAAATCGTGCCGCTGTTGGTGCTGCTCGACTTTGTCGCGGCCTTCGGCAACCTGCTGCCATCGCGCAAGGACGTGGCCAAGCCGGAGCTGTTGCGCCTGCTGCCCTGCATGGCGCTGGGATGCACCTTGGGGGTGATCTTTCTGCTCAATCTCAAGTCCGATCTGCTGCTTCTATTAATGGGGCTGTTTATCAGTGCCTATGCCATCTACAGCTTGTGGGTGAAGGTACGCCCGGCTCAGTTGGCGGCCGGCTGGTCGGTGCCGATGGGAATAGTGGGAGGAATGTTTGGCGCCTTGTTCGGTAGTGGCGGCTTTTTATATGCCATTTACCTGAACAGTCGTTTGCCCAAGGACCCGGCACGGGCCACTCAAAGTGCGTTGATCAGTTGCAGTACCGTGGTGCGCTTGAGTCTGTTTGCCTTGGCCGGGGTCTATGCCGAGTTGCCGCTGTTGCTGTTGGCGGTGTGCTTTTTGCCGGCGATGGCGTTGGGTCTATGGGTGGGACGGCGCTTGACCATGAGGTTGTCCCGGGAGGCCTTTGTGCGCCTGGTGACCTGGCTGGTGCTGGCCAGTGGTGTTGCCTTGATCGGGCGCTTTCTGAGCACTTGACCTGCGGGGTTCAGGGATTAAGCTGCGGGCCTTTAAATTCGTTCGCCGGCAAGCCGGCTCCTACAATTGATGGTGGGGGCCGGCTTGCCGGCGAAAGCGTTCGTACTGTCCCGCACGTTTCAGGTTTATCCATGAACTCGCAAAGCATCCTCGTCCCGAAAATTTCCACCCTGCCGGTGCACGAGCCCCGGGCTCGGGCCATTGTGCGTTGGCTGGTGCGCAAGAACATCGTCGAGGAAACCCTGAGCACGTGCGGGCGCACCGGCAATCGCATGGGCCATGCGATTGCGCCGGGGGCACGGGAGGTGGTGCTGCGGCCGCAGGCGCTGCCCTTCGGCGAGCCGATCAATGGTCTGGAGATCATCACCAAGCGCTGCATCTATACCCCGGCCAAGGGCTTTCTCGAAGAAGCCGGCTGTGCCGAATGCCGCCAGGAAGTGGGTGAAGCGCTGTTCGAGAGCCTGGAAGACTGGATGCCGGGGCGCACCGATAACTTCACCTGTCCCGAGTGCGGTCATGAAGATGACATCAACGGCTTTCTGTTTCTTCAGGAATGCGGCTTTTCCAACTTGGGCTTTATCTTCAACAACTGGGCCGAAGCGGGTTTCAAACAGAGTTTTATCGACGAGTTCGCCGAGTGGCTGGATCAACCGATAAGTTGGGTCAAGGTCGAGTTGTAGCGCGCTGATATCTCCATCTATCACTCCAGTGATATTAGACAGAGTTTTACATTGAGCCCGGGTAGGTGTCTGAGTATAATGGCGCGCTTCCATTTTCCCGCCCGGGAGCCCCCGCGATGCTGCGTATCAGCCAAGAAGCCCTCACCTTCGACGACATCCTCTTAGTGCCCGGTTATTCCGAAGTACTGCCTAATGAAGTCAGTCTAAAGACCCGTTTGACCCGTGGCATCGAGCTGAATATTCCACTGGTTTCCGCCGCCATGGACACCGTCACTGAAGCCCGTCTGGCAATCGCCATGGCTCAGGAAGGCGGCATCGGCATCATCCACAAGAACATGACCATCGAGCAGCAAGCTGCCGAAGTGCGCAAGGTCAAGCGTTTCGAAGCCGGTGTGGTCAAAGACCCCATCACCATCGAAGCCGACGCCACCGTGCGTGACCTGCTCGAACTGACCAACATGCACAACATCTCCGGTGTGCCCGTGCTGCACAACGGCGATCTGGTGGGCATCGTGACTTCCCGCGACGTGCGTTTCGAAAGCCGTCTGGACGTCAGCGTCCGCGAAGTGATGACGCCTAAAGAGCGTCTGGTCACCGTCAAGGAAGGCGCCGACAAGACCGCCGTCCGTGAGCTGCTGCACAAGCATCGCATCGAGCGCGTGCTGATAGTCGACGACGCCTTCACCCTCAAGGGCATGATGACCGTCAACGACATCGAAAAAGCCAAGGCTTACCCACTGGCCAGTAAGGACGATCAAGGTCGTCTGCGTGTAGGCGCTGCGGTCGGTACTGGTAAAGACACCGGCGATCGCGTTGCAGCGCTGGTCAACGCCGGCGTCGACGTGGTGGTGGTCGACACCGCCCACGGTCACTCCAAAGGCGTGATCGACCGCGTTCGCTGGGTCAAAGAGAACTTCCCGCAAGTGCAGGTGATCGGCGGCAACATCGCCACTGGCGCTGCAGCCAAGGCCCTGGCCGAAGCCGGCGCCGACGCGGTCAAGGTCGGTATCGGCCCTGGCTCGATCTGCACCACCCGTATCGTTGCCGGTGTTGGCGTGCCGCAAATCAGCGCAATTGCCAATGTCGCAGCAGCACTGGTCGGCACGGGCGTTCCGCTGATCGCCGACGGCGGTATCCGTTTCTCCGGTGACCTGTCCAAGGCCATCGTGGCCGGTGCGTCCTGCGTGATGATGGGCTCGATGTTCGCTGGTACCGAAGAGGCGCCGGGCGAGATCGAACTGTTCCAGGGTCGTTCCTACAAGGCTTACCGTGGCATGGGTTCCCTGGGCGCCATGTCCCAGGCCCAGGGCTCTTCCGACCGTTACTTCCAGGACTCCTCCGCGGGTGCCGAGAAGCTGGTGCCGGAAGGGATCGAAGGTCGCGTGCCGTACAAGGGCTCCCTGACCGCGATCATCCATCAGCTGATGGGCGGCCTGCGTTCTTCCATGGGCTACACCGGTAGCGCCAACATCGAAGAAATGCGCACCAAGCCGGAGTTTGTCCGCATCACCGGCGCCGGCATGGCTGAATCCCACGTCCACGACGTGCAGATCACCAAGGAAGCGCCAAACTATCGCGTAGGTTGATAGTGATCGCCTCCAGGCCCAGGCCTGGAGGCGATTGACGAATTTAGTAACCGGGGCTGTGTTTTTCAGCCCCGTGTCGTTTCTGAAATTAGACGAGACTGACCATGGCCCTCGACATTCACGCCCACCGCATCCTGATCCTCGACTTCGGTTCCCAGTACACCCAATTGATCGCCCGCCGCGTGCGTGAAATCGGGGTCTACTGCGAACTGCATCCGTTCGACATGGACGACGAAGCGATCCGCGAATTCGCTCCCAAAGGCGTCATCCTCGCCGGCGGTCCCGAGTCCGTGCACGAAGCCAACAGCCCTCGCTGCCCACAAGCGGTGTTCGACCTGGGTGTTCCGGTCTTCGGCATCTGCTACGGCATGCAGACCATGGCCGAGCAAATGGGCGGCAAGGTCGAAGGTTCCGAGCTGCGCGAATTCGGTTATGCCCGGGTTGATGTGGTGGGCAAGAGCCGCCTGCTGGACGGCATCGAAGACCACGTTGACGCCGACGGCCTGTTCGGTCTCGACGTGTGGATGAGCCACGGTGACAAGGTCACCAAGATGCCAAAGGATTTCCACATCCTGGCCAGCACCCCGAGCTGCCCGATTGCCGGCATGTTCAACGACGACCTGCGCTACTACGGCGTGCAGTTCCACCCGGAAGTGACCCACACCAAGCAGGGCGGCCGCATCCTGTCGCGCTTCATCCTCGACATCTGCGGCTGTGAAGCGCTGTGGACCCCGTCGAAGATCGCCGAAGACGCCATTGCCCAGATCCGTGCCCAGGTCGGCACCGACAACGTCCTGCTGGGCCTGTCCGGCGGTGTCGACTCCTCGGTGGTCGCGGCCCTGCTGCACAAGGCCATCGGCGACCAGCTGACCTGCGTTTTCGTCGACAACGGCCTGCTGCGCCTGCACGAAGGCGAGCAAGTGATGGCCATGTTCGCCGAGAACATGGGCGTCAAGGTGATCCGCGCCAACGCCGAGGAGCAGTTCCTCAACAACCTGGCCGGCGAGTCGGACCCTGAGAAGAAGCGCAAGATCATCGGCCGTACCTTCATCGACGTGTTCGATGCCGAATCCTGCAAGCTGGAAAACATCAAGTACCTGGCCCAGGGCACCATCTACCCGGACGTGATCGAGTCGGCTGGCGCGAAAAGCGGCAAGGCCCACGTGATCAAGTCGCACCACAACGTGGGCGGCCTGCCGGAAGAAATGAACCTCAAGCTGGTTGAACCGCTGCGCGAGCTGTTCAAGGACGAAGTCCGCCGTCTGGGTCTGGAGCTGGGCCTGCCGTACGACATGGTCTACCGTCACCCGTTCCCGGGGCCGGGCCTGGGTGTGCGCATCCTGGGTGAAGTGAAGAAGGAATACGCCGACCTGCTGCGTCGCGCTGACCACATCTTCATCGAAGAACTGCGCAAGGCCGACTGGTACCACAAGGTCAGCCAGGCATTCGTCGTGTTCCAGCCGGTGAAATCCGTCGGCGTGGTCGGCGATGGCCGCCGTTACGCCTGGGTCGTGGCCCTGCGCGCGGTGGAAACCATCGACTTCATGACCGCCCGTTGGGCGCACCTGCCTTACGAGCTGCTGGAAACCGTCAGCGGCCGGATCATCAACGAAATCGAAGGCATCTCCCGCGTCACTTACGACGTGTCGAGCAAGCCGCCGGCAACGATCGAGTGGGAATGATCGGGGCCGAGTGATCGGCGCTTGATCCACTGGCTTTAACCAATGGCGATCGGGACCTTCGGGGATCGATCGCCATTGTCGTTTCTGCGGAGATTGAATCCGTTACACATCGGCATTTGTGTTGCAGAACCTTTAGAAACGCTGCTTTTTCACCTTCCGGCAATATCACGTAAGACATGTTCGGCGCTCTGCCCCGGGCTTCTCTCTACCCTTGGGTCTCCCCCCGCTGTTTTTGCTGCGGCTTGTTCGTGGCGCGGGTTTGATCGGATTGCATAAGGTTGTCAGTTGACAACCCTGCATGACTGACGATACTGGAGGCTATGGATGGCTCGTGCAACTCATCCCAAGAAGGACATTGAAATGGCTCTGCGCTACGCCGAATGGCAGGGCTGGCGAATCGAGGTCGGTGGTGGCCATGCGTGGGGGCGGATCTACTGCCCGTACAACAACGAAGTGTGCCGCTGCGGCGAGTTCTGCATCACCAGTGTCTGGCGTACGCCGAAGAACCCGACCCAGCACGCCCGGGCGCTATGCCGGGTGATCGACAACTGCACCGTGAATCAGCTGCGTGGGGCCAAGGCACCGGCAGCCCGTCAGGAGTAAGCACCATGGAATACCTGTTCACCCTCAACTATCTGCTGCCGCTGGAGGGCTGCGATCCGCTGCAACTGGTGGAGCGCCTCGGTGCGGCGGGCTGCACCGATGTTCTGGTCGGCACTGGTCTGGCCGGGCGCCTGGCCCTGGAGTTCAGTCGCGAGGCCGAGAGTGCCGAAGCGGCGCTGCTCAGTGCCCTGGGGGATATCAAGCGGATCATCCCCGAGGCGCGGCTGGTGGAGGCCAGCCCGGACTTTGTCGGCCTCAGCGAGATCGCCGAGATCGTCGGCGTGTCACGGCAGAACATGCGCAAGCTGATGCTCGGCCACGCCGACAGTTTTCCCCTGGCGATCCATGAGGGCAGCACCTCGCTGTGGCATCTGGCGGAGGTCCTGAGCTGGCTGGACAGCAAGGGCGGTTACCCTCTCAAGCACCCGGTGATCGAGGTGGCGCGGGTGGCACAGCAGGTGAACACCGCCAAGGAGTCGAAGCGCATCGGCCCCCTCAGCGGTGAGCTGGTGGCTCTGTTGGGCTGACGGGGTAGGGCTTAGCGCCGGGCCACGTCGGAGAAGTAGAACTTGTCCAGGGTGTGCCGAGATTCGGTGTACTCGAACTGCCGCCCGTCCTGGAGAAAGGTCTGGTTGCTCACCACGATCACATGGCTCTGGCCGTCCAGGTCGAGCAGTTGCTGGTCGTCCTTGCTCCGCGGGCTGGCCTCGATGGTGCGCTGGGCATAGCTGATGTTCAGTTGCAGGGTCTGTTCGATGTAGGCGTAGATCGAATGCTCGGCGATCTCTCGGTCCAGCCCCGGAATCAGCTCGGCGACAAAATGGTTGATGTCGAGAATCACCCGCTTGCCGTCGATTCGCCGCACGCGCTTGATCCGTGTGATCAGGCTGCCTTCTTGCGCCTGCAGATGGTTGCGCAGGGCGCCTTGCAGGGGGAACTGGCTGAACTCCACCACCTCGGTGCTGACGTCATCCCCCAGGCGTGGATAGGTTTCCTGGAAGCTGACGATGCCGCCCAGCTGGAACTCAATAGGGTTGGGCGAGAGCACGAAGGTGCCCTTGCCGTGGATCTTCTGCGCGAACCCCCGTTCCTGTAGCAGTTCGATGGCCTTGCGCACGGTGCCGCGGCTGGCCTGGTAGCTGTCCATCAGTTCGCTTTCCGAAGGCAGGCGGGCGCCACGCTCAAGACGTTCGGTGGTGATGCTGGCAAGCAGATCGCTGTAGATCTGGTTGTATTTGCTCATGGGATGGCTCTGTGCCGGACTGTGCTCAAGGCAGGCACCTTAAGGGCTGGACGGGGCATTTGTCCATGCGCCCTAGTGAGGCTTCCCGGCTGGAAAAAGCATGGCGCAGGGCCACGCCGGAAGAAAATTTCAAACTCGTCTGTACGAGTTATTGATTTAACTCGTACAGACGAGTAATTTGCCCCTCGGCGTGCTGCCAATAACAAAAATCTCAGGTGGAAGAACAAGCATGAGCCACGACTATTCAACAATCGCCAGCGAGTTGCTGCACAGCCTCGGTGGCGCCGACAACCTCGAACAGGCGGCCCATTGCGTGACCCGCCTGCGCCTGGCCCTCAAGGACCCGAGCCTGGTCGACAGCGCCACCCTCAACCAGATCGATCTGGTCAAGGGCTCGTTCTTCACCGGTGGCCTGTTCCAGGTGGTGATCGGCCCTGGCGAGGTAGAGAAGGTCTACGCCGCCCTGCGTGAGCAGACGGGCCTCGCGGTTTCCACCATTGCCGATGTGAAGCAGAAGGGCGCGGAAAAGACCAACGCCATGCAGCGTCTGGTGCGGGTGTTCTCCGATGTGTTCATGCCCATCCTGCCGGCCCTGATCATCGCCGGCCTGCTGATGGGGGTGAACAACCTGCTGGGCGCCAAGGGCATGTTCATCGAGGGCAAGACCCTGCTTGAGGCGTACCCGGGGCTGGATGGGCTCTGGAGCCTGATCAACCTGATGGCCAACACTTCCTTTGTATTCCTGCCGGCCCTGGTGGGCTGGTCGGCGGCCAAGCGCTTTGGCGGCAGCGAGATCCTCGGCATTGTCCTGGGGCTGATGCTGGTCCACCCGGACCTGCTCAATGCCTGGAACTATGGCAAGGCGGTGGCCGGGTTGGACGGCCAGAGCCTGCCGTACTTCGATATCTTCGGTCTGTTCCAGATCGAGAAGGTCGGCTATCAGGGGCAGATCCTGCCGATCCTGCTGGCGGCCTATGTGATGAGCGTGATCGAAAAATGGCTGCGCGCCCGGGTGCCCAACGCCATCACCCTGCTGGTGGTACCCATCACCACCATCGTGGTCACCGGCGTACTGGCCCTGGCGATCATCGGGCCGGTGACCCGGCACCTGGGAATCCTCATCACCGAAGGCGTGGTCACCCTGTTCGACCTGGCTCCTGTGCTCGGGGGCGCCATCTTCGGCCTGCTCTACGCACCGCTGGTGATCACTGGCATGCACCACATGTTCCTGGCCGTCGACCTGCAACTGATCGCCACCCAGGGCGGCACCTTTATCTGGCCGATGATCGTCATGTCCAACCTGGCCCAGGGCAGCGCGGCCCTGGCGGTGTTCACCATGAGCCGCAACGCTCGTGATCGCAGCATGGCCTCGACCTCGGCGATTTCCGCCTACTTCGGCATCACCGAGCCGGCGATGTTCGGCGTCAACCTGCGCTACAAGTTTCCCTTCTACGCCGCGCTGATCGGCTCGGCCCTGGGCAGCATCTTTCTCTCGCTGAACAAGGTCCAGGCTTCGGCCATTGGTGTCGGTGGGTTACCGGGGTTCATCTCGATCATTCCCCAGTACATCCCGACGTTCGTGATTGGCATGGTCATCGCCCTGGTGGTGCCCTTCGTCCTGACCTGCGGCCTGAGCCTGAAGATCATCCGCCCCGGCTACCGAGTGGCCTGACCGGCCTTGTCGGCGCCGGCTCGCCGGCGAATGCCCTCGCACTTTCCAAAGGATTCCCCCATGCAAGACTGGCAGCGTTCGGTGATCTACCAGATCTACCCGAAAAGTTTTCACAGCCACCAAGGCCAGGCCACCGGTGACCTGCTGGGTGTGGTGGACAAGCTCGACTACCTGCACTGGCTGGGGGTCGATTGCCTGTGGCTGACCCCGTTCCTGCGCTCGCCGCAACGGGACAACGGCTATGACATCAGCGACTACTACGCCATCGATCCCAGCTACGGCAGCATGGCCGACTGCGAGTTGCTGATCGCCGAAGCCGGCAAGCGCGGGATCAAGCTGATGCTGGATATCGTGGTCAACCACACTTCCATCGAGCACGCCTGGTTCCAGCAGGCCCGCAGCAGCCTGGACAACCCCTACCGGGATTTCTACATCTGGCGCGATGAGCCCAATAACTGGGAATCCAAGTTCGGTGGCTCCGCCTGGGAATACGAGGCCCAGACCGGGCAGTACTACCTGCACCTGTTCGATCACACCCAGGCCGACCTCAACTGGGACAACCCCCAGGTGCGTGCCGAAGTGTTCAAGATGATGCGCTTCTGGCGCGACAAGGGCGTCGGTGGCTTCCGTCTCGATGTGATCAACCTGATCTCCAAACCAGCGGATTTCCCCGAGGATCAGAGCGACGGCCGCCGCTTCTATACCGACGGTCCCAACGTGCACCAGTACCTGCAGGAAATGCATCGGGAAGTGTTCGCCGGGCACGATCTGGTGAATGTGGGCGAGATGTCCTCCACCCGCCTGGAACACTGCATTCGCTATTCCCATCCGGAGTCGAAGGAGCTGTCGATGACCTTCAACTTCCATCACCTGAAGGTGGACTACCCCAACCAGCAGAAGTGGCTGCGGGCCGATTTCGACTTCCTCGAACTCAAGCGCATCCTCTCCGACTGGCAAACCGGCATGCAGGCCGGTGGCGGCTGGAATGCGCTGTTCTGGTGTAACCACGACCAGCCGCGGGTGGTCTCGCGCTTTGGCGACGACGGTGAGCACCGGGTGGTGTCGGCGAAGATGCTGGCCACCGCGCTGCACCTGCTCCAAGGCACGCCTTTCGTCTATCAGGGCGAAGAGCTGGGCATGACCAATCCGCACTTCGAGCGGATCGAGCAGTACCGCGATGTCGAGACCCTGAACATCCACCGCCTCAAGCGCGAGGCCGGTGAAGAACCGCAGGCCATCATGGCGGCGATCCAGCAGAAGTCCCGGGACAACGGGCGCACGCCGATGCAGTGGAATGCCGGGATCAATGCCGGTTTCAGCAGCGCCGAGCCCTGGATCGGGATACCGGCCAACGCCAGCCAGATCAATGTCGAGGCCCAGCTCGATGACCAGGATTCGGTGCTGCATCACTATCGCCGGCTGATCGCTTTGCGCCGCCATGAGGCGCTGATCCAGCACGGCCTCTATCGCCAGTTGCTGCCCGAACATCGGCAGATCTGGGCCTATGTACGCGAGGGCGACGGCGAGCGCCTGCTGGTGGTGAACAACTTCTACGGCTCGCCGTGTGAGGTCGAGTTGCCGGAAGCGGTGATCAGCACCGGCATGCAACAGCGCCTGCTGATCAGCAACTACCCGGACCACGAGCCGCGCAGCCAGCACTTGCACCTGCGGCCTTACGAGTCCTTCGTCCTGCACCTGACCCTGTAGGAGCCGGCTTGCCGGCGAACCGGGCCAGGCGATCTTTCTGGCCCGGCGCATGCGCCGCCAAGCCGGTTCCGATGAATCCAAACAACACAATAAAAATAATGCGGTGGCTTATGAAAACAACAATAAATCGCGCTCTGGCGGCGTCCTGCCTGTGTCTGGCCTTGCCCTTGCCGGCCCAGGCCCTGGAGTTTGCCGGGTACCTACGCAGCGGCCTGGGGACCTCGGTGAACAGCGGCTCGCAGTCCTGCTTCCAGTTGCCCGGCGCGCAGTCCAAGTACCGCCTGGGCAACGAGTGTGAGCAGTACGCCGAGCTTGAGCTGCGCCAGGACCTGTACACCCTGGAAGATGGCTCGGTGCTCAGCGTCGACGGCATGGCGTCGCTCTACAACCGCTACGACCGCAACCTGAGCTTCCAGGGCGAGAACGGCTCGGCGCGCATGCCGCAGATGTACGCCCAGTGGTCGAACCTGCCCAGCCTCAATGGCGGCTCGCTGTGGGCCGGGCGCCGTTACTACAAGCGTAACGACATCCATATTTCCGACTTCTACTACTGGAACCAGAGCGCCACCGGCGGCGGGGTCGAGGACGTGCGCATCGGCGATCTGAAGTACAGCTACGCCTTTTCCCGCAAGGACAACCTCTACCAGAAGCAGGCCGTGAGCCGTCACGACTTCAACGTTGCCGGTTTCCAGACCAACCCCGGCGGCGAGCTGGAGTTGGGCCTGAGCTACCTGGAAAAGCCCGATCGCCGTGGTGCCCACAATGGCTGGGCGATCACCACCCAGCATGTGCAGAAAGATTTTTTCGGCGGCAAGAACAAACTGGCCCTGCAATACGGTGAGGGCCCCGGTACCGGCCTGGGCTACACCGGCAATCCCTACCTGGATGACGGCAACAAGAGCTATCGCCTGGTGGAATTCTTCGACTGGCAGGTCACCCCGCGCTTCGGCGGCCAGGTCGAGGCGGTCTATCAGAAGGACATCCGCCCCGACGGCCAGGACCAGAACTGGATCTCCCTGGGCGTGCGCCCGGCCTATGCCATCACCGAGCAGTTCAAGCTGGTGACCGAGTTTGGCCACGATCAGGTGGAAGCGCCCGGGGGCACCCGCAAGCTCAGTAAATTTACCTTCGCGCCCACCTGGTCACCCAAGGGACCGGACTTCTGGGCCCGGCCGGAGGTGCGCCTGTACTACACCTATGCCAGCTGGAACGAGGCCGCCAAACGCGCGGCCAATGAGCTGGCGGCCGGTTCCGCGCTGTCCGACAGCGGTGTGTTCGGCAGCGCCCGGCACGGTGCGAACGTCGGTTTGCAGGTCGAGTACTGGTGGAAATAAGCGATGCTGTCGGGGCTCGCGCTCCATCGGCACTTCAAGGAATCATTAGCAGGTGACGTCATGGCCATAACCCAACCCTTGCAATTGCTCGCGCCCCTGTCCGGGGTGCTGCTGCCCCTGGACCAGGTCCCGGACCCGGTGTTTTCCAGCCGGGTGATCGGTGACGGGCTGTGCATCGACCCGACTTCCCAGATCCTCTGCGCGCCGCTGTCCGGGGTGGTCAGCAACCTGCAGCGCAGCGGCCATGCGCTGAGCATTACCGGCGAGCAGGGCCAGCAGGTGCTGATGCACATCGGGCTGGACACGGTGAGCCTGGCGGGCAAGGGCTTCACCTGCCTGATCGAGGAAGGTCAGCAGGTCTCGGCTGGCCAGCCGCTGATCGAGTTCGACGCTGACTACCTGGCCCTGCATGCCCGCAGCCTGTTGACCCTGATGCTGGTGGTCAGTGGCGAAGCGGTGACGGGGCTGGTGTCCGACAGCCTGCTGGTGGAGCTGGGACAGCCGGTGTTACAGATCGAGCCCGCCTCCGCAGAGGAAGGTGCCAAGGCCGAGGACGCTGAAGCTGAGGCGCTGTTTTCCAAACCGCTGATCCTCGGCAACCCCCAGGGCCTGCATGCGCGCCCGGCGGCTTTGCTGGCCCAGGCCGCCAAGGGCTTTGCCGCGAATATCTGTCTGCACCGGCGCCAGGACTCGGCCAATGCCAAGTCCCTGGTGTCGATCATGGCCTTGCAGACGGTGCAAGGCGATGTCTTGCAGGTCAGTGCCGCAGGTGCGGATGCCGAGCAGGCGATCCAGGTTCTGGTGGAACTGTTGGCCTCGGGTTGTGGCGAGAAAGTCAGTGCTGCGGCGCCGAGTCTTGCGCCGCTAGCGGCGCGGGATGAGTCGTTGGAGACGGTTCTGCGGGGAGTCTGTGCGTCACCGGGTTCGGCGGTCGGCCAGGTGCTGCAGGTGGCTGAACAGCGCCTGCAGATAAAGGAGTGGGCGGCGAACCCGCAGCAGGAGCGCGAAGTGCTTGAGCGCGCTTTGGGGGAGGCGGTCCGGGACCTGCAGCAGCTGCGGGACAATGCCCGGGGTGGCGCGCAGCAGGAAATCTTTCGGGCCCACCAGGAGCTCCTAGACGATCCGAGTCTGTTGCAGCAGGCCGAGGCCCTGATCGTCACCGGCAAGAGCGCTGCCTTTGCCTGGAACCGTGCCATCGAGGCCACCGCCGAGCTGTTCAAGGGCCTGGGCAGTACGCTGTTGGCTGAGCGCGCGGTGGATCTGGCGGACGTCGGCCAACGGGTGCTCAAGCGGATGCTCGGGGTGCAAGAGCATGCCCTGAGCTTGCCGGATCAGGCCATTCTGATTGCCGAGCAACTGACCCCCTCGCAGACCGCCAGCCTGGACACGGCCAAGGTGCTGGGATTTGCCACCGTTGGCGGCGGCGCCACCAGCCACGTTGCGATCCTCGCCCGGGCCCTGGGCCTGCCGGCGATCTGTGGCCTGTCGTCCCGGGTCCTGTCCCTGGCCAACGGCACCCGGGTTCTGCTGGATGCCGATCGCGGCGAATTGCATACGGACCCGGACCCTCAGCGTCTGCAGCAACTGGAGGCCCTGCGTCAGCAGCAACGCCTGCGCCAGCGTCAGGACCTGGCCCAGGCGGCGCAACCGGCGGTGACCCGCGATGGTCATCATCTGGAGGTCACGGCCAACATTGCCTCTCTGGCGGAGGCCGAGCAGGCAATGAGCCTGGGCGGCGAAGGCGTCGGCCTGTTGCGTTCGGAGTTCCTCTACCAGGACCGCAGCCACGCCCCGAGCGCCGAGGAGCAGGCCGAAACCTATCTGGCCATTGCCCAGGCCCTGGGGCCGACGCGCAATCTGGTGGTGCGGACCCTGGACGTGGGCGGCGACAAGCCTCTGGCCTATGTGCCCATGGACAGCGAAGCCAACCCCTTTCTCGGCCTGCGGGGTATCCGCCTGTGCCTGGAGCGTCCCGAACTGCTGCGGGAGCAGTTCCGGGCGATTCTCGCCAGCGCCGGGCAGGCCCGCCTGCACATCATGTTGCCGATGGTCAGCCAACTGGCGGAGCTGCGTCAGGCGCGCCAATTGCTCGATGACGAGGTTCAGGCCCTGGGCCTGGCGGAGCGGCCCAAGTTGGGCATCATGATCGAGGTGCCTTCGGCGGCCCTGATGGCAGACCGCTTTGCTCCAGAGGTGGATTTCTTCTCCATCGGCACCAACGACCTGACCCAGTACACCCTGGCCATGGACCGTGATCATCCGCGCCTGGCCAGCCAGGCCGACAGCTTCCATCCGTCAGTGCTGCGCCTGATCGCGCGCACGGTGCAGGCCGCCCATGCCCACGGCAAGTGGGTCGGCGTCTGCGGTGCACTGGCTTCCGAGACCCTGGCGGTGCCGCTGTTGCTGGGCCTGGGAGTAGACGAGCTGTCGGTGAGCGTGCCGCTGATTCCCGCCATCAAGGCCCGGGTGCGGGAGTTGGATCTGAGCGAGTGCCAGGCCTTGGCAGCGCGGATCATCGATCTGGAAGACGCGGTTCAGGTACGTGAATGCCTGCAACGGCAGCAAGTCGCCGCCGACTCACTGGTTCTGGAGAACTGAAGATGTTCGAGAAATTGCAACGGGCGTTCTGGAAGGCCCTGACTCCAGACCTGATCCCTGATCAGCCGAAGGCCCCCCAGGCCAAGGGCAGTGTTCTGAATGACGCGATGCTGGCGGCGCTGGGTGGCAGCGCCAACATCAAGAGCCAGCAACCATTGGCCCTGACCCGCCTGCGCCTGGAACTGCACGATCCGCAGTTGCTGGACAGCAGCGCCCTGCGCGTGGCGGGGGTGCCGGCAGTGATGCCCCTGGCCGGTGGTGTGGTGCATCTGCTGTTGGGATTGCAGGGCTGAGGGGCTTGTTCGCTGGCAAGCCGGCTCCTGCAAGAGCAACGGGCTTGCCAGCGAGCGCACCCTCGAAAACACCCATCGTTTCCCCGTCCCGCCTGCGTCCGGTCGCCGCGCCGGCCTTACTGTTTCTCAACTGCGGGTGTATCGTATTCGCCTTTTGCGGGCCTGGGCCCGCCGCGGATACGTGAGGTAGTTGAGTCCATGTCCTTTACCCGTCGACAAATACTCGGTGGTCTGGCCGGTCTGGTAGTGGTGGGCGTGGGAGCGGGTGGCGCCTCACGCTACTGGCTGGGGAAAATGGCCGACGCTGAAGCGGGCCACGACTACGAGCTGATCGCGGCGCCGCTGGATGTGGAACTGGTGCCAGGGCACAAGACTGAAGCCTGGGCTTTCGGGCCATCGGCACCGGGCACCGAACTGCGGGTACGCCAGGGCGAGTGGCTGCGGGTGCGCTTCATCAACCACCTGCCCGTGGCCACCACCATCCACTGGCACGGCATCCGCCTGCCCCTGGAAATGGACGGTGTGCCTTATGTCTCGCAACTGCCGGTGCTGCCCGGCGAATACTTCGACTACAAATTCCGCGTACCGGATGCCGGTAGCTACTGGTATCACCCCCATGTGAACAGCAGCGAAGAACTGGGCCGCGGCCTGGTGGGCCCGCTGATCGTCGAAGAGCGCGAACCCACCGGTTTCCAGTATGAGCGCACCCTGAGCCTGAAAAGCTGGCACGTGGACGAAGAGGGCGCGTTCGTCTCCTTCAGCATCCCCCGGGAAGCGGCGCGGGGCGGCACGGCCGGGCGCCTGTCCACCATCAACGGCGTGTCCCAGGCGGTGATCGACCTGCCGGCCGGGCAGATTACTCGGGTGCGTCTACTCAACCTGGACAACACCCTGACCTACCGCATCAACATCCCCGATGTCGAAGCGCAGATCTATGCACTGGATGGCAACCCCATCGAGCCGCGTCCTTTGGGCAAGGAATACTGGCTGGGGCCGGGCATGCGCATCTGCCTGGCGATCAAGGCGCCGGCGGCGGGGCAGGAGCTGTCCCTGCGCAACGGTCCGGTGCGCCTGGGCACCTTGCGTTCGGTGGCCAACAACGATGCGCCGACCCAGTGGCCGCCAGCCCTGCCGGCCAACCCGGTGGCCGAGCCGGATCTCGACAACGCCGAGAAGCTCAACTTCAATTTCGAGTGGGTTGGCTCGGTCTCGGTGAACGTGGACAATGGCCAGCCGCCGAGCCTGTGGCAGATCAACGGCCAGGCCTGGGACATTACCGACAAGACCTGCGCCGACCGCCCGATTGCCACGTTGAAAAAGGGCAAGAGCTACATTTTCGAATTGAAGAACATGACTCAGTACCAACACCCGATCCACTTGCACGGCATGAGCTTCAAGGTCATCGCCTCGAACCGCAAGAAGATCACTCCCTACTTCACCGACACCTACCTGCTGGGCAAGAACGAGCGTGCCCGCGTGGCGCTGGTGGCGGATAACCCTGGGGTCTGGATGTTCCACTGCCACGTGATCGACCACATGGAAACCGGTCTGATGGCCGCCATCGAGGTGGCGTGATGCGTCAGATACGCCCGGCGCCGATCATCGACCGCAGCCGCGACCAGGACTTCATGCGCGAAGCCCTGGCCCTGGCCGCCCAAGGCGCAGCCCTGGGGGAAGTGCCGGTGGGCGCGGTGCTGGTATTGGATGGTGAGATTATCGGCCGCGGTTACAACTGCCCCATCAGCGGCAGCGACCCCAGCGCCCACGCCGAGATGGTGGCGATCCGCGCGGCGGCCCAGGCGGTGAGCAATTACCGGCTGCCCGGCAGCACCCTGTACGTGACCCTGGAGCCTTGCAGCATGTGCGCCGGGTTGATCGTCCATTCGCGCATTGCCCGCGTGGTGTACGGCGCGTTGGAACCCAAGGCGGGCATCGTGCAGAGCCAGGGTCAGTTCTTCACCCAGGGCTTTCTCAATCATCGAGTGCTGTACGAGGGCGGGGTGTTGGCCGAAGAGTGCGGCACGGTGCTGAGCGAGTTCTTCAAGGCGCGTCGAGCGCGCTGATCGCAAACCGGCCCGCGGCCTGCACAAAACCGTAGGAGCCGGCTTGCCGGCGAACAGGCCCTTGAGCCTTGCGCCGCTTTGGCGGGCGCGTTCGCTGGCAAGCGGAACGCCGCCCGGCCAGCTCCTACAGGAGGAGGGCGGTGCCTATTTTCTGGCGACAATCACCGCGCGCATCGGTGCCGGCAGGCCTTCGATGGTCTTGCTGTGGTCATTGGGGTCGAGGAAATCGCTGAGGGACTGGTACTTCATCCACTCGGTGCCGCGCTGCTCCTCGATGCTGGTCACGCTCACATCCACGCAGCGCACGTCGCTGAACCCGGCGCGCCGCAGCCATAGCTCCAGGGCCGGCACCGAGGGCAGGAACCACACATTGCGCATCTGCGCGTAGCGGTCTTCCGGCACCAGCACCTGATGCTGATCGCCTTCCACCACCAGGGTTTCCAGCACCAGTTCGCCACCCTTGACCAGGCAGTCCTTGAGCGCCAGCAGATGCTCGATGGGCGAACGCCGGTGGTAGAACACCCCCATGGAAAATACGGTGTCGAAACCTTCCAGGTTGGCCGGCAGGTCTTCGAAGGGGAATGGCAGGTGCCACACCGACGGCTCCGACAAGTAGCGCTGCACCGCCTGGAACTGGCAGAAGAACAGCCAGTTGGGGTCCACGCCAATCACGCTATGGGCGCCGGCGCCGAGCATGCGCCACATGTAGTAGCCATTGCCGCAGCCGACATCGAGGATGCGTTTGCCTTCAAGGTTCAGGTGCGGTGCGACCCGCGACCATTTCCAGTCCGAACGCCATTCGGTATCCACGTGCACGCCGAACAGGTCGAACGGGCCCTTGCGCCACGGTGACAGGCCCATCAGTGCGGTACGCATCTGCGCCCGGGTGGCGTCGTCGCAGTCGGTGTCCAGGCGCAGGCCGTTGATCAGGTCGACTTCGCTAGGTTGGATCTTCGGCAATGCGTCAAGGGCGCTCTGCCAGCGCTCCAGGTCGCCATGGCCCTTTTCCATCTTGGCATCGAGCTGGGCTTGCAGGCCGTTGGCCCATTCGGCCAGGGGCGTGCCCGCCAGACGGCGAGCGAGGGGAGACAGATCAATCATGGCAGGGCAATCAACGAGGCAAAATTAAGACACTGGAACCACGGCACGACTTTCGAGAACCCGGCGGCCAGCAGGCGTTCGCGGTGTTCTTCGAGGCTGTCGGGCTTCATGACGTTTTCGATGGCGCTGCGCTTCTGGGCAATTTCCAGTTCGCTGTAGCCGTTGGCGCGTTTGAAGGCGATGTGCAGGTCGGTGAGCAGGGCGTGTTCCTCGGTGTCGTTGAAGCGCAGCTTCTCCGAGAGGATCAGCGCGCCGCCGGGCAGCAACGACTGGCGGATGCGTCCGAGCAGGGCCAGGCGTTGCACCGGGGCGATGAACTGCAGGGTGAAGTTCAAAGCCACCACCGAGGCCGGCTGGAACTCCAGGGCCAGGATATCGCCTTCGATCACCTGCACCGGCAGCAACTCCTGGAACATCGAATCCTGGCCGTTGAGGTATTCCCGGCAACGCTCGACCATGGCCGCCGAATTGTCCACGGCGATCACCCGGCAACCGTCGCTGCGCACATGGCGGCGCAGGGCCTGGGTCACCGCGCCCAGGGATGAGCCCAGGTCGTAGAGCACGCTGTTGGGCTGAGCGAACTGCGCGGCCAGCACCCCGAGGTTCTCGACAATGGTCGGGTAACCCGGCACCGAGCGCTTGATCATGTCCGGGAACACCCGCACCACATCCTCGTTAAAGGCGAAGTCGGGCACCTGGGCCAGGGGCTGGGCGAATAGGCGGTCGGGTTCTTTGCTCACGGCATTTCCAGCGATGGAGATAAAAAGAGGGCGGCATTGTAGCCGCTGCCGCAGGCTGCGATAAGGCCCGCAGGGCCTTCAGGAGCGCAAGGGCGACGCAAGGTGTGATGCTGTTCGCCGGCAAGCCGGCTCCTACAGATTGTAGGGACCGGCCTGTCGGCGAAGGTAGGTCAGCGCGGCTTCTGGCTGAACGCCGAAGCGGCGATACCCCACTGGCCCAGCCAGTAGAAAATGATGATCAAGTAGGGCGCGGCATCGAAGGCCACCACGAAGCGGCTGATGCCAATCAGGCTGTCGGAGAAGGCAAAGCTCAAGGCGCCCACCGCGGCCAGGGCCGCCGAGCGCGCAGGCACTGTCGAGCCCAGGCGTGCCAGGGCGCGCCAGAGCATGGCGCTGATGGTCAGGGCGTAGACGATCACCGGGATCAGCAGCGGGCCCAGGCCGTGGGAAATCAGGATGCTCAACAGCCCCGCGCCAATGGCCAGTGCCACCACCATCGGCAACAGCGCCAGGCGCCGACAGTCGCAGAGATAGGCCTTGAGGTAGGCCAGGTGCGCCACCAGAAACGCCCCGAGGCCGAACACGAACAGGTCCGAAGGCCAGGCCAACAGCACGTCCCCCAGCACTGAGAACAACAGGCCAATGGCGATCCAGCGGCGATAGTCCCCCGGCGGCGCATCGTGCAACCAGCCCAGCAGGGCCAGTACCGGCAACGGCTTGACCAACAGGCAGAGCAACGTGGCGTGCACGCTGATCCCGTAGATGAAGGCGGCGGCGCCCATTAGCGCAAGAATCAGCCAGCCCATGTCAGTTGACCGTGATCGAGCAGTCGAAGGCTTTTACCGGTGCTTCTTCCGGTGCCCAGGGTTGCTGATAGGTCAGCAGCAGTCGGCCCTGGCCGCTGGCGAACGCCTGGAAACGCCAGGTGGATTGACCACCGCTGCCCACCAGACCGGTGTTCTCGGGATTGCTGTAGACCTCGGGGCTGACCTTGCGCAGGATGCCGCCGGCCGAATCCTGGATTGCCCAGCGATAGCCCGTGGTGGGATTGCTGGGCAGGGTCAGGGTCAGGGTTTGCCCGTTGTGCAATTGCAGGGGGCATTGGCTCTGGTTTTCCACGGTGACGTTTTGCTTGGGCTGGCTGGCGCAGGCGGCCAGCAGGGCGAGGCTGAGCAGGGCAAGCAGGCGAGGTGCGGACATGGGTCAGGAAGCTCCGATCATTCGTGACGAACGGCGAGCATAACTGAAGATGATGGTCGGTGTGGGTCGGGGGACGGAGGTTGGCGCTTATGGCCTGTTCGCCGGCACGCCGGCTCCTACAAGGGACAACCTGTAGGAGCCGGCTTGCCGGCGAAGGGATTTAGAACAGTACCTTGGCCACGTCGGCAAAACGCTTGGCGAAATGCACGGTGATGCCTTCCTTGAGGTAGTCCGGCAGTTCCTCGAAATGCCCGCGGTTGGGCTCCGGCAGGATCAGCTCAAAGATCTTCTGGCGCCGCGCCGCGATGACTTTCTCCCGCACCCCGCCAATGGGCAGCACGTGGCCGGTGAGGGTCAGCTCGCCGGTCATGGCCACGCCTTTTTTCGGCGGCTGGTTGCGTGCCAGGGACAGCAGGGCGCTGGCCATGGTCACCCCGGCACTCGGGCCATCCTTGGGCGTGGCACCTTCAGGAACGTGCAGGTGGACGAAGGCTTCGTCGAAGAACTTGCTGTCGCCGCCGAACTGCTTGAGGTGCGAACTGACGTAGCTGTAGGCGATCTCTGCCGACTCTTTCATCACATCCCCCAACTGACCGGTGAGCTTGAAACCACGGTTGTGGGTATGAATCCGCGTCGCCTCGATGGGCAGGGTCGCGCCGCCCATGCTGGTCCAGGCCAGGCCGGTGATGACTCCGGTGCCACTCAGGACCTGCTCGTTGCGGAACACCGGCATGCCCAGGGAGGCCTCCAGGTCCTTGGGCCCGATCTTGATGTTTGCATCCGGCTCGTCCAGCAGCTTGACCACCGCTTTGCGCACCAGTTTGCCCAGTTGTTTCTCCAGTTGGCGCACCCCGGCTTCCCGGGCGTAACTGTCGATCACGGCGCGCAGGGCACTGTCGCTGATGCTCAGGCTGCTCTTGGCTACACCGGCTTTCGTCAACTGCTTGGGCCACAGGTGGCGCTTGGCGATGGCGAGTTTTTCCTCGGTGATGTAACCCGACAGGCGAATCACTTCCATGCGGTCGAGCAGCGGCCCGGGGATCGAGTCCAGGGTGTTGGCGGTGCACACGAACAACACCTTGGACAGGTCCATGCGCAGGTCCAGGTAATGGTCGAGGAAGTCGACGTTCTGCTCCGGATCGAGGGTCTCCAGCAGGGCTGAGGCCGGGTCGCCCTGGTAGCTCTGGCCCATCTTGTCGATCTCGTCGAGCATGATCACCGGGTTCATCACCTCCACTTCCTTGAGGGCCTGCACCAGCTTGCCCGGCTGGGCGCCGATGTAGGTACGGCGGTGCCCCTTGATCTCGGCTTCGTCGCGCATGCCGCCGACACTGAAGCGATAGAACGGCCGCCCCAGGGATTCGGCAATGGACTTGCCGACACTGGTCTTGCCCACGCCCGGCGGGCCTACCAGCAGTACGATGGAGCCGCTGATCTCGCCCTTGTAGGCGCCCACCGCGAGGAATTCGAGGATGCGGGTCTTGATGTCATCGAGCCCGGCGTGGTGCTGGTCGAGCACTTTGCGCGCGTGCTTGAGGTCGAGCTTGTCCTCGCCGTAGACGCCCCAGGGCACAGCGGTGGCCCATTCCAGGTAGTTGCGGGTCACGGCGTATTCCGGCGAGCCGGTTTCGAGGATCGACAGCTTGTTCATTTCCTCGGTGATGCGCTTCTGCGCCTGGGCCGGCAGGACCTTGCCGCTCAGTCGCTGCTCGAACTGTTCCAGGTCGGCGCTGCGGTCATCCTTGGTCAGTCCCAGCTCCTGCTGGATCACCTTGAGCTGTTCCTTGAGGAAGAATTCGCGCTGGTGCTCGCCGATCTTGCGGTTGACCTCGGCGGAGATCTCTTTCTGCAGGCGCGCGACCTCGACTTCCTTGCGCAGCATCGGCAGGACTTTCTCCATGCGCTTGAGCATCGGCACGCAGTCCAGCACCTCCTGCAACTCGTTGCCGGTGGCGGAAGTCAGGGCGGCGGCGAAGTCGGTCAGGGGCGAAGGGTCGTTGGGGCTGAAGCGGTTGAGGTAGTTCTTCAGTTCTTCGCTGTACAGCGGATTGAGGGGCAGCAGCTCCTTGATCGCGTTGATCAGCGCCATGCCGTAGGCCTTGACCTCGTCGGTGGGTTCGCTGGGCTGGTGCGGGTATTCGACTTCCACCAGGTAGGGCGGCCGGTGGTGTTTGAGCCAGGTGCGGATGCGTACCCGGGTCAGGCCCTGGGCGACGAATTGCAGCTTGCCGTTCTCGCGGCTGGCGTGGTGGACCTTGACCAGGGTGCCGTACTCCGGCAACGCGGATGTATCGAAGTGGCGCGGGTCTTCCTGGGGGGTATCCATGAAAAACAGGGCCAGGGAGTGGTGGTCGGATTGGCTTACCAGCTCCAGGGTTTCGGCCCAGGGTTCTTCGTTGACAATCACCGGCAGCACCTGCGCCGGGAAGAAGGGACGATTGTGAATCGGCATGATGTAGACCTTGTCCGGCAGATTCTGCCCGGGCAGGGCCAGGCCGGTGCCATGGGCACTGGGCTGTTCGGTATTTTCCGGATCGAGGTACTCACGTGGATCTTCGGGAAATGCTTGCTGGTCGCTCATGAAGGCTCCTGCGCGATGGGCTATGCAGGTTAGATGGGGCAGGTCGAGACGGGTTTCAATGGGAAACTGGTTTCAGCTTTTTTCCGAGCGGCCCTCAACTGTCCGTTGAGGCTCTGTCCAGACGTGTGGTGTGGACGCTGTGGACGTATTGGACGGCGTTGACGGACATCAAATGTCAATAAAATGACTTGGATGTCACCTGTTTTATTGCGTGATCTTCTACAGTTTGAGGATTAATCTGAGTGTCCGGAATGTCGGAGTGAAATCGGCATTTATTTGACGCGCGCATTCGGCTTCTTAGAGGGATGGGTATGAAGAACGGATTTTTCAGCTCCCGGCGGCCGTCACCCGCGCAGGTGCTTTTCCGGCCCGGCGGGCGATCGGAGTGGATGAGAGCAGCCCTATGAAGTGGCGCCGAACCTTTCAGGCAAGGATTGTCGGGGTGCTGGCGCTGTTGCTGTTGGTGCTGATTGGCGCGGTGTACTTTGCGGTGAAGACCGCCACTACTCACGCAGTGGAGAAGCAGGCGCAATTGCAATTGAAGATCGGCACTCGCGTGTTCGAGCGCCTGCTCGACCTGCGGGGCCGCAATCTGCAATACGGTATCGACTGGCTGGTGGTGGATTCGGAGTTTCACCGCGCTGTGGTCAGCGGCAAGCCGGTGGACATCCTCGCGTCCCTGGCGCAGTACCGTGGGGGTATTCGTTCCAGCGAGATGTTCGTGCTCAGTCCCGAGGGACGGGTAATCGCCAGTACGCTGGCGGACATTGCCAGGGGGCAGCCGTTTCCCTATGACCGGGCGTTGCGCCGAGCGCAGCGGCACGACACTCACATGCTGTTCGTTGCGATCAAAGGCCGCCCCTATCTGTTGGTGCAAGGTGAAGTGCTGGATTCGCTGCCCGTTGCCCGGGTGGTGATGGGCTTTCCCATGGATGAGCTGTTCGCCCGGGAACTGCGTTCCATGAGCAACCTGGAAGTCTCATTCCTGACCGTTGACGGCGAGCACCCCGGAGAGTTGTTCAGCACCCAGCCGGAGTTCTTCTGGTCGCCGATCATCAATGTCCTGCGTGACTCGTTGTGGCAGTCCCTGCCGCAGATGAGCGAAACCCATGGCCAACGCTTTCTCAACCAGGCACTGCAACTGGCCAATACCGGGGATGCCCACGATCCACGGGTCATGGTCTTGTTGCAGAGCCCCCTGGAACAGGCACTGCAAGCCTTTGCGCCACTGGACCGGGAGTTCCTGTGGATCGCCATGGTGGCGCTGGTGATTTCCCTGGTCTTTGCCCTGTTGATGGCTCGGCGGGTTTCGCGGCCCCTGGAAGACCTGGCCCAGGCTGCCCGACGTATCGGTGCCGGCAACTATCAGGCCACGGTGGCCATCAAGCGCAGCGACGAGTTCGGTGTGCTGGCGGATGCCTTCAACGCCATGCAGAGCGCCATTGCCACCCGTGAGCGGCAACTGGCCCACAACGCCCTGCATGATCCTCTGACCGGGCTGCCCAATCGGGCCCTGGCCATCGAGCGCCTGAGCCAGGCCATCGCTGCCCGGCGCAACGTGGTGTTGCTGTACCTGGGGATCGACAACTATCGGGCGATCAACGAAGGCTTTGGCAATGAAGGGCTGGAGCAGATGATGGGGGAACTGAGCCGGCGGCTGCGTGATGTGCTGTCCCAGGGCGATACCGCGGCGCGGATCACCGCCAGCGAGTTCCTCCTGCTGCTGGAAAACACCGAGCTCGATGGCGCCATTGCCATGGCCGACCGCCTCCATGACCTGTTGAGCCGACCCCAGCTGATTCAGGGGGATGAGGTACGGCGCCAGATCTGCATGGGCATGGCGGTGTATCCCGCCGACGGCAAGTCCGCCGAAGAGCTGATCAGCCGTGCCGCGATCGCCCGCCACGACGCAGCGCTCAACCCCGGTTACCTGCAGGTCTACCAGCAAGACCGCGACCTGGCTCATCAGCGCCAGATCAGCCTGATCCGTGACCTGCGTCGCGCCGCCGCCGATGGCGAGCTGTTCCTGCTGTATCAGCCCAAGCTGGATCTGCGCCGGGATTACCTGCACCAGGCCGAAGCCCTGCTGCGTTGGCGGCATCCGGTATTTGGTGTGGTGTCGCCGGCGGAGTTCATTCCCCTGGCCGAGCGCACCGGCAGCATGCACAGCCTGACGTCCTGGGTCATCGAGGCTTGCATTCGCCAGTTGGCGGAGTGGAACCGCCGGGCTTTTCCCGTGCGCCTGTCGCTGAACATCTCCGCCAGCGACCTGGAGGACGACGGCCTGGAAGTCCGGGTCAGCCAGTGCCTGGAGCGCTATCAGGTGGCCGCTGAGCAACTGGTGTTCGAGATCACCGAGAGCGCCATCATGCGCCATCCGGAACAGTCGCTGGCGGTGCTGCAGCGCTTGCGTGGCTGCGGCATCAGTCTGTCGGTGGATGATTTTGGCACCGGCTATTCATCCCTGGCCCAGTTGCAGCGTCTACCGGTGCAGGAGTTGAAGATCGACCAGTCCTTTATCCGCAACCTGGACGAAACCAGCGGTGATGCGGTGATCGTGCGCTCAACCATCGAAATGAGTCACAAGCTGGGGCTCAAGGTGGTGGCCGAAGGGGTGGAGTTCGAGCATTGCCTGAAACTGCTGGAAAGCTGGGGCTGCGACACGGTCCAGGGTTACCTGATCAGCCGGCCGTTGCCCGCCGAGGCCTTCGAGCATTGGATGTTGAAGTCTCGGGTGTCCAGCTGAAGGGGCTGGATGGCCGGCGGGGAGCCGGCATCCAGGGTTGGGGCTTTCAGAGGGTGGCCGACTCGGCCTTGGTCAGCAGGCTGTGCAGCTCCGGCTCGATGCCTTCTTCACTGAGGTTGTCCATGATTTCCAGGATACAGGGCGCATAGCGCTGCTCGATGGCAGCTTGCGCCCAGTCCAGCTCATAGACCGCCATGACCCGTACATCCAGGTAAGGCGAGTCTGCCAGCAGGCGTTTCAACAAGGCGATGGCCGGTGCCGTTCGCAACTCGCCCAGGGAGACGGCGCAGCGGTGCTGCCAGTACTCGGGCCGGGACAGCAGTGTCTCGCCGAGCCGTTGCCATTGCGCCGGGGTAAAGGCGTGAAGCACGCCCTTGGCCACCTGTTCGGTGGTGTATTCGTTCCAGTTGGTGGCTTCCGAGTCACCGAACCAGTGGTGCAACCGATCAAATAGTTCATCACGTTCATCCGTATTCATGATGTTTTTCTCCTGCGTGGGGCGGCCGCGCCAGCACGCTGTTCCTGGCGTGCCGCCCAATGCCATGGCGTTTATACAGGCGTGCCAGGACCGATGCTGCCTCATTTGCGCCAAGCTTCCCAGCGTTAAAGGTGCAACCGGGGCAAACAGCCGGTGCAGCGCCGGAGACGACTCTCTGGCATGGGTGCGCGAGCCTGTCCCGGGTTACCAGGCCCCGGCGAACTTCACCGCAGCCGCTGCCCGTGAGGGCACCTTCAGGGTGTGCAGCAGGGACGAGACATGGATGCGAACGGTGAACGGCGAGATATCCAGCTCCCGGGCAATTTCCTTGTTGGTCTTGCCCTGGGCGATCAGGCGCAGCACTTCTTGCTGGCGGGTGGTTAGCTGGCTGATCTCGGCGCCGGCATCCAGGGGCAGCAGCAAGCCGGAAGGTGCGTACTTGACCACCACTTCGCCCTGGCGAATGGCCTGGATTGCCTGGCCGATCTCCTCCGGGCTGATGCTCTTGCCGATAAAACCGTCGGCACCAGCGGCCATGACTTCGCCGATCAGGTCCTGGTTGTCCACCATCGATACCACGATGAGCGAGGTTCGGGGCAGCTGTCGGCGCAGGTCGGCAATCAGGCTGACCGAGGTCAATCCGGGGAAACGCAGGTCCAGAATCAGCGAGTCCGGCTCCTCGCCGGTCAGGGCCAGGGCCAGTACCGCCGCCAGGTCGCCAGCCTCTTCGAGCAGGGCGTCGGGCAGCAGGCGCTGGAGGGTGCGCAGCATGCCCTCGCGGAATAGCGGGTGGTCGTCGGCGACGATAATCCGGCATGTCATGTCGTGAAACTCCTTGAAACATCCAGTCCTGCGCGCATGCTAACTTGACGCGCGGCGTTGTAACTGGCCGCTGGTCGTGTTCGATACGCGGTATTGCCGAGCGGCAAAAGACCACGGCAACACAGATTGCACAAGGAGGTGATTGCATGAACGTTGAGAAGGACAGCGAACTCGACCAGGCCACCCTGCGGATTATCGTGGCCGGGTGCGCCCTGGTCTGGTTTACCGTGATCGGCTTTCTCCCGGGGCAGCAGGTCGACCCTTATGTGCCGGTGATGATCTACATTGCCCTGTTCATGTTGGGTTCGATCCTGCTGCGCATGGCCATTGCCCGCTGGCCCGGGCATTACCCGGCGCGGCGTATCCTGGGCATGGTCTACGACTACACCGGCACCTGTTACGGCTTGGTGGTAGGCGGCGAGGGGGCGCTACCGATTTATGCGGTGATGGTCTGGGTGAACCTGGGCAATGGCATGCGTTTTGGCTCGCGCTACCTGGCCATTGCCACCGTGCTGGCGCTGTTTGCGCTGTTCATGGTCTATCTGCTGACCCCGTATTGGCAGGCCCAGCCCTACATGGTGCTGATGCTGATGATCACCAGCACGGTGATTCCGGTGTACGCCCACATCCTGCTCAAGCGCACCCGTCTGGCTTCGGAAGAGGCGATTGCCGCCAACCTGGAAAAGTCCCGGTTCCTGGCCCAGGCCAGCCACGACCTGCGCCAGCCGATCCACTCCATCGGCCTGTTCACTGCTTGCCTGCGCGAGGCCAACCTGGGGGGCGAAGAGCGGCGGCTGGTGGACAACATCGACCGTTCGCTGCTCAACGTGTCGCAGTTGTTCCGTTCGATCCTCGACCTTTACACCCTGGACAACGGACGCGTGCAGCCCAAGTACGAAACCGTGCACCTGGGGGAGTTACTGCGGGATCTGGTGCGCCAGAACGCCGAAGCGGCGCGCTGGGCGCGGGTCGAACTGCGCTTGCGCCCCTGCAGTTACTGGGTGCGGGTTGATCCGGGGCTGTTGGCGACCATGGTGCAGAACGTGCTGTCCAACTGCTTCAAGTACGCCGCAGAACGGCCGGTGCTGATCGGTGTGCGCCGTCGTGGCCAGGGCCTGGCCATTGTCATTTATGACCAGGGCCGAGGCATCGCCGAGGAGCATCTGCCAAAGATCTTCGATGAGTTCTACCGGGTCCGCCAGGTGCGCGACAAGGACGTCGAAGGCGTTGGCCTGGGCCTGTCCATCGTCAAGCGCCTGGGGCAGATGACCGACCTGCAGGTGACGATTCGTTCGCGGGTCGATCACGGTACTACCGTCAGCCTGCATGGCTTGGTATTGGCCGCGCCGCAGCGTTTGCACAGCCGTGACGAAGCGGTGCAGAGCGGCTTGCTGACCGGGTTGCGAGTTTGTCTGGTGGAAGATGATCGTAACGTCCTGCTGGCCACCTCGGCGTTGCTGGAGCGCTGGGGCTGTGTGGTCCAGGCCGAATCGAGCGGGGAGAATCTACTGACCGATTGCGACATTATCGTCGCCGACTATGACCTGGGCACCCGCGCCTCGGGTATCGAATGCATCGACAGCATCCGCCAACAACGGGGTTGGGAAGTACCAGCCTTGATCATCACCGGACACGACCTCGAGAAAATCCACGCCGCCCTGCACGACCGCAACATCGCCATCCTCTCCAAGCCGGTGCGTCCGGTGGAACTGCGGGGCACCTTGCGGGCCCTGCGCGAGACGCCGCTGGCGTCCAGTCACAGGGCCGTGACGCAAGAGGCGGCTACCAGGTCCGGCACGGGATAAGCAGGGGGTAGTTGGTCATGGTCAGCTTCTTGTTCTCGCCACTGGCGAGTTCGACGAAGTCATCCAGCATCCCTGAGTACGAAGAGATCGAACTGCGCTCGGTGTAGTAGTGGGTGGTCACCGGCCCGTAGTTGGTGTTGCTCTGGCCGGTGCCCACGTACTCATTCCAGCGGCTGGTGCCGTACACCATGTCTTGGCCCTGGACGAAGTAGCGGCCCGGTTGCAGCCCCGTGAACTGGAAGATGCCGTTGCCGTCGGTCCGGGTCACCCGGTGCACGGCCACGGCCTCGGGGGTCATGCTCACCGGCGCGCCCTCGGGCTGGGACCTGCGCAAGTCATGCCAGGCCTGCAAGTGCGGGGTGACCGGGTAGAGATAGATCTCCACATTGCCACTGTTCTCGATGCCGTCGTTGCCGACGATGCAGAACTTGCCGGTGAGCGTTGCGTTGCCGGGTTGCAGGGCGGCGCGCGCGGCCTGGGTATCGAAGGGGACGGTGGGGTACTGCACGGTGGGGATTTTTACCGGCGGGTATTCGTCCAGGGTTCGTCCCTGGCGCGGCGCGCAGGCACTCAAGGCACAGGCGAGCAGGACTGTGCCTGCCACCATGAATAAGCGGGAGTTCATGGGTTCAGAACCTTTGCAGAGGTTGCAGTGTTCGCGCGACACAGCCCTGCCATGGCGCAGTGGCCGGTGGTCGCCGCGAACCTGGGTAGTCGGGGACTGCCGGCTTACTGCTTGGTGCACTGGGCGGGGAGCGCTACTGCGCCGCCCATGGTGGCGAAGGCGACCATGCCGCCGCTGGGCAATACACACTCGTATCCGCCGTTGCTGGTGTTGGCGGTGAAGTAGGTCTGGGACGCGTCGCTACGCACGTTCGAGACAGTGGACACGGGTTTGCCAATGGTGATCTGGGCGCGGTTCTTGAGGTCGTCGTTGCTCGGTTTGGCAATGGCGCAACCGCCCAAGGTGAGGGCCAGGGCGCTGATCAGGGCGAAGGGGCGGAGGCTGGACTGGAGTTTCATGATGAATCTTCCTTGGTGTTGTTGTGTTTTCAACGGCGCAGCCGCTCCCGACACCGCAGAACGGCGGTGTTGGAGGAGAGCGGGTGGTTGCTCGGCACTATAGCCCCGGCCTGGGGGAGGGTCGATTAGCACAAATGGGCTAATGTCGCTTTGCAATTACGGGGCGCAGGGGGCGGTGATCAGGGCGGCTTGGTGGGCCCGGCGGGGTGAGCCGGGCCCGGATCAGGGGTCAGGTGAGCAGTTGTTCCTGCAGGCGCCGGCCCAGCACATCGAGCAGGTCGCAGCCGTCGCGCAGGGGGATGACGCACAGCTGGGCGAAGTCCTGGAGCAGGGCGGGATTGCTCTGCAGGTTGTCGTGGCTGGCGATGTTTTCCAGCAACTGGGTGGCCGCGCGGATGCGGTGGGCGGCGGCTTCGTGGAGGGCGTCCAGCGGGGCCTGGGTGTCCACCAGCAGGGCGGGGATGTTGTAGTCGTTGCTGGTGAGGGGCATTTAGTGCTCCACGTTTTTATCCACTGTATCGATGGGTGGATCGGGTGTGATTTTCTTCATTGGTCTGCTTCCTAACGTATGAGTCGGAGTCGCCAAAAATCACTTCCACGTAATTAGGTGGCGGCTGTACGCAGGTGTGGAAGACCGGGACGTTAGGCACCCGGCGCACTCAAGAGTGCCCCGCGCACAGCCACCATAAAGTGCAGGCTACAAACATGCCTGACGGTTGCTGGTGCTTTGCGCGCCTAACGATATAGGGGCTTCCACACCCCTGTCACTGAATTTGCAATGACCCCCAGACCTTAAGGGCATCGCCTTGGAGGGACAAGGTGATGCAATTGGACGCGAGTTGTAGGAATTTTCGGTGATCGCGGTTTGAGGGGAAGGGGGGGAGGGTTTGGTCTTGAACGGTGGGGAAGCTAGTCGTAAAACCGGGATCTTTTTGTGTACATATCCGTTGCTGCGGTCAGGGCGGCTGGCTCGGCATCCTTGCCGAGCTGCCCCCTACGCAACGCCTACGCTCGGCCGGCAGGGAAGGGGCCGGAAGATCAAGATCAAGATCAAAAGCCAAAGCCAAAGCCAAAGCCAAAGCCAAGGTGCGCAGGCCGGCTCTTTGTAGCCGCTGCCGAAGGCTGCGAAACCAGGCGACGCGATATGTCAGGAATATCGGGGAGGCAGGTTTAGCGTCTCCTGCGGAGCCGTACGCAGCCTTCGGCAGCGGCTACAGAGTATGTGCGTTCTGTAGCCGCTGCTGAGCCTGCGAAGCTGCGAAGAGGTCCGCAGGACCTTCGGCTATGCCAAGAGCAACGTCGCCCTGTGAAGGAGAAATGAAACAAGGCCGGCCGGCAGGCCGCCGTCTTGCTCTTGCTGTGGCTTTTGATCTTGATCTGTTAGCCCCGTTAACCACGATGGCCGAACGCAGGCATTGATCCGTGGGTAACCCGGCAGGGATGCCGGGTTAGCCGCCACCCGGCCATGGATGGCCGGTGGCGGCGGCCCACGGATCAATGCCGGAGTTCGGGCATGCCGAGCCTAGGCGAGGCACCGAGTGGAGGGGCAGAGCGTTTTGCTTACTTTTGCGCTCTTCAAAAGTGAGCCGCTGTAAGAGCGGAACCTTAAGTAGTCGCACCCGCAGGAATGGATATGTCCCCAACCCCCGCTGTAAGAGCGGAACCGCCAGTAGCCACACCCGCAGCACCGGATATGTACCCAAACCCCACTGTAAGAGCGGAACCGCCAGCCGCCACACCCGCGGCACCGGATATGTACCCCAACCCCCGCTGTAAAAGCGCAACCACAAATGGCCACCCCCGCAGCAACGGATATACACACCATCCCCTCTACCCTGAACACAAAAAAAGGCGGCTACCCCCAGGTAGCCGCCTTTTTCATGCCTGCCGGTAAAGCTTATTCCGCCAGTTTGTAGGCAATGATGTAGTCGCCCATCTTGGTGCCCAGGGAGCCGTGGCCGCCCACGACCACCAGGACGTACTGCTGGCCGTCCTTGCCGGTGTAGCTCATCGGCGTGGCCTGGCCGCCCGCTGGCAGGCGGGATTTCCACAGTTCCTTGCCGTTTTTCACGTCATAGGCGCGGATGTACTGGTCCAGGGTGCCGCTGAGGAAGCCCACGCCACCGCCGGTGACCATGGAGCCGCCCATGCTCGGCACGCCGATTGGCAGGCCGATCGGGATCGGCGAGCTGTCGCGGCTGGTGCCGTTCTTGTGCTTCCACACCACTTTGTTGGTGGTCAGGTCGATACCGGCCACGTAGCCCCAGGCCGGTGCTTGGCAAGGTACGCCCAGAGGCGACATGAACGGGTGCATGATCACCGCGTAAGGCGCGCCCGTGTTGGGTTGCACGCCCGAGGTTTCGCTTTCGCGCTTGCTGTCGGCGGCGACTTCGGCGCGCGGCACCAGCTTGGAAACGAAGGCCATGTAGTTCGGGCTGGTGAACAGCAACTGGCGCACCGGGTCCAGCGAGACGCTGCCCCAGTTGAACACGCCGACGTTACCCGGGTAGATCAGGCTGCCCTGCACCGACGGCGGGGTGTACTGACCTTCATAGCGCAGTTCCTTGAACTGGATGCGGCACAGCATCTGGTCGAACGGCGTGGCGCCCCACATGGCTTTCTCGTCCAGTGGCGGCGGCAGCAGGTTCAGGTCCGAACGGGCCTGGGTCGGTGCGGTGTGGTCGCCTTCGACAGCGCCGGTCGGGGCCGGTACTTCACGGATCGGCACGATCGGGGTGCCGTCGCGACGGTCCAGTACGTACAGGCTGCCTTGCTTGGTCGGCTGGATCAGCGCCGGCTTGACGCCGTCCGCGGTCTTCATGTCGAGCAGGGTCGGCTGGCTGCCCACGTCCATGTCCCACAGGTCGTGGTGGGTGAACTGGTAGTTCCAGCGCAGCTTGCCGGTGTCGATGTCCAGGGCCACGGTGCCGGCGCTGAATTTCTCGGCGCCTGCGGTGCGGTTGCCGCCCCATTGGTCAGGCATCTGGTTGCCCAGTGGCAGGTAGACCATGCCCAGTTTCTCGTCGACGCTGGCCAGGGACCACATGTTCGGCGAGTTGCGGGTGTAGGTCTGGCCTTCTGGCAGGGGAGCGGTTTCGTCGGGGTTGCCCGAATCCCAGTTCCACACCAGGTGACCGTCGTGCGCGTCGAAGGCGCGGATCACGCCGGACGGCTCGTTGGTCGATTCGTTGTCGGTGACGTGACCGCCGATGATCACCAGGTTGCGGGTGATGGCGGCCGGCGAGGTGGAGTAGTAGCCACCCGGAGTGAACGGGCCGATACCGGCCTTGAGGTCCACGGCGCCTTTGTTGCCGAAGTCTTCACAGACTTTGCCGGTGTCGGCGTTGATGGCGATCAGGCGCGCATCGGCGGTAGGCAGGAACAGGCGACGCGGGCAGCTGGCGGCGATGGCCTGGCCCGCCGGGGACAGGGTGGCCGGCTGGCTGATGGCGTCGGCGTTCTTGAAGTTGGCTTCGTCGTAGTACGACACGCCACGGCAGGTCATGTGCGCCCAGCCACGGAAGTCGTCGCCGTTGGGGCCCTGGATCTGCGGGTCGAAGCGCCAGATTTCCTTGCCGGTATCCGGGTCCAGAGCCAGCACCTGGCTGTGGGCGGTGCAGGCATAGAGCTTGCCGTTGACCTTCAGCGGGGTGTTCTGGTTGGTGATCTCCACCGGGTCCTTGGCGGTCGGCATGTCGCCAGTGCGGATGCGCCAGGCTTCCTGCAGCTTGCCGATGTTGGCCGGGGTGATCTGTTTCAGCGGCGAGTAGCGGTCGCCGAACTCGGTGCGACCGTAGGCCTGCCAGTCACCATCAGCCATGGCCGGTGCAGTGCTGGCCATGTCGGTGCTGTCGCGGCCCAGGTCGCCGGAGATTTCCCCAGGGTTGGTGAACTGGCTGCCAATGGCGGCGCCACCGGCCAGGACCACGGCCACGCTCAAGGCCGCGGTGCCGATCGGAGCCGGGCCATCGCGCAGCAGCGGACGACGGAACCAGGGCAGCAGCAGGACCACGCCCAGGGCGAACCACAGGGACAGACGTGGCACCAGTTGCCACCAGTCCAGGCCGATTTCCCACAGCGACCAGAGGGTACTGGCGAACAGTACCAAAGCATAAAGGCCTAGCGCGGCGCGTTTGCCGGCCAGCAGCAGAAGGCCGGTCAGCGTCAGGCCGATACCGGCCAGGACGTAGTACAGCGAGCCGCCGAGCATGCTCAGCTTGATCCCCCCGGCCAGCAAGGCCAGGCCCATTAGCAGCAGCAAGACTCCGAGCAGGCTTGGCAGCCGGCGGCTCGGACTTGAAGCACCCTCAGTGCTCATAGTGTGGTTCTCCGTGACGTTAAGAGTGTTCCCGCGCTTGTTCACTGTAGATGACGATCAGGCGCGGGCTTGGTTCAGCTGAAAACTGTGAATGGCGTCGTTTTTTGCCTCGCGGCTTTAGAACGAACTCTGGATCTTGATCCCGCCGATCAGCGCGTCGTCCACCTGGCTGACACCACCTGGATGACGGATGTACTGCAGGTTGGGGCGCACGGTCAGCCAGTTGGCCAGGTGCACGCCGTAGTACAGCTCGGCGCTGTACTCGGTGTCCTGGGGCGGCAGGTAGCCGGGGTTGTCGTAGGCGTAGATCGCGCGGGCCTGGTTGCGGGCCTGGGCGTTCTTGCGGTACGCCGGGTTGACGTGGACCCGGGCCAGGGCAAAGCCGATGTCGTCCTTGGCCCGGGCATCGAACAGGCCCTTGTAGACCAAACCAGCCTGGACGTAGTTGTCGATGGCGTTGGTCTTCTTGTCATGGGCGGTGACGTTGGCGAACAGGCTCAGGCCGCGGGAATGGTCGCCGGCCAAGCTGGTGACTTGCTGTTGCGCGCCGAACCACAGGCCGTGCTTGCTCGAGCTGCTGCGGTAGGCTTCGCCGCTCAGGGCCGCACTCTGGCCGTTGCTGTCCTTGTACACGTCGCTGGCCTTGGCGCTGCTGTAGTAGTAGCCGGCGCGGTACTCACCGGCCAGGCCGTTGAGCTTGGGTGTCCACACCAACTCCACCGGCAACAGGGTGCCCTGGGTGCCACTGCCGCTGAGCTTGAAGCCGTTGTCGCGGTCCAGGTTCGACGGGTTCTGTTCATAGGCGCCGATCTGTGCGTAGACCTCTGGAGTCAGGTGGTATTTGACCCGCAGCGCCCACTGGCTGACTGGCCAGTTGTACCAGACGCTGCCAGCCCAGTTGCCCACCTGGGAGCCGCAGAACGCCAGGTTCTGGAAGTCGCAGGGGAAGCTGTTGAAGTCTTCGCCCTGGCCGAAGCGGCCGGCCTTGATGTCGAGCTTCTGGTCGAAGAATTTCTGCTGGTACCACATCTGCGTCAGGCGCCAGGTCTGGCCACGGCCCCAGACTTCCTGGGCCGAGGTGAAGCCGCCGACCCGTGGATCGTTGATCCGGTCGTTGCTGATGTTGTCGCCGTCGCGCTTGGTCACGGTCAGTTGGAACTCGGCGTCATCCCAGCCAAGGATCTTCTGCAGGTCCAGGTGGCTGCCAAAGGCGAACTGGTCGCTGTAGCGCGCGGTGCGGTCATGGTCGTAGCCGCCATGCAGGTTGGCGCCCATTTCGCCGACGTAGTCGACCTTGAAGTCGTAGCCCTTGTTCGCCAGTTCCGTGCGCGCGCCATTCCAGTCGCCGAGCATCCACGGTGAGTCGCTGTCGAAGGCCGGTGCGGCCTGGGCGCAGGCGGCAAACCCCAGGGCGCCGAGCAGGCTCAGGGTCTTGGGCAGGGCAACGGGAGTCAGGACAGCGCTGTCTTTTAGGCGCTGAAAAGTAGGCATAGGCATTCGAGTCAGGTCTTTTTCTAGGAATAGGCAGAAGCAAGGGCGCGGCACGTGGCATCGATACGGGTTGATCGAGGACGGCAGGCCACTGATTTCAAAGGGAAAGATGAAACGGTTCAGCTTTATTAGGGGGCTAAGGATAAAGCGCCGTCTCATCAAGAGAAAGCGCTTTTATTGACATGAACCGTTTCGGATTCGGTAACAGTCACCGGGCCCGGGCAGGTTCAGCGCGGGGCGGTGGCCCCGGCGAGGGATTGTTTCTGCCGGGTGTAGCTCAGGGCGAAGTGCGCCACCAGGCCGAAGATCAACCCCCAGAACGCGGCGGCCAGGCCGAGAAAACTCATGCCTGAGGCTGTGACCAGGAAGGTGATCAGCGCGGCTTCACGCTGTTTCTCATCGGCCATGGCGCCGCTGAGCCCGGCGCTGATGGCGCCGAACAGGGCCAGGCCGGCCAGGGCCGCGATCAGCTCCTTGGGCAGGGCGGCGAACACCGAGGCCAGGGTCGCGCCGAAAATCCCCATGAGGATGTAGAACAGGCCACAGGCGATCCCGGCGATGTAGCGTTTGTCCTTGTCTTCGTGGGCTTCGCGACCGGTGCAGATGGCGGCGGTGATGGCCGCGAGGTTGATGCCATGGGAACCGAAGGGGGCCAGCAGCGCCGAAGTGATGGCGGTCCAGGACACGATCGAGCGCGCCGGGGTGGTGTAGCCGGCGCTGCGCATCACCGCCATGCCCGGCACGTATTGCCCGGTCAGGGTCACCAGGGCCAGGGGCAGGCCGATGTTGACGATGGCGTGCCAGTTCCACTCGGGGGCGATGAAGATCGGTTTGGCCAGTGCCAGGGTGATGGAGCCGCCGTTGAAATTGCCGAGGCCGGCGGCCACGGCGCAGCCCACCAGCAGCACTGCCAGGATCGCGTAGCGTGGCGAGAAACGTTTGCCCAGCAGATAGGCCGCGATCATCGCCAGCACCAGGGCCGGTTGCAGGGTGACCGAAGTGAACAGCTCGGCGCCAAAGCGGAACAGGATCCCCGCCAGCATGGCCGCGGCAATGGCCTTGGGCAGGCGGCTCATGAGCTTGTCGAAGGCCCCGGACAGCCCGACCACGGCAATGATCAGCGAGGCGACTATATAGGCACCGATGGCCTGGGGCAGCGACACCGTGGGCAGCATCGACACCAGCAGCGCTGCGCCGGGCGTTGACCAGGCGGTGATCACCGGCACCTTCAGGCGCCAGCTCAGCAGCAGGCCGGTGAGGCCGCTGCCGATGGAGATGGCCCAGATCCAGGACGACACCTGGTCACTGGGCAAGTGGGCTTCGCGGGCAGCCTGGAACACGATGATCAAGGGGCCGGCGTAGGAAATGATCACGGCGATCAGGCCGGCGATCACGGCGGAGAGGGACAGGTCCTTGCTGAGACTGTGCATGGCATCTCGACTGGCGTGGGTGAGAGAAAAATTGAGTCGATTGGGTTGGTGCTGGCTGAGTGTATTTCAATAAATTGGATCGATTCAATTGTTTCTCAAGAAGGATTTGCCAGGGGTCTTTTGGGTTTGTGTGTAAATTATTGATTTATAAGTATTTATCTTGATCATGAATAAAGTGTTCGAGTCGCTTGCGGTTATTTCATTTGCCTGATGATCGAATCAATAGCTCGATTGAGTCGATGTTAAAGGCGAGTGCAGGCCTGTGATATGCTCCGGCCCACTTCAATGCAGCCGATGGTGATCAGCCTCCATGTGGGTTCCCCAGTTAAGCGAGTTCAATCAGCCGGTCTACCTGTCCATTGCCGACGCCTTGGCGCGGGATATCAGCAGCGGCCTGTTGAACGACGGTGACCGCTTGCCGACCTTGCGCGAGCTGGCGGTGACCCTCAATGTCACCCCCGGCACCATCAGCCGCGCCTACAGCGAAGCTCAGCGGCGCGGGCTGGTGCAGGGCGAAGTCGGGCGCGGCACTTATGTGCTGGCGCAGCCGCCGCTGGTGTTGCCGGAAGGTTCCAGTGCACCGTCGCTGTCCCTGGGGCAGTCCGAAGCCCTGGATCTGTCGATCATCAAGCCTTACAGCGAAACCCTGGAGTACTGGTTGCGCGGCGCGTTGGTGGGCATGGCCCGCAGCAGCGATTTCGGTCGTGCCCTGGACTACGCCCCCGACGGTGGTCATCCGGCCCATCGTGAAGCCGGTGCCCAGTGGCTGCGCCATTCCCTGCCCGAAGCCCATTGGCAGCAGGTGGTGATGACTGCCGGTGCCCAGCACGGGTTGATGGTGGCCATCAGCGCCTTGAGCAATGCCGGCGATCTGCTGCTCTGCGAATCCTTGACCTACCCGGGCATCATCTCCGTGGCCCACGGCCTGGAGCGGCGCCTGCGGGGCGTGGCGATGGACGAGCAGGGGGTGATTCCCGAGGCCTTGCGCGAGCAGTGCCTGCGGGAAAAACCGGCGCTGCTGGTGTGCGTCGCCAGCTGCCAGAACCCCACCACGGCGATCATGTCACCCCAGCGTCGGGCGCAGATTGCGGCGATTGCCGAAGAGTTCGACTTTTTGATCATCGACGATGATATCTACGGCTTTCTCGCCACCGATCCGTCGATCAAACCGCTTTCCAGCTATGCGCCGCAGCGTTCGGTGTACCTCACCAGCCTGTCCAAGGCGATCATGCCGGCGTTGCGCGTGGGCTATCTCTACAGCCCGCCGAAGTTGCTGTCGCGCCTGAGCTCGATGGTCCGCAGCAGTGTGTGGATGCCCTCGCCGCTGACCGCGCAATTGGCCAGCAACGTGATTGTCGAGGGATTGGACCGCAAGCTGGTGCAGACCCAGCGCAACGAAGCGGCGGCGCGTCAGGCGATTGCCCGGGAGGTGTTTGCCGGCTTGGAGATTCAGACTCAGCCCCACAGCTATCACCTGTGGCTGACCTTGCCGGAGCCCTGGACTGGCGATGAGTTCGCCACCCTGGCCCGAGCCAATGGCGTGCTGGTGATGAGCGGCAGCCAGTTCCAGGTGGAGCGTGGCGCCAGTTCTTGTTGCGTGCGGGTGGTGCTGATGTCGCCGACGACCCAGGACGAGTTGCGTTTTGCCCTGACTCAGTTGGCCAGTTTGATCGAGGCTGATCCGCGGCGTTATTGCTGAGAACCGCTTTCGCCGGCAAGCCGGCTCCTACACAGATCTGTAGGAGCCGGCTTGCCGGCGAACGGTTTAAAAGGTAGTACGCAACCCCACTTCCACACTGCGTCCGGCGGCCGGCGCGATATCCCGCAGGATCGAGCTGGCGTAGCGCACGGTCTGGTTGGTCAGGTTCTCGCCCTTGACGAAGGCCAGCCACTGGCTACGGCCAATATCGAAGCGATAACCGGCACTGGCGCCAAAGGTGGTGTAGCCATCGGTGCTGCTTTCGTGGTCCGGCACTCGGCCCTGGCCGGCGGCATGCTGCACATCCAGGCGCGCCTGCCAGCGATCCAGTTCCCAGAGCAGGCCGCTGTTCAGACGCAGCGGGGCAATGCGTGGCAGGTACTGGCCATTGTCGAGGTTCTTGGCCCGGGTGTAGTCGCCGGACAGATCCAGGGCGAACTTGCCGTAGGCGCTTTCTCCCAGGCTCCAGCGATCCTGGGCTTCGATCCCGGTGAAGCGTGCTCGTACTCCGCTGTAGGAGTATTCCGGAATTCCGCCTGCCTCTTCTTCGCCTTCATCGTTGAGGGTCCGGCCCGTGCCCAGCAAGCCGATGTAGTTGGAGAAGTGGCTGTAGAACACCCCGACGCTGCCTTTGTGGGTGCCGTTGTCGAAGCGCAGGGCCAGGTCGCTGGACACGGCCTTTTCCTTGGACAGCTTGGCGTTGCCCAGCTCATAGGTGCCGGTGGCGACGTGGGCGCCGTTGGCATACAGCTCATAGAAGGTCGGGGCGCGTTCGGTGTAGCCCAGGGTGGCGGCCAGGGACCAGACCGGCGTCAGGGTATAGACCGCGCCGGAGGACAGGCTGCCGGCAGTGAAGCTGCTGGACTTGTCGGCCTGGGCAAAACGCTCGTTGCCTTTGCCGTCCGGGTCCACGGTGGTGTGTTCCAGGCGCCCGCCGAGGCTGAGTTTCAGGCGCTCGGTGGCTTGCAGTTCTTCAAGAATGAACAGGGCGCCGCTGTTGGTATCGGTCTTTGGCACGAAGGCTTCTTCACCCAGGGCGGAAAACTCGTTGCGATTGACCTGGGCGCCGACCACGCCTTCCAGCGGGCCGATGGGCAGGTGCCGGGCCTCGACCCGCGCCTCGTAGCCCTTGTTCTTGAAGGTGGTGCCAGTTTCACCGCCTTCGATCTCCCGGTGTTCATAGTCGGTGTAGCCGGCGTTGAACTTGAGCGAGCTGAACGGGCCCTGCAGGTTACGCAGCTCCGAGGCAAAGGCGTAATGATCCTGCTTCATGCGGATACGCACGTCGTCTTCGGCGGGGGAGCCGTAGTTGGAGTCGTAGTTGCTGTAGGACAGGCCGGCATAACCGTCGTCCCAGGTGTAGGAGCCGCCGATGGCGCCGCCGTCCTGGCGTCCGTCGCTGTTGCCCAGGCGGCCTTTCTTGCCGTCGCCATCTTCGCTCGCTGGCGCGTGGCGGCTGCGGGCGTAGCCGGGAATCTTCAGGTCATTGAACTGCCGGGAGTTGGCGTCCAGGTGCAGGGCGAAGGTGCCGTCGCCGGCTTCCAGTTTTCCGGCGCTGCTGCGGGTGGTGTCGGCGCCGCCGTAGCGCAGTTCACCGGCCCCGTGAATACCCTCGATGGCTTCGGTGGGAATGCGGTTGTCGAAGCTGTTGATGACCCCGCCAATGGCGTTGCCGCCGTACAGCAAGGCTGCCGGGCCACGAACGATTTCGATGCGTTCAACGTTGACCGGGTCCAGAGGCACGGCGTGGTCGTAGGACAGCGACGAGGCATCCAGGGCACCGACGCCATTTTGCAGGATGCGGATGCGGTCACCGTCCAGGCCACGAATCACCGGGCGGCTGGCACCGGGACCGAAGTAGGACGAAGACACACCCGGCTGTTTGTTCAGGGTTTCACCGAGGCTGCCTTTCTGTTGCAGGGTCAGTTGATCGCCTTCCAGCACGGTGGTGGGGGCGGCCAGCTCAGTGCTGCCCAGAGGATTGGCGGTGATGACTTGCTGGGGCAAATCCAGGGCCTGGGCCTGGGAGGCAATCAGCAAGGCGGCGGACAGCGGCGACAGGCGCCACAGTAAAGAGCGGGAAGGGCGAGGGACTGAAAGGGACATCGGTCATTCCTTGGCAAGCGTTGCGCAGCGCGCTTTGAGTCAGAAAACAGGCAGGACACGGGGGTGCCCAGGATGCGGGTGAGTTGTTATTGATTGATACAATATAACATCTCTTTTATCGCGAAAAGCCAGGAACTTTTTGCTTCTCATGCTCAATCGCCGTGGTTGTCTACGGCGGCTACAGTTAAAACAGCGCTCTGGCGCGGGCGCATGCCCTCGGCTAAGGTGCGCGGCTTTCCCTATTTTCTTCCCGCAAAGGCCTGGCATGACCGACACCCACACCGACCCGCTGCATGGCGTAACCCTGGAACAGATCCTCAAGGCGCTGGTGGAACACTACGAATGGTCGGGGTTGGCCGAGCGCATCGATATCCGTTGCTTCAAAAGTGACCCGAGCATCAAGTCGAGCCTGACCTTCCTGCGCAAGACGCCCTGGGCACGAGAAAAGGTCGAGAAGCTCTACGTGAAGTTGCAGCGCACCAAGCGTCCGCTCTGAGGAATTCCATGGCCGGTGTATCGCTGCAGGGGCTGCTCAGCCGACGCGGGCTGATCGCCATTGCCGCAGTGCTGGGTTGGCTGGGGCTGACGGTTCAGCTGTACCTGATTCTGTTGTTGCGCTGGGAGGCCGGGGCCAGCCTGCTGGGTGGGCTGGTGAACTTCTTCAGCTTCTTCACCGTGCTCAGCAATACCTTGGTGGCCAGTGTGCTGACCTGTGCCCTGAATCTGCGGATTTCCCGGGGGCAGGCGTTCATGCTGCATCCGGCGGTCAGTGGCGCGGTAGCGGCGAGCATTGTCCTGGTGGGGTTGGCTTACAGCCTGCTGTTGCGTCATCTGTGGCATCCCCAGGGCTGGCAATGGCTGGCGGATGAGTTGCTGCACGACGTGATGCCGGTGCTGTTCCTGATCTACTGGTGGTGCTGTGTGCCCAAGGGTGGGCTGCGGCTGAGGCACGTCGGCTTATGGATGCTTTATCCGATACTGTATTTCGCCTATCTGCTCTTGCGCGGGAATGTGCTGGGGCTGTACCCCTATCCTTTTATCGCCGTGGACAAGCTCGGCTATCCCCAAGTGCTGCTCAATGCCCTGGGCATATTGGCGGGATTCGTCCTGGTGTCGTTGTTGTTGCTGGGCCTGGATCGCTGGCTGGGCAAGCGCCCGGCGCCACCCCGGTAGGCCCCGGCTTGCCGGCGACGGGGTCCTTGAGACCGCTTTCGCTGGCAAGCCCGCTCCTACAAGGGAAATGCATTCCCGGTCACTCCGTAGGAGCCGGCTTGCCGGCGAAGGGGGCCTTGAGATCGCCTTCGCTGGCGTGCCAGTTCCTACCGTGAGGCGGGGTTATTCTGCTTCGCTGCCGTCCAGGCGCCAGTAACCGGCAGCCTTGACGAATTCGTCGTCGAGCCGGTGCTCATCCAGCAACACCCGACGAACCTGGCGCGAAACCTTGCTCTCGGTGGCCACCCAGGCATACAGCTTGCCTTGCGGGACCTGCAACTGACGCACAGTGCTGATCAGGTCCTGCGCGCCGCCATCACGCTCCACCCAGATCACCTCGACCTCGGCGGCGCTATGCAGTGCCTGGCGCTCCGCTCGATCCTGAACCTCGATCACCGCCAATACCCGGCGTCCGGCCGGCAGTTCTTCCAGGCGTCGGGCTATGGCGGGCAGGGCCGTTTCATCGCCGATCAACAAGTAGCTGTCGAAGATGTCCGGCACGATCATCGACCCCCGCGGGCCGCCGATGTGCAGGTACTGCCCCGGCTTGGCCTGCTCGGCCCAGGTCGAAGCGGGGCCGTCGCCATGGAGCACGAAGTCGATGTCCAGTTCGCCCTGTTCCAGGTCGTAGCGGCGCGGGGTGTAGTCGCGCATGGCGGGCATCGGTCCGCTGTCCTTGCCCGGGCCCAGCACCAGGGTTTCCAGGGCGGCTTGCTGTTCGGCGTTCTGCGGGAACAGCAGCTTTACATGGTCGTCGCTGCCCAGGCTGATAAAACCGGCCAGCTCAGGCCCGCCGAGGGTGATGCGGCGCATGCGCGGGGTCAGGTCGACGACGCGCAAGACTTCCAGGCGCCGGCGCTTGATCTCGTGCATGACCCGGTGAATGGATGGCTCTGGGGTTGCAGTCATTCGTATTTCTCCTGGGCAGTGTGGCTGACAGGACCATCGACAATGGCCTTGGCGGTGTTGTTCAGCAGGTCACGCACCCGGAGGATTTCTTCCGGGCTCCAGCGCCCATGGTGCATTTGCAGGGCGTGGCGCAGGTTGTGCACCGCCTCATGGATTTCTGCAGGGCGGTCGTGGCCGCGCAGGGAGCGCTTGCTGACCTCGATGCGCATGTGCACGCCGTCCAGGGCAATGGCCTGCTCCTGAAGGGAAAGACGACCGGCGTCGGTGACGCTGTAGCGCTTTTTTCCGCCTTCGGCGTCGCCCTGGATCATTTCGCTTTCTTCCAGAAAAGTCAGGGTCGGGTAGATCACACCGGGGCTCGGGCTGTAGGCGCCGTCGAACATGCCTTCGATCTGGCGGATCAGGTCGTAGCCGTGGCAGGGCTGCTCGGCGATCAACGCCAGCAGCAGCAACTTCAAGTCGCCGGGGGCAAACACCCGGGGGCCGCGGCCGCCGCGTTCGCGAGCGGGACGGCGCTCGAAACTGTCGTGGCCGTCACCCTGTTCGCGGTGGTGAGGGGGCTCTCTCATTTTCTCTTTCTCCTGTTCGGTTCAGATATAACTTAAGATATATCTTAACGATTGCGCAAGCACTTCTACGCCATCCAAAGCTGCCGTTGGTCTGAGATGGAAAATCACAATGGGCGGGCGATCCAGGCCATGGAGTGGCGTGCAGGGGCGGGTCAGCGGATGGATTCAGCGTTGGGCGAGGCTGCCCAGGCACTGGGTGCTGCTGCCAGGCTGCAGGTAGGGCATGAGAATCGGCGCCATGCCCTTGAGCACCTGCACCGGCAAGGCCGAGGTGAACTTGAAGCCCTGGGCCGAAGCCCCCGGCACGTAGGCTGTGAGGGTGCCGAAGTGGTGATCGCCGATGTAGAACACGAAGGTTGCGGTGCGGTTGATGGACTTGGAGCTCAGCACCCGGCCGCCGGCACCAGTGGCCTCGATGCGGTTGTCGCCAGTACCGGTCTTGCCGCCCATGGCCAGTGGCGTGCCGTCCGCCAGTTTGAAACTGCCGGATACCCGTTTCGCGGTACCGGCATCCACCACCTGTGACAGGGCCCCGCGCAGCGCCGTGGCGACCTCCGAAGGCATCACGCGCTTGCCCTTGCCAGGGTCGTTGCTCAGGCGGGTTTCGTAAGGCGTGCCGGCGGCAAAGTGCAGGCTGTCGATGCGCAGGGACGGCAGGCGCACGCCGTCGTTGAGGATGGTGCCCACCAGTTCGGCGAGCGCCGCCGGACGATCGCCGGAGCTGCCAATGGCGGTGGCCAGGGAGGGCACCAGGTGGTCGAACGGGTAACCGACGCTCTGCCAGCGCTGGTGAATATCCAGGAACGCTTCGACTTCCAGCATGGTACGGATGCGGCTGTCCCGGGCGCTGCGGTGGCGACTCTTGAACAGCCAGCTGTAGACCTCCTGGCGTTCGAATTCACTGGCCTTGACGATCTGGCTGAAGGTCGCGTCGGGGTTGTTCATCAGGTAGCCCAGCAGCCACAGGTCCAGGGGATGGACCTTGGCGATGTAGCCCTGGTCCGGCAGGTCATAGGCTCCCGGGCCATAGCCGGCATAGAGCTTGTCCAGGCGCTCGTCGGTGAGTTTTTCGGCGGTCTTGGCGTTTTTCATATGGGCCCGGACAAAGCGATTGAAACTGTCCTGGCTGGCGTCCGGCAGCAGGTAGCGGTGCACGGCAGCCAGGCGGATCGCCGTGGGGTGCATGCCGTCGAGAAAGGTGTCCAGGCGTGCCTGGGTGTCCTTGTTGCGGTACTTCTTCCAGAACCGCAGCAGGAACGAGGTGCCTTCGTGGTCGGCGAAGCGTGCCAGGTATTCCTGGCGCCGCGGGTTGGCGTCGTCCTTGAGCAACTCGGCACTGCTGCTGTCGCCGCCGTAGGTGCTGTAGCGCACCAGGTCACGCATCAGGCGAATGAACGGCAGGTTGATGGATTCGCGCAGGGCATCGCGCAGGGTCGGGCTGCGGCCGTTGTCCTCTTTGCGGAAGTTGTTGAAGTGATGCAACCCGCCGCCGGTGAAGAAGGCTTCGCCGGGGCTGGCGGAGTAGGTGCGGTCCAGGGCCGCGTCGAGCATTTTCGGCAAGCTGCGGTCGCTGTTCTGCATCAGGTAGTCGAGGGCCCAGCGGCTCAGTCGGTCCTGGTCGTTGACCACAAACTTCTTCAGCTCGGCCGGGGTTTTCCCAGCGTGCTTGTCGTGCAACTCGGCAATGATCTGCAGGTAGGTGGTCAGCACCCGCAGCTTGGCGGTGGAGCCCAATTCCAGCTTGCTGCCTTCGTTGATGTCGAAAGGCTGGTCGGTGCTGTCGGTCTGCACCCGCACCCGCGAGCCGTCGGGGGTGAGTTCGAACAGGGTGAAGCTGTAGCGCACTTGCGTGGTGCTGGTGGGGGTCAGCAGGCGCTCGCCGAGCACACCGATCTGCGCGGCGAAAGCCGGGTCGGCGAGCTGCTTGAGGTACTCGGTGGCCTGGCGCTGCAGGTCGCTCTGCAAGGTGCTGGTGGCCGACAGGTCAAGGCGGTCCAGGTCGTACAAGGGGCGGTTGAGCAGCGCTGCCAAACGGCGGCGGGCCACGCTGATGCCCTTGTTGGTTTCGATCGGCTGGATCGTCGGCTGCTGCTGCCAGTCGCGGTAGCTGACCTTGCTGGCCAGGGCCGCGGCGGTCAGGGCGGGATCAATGACATTGTTCTGCGCCAGCAGGCGGATATGGCTGTCGGTGAGGTCCGCCAGCTCGGCGTGCCCCTTGACCAGATAATAGGAAGGGCGGCGTTGCGCGATCATCAGCGACAGCACCTGGCGCAGGGCCAGGCCGCGCTGGGCCAGGCTCCTGGCATCGGTGGCGTTGCTGGACAGGGCCTGGTTGACCTGATCGAAATCGGCGCCGTACCAGACCCGCAGGCCCTCGGCCATGCCATGTACCTCGCCGTGGCCCGGAACCGCCGACAGCGGCACGCTGTTGAGGTAATCGCGAACGATCCGGCGTCGGGCCTCCAGAGTTTGCGGGCCATCCTGATAGGCGCGCACGCTGGCGGAAATCATCTGGCGGATCTTTTCGCCGCCGGACACCGTCAAGCCATCGGGGGAGTGGCGGTATTTTTCCAGCTGGGTGGCCAGGGTGCTGCCGCCGGCGGTCTGCCCGGGCAGGTGCAGAAGCTTGGCCACCTGGGACCAGGCGGCCTTGGCGAAGCGCGGCCAGTCCACCGCCGGGTTGGCCTGGGCCAGCTTGGGGTCCAGCAGATCGCGGTTCTCGATGAACAGCAGGCTGTGCACCATCAGGGGCGGAATATGGTTGAAGCTGGCATACAGCTGTTGTGGGTAATTGAATTGATACAGGGGCGCGGCGCGGCAATCGGTGATGGACAGGCCGGCCTGGATTTTCTCGGTATAGGGCACGAAAAAACCGTTTCTGCTGTAGTCCATCAATGCCGGGGAAAACCGTGTCTGAGCGTCGATCAGGTAGCCGCGCTTGAGCAGACGCGGCAGGAACTCGCCCAGGGCGCTATAGCCCAGACGCCGGTCGAAGGGGCCGGCGCCGGGATAGAGCATGGCGTCGCTGGGGCCTGGTTGCAGGGAATAGCTCAAGTCTTGAGCCAGCTTGCTGAATTCCCGGGCCTGGAGCTTGGAGGTCCGCATTTCCCGGGTGGCGGCGACACCCAGGGCGATCAGCGTGATCAGCAGTAGCAGCCAGAACAGGCGCCAGGCATAACGGTGGGCCCTGGGTTTTTTGGGTAAAGGCGCTTCGTCCTCGCTGTGGTTTGGCACTGCGTTTTTACGCGAATCGGTCTGCCACAGAGCGCCCATAGTCGATTGATCCATTCACGCAGATTGATCGGACTTGTCTGAAGCTTAGTCGGTGGTAGCCGCGGCAGAAGAAATTGTGAAAGCAATGGGGCCTGGAACCGGGCCGCGGCCGCAGGGCTGATCAGGAACCGGTGGGAAAGGGCTGTGATAGAGCCTTCTTCCAGGTAAATACGCCCTAGGTAGGGGCATGACGATGCACCAGGGCTGTGCAATACTCCGGGCCCTTTCCGAGTGAGGTTTAAGGGCAAAAAGCAGGTAATGCTTCTCCGCGAAAGCGGTATTTGCCGAGATTTCTCTCTGAATTTAGCTACTTATAGAGTGAAAAGCCCTGTCGGGAGCTTTTTATACTGCGCACCCCGCTGATCTGGCAGGTCTTGTCCTACAGACGCGCCGCCCCACAAGGCCGGTACGGTTGAGCAAGCTGCGGCTATCCGCCATGGCTTCGCAGACTCGGTGGTTCATATCCAATAACAAAATGAGGTTGTATCTCTATGTCAGTTGGCAACCAACTGCCCCACGGCGAGACCGCTCAGGGCGGCCCGCTGAAACGCGAACTGGGCGAACGGCATATTCGCTTGATGGCCCTGGGCGCCTGTATCGGCGTCGGCCTGTTCCTGGGCTCGGCCAAGGCCATCGAAATGGCCGGTCCGGCCATCATGCTGTCCTACATCATCGGCGGCCTGGCGATCCTGGTGATCATGCGCGCCCTCGGCGAGATGGCGGTGCATAACCCGGTCGCCGGTTCCTTCAGCCGTTACGCACAAGACTACCTGGGCCCGTTGGCGGGTTTTCTGACCGGCTGGAACTACTGGTTCCTGTGGCTGGTGACCTGTGTCGCGGAGATCACGGCGGTGGCGGTGTACATGGGCATCTGGTTCCCCGATGTGCCGCGCTGGATCTGGGCCCTGGCGGCCCTGGTGAGCATGGGCTCGATCAACCTGATCGCGGTCAAGGCCTTCGGTGAGTTCGAGTTCTGGTTCGCCCTGATCAAGATCGTCACCATCATCGCCATGGTGATCGGTGGCGTTGGCATCATTGCCTTCGGCTTCGGCAACGACGGCGTGGCGCTGGGGATTTCCAACCTTTGGGCCCACGGTGGCTTCATGCCCAATGGCGTGACCGGCGTGCTGATGTCGCTGCAGATGGTGATGTTCGCCTACCTGGGCGTAGAGATGATCGGCCTCACCGCCGGTGAAGCGCGCAACCCGCAGAAGACCATTCCCAACGCCATCGGCTCGGTGTTCTGGCGCATCCTGCTGTTCTACGTGGGCGCGCTGTTCGTGATCCTGTCGATCTACCCGTGGAATGAGATCGGCACCCAGGGCAGTCCGTTCGTGATGACCTTCGAGCGTCTGGGCATCAAGACTGCCGCCGGCATCATCAACTTCGTGGTGATCACTGCCGCGCTGTCGTCCTGCAACGGCGGCATCTTCAGCACCGGGCGCATGCTCTACAGCCTGGCGCAGAACGGCCAGGCCCCGGCCGGCTTCGCCAAGACCTCGAGCAACGGCGTACCGCGTCGCGCGCTGCTGCTGTCGATCTTCGCCCTGCTGCTGGGCGTACTGATGAATTATCTGGTGCCGGAGAAAGTGTTCGTCTGGGTGACTTCGATTGCCACCTTCGGGGCGATCTGGACCTGGGTGATGATCCTGCTGGCCCAGCTCAAGTTCCGCAAAGGCCTGAGCCCGAGCGAGCGGGCTGCGCTGAAATACCGCATGTGGCTGTACCCGGTCAGTTCCTACTTCGCCCTGGCGTTCCTAGTACTGGTGGTGGGGCTGATGGCCTACTTCCCGGACACCCGCGTGGCGCTGTATGTCGGCCCGGCGTTCCTGGTGCTGCTGACTGTGCTGTTCTACCTGTTCAAGCTGCAACCGACCAATGTCCAGCAAGGGGCGGTGCGTTCGGCGTCGTGATCCCTCGCCCGGGAGGCTCTTGTCTTGAGCATCCCGGGCCAACGGCCTGAACAGAAGAATCCGGCGTCCCGCCAGGGCCGCCGGATTTTTTTTACCTCGGTTCAGCCTCCCAGGGTGCCGCTGGTATCGGCATCGAAAACCGCCTTGGCTTGTCGGGCCAAGGGGGTCAGCAGGCTCAACAGCGTCGCTGCGTCATAGAGCTGGTGGGCTGCCAGGTTCGCCGGGGTGGGGTCGATGGGAATCAGCACTTCGGCATCGGCTGCGTGCAGCCAGATCGCCGTCACCTGCAACGCCGGGATGAACAGCAACCTCAACTCGCAGGATTTCCCCTGCAGCAGGGGGGCCTGTTCCGCCAGGTTCAGGGCACTGATGGTGGACGCCGCCAGAGCGCCGTGATTGAGCGCCGCGAACTCGACCTTGCCGGCCACTTCCGTCAGTTGCGCGTCGGCGATGGATACACCGCCGGCGAACACCAGGTAATGCCAGTCCCCCGTCGTGGCCTGGTCCAGGCCCTGGCCGTTGGCCAGGTCCCCCAGGCTGAGGGCGTAGCCGCGAAATGCCTGGGACAGGCTCAGGGTGCCGGCATTGGCAAAGGCGCGGTTGACGCCGAAACCCTGGGTGCGCAGGGCTGCCTGCAGTGCCGGGTGCAAGGTCTGGACGCCGTGGGTGGGCGCCTTGGGGTAAGTCAGTTGCATGACGCCTCCTAGTTTTTCCGGGTGAAGTAGGTGTGGGTCCAATTGCCGCCGCCGTTGTAGGAACCGGGGAAGCTGTTAAGGGCACGGGTCGAGTAACCGAAGATGGAGTCGGCGACCAGGATGTAGCTGCCATCGGTGCCGTAGATCGTCAGGAAATGCGCGCCGCCGCCATACCAGGCGCAACGCAGGCCGACGGGACGGCCCATGCTGAGCTGGTTTTCGATGGCCGGCATCTGCATCCGGTTTTCCCGCATGCCGCCATAACTGCGGGTGGTTCTGAGGGCCGAGTCCAGGTAGCCGTAGACGTTGCACGGTCCGGGCTGGCTGCAGCAGGAGTTGCGGCCCAATTCGGCATTGGCCACTCCGCACTGGGTCCAGGAGCCGGTGCCGTAGTAGTTGCCGACCGATGCCGACAGTGCCGCCCAGCACCAGTTGCTCTGGGTTTGCGGCTGCACGCTGAAATTGAGCCGGGCGCCGGCCTGGGGTGCCGCCTCGGCGCGTGGGTCGATTTCAGCCAGTTGCGGATCGATCAGCGTACCGGCCAGGCATTGGGGCAGGGCCTGCGGGTTGCCGGTGGGGGTCAAGGTGGTGCTTAACATGTTCATCCTCCATGAGTGAAAACCAGCCTCCGGCTGGTGTCGCTGTGGCATCTGGGCTACAGCAAGTTGCCGGACCCGGCGCTGGGTGCTGCGCGGCGCCAGCCTCGATGGCGTGCGCTGGCCGGGTCTGCAAGCAACCTTAGATGAGATATGCGCCAATGCAATTTAATTATGCGTTTGTGCATTGTGGCAGGCGTGAATGTCCCTGATAAAGGGGGCGTCCACAGTCGGCCCCGGTCCGGGTTGTGAACCTTTGTCGAGTGCCGAGTGAGGCTAGACGTCGATGATCACCAGGGTGCCGTGGCTGCCGGGCAGTTGCTGGGACAGTTGCTCGAAAGACAGCAAGGGCATGCTGGAACTGCGAAAGGTCAGTGGTGGTTCGGTCTGCTTTCGGTGGTCCGGTCAAGCATCGGGAGGATATCGGTTTCTAGAATTCGTCCATCAGCAGCACGCGGCATTCGCGGGCTTGAAAGGCGTTGATCTGTGGTACCAGGCGGGTGAAGTGTTCGGTGTTGCAATGAGCGTCGAGGGCGGCGCGGTCCGGCCACTGTTCGACGAAGATGAAGTGGCCGGGGTCTTTCTGATCGACGAACAGATCGTAGGCGATGCACAGCGGCTCCTGGCGGGTTTTTTCCACCAGTTCGGCGTACCACGGGCGCACGGTTTCCAGGTGTTCGGGCTTGATGAAATCTTCAGCGATAACCTTGAGCATTCCAATCTTCCTTGTGAGTCGCCAGGCTCCCCAGGTAGCCGGGGAGGCCTGGACAGACGTGCTTAAGCGGCGGCTTGGGTATTGGGTTCGAAGCTGTCGGCCCGGGCCAATTGCCACATGCGCGAGTAGAACTCGCCGTTGACTTCGCCGGTGAGCAATTCGCCGGGCTTGAGGAACACATGCAGTTGGGAGAACAGCTTGATCTCGGTGGCCGACATGCGTCGCACCAGGTGCTTGGCTTCCAGTTGCGACGGGTGCTGCAGGCCGGCGGCGGCCAGCATCTCGGCCAGGGCCTTGAGGGTGTTGCGGTGGAAGCTGTACACCCGCTGGGCCTTGTCCGGCACCACCAGGGCACGCTGGCGCAGGTTGTCCTGGGTGGCGACACCGGTGGGACATTTGTTGGTGTGGCAGCTTTGTGACTGGATGCAGCCGATGGCGAACATGAAGCCCCGGGCCGAGTTGGCCCAGTCGGCGCCGATGGCCAGGACGCTGGCGATGTCGAAGGCACTGACGATCTTGCCGCTGGCACCGAGCTTGATCTTGTCCCGCAGGTTCAGGCCCACCAGGGTGTTGTGGACGAACAGCAGGCCTTCGCGCATGGGCGCGCCGATGTGGTCGGTGAACTCCACGGGGGCTGCGCCGGTGCCGCCTTCCTTGCCGTCGACCACGATGAAATCCGGGAGGATGCCGGTTTCCAGCATGGCCTTGGCAATGCCCATGAATTCCCACGGGTGGCCCAGGCAGAACTTGAAGCCCACCGGCTTGCCGCCGGACAGCTCACGCAGTTGCTGGATGAAATGCATCATTTCGATCGGGGTGGAAAATGCACTGTGGCTCGACGGCGAAATGCAGTCCTCGCCCATGCGGATGCCGCGGGTGTCGGCAATTTCCTGGGTCACCTTGTGCTTGGGCAGGATGCCGCCATGGCCCGGCTTGGCGCCCTGGCTCATCTTGATCTCGATCATCCGCACTTGCGGGTTCTGCGCCTGGGTGGCGAAGCGCTCGGGGTCGAAGCGACCGTCGGCGGTGCGGCAGCCAAAGTAGCCACTGCCCAGTTCCCAGGTCAGGTCGCCGCCGTGTTCACGGTGATAGGGGCTGATGCTGCCTTCACCGGTGTCGTGGGCGAAGTTGCCGAGCTTGGCACCCTGGTTCAGGGCACGGATGGCGTTGGCACTCAGGGAGCCGAAGCTCATCGCCGAGATGTTGAATACCGAGGCCGAATAGGGCTGGGTGCATTGCGGGCCGCCGACGGTGACCCGAAAGCTGCTGGGGTCGCTCAAGGGCGCCGGGCGCATGGAATGGCCGATGAACTCGAAGCCCGACTGGTAGACATCAATCAGGGTGCCGAAGGGTTTGTCGGCGCTTTCATTCTTGGCTCGCGAGTACACCAGGGAGCGCTGGGCGCGGGAAAAGGGCAGGGCGTCGCTGTCGGATTCCAGCAGGTATTGGCGGATCTCCGGACGGATGCCTTCCACCAGGTAGCGGATGTTGCCCAGGATCGGGTAGTTGCGGCGTACCGCGTGTGGACTTTGCAGCAGATCGAAGATCCCCAGCAGGCTCAGCAGGCCGGTGACCAGGGTGAATGGCCAGAGCCAGTCGTGTTCGAGAAAGGGCAGGCTGGCGAGGGTGAATATCACGCAGGCAGCAAAGAAGGCGTAGCGGCTCAGAAGTGACAGGCTCATACGGTTTCCTTGGTTCGGACTCATCAGGTCAATCAGGCACCGGGTGCCTTGATAACGGGTAATCGACAGCGACACCGAACGGCTGAGACGGTGGGCTGCACAGGCATTTCTTATAGGAATTCACGGCTGTGTCAGAGCGTTGCAGCCCAGCATACTGGCCCGCTGGGGCCTTACGGGCAAGCCTGAATCGGGGGAACGAGGCAGGAGTCAGACCATTGTTGTAGAAGCTTATTGCGATAAGTTCTCGTTTAAAGAGGATTTTATTGTTACTGTATAACATTGTTTTTCACCCCCAGCCGCTGGAGACTCCGATGAAACCCAACATCCACCCTGACTACCGCCCCGTGCTGTTTCACGATACTGCCGCCGACGTGTTTTTCCTCATTGGCTCTACCGTCGATACCGACCGCACTTACCAGCACAGTGATGGCCAGACCTATCCCTACGTGACCCTGGATGTGTCCAGCGCTTCGCACCCGGTGTACACCGGCCAGCAACGCAAGACCCAGTCCGAAGGCCGTATCGCTGGCTTCAACAAACGTTTTGCCTCCTTCGGTTCCAGCGGTAAAGCCGCTGCCAAGTGAGGTCATTGGCCTCCATTCTCGCCGCCGTCCGTTGGAGCTCTTTCAGCGGACGGATGGTATTAAAAAGCCATCATTCCCCTCGGAAATGCTTCTACGCTTGAATCAGGCAACAAGGATCAGTGTTGCCAGTGAAAAGAATGAAGGACATGTGCATCGATGTTGACCCGAGGTGTCTCATGGGTGAGCTGAACGTTGCCACAGTCACACGCCAGCCCGAGGTTCTGTTGGTGGACAGCCAGGACGCGATCCTGCAACGCCTGCACCAACTGCTCAGTGCCCATTCCTACGTGCTGCACCTTGCCCACGACGCCAGCGAAGCCCTGAAGGTCATGGCCACCCGGGAGGTGGACCTGATAATCAGCGCCGCCCATCTGCCGCAGATGGATGGCCCGTCCCTGCTGGCGCGCATTCATCAGCACTATCCGGACACTACGCGCATTCTGCTGACCGGTGACCCGGACCTGAAACTGATCGCCAAGGCGATCAATGAAGGGGAAATCTACCGTTACCTGAGCAAGCCCTGGGATGATCAGGAACTGTTGCTGACCTTGCGCCAGGCGCTGGAGCATCAGCATTCCGTGCGTGAGCGCCAGCGCCTGGAGGCTCTGGCGCAAGAGCAGAACACTCAGCTCAAGGCCCTCAATGCCGAGCTGGAAAAACGCGTCGCGTCGCGCACCGCGGAGCTGCAACAAACCGCCGACATGCTGGACCTGGCCTATGAGGAGCTCAAGCACAGCTATGCCACGGGCGCCGAGCTGTTCTCGCTGCTGGTGAACCAGCGTCTGCCGAGCGACAAGCAGACCAACCGCCGGATCATCGATTTGGTGCGTGCCTACTGCAAGATCCACGGCATCGACGCCGTGGCGCAGCGCGACCTGGCCATGGCCGCGGCCCTGCACAACATCGGCAAGCTGAGCTGGAGCGACAGCATGATGATCACCCCGGCCGATTGGTTGCACCACCATGAGCGTGAACGCTATCGGGCCTATCCGGCGCAAAGCGAATCGCTGCTGATGACCCTGGAACCGGTACAGGATGCGGCGCGCCTGATCCGCCATCACCAGGAGCACTGGGATGGCAGCGGCTTTCCCGATCACCTCAAGGGCGAGGCGATTCCCCTGGGCTCGCGGCTGCTCAAGCTGGCGGTGGATTTTATCGAACTGCAGTGCGGGCTGATTCTCGAACGGCACATGAACAGCGACGAGGCCCTGGTGTTCATCCGTAAATACGCCGGCCGGCTGTACGACCCCGAGTTGGTGGAGGGGTTTATCCAAGTGTGTTCTGTGTACCTCAGCGATGTGACCCTGGGCGACCCTTCGGTCAAGGTCCTGGGCACCCGGGAGCTGGCGGCGGGCATGCTGCTGGCGCGCAACCTGAATGCCGACAACGGCATGCTTCTGCTCAACGCCGGCAAGGTGCTGAGCCAGCCTCTGGTGGACAAACTGATCGCCTTTGAAACCATGGAAGGCGCCCGTTACAGCGTGTTCGTCAAGCTGGCGCGAGAGCCGCAGTCGGGCACCTGAGAAACGCCCTGGAACGACGGGAAATATACCGCTGGCGGATGACGACCCGCTGCCGGGCATGTGATCCTTGCGCCTTCGTTCTCAAGGTGTCCAGGTCCCCATGTCGCTGCCCTCCGCCGTTGCACCCTCCGTCATCCGTATCGCCGCCGCCCTGTTGCTGGGGGCCGATGGCCAGACCCTGCTGGTGCGCAAACGCGGCACCCAGGCCTTCATGCAGCCTGGTGGCAAGATCGAAGCCGGCGAGCCGCCGGTGCTGGCCCTGGCCCGAGAGTTGGAAGAGGAACTCGGCCTGCGCATCGATCCGAGCCAGGCCCGCTATCTGCAACAGTTTTGCGCACCGGCCGCCAACGAGCCCGGCCATGTGGTGCAGGCGGAGGTCTTTCTTGTTCGCATCGACACTGCGGTGACCCCGGCGGCGGAGATCGAGGAGGTGCGCTGGATCGATCCGGCCAGCGATGGTGATTTGTTTCTGGCGCCGTTGACACGGGATCTGATCTTGCCGTTTTATCGCCAGGCCCAGGCGAGCCTCGCCTGACCTCCCGTTGCCAAGGGCTGCCATGATCCCACTTCACGACTACCTGATTTTCGCCGCGGCCTCGTTGCTGATGGTGCTGACCCCAGGCCCGAACATGATCTACCTGATTTCCCGTTCGATCTGCCAGGGGCGCAAGGCCGGGGTGACGTCGTTACTGGGCGTCGTGGCGGGCTTTTTCGTCCACCTGTTTGCCGCTGCACTGGGCCTGACCGCGATCTTCATGGCGGTGCCCATGGCCTATGAAGTGCTCAAGTGGGCCGGTGCCCTGTATCTGCTGTGGCTGGCCTGGCAGGCGCTCAAGCCTGGCGCGCGATCGCCGTTCGAAGCCCAGCAGTTGCCGGTGGACTCGCCCCGCAAGCTGGTGATCATGGGGTTCCTGACCAGCGCCCTGAACCCCAAGATCGCGGTGTTCTACCTGTCGATCTTTCCGCAGTTCATTCATCCCGAGCACGGTTCGGTGTTCTCCCAGAGCCTCATTCTCGGCCTGACCCAGATCAGCGTGAGCTTTTCGGTGAACCTGCTGATTGCCCTGTTTGCCGCAGGCATTGCCTCCTGGTTCGCCAGCAACCCCACCTGGCTTTCGGCCCAGCGTTACTTCATGGGGTTCGTGCTGGCGGGGCTGGCGGTGCGCTTGATGTTCGAACAACGCCGTACCAACTGAACATGACGGACTGACGATCTCGCATGAGCCTGCAGATCCAACACCTGACTCCTGACGATGCCGCGCAATACCGGGCCTTGATGCTCGAAGCCTATGAGCGCCATCCCCAGGCGTTCACTTCCAGCGTCAGGGAGCGGGAAAAGCTGCCACTGGCCTGGTGGGCCGCACGCCTGGATGGCGAACTGGACTTGCTGCTGGGGGCCTTTTCCGAGGGGCGTTTGCTGGGGATTGTCGGCCTGGCCTTTGAACTTCGCGAGAAAGCCCGGCACAAGGCGACCCTTTTCGGGCTCTACGTCACGGGCGAGCAGCGTAGCTGCGGCCTGGGTTATCAACTGGTGCAGAGGTTACTGGCAGAGGCGGCCGATTATGAAGGGCTGCGCCTGGTGCAACTGACGGTGACGGCGGGCAATGACGCAGCGCTGTCCGTGTACCGGCGCTGCGGCTTTGTCCAGTTCGGGCTCGAACCCCAGGCGGTGTGCGTGGGGGAGGACTATCTCGACAAGATCCACATGTGGCGCGAAGTGCCACGCTGATCCTGCTCGCTGGCCAGCCGGCGCCTGCGTGAGGGTGGCGCTCAGCGTACAGCGCTGACGCCGTCCAGGGTCGAGAACGAGGTGTCCTTGGCGGTCAGCAGGAAGTCACGCATGTAGGGCGCGTCCAGCATGTCGGCGCGAATCGCTGCGTACAGGGTGGCGAACAGTCCCTTTTCACCCAGTCGCTTGGCCTTCACATAACCCCGTGAGCTGTATTCATGCAGGGCCCAATGGGGCATGCCGCACACCCCGCGGCCGCTGGCCACCAGCTGCATCATCATCACCGTCAGTTCCGAGGTGCGGACCTGCGCCGGTTCGATGTCCGCCGGTTCCAGGAAGCGGGTGAAGATGTCCAGACGATCCCGCTCCACCGGATAGGTGATCAGGGTTTCGTTCAGCAGGTCTTCCGGGACTATGTAGGGCTTGCTTGCCAGGGGGTGCTGGTTGGCCACTGCAAGCATGGCTTCGTAGGTGAACAGCGGCACATAGGTGATGCCGGCCAGTTCCAGGGGATCGGAGGTCACCACCAGGTCCAGGTCACCCCGGGCCAGCGCCGGCAGCGGTGCAAAGGAGAAACCCGAGGCCAGGTCCAGCTCCACTTCCGGCCAGGCGTCGCGGAACTGGTCGATGGTGGGCATCAGCCACTGGAAGCAGCTATGGCACTCGATGGCCATGTGCAAGCGGCCGGCGGTGCCGCCGGCCAGGCGGGCAATATCCCGTTCGGCGCCGCGCAGCAGCGGCAGGGTGGCATCGGCCAGTTGCAGCAGGCGCAGGCCGGCGCTGGTGAAGCGCACCGGCTTGGTCTTGCGCACGAACAGTGGCATGCCCAGGCGTTCTTCAAGTTCCTTGAACTGGTGGGACAGGGCGGACTGGGTCAGGTGCAGGCGTTCGGCGGCTTCAACCAGGCTGTCGGCTTCGCGCAGGGCGTGCAGGGTCTTCAGGTGACGGATTTCGAGCACCAGGATCTCCATGAGTAAATTTTGTGATCAACACGAAAAGGTTGAGTTTGTCTCATGTTGCCCGAGCTGTCGACAATAGCGCCATCTTTGACAAGGAGGCGCTTTCCCATGGCACTGGCCCACACCCTCGGTTTTCCCCGCATCGGCGCTGACCGCGAACTGAAAAAAGCCCTCGAAGCCTACTGGAAGGGCGACCTCGATCAGGCTGCATTGCAAGAGGTCGGTCGCGAGCTGCGGGCTCGGCACTGGCAAGTGCAAAAAGACGCCGGCATCGACCTGCTGCCAGTGGGCGACTTTGCCTGGTACGACCAGGTGCTCGGCCACTCCCTGACCTTCGGGGTGATTCCCGAGCGTTTCGACGGTCTTCGCGATGCCCAGGGCCGCCCGACCCTGGACACTCTGTTCGCCATGGCCCGTGGCGCCAGTGCTGGCTGCTGCGGTGAGCAGGGCCAGGCGCAATACGCCCAGGAACTGACCAAGTGGTTCGACACCAACTACCACTACCTGGTCCCCGAGTTCAGCGCCGACCAGCCGTTCCAACTGAGCTGGGAGCAACTGTTCGACGAAGTCGAGGAAGCCCATGCCCTGGGTCATCAGGTCAAGCCGGTGATCATCGGCCCCTTGACCTACCTGTGGCTGGGCAAGGCCAAGGGCAATGGATTCAACAAGCTCGACCTGCTGGAGCGCCTGCTGCCGCTGTACGGCGAGATCCTCAACCGGCTCAAGGCCCAGGGCGTGGAATGGGTGCAGATCGACGAGCCGATCCTGACCCTCGATCTGCCCCAGGAGTGGAAGAGCGCCTTCGAGCGGGCCTACCACATCCTCCAGTACTCGCCGCTGAAAAAACTGGTGGCCACTTACTTCAGCGGTTTGGAAGACAACCTCGGCCTGGCGGTGGGCCTGCCGGTGGACGGCTTGCACATCGATGCGGTGCGGGCTCCGGAACAATTGGGCCAGGTCCTGGACCGGCTGCCGACCTACAAGATTCTTTCCGTGGGCCTGGTCAATGGGCGCAACGTCTGGCGCTGCGAACTGGAACAGGCCCTGCAGCAGTTGCAGGTGGCCCAGGAGCGTTTCGGCGACAACCTTTGGGTCAGCAGCTCCTGCTCCCTGCTGCACAGCCCGGTGGACCTGTCCCGGGAAGACCAGCTGGATGCCGAACTGAAAAGCTGGCTGGCCTTTGCCGTGCAGAAGTGCGGCGAGATCTCGGTCCTGCGTGATGCCCTGAACGATCCCCAGGCCCCGGCGGTGCAAGCGGCCCTGGCGCAAAGCCGGAAGGTCCAGGCCAGTCGTGCCCAGTCCCCGCGGATTCACAAGGCCCAGGTCCAGGCCCGGATCAAGGCCATCAGCGCCGCCGACAGTCAGCGTCAGTCGCCCTTTGCGCAACGTATCGAACAGCAGCGAGCGCGCCTGCAATTGCCGGTCTTTCCCACCACCACCATCGGCTCTTTCCCGCAGACTGCATCGATTCGCCTGGCGCGCCAGGCCTACCGGCAGGGCAAGCTGTCGCTCAACGACTACACCGATGCCATGCACAGCGAGATCCGCCACGCAGTGCAGATCCAGGAGAGCCTTGGCCTGGACGTGCTGGTCCACGGTGAAGCCGAGCGCAACGACATGGTGGAGTACTTTGCTGAGCAACTGGACGGCTACTTGTTCACCCGTTTTGGCTGGGTCCAGAGCTACGGCTCGCGCTGCGTCAAGCCGGCCATCATCTACGGCGACCTGAGCCGGCCCCGGGCCATGACCGTGGACTGGATCCAGTACGCCCAGAGCCTCACCGACAAGGTCATGAAGGGCATGCTGACTGGCCCTGTGACCATGCTCATGTGGTCTTTCCCGCGGGAAGACGTATCGCGCAAGGTCCAGGCCCAGCAACTGGCGCTGGCCCTGCGCGATGAAGTGCAGGACCTGGAACAGGCCGGGATCAAGATCGTGCAGATCGACGAGGCGGCGTTCCGCGAAGGCCTGCCCCTGCGCCGCGCGCAATGGCAGGAGTACCTGGACTGGGCGGTGCAGGCCTTCCGCCTGAGCGCTTCGGGTGTGCGGGACGAAACTCAGATCCATACCCACATGTGCTACAGCGAGTTCAACGATGTGATCCAGTCCATCGCTGCCATGGATGCCGACGTGATCACCATCGAGACTTCCCGCTCGGACATGGAGTTGCTGCAAGCCTTCGAAGCCTTCGACTACCCCAACGACATCGGCCCGGGGGTGTATGACATCCACTCGCCACGGGTGCCGGATACTGCCGAGATGGTCAAGTTGATGAGCAAGGCGGTCAAACGCATTCCCGCCGAGCGACTGTGGGTCAACCCCGACTGCGGCCTGAAGACCCGCGCCTGGCCGGAAACCGAAGCGGCCCTGGTGAACATGGTGGCCGCGGCCCGCCAGCTGCGCAGCCAGCTGGCCTGAAAGCCGGTAGAAACCTGCTTGCCGACGAAGGCGATCATCAGTTCCACCTCGTCGGCAAACGAGGCGTCGCCCGAGCGCCCCTAAGCGATGACCGCTGGGCGGGCTTCATCAAACTGTCACGCAACTGTGGCAGCGCGAAACATCGAAGTTCATCAGACTCGCGCTCTACTGGGGTTCTGCGTTTCGGTGTTTTCCATGCGGGCAAGATTGTTTTCCACTGTCATCCTGCTGGCCGGGCTTTTGCTCGGCCAGCTGTCTTTTGCGGCCTCGCGCTGCGATGTCAACGTACCCACGCAACGGGTCGACCTGGCGCAGGTGAGCCTGGCCTACCAAAGCATCGGTCGAAGTTCCGATCCGGCATTGCTGCTGGTCATGGGCCTGGGCGGACAATTGATCCACTGGCCGGACGAAGTGGTGGAGGCCTTGTGTCAGCAAGGGTTTCGGGTGATTCGATATGACAATCGCGACGTCGGCCTGTCCACCTGGCGCCAGGCTCCGGCCAGCGCCAACCTGACCTTCGAAGTGCTGCGCTACAAGCTCGGCCTGCCCGTGGCTGCGCCTTATACCCTGAGCGACATGGCCGATGATGCCCTGGGGCTGATGGATGCCCTGCACATCGAGCAGTTTCATGTGCTGGGGGCGAGCATGGGCGGCATGATTGCCCAGCATCTGGCGGCCATGGCGCCACAACGAATCGAGAGCCTGACGCTGATCATGACCAGTTCCGGGGCCGAAGGCCTGCCGGCGCCGAACGAGGCGCTGGTGCAATTGCTGTCCCGGCGCAATGCGCCGAACCGTGAAGCGGCCCTGGAGCAGCAGGCGGACCTGCTGGCGGCCCTGGGCAGCCCGAAGATTACGGATGACCGTCAGGTCCTGCTGCATCAGGCTGCGTTGTCCTATGACCGGGCGTTCAACCCGGAGGGCGTCAAGCGTCAGATCATGGCGATTCTCGCCGAGCCGAGTCGGGTGGCCTTGCTCAAGCAACTGCGGGTGCCGGCGCTGGTGGTGCACGGCACCGCCGATCCGCTGTTGCCGGTGATGCATGGGGTGCACCTGGCGGCGCAGATCCAGGGCAGCCAGCTGAAGCTGATTCCGGGGTTGGCCCATCGTTTCCAGGACGCCTTCAAGGCGCCTTTGCTGGCGGCGGTGCTGCCATACCTGCAAAACCATCGCGAAGACACTTCCCACTGGGCCCAGATCGAGCCGGTGGATAGCGCGAATGTGCTGTGAGGTCATGCGCCAGTAGGAGCCGGCTTGCCGGCGAATGAGGCAACCCCCGCTCAACGAATGATCTTGTCTACCTGAATGCCGAGCTTTTTCAGGCGGTACCAGAAGCTGCGTTCGGAAATGCCGATCATCTGCGCCGCTGCCGCCTGGACGCCGTTGCTCTGGTGCAGGGCCGCGAGAATGTAGGCCCGCTCCACTTCGGCCAGGGCCGCGTCCAGGTCGCTGGGCACTTGTGGGCCGACGCTGAGGGCCACGCTGCCCTCGGTTCCTGCTGGTGGGGTGTCGAACAGATAGCCTGGCAGGTCACTTTCTTCGATGACCGATGCGCGGGCGACGATGGTGGCCCGCTCCACGCAGTTCTGCAGTTCGCGGATGTTCCCTGGCCAGGTGTAGGAGGCCATGGCCTGCAGGGCTTGGGGGCTGAAGCCGGTGATGCGCTTGCCGGCGGTGGCCCCCAGGCTGTGGGCGAAGTGGCGGGCCAGTGGAGCGATGTCCTCGACCCGCTCGCGCAGCGCCGGCAAGGGAATGGGGAAGACGTTGAGGCGGTAGTACAGGTCCTCGCGGAACTCCTTGTTGGCCACGGCTTCCAGCAGGTTCTTGTTGGTCGCGGCGATCACCCGCACATCGACCTTGCGCTCCCGGGGATCGCCCACCGGCTCGATCACGCGTTCCTGCAGGGCGCGGAGGATCTTGGCCTGCAAGGCCAGGGGCATGTCGCCCACTTCATCGAGAAACAGGGTGCCCTTGTCGGCCTGCTGGAAGCGTCCGACCCGGTCCGCCACGGCGCCGGTGAAGGCGCCCTTGCGGTGGCCGAACATCTCGCTTTCCAGCAAGCCTTCGGGAATGGCCGCGCAATTGACGGCGACAAAGGGTTTGTCCGCGCGATTGCCGTGCTTGTGGATGGCCCGGGCGACCATCTCCTTGCCGGTGCCGCTTTCTCCGGTCAGGAGAATGGTGGCGCTGCTCTCGCGTACCGAGTCCACCGCCTGCAGTACCTGGCGAAAGGCCGGGCTGTCGCCCACCAGGCTGTCGAACTGCTGATGCTCGTCGAGCTCGGCGCGCATGCGCTGGTTGTCTTTGAGGATGTCGCGAAACTGCAGGGCCTTGCTGACGGTGATGTCCAGCTCATCGATATCGAAGGGCTTGGCAATGTAGTCGTAGGCACCGTTGCGCATGGACTGCACAGCGTTTTTCACCGTGCTGTAGGCGGTCATCACGATCACCGGCAGGTTCGGGTAGCGCTGCTTGATTTCCGCCAGCAGTTGCGGCCCGTCCATGCCCGGCATGCGCCAGTCGCTGATCACCAGGTCGATGTCTTCCTGCTCCAGCACCTTGAGGGCGTGCAGGCCATTGCTTGCCGTGAACACCTGGATGCCGTTCTGGCTCAAGGCCGAAGACAGCAGGTCACAGAGTTTGGGTTCGTCATCGACCACCAGCAGGTTATGCGTCATCAGTGTCCTCGTCGTCCTCTTCACCGTTGGCCGGAATGTACAGGCTGAAGGTGGCGCCGGCATCTTTTTCGCTGACGCACTCGATGTGGCCGTCATGGCTTTCCATGATCGAAAAGACTTTCGCCAGGCCCAGGCCGGTGCCCGAGGCCTTGGTGGTGACGAAGGGGGTGAAGATGCGTTCCAGCATGTCCGGCTCGATGCCCTGGCCGGTATCGCTGACGCTGAGGATGGTTTCGTCTTCCTGCTGGGCGATGCCCAGGGTCAGTCGACCGCCCTCGGGCATGGCGTCGATGGCGTTGAGGATCAGGTTCAGGCAGGCCTGCTTGAGCTGCCGGGCATCGGCGTGGATGGTCGCACCCGGTGCCTGGTCGTCGATCCGCGCTTCGATATTGTGGGTCGCCAGTTCCGGGGTGCAGAAGCCCAGCAGTTCCTCGACCAGCGGGCGTGCCGCCTGGGTGGCACGAATGGGCGCGCTGGGCTTGGCGAAGTCGAGAAAGTCGGTGATCAGGTCGTTGATCCGGCTGACTTCACTGATCACGTATTCCAGGTGGCGCTTGTCGTTTTCCGGCAGGTTGGCCCGACGGTGCAGCAACTGGGTGGCGGTCTTGATGATGCCCAGCGGATTGCGGATTTCATGGGCCAGGCCCATGGCCACCTCGCCCAGGGCGTGCAGGCGATCGCGACGGCGCAACTGGCCCTCCAGGTGCTGCAGTTCTCCCAGGCGCTCGCTCATGTGGTTGAAGGTGCTGCTCAGCTCCGCCAGTTCGTCGCCACCGATCACCGGCACCCGCTGCCGGTAGTCGCCGGCGATCACCGCCTGGACCCCCTTGGACAGGCCCCGCAGCGGCCGCGTCAGGCGTTGCGACACCAGCCAGCCGACACACAGCGAGGCGGCCGAGCTGAGGAGGAAGATCAGGATGAACAGGTTGCTCTGGTTAACCAGGCCCACCAGGCTGCTGTGGCGCAGCAGGCCACTGAAAATTACCCCCACCAGGTCGCCGCTGTCGTTGAAGATCGGCCGGTACAGGCCGCTGTAGCGGCTGGTGAACTGCTCGGTGGGCTGGCGGGTGGCGCGCAGGATGTCTTCGATCTTGTGCGGCACGCGGGGGGGATGGTCCTCGAAGCGCTGGGTGGCGAAGATCTCCGAGAAATCATCGGCCTTGGCCAGGTACAGGCGCAGGTCCAGGGAGTGCACATCGGCCACGCTGGTGAGGAAGCTGGCGTCCAGGTAGGTGGCGATCAACAGCTGATAGTCGACCCCGTCGAGCTGGGTCTGGAAGGTCGAGACCACCGCCCCGGTGGCCACGCCACCCACCTGGATGGTCTGCAGGACGGCGTTGGAAGCGGTGCTGATCTGCCCTACCACGTCGTCCGCGGCGGTGGTGAACACCACCTTGTGGTCGCTCTTGCGGATCAGCGCCACCACGTCGATGCCCATGGAGTCGGCAATGTCGGCGGTGAGCTTGTCATGCTTGGCTGCATTGCGGTCCGTGGGCGGGCGCGTATAGCGCAGGAACAGCTGGGCGATCCGCGCGTTGTCATGGAGGATCTCGGTGATCTCGTCCTCGACGATCTTGGTGGATTCCTGCAGCCAGATGCGCACGTTGCTGTCGAAAATCTCCGACAACGTGGTGGCCGCCAGCTCCGCGGCAATCATGGTGGGAATCACACTGACCAGCCAGAACGCCAACACCAGCTTGCGCTGCAGGCTCCAGCGGGAGATGGCAAAAGGGCGGGGCGGGCGACGATCTTTTCTGGTCATGTACTTTCGCTTATTGCAGCAGCCATGGCGGGGTCGGAGCGATCCGGACGGACAAAGCGTTTTATCACCTTGAGCAGGGCATTGAGCAAGGGATTGCGATGTCGGAAAAACAACATGTTACCGGTGAACTGGCAACCCAGGCGCAACTTGCTGGCGTAACCGGCCTGACCACACTCGTACAGGGGAATGTGCTGCTGGATACAGTAGTCGACGTTGGCCAGCCAACTGCGGAAGTACAGATTGTGCTCACGGGTGACGTTCAAGTCGTGGGCGAAGAATTTGTCGATCAGCCGATGCTGGTCGATGAGTACCAGGTTGAAGGCCACCAGTTGGTCCTGGACCCAGTACAGGACGCAGGCGGCGCGCTGGTCCAGTTGTTCGAGAATGCCGGTGAAATAGGCCGCCGGCAGGCGCTCGAACTGCAGGTCGCTGCGTTCCAGGGTGGCTTCGTAGAGGCGCATGATCTCGGGCAACACGTCGTCGATCTGCCGCCGCCACTCGATGCGCGGCGCCGGGGCGCGCAGCTTGCGCCGCAGGTCCTTGCGAGTGGACTTGCCCAGGGTGCCAAGATAGGCGTCGATCGAGGCGAAGGGCACCGGCAGCAGCGCGCTGGGCAGGCTCGGCATGGCTTGCAGGCCGGCGGCTCGGCAACTGGCGGCCCATTGCGGGTCGCTGCTGGGGGCATCCTTGACCGCCATCAGGCCGATGCCGAAGCGGTCGGCGTCGCGCCGGGCCAGTTGCAACAACTGCTCCAGCAACGCCTGACGACGTTCCAGGGGAACGTGGCTGGCGGTGCCGGCACTGCACTGTTCGGCCACGGGCGAGCCGATGGCGTACAGGCGCAGCTCCAGGGCACCTGGCCACTGGCGTGCCAGGCGTTCGGTGAAGCGTTTGGCCAGGCCGGAGACCGTGGTGTCGAGCCGATACTGAGTCGTGAAGGCCGGCGCTACCGCCACCAGGGTCGAGCCCTCGTAGATCGCCAGGTAGCGCCACTGGAAGTCGGCGATGGCGGCTTTTTCCACGGCCAGGTAGTAGTCCCAATCCTCCAGGGCGTCTGGAAAACAGTCGTTCCAGGCGCTGCGTTCAATGGCCTGGATGGTGGAAAAGGCTTGGGCGGTAATCACGTATCTTCCTTAAGTCATGCCAGCTGGCGATAGTCTTCGCGCACCGCAGGTGCAACCACTCGCTGCTGGATGAAGTCCACGCTCAACTCGATCACCCGCTGGTATTGCAGGTCCACGGTGATCATGTGATAGCAGTTGTCCAGGAGGATCTTGGTCACCGGGCCGCCGAGCTTGCGCTCCACGTAGTCGGCATTCCACGGACTGGTGATGTCGTCCTCGCTGGAGTGCAGTACCAGGGCCGGGGTCATGATCGAAGGCATGCGTTTCTTGACCACGGCGTTCATCCGGTGCAACTCGCGCACCGTCACGCCCTCCATGGTCAAGAGGCCTGCATCGCTACTCTGGCCGGCCTTCATCTGTTTCTCGACAATGGCCCGCAGGCGTTCGTTCTTGATGCCGTAGGGCGGCTTTTCCTCGAAGCGGCAGATGTGCACGCCGAAGGGAATCTTCATCAGCAACGGGGTGAGGAACGCCAGCTTGTTGATGCTCCAACCGTCGTACTTGAGGGTGGTGGAATACATCAGCAGGCCGCTGATCTGTCCCGGATGCTCGGACGCCAGGTACATGGACATCACGGCGCCCATGGACAGACCGCCGACGAACACTTGCTCGTGACGCTGTTGCACGCCGACAAAGGTCTTGCGCACGCCCTCGTACCAGTCCTGCCAGCCGGTGGCCTGCAGGTCGCTATTGTCCCCGCAGTGCCCGGGCAGGGTCGGAACGTACACCGTGCACGTTCCGTCCTTGGCCAGGCCCTGGGCCACCCGACGGAGTTCCGTCGGGGTGCCGGTCAGGCCGTGGATCAACAAGACCCCGACCGGACCCGTGCCGAGAACGAAGCCGGCGTCGCCTTCGCCCAGATCGATCTCAGCGGCGCTCATCGCTTCATGGCCCGATCCAGCAGGCGGTCCAGCAGTGCGATGCCCAGATCGATTTCCGCGTAGCTGATTTCCAGCGACGGGGCCAGGGTGATGACGTTCTTGTAGTAGCCGCCCACGTCGAGGATCAGGCCCAGGCGCTGGCCGTCGATCTCGATGTCGCCCTTCATGCCTTCCTCGACCATGAAGTCCAGGGTCGCCTTGTCCGGGGTGAAGCCGTCGGTGGTGCAGATTTCGCAGCGCAGCGCCAGGCCCAGGCCGTCGACATCGCCGATGATCGGGTAGCGCTTCTGCAGGTCTTGCAGGCCGGCCAGGAAGTACTTGCCCTTTTCCATGACCATCGCGCCGTAGTCGATCTCGCTGGTCATCTTGAACATTTCCAGGCCCACGGCGGTGCCCAGCGGGTTGGAGGCGAAGGTGGAGTGAGTCGAGCCTGGCGGGAACACGCCCGGGTTGATCAGCTCTTCACGGGCCCAGATGCCGCCCAGTGGGTTGAGGCCGTTGGTCAGCGCCTTGCCGAACACGATCACGTCGGGTTGGACGTCGAAGTGCTCGATGGACCACAGCTTGCCGGTGCGATAGAAGCCCATCTGGATTTCGTCCACCACCATCAGGATGCCGTGCTGGTCCAGCACCTGCTTGAGCTCGCTGTAGAAGTTCATCGGCGGGATCACGTAGCCGCCGGTGCCCTGGATCGGCTCGACGTAGAAGGCGGCGTATTCGCTCTGGCCGACTTTCGGGTCCCACACACCGTTGTATTCGGTCTCGAACAGGCGGGCGAACTGCTGCACGCAGTGGCTGCCGTACTCTTCCTTGGTCATGCCTTTAGGGCCGCGGAAGTGGTACGGGAACGGGATGAACTGCGCGCGCTCGCCGAAGTGGCCGTAGCGGCGGCGGTAGCGGTAGCTGGAGGTGATCGACGAGGCGCCCAGGGTACGACCGTGGTAGCCGCCTTCGAAGGCGAACATCAGGCTCTTGCCGTTGGTGGCGTTACGCACCACTTTCAGCGAGTCCTCGACCGACTGCGAACCGCCGACGTTGAAGTGCACGCGACCGTCGAGGCCGAACTTCTTCTTGGCGTCCACGGCAATCATTTCCGACAGCTCGATCTTGCCTTTGTGCAGGTACTGGCTGGCAATCTGCGGCAGGGTGTCGATCTGTTGCTTGAGGGCATTGTTCAGGCGCGGGTTGGCGTAGCCGAAGTTCACCGCCGAGTACCACATCTGCAGGTCGAGGTAGGCCTGGTCGCTGGTGTCCCAGACGTAGGAACCTTCGCAGCGGCTGAAGATGCGCGGGGGTTCGATGTAGTGAACGGTATCGCCGTAGGAGCAGTACTTGGCTTCTTTTTCCAGAAGGATCTGGTCTTCGGCGGTAGCGATGCGGATATCAGACATGGTGGAAGAGTTCCTGGGTTTCAAGGGAGAAATGGGTGGCGTTGGCCGCGTTGTTCGGCAGTTTTGCCAACAGCGCCGGCAGTTCGGCGAAGGAGTCGAACCGAGCGTGAGGAATCTTGTTGCGTTCGCAGTAGTCGGCCAGGCGATCCTTGGCGAAGACGAAGTCGGCGGTGGTAGCCACGCACATGTCCGACTGGCCATCACCGATCACCAGCACCCGTTTGCCCCGTGGCGTGGATTTGCACTTGCAGTTGCCCGAGGCGGCGCGGCAGGCGTCGCTGGCGTAGGGAAAGTCGATGCGCCAGCTGTTGTGGTCGACCTGGCGCAGGCGGTTGGCGAGGATCGGCAGCAGGGTCACGTAGTTGCGTGCCAGGATGCGGGCGATGCCTTGCTCGATGCCGTCACTGACCACTTCAATGGAAGCGCCCAGGCCGATCACGTGATCGACGAAGTCGGGGAAGTCCGGGTCGATTTCGACACTGTCGAAGTAGCCCAGCAGTTCGGCGGGCGAAGCCTTGACCAGGGCCAGTTGGCGACTGAGGCATTCTCGGGAGCCGATGTGACCGTCCAGCCATTCCTGTTCTATGCCTTCCCAGCTCGGGTCGGCGAAGCGTTGGAGAACGTTATCGATCACGTCGGCGCGGGAGATGGTCCCGTCGAAGTCACATACGATATGCCAGTGCATCATCTGCTGTTACCTGTTGAATAAGAGCGCTGTTTGCGCTTGCGACAGGGGTAGAGCAGGGACTGTGCCAAGTTGCGAAAACCCAGCAGGGCTGGGCCTCTGGCGAGGGCGGCAGGAGATTTGTAGCGTTCTTGCTACAAATTTTGTAGGTCGCTACAAACAACATCAGTGCTTGCGTTCCAGGGGCGCTCTGATGATTGATGCGCGCATGTTCAGACAAGGAAACTCATTCATGCCTCGGCTTTCTTCCCCTGCTTTACTCGCCGGTCTGCTGTCGCTGACCGTTGCCTGTAGTGCCTTTGCCGATTCCGACATCACGGGCGAACTCGGTCTGGGCGTCGGCTATCAACCCCATGACCCCACGGGCAGCCGCTATGACACGGTGCCGCTGCCGTACCTGGATCTGGACTGGGGCGATGTCAGCCTCAGTACCGACGACGGCCTGACCTGGGATGCGTTCAAGGGCAATGGTTTCAGCGCCGGCCCCTATATCAACTACCTGCAGGGACGTAACGCCGATGGTGAGCTGCGCGGCTTGCGGGATGTGCGCGACATGGCCGATGTCGGGGCTTTCGTGCAATACGCCCCGGACGACTTCTGGCGGGTGTTCGCCGCCGTGGGCCAGGCCGTCGGCGGTGCCGGTGGCCAGGGCGGCATGCTGGGCAAGGTCGGAGGGGAGATCGGCTATCCCTTGGGCATGGGCATCATCGGCAGCAATAACCTGACCCTGCACTTTGCCGACGCCCGCCAGAGTCAGACCTTCTTTGGCGTCAACGCCAAGGAAGCCCTGGCTTCGGGTATCGATCGCTACAGTGCTGGCGGTGGCCTGCAGAACTTCAGCCTGAGCCAGAACATCCAGGTGCCGCTGGGCAACAATTGGTCGCTGGTGGCCAGCGCCAGTTGGATCCGTCTGGTCAACTCCGCAGCGAACAGCTCCATTGTTCGCCAGCGGGGCGAAGTCAACCAGGGCCAGGTGCAGACTGCCGTCAGCTACAAGTTCTGAGGCGCGTTGCTGCAGGTCGCCCCCCGGCCTGCGGCGCTTCCAGGGAAAACTGGTCTGGCCTTTGCAATGACGGCCATGCACTCAATTTCTTAGGAAGTTTTTCATGGCTCGACCTGCCTACCGTCTACTGGCCTATTCCCTTTGGGACCTGATTCCGATTGTCATGGCCGTTGCGCATTTCGCCTTCGTCCTGTGGCTGGTGCTGGATTTTCACGCCCTGTCCTGGTGGTTGATCGTCCCGGCAGCGCTGCTGTATTCAGTCAGCCTGTCGTGGAGCATCAACAGCATTTCCCACAACCAGATCCACAACGCCTATTTCACCCCCGGGTGGATGAACCGCGGCTTCGATCTGCTGCTGTCGGTGACCATAGGTTTCTCCCAGACCCTGTACCGCGATATTCACAACCGCCATCACCGGGGCAACTCCGACCTGCCGGACGCCCACGGCAAGACTGTGGACCCGCTGTCGATCTACCTGCATGGCAAGAATGGCCAACCGGACAATCCCTGGGCCTACACTTTTCTGAGCTTTTTCCGTGACGATCCCAAGGAGATCTATCAGGAAATGCAGCGCAAACGGCCTGACGATGCTCGTTGGGTAAAAGTGGAAATCGGCGTCACAGTGGCGTTCTATCTGGCCCTGGCGCTGTATGACTGGCATGCGGTGCTGGTGCTGCTGCCGTTCTGGTACCTGGGGCAGTCGCTGTCTTCGCTCAATGGCTACTACGAGCACCTGGGGGGCAATCCGGACCTGCCGATTGCCTGGGGCGTGAGTTCCTACAGCCCGCTGTACAACCTGATCTGGATGAACAACGGCTATCACGCCGAGCACCATTACCGGCCGAAAATGCATTGGACCAAGGTCAAGGCCTTCCACCGCGAGATCCGCGAACAGCAGCGGGCGGCGGGGGTGAAAGTGATTCCCGTGTCCCACGGCCTGGGATTCCTGGTTGCCCACCGCAAGGCCTAAACCCCGTGGCTGTAGGAGCTGGCTTGCCAGCGAAGGGGTCGGCAAGATCGCCTTCGCCGGCAAGCCGGCTCCCACACAACATCCCTTCGCTGTAGCAAAGAGGCCCTCAGGCCTCCTCGCCCTCCGCTAAGAGGGCAATCCCGCCGATGATCACCAAGACCCCGACCCAGTGCAGCAGGCTGATCTGTTCGCCCAGGCCCAGCCAGGAGCCCAGCAGCACCACGACAAAGACCAGGGAGCTCAAGGGGAACGCCAGGGACAGGCTGCTGCGACGCAAGATCAGCATCCACACGAAAAACGCGCCGATATAGCAGGCAATTGCCAGCAACACGCCCGGATTGACCGCTACCGCCGCCAGCCATTGCAGGTTGAAATCCATCTGCCCCAATTGGTCGCCGCCAACTTTGGTAGCGATCTGGCCGGCGCTCTCGAAGCCGATCAGCAGGGCCCAGAGCACGATGGTGCCCAGACGCTCGTGCAGCCAGCCGTGGGAGGTGTTCGAACTCATGAAAGGTTTCCTTCTATTCGTTGAATAAGGCTCAGGTACTGGCCACGCACACCAGCATCACCCCGGCGGTGATCACCAGCGTGCCCATCCAGCGCCGCCGGCTGACGGTCTCGCCCAGCACCAGCTTGCCCGCCAGCACCACGCCGCAATAGGCCAGGGCCGCAGCTGGAAACAGCAGGCTCAGAGGGGCCCGGGACAGGGCTTCGAGCCAGACGAAAAACTCGATCACATAGGCCCCGATACCGCACCACAGCAGGGGCGCGTTGAACACCTGGCCCCAGAAGGCATTCAGGCGAAAGCCGCCGTCCAGCTCCGGCAGGCGGTCCAGGCCGAGCTTGAAACAGAGCTGGCCGATGACGTCCAGCACAATGGAAAAAGCGACTAGCAGAACAACGGTCAAGGTCACGGGAACAGCTCCTCGAACAGCGAGATCAGGGCTTCATTGGTCACTGAGTTGCGCAGCAGGTCGTCCTGGCTCCAGCGCTCGGCCGGAGGTTGGTCCGACTTGGCTTCCCAGCGTTTGAAGGCATTGCTGAAGGCGGGTTTGGCGAACTCGCCGCAGACATCGATGCCCAGCACCCGCTTGCGCGCCGCCAGTTCGCGTATCGCTTGCAGCAAGTGGGTCAGGCGCATGCCGCCCTGGTCCCAGTTGGTGGCGGCGTCTTCGCTGGCCAGCACGTCCTTGTCGATGGTGATCCACACCGCTGCGGTGGGCAGGCTGTCGATCATTTGTGCGAGGAAGGCGGCCCAGTCCTGGTCCGCCAGATTGCGCCAGTGCAGGTGGTTTTCCTGTTGCTGGTGCCCGGCGCCATCGCCGACCCGGCCCCAGACCTTGGACGGCGCGTGCTGCCAGGGAAACAGCTGCAGCTTGCCGTGCTTCAGGGCGCCGAGGTTGCCGCCTCGCAGTTGTGGGTTGTGCAGATCTTCACTGCACGGGCCCAGGGTGACAATGCGCTGGATATTGGGCAGCTGCAGCGCCCGGTTGACCCAGGAGCCGCAGTGCCGGCGGGGGGCGAAGCGCACCCAATCCGGGTGATTGTCGAAGTGGATCAGGCTGATCGGTTCGGGCAGATCGTAGAGAAAGGCCGGGGTCAGGTGGTGATAGTCGCCGGAGCCGACAAAGAAGATTTCCGGTTGCGGGCCGCTGTGCCGGGGGCGTTGGCCCAGGCGTTCGCGGAAATGACGGTAGGTGCGTTCGGTGGACCAGAGTCGCAGCTTGGGGCCCAGGTCCAGCAGGTCCAGGCGTCGCGCCTGGCCGCTTTTCAGGCGCCGGACTATGGGCTCCTGGGCGGTCAGGCTGTGGTCGAGATCTAAGATGTTCAAGGTGTTCTTTACCCATGGCAGCGCCCTCCAGAAAACTGCGTGATCAGGCGAAAACGCAGGCTGGGCGGGCTTTACAGGGTAAATGCAAGGGTCGGGCCAGGGTCGTGGCCAGGTTGCCGGCGAGAGACCGCGGCGCAGGCTTCGCGAGCAAGCTCGTTCCTACGGGAATGCTAGGGGCTCAGGCGTGGAGGCGGACCCAGACGCTGACCAGCAGGGTGGCGGCAATCAACCAGGCCACGGCGGCCACCGCCAGGGAGGCTTCCAGGCGCAGGCGATCGACCATTACATAGAGCGTCGCCAGGTAGACGAAGTAGGGAATGATCGACCACATGCCGAACAGGATGGTGGTCTTCAGGTCATCCAGAGAACGGCCCTTGCCGACGATGTAGTGGGCAATCAGGGCAAAGGTCGGGAACAGCGGCACCAGGCCGGCGATGTAGTAGTTCCGGGTTTTGGCCAGGGCCGCCAGAATCACCACCACCGCCGCGCCCAGGGCGGCCTTCAATAATAGATCCATAAATGTTTGCGCCTTGGGTTAGGCTCTGTACGAAAAGCCTTGATACTCGGTGATGCTGCGTTGAAAACGGTCTCGGAATGCTCATTTACAACCCGTAAACTCCGCTTCCTCGACCGTTTTCGCCTTGCCTGACCTTCGTCTCAAAACTTTTCGTACAGAGCCTAGTGGCTCAGGCCGTATTTCTTGACCTTGTCGAACAGCGTGGTCTTGGCCATGCCCAGTTCCTGGCTGGCCTGGGTCAGGTTGCCACCGCTGCGCTGCAAGGCATCGTTCAGCAGGTTGCGTTCAAAGGCTTCCACCGCTTCGGCGAAACCCAGGCCCTGGGCGTTGCTGCTGCCGGACTTCTTGAACGCCGGCAGACCGAGGGCAAAGCGCTCGGCGACGTTGCGCAACTCGCGCACGTTGCCCGGCCAGTCGTGGCTCATGAGGGTCGATAGGGTCTGGTTGTCCAGCTCTGGCACGGTGCGGTCGAAACGCAGGGACGACTGCTGCAGGAAGTGTTCGAACAGTTGCAGGATGTCCTCGCGGCGTTCGCGCAGGGGCGGTAGTTCCAGGGTCACCACGTTGAGGCGGTAATACAGGTCGCTGCGAAATGCCTTGGCCCGGCTCAGTTCGTCCAGGTCCGACTTGGTGGCCGCGATCACCCGGCAATCCACGGCCACGCTCTGGTTCGAACCGAGGCGCTCCAGGGTCCGCTCCTGCAATACCCGCAGCAGCTTGATCTGCAGATTGATCGGCATGCTTTCCACTTCATCAAGGAACAGCGTGCCTTGGTGAGCGTGCTCGATCTTGCCGATACGGCGCTTGCCGGCGCCGGTGAAGGCGTTGGCCTCATGGCCGAAGATTTCACTTTCGAAGAGGTTTTCCGGCAGGCCGCCGCAGTTCAGGGCGACGAACTGTTGTTGGTGGCGGCGGCTGAAGTCGTGCAGGCAGCGGGCGACCAGTTCCTTGCCGGTACCGGTTTCGCCCTCGATCAGCACGTTGGCCGAAGTGTCGGCGACGTTGGCGATCAGCTCCCGCAGGTTCTGCATGGCCGGCGAGCGGCCGATGATCCGTCCCTCCAAGGAACTGCGTTCGGCCAATTGGCGGCGCAGGGAGGTCACTTCCCGGGCCAGTCCCCGTTGTTCCAGGGCGCGGCGGGCCACGTCCACCAGACGCTCGGGAGAAAAGGGTTTCTCCATGAAGTCGTAGGCGCCTTTCTGCATTGCCCCCACGGCCATGGAAATATCCCCGTGACCGGTGATCAGCACCACCGGCAGGCTGCGATCCCGGGCCTTGAGTTGGGTCAGCAGTTCCAGGCCATCGATGCCCGGCAGGCGGATATCACTGACCACGATGCCGGGAAAGTTCTCCCCAACCTGGGCCAGGGCTTCTTCGGCGCTGCCCACGCCGATGCAGGGAATGTCTTCCAGGGCCAGGGCCTGTTGGCAACCCAGCAGGACATGGGGGTCGTCTTCGACGATCAGCACGGTCAGCTCGTTGTTCATATCGGCTCGGCTTGATTGGGGCTTGCCAGGGGCAAGCTGAGGACAAAGGCGGTGCCGCCGCTTGCCGGATGTTCCACCCCCAGGCTGCCGCCGGTGGCGGCGGCGAGGCTGGCGGACAGGGTCAGGCCCAGGCCCAGGCCCTGTTCGCCGGGTTTGGTGGTGAAGAAGGGTTCGAACAGGTGCTTGCGCGCCTCAAGATCGATGCCATGGCCGTTGTCGCGGACCCGCAGGCGATACTTGCCGTCGCCGAGCTCGCCTTCCAGCCACAGCTCCGGCGCCGGTTGGGCCTGCATGGCGTCCAGGGCGTTGCCGATCAGGTTGACCAGGATCTGTTCCAGGCGGGTCTGGTCGATCTGCAGGGTTTGCTCGCTGAAGGCCCGGTGCAGTTGCAGGGGCAAGGGTTCGATGCGCGCGTTGAGGAGTTGCAGGGCGGCGTCCACAGCCTTGTCCAGGCTGGCCTGGCCCTGATCGTCGCCGCGGCGGGCGAAGGAGCGCAGGCTGGCGGTGATGCGGCCCATGCGGTCGATCAGTTCATTGATGGTCTTGAGGTTGGCGCTGGCGGTGTCCAGGGCGCCGCGCTCAAGAAAGCGCACGGTGTTGCCGGACAAGGTGCGCAACGCCGCCAGCGGCTGGTTCAGCTCGTGGGCGATGCTGGTGGACATCTGGCCGATGGCCGCCAGCTTGCCGGCCTGGACCAGTTCGTCCTGGGCCCGGCGCAGGGTCTCTTCGGCCTGGCGGCGTTCGCGGATCTGCCCCTTGAGGCGCTCGTTGCTGGCCCGCAGGTCGGCGGTGCGTTCGGTGATCCGCCGCTCCAGCTGGCTGTTGGCTTCCTGCAGGGCTTCTCGGGCGGCCAGGCGGGTGGCGATGACCTTGCGCCGTTCATTCCAGGCGATCAGCAGGAAGGCCACCAGGGCAAAGGCCACGGCCACCAGGATGCCCTGGTTGATGGCTTCCCGGCGCAGGTCCTGCAACGGGGTGAGCAGGGTGAAGTTCCACGGGGTGTCGCTCAGCGGCCGGGTCTGGGACAGGTAGCTGATGGCCTTGTCGTCGGATACCAGTTCGGTATTGGCGGGAAAGGTCAGCTTCTCCACGCCTTCGGCCAGGCGTTCCCGGGCCAGGGGTTCCAGTTCGTTGAGGGGGAACCAGTAGTACTGCAGGCTGCGGGCCAGGCGTTCCTTGGTGTCGTCGCTGAGCGGGCGGACCGACTTGAGCCGTCGCGCCGGGTCGCTGGAGAGAATGATGATGCCGTTCTCGTCACTGACGAAGGCTTCCAGGCGGGCCCTTTGCCACCGTTCCTCCAGGGCCTCCAGGCGCACTTTGACTACCGCCACGCCAATGATCTTGCCGTGTTCTTCCAGGCCGTGGGCCAGGTAGTAGCCGGGCTCGCCGCTGGTGCTGCCGATGCCGTAGAAACGTCCGGGCTGGCCACGTACGGCGTTCTGGTAGTAGGCGCGGAAGGACAGGTCTTCACCCAGGTAGCTGTCGACATCGCGCCAGTTGCTGGTGGCCAGCACCCGGCCGGTGGTGTCCATGACATAGATGGCCCGGCTGCGGCTGCGCCGATTCAGGCCTTCGAGGTATTGGTTGACGGTTTGCCGGTGCTCCGGCGAGGGATCGGCCAGCAGCCTGGAGACACTGGACTCCAGTTCCAGGAGGCTGGGCAGATAGGTGTATTTGCTGATCTCGCTTTCTACGGCGCGGGCGTGCAGTTCCAGCTGGCGTTCGCCATTTTCACTGAGGCTGCGAATGCCATTGTGTTCGCTGATCCAGAAGCCGACGTAGCCCAGGCCGATCATCAGCAGGATGACCAGGGGCGGCAGGAACAGGTGACGGATCAGGCGGGGTTTCACGGCGAGTGATGGCGGCGCGGCGCGATAGAGAGTGGGGTCGCATTTCATCACAGATGCCTTGGGTCAACCACTGTGCGGTGTCCATAGGAGCCGGCTGGCCGGCAAAGCGGGCGAACCTGGCGATAGGGGAGCCCGGTGCGTCCCCTTCGCCGGCCAGCCGGCTCCTACAGAAGCACAGGTTTAGTGCTGCAGGATCTTCTCGAGGAAGTGCTGGGCACGTTCGGAGCGGGCGCTGATGTCACCGAAGAATTCCTCTTTCTGGCAGTCTTCGATGATCTGGCCCTTGTCCATGAAGATCACCCGGTTCGCCACTTTGCGGGCAAAGCCCATTTCGTGGGTCACGCACATCATGGTCATGCCTTCCTGGGCCAGTTGCACCATCACGTCCAGCACCTCGTTGACCATTTCCGGGTCCAGGGCCGAAGTGGGTTCGTCAAACAGCATGACGATCGGGTCCATGGCCAGGGCGCGGGCGATGGCCACACGCTGTTGCTGGCCGCCGGACAGCTGGCCCGGGTGCTTGTGGGCATGGGCGGAGAGGCCGACGCGATCCAGCAGTTGCAGGCCTTTCTTGGTGGCCTCTTCCTTGCTGCGGCCCAGGACCTTGATCTGCGCGATGGTCAGGTTCTCGGTGATGGTCAGGTGCGGGAACAGCTCGAAATGCTGGAACACCATGCCCACGCGAGAACGCAGTTTCGGCAGGTTGGTCTTCGGGTCGGCGATGGAGGTGCCATCGACCACGATGTCGCCCTTCTGGAAGGGTTCCAGGGCGTTGACGCATTTGATCAGGGTGGATTTGCCCGAGCCGGACGGCCCGCAGACCACCACCACTTCACCTTTCTTGACCTCGGTGCTGCAATCAGTCAGCACCTGGAAGTCCCCATACCACTTGTTGATGTTCTTGATAGAGATCATACGGCGAACCTTTTTTGCAGACGCTTGACCAGCAGCGAGGCGGCAAAGCTGATTGTGAAATACACCAGACCGGCAACGATCAGGAATTCATTGGAGCGGCCGATGATGTCGCCGCTGGAACGCGAGGCGTTGAGGAAGTCCACCAGGCCCACGGTGTACACCAGGGAGGTGTCCTGGAACAGGATGATGCTCTGCTGCAGCAGCAGCGGAGTCATCTTGCGGAACGCCTGAGGCAGGATGATCAGGCGCATGGTCTGGCTGTAGCTCATGCCCAGTGCCTGGGCAGCGCCCATCTGGCCCTTGGGAATGGACTGCACGCCGGCACGGACGATTTCGCAGAAGTACGCCGCTTCGAACATCATGAAGGCCACGATGCAGGAGGTGAACGCACCGATCGGGGTGTCTTCGCCGGTGATCCAGCGCAGCACGAACGGCACCGCCAGGTAGAACCAGGTGATCACCAGCAGCAGCGGAATCGAGCGGAAGTAGTTGACGTAGGCACCGGCCAGGTTCGACAGCAGCTTGTTGTGGGACAAGCGCATCAGTGCCAGCAAGGTGCCGAGGATGATCCCGCCCACCACGCCCATGACCATCAGCTTGAGGGTCATCAGCATGCCGTTCCACAGGCCGGGAATGGCCGGGATGATGCCCGAGAAGTCGAATTCCATTATTTACCTCCCACGGAGATCAGGCCGGGGACCGATACTTTTTTCTCGACCAGGCGCATCAGCAGCATCAGGCTCATGTTCAAGGTGAAGTAGATCAGGGTAGCCAGGGTGAAGGCTTCGAACAGGTTGGCCGAGAACTCGGCGGTCTGTTTGGTCTGGGCCAGCAGTTCCATCAAGCCGATCAGCGACGCCACGGAGGAGTTCTTGAAGACGTTGAGGAATTCCGAGGTGAGCGGCGGAATGATGATCCGGTAGGCCTGGGGCAGCAGCACGTTCCAGTAGATCTGCGGCAGCGAGAAGCCCATGGCACGAGCGGCGGATTCCTGGCCACGTGGCAGCGCCTGGATGCCGGTACGCACCTGCTCGCAAACCCGTGCGGCGGTGAACAGGCCCAGGCACACGACAACGCTCAGGTAGGCCGAGGTGGTCGGGTTGAGGTCCTGCTTGTACCACTCCTGGAGGTTGGCCGGCAGCAGATCCGGCACCAGGAAGTACCAGATGAACAGCTGCACCAGCAGCGGCACGTTACGGAAAATCTCCACGTAGACCGTGGCAATGCCCGACACCAGACGGTTCGGTATGGTGCGCATGACGCCCAGGATCGACCCCAGCAGCAGCGCGATGATCCAGGCCACCACGGCGATGGCGATGGTCCAGCCCAAACCGCTGATGAACCAGTCGAGATAGGTCTCGCTGCCCACACCGGTGGACTTGAAGAATACGCCCCAGTCCCAGTTGTAATTCATTAGGGTTACCCCTCAGATCGTTCGATGTACAAGCACCCGCCTGGGGACGTCCGTTCCCGCCTGATCATGACGATCAGGCACACACGAGCGGCTCGACAACCACCGGTTCGAGTGTTTCCAAAAAATGCCAGCAGGTAGTGACAGGCTCCTGAAAGGGCAGGACCCCTTCAGGAGATAAGGTTAGTCAGGAATCAGGACTTCTTGTCGTCAGCCGCTTTGTCGGTCGGGTTGGCGATCAGGGCCTTGAGCTCGTCGCTCATCGGGAACATCAGGTTCAGGCCTTTTGGCGGGATCGGCGATTGGAACCATTTGTCGTAGATCTTGTTGATCTCGCCCGACTTGTAGGTGGCGACGATGGCGTCATCCACGGCTTTCTTGAACGGGGCATCGCCCTTGCGCACCATGCAGCCGTAGATTTCGTAGGACTGAGGAGTGCCGGTCACGGCCCAGTCGGCAGGCTTCTTGGCCTTGGCCATTTCACCGGCCAACAGCGCGTCGTCCATCATGAAGGCCACGGCGCGGCCCGATTCCAGCATCTGGAACGACTCACCGTGGTCCTTGGCGGAGATCACGTTCATGCCCATCTGCTTGTCGGCGTTCATCGCCTTGAGGATGCGCTCGGAAGTGGTGCCAGCGGTGGTCACCACGTTCTTGCCTTTGAGGTCAGCGAAATCTTTGTAGGTCGAGTCCTTTTTGGACAGCAGACGGGTACCGATTTCGAAGATGCCGACGGAGAAGTCGACCTGTTGCTGACGTTCGACGTTGTTGGTGGTGGAACCACACTCGACGTCGACGGTGCCGTTCTGCACCAGTGGGATACGGGTCTGGGAGGTAACCAGGTTGTACTTGACCTTGAGGTCAGGCATGTCGAGGTCTTTCTTGATCGCTTCGACGATTTTCAGCTGGATGTCGTGGGAGTAGCCCACTGGCACGCCGGAAGCGTCAGCGATGTAGGAAAACGGAATGGAAGCGTCGCGATGTCCGAGGGTGATGGTGCCGGATTCTTTGATTTTCTTCAGTGTGCCGGTGAGTTCGGCTGCGAAAACTGGAGTGCTAATCAGAGCGGCAGCGATAGCTGCGCCCAACAGATGGGGAACGATGCGCATCAATATTTCCTCGACATTTGTTTTTTTTATGAAGCCAGTTCGACGGCTCTTTTATACAGCGAATGCCTTGACGGCTCCTGTTGTGTTGGCACGACAGGCATTCGTCGCACAGTGTAGAGCATGAGTCGTGCCAGACCCATTGTTCATGGGCAACACCTTGATTTTAAAGGCTATTAAATATTTGTTGCGAAGGTTTTTGCTGCGGATTATCCGGTTATCCGAATCATTTTCGGTGTGGCGTTCGGAAAACCGAATGCGCATCCGGCACCTGTAGGAGCCGGCGTGCTGGCGAAACGTTCAATGCGTCGCCCACAAAAAAGCCCCTGAACCTTAGGGCGCAGGGGCTTTGTCTATCCGAGCTACTCAGGCGGCCTTGATCTTGCCGCGGTTGTGCTCGACCTTCTGCAAGTAGTCTTCCAGTTGCTGCTGTTGCGCCACGGTGGTGAACAGGCCGAGTTTGCTCCGGCGCCAGAGGATGTCCTGGGCTTTCAGTGCCCATTCCTCCGCGCACAGATAATCCACTTCACGAGTATAGAGGCCGCCACCCAGGTGCTCGCCCAGGTCGCTGAGGCTGTGTACACCCTCCAGCAGGCGCCAGGTGCGGCTGCCATAGGTGCTGGCCCAGCGCTGGGCGATCTGGCTGGGCACCCAGTCGAATTTCTTGCGGATGGCTTCTGCCAGGGCCTGTGGCGTGCTCATGTTCTCGCCGCCGGGCAGGGTGGCTGTAGCAGTCCAGCTGGGCTTGGCCTGCTTGAAGTAAGGCGCCAGTTGCGCCATGGCCGATTCCGCCAGCTTGCGATAGGTGGTCAGCTTGCCGCCGAACACCGAGAGCAGCGGAGCTTCCTCGCCAGTGCCGGAAAGGGCCAGGGTGTAGTCGCGAGTCACCGCCGAAGGGTTGTCGGATTCGTCGTTGCACAGTGGGCGAACCCCGGAGTAGCTGTGCTGGATGTCGCTGCGGCTCAGTTGCTTCTTGAAGTGCGCATTGACCACTTGCAGCAAGTAATCGGTTTCCGCTTCGGTAATCGACACCTTGGCCGGATCACCGGTGTATTCGCGGTCGGTGGTGCCGATCAGGGTGAACTGATCGAGGTAGGGAATGGTGAAGACGATACGCTGGTCTTCGTTCTGCAGAATGTGTGCGTGCTCGCCTTCGTAAAGCTTGGGCACGATCAGGTGGCTGCCCTGGATCAGGCGGATGCCGTAAGGCGATTCTAGCTTCAGATCATCCTTGATGAACTTGGCGACCCAGGGGCCGGCTGCGTTCACCAGGGCTTTGGCGCTGATGGAGAACAGGCTGCCGTCGGCACGCTCCAGTTCCAGCTGCCACAGGCCCTTGCTGCGCCGGGCGCTGACGCAACGGGTCTGGGTATGCACGTGGGCGCCGTGCTCGCGGGCGGCCATGGCATTGAGCACCACCAGGCGGGCATCGTCGACCCAGCAATCGGAGTATTCGAAGCCTTTGGTGATCTCGGCCTTCAGGGCGCTGTCGGCGCCGAACTTCAGGCTGCGCGAGCCGGCGAGTTTTTCGCGCTTGCCCAGGTGGTCATACAGGAACAGGCCGGCACGAATCATCCAGGCCGGGCGCAGGTGCGGCCGGTGCGGCAGGACAAAACGCATGGGCTTGACGATGTGCGGGGCCTTGGCCAGCAGCACTTCACGTTCGGCCAGGGCTTCACGCACCAGGCGAAACTCGTAATGTTCGAGGTAGCGCAGGCCGCCGTGGATCAGCTTGCTGCTGGCCGACGAGGTGTGGCTGGCCAGATCGTCTTTTTCGCAAAGGAACACGGACAAGCCGCGACCTGCCGCATCCGCGGCAATTCCAACACCATTGATCCCACCGCCGATGACGGCGATATCGTAAACCTCGGAGAGAGGGCGCGCGGGCAAGGTAGAAGTGGGCATCGACAGGCCTCGTGTTGCTTTGATATTTGAATTCGAACATTAATGTTCATTTTCGAAAATACTAGCGCATAAAGAAGGGCGTATCCAGCAAGTTTCGATTGAAAAAACTGATCGAAATGCCCTGAAAGGAAAGTTTACGAACATTAACGAGGGGTAACTGTAGTCGCTGCCGCGGGCTTTGACTGTGTGCGAGTGATCGGCCGTGTCGATTCCGAAAACGATGCAGCCCTTGCTGGGCGGCGTTCGGACACAGCCGGATCCGGGAGGGGAGGAGGGGGTCAGACCACTTCGAGGCGGATCTTGTGCTGATTGAGCAGTTGGGTCAGGGCCGGTACCGGTTGCTGGTCGGTGACCAGGCAATCGATCAGGCTGATGGGACCCAGGCGGATCATGGCATTGCGCCCGAACTTGCTGGAGTCGGCGGCGAGGATCACTTGTCGGGCGTTGGCGATGATCGCCTGAGATACCCGTACTTCCTGATAGTCGAAGTCCAGCAGGCTACCGTCTTCGTCGATACCGCTGATGCCCACCAGGGCGAAATCCACTTTGAACTGATTGATGAAGTCGACGCTGGCCTGGCCGACCACGCCGCCGTCACGGCGTACATTGCCGCCAGTGAGCAGCACATCGAAATCGTCCTTGGCGCTGAGCATCGAGGCCACGTGCAGGTTGTTGGTGATGATCTTCAGGTGGCTGTGGTTGAGCAGGGCGCGGGCGATGGACTCGGTGGTGGTGCCGATGTTGATGAACAACGAGGCGTGATCGGGGATCTGCGCGGCAACGGCTTCACCGATGCGTTGCTTTTCGTCGCGCATCTGATCGGCGCGCATGGCGTAGGCGGTGTTTTCGACGCTGGAATCATAGGCCGCGCCGCCGTGATAGCGGCGCAGCAGATTGGCTTCCGCCAGCTGGTTGATGTCGCGGCGGATGGTTTGCGGGGTAACAACGAACAGCTGGGCCAATTCCTCGATGCTGACGTACCCGCGTTCGCGGACCAGATCGAGGATTTGTTGCTGACGGGGAGGCAGATTCATGGGGCTTCCTTTGGGCTGCCGTGCAAAATTTGCCCATGATGCCGCAGGAATCCCCTCCCGACCAGTTACAAGCGGTTACCAATCCACGGCTTGGCTTATTTGGCCTCGTCGTGGGGTTCCCAGTCGCGGGTGCGGCTCACCGCTTTCTTCCAGCCTGCATACAGGCCTTCTTTTTCCTCTTGCGCCAGCTGTGGTTCGAACTCGCGCTCGATCACCGCTTTGCCTCGCAGCTCTTCCAGGCTGTCCCAGAAACCGCAGGCCAGGCCCGCCAGGTAGGCCGCGCCCAAGGCTGTGGTTTCGCGCATTTGCGGGCGCTCCACCTGAGTGCCGAGAATGTCCGCCTGGAACTGCATGAGGAAATTGTTGGCCACTGCGCCGCCGTCAACCCGCAGGGCTTTCAGGCGTTCGCCGGAATCCTGCTGCATGGCGTCGAGCACATCGCGGGTCTGATAGGCAATGGACTCCAGGGCGGCGCGGATGATGTGGTCCACGCGTACGCCACGGGTCAGGCCAAACAGCGCGCCGCGGGCGTAGGGGTCCCAGTAGGGAGCGCCCAGACCGGTAAAGGCGGGTACCAGGTACACGCCGTTGCTGTCCTTGACCTTGCCGGCGAAGTATTCGGTGTCATGGGCGTCGTTGATGATTTTCAGTTCATCACGCAGCCACTGCACAGTGGAGCCGCCGTTGAACACGGCGCCTTCCAGGGCATAGGCCACTTCGCCGCGGGGGCCACAGGCGATGGTGGTGAGCATGCCGTGCTGGGACTTCACCGCCTTGTCGCCGGTGTTCATCAGCAAGAAGCAACCCGTACCGTAGGTGTTCTTGGCTTGGCCCGGTTCGACGCACATCTGGCCAAACAATGCGGCTTGCTGGTCGCCAGCGATACCGCCGATGGCGATGCCACTCTTGGTACGGCCGTAGATTTCCGACGAGGACTTCACTTCCGGGAGCATCTCCCGCGGGATGTCCAGCACCTCCAGCATCTTCGCGTCCCACTCCAGAGTGTGGATGTTGAAGAGCATGGTGCGCGAGGCGTTGGTGTAGTCGGTGACGTGGGTCTTGCCGCCAGTGAATTTCCAGATCAGCCAGCTGTCGATGGTGCCGAACAGCAGTTCGCCGCTACGGGCGCGCTCACGGCTGCCTTCGACATTGTCGAGGATCCACTTGAGCTTGGTGCCGGAGAAGTAGGGGTCGGTGACCAGGCCGGTGGTGTCGCGGATGTAGTCTTCCAGGCCGTCGCGCTTGAGCTGCTGGCAGATCTCGGTGCTGCGGCGGCACTGCCAGACGATGGCGTTGTAGATCGGGCGGCCGGTGGTCTTGTCCCAGACCACTGTGGTTTCACGCTGGTTGGTGATGCCGATGGCCGCTACCTGATCGTGATGCAGGCCGGCCTGCGCCAGGGCCTCCACCATCACCGCGCTCTGGGTGGCGAAGATTTCCATCGGGTCATGTTCGACCCAGCCGGCCTGAGGGTAATGCTGGGCGAATTCACGCTGGGCAGTGCAGACCACGTTGGCATCGCGGTCGAAAATGATCGCCCGGGAGCTGGTCGTACCCTGATCAAGGGCAATGATGTAGTTCTTATTCTGAATGTCGGTCATGTCGATTGCCTTGGACGAAATAAGGGAGTGAGAACAGGCGCGTGATCGATTTGGGCAGGATCACGCGCCGCGAGAATCAAGAAACTTTGACTTTGCCCTCTATGGCCGGTTCGGCCTCGGAGGCGGCAACAGCGCTGGGCAGATGCCGGGCAATCAGCCCGCGATAGGCCGCAGCACCGAGGCAGGCCCCCAGAATCGGGGCAAAGATCGGTACCAGGAAATACGGAATGTCACGGCCGCCGGTGAAGGAGATTTCACCCCAGCCAGTCATGAACGTCATCAGTTTAGGGCCGAAGTCCCGTGCCGGGTTCATGGCGAAGCCGGTCAGGGGACCCATTGCGCTGCCGATCACGGCAATCAGCAGGCCGATCAGCAGCGGCGCCATCGGGCCGCGAGGCAGGCCGTTGTTATCATCTGTCAGGGACATGATCACGCCCATGAGAATCGCTGTGATCACCACTTCCACCAGGAACGCCTGGGCAGTGGACAGTGCCGGGTTGGGGAAGGTGGAGAACACCGAGGCCAGTTCCAGGCTGGCCTGGGAGCCACGGATCATTTGGTGGGATTGTTCGAAATCGAAGAAAAGGTTGCTGTACAGCGTGTAAACCAACAGCGCCGCGCAGAAGGCGCCGGCGACCTGGGCCAGGATATAGAACGGCAGTTTGCGTTTATCAAAGTCGGCGAACAGCCACAGAGCGATACTCACGGCCGGATTCAGGTGCGCGCCGGAGACCCCGGCAGTCAGGTAGATCGCCATGCTCACGCCGATCCCCCAGATGATGCTGATTTCCCACAGACCGAAGCTGGCGCCCGCGACCTTGAGCGCGGCGACACAGCCGGTGCCGAAGAAGATCAATAGCGCAGTACCCAGGAACTCGGCCATGCATTGGCCCGATAGCGACGGTTGTTGCAGAGCAGTTGTCATTGTGAACCTCGATTTTTGTTGTTGTCTGGCGCTGCTGCAAAAGGCATGGAGCGCGACTTCCAACGAAGACGGAATCCCCATTCCGGCCTCGTCTTGCTACTGGGTGCAACCTTGGATCTACCGCAGGATATTCAGAAACGAAAAAATATAGACAAGAAACACCGCTGTCAAAGGTCGAAAGTGAACGATTGGTCATTTTATAGATATCAATCAGATGAATGATCCTGGGTGGCAGTCTCGGGAGTGACAGAGAACGTTGTGCTGGCAGCTCTCATGGGGCGTTATCAAGGCTTGGAATAGAGCCTTTTGCTGATGAATGGCCTAAAATTCGCCCGCTCGGTTTTGCCTTTTCGTCCCCCTTGGAGCTGCCATGACCCCTGCACTGGACCTGCTGAAAAAAGTTCGCGCCGAACATCGCATCCACAGTTACGAACATGACCCCAAGGCAGCGTCCTACGGCCTGGAGGCGGCGGAGAAGCTGAATCTCGATCCGGCGCAAGTGTTCAAGACCCTGCTGGCCAGCAGTGAAAAGGGCGAATTGCTGGTGGCGGTGGTGCCGGTCGTCGGAAGTCTTGATCTGAAGGCCCTGGCCCATGCTGCGGGGGTGAAGAAGGCTGAGATGGCTGATCCGGCCGCTGCCCAACGTGCCACCGGTTATCTGCTGGGGGGCATCAGTCCGCTGGGGCAGAAAAAACGACTGCGGACCTTTATCGACAACAGTGCCCAGCCGTTGGCCAGTATTTTCGTCAGTGCCGGTCGCCGTGGCCTGGAGGTGGAGTTGGCGGCGGCCGTGCTGGCCGAGCACACCCAGGCGAAGTTCGCCGACATCGGTCGCTCTTGAGCCCAGGCGTCGGCAGCGGCCCGGGCGGCTGCTGTATGCCGGAAAATCTTCCCTTCTGTGTCTGTCGGGTTCCTTGTTCCGGGCCTCATGCTGGCGGCCGACTATCCAAGGAGCACAGTTATGCCGCTTGAGTTCCAGCAGATCGATGCCTTCAGTGATCGCCCCTTCGCCGGCAATCCGGCCATGGTTTACCGGCTTGATGCGTGGCTTGATGCGTGGCTTGACGAGGCGCTGATGCAGCAGATCGCCGCCGAGCACAACCTGGCGGAAACCGCTTTTGTGGTGCGCGAGGCGCAAGGCTGGCGAATCCGCTGGCTTACTCCGACCACTGAAGTACCCCTGTGCGGGCATGCCACCCTGGCCAGTGCTTATGTGTTGTTCGAGGTCTACGACGAGCCGACGCAACGCATCGATTTTCAGAGCCGTTCCGGGCCCTTGAGTGTCACCCGCGAAGACGGGCTGCTATGGCTTGATTTCCCTTTGCGCAGCCCCAGCAGCCAGGCTGGGCTGGAAGACGTGGCGCAGATACTGGGTGCCCGAGTCATCGAGCTGCTGGGCGCCAATGAGCTGTTGGCGGTGCTGGAGTCGGAGCAGGCGGTACGCGATTGCCAGCCGGATATGGCAGCGTTGGCGAAGCTGCCCTGGCCTGGAGTGATTGTTACGGCGCGTGGAGACCGGCATGACTTTGTCTCGCGGTATTTTGCCCCGGGCATTGGCATCGACGAGGACCCGGTGACCGGTTCGACCCATTGCTGCCTGACGCCTTACTGGGCACGGCAATTGGATAAACAGCAGTTGAGCGCTTATCAGTGTTCGGCGCGAGGTGGAGCCTTGTTCTGTCGGTTGGAGGGAGAGCGGGTGAAGATCGGTGGCCATGCGCGGCTGATTGCCAGCGGACATTTGCACCTGGAATGACTGTGCCGGGTGTTTCGCCGTCAAGCCGGCTCCTACAGTTCGTTGCGATCTTGTAGGGGCCGGTTGGCCAGGGGAAGCGTTATCAGTGCGCGCTGCTGTAGCGGCGTACCCCTGATTCACTGTGTGGAATCTGCGCGGCGGTGCTGCCCGAGGCTTGGAACAGCACCAGGTGTTCTGCGGCGACCCGAATCCCCACGTCCGCTCCAACCTGATGATCGGCATGGCTGGGGAAGATCGACTCCAGCAGGCTGCCAGTCGGCAGTTGCAGGCGATACAGGGTCGAGGCACCGAGAAAGGTCTTGCCGACGATCCGCGCTTTCAGAGTGCTGTCCGGCGCATAAACGATATCGTCGGGGCGCAGCAGTACGTCCACCGCTCCACCGGACGGCCAGGTGTAGGCCCGGTTGCCCTGCAGCACACCCAGTTCGGTCTGCACCGATTCCGGGCTGCTCAACTGGCCACGAATGAAGTAGCCCTGGCCAATGAAACTGGCGACAAAGGGCGTCTGCGGTTCGTGATAGAGGTTGTAGGGGGTATCCCACTGCTCCAGGCGGCCTTCCTTGAACACCCCGACCTGATCGCTCACGGCAAAGGCTTCTTCCTGGTCGTGGGTGACCAGGATGGCACTGGTACCCCGAGCCTTGAGGATGTCACGCACCTCATGGCTGAGCTTGCGGCGCAATTCACCATCGAGATTGGAGAAGGGCTCGTCCAGCAACAGCAGTTGGGGTTCCGGCGCCAGGGCGCGGGCCAGAGCCACCCGTTGTTGTTGGCCGCCAGACAGTTCGTGGGGGAAGCGCTGACCGAGGTTCTTCAGGTTGACCAGTTCCAGCAATTCAGCGACCACACGGTCTTTCTGTGGGTGCTTGCGAATGCCGAAGGCAATGTTGTCCGCCACACACAGATGTGGGAACAGGGCGTAGTCCTGGAACACCATGCCGATCCGGCGTTTCTCCGGCGCCAGGGTGAAGCCGGCGCTGGAGATGGTTTCGCCGGCCAACTGGATCTCGCCCTCGTGTACGGGCTCGAATCCGGCGATGGCCCGCAGGGTGGTGGTCTTGCCGCAGCCGGATGAACCCAGCAGGCAACCGATATCACCGGCATTGAGGTGCAGATTGAGGTTCTGCACCACCCGTTGGTCCTGATAGCCGCATGCCAGATTGCGCAGGTTCAGCAGTAATGGCTGGCTCATGCGTGGTGGTACGCCGGTTCGACAAGAAACTCGAGCAGGGCCTTTTGCGCATGGAGACGGTTTTCCGCCTGGTCCCAGGCCACCGAACGTGGGTCGTCCAGCAGGTCGAGGCTGATTTCCTCGCCGCGGTGGGCGGGCAGGCAATGCATGAACAGTACGTCCGGCGCGGCCAGGTCGATCAGGGCGCGGTTTACCTGGAATGGCGCGAACAGCTTGAGGCGCTTGGCGGTTTCCTCTTCCTGGCCCATGGAGGTCCAGACGTCGGTGCTCACCAGGTGGGCGCCGGTTACCGCTTCGCGAGGATCGCGGACGATGGTCACGCGATCGCCGGCCAGAGCGACAAACTCCGGGTTGGGTTCGTAGCCTTCAGGGCAAGCGACGCGCAGTTGGAAATCGAACTGCATGGCCGCTTCTATATAGCTGTTGCACATGTTGTTGCCATCGCCGATCCAGGCCACGGTCTTGCCTTGGATCGAACCGCGATGTTCAAGGAAAGTCTGCATGTCCGCCAACAGTTGGCAGGGGTGCAGGTCATCGGACAGGCCGTTGATCACCGGTACCCGGGAGTTGGCCGCAAATTCGGTCAGGGTGCTATGGGCAAAGGTACGGATCATCACTGCGTCGAGCATGCGCGACATGACGATGGCGCAGTCGCCGATGGGCTCGCCGCGTCCCAGTTGGGTATCCCGTGGCGAAAGGAAGATGGCCTGGCCGCCCAGTTGGATCATGCCGGCTTCGAAAGACAGTCGGGTACGGGTCGACGACTTCTCGAAAATCATGCCGAGCACACGATTTTTCAAGGGCTCGAAGAGTACGCCGCGGTTACGCAGGTCCTTCAGCTCGATGCCTCGACGAATCACACTGACCAGCTCTTCGGGCGTGCAATCCATCAGGGAGAGAAAGTGCCTTGCGCTCATCATTAACTACCTTTTTGCAACGGACCGCAGATTCTCAAAGCCTTGTTTAATCGAACAACGGGCTGGACCTGCGGCGAAAGCCGCACGGGGCGACGAAATAGGGGAAGGCGCGATCTTATAATTAAATGTCGCGTCTTACCAATAGTGCTACGGCGATTACGGGCAAGAGAGGTCAGGACGCGATTGCGCTGACGCTTTTGAGACCAGTTTCCAGACAGCAGCCGAGCATTTGTACACTGCCCTGGCGCGCCTTGGCAATCCAGCGGGGCGCCGGCTGTTCGCTTGCAGTCGTTTTCTGACCTGTGGGCCGATGTCGCTGCCATGGGCATGCCAGGGAGTGTCAGTCTGAAACATTTCCTAATGCAAAGTACTGCGGTTACCAAGGCGAATCTGCGGCCGGGATAGATGCGTGATGAAATCCAAGGAGCAGCAACTGATGGCGCTTTTGGGGGAGGAGATGGCCCGGACACTCACTGACATGACCGCCTCAGTGACAGTCCTTTTTTTGAATTGCTGCTCAATTGCTGCCGATGGCCTGCCGCGCTTGGCGCCGAACTGACAGCACTGATCATGGCTGGGGCTGATGGCCCTGAATTCATGGGGCGAACGTCGCTGGTGTCAGCAGCGGTCAGCCGCCATAGTTTTTGCTTCCAGCGGCCCCCTATGGGTTGCCTTCAAACAATAGAGACTGGCCATGACCAAGACTCTCCATCACCGTGCCTGCCACTTGTGCGAAGCGATCTGCGGCCTGACCCTGGAAGTCACCGAGGAAGAGGGTGGCGCTCCGCGCATTACCTCGATCAAGGGGGACGCTCAGGACGGCTTCAGTCGCGGCCACATCTGCCCCAAGGCTGTGGCCCTGCAGGATATTCAGAATGACCCCGATCGCCTGCGTCAGCCGGTGCGGCGCGTGGGCAATGAATGGCAGCCGATCGAGTGGGACGAGGCTTTCGCCCTGGTAGCCGAGAGGCTGGCGAGCATCCAGCAGCGTCATGGCAATAATGCGGTGGCGGTCTATCAGGGCAACCCCAGCGTTCACAACTACGGGCTGATGACTCACAGCAACTACTTCCTTGGCCAGCTCAAGACCCGTAACCGTTTCTCGGCCACGTCGGTCGACCAGTTGCCCCAGCACCTGACCAGCTACCTGATGTATGGCCACGGTCTGCTGCTGCCGATTCCGGACATCGACCACACCGACTTCATGCTGATCCTCGGCGGCAATCCCTTGGCGTCCAACGGCAGCATCATGACGGTGCCGGACGTGGAAAAGCGTTTGAGGGCAATCCAGGCTCGTGGTGGCAAGGTGGTGGTGGTCGATCCTCGGCGCAGTGAAACGGCGGCCATGGCCGATCAGCATCTGTTCATCCGTCCTGGAGGAGATGTGGCCTTGCTGTTTGGCCTGTTGAACACGATTTTTGAGGAAGGGCTGATTCGCGACAGTCATCTGCAAGTCGATGGATTGGCAGAGGTGCGCCAGGCGATTTCCCGCTTCACCGCAGAGGCCATGAGCCCGCTGTGTGCGATTGCGGCGCCGCAGATTCGGCAGTTGGCCCGGGAGTTCGCCTCGGCGGAGCGAGCGGTCTGTTATGGACGCATGGGGGTTTCGACCCAAGCCTTCGGTACGTTGTGCCATTGGTTGCTGCAACTGCTCAATCTGATCACCGGCAACCTTGACCGGGTAGGTGGGGCCCTGTGTACCGAGCCGGCGGTGGATCTGGTAGCGGCGACTTCGGGGGGGCATTTCAACCTTTGGCAGAGTCGGGTTTCCGGGCTTCCGGAGTATGGCGGCGAGCTGCCTGTATCGGCCCTGGCCGAAGAGATGCTCACTGAGGGCGAGGGACAGGTTCGGGCATTGATCACCGTGGCAGGCAACCCGGTGTTGTCCACACCCAATGGCCGGCAGTTGGAGCAGGCACTGGACGGGTTGGAGTTCATGCTCAGCATCGACTTGTACATCAATGAAACGACCCGTTATGCCGACTTGATCCTGCCGTCCACCTCGGCTCTGGAGAACGATCACTACGACACCACGTTCAATCTCCTTGCAGTACGCAATGTCAGTCGCTTCAACCGGGCGATCCTGCCCAAGCCTGCGGGTGCGCTGCACGACTGGGAGATCTTTGTCGGCCTGGCCAAAGCGTTTGCCGCGAAAACCGAACAACCGCTGAAGCCGACCATCCCCCCTGCGCAGATGATTGACATGGGTTTGCGAGCCGGTGCCTACGGCGATGCATCGCCGCTCAAACTGTCCTTGGCAACACTGGACCAGTATCCCCACGGTATTGATCTGGGGGCGCTGCAGCCGAATCTGGCGGCACGCTTGAAAACCGAGAATCGGCGGATTCAGGCGGCGCCAGCGCCGATCATGGCGGATCTGGCGCGATTTGCCGCCTTGAGCGTGCCGCCGTTGGATGAGTTGCTGCTGATTGGCCGTCGCCATGTACGCAGTAACAACTCGTGGATGCACAACTATCACCGCCTGGTGAAGGGCAAGCCCCGTCACCAGTTGCTGATGCACCCGGATGACCTGGCCAGCCGCGGGCTGAATGACGGTCAGCGGGTGCGAATCAGCTCTCGGGTTGGTGCGGTGGAGGTAGAGGTGCTGGCCAGCACTGAAATGATGCCGGGGGTGGTGAGCTTGCCTCATGGTTGGGGGCACGGGCGCCCAGGGGTGCAACTGAGCATTGCCATGGCGCAGCCCGGTTGCAGCGCCAATGACCTGACCGATGAGCGTCAGCTTGATGCGTTGTCTGGGAATGCGGCGTTGAACGGGGTGCCAGTCAAGGTGGAAGCGGCCTGAGATGTCTGTCGGAGAGGCCGAGCAGGGCGCTCAGGTTTCCGTTACAATGCGCCACCGTGCCGACAACAGCGTCGGAAAGTTCAGCCGAGGTGTTCCATGGATATCATCGAAACTATTAAAGAGCAGATTGCCAACAACACCATTCTGCTTTACATGAAAGGCTCGCCGAATGCCCCGCAGTGTGGCTTCTCCGCGAAAGCCGCCCAGGCCGTAATGGGCTGTGGTGAGAAGTTCGCTTATGTGGACATCCTGCAGAACCCGGAAATTCGCGCCAACCTGCCTAAGTACGCCAACTGGCCGACCTTCCCACAGCTGTGGGTGGCAGGTGAGCTGGTCGGTGGTAGCGACATCATGGCTGAGATGTTTGCCAACGGTGAATTGCAGACTCTGATCAAGGACGCAGCCGAAAAAGCCGCGGCCAAGACTGAAGCCTGACGCGAATATATCCGCGTAATAAAAAGCCCCGCCTCTCTTTCGAGGGCGGGGCTTTTTATTGCGTGAGTATTACGAGTTAAGTTACTCGTCACCCATTTGCGATTGCAGATAGTTCTCGATGCCGACTTTATCGATCAGGCCCAATTGGGTTTCCAGCCAGTCGATGTGTTCTTCTTCGGATTCAAGAATATCTTCCAGCAGTTCACGGCTGCCGAAGTCGCTCACCGACTCACAATGGGCGATGGCTGCCTTGAGGTCTGCATGGCCGGTGCGTTCGATACGCAGGTCGCACTCGAGCATTTCCTTGGTGTGTTCGCCGATGTGCAGCTTGCCCAGGTCCTGAACGTTCGGCAGGCCTTCGAGGAAGAGAATGCGCTTGATTAGCTTGTCCGCATGCTTCATCTCGTCGATGGACTCGTGGTACTCGTGCTTGCCCAGCTTGTTCAGGCCCCAATCTTCATACATGCGTGCATGCAAGAAGTACTGATTGATCGCGACCAGTTCATTGGCAAGGATTTTATTGAGATGCTGGATGACTGTAATGTCGCCTTTCATGATGGGGTCCTGCCCTTTAATTAGTGGAATAAGGACAGAGTCTGAGCCGCGCAAACATTACTGTCAAACCTAAGTTATTGAATAATATATGAAAATTAATCGGAATAAGAATGTTTGTGTTCCGCGTTTTGACCCTAAGCGATTGAATTACAGGCATAAAAAAACCGGACGCTAGGTCCGGTTGTTTAAAACAGTGCTATTTATCCGAGAAATCAGGCGACATTAAATTCTACTGGATAGGGAATTGCTGCCTGGCTGCTCTGCAGTTCGGTCAGGGTCTCGCGGACCACTTGCTTGGCCAGGCATGCGCATTTACCACATTGGCTGGCGACGCCGGTTGCCTGACGCACATCGCGGTAGCTGCAGCAACCTTCATAGATGGCTTCGCGAATTTGTCCGTCGGTGACACCGGTGCAGAGGCAGACATACATAGGATGAGAACCGTCGCTGGTTAGGGCTCAATTGCGATGGATCTTAATGTTAACGAGAATGATTGTCAAAGTGGTTTCGGCGACCTTTGTTGCAGTTTCCTACCAGGGTGACGAACGGTTTTGTTCGCGATAGTGACAGATGATTCGCATTTTTCGCCTTGTGAGCCGGGCTGATGAAAAACCGTTAAGGACAGCTCAAAGACGCGGTGTATGATGGCCGGTCCTTGCGAAGCGGGGTCAGGTCACGGAGCTGTCGCATCCGCGTGGCAGACTCAAGGCCAATCCCCTTCTTCATTACTACGTCCACACCAGGAGATATCCAATGAGCGTACTCGTAGGCAAACAAGCCCCTGACTTCACCGTACCGGCCGTTCTCGGCAATGGCGAAATCGTTGACAGCTTCACCCTGTCCTCGGCCATCAAAGGCAAATACGGCCTGGTGTTCTTCTATCCACTGGACTTCACCTTCGTTTGCCCGTCCGAGCTGATCGCCCTGGACCACCGCATGGCTGACTTCAAGGCACGTAACGTGGAAGTGATCGCTGTTTCGATCGACTCGCACTTCACCCACAACGCCTGGCGTAACACCCCGATCAATGCCGGTGGCATCGGTCAGGTTCAATACATCATGGCGGCTGACATGAAGCACGACATCGCCAAGGCCTACGACGTTGAGTCCGAAGGCGGCGTGGCTTTCCGTGGCGCGTTCCTGATCGACGACAAAGGCGTTGTTCGTTCGCAGATCGTCAACGACCTGCCACTGGGCCGTAACATGGAAGAGCTGATCCGTCTGGTTGACGCTCTGCAATTCCACGAAGAGCACGGCGAAGTCTGCCCTGCCAACTGGAAAAAAGGTGACAAAGGCATGACCGCTTCGCCAGAAGGCGTTGCTGCTTACCTGAGCGAGAACGCTGGCAAGCTGTAAGCCAGGCGTCACGCATAAAAAAACCGGCCTCAGGGCCGGTTTTTTTATGCAGGCAATTCAACCCGACGAAGAATTGATCAGTCGTCGAAATCCTGCCAGCCGCCCATTTGTTTCCAGCGGTTGACGATGCCGCAGAACAGCTCGGCAGTCTTCTCGGTGTCGTAGCGGGCCGAGTGAGCCTCGCGACCGTCGAAGTCGATATCCGCGCTCTGACAGGCCTTGGCCAAAACGGTCTGTCCATAAGCCAGGCCAGCCAGGGTGGCGGTGTCGAAGCTGGAGAACGGGTGGAACGGATTGCGCTTCATATCCAGGCGCGCCACAGCGGCGTTGAGGAAGCCCAGGTCGAAACTGCTGTTGTGGCCCACCAGGATGGCGCGTTTGCAACCATTGGCTTTCAGCGCCTTGCGCACCCCACGGAAAATATCGGTCAGTGCAGTTTCCTCGCTGACGGCCATGCGCAGCGGGTGGTCGAGCTTGATCCCGGTGAACTCCAGGGCCGCGGCTTCGATGTTCGCGCCTTCAAAAGGCTCGACCCGGAAGAAATAGGTGTGTTCCGGGAACACGAAGCCTTTTTCATCCATGCCGATAGTGGTGGCGGCAATCTCCAGCAGGGCGTCGGTGGCCGAGTTGAAGCCGCCGGTTTCAACGTCGACGACTACCGGCAGGTAACCGCGAAAACGAGCTGCCATCGGGTGTCGAGGGCCGCCGCCGTTACCTTCTTGTTCGTCGTCGAAATGGTCGTCACTCACGAGTGATCCTCCAGCAGGCGCCAGCGCAGTTTTTCACCGGCGCGCAGCGGAATGACAGTCAGCTCACCGAACGGCAGGCTGGCGGGGGCGGTCCATTCTTCACGAACCAGGGTGATGCGATCGGTGTTGGTCGGCAGGCCGTAGAAGCGCGGGCCGTTGAGGCTGGCAAAGGCTTCCAGTTTGTCCAGGGCATTGCGCTGTTCGAACGCTTCAGCATACAGCTCGATCGCGGCATAGGCGCTGTAGCAGCCGGCGCAACCGCAAGCGGCTTCCTTGGCGTGCTGGGCATGAGGCGCCGAGTCGGTGCCGAGGAAGAACTTCTCGCTGCCACTGGTGGCCGCATCCAGCAGAGCTTCCTGGTGGGTGTTGCGCTTGAGAATCGGCAGGCAATAGAAGTGCGGGCGAATACCGCCCACCAGCATGTGGTTGCGGTTGTACAGCAGGTGGTGCGCGGTGATGGTTGCGCCGACGTTGGCCGAAGCCTCCTTGACGAACTGCACGGCTTCACCGGTGGTGATGTGTTCGAACACCACTTTCAGACTGGGGAAGCGCTCGACCACGCGACGCATATGCTCGTCGATGAAGATTTTCTCGCGGTCGAAGACGTCGACGTCGCCGCGGGTCACTTCACCGTGAATCAGCAGCGGCAGGCCAACTTCGGCCATCGCTTCGAGCACCGGGAAGATCTTGTCGATGCTGGTCACGCCCGAGTCCGAGTTGGTGGTCGCGCCGGCCGGGTACAGCTTGGCGGCGTGCACGAAACCGCTGGCCTTGGCTGCGCGGATCTCGTCCGGCTGGGTGCGGTCGGTCAGGTAGAGCACCATCAGCGGCTCGAAGCGGCTGCCGGCCGGGCGCGCAGCTAGAATACGCTGGCGATAGGCGTCGGCTTCCGCGGCGTTGCGCACCGGAGGTACCAGGTTGGGCATGATGATGGCGCGGCCAAAGGTGCGCGCGACATCTGCGACTGTATTGGGCAACACGGCACCATCGCGAAGATGAATATGCCAGTCGTCGGGACGCAGCAGGGTCAGGCGGTCGGACATTGGAGGTTCCAGGCGGGTAAAACTCGGGGGGAATGCTACCGGAAAAGACTCTTCCAGGCACTCGCTATCAAGTTTTGCGACGAGCAACCGATATCCCGAAGGTATGGCGTATTAACGCCTGTCGATTTTTCTGTTGTACACGTCAGTGGAGCCTCCCGTGCGCCAGCGTTATCTAGCCTTGCTCAGTGTGTTTGCCAGCCTGCCCGCGATGGCTCTCACTTTCCAGACCCGTCTGGAGAGCATTGAGTGGACGGTCGAAGGTGACAAATTCGAGTGCCGCTTGATCCAGCCCGTCACCGATTTCGGTTCCGGCGAATTCGTTCGCCGCGCCGGTGAGCAGGCGATTTTTCGCCTCAAGAGTTTCAACCCGATGCAGGCAGGTGGCTCGGCGACGCTGCTTGCGGCGGCGGCGCCCTGGCAGCCGGGGCGTGGCGACATCAACCTCGGGGCGGTCAAGGCCGGCACGGATGGGGTGCTGTACAACAGCAATCAGATGCAGGCCGGTCGCCTGATCATCGGTTTGCTGGAGGGGCGTAGTCCGGTGGTCCGGCATTTTTCCCGCGAGGGTGGGGTTTCCGAGGTGCGCCTGCTTCCGGTGAAATTCAGCAAGGCCTACAGCGACTATCAAAGCTGCATGACCAAACTGCTGCCGATGAACTACGAACAGGTGAAACAGGGCGAGATCGGGTTCCCGGGCGGCGGTATCGAACTCGATGCTCGAGCCAAGGCGAAGTTGCAGGTGATGGTGGACTTCATCAAGGCCGATCCGACGGTCAATCACGTCGAACTGGACGGCCACTCTGACAACAGCGGCAATCGCTTGACCAACCGCGACCTGTCCCGCCGCCGGGCCTTGGCGGTGATGGAGTTCTTCAAGGCCAACGGTTTGGCGGAAAACCAGATTGTGGTGCGCTTCCATGGTGAGCGTTATCCCCTGGCTCCCAACACCAATCCTGCCAACCGAGCGAAGAATCGCCGGGTCAATGTGCATCTGGAACGGGTCGCCCCCACCGAAAAACCGGCTCCGGCGCCTCAGGCCACCTCCGGTTCCAGCGCTGCGGCGACTTCCTGATACGGCTGTCGTCGTCGCGCGCTCGACATAATCTGTCGCTTGGTCGTCATAAGCTGTCGCGCCTCTGTAAATTATCCTCGTGGATCGGTAGACTCGACGGCTTTCCGTACAACCCCGTGGAGTGATGGCATGGCGGACGTAAACAAGGTCGTTCTGGCGTATTCGGGCGGCCTGGACACTTCGGTGATCCTCAAGTGGCTGCAGGATACTTACAACTGTGAAGTAGTGACTTTCACTGCTGACCTAGGCCAAGGCGAAGAGGTCGAGCCGGCCCGCGCCAAGGCGCAAGCCATGGGCGTCAAAGAGATCTACATCGACGATCTGCGCGAAGAGTTCGTGCGTGATTTCGTTTTCCCGATGTTCCGCGCCAACACCGTCTACGAAGGCGAGTACCTGCTGGGTACTTCCATCGCTCGTCCGTTGATCGCCAAGCGCTTGATCGAAATCGCCAACGAGACTGGCGCCGATGCCATTTCCCATGGCGCCACCGGCAAGGGCAACGATCAGGTGCGTTTCGAGCTGGGCGCCTATGCCCTCAAGCCAGGGGTCAAAGTGATCGCCCCTTGGCGTGAGTGGGACCTGCTGTCCCGCGAGAAACTGATGGACTACGCCGAGAAGCACGGTATCCCGATCGAGCGTCACGGCAAGAAGAAGTCGCCGTACTCGATGGATGCCAACCTGCTGCACATTTCCTATGAAGGCGGCGTGCTGGAAGACACCTGGACCGAGCACGAAGAAGACATGTGGCGCTGGACCGTCTCCCCGGAGAAGGCTCCTGACACCCCGCAATACCTGGAGCTGACCTACCGCAACGGTGACATCGTCGCCATCGACGGCGTGGAAATGACTCCGGCTACCGTGCTGGCGACCCTGAACCGCATCGGTGGTGAACACGGCATCGGTCGTCTGGACATCGTCGAGAACCGTTACGTGGGCATGAAGTCCCGTGGCTGCTACGAGACCCCGGGTGGCACCATCATGCTGCGCGCCCACCGCGCCATCGAGTCCATTACCCTGGACCGCGAAGTGGCTCACCTCAAAGACGAGTTGATGCCCAAGTACGCCAGCCTGATCTACACCGGCTACTGGTGGAGCCCTGAGCGTCTGATGCTGCAACAGATGATCGACGCCTCCCAGGCCCACGTGAACGGTGTAGTGCGCCTGAAGCTGTACAAGGGCAACGTGATCGTTACCGGTCGCAAGTCCGATGAGTCGCTGTTCGACGCCAACATCGCCACCTTCGAAGAAGACGGTGGTGCTTACAACCAGGCGGACGCAGCAGGCTTTATCAAGCTCAACGCATTGCGCATGCGCATCGCTGCAAACAAGGGCCGGACCCTGGTCTGATACCTTGAGTTGCTAAAAGAACCCCGCGATAAGCGGGGTTTTTTTTGCTTCTGATTAATGGTGCCTACGGGCAGAGGCTGAGTAGGGCAGTTGATTGAACGAAGAAGTGCTATTGAGTGCAGTTTGTTAATCACCCTCCCGCTGCTGAAAGTGCTGCCTGATGATGTGGCTTTTAGTACGAAAAGTAGCTGCTCTAGCGATTAATCTTAAGCGCTTTTCCAGTTAAGTGACCTTTATCTAAATTTTTTTGTAAGGTAAATCGGTATTGTTTGTAAGGATCGTCCTCGTAGGGTCGTAGCCCCTGGTAGCACGGTGTCAGAGTCAATTCTCTGGGGTATTGTGCGGGCTCTAAAAAACTCTAAGGACTTGGATGGACCTATGAAAAGAGTATTGATCGTGGATGATCATCCTGTTATTCGCCTGGCTGTGCGCATGTTGATGGAACGCCATGGTTTTGAAGTAGTAGCAGAAGCAGATAACGGCACGGACGCTTTAAAGTTGGCTCTTGAATATGTTCCCGATATTTTGATTTTGGATATTGGTATCCCACAACTTGATGGGCTTGAAGTTATAACCCGCCTGATGTCCAGAGGCATGCCGATCAAAATTCTAGTGTTGACCCTGCAAGTTCCCGGACCCTTTTCCATGCGTTGCATGCAGGCCGGGGCCGCCGGCTACGTGTGCAAGCAGCAGGACATTACCGAACTGATCAGTGCGGTGCGGGCGGTGCTGGCAGGTTACAGCTACTTTCCCAACGAGGCGTTGCACACCTTTCGTTCCAGTCAGGGCATCAGCAGCGAGGAAGAAATGATCGAGCTTCTTTCAGGGCGTGAGTTGATCGTATTGAAGCAGCTCACCAATGGCATGAGTAACAAGGAAATCGCCGAGGGCTTGTGTTTGAGCAACAAGACCGTCAGCACTTACAAGCGGCGGTTGTTGGCCAAGCTCAATGCTCGTTCATTGGTTGACCTGATCGAATTTGCCCAGCGCCATCAGTTGGTATGAGTGTGGATGACTGAAGCGACAGCCTGAATGGAGCAATCTGCTAATTCGGAACGGACCGGTCATGCCGAGGGGCTGACCGGTCGAGTTTCAGGGCGAGAGAGGCACAAAAAAACCTCCGTCTGGAGGTTCTTTTGTGACTAGAGGTCAAAGTCGTAATCGGCCAGTTGTTTCTGCAGCCGTCGTTCTTCCAGAAGATTGTCGATGGTTCTGCGCTTGCTCAGATTGGTTTTCGCCACCTCGACCACCGGTTCAGCATCGTCTGTGTCTGCTGCGATGAAGTCTTCTTCCACGTCCAGTTGTTCTTTGCCAGTGCTCATAAGGTCAACTCCAGGCTAAGACTGCCATTGGCGCTCCTTATATCGATATTCTCCTGGCGGGTAAAAAAGATTTTTTCAATCGACTCATCAACAAAATCAATGCTGCCTCAATCGTCAGAAGTCTTTTGCTTGTACTCGCACAGGTCTTCGATTCGACAGCTGCCGCAACGTGGCTTACGGGCCAGGCAGACGTAGCGACCGTGAAGGATCAGCCAGTGATGGGAGTCCAGCAGAAACTCCTTGGGTACAAACTTCAGCAGTTTTTTTTCCACTTCCACTACATTCTTGCCCGGGGCCAGCCCGGTGCGGTTGCTGACCCGGAAGATATGGGTGTCCACGGCCATGGTCAATTGCCGGAAAGCGGTGTTGAGGACCACGTTGGCGGTCTTGCGGCCGACGCCAGGCAAGGCTTCCAGCTCCTCCCGGGTCTGTGGCACTTCACTGTTGTGGCGTTCCACCAGCAGACGGCAGGTCTCGATGACGTTCTTGGCCTTGCTGTTGTACAGGCCAATGGTCTTGATGTACTCGGACAGGCCCTCGACCCCCAGTGCATGGATAGCTGCCGGTGTATTGGCCACGGGGAAGAGTTTGGCGGTCGCCTTGTTGACCCCGACGTCGGTCGATTGCGCCGAAAGAATCACCGCGATCAGCAACTCGAACGGCGAGGAGTAGGCCAGTTCGGTTTTTGGTTCGGGGTTGTCTTCGTGAAGTCGGCGAAATATTTCCAGGCGTTTGGCGGCATTCATCGGTGGTTCATTTCCTCGAAGGCGGTCGGTTGAAGGATGAAGAGGTGGTCCAGGCCCGCTTTGCCGCCAGCAGCAGGCCAAGCAGGATAAAACCCCCAGGGGCCAGAGTCAGCAGGCGCAATCCGCCTTGGGGCAGCAACACCCAACCGGCGCTATCACCGGGCAGGCCGGCGAGCCAGCCCAGATGGCTGCCCAGGGCGCCGGTGCCCAGCAATTCGCGCAGCGCGCCCACCAGCACCAGCGCGCCACAGAAACCTGCAGTTAGGCGTAGCCGGTCGCGGTGCTGGAAGAAGCCCGCCTGTTCCAATATCACGCATTGCAGGGGCAGCAGGCCCAGGTACAGGCTCAACTGCTGGTGCAACTCATAACTCCAGGCTTGCACCGCCAGCCACAGCCAACTGCCGAGAGTGGCGGCGAGCAACAGGCTGGCCAGCCACTGCTGACGGCTTTGCAAATGTGGCCGCAGCAGGCCCATGCCGGCCCCGAAGGTCCCGATCAGCAGCGTGGACGCCAGAGCCAGGCCCAGGGCCTTGACCCAGGAATCCGTGGCCCCGATCAACGGCGTCAGCATCAGCAGGCCCGGCAATGACAGTGGCTTACTCATCGGCGGCTCCCGAAAGCAGTTGCTGACGATGCTCATCGAAGTAGCGCAGGGCATCGTGCAGGGCGCTGATCACCGCGCGGGAGGTGATGGTGGCGCCGGCGATCTGATCGAACTGGCCATTGTCCTTTTTCAGGGCCCAGGCAGCATCGTCCGGGGATGTGCGGGATTTGCCGGAAAACCCCAGCAGCCAGGCGTTGGGCTGTTCGGCGATGCGGCCTCCCAGGCCTGGGGTTTCATCCTGCTTGAGCGTCTTGCTGCCCAGCAGGCGGCCATGACTGTCGATGGCGATCAGCAGCTCGATGGGGCCAGCGTAACCGTTCACTCGAGTGCGTAGCAGCACGGCACTGGGCTGACCCGCGCGGGTGGCCAGGTAGCCATCCAGCAAGCGGCTGTTGTCCAGTTGCACATCCCTCAAGGGCAGTGGTTGCTCCAGTGGCTGGTTGTCGTAGCTTGCCGCAGGCAGCAGGTCGAGTAACTTGCGGGCCTGCAACGCCCGTTGCTCGGCGGCGATGCGCGGTGCGCCAGCGTATTGCAGCCACAGGGTGGCGCCCACGCCGAGAACGCCGAGCAGCACCAGCAGGAGCAGACCTCGCGTTCTCTTCATGCTCAAGCTTTCTCCTGTTCCGAGAGGCACAGGCGTTCCAGCCCCGGTACCGCCAGATTCATCAGCAGTACGGCGAAGGCAACGCCGTCGGGGTAGCCGCCCCAGGTGCGGATCAGGTAGGTCAGCAGGCCGACGCCGACGCCGAACAGCAGCCTGGCTTTCGCTGCCTTGGGGCCGGACACCGGTTCGGTGACGATAAAGAATGCGCCCAGCATGCTGGCGCCGCTGAGCAGGTGAAACAGCGGTGAGCCATGGGAGTCGGAGCCCGAGCCGTTCCAGCACAGCAGGCTGATGACAAAGAGGCTGCCCAGCATGCCCACGGGCGCCTGCCAACTGATGACCCGCTGCTGCAGCAGAAACAGCCCCCCGGCAAGAAATCCCAGGCTGATCCATTCGGCGCCACGGCCGCCGAAGTGCCCGAAGGCGGGGTTGCCGGCAAAGAGTTCGTCGAGGGTCAGGCTCTTGTTGATCCGCAGGCTGTCCAGTGCCGTGGCTTGAGCCCAGGCGTCCGCATGCAGGCCGTCCGCGACACCGAATACCTGTTGCAGGCCGCCAAGCAGGTCCATGGCGTGGGGCGCAGGCCAATGGGTCATCGACTGGGGAAAACACAACAAGGCCAGGGCGTAGCCGAGCATGGCCGGATTGAACGGGTTCTGGCCGACACCGCCGTACAAGTGCTTGCCCAGGACAATGGCGGCAGCGGCCGCGCTGAGCGGCAGCCACCAGGGGCAGTAAGCTGGCAAGGCCAGGGCCAGTAGCGTGGCGCTGACCAAGGCACTGCCATTGCCTAGGTTGGGCGGCAGCGGGCGTCTTCTGAGGTACAGGACCAGGGCTTCCATGGCCAGGGCGCCGCTGACGGTCAGCAGCAGATTGAGCAGCACGCCCCATCCGTACAGCCACAGCATCACCAACAGGCCCGGCAGCGTGGCCAGCAGCACTCGCTGCATGGCCTGGCGCAGGCGCTGGTCGACGCCGTCAGCTATCAGCATGGGCCTTCACCTGGCGCTCGGCCTCGTACAAGCGTGCCTGAGCCTGGGCCAGCTGTTCTGCTCGGGTGTCGGGCTGGCGCTGTAGTTTGTTCAGATCGGCGCGGGCGTAGGCCAGTTCGGTTTTCAGTTGCCGCAGCTGTGGATCGATCGGGCGTTTTTCGATACGAGTCAGTGTCGGCGCCGGTTTCGCACTGGCGTCCTCGGCGGCATGCAGGGCCTGTTCGGCCGCCGCCAGGGCTGCGCCCAGGGTTTCCAGTTCAGCACTGGATGCGTCAGCCGCCTGAGCTTTCTTCAGTTCGGCGCGGCGCGTCGCCAACTGGATTTTCGCGCGCTTGAGCTCAGCATCCTTGGCCACTGGCGGCGGAGCAGGTGGCGCCTGGGACTCCAGCTGGGCCAAGGCCTGCTCGGCGGTTTCGAACTGACGCTGCAGGACGATCAATTGCATTTGCTGCTCGAAGGTCGGTGGATGGCCGAAAGCCTTGAGCGACTTGTGCAACTGGGCCCGGCTCATGGCCAGCTCGATCTTGGCTTTTTTCAGTGCTGCATCGGCCGCCGCGGCCTTCTGCGCACGGACTCGTTCGATGGCGGCCTGCACCGGGTTCTGGCTGTCGTCAGTGGTTTGCGCGGCTCGTTGTGCGCGGGCCTGGCGCTCGGCCAGGCGCCGGGCGTCTTCCCGTTGCAAGCGTTCGTTGCGTTGTTCGAAGCGTCGTCGCGCCTGCTCGCGCTTGCTGCTGCGGGCTTGCAACTGTTGGGGGCTGGTGGCCAAGCCGCCGACGATCGGTACCACCTTGCTCTCGGGCAGCGGCAGCATATCGATACAGTCCACCGGACAGGGCGCCACGCACAGGTCGCAGCCGGTGCATTCGTCGATCAGCACGGTATGCATCAATTTGGCCGCGCCGACGATGGCGTCCACTGGACAGGCCTGGATGCATTTGGTGCAGCCGATGCATTCGGCCTCGCGAATATAAGCGATCTGGGCCGGAGCTTCGCCGCGGCTGCGATCCAGCTCCAGCACCGGTAACTGCAGGAGTTGCGCCAGGCCGGCGATGGTTTCCTCGCCGCCGGGTGGACACTTGTTGATGGCCTCGCCGTTGGCGATGCCCTGGGCGTAGGGTTTGCATCCGGGGTGGCCGCACTTGCCGCACTGGGTCTGGGGCAGGAGGGCATCGATGCGTTGAATCAGACTCATGTTTTGATCAGTCCGTTGAAGCCGAAAAACGCTACTGCCAGCAGGCCGGCGCTGATCAGGTCGATCGGCAGGCCGCGCCAGGGCAGGGGAATATCGTTGTTGGAGATACGCTGGCGCAGATCGCTGAACAGGCTCAGTACCAGCCAGAAGCCCAGTCCGGCCCCCAGGCTCATGGCGCTGAGGGTCGCGAGCCCGAGGTTTTCCCCAGTGGCGATCAGCAGCAGGCCGAGCGCACTGGCATTGCCCAGCAGCAGCGGCCAAAGGCCGTCGAATGGAACATTGGGCAAGGCCCGGGATAGCAACTGCAACAGCGGTTTGATCAGCAGCACGCTCAGGGGCAGCCAGAGAAACAACTGCAAGGATTCCAGCCCCCAAGGCAGCAGCGCGCCACGATAAAGGACATGGCCGAGCACGCAACTGACCAGCATCAGGACCGTGGTCGCCAGGCCCAGCGCGTGAATCCGCTGCCGAGCGCTATCGGTTGGGGCCTGCAGCAGTGGATCGACGCCCAGCGGCCACTGCAACACGAAGTTGTTGATCAGGGCAGTGCTGACAAGGGCGAGGAGGAAGTGGGTCATGGTTGGGCCGGTACGGGCAGGCGGTCTCTCAAGAGTAGGCAAACTCCGGCGCGGGCGCAGGGCCGCCAGATATGCAAATCCCCCCGTTGCGCCGGGCACAACGGGGGGACGGGGTCCAGCCTGCAGCCTTACTTGATCCGCTGGCCCGGCTTGGCGCCGCTGTCCGGGCTCAGCAGGTAGATCTCTTCACCGCCAGGGCCGGCGGCCATCACCATGCCCTCGGAGATGCCGAATTTCATTTTTCGCGGCTTGAGGTTGGCGATCATCATGGTCAGGCGACCATCGAGCTTGGACGGATCCGGGTAGGCACTCTTGATTCCGGAGAACACGTTGCGCTGCTCATCACCGATATCCAGGGTCAGGCGCAGCAGCTTGTCGGCACCTTCCACGGCTTCGGCCTTGACGATCAAGGCGACGCGCAGGTCGATGGCGGCGAAGGTGTCGAAGTCGATTTCCGGCGACAGCGGATCCTTGGCCAGTTCGCCGTTGCCTGCTGGCGCGGCTGCGCCGGTGTCGGTCTGGCTGGCGGTCAGGTCTTCTTTCGAGGCGTCGGTCATGGCTTGTACTTTTACCGGGTCGATCCGCGTCATCAGCGGCTTGAATTCGTTGAGTTGATGGTTGGCCAGCAGGTGCAGGTGATCGTTCCAGGTCAGCGGTGCAACGTTGAGGAACGCCTCGGCATCGGCGGCCAGCAGCGGCAGCACCGGCTTGAGGAAAATCACCAGCTGGCGGAACAGGTTGATACCAGTGGCGCAGATGGCCTGGACTTCATCCTGCTTGCCTTCCTGCTTGTTCAGCGACCATGGGGCCTTGTCGGCGATCCAGGCATTGGCGCGGTCGGCCAGGGCCATGATTTCGCGCATGGCACGGGCAAAGTCGCGGGCTTCATAGGCGTCGGCGATGCTTGGCGCGGCCGCCAGAAATGCCTCGGTCAGCTCGGGGGCGGCATTGCTGTCGACCATCAGCCCGGCATTGCCCTTGTGGATGAAGCCGGCGCAACGGCTGGCGATGTTCACCACCTTGCCCACCAGGTCGGAGTTGACCTTCTGTACGAAGTCTTCGAGGTTCAGGTCCAGATCGTCGACACCACGGCCCAGCTTGGAGGCGTAGTAGTAGCGCAGGTATTCCGGCGACAGGTGCTCCAGGTAGGTGCGGGCCTTGATGAAGGTGCCCCGGGACTTGGACATCTTCTGGCCATTGACCGTCAGGTAGCCGTGGACGTTGATGCCGCTCGGCTTGCGGTAGCCGGCGCCTTCGAGCATGGCGGGCCAGAACAGGGCGTGGAAGTTGACGATGTCCTTGCCGATGAAGTGGTACAGCTCGGCGGTGGAGTCCTTGCCCCAGAACGCGTCGAAATCCAGCTCCGGACGACGGGCGCAGAGGTTCTTGAAGCTGGCCATGTAGCCGATTGGCGCGTCCAGCCACACGTAGAAGTACTTGCCCGGCTCGTCCGGGATCTCGAAGCCGAAGTACGGTGCGTCGCGGGAGATGTCCCACTGCTGCAGGCCGGCATCCAGCCATTCGGCGATCTTGTTGGCCACGGCGTCTTGCAGGGTGCCGCTGCGGGTCCAGCTTTGCAGCATCTGCTGGAAGTCCGGCAGCTTGAAGAAGAAGTGCTGGGAATCCTTGAGCACCGGGGTGGCGCCGGAGATCGCCGACTTTGGATCTTTCAGGTCGGTCGGGGCATAGGTGGCGCCGCATTTTTCGCAGTTGTCGCCGTACTGGTCCTCAGTGCCGCACTTCGGGCAGGTGCCCTTGATGAAGCGGTCGGCCAGGAACATTTTCTTTTCCGGGTCGAAATACTGCGTGATGGAGCGCGTGGCGATGTGCCCGGCGTCCCGCAGCTTGAGGTAGATCTGGCTCGACAGCTCACGGTTTTCTTCGGCGTGGGTCGAGTGGAAGTTGTCGAAGTCCACCAGGAAGTCGGCAAAGTCGGCGCTGTGTTCGGCCTGGACGTTGGCGATCAGTTGTTCCGGGGTGATGCCTTCCTTTTCCGCGCGCAGCATGATGGCCGAGCCGTGTGCGTCGTCGGCGCAAACATAGATGCATTGGTTGCCGCGATGCTTCTGGAAGCGCACCCACATGTCGGTCTGGATGTACTCAAGCATGTGGCCAAGGTGAATGGAACCATTGGCATAGGGCAGGGCGCTGGTGACGAGGATCTTGCGTGGCTCGGACATGGGGCTCGGCTACTTGATGAAACGGAGGTCGGCCACTATAAAGCGCCAGCGCGGATTTTTCACCCTTCCGGGCACATTGTGCACAGCAAGCTTTCTCGCCACGAAGGAGTCGGCGGCGTAGGATAGCCGCCTGATTTTCCAGTCTTGTTATCGGAGTTGCCCATGAGCGCCGTCAATCGCGCAGCGGTGGAAGCCGTCCTTCGCCAATACACCGACCCTTACCTGAACCAGGACCCGGTCAGCGCCGGCTGCGTGCGCGACATCGACGTCCAGGGCGACCGGGTCACGGTCCGCATGGAACTGGGTTATGCCGCCGGCCTGTTCAAGAGCGGCTGGGCGCAGATGCTGCAACTGGCCATCGAGGGCCTGGACGGTGTGAGCTCGGCCAAGGTCGAGATCACCAGCGTGATCGCCGCGCACAAGGCCCAGGCGCAGATCCCGGGCCTGGCTAACGTCAAGAATGTGGTGGCGGTGGCGTCCGGCAAGGGCGGCGTGGGCAAGTCCACCACTGCGGCCAACCTGGCCCTGGCCCTGGCCCGGGAAGGCGCCAAGGTGGGGATTCTCGACGCTGATATCTATGGTCCGAGCCAGGGCATCATGTTTGGCATTGCCGAAGGCACCCGGCCGAAGATCAAGGACCAGAAGTGGTTCGTGCCCATCGAGTCCCATGGGGTCGAGGTCATGTCCATGGCCTTCCTCACCGACGACAACACGCCGATGGTCTGGCGCGGCCCGATGGTCTCCGGCGCCTTGCTGCAACTGGTGACCCAGACCGACTGGGGCAATCTCGATTACCTGGTGATCGACATGCCGCCGGGCACTGGCGATATCCAACTGACCCTGGCGCAGAAAGTCCCGGTGGCCGGTGCCGTGATCGTCACCACGCCGCAGGACCTGGCGTTGCTGGATGCGCGCAAGGGTGTCGAGATGTTCCGCAAGGTCAACATCCCGGTGCTGGGCGTGGTGGAGAACATGGCGGTGCACATTTGCTCGAACTGTGGCCATGCCGAGCATCTGTTTGGCGAAGGCGGTGGCGAGAAGCTGGCCAGTCAGTACGATGTTGAACTGCTGGCTTCGTTGCCGTTGTCGATGCTGATCCGCGAACAGGCCGATGGTGGCAAGCCGACGGTGATCGCCGAGCCTGAAAGCCAGATCTCCATGGTCTATCAGGAACTGGCGCGGCATGTCGGCGCGCGCATCGTCTTGCAGGAAGCCGCGGCGCCGGCGATGCCCAACATCACCATCAGCGACGACTGAAACCCTAAGACGGGTGAGTCATGTAGGAGCCGGCTTGCCGGCGAAGGCGCCCTCAAGATCGCTTTCGCCGGCAAGCCGGCTCCTACCGTTGCGATGACAGGATCAGACTCGCAGGCCGCCGTCCATTTCCAGGATGCGTCCGGTGTAGTAGTCGTTCTCGAAGATGTACGCCGCTGAATGGGCGATCTCTTCCGGTTTGCCCATGCGCTTGAGCGGAATGCCGGAAGTCATCTTCTCCAGGGCCTCAGGCTTCATGCCCAGGGTCATCTCGGTTTCGATAAAGCCCGGGGCAATGCCGGCCACGCGGATGCCATAGCGCGCCAGTTCCTTGGCCCAGGTCACGGTAGCTGCCGCTACGCCGGCCTTGGCCGCGGAATAGTTGGTCTGGCCGATATTGCCTGCGCGCGAGATTGACGAGATGTTGATGATTGCGCCGCTGTTGTTCAGCTCGATCATTTTCGCCGCCACCTCGCGGGTGCAGAGGAAGACACCGGTCAGGTTGACGTCGATCACCGCCTGCCACTGGGCCAGGCTCATCTTGGTCATCTCGCCGTCCTTGACCTTGACCAGCAGGCCGTCGCGCAGGATCCCGGCGTTGTTGATCAGGCCGTGGATGGCACCGAAGTCCTCGGCGACCTGGGCCACCATGTGGTTGACCTGTTCTTCATTGGCGACGTTGCACAGATAGGCTCGGGCTTCTACGCCGTGGGCCTTGCAGGCCGCGACCGCCTGGTCGAGTTTTTCCTGGTTCAGGTCCACCAGGGCCAGCCGTGCGCCCTTGGCGGCGAAATACTCGGCCATGGAGCGGCCCAGACCTTGGCAACCGCCGGTGATAATGATTACTTTGTCAGTGAGTTGCATTCGCATGTCCCGCTAGCAGGTCTTGAGGGGTGGTCCTTTTGGGGGAACCTCGGCTGGCTGCCGGACCTGGCCTGGCTGCAGAAGAGAATTGCCCCGTTGGCGTAGCTGGAACAATGCTCCAGGCGCCCGTCCGTTTTCGACGGATTCTAAAGAAGGAGTCATAAAGTGAGCGTTGAAGCTGCCAAGAATGCACGAGAATTGCTGCTCAAGGAATACCGCGGCGTGTTGTCGACGCACTCCAAGGCCATGCCGGGTTTTCCCTTTGGGTCCGTAGTGCCTTATTGCCTGGATGCCGAGGGGCGACCGCTGATTCTTATCAGCCGCATTGCCCAGCACACCCACAATCTGCAGAAGGATTCCAAGTGTTCGCTGCTGGTGGGCGAGCGCGATGCCGACGACGTGCAAGCAGTGGGGCGCCTGACCTACCTGGCCGAAGCCGAGAAGCTTGAGGACCAGGACGCCATCGAGGCCGCCGCCGAGCGCTACTACCGCTATTTCCCGGAATCCCAGAACTACCATAAGGCCCATGACTTCGATTTCTGGGTGCTCAAGCCCGTGCGTCACCGCTATATCGGCGGTTTCGGCGCCATTCACTGGGTGGATCAAGTGGCCCTGGCCAACCCGTTCGCCGGCAAGGCCGAGCTGAGCATGGTGGAACATATGAACAGCGACCACGCCAAAGCTATTGCCCACTATGTGGAGTTGGCCGGACTGCCGCACAGCGAGCCGGCGCAACTGGCCGGAATCGACAGTGAAGGCATGCACCTGCGCATTGGCCAGGCTCTTTACTGGCTGCCCTTTCCAAGCCTTTGCAACACGCCGACACAAGTGCGCGAAGCCCTGGTTTTTCTGGCCCACGCCGATCAATGGCCGAAAAATCCGGCACCGGGTGCTTGAATTCACGAATTGGCGACGTCATTTACGGTCTACTGGAAGGCATTCTTCCGCAGAGGAAACCATTTGATGCGCCCTTTTCTGTTGCTCTTTTTACTGTTCCCGGTGCTGGAGCTGTTCGTCTTCGTCAAGGTCAGCGCGGCCATCGGGTTTTTCCCGGCACTGCTGCTGATCATTCTCGGTTCGATGCTCGGTGTGCTGGTGTTGCGCGTGGCCGGTCTGGCCACGGCACTGCGTGCTCGTGAAAGTCTCAATCGCGGCGAGCTGCCGGCTCAGCAGATGCTCGAAGGGCTGATGCTGGCCCTGGGTGGCGGCCTGCTGATCCTGCCGGGGTTCATCAGCGATGTATTCGGCCTGCTGATGCTGCTCCCTATCAGTCGTCGTCTGCTGGCCAATAAAATGCGCCAGCGTGCCGAGGAGCAGGCCCTGCGCCAACGCGCCTTTGCCGATGACATGCGTGCGGCCCGTGGCGGCCCGGCGCCGCAACAGCCGTTGGGCCGTGAGCCCAATGTCATTGAAGGTGAGTTCGAGCACCGAGATTCTTGATAACTGGCCTCAAACACACGGCACCTTCGGGTGCTGTGTTCGTTTTAACCCGGGTGATGTAAAAAATTTCATCAGCCAGCCCTTGTAATAACCTTATGCGCCCTTATGTAACGGTCACCGCAAGGTTTCTGGTGCTGACACCAGACAGACTTCCGCGGCTCGCTCGTCGAGCCGCACCCGGCAAAGCCGGATTTGCTAACCCGCCGGTATCGACACCGGCCGTTGAAAACCACAATTAGGAGAGATCGACAATGAAGCTTCGTCCTCTGCATGACCGCGTCGTCATCCGTCGCAGCGAAGAAGAATCGAAAACTGCTGGCGGCATCGTTCTGCCTGGTTCGGCTGCTGAAAAACCTAACCGTGGCGAAATCGTCGCTGTAGGTACCGGCCGTGTGCTGGACAACGGTGAAGTACGTGCGCTGGCCGTGAAAGTGGGTGACAAAGTGGTGTTTGGCCCGTACTCCGGCAGCAACACCGTGAAAGTCGATGGCGAAGATCTGCTGGTAATGGCTGAGAACGAGATTCTCGCCGTTATCGAAGGCTGATTTCCCACGTATTTCCCCGCTACTACACAGTATTTAAGGAATATCGATCATGGCTGCTAAAGAAGTTAAATTCGGCGATTCCGCCCGCAAGAAAATGCTCACTGGTGTCAACGTTCTGGCTGACGCAGTAAAAGCGACCCTGGGCCCGAAAGGCCGTAACGTGATCATCGAGAAGAGCTTCGGCGCTCCGACCATCACCAAGGACGGCGTTTCCGTAGCCAAAGAAATCGAGCTGAAAGATCGCTTCGAAAACATGGGCGCGCAGCTGGTCAAAGACGTTGCCTCCCGTGCCAACGATGACGCTGGCGACGGCACCACCACCGCCACCGTTCTGGCTCAGTCGATCGTCAACGAAGGCCTGAAAGCCGTCGCTGCCGGCATGAACCCGATGGACCTGAAACGCGGTATCGACAAGGCCACCATCGCCATCGTCAAAGAGCTGAAAGGTCTGTCCAAGCCATGCGCTGACTCCAAAGCCATCGCTCAGGTCGGCACCATCTCCGCCAACTCCGACAACTCCATCGGCGACATCATTGCCGAAGCCATGGAAAAAGTCGGTAAAGAAGGCGTGATCACCGTTGAAGAAGGCTCGGGCCTGGAAAACGAACTGTCGGTTGTAGAAGGCATGCAGTTCGACCGTGGCTACCTGTCCCCTTACTTCATCAACAAGCCGGACACCATGGTCGCCGAACTCGACGGCCCGCTGATCCTGCTGGTGGACAAGAAGATCTCCAACATTCGCGAAATGCTGCCAGTGCTGGAAGCCGTTGCCAAAGCCGGCCGCCCACTGCTGATCGTGGCTGAAGACGTTGAAGGCGAAGCCCTGGCGACTCTGGTTGTGAACAACATGCGTGGCATCGTCAAAGTCGCTGCCGTCAAGGCACCGGGCTTCGGCGACCGTCGCAAGGCCATGCTGCAGGACATCGCCGTTCTGACCGGCGGTACCGTGATCTCCGAAGAGATCGGCCTGAGCCTGGAAAGCACCACTCTGGAGCACCTGGGTAACGCCAAGCGCGTGATCCTGTCCAAAGAAAACACCACCATCATCGACGGTGCTGGCGTTGAAGCGGACATCCAGGCTCGTGTGACTCAGATCCGTCAACAAGTGGCCGACACTTCGTCCGACTACGACCGTGAAAAACTGCAAGAGCGTCTGGCCAAGCTGTCCGGCGGCGTTGCAGTGATCAAGGTTGGCGCTGGCTCCGAAGTTGAAATGAAAGAGAAGAAAGCCCGCGTTGAAGACGCCCTGCACGCGACCCGTGCAGCCGTTGAAGAAGGCGTGGTACCTGGCGGTGGCGTAGCCCTGATCCGTGCTCTGCAAGGCATCAAGGACCTTAAAGGCGACAACGCCGATCAGGACGTGGGTATCGCTGTTCTGCGTCGCGCGATCGAAGCCCCACTGCGTCAGATCGTTGCCAACTCCGGCGACGAGCCAAGCGTGGTGGTGGACAAGGTCAAGCAGGGCGCTGGTAACTTCGGTTACAACGCTGCCACCAGCGAATACGGCGACATGATCGAAATGGGCATCCTGGACCCAACCAAGGTGACCCGTTCCGCGCTGCAAGCTGCATCGTCCATCGGCGGTCTGATCCTGACCACCGAAGCCGCTGTTGCTGAAATCGTGGAAGACAAGCCGGCAGCTGGCGGCATGCCAGACATGGGCGGCATGGGTGGCATGGGCGGCATGATGTAAGCCAGCCTTACCCCCGTACTGAAAAAGCCCCGCCGGTGAAAACCGGCGGGGCTTTTTTGTGCCTGAAATTGAGGGGCGCCTGTCGGTGCCGCCTTTGGCATGGACTGAGAATGGCCAGGCCCTTGCCGTCGAACAGTCCCAGGTGTTGGTGGTTGCCCACCAGGAGCGCAGTGGCCGTGGGGTGTCTTGCAACAGTTCCAGGACGCTCGATTCGTCGTTCAGGTTCAACAACCCAACAGCGCTGGCGCGGCGAACATCCACTGAGTTCTGGCCAATGAAACGCATTGGCTCATTCTGCTTGGCGGGTAAGCCAGGAAGTGGCTGTTCCTGTCTGTTTCTTGTCGGCAAACGGTCGGCAGTCTGGGCTTGCCCCTGTAGTCAGGTTGTGAGCCAGCGGTGAAAAATTTGTTAAGCCATTGAAGGGGTGAAAAGTGCCCCAGGAGCGGTCAGACAAGGCTGGCGGCGAGTCGGACTTGGCCTTAAGCTGCGCGAGCCAAGACGGCCCTAACTGTGTGCGGAGAGAGTGCCGATGCGAATTCTACTGGTCGAAGACAACCGCGATATTCTCGCCAACCTGGCGGATTACCTGGGACTCAAGGGCTATACCGTGGACTGCGCCCAGGATGGTCTGTCGGGGTTGCACCTGGCTGCCACCGAGCATTACGACCTGATCGTGCTCGACATCATGCTGCCAGGGATCGACGGCTACACCCTGTGCAAGCGCCTGCGCGAAGATGCCCGGCGCGATACCCCAGTGATCATGCTCACGGCCCGCGACCAGTTGGATGACCGGCTTCAGGGCTTCAAGTCCGGGGCCGACGACTATCTGCTCAAGCCATTTGCCCTGTCCGAACTGGCCGCGAGGATCGAGGCGGTGATGCGCCGTACCCAGGGCGGTGGTCGTCGAGCGCTGCAGGTCGGTGACCTCAGTTATGACCTCGATACCCTGGAAGTCACCCGCGAAGGGCGTCTGCTCAAGCTCAACCCGGTGGGCCTCAAGCTGCTGGCAGTGTTGATGCAGAAGAGCCCCCATGTGTTGCGCCGGGAAATCCTCGAAGAGGCCCTGTGGGGCGATGACTGTCCGGACAGTGACAGCCTGCGCAGCCATGTCCACCAACTGCGCCAGGTGATCGACAAGCCGTTCGCCAAGCCGTTGCTGCACACCGTGCACGGTGTCGGCTACCGGTTGGCCGAGGGTCGTGATGGAGTTTAAGCAGAGCCTTGCCCAGCGCATCATCATCGCCTTTGCCTTGATGAGCGCACTGGTGGCGGGGGCTTTCGCCATGGGCATCGTGGCGACCGTGCATCTGGTGGAGGAGAAACTCATCTCCGCCGGCCTTGGTGGCGATCTGCAACGCCTGTTGCTGATGGATAACGTTGCCGACTGGAATCACCGCCCCGAGCCCGACCAGCTGTTCTACTACAGTGGCGGGCGCGGCGACTTCGAGTTGCCCAAGGACCTGAGGCATCTGGACCCAGGCTTCCATGAAGTGTTTCGCGAGCAGCTGTCCTATCACGCCATGGTTGAAGTGGTGGATGGCCGGCGTTATGTGCTGCTGCAGGATCAGAGTGATTTCGAAGAGCGCGAGCGGGTGCTGTTCGCGGTGGTGCTGGTGGGCTTTGTCCTCAGCCTGGCGCTGGCGGTGTTCCTGGGTTGGGTCTTGGCGCGTAGGGTGATGGCACCGGTGGTTCGTCTGGCTCGCCAGGTCCGTCACCGCGATCAATTGCTGGGCCTGGCCCCGCCCCTGGCGCCGGATTATGCGGCGGATGAGGTGGGCGAGTTGGCGATCGCCTTCGATGCGACGCTGGGACGTCTGCGCCAGGCTTTAAGCCGTGAGCGGCTGTTCACCAGTGACGTCAGCCATGAACTGCGAACGCCGCTGATGGTTCTGGCCACGTCCTGCGAGCTGCTCCTGGAAAACCCTGGGCTTGATCCCCGTGGACGATCCCAGGTCGAACGTATTGCCCGGGCCTGCGACGAAATGCGTGAGCTGGTGCAGACGTTCCTGATGCTGGCCCGGGCCCAGCGAGAAGATGCCAGCATGTCGCCGCAACTGACGTTGACCCAGGCTGCCAAGGACCTGATCGGGGTGTGGCGCGAATTCATCGAAGCCAAGGGTATCGAGCTGATCTTCGAGCCGGGGCAACCGGGTGAGACTCGCTACAACGCCACCTTCCTGCATGCGGTGATGGGCAACCTGTTGCGCAATGCCTTGCACTACACCGAACAGGGATTTATCCGCCTGAGCCTGGTGGCGGATGGATTTGTCGTCGAGGACAGCGGCGTGGGCATTCCCGAGGAAAAACGCGAGGCGATGTTCCAGCCCTTTGTCCGTGGCGATGAAAAACGCGGTGAGGGCCTGGGGCTGGGCTTGTCCCTGGTCCAGCGCATCTGCGAGAACCAGGGCTGGAGCGTCACTCTCAGTACCATGACCCCCAATGGCTGTCGTTTTCACGTTCAGCTCCCCCCTTCCAAGGCTTGAATACTCTTGCCAGGCCCTGTTTTGCAGGGCCACTCGCTTGTCGATTTTTCTTCTGAAGTGGCCCCAGGCCATTGCCTGCTGCCTGTAAAACTCTGAAATATTTCATCGTTGGACGGTACGAAGTTTTCACAAGGGGATGACCTGTCGCTGACACGTCGCTGCCTAAGGTGGCGCCATCAGTTGCAGGAGACTTTGATGATGGCGACACCGATCAAGCTGGAATTTTCCGACAAGTACGATGCCCAACATGCGCAGCAATACCTGCTCAAGCACCAGCAAGGACTGGCACGACAGTTGTCCCACAAGCGTGATGAACAATTGGCTCGCGCTGCGCTGGCCCTGGCGGGAGAGCCGGGCCTGGTGCTGGACCTGCCGTGTGGCACGGGCCGTTTCTGGCCGCTGCTGACCGAAAAGGCCAATCGAGTCATTGTTGGCGCTGACAATTCAGCGGCTATGCTCAGCACCGCTACGGTGGCGCAACCGGCCGACGTGGTGAAACGGGTACGAGCCTTGCAAACGTCTGCGTTTGCCATCGATTTACCGGACAACGCTGTGGACTGCATTTTTTCCATGCGGTTGCTGCACCACATCGGCGAGGTCGAGCATCGGATGGCGCTGCTACGGGAGTTTCAGCGGGTTACCCGTGACAGCGTGATTATCTCGCTATGGGTCGATGGCAATTTCAAGGCCTGGAAGCGCAAGCGTATGGAGCGCAAGCGGCTGTCCGAAGGTGGGCAGGAGGGTTACCAGAATCGTTTCGTGTTACCGGCGGCTACGGTCGAAGAAGAGTTCAGGCAAGCCGGTTTTCGTGTCCAGGAGCATCTGGACTTCTTTCCGCTCTACGCCATGTGGCGAGTCTACGTATTACGCAAGAGGTAAGAGGATGGCTGTTGAATGTGCTTCGGAAATGGATGCCGTGCCCACAGATTGCTTCGAATACTTCTGGGACCAACAAGGTGAATGGGTCGAGCAACCCAATAAGCGTCGAGGCGGTGAGAGCGGCGTGCAGCGCCTGATCAGCGGCGGTCGTTTGCTCTATGCCAAGCGGCAGATCGGGCATATTCATCGCAGTTTTCTGCATCCTTTTGGCCGTCCGACTGTCCTGCGTGAGCGCGATGCCCTACAAGGCTTGCGTTCGCTGGATATAGAGGTGCCGGAACTGGTGTTCTGCGGCGCCCGGCGCGGCCCCGAGCACCAGTGGCAGGCCCTACTGGTGACCGCTGCGCTCGACGGCTTCGTGGAAATCGACAACTGGTATGCCGCAGGTGAGCGTGAACGCCACGGCGAAGCGTTGCACGAACGAGTGTTGCAGACACTGGCGCAGACCCTGGCGCGCATGCACAAGGGCCGTTGGCAGCATGGCTGCCTGTATTCCAAACATGTTTTCGTGCGAGTAGATGGCGAGGGCGAGCAGGCCCAGGTGAGGATTGCATTGCTGGATTTCGAGAAGTGCCGCCAGCGCCTGAGCAGCCGCCGGGCGGCGGCCCACGACCTCAAGCAACTGCGCCGCCATTCGTCGTGGAATGACACCGACTGGCAAAAGCTCTACTACCTTTATAGAACGGTGTTTGGCAGCTCCATCAAAGGTTTATAGCTATGAAGCTAGAAATTGCACGAGGTTTGTTCCTGGCAGGAGCCTTGGCAGTTGCTTCCTTGGCGATGGTTGTCTGGGAGCAGCCGCGAACGCAGGTTCTCAGCGCCGCTCAGGGTGAACATTGCCCATTGCCACGGGGGGCCAAGAGCTCGGTGGCGGTCAAGCCGGATCATGAACTGCTGCTGTTCATGTTCGGCATGAGCCAGGCGTTGAAGCCCCAGAGTTGAAGACCTGAAACTGCCACCTGAAGGCCTCGCATTGCGAGGCCTTTTGTTTGTCCCCGGCTCAGGCGTCCGGCTTGGCCAGCAGGGTGTAGATGCAGGGCAGGACGAAGAGGGTGAACAGGGTGCCGATGGACATGCCTGTGGCAATCACCGTGCCGATATCGAAGCGGCTGACTGCTCCGGCACCGCTGGCCAGGATCAGTGGCACCATGCCGAACACCATCGCCGCTGTGGTCATCAGTACTGGGCGCAGGCGAATGGACGCGGCTTGCTCCACCGCCTGTCGGGCGCTGAGTCCCTGGTCCCGGCGCAGTTGGTTGGCGAATTCGACGATCAGGATCCCATGCTTGCTGATCAGGCCGATCAGCGTCACCAGGCCGACCTGGGTGTAGATGTTCATGCTCGACCAGCCGAGAAACAGCGGGATCAGGGCGCCGCAGATCGACAGCGGCACGGTCACCAGAATCACCACCGGGTCGCGGAAGCTTTCGAACTGCGCCGCCAGTACCAGGAAAATGATCGCCAGGGCCAGGCCGAAGGTGACCCAGAGCGCGCTGCCTTCCTGGACGTACTGGCGGGCGGCGCTGGCATAGTCGAACGCATAGCCGGCGGGGGCCTCTTGCGTGGCGATCTGGCGCATGGTGTCGATGGCTTCGCCCATGCTGACCACGGGCACACCGGAAATGGTCGCGGCATTGAGTTGCTGGAACTGGTTCAACTGCCGAGGGCGGGCGCGGTCGCTGACTTTGATCAGGGTCGACAGCGGCAAGGCCTCACCCTTGCTGTTCTTCACGTAGTAGTTGTTCAGCCAGTCAGGGTTGTCCCGATAGGCGCGCTCCACTTGGGCGATCACTTTATAGCTGCGTCCGTCGATGGTGAAACGGTTGATTTCCGCCTCGCCGAGCAAGGTCGCCAGCGTACCCCCCAGGTCCTGCATGGTAACGCCCATCTGCGCCGCCTTGGCCCGATCGATGTCGACCACTACCTCGGGCTTGTCGAAGGCCAGGTCAATGTCGACAAAGGCGAATTTCCCCGACTCCATGGCGCGTTTCTTTACCCGGTTGGCCACCTCCAACAGGGACTCGTAATCGTTGGGGGTATTGATCACGAAGGCAAAGGGCAGGCCCTCGCCGGTGCCGGGCAAGGCTGGCAGGTTGAAACCGAAGACTTGCAGGCCGGCAATGCCTGCCAGTTTCTCCTGGACCTGAGGCAGGATTTGCATCTGGGTCTGTTGGCGCTGGTTCCAGGGCTTGAGCAGGAAGCCGCCGATCCCTGACTGCACTCCGTTGAAACCGTTGATCTGGAATGAGGAGTAGTACTCGGGGAACTCCTTGAAGATCGCCAGGAACTCATCGGTGTAGGCATTGAGGTACTCCAGGTTGGCCGGTTGCGGCGCCGTGGCCAGCATGAAAATGATGCCCTGGTCTTCGTCCGGTGCCAGCTCCGCCTTGGTGAACTTGAGCAGCAGGGGAATCAGGCACAGCACGATCAGTGCGAACACCAGTACGACGGGGCGGGTATCAAGGGTGCCGTGGAGCAGGCGCTGGTAGCGCTGCTTCAGACTGTCGAAAATCCGGTCCAGGCGATGGGACAGGCCGCTGGGGTTTTCCTCGCGGCGCAGCAACAGTGCACACATCATCGGTGACAGGGTCAGGGCGACGATCCCGGAAATCACCACGGCCCCGGCCAGCGTCAGGGCGAACTCCTTGAACAGGGCCCCGGTGAGTCCCTGGAGAAAACCAATGGGGGCGTAAACCGCCGCCAGGGTGATGGTCATCGATACTACCGGCATGGCGATTTCCCGCGCTCCTTCGATGGCCGCGTCCAGGGGGGACTTGCCCTCTTCGATGTGCCGATGGATGTTCTCCACCACCACGATGGCGTCGTCCACCACCAGGCCGATGGCCAGGACCATGGCCAGCAAGGTCAGCAGGTTGATCGAGTAGCCCATCAACTGCATGAAGAACATCACGCCGATCATCGACAGTGGAATGGTCACTACCGGGATCACCACCGAACGCAAGGCGCCAAGAAACAGGAACACCACCACAATCACGATCAATACTGCTTCGAACAGGGTCTTGAGCACCTCGTCGATGGAGGCCTGGATAAACAGCGTGGCGTCGTAGGCAATGTCTAATTTGAGGGTCGGAGGCAATTGCGCTTCCAGTTCCGGGAGCAGCTTGCGCACCTCTTTGATCACGTCCAGAGGGTTGGCTCCGGGGGTGGCCTTGATGCCGATGTAGACCGAGGGGACGCCGCCGAAGGAACTGATGGCGTTGTAGTTTTCCGCACCCATTTCCACCCGCGCCACATCCCTGAGCAGGACCCGGCTGTCGCCATCGGTTTTCAACGGGATAGCGGCGAACGCCTCGGCGGATTTCAGTTCGGTGTTGGCATTGATACTGGTGACGACGTACTCGCCCTTGACCTCGCCGGCGGCGGACAGAAAGTTGTATTGGCGCACGGCATTGCTCACGTCGCTGGCCGCCAGGCCATAGGCCGCCAGCTTCACCGGGTCCAGCCACAGGCGCATGGCGAACACCTGATTACCGAGGATCTCCGCCTCGGCCATGCCCGGCAGGGTCGCCAGCTTGGGCTGGATCACGCGCGACAGGTAGTCGGTGATCTGTGGGTTGTTCAGTTGCGGGCTGGAGAAGCTGATGTACATCAGCACCGAGGCGTCGGCTGCTTCTTTGCTCAACACCGGGTCTTCGGCTTGCTGGGGCAGCTTGTTCTTGACCTCGTTGGCCTTGGCCAGCAGTTCGGTGAACAGGCGGTCGCTGTTGGAGCCGATCCGGGCGTAGATCGAGATCACCGAGAAGTTCTGCCGGCTCACCGAGGTCATGTAGTCGATGCCTTCGGCGCTAGCCAGGCTCTGCTGCATGGGCTGGGTGATATAGCCCTGGATGGTTTCGGCATTGGCCCCGGGGTAGGCGGTGGTCACCGTGATCAGGGCGTTCTCCATCTGCGGGTACTGGCGCAAGGGCAGCTTGCTCCAGGCCTGGAACCCCAACAGCACAATCAGCAGGCTGACCACGGTCGCGAGCACCGGGCGGCGAATGAACGGATCGGTAAAGGCCATGGGGATTCCTTGATCAGTCGGCGCGGGGCTGGCTGTTCGGCTGTTCCGGTTGCAGCTTGTCCGGAGTGATGCTGATGTCGGCGCCGTTATCCAGTTTGATCTGACCGGCACTGACCACCTGTTCGCCCTTTTTCACGCCCTTGTTGATCATCACCAGGCCGCCGCGATGCTCGCCCGTGTCGACGAAGCGCCGCTCGGCGACCAGCAGCGGCTGGCCCTTGGGGTCTTTCTCCTGGCTGCCGTCGGCGGCTTTCTTTTGCGTTACCACATACACCGAGTTGCCGTAGAGGGAGTAGGTGAGGGTGCTTTCCGGCACCACGACCTTGAGCTGCGGATCGGGGAGCAATACTTGCAGGTCGGCGAACATGCCTGGCAGCAAGCGGCCTCCGGGGTTGGCCAGGGTGGCGCGTACCAGCACGTTGCGGGTGCTGTTCTCGACCTTGGGGTTGATGGCGCTGATGCTGCCGGGGAACGACTCTCCGGGGAACGCCGCAACGCTGAGTTCCACGGTCTGGCCCAGGCGGATCTTGGGCACCGATTGTTCCGGGATGTAGAAGTCCACGTACAGGCTGCTCAGGTCCTGCAGGGTGGCGATCACCGTACCGCTGGCCAGGAAGTCGCCGATATCCACCTGGCGGATGCCGATCGTGCCGGCAAAGGGGGCGAGAATGCGTTTCTTGGCCAGGGAGGCCTTGAGCTGGTTGACCGTGGCCTTGTTTTTTTGCAGCTGTGCCGAGAGTCGGTCGTACTCGCCCTTGGAAATCGCCTGGCTGCCCACCAGTTGGCTGCCGCGTCCGAAATCCAGCTGGGCCAGGCCGAGGTCGGCCTGGGCGGTTTCCAGCAGGGCGCTTTCCACCGCGCTGTCCAGGGTCAGCAATGGCTGGCCGGCCTTGACCTGCTGCCCGGATTCGAACTGCAGGTCCTTGACCGTACCGGCGACTTCCAGGCTGAGGTTGACCCCTTGCAGGGCCTTGAGGCTGCCGACACTGGGCAGCCGGCTTTGCCAGGGGCGCTCGTCGGCGGTAACCACCGCCACGCTGATCGGCGGCTTGGGGGCCGAGTAGACCTGGACCATCTTGTAGATCGAAAACGCCTTGTAGCCGGCCAGCAACAGCACGACCAACAGGACCACACCCAGCATGATCAGCATGCGGCGACGCAGCATATTCCGCTTCCTTGGAAAGCCCGGTAAACAAGCCCGGTAGACATTACTCCGAGTCGCGTGCGGGTTCCAGATGAGCGTCCTGTCGTTCAGCGAAGCTCCCGGCGCCAAGGCCGGGGAGGTTTTTTCAGATCAGATGCAGATGGTTGTCCCAGAGCCCTGCGGGCAGATCCAGCGGCTTTGCCACAATCTGTGTCTGACGACAGTCGTAGAAGCGGCAACGGCCTTGTCCCGACGTCACCACGAAGCCGTCGGCCACGGCGCCGACGCCGGCACAGTCTGGCAGGGGCGCATCGACCCGCACTGCGCCGCTGTCCAGGTCCCAGATGAAGAAGCGGTTGCCCCGGGGGGCGGTCAGGGCCACCAGGCGCAGGTCGCTGTGCACCGCGACGCTGGCGGTGTAGTGCCCCATGGCTTGCAGCTGCTGTTCGGGCACCGGGAAGGCCGCGAAGGGCTGGCCCGGACGCTTGATTGCCAGGAGTTCCGAGGGCTCGTGGGCGGCGCCCATGAACTGCTGGCCGGTGACGATGGTGCCGTCGCTGGCGATGCCCATGTGGCGCACGCTGTTCATCTGCTGGGCCAGGGTTTCCTTGCTCAACAGGGTGCCGTCGCGCTGCATCAGCACCAGGCTGGGCTCCATGGCATCGAGGTTCATCTCCACCCGGCTCTCGGCTTCAGTGCGGATGCCGCCATTGGCTACCACCAGGGTTTCACCGTCGGGCATCCACGACACCTGGTGCGGGCCGATACCGTGGGTGGACAGCTCAGCGCTGTGCACCAGGCGCTCGCCTTCGAAGCGATACACCCCGAGCAGGCCGCGGCCGGGGTCCCGGGTGTCGTTCTCGGTGGCGTACAACCACTGGCCATCCTTGTGGATCACCGCATGGCCGTAGAAGTGCCGGTCAGGTTGCGAGGTCACGGTCTGCAGCAGCGCGCCGTTGCGCAGGTCGATCAGGTAACTCTCGGTGCCCGGGCGCCGGGCCACGAACAGGGCGATCGGCAATTGCGGGTGATTGATGATGTCATGGCAACGCTGGCCGACCTGGGTGGCAAACACCTGTTTACCGTCCAGCTGATAACCGACGGCGTAATGCTTGCCGTCACCATCGTCCCTGGCCGAAAGCAGCAAGGGCTGTTTGCCCTTTTGCTTGAACAGCGTCCAGCCGCCCAAGGTCACCGCACTGAGCAGCAGGCTGCCCAGAACCAAAGCCTGACGTCGCAGCATCATCAGTCACCGTCGTTGGCGTTGAAGCCCAGTTGGATACCCAGCGCCTTGGCCAGTTCGCCTTCGTGCAGGCGGTGGACCACGTTGAGGCTGTCGTACAGATCATTGAGCTGCTGGCGCCCGGCGTCGTCACCGAGCATTTCGGTCAGCGAGCGCTGGGTACTGGCGAAGAGTTTCAGCGAGGCGGCGTATGCAGCGTCGATCTTGTCGGCCAGGGGCTTCTGATCGGCTGGCAACAGGCCGCGCAGGCCCTTGTTGTCGACTCCGGCCCAGACCGTCTGAGCAGCGCTGAGGCTGGCCTCAAGGCCTTGCAGGGACGACTGGCTGCGCCAGGCGTCGGCCTGGAACGGCTGGGGAATGCCCTTGGTCTGGCGGCCCATCGGCGTGCCGAGCTTCTTCTTCAGGGTATCCAGGGCAGTGACCTGGACCCGCAGCAAATCAGCGATGGCTTCATGGGAGTCGGCGTAGCGCTGGTTGGGGAACTTGCTCATCTGCGCGAGCATGCCGTCGTTGGTATTCCAGCCCGCCAGGATTTCTTCCGCCAGTTGTTTCTGACGTTCACCGATGGCGGTCAACAGTGGGCAGTAGCGAGCTTTCTGTGCGCTGTCGGCCATGTCGATCTTGCTGTCGAACAGGATGTACTCGTAGGCCGATAGGCCTTGCACCACCACACTGGACTTGGCCAGGGCCGCGGCATCGATCTGCGCATTGGCGCTGACCAGTTGTTCGACCTGGCGGCCTACCAGGTTTTTCTTGTCCGGCCAGAACTGCACTTGCCAGGCGCGGTTGCCCTCGGCCAGCGGGCCGATCAGCAGCGGTTGTAGCTCGGCCCAGGCCTTTTGTGCGTGGAGGAAGTCGGCACGGGCAGTGTCCAGGCTTTCCTTGCCTTCGCAGAAGGCCAGGGCGCTGATGGCCAGCTGGCGGTCAGCGTCGACCCAACGGCTGTAGGTCGGCAGGATCACCTGCTTGGCGATAGCGGCCGAGGTCACGGCTTGTGGGTCCTGGGGCGAGCAGGCGCCCAGGGCGAGTGCGGCAAGGCTGGTGAACAGCAGTTTGGGGCGGAACATGTTCGGGCTCCCTTTATTGTGGAGAAAGCAGATAAGACGAATGTTTATAGCGAATTCAAAAAGGCCAGCAGCGCGGCACGCTGCTCGGCATTGAAGGCGAGAACCTGTTGCTTCGCGCCCTCGGCTTCGCCGCCATGCCACAGCACCGCCTCCATCAGGTTGCGGGCGCGGCCGTCATGCAGGAACTGGGTGTGGCCACTGACGGTTTCCGTCAGGCCGATGCCCCACAGGGGCGCAGTGCGCCAGTCGCGGCCACTGGCCTTGAACTCAGTGCGGTGGTCCGCCAGGCCCTCCCCCATGTCGTGCAGCAGCAGGTCGCTGTAGGGGCGTATCACCTGATTGGCCAATTCGGGTTCGGCGGCGTTGGCCGCAGTGGTGAAACTTGGGGTGTGGCAAGACTGGCAGCCGGCCTGGAAGAACAGGTTCTTGCCGGCCAGGACCTGGGGCGAATCGACATCGCGGCGCGCCGGTACCGCCAGGTTGCGAGTGTAGAACAGCACCAGGCGCAGGATGTTGTCGCTGACTTCTGGCTCACCGTCCGGACCATTGCCGTTGGGGGCCTGCTTGCAGGCGGTTTGCGCGTCGGTGCAGTCATCGAAGGGCCTCAGGCGGGTGGTCAGGCCCATATCACCAGAGAACGCGTGAACATTTTGTTGATTGAGGTTGGGTTGGCCGGCTTTCCAGCCAAAACGCCCGAGTACGGTCTTTTGCTGGGCGTCATCCCAGACCCAGTTGGGCCGTCCGGCAATGGCCTTACTGCCGGCAGCGGGCCGAGCGTTGGCCAGGATTGCCGCTTCGGGAATGGCCTCCAGCAACCCCAGGCCGATCATCGGCGGCGCCACTCGGGCGGAGAACTGCGTCTCGGGGTGCATTGGGCCGTAGCCCAGGTCCGTGATCCGCAGCCTGGGTTTGCGCAACTCCACCTGGGTGCCGTCCTTGAACCGTACGGGCAGCGGATCGTAATCGACCCGTACTCGGCCTTCGGGGGCGACTCCGGGAATCGCCATGTCTTGCAACTGGCCGCCATACACCGGTTCCGGCACCACGCCGACCTGCTCAATGACCTTGGCGTAGGCCGGGGTATCCGGAATCGACAGGCGCACCAGCATCGACACCGCGTTCAGTGCATCCGGCGCGGGCGGATGGCCGCGGCCGTCCTTGACGTGGCAGTTCTGGCAGGCATTGGTGTTGAACAGCGGGCCGAGGCCGTCACGGGCGGTGGTGGTGGAAGGGGCGATCACCCAGGGGTTGCGGAAAAAACTGTTGCCGACGCTGAAGTCCAGGCGTCGGGTCGGTGGCAGGTTGGCCGATGGCAGGGAGAAGGCATTGCGATCGGCCTTGTTGACCGTGGTCGCGCCGCCGGCCCGGGCTTCCCCCGGTTCGGCCTGGGTAAAGCGCGGAGCGTCATCGCAGGCACTCAGGCTCAAGGCCATGAGTAGAGCGGACCAGCGAAGCAGCGACGGGGGCATCGGACATCCTGCAAGACGAGCAAAACAAGGGCGCAAAGTCTAACAGGGCCGCTTGGATTGAATAAGAGGAATTATCGTTTGGTTTGACCCAGGACAAGCTGGCCGGGAAGCGTCCAGGCGCCTTAAACGCAGCACCACGGGCACAAAAAAGGCGACCCGCAGGTCGCCTTTTGGCTGAAGCCGCGCTGATCAGAACTCGTGATCGGCGTTGTCCGGGTTCAGGTCGCTGATGCCCAGCTTGCCCGCAGCCTGTTCGATCGAGCCGGTCTGCTTGACCAGGGCGGCGATGGCGTCGCGCACGATCTGGTTGCCGGACTCGTTGCCCGCCGCGATCAGTTGGTCGTAGTGCTCACCCTTGTTGGCGTGGTCGACCATGACCTGGATCTTGGCTTCGGTGGCGGCCAGGTCGGCTTTCAGGGCAGCGTCGGCTGCCGGGTCGGCCTTGGCCACCAGGGACGACAGACTGGCGCCGGTCATCTTGCTGCCGTCGACACGGGTGTACTCGCCCAGGTAGACGTTGCGGATGCCCTTGGCATCGTAGAAGTGCGAGTTGTGGGTGTTGTCGCTGAAGCAATCCTGCTCATCTTCAGGGGAGTTGGCTTCCAGGGATACCTTCATCCGCTCGCCCGCCAGTTCGCCCAGGGACAGGCTGCCCATGCCGAACAGCATCTTGCGCAGGCCGGTCTCGGCCGGTTCGGCTTCCAGGGTGGCGCGGTAGTTGTCGGCCACATCCGGCTTCCAGTTGCCGACCATTTCTTCCAGGTCGTTGACCAGCAGTTGGGTCACGGCCTTCAGGTAGGCGCGACGACGCTCGTTGTGGCCGCCGGTGGCACCGGCACCTTCCAGGTAGTCGGAAGCAGGGCGGGCGCCGGCGCCAGGGCCGGTGCCGTTCAGGTCCTGGCCCCAGAGCAGGAATTCGATGGCGTGGTAGCCGGTGGCGACGTTGGCCTCGGCACCGCCCAGCTCGTTCAGGCTGGCGAGGGTTTCCGGGGTGATGTCTTTCACGTCGACCTTGTCTTCGCCGACCTGGATCTGGGGGTTGGCGATGATGTTGGCGGTGGCGCCCGGGTTGCCCAGTGCGTGCTCGTAGCTCTTGTCGACGTAGTCGATCAGGCCTTCGTCCAGTGGCCAGGCGTTCACCTGACCTTCCCAGTCATCGATGATGGTGTTGCCGAAGCGGAACACTTCGCTCTGCAGGTAAGGCACGCGAGCGGCAACCCAGGCAGCCTTGGCGGCTTTCAGGGTGTCGTCGTTGGGCTTGGCGAGGAAGGCATCGATGGCGGTTTGCAGGGTTTTCGCGGTGGATTCGGAGTCGCTGTAAACGGCGAATACCATGTCGGCGTAATGCGCGACTACAGCCTTGGCTGCGGCTTCGTCGACCTTGCCGGCAGCGTCATTGGCTGGGGTGGCAGTGCTGGCGGCCGGGGTCGGCGCTTGAGCGGCAGCCTTGTCGTCTTTGCCTTCGCCGCAGCCGGCGAGGGAAATAGCGATGGCCAACAGACTGGCGGTAGCCAGAGGCATACGAATCATGGCGAACATCCTGCTTCGAGAGGGGGAGTGGACGGCGCTGGGGGCGCGCAAAACTGCAACATAATGCGAAAGATTTGCATTATGTGTAAAGGGTCGCGCTTGTAAATATTTCTTATTCAGAAGGGGACTGCGCCAGGTCAAGCCGGCCAGTGCTCTGTTTAGGTCAGAGGATCACCGCGTTGCTGCGCTGCGCCTGTTTCAGGTAGGCGCTCAACTCCCGCGCCGGCAGGGGTTTGCTGTAGTGATAGCCCTGACCTTCATGGCAGCCTTCGGAGATGATGTAAGCCTCCTGTTCGGCCGTTTCCACGCCCTCGGCGATCACCTGCATGCCCAGGCTTTTACCCAGCTGGATAATGGCGCGCACGATGGTCGCATCGTCGTCGTCATCCAGCAGATCCTGGACGAAGCTCTTGTCGATCTTGATCTTGTCCAGGGGCAGGCTTTTCAGGTAACTCAGGGACGAATAACCGGTGCCGAAATCGTCGATGGCGATCAGCGCTCCGGAGCGTCGCAGGCTCAGCAGGTGCTGGGCGGCGGTGCTGATGTCTTCCATCAGGCCGGTTTCGGTGACTTCCAGTTCCAGGCTGCGCGGTGGCAGGCGGTAGATCTGCAGCAGGTTGTTGACCACCCGTGGCAGTTCGGCGTGGTGCAGTTGCACCGTGGACAGGTTGACCGCCATACGCAGGTCGCTGAAGCCCATGTCGTGCCATTCGCGCAGTTGGCGGCAGGCCTGATCCAGGACCCATTCGCCGATGGCGATGATGGTGCCGTTCTGCTCCGCCAGGGGAATGAACAGGTCCGGCGGCACCAGGCCGTGTTCCGGGTGTTGCCAGCGAATCAGCGCCTCGACCCCCACCACCCGGTGGTCGCGATAGCTGATCTGTGGCTGATAGACGAGGAAGAACTGCTCCCGGGTCAGGCCTTCACGCAGGTCCTTCTCCAACTCCCGGCGCCGGCGCATTTCGCTGTCGACGCTGGCGATATAGAACTGATAGCGATTGCGTGACCGGCTCTTGGCCAGGGTCATGGTCTGTTCGGCTTTTTGCAGGAGTTTTTCCGTGCTGTCGCCGTCTTCCGGGAACAGGGTGATGCCAATGGTGGCGCGCAGGCGGATTTCCTGATGATCGAGGGCGAAGGTGGCCTCCAGGTCGTCGAGGATGCTTTGTGCCAGTTCTGCGGCTTCATAGGGTTGTTCGATATCGGCCTGGACCAGGGCGAACTGATCGCCACCCAGGCGAGCCAGGGCTCCGAGGCGGCCACTGTGGCCGCGCAGGCGATCGGCCAGGGCCAGCAGCAGTTGGTCGCCGGTCTGGTAGCTGAACTGTTCGTTGATGCCCTTGAAGTCATCCAGGCCGACACACAGTACTGCCACCCGGCGTTGCAGGCGTCCGGCGTCCACCAGGATCTTGTCCAGTTGCTGCTGCAGTTGCTGACGGTTCGGCAGGCCGGTCAGGAAGTCGTACTGGGCCATGCGCAGCAGGCTGTTTTCCGCTTCGTGGCGCAAGTGGGTGTTGCGCTCGATGGAGGCCAGCAACTGGTTGGCGGTGATGATCCAGATTCCCAGTTCGTTTTTTTCGTGCCCCTTGAGCAGTGGCAACTGGTGTTCGCTGGGGCGGTCGGGATTGATGGTAGTCAGGTGCTCGATGATTCGCGACAGCGGTTTGGTCAGCAACCAGTGATAGACCAGGTACAGCACCAGGCCCATGGCCAGGGCGCGCAGGACGCCGGAGATGAAGATGATCACCGAGCTGATGATGAAGCCCTGGCCGTAGGTAGCGGTGTCGAGGGTGATGCTCAGGTCGCCGTAATACTCGCTGTAGGGGCCGCGGCCCACCAACTGGGTGGTGAAGGTGCGTTCCTGGCCAAGAATCAGATCAGTGAGCCAGCGACTGGAAGAGTGCTGCAGCTCGCGGGACTTTTCCGCGAGCATGGTTTCATTGGGGTGGCCAATGGAGGCCATGCGCACCGCATCATCCTGGAACAGGCCTTCAATGACTTGCATGCCCATTTCCCGGTCCAGGCTGTAGACCGCCTGTGTCGATGGGTCGCGAAACATGTCGAGAATGCGCTGGGCGTCGTTAGCGACCGCCTGCCGAGTCTTGTAGGCATCGAAGACGATCTGGGCACAGCTCAGGACTACGCCCACTATGAGTGCCGACAGCAGCACAACCCGGAGCAACTTCACCGACAAGCTGTTTTTGAGTTCCAGCTTCAAAGGGCTATTCCTTGTTCCGTGCGCGTAGCGTCAAGTTGCCATGAGTATTGGCAATCCCGTGTTGGCCGTCAAAGTGACATTAAGGCCGAGAACAGGACGTCTGCGGGCCAGGCCCGGGTGATCAGATTCAGGATTGCTCTTGCTGTGGATAGTGTGTCGGTAGCGACGCCTTGCAACTTGAGGGGCGGCGTTGATTTTTACATCAGATGAATCTTAGCGTCTCGGCTGGGCGGGACAAGATGCCGGCTTTGTCAGAGGCAAAAAAAACCCGGCCAGGCCGGGTTTTTTGCACTGCAAACGGACTTAAGCGACGAAGTTCTTGCCTTCGAACTGCTCAGCCACGAATTTCCAGTTGACCAGGTTCCAGAACGCTTCGACGTATTTAGGACGAACGTTGCGGTAGTCGATGTAGTAGGCGTGTTCCCAGACGTCGCAGGTCAGCAGCGGAGTGTCGCCGCTGGTCAGCGGGTTGCCGGCGCCGATGGTGCTGGCCAGGGCCAGGGAACCGTCAGCCTTCTTCACCAGCCAGCCCCAGCCGGAGCCGAAGGTGCCAACGGAAGTCTTGGTGAATTCTTCTTTGAACTTGTCGAACGAACCGAAGGCTGCGTTGATGGCCTCGGCCAGAGCGCCAGTAGGTTGGCCGCCGGCGTTTGGCGCCAGGCAGTTCCAGTAGAAAGTGTGGTTCCAGACCTGGGCTGCGTTGTTGAAGATGCCGCCCGAAGAGGTTTTGACGATCTCTTCCAGAGTCTTGCCTTCGAACTCGGTGCCTGGCACCAGGTTGTTCAGGTTCACGACATAGGTGTTGTGGTGCTTGTCGTGGTGGTATTCCAGGGTTTCCTTGGAAATGTGCGGCTGCAGGGCGTCGTGTGCATAGGGCAGCGGCGGCAATTCGAAAGCCATGATGATTCTCCTAATCAGGTCAGTTGCGGTGAGCGCAAGGCCGATCACGGGCGGCCAGACAAGCGCCGGGGAGTTTGTACTCTTTGCGGCGCAGGGTTCGGATCATAGCACCGGGGGTGCGGCTTAACCACGCAACAACTGTGTGGGATAGAGGTTCCAGAGCCTTTTGGAATAAGTCACGCAGCGCTGATCAGCTGGAACGCCACGCTGAACATCATCACCGCCACCAGCAGGTCGAGAATCCTCCAGGTACTGGGGCGAGCCAGCCACGGAGCCAGCCAGGCGGCGCCCAGGGCCAGGGTGAAGAACCACAGCAACGAGGCGCTGGCGGCCCCCACCACGTAAGCGCCGGGCTCGGTTTGTTGCGCCCCCAGTGAACCGATCAGCAACACCGTATCCAGGTAGACGTGGGGGTTGAGCAGGGTGACCGCCAGGGCACTGAGCATGACAGCCCGCAGCGAACGCACGGTCTGGCCTTCGCCCTGTTGCAGGCTTTGTTTCGAGCAGGCCCGGCGCAGGGCCTGGGCGCCGTACCAGATCAGGAACGCCGCGCCGCCCCAGCGCGCCACGGCCAGCAGCATCGGGCTCTGGGTCAGGACGGTGGCCAGGCCGAACACCCCGGCGGCCACCAACAGGGCATCGCAGGTGACGCACAGTGCCGCCACCGGCAAGTGGTGTTCACGGCGCAGGCTCTGAGCCAGGACGAAGGCGTTTTGCGTACCGATGGCCATGATCAGGCCGGCGGCCACCAAGAGACCGTTTACATAGCTTTGCCACATGATTACTGCTCCTCGCCGGCGGCCAGTTTTTGCAGAACCTGCATGGCTCGTCGGGCATCCGCCTGACCGACAAACAGGTGATCGTGGTAGTAGCCGGCGATCACGTTGCAACTGATCCCGGCCTGGCCCAGGGCGCCAGCGAAGGCCGCTGTCAGGCCCACGGCTTCAAGGGCCGAATGCACGTTGAGGGTGATCCAGGCCGCCACGTAATCGAAGGCCAGGCCCAGGCGCTCGGCCTGTTGGCGCGGGAGGATAACCGTCAGTCCCTCGCGTTCGCGAAAGCTGCCCAGCACTTCGCAGTCCTGCAGCAGGCTGGGGTCAGTGAGAGAACAAAACACGTACTCGCCGTCGTTGAGCTGTGGGCTCATGCTGCGTAGCAGGGTAGCGAGGGAGGTTTCACCAGCCATGAACAAAATCCTTGAGCGAAGAAGCATTACAGAGGCTTTACGCTGGCTATTTTCTCGCTCCAGGCGGTATAAGAAAAACCAATAGTGCTGATCACTCATTAGGAAAACTGATGTTCGACTACAAGTTGCTCTCTGCCCTGGCCGCGGTGATCGAACAGGCAGGATTCGAACGGGCGGCCCAGGTGCTGGGATTGTCGCAGTCGGCAATTTCCCAGCGCATCAAGTTACTGGAGGCCCGGGTCGGGCAGCCGGTGCTGGTGCGGGTGACGCCACCTTCGCCCACGGAAATCGGGCGCCGCCTGCTCAACCATGTGCAGCAGGTACGCCTTCTAGAGCGGGACCTGCAAAGCCTGGTGCCGGCCCTGGACGAAGAAGGCTTGCCGGAACGCCTGCGCATCGCCCTCAACGCCGACAGCCTGGCCACCTGGTGGGCCGAAGCGGTGGCTGACTTTTGCGCCGAACATCACTTGCTTCTGGACCTGGTGGTGGAGGACCAGACGGTGGGCCTCAAGCGCATGCGCGCCGGCGAAGTGGCAGCGTGTGTCTGCGCCAGTGAGCGCCCGGTGGCCGGGGCCCGCAGTCTGCTGCTGGGTGCCATGCGTTACCGCGCCCTGGCCAGCCCGGCGTTCATCGCCCGGCATTTTCCCCAGGGCGTGCGCGCCGAGCAGTTGGCTCGGACCCCGGCGCTGGTGTTCGGCCCCGACGATTTCCTGCAGCATCGCTATTTGGCGTCCCTGGGGGTCGATGGCGGTTTCGAACATCATTTATGCCCGTCTTCCGAGGGCTTCATCCGTCTTACCGAAGCCGGGTTGGGCTGGGGGCTGGTGCCCGAACTGCAGGTTCGCGAGCAACTGCAGCGAGGCTTGCTGGTGGAGCTTTTACCGGATAAACCCATCGATGTGCCGCTGTACTGGCATCATTGGCGCAACGGCGGACAATTGCTGGGCTTGTTGACCGAGCACCTGGCACGTTTATCTGCACAATGGCTGGTGCCTTGGGAGCAGCCATAAGCGTCAAGCGACAAGCTGCGAGTGCACAGCTTGCGCTTCGACTTTCAATGCGCGGCTTGTAGTTCGTAGCTCGTCACTGCTTTGTTTAGGAATATTCATGAAAATTCTGGTTACCGGCGCAAGCGGCTTCATCGGCGGGCGCTTTGCTCGTTTTGCCCTTGAGCAGGGCCTGGAGGTCCGGGTCAACGGCCGTCGCGCCGAAGCGGTGGATCATCTGGTGCGCCGTGGCGCCGAGTTCGTCCAGGGCGATTTGAACGATGCCGGCCTGGTGCGCGAACTCTGTCGCGATGTCGAGACCGTGGTGCACTGCGCCGGCGCGGTGGGCTTGTGGGGGCGTTATCAGGATTTCCATCAGGGCAACGTGCTGGTCACTGAGAATGTGGTCGAAGCCTGCCTCAAGCAACGGGTCCAGCGCCTGGTGCACCTGTCCTCGCCGTCGATCTATTTCGATGGCCGTGATCACCTGGGGCTGACCGAAGAGCAAGTGCCCAAGCGTTTCAAGCACCCCTACGCAGCCACCAAGTACCTGGCCGAGCAGAAGGTTTTCGGTGCCCAGGAGTTCGGGCTGGAGGTCATTGCGTTGCGGCCGCGATTTGTCACCGGTGCCGGCGACATGAGCATCTTCCCGCGGCTGTTGAAGATGCAGCGCAAAGGTCGCCTGGCCATCGTCGGCAACGGCCTGAACAAGGTCGACTTCACCAGTGTGCACAACCTCAACGAGGCCCTGTTCAGCAGCCTGCACGCCAGTGGTTCGGCCCTGGGCAAGGTCTACAACATCAGCAACGGCGCGCCGGTGCCGCTGTGGGACGTAGTCAACTACGTGATGCGCCAGATGCAGGTGCCGCAAGTCACCCGCTATCGCTCTTTTGGCCTGGCCTATAGCGTGGCGGCGCTCAACGAGGGGTTCTGCAAGCTCTGGCCCGGCCGTCCTGAACCGACCTTGTCGCGCCTGGGGATGCAGGTCATGAACAAGAACTTCACCCTGGATATCAGCCGGGCCCGGCATTACCTCGGCTATGAGCCCAAGGTCAGCTTGTGGGCCGCTCTGGATGAGTTCTGCAGTTGGTGGAAGGCTCAGGACATAAGCTGAAATCAAAGACTGAACCCGGTTTGCCCGGGCCGGTCCATTGGCCGGGTGAATTAGCGGTTTATACTCGCCGCATTCAGCCATCACCGCGGTTCACAAAGGTTGCCCCATGCGTAACGATGCACACGATGACTTCGATGACGTTCCAAGTCTGCGCGCCGATCCCCTCGATGACGATGTCTTTCCTACCACCAGCGCTGCCCGTGAGCGCACCACCGTGCATTCGCGCAGCGCTCCGGTGGCCAAGGCCAAGGGGCCCAGTACCGGTCCATTGTGGGCATTGGTGGGGGCGTTGTTCTTTGCCTTCATCGGTCTTGCCTGGTGGAGCTTCCAGCAGATTTCGCTGATGGAGCAGCAACTGGTGGCGACCCAGGAAAGCTTCGCCAGGATCAGTGAAGAGGCCGCCGGCCGTCTGCAGGACATCTCCGGCAAGGTAGTGGCCAGTCAGACCAATGTCACCACTGACAGCGAAGCCTTGAAGCTGCAGATTAAACAGTTGGAAAGCCGGCTGCAGGATCAGAGCCGACAACAGCAGGGCGTGGCCGGGCAGGCGACTGACCTGGACAAGCGCCTGGCGCAGATGACAGCCCAGACTGCCGAGCAGCAGGCGGCCAACGCCCAGTTGCAGGCCCAGGTGAAAGCCTTGAGCGCTGAACTGGCGAGCCTCAAAGGTGCCCAGGCGGACGCCGGCAAGCTCGATAGCCAGCTCAAGAGCTTGAATGCCGACCTTGCCGCATTGAAGAAACAGGGCAACCCGAGCGCTGCCATCGAGCGACTGGAGCAGGAACTGGTGGTACTCAAGAGTGAGCAGGACAATCGTCCCGCTGCCCAGAGCGGAGCCAGCACCGCCGAGTTCGATGCGTTCCGTGGCCAGGTCACCCGCAACATCAATACCCTGCAAAGCCAGATCCAGAACCTGCAGCAGCAGATCAATACCCGTCCTTGAGTGGTCAGGCCCTCCCCGCGCACGGCGTGGGGGGGCTGTTCGGCCAAAGTGTGCTGAATGTTCACCCATATTGCGCAGCCGTCTACGCTCTTCAAACGCCATCAGGAACGAGGAGCGAGCGATGAGGCTGTTGCAGAAAAATACCTGGCTGGGATGGTTGTTATTGCTGTGCATGGGGTCGTTGCATGCGGCGGTACCGGCGGCCGATGACGGTGTGGCGGCCCGGGCGCTGCTGGAGAAAGCCCTGCGCTATTACCACGACCAGGGTGACAAGGCGTTTGCGGCCTTCAGCCGCCAGGGTGAGTTTGTCGATCGCGATCGTTATGTGTTCGTGGTGGACACCCGGGGCGTGATGCTGGCCAGTGGCGGTCCTTCGTCGGCACTGATTGGCCGAGATGTTTCCGAAGTCCTGGGACCGGATCTGCGCAAGGCGTTCAAGGACGCCCTGAAGATTCCCGAGGCCAATGGCATCCAGCAAGCCGAATACCGCTGGCAGAACTGGGCCGACGGCAAGATCGAACGCAAGCATGTGTACTTCCAGCGTATCGGCGAACGCATCCTGGCGGTGGGGTATTACCTGCCTCGGGCCTCGGCCGAACAGGCCAAGGCGCTGCTGGATCGAGCGGCCACGGCCTTGGGCGGCGATCAGCCGGGTACGCTCAAAGCCATCAATGACTTGCGTGGCGGGTTTCTCGAAGACGATCTGTATGTGTTCGTGGTGGACCTCGACAGCCACCGCTATCTGGCCCATGGCACCAACCTGCGCCTGCTCAATACCGATTTTGGCAAGATCAAGGACCCAGAGGGCAAGCCGGTGGGGGAGCCGATCCTGGCGCTGATGGCAGGCCAGGATCAGGGGGAATACGAGTACCGCTGGAAGAACCCGGTGACGGGCAAGGTCGAGGACAAGCATGCCTACTTGCGCAAGGTCGGGAAGCTGCTGGTTGCCGTGGGTTACTACAGCCCCTGAGTCCTGAACGCTGGCCCCTGCCAGCATCAGGATCAATGCGCCTTGTCTTCACGGCCCCGCAGCAGGCGATTGGGCATGGCAATCGCCGCCGCCAGCCCCAGCAGGGAAACCGCGGCACTGACCAGCAGCAGATGTCGGAAGGTCAGCAGCAACTCGTTGCGCAATGCGTCGCGGGCGGGTCCAGGCGCGGCGTCCAGGCCTTGCAGCAAGGCATTGCCGGAGTGCCCCTCGTTCATCAGCCCTGTGCCACTCAGATGCGCCAGGCTGGAATCCTGCAACAAGGCCAGCAGCAAGGCCGACATCAGCGCCACTCCCACCGCGCCGCCCAGGGCGCGAAACAGGTTGGTGGTGCTGGTGGCGACACCGATATCCCGTTGCTCCACCGAGTTCTGGGTGCCCACCAGGGAGGTAGGGAACTGCATGCCGCCGGCGATCCCGCAGAGCAACATGAACAGGCTGCTCAGCAGGACCTCCTGGGGCGGCACCAGGGCCATGCCGAGAATCGACACTGGCATCAATAGCGCGCCGCCCAGGATCATCGGTTTGTAGCGTCCGGTCACCGAGGTTAGGCGTCCGGCGCAATAGGCGCCCATGGGCAGGCCCATGGCCAAGGGCAGCAAGTGCAGGGCGGCACTGTCGGCCCCGGCCCCGGTGATGCTTTGGAAACGCAAGGGCATCAGCACGATCAGCGAGATGGCCTGGAAACTGGTGAAGAAAATCGTGCACCAGCACAGCAGCGCATTGCGGTTGGCAAACAGGTGCATCGGCAGCAGGGGTTCCCTAGCCCGGCGCTCATGCCAGACGAACAGAGCCAGGACGATGCAGCCGATGGCCAGCAGGTCGAGCACTTCGGCGCTGCGCCAGGAGTGGCCCTGGCCCACTTGGGTGATGCCCAGCAGCAGGGCGCTCAGGCCGATGATCAGCAACACAGTGCCGAGGTAGTCGATGATCGGCTTGCGCTGGGGCACCGGCAGCCCCACCAGGGTGCGGTGGGCCACCCACCAGGCACCCAGTCCCAGGGGCAGGTTGATCAGGAACACCCAGCGCCACGACAGAAACTCGGTCATATAGCCGCCCAGCACCGGGCCGGCGACACTGGCCACCGCGTACATGCTGCTGAAGTAGCCCTGATAGCGGCCGCGCTCCCTGGGCGGGACTATGTCGCCGATGATGGCCTGGCTCACCGAAATCATGCCGCCGGCGCCGATGCCCTGAAAGATCCGCGCCAGCACCAGTTGTTCCATGTTCTGGGCCAGGCCGCAGAACAGCGAGGCCAGGGTGAACAATCCCATGCCGAACAGCATCAGCCGACGCCGGCCATACAGATCACCGAGCTTGCCGTAGATCGGCACTGCCACGGTCATCGCCACCATGTAGCCGGAGATGACCCAGGCCAGCAGGCTGACATCCTTGAACTGGGCGGAAATGGCCGGCATGGAGACCGCGACGATGGTCTGGTCCAGGGCGCCGAGAAAGATCGCCAGCATCAGGGCGATCAGCACGCTGCGGATGGCCGGTTTGGGTGGGCCAGGCTGTTGGAGGTGAGTCACGAAAAAACCTGCGGGCAGTGATTGATCCGTAGCGGCAAGGCTGGCGGGAATGGGCGTCAGTGTACTCGATAGGGTGCTATCGGATAGCGCTACAAGGAAGAGTACGGCGTTTTTTCATGAAGGTTTCCAAGGGGGGATGTTGTGCCAAAGCGCCTTGGATTCACCGCTCTCGAAAAGCTTTGTGGCACTTGGTGTTGATGTGTAATGGGACGCATTCTGTATAGTGTGCGCTCGGTGCCGGCTTCCTGAATCCTGGCTGTACGAATGTTTATTTGTGTTGCCGGTGCTTGCGTTTTTCCTGGCTGAACCCGTCAATGGGCCGATGAAACCTGGCGGTTACCTGAGCTTTTTTTCAGCGGTGCAATTCTCCCCCCCCCGTTACTCTGAGGCCTGGACTGTAGTGATGAACAAGCCTGCCCTTGCTGCCATTCCCGTGTTCAAACTCTATGGCGAGAGCCTGGAGTGGCCCACCCCGGATCTGCTCCATTGCGAGTCCATCAGTCAACGCAGCCGTGAGCACCAGTGGGAAATAAAACCCCATCGGCATGCCGATCTCGGCCAATTGCTGTTCGTCTTCCGAGGGCAGGCCGAACTGGAGGTCGAAGGCCAGCGGACCTTGTTGGATGAACCGATGATCCAGGTGTTGCCGCCGTTATCGGTCCATGGCTTTCGATTTTCCGAGGATGTCGAAGGTTATGTCGTGACTCTGGCGGCGCCGCTGTTGAGCCATTTGCAAGCTCAGTTGGGGCGTTCGGAAAATACCCTGGCTACGTCTTGCAGCTACCCGGCCCGGGAGGATGCGCAGTACCTGAACGGTTTGTTCAGTGCCTTGCAGAATGAGTATCAAGGGCAGCAGCCGGCTCGGGAAATGATCATGCACGCCCTGGTGAGCATGATTGTGGTCTGGATTGGTCGCCAGGCACTGCAGCGCAGCAGTTCCAGTCAGCGTCCTCAGCGGGCCCGGGAGTATTTCAACGGTTTTATCCAGTTGGTGGAGGCCCATTATCGCGAGCATGTGAAGGTCGAGGACCTGGCTCACAAGCTAGGCATCTCCGTATCGCACCTCAACGGCACCTGCCGCGAGCTGGCCGGGCAACCGGCGCTGCAGATCATGCACGAGCGTCAACTGCTGGAGGCCAAGCGCCTGCTGACCTACACCGGGATGACCATCTACGAGATTTCCGATGACCTGGGCTTTTCCGATCCCACCAATTTCACCCGGCTGTTCCGACGCCGCGAGGGGATTTCGCCCAAGGTGTTCCGCGACCGGCTCAAGGCCGATCAGGCGGGGGAGCCTGGGGCGTTGCCGCTCACCTGAGGGCGTTCAAGGTGGCGTTGTGGGGAATGCAGCGTTCCAGGTTGCAACTGGCGTAGTTGCGCTGTTGCATGCGGGCCTGCTCGACGCGATAAGCGGCGGTACCGTATAGCGCCAGGGTCATGGTGCAGGTCATGAAGATGGCCAGGTACCTTCTTGTCTTGACGTTCATGGCAACGACCTCTGAACCAATACCCCGTGTTTTCAGGGGCACTGATATCAGCATAGGTCAGTTGCGGGGGCTTGCCAGGCTGCTGCCCAGCCTGTTTGGCGAGGTATTGAACCGCTGGATCGTGTCTACAGCCCCACATCCCAGAGCGGTTCCTGGGGAAACCTGAGCACCAGGAAATCCAGCATGCTGCGCAAGGTCGCCGGCATGTGCTTGCGCGAGGCGTAGACCGCGTACATGTTCATCTTGCGGGGTTCGGCATGGGGCAGCAGGCGCACCAGTTCTCCCCGCTTGATGTACTCCCCGGCCTGGTAGCTGGGCAGCATGGCGATGCCGGCGCCGGCCACTGTGGTGCGCAGCAGGGTACTGGCTTCGTTGGCGCTGATATTGCCCTGCACCGGCACCGACACTTGCTCGCCGTCCTGTTCGAAATGCCACAGGCTTTTGCCGAAGTAGGAGTGGGTCAAGCAGTTGTGCTGGCTCAAGTCCTCCACCCGTTGTGGCGCCGGGTGCTCCTGGAGGTAGATCGGTGAGGCGCAGATCACCGAGCGACAGATGGTCAGGCGTCGGGCGATCAGGTTCGGGTCCAGGTCGTTGCTGGTGCGGATCGCCAAGTCGATACGCTCATCCACCAGGTTCACCGTGCGGTCGAGCATCTGCAGATCGATGCTCACACCGGGATAACGCTTGACGTAGTCGGCCACCGCCTCCGCCAGTTGTGACTGGCCGAACGAGGTGCTGACGCTGATGCGCAGCAGCCCGCGGGGCGCATCATCAGGCTCGCCCACCGCAGCCTGCATATCGTTGGACAGTTCCAGCATCTGCCGGCAGCGGGGCAGGATCTCGCCGCCGGCCGCGGTCAGGCTGAGCTTGCGCGTGGTGCGGTGCATCAACCGGGCGCCGACCCAATCCTCCAGCTCCGCCAGATAACGTGAAACCACCGGCCGTGAAAGGTCCAGGTGGTCGGCGGCGGCCGACTGGCTGCCCAGGTCCACAACGGTGACAAAGACCCGCATTGCTTGGAGACGATCCATGATTTGCCCGCTTTCAGAAACAAACTATGTTCAAGCATCGCATTTTTTGTAACGAGTCTGGCAACTAAGCTTTGTCCACTTCTCACCAAGCCAACAGATGCTGGAGCTGCCCTCATGATCGGATTCACCTCTCTTAAACGCCTGCTGCTGGCCACCGCCACCCTGGGTTTTGCCGCCCATGCCGCAGCCGCCGAGCCCAGCCTGAAGCTGGATGTCTACAACCCGGGGGCCAATGCCATCTTCCCGGTGACCTCGGTACTGGTCAGCGGCAAGAAGGACGCGATCCTGGTGGATGCCCAGTTCGGCAAATCCCAGGCCCAGCAACTGGTGGAAAAGATCCGTGCCAGTGGCAAGCACTTGACCACCATCTACATCAGCCACGGTGATCCGGATTACTACTTCGGCCTCGACACCCTGACCACGGCCTTCCCTGATGCCAAGGTTGTTGCCTCACAGCCCACAGTGGATCACATCAAGGCTACGGTGGATGGCAAGCTGGCGTTCTGGGGCCCGAAAATGGGCGCTGACGTTCCGGCCAAGACCATCGTGCCCGGCGTACTCAAGGGCCACAGCCTGACCCTGGAAGGGCAGAAGCTCGAAGTCATCGGCCTGGACGGCAAGCAACCGGATCGCAGCTTTGTCTGGATTCCGTCGATCAAGGCGGTAGTCGGTGGTGTGGTGGTCGCGGAAAACATCCACGTATGGATGGCCGATACCCAGACCCCGCAGTCCCACCAGGACTGGCTGAGCACCCTGAAGACCATTGAGGGCCTGCAGCCCAAGACTGTGATCCCCGGGCACTTCCTCGGCGACAGCGCACGCTCCCTGGCCCCGGTGCACTTCACCGCGGACTACATCAAGGCCTTCGATGAAGAGACGGCCAAGGCCAAAGACTCCGCTGCGCTGATCGCGGCCATGAAAAAGCGTTACCCGGACCTGGGCGAAGACAGTTCCCTGGAACTGAGCGCCAAGGTTGCCAAGGGCGAAATGAAGTGGTGAAACCGGTTTGACCCGCTCCCCTCGGGGAGCGGATGCCCCTGTACTCTTTCAGAACCCAGCCAACTGGAGACATGTCATGAGCAAGATCGCAATCATTGGTGCCACCGGCCGTGCCGGCAGCCAACTGTTGGAAGAGGCCCTGCGTCGTGGTCACAGCGTCACCGCCATCGCCCGCAACACGGCGAAGATCGGCCAGCGTGCCGGCGTGCTCACCCGCGAAGTGGATGTGGCCGACAGTGCTGCATTGCAAGCGGCGGTAGCCGGCCACGATGTGGTGATCAGTGCCGCGCATTTTTCCACCATCCCGGCCGATGCCATCATCGATCCGGTGAAAAAGGCCGGGGTCAAGCGTCTGCTGGTGGTGGGCGGTGCCGGTTCGCTGTTGCTGCCCGGTGGTGGCAAGGTCATCGACAGCCCCGGTTTCCCGGAGGAGTACAAGGCCGAGGCCAGCGCCGGTGGCGTGTACCTGGACACCTTGCGCAAGGAACAGGATCTGGACTGGACGTTCCTCTCGCCATCGGCGGAGTTCGTTGAGGGTGAGCGCACCGGGCAGTTCCGCCTGGGCCAGGACGATCTGCTGGTCAATGCCCAGGGGCGCAGTTGGATCAGCTTCGCCGACTACGCCATCGCCATGCTCGATGAAGTGGAGAAGCCGGCCCACCGCCGCCAGCGCTTCACCGTCGGTTACTGATGAGCGGCCGATTGCCCCGGTAGCCGCCTGCCGTTGGCGGTTATCGGGGAGTTCCGATCAGTGTTGAAGGCCCTCGCGGGCCTTTTTGCTGTCTGCCGGCAGCAGGGGTTTCTCATTCAGCGCTGTTTGGCCTGCTCCACCAGCCAGTCCAGCAGTTCCTGCAAGGCCGCCGCAGGCCCTGGGTGCTCCGGGTAGACCAGATAGTACGCCTGGCCCGTCGGGATCTTCAGTTCAAAAGGCATGACCAGCCGTCCGGCACTCAGGTCGTCGCCAATCAACGCCCAGTCGCCAATCGCCACGCCCGTTCCCTGGGACGCCACGGACATCGCCAGGTCCAGGGTCTCGAAATGCTGACCCTTGCCCAGGGTATTGAGTGGCGTGCCGGCGGCTTTCAGCCAACTTTGCCAGTCCCGTTGATCGTGGGAGGGATGCAGCAGCAAGTGCTGTTGCAGGTCCGCCGGGTTCTTGAGGGGCACCGGGCCCTCCAGCAGCGGTCGCGAGCAGACCGGCGTCAGTTGTTCATTGAACAGGTGACGCGAACCCAGGGTCGGGGACGGCGGGGCACCGTACATGACGGCGGCATCGAAGGGTTCGCGGCTGAAATCCACGCCGTGCTGAATGGTGGTGGTCAGTTGCACCGGTACATCCGGGCGCTCCCTCTGCCACTGCAGCAGCCGTGGCAGCAGCCAGCGCATCACACAGGTCGGCGCCTTGAGGCGCAGGTTGCGGCTCTGCCCACCGATGTCATCCACCGCGCCATTGATCAGTTCGAATACCTGCTGCACCCGCGGCAACCATTGCGCCCCTTCGTTAGTGAGGCTCAAGCCCCGGGCATGGCGCTGGAACAACGGATAACCCAGATGGCTTTCCAGGCCGGCAATTTGTCGGCTCACCGCTCCTTGGGTGATGTGCAACTGCTCGGCAGCGCGCGTGAAATTGCAGCACTGGGCGGTGACCAGAAAGGTGTGCAGTGCGGGCAGGGGAGGCAAGCGTTTCATGGGCAGCCAAGGCATGACGTGAGGACATGGCTAGTATGACTTTTTATCCATTGTTGCGGCTACAGCCTCACCGTTCCAATAGCCCTCCCGACGTCTGCTGAGTTTTTCAGTCGGCAGTCAGTCGGGTATTCCACCAATAAGAAGGGCGATGAGATGGCGACGTGCGGCGAAGTACTGGTCAAGTTACTTGAAGGTTATGGGGTTGAGCAGGTGTTCGGCATTCCTGGGGTGCATACCGTCGAGTTGTATCGCGGCCTGGCCCGCTCGCCCATCCAGCATGTCACCCCGCGCCATGAGCAAGGTGCCGGTTTCATGGCCGACGGCTACGCCCGCACCAGCGGCAAGCCCGGTGTGTGTTTCATCATCACCGGCCCCGGCATGACCAACATCACCACCGCCATGGGCCAGGCTTATGCGGACTCGATTCCCATGCTGGTGATCTCCAGCGTGCAGACCCGCAGCCAGCTGGGTGGCGGGCGCGGCAAGCTCCATGAGCTGCCGAACCAGAGTGCGCTGGTCAGCGGCGTGGCGGCGTTTTCCCATACCCTGATGAGCGCCGACGAGTTGCCAGTGGTGCTGGCCCGGGCTTTCGCCCTGTTCCAGGCTGGACGCCCACGTCCGGTGCATATCGAGATTCCTCTCGATGTACTGGTTCAGGATGCCGATCATCTGCTGGCCAGCGAGCCGGTAACCATTGCCCGTGCCGGTGCTGCCCCGGACGCTGTCGCCCGGATGAGTCAACTGCTGGCGACGGCCAAGCGCCCGCTGATCCTGGCCGGTGGCGGCGCCATTGATGCGGCCGCTCCCCTGACCCGTTTGGCGGAACTGCTGCAGGCTCCGGTGGCCCTGACGATCAACGCCAAGGGCATGTTGCCGTCGGCCCACCCGCTGCTGATTGGCTCCACCCAGTCATTGGTGGCAACCCGTGCCCTGGTGGCCGAGGCCGACGTGGTGCTGGCCATAGGCACCGAACTGGCGGAAACCGATTACGACGTGACCTTTGCCGGCGGCTTTGAAATTCCCAGGGCCTTGCTGCGGATCGATATCGATGCCGATCAAACGGTGCGCAACTACCCACCGAAAGTGGCACTGGTGGCCGATGCCGGGAACGCAGCCCAAGCCCTGCTGGCAGAGCTGTCCCGGCATACCTTGAGCGAGCGCAGCAGCGACTGGGGCCAGGCCCGCGCCGCGGCCTTGCGCAGCGAACTCGAGAACCTGTGGGACACGCCGACCCGGGCCCAGACCCTGTTCCTGGAAACCGTGGTCCAGGAGTTGCCGGAGATCGTCCTGGTGGGCGATTCCACTCAGCCGGTGTACAGCGGCAACCTGACGTTCAATCCTGAGCAGCCGCGGCGCTGGTTCAACTCGTCCACCGGCTACGGCACCCTGGGTTATGCCTTGCCGGCCGCCATCGGTGCCTGGCTCGGGGGCGCTTCCCAGTCCAGCTCGCGGCGGCCGGTGGCTTGCCTGATCGGCGACGGCGGCTTGCAGTTCACCCTGGCGGAACTGGCCTGCGCCGTGGAAGCACGCACGCCGATCATCGTCCTGCTGTGGAACAACCAGGGTTATGAAGAGATCAAGAAATACATGGTCAATCGGGCCATCGAGCCAGTCGGCGTCGACATCTACACCCCGGATTTCATTGCCGTGGCCAAGGGCCTCGGGTGCGCAGCCGAGCGCATCGACAGTGTCGAACAACTGCGTGCGGCCCTGCGCATGGCCGTTGACCGCCAGGGACCGACCTTGATTGAAGTTGACCAGAATCGCTGGACTCAAGGAGTACAGGCATGAGTTCGCCGCACCTGTTGAACGGTGTGTACATCGACGGCCAATGGTCGGCAGGCAGCGAGCACCTGCAGGTGATCAACCCGTCCACCGAGGCGCCCTTGGCCTGGGTGGCGGGCGCCGGGCCGCAAGCCGTGGATCAGGCGCTGCAGGCCGCTACGGCGGGGCTTGCCCGATGGGCGCAAAGCAGTGGCAGCGAGCGTGCCGCGGTGCTGCGCAAGATCGCTGCCGGCGTGGCCGAGCGCCGGGAGCGACTGATGCACTTGCAGTCGAGCAACAACGGCAAGCCGCAGTTCGAGGCGGCCATGGATGTGGACGATGTCATTGCCACCTTTGAGTACTACGCCGGGCTGGCCGAGGGGCTGGACGTTACCCAGGATGCGAATGTGCCGCTGCCCAGTGAGGATTTCAGTGCGCGCCTGCGTCGTGAGCCCTGTGGCGTGGTCGGGCTGATCGTGCCGTGGAACTTCCCTATGGTCACCACGGCCTGGAAGTTGGCGCCAGCCCTGGCCGCCGGCTGCAGCGTGGTGCTCAAGCCCTCGGAAGTCACCCCGCTGCCGGAGCTGGAACTGGCGGCGATCATCGCCGAAAGCGGCTTGCCCAACGGGGTGTTCAACCTGGTCTGCGGGACGGGCCTGGCGGTCGGTGCGCCTTTGGCGGCGGACCCGCGAGTGGCGAAGATTTCCTTCACCGGCAGTAATGCGGTGGGCGTCCAGGTCATGCAGCGGGCGGCGGAAACCGTCAAGGGCGTGAGCCTGGAACTGGGGGGCAAGTCATCCTTGCTGGTGCTGGCGGATGCCGACCTGGACCTGGCGGTGGAACTGGCCTGTGGCGGTGGCTTCTTCAATGCCGGGCAGATGTGCTCCGCCACCAGCCGGGTACTGGTCGCCGACGAGCTGGCCGATGAATTCCTCTTGCGGCTCAAGGCCCGGGCCGAAGGCATTCGGGTGGCCGACCCGTTCGACCCCGAGGTGGTCATGGGCGCCCTGGTGAACCAGGCGCAATACCACAGAGTACTGGCGCACATCGATCGTGGCCTGAATGTCGGTGCCAAGCTGGTCTGTGGCGGCGGCCGCCCGGCCGGGCTGCAGCAGGGCTTTTTCATCCAGCCCACGGTGTTCACCGAGGTGCCGCTGGACAGTGCCCTGTGGCGTGACGAAATCTTTGGCCCGGTGCTCTGTGTGCGCAGTTTCAGCAGCGAGCAAGAGGCGATCGAACTGGCCAATGACAGCGAGTTCGGCCTGGTGGCCAGTGTGGTGGGGGCGGACGTGGACAATGCCGAGCGGGTGGCCAATGCCCTGCAGGCCGGCCTGGTGTGGATCAACGCCCCCCAGGTGATCTTTCCCCAGACTGCCTGGGGCGGCTACAAGCAGAGCAGCATCGGCCGCGAGCTGGGCCCCTGGGGCTTGCAAGCCTTCCAGGAGCTCAAACACGTAATCCGCGCGCTGTAGGCGCCGGCTTGCCGGTGAACCCGGGTTACCCGCCAACCCGCAGGCGCGCCATGTCCCGCAAGGGCGGCGCGCCAAACAGTCGGCTGTACTCACGGCTGAATTGAGACGGGCTTTCATAGCCGACTCGATACCCCGCCGCCGAAGCTTCCAGACCTTCGGCCAGCATCAAGCGCCGGGCTTCCTGCAGACGCAGCTGTTTCTGGTACTGCAAGGGACTCATGGCGGTCATCGCCTTGAAGCGGTGGTGCAGGGTCGACACGCTCAGGTTCACTTCCCGGGCCAGGTCATCGATGCGCAACGGCTGCACGAAATTGCCGTTGAGCCACTTGATGGCCTGGTTGACTCGGTGACCCTGGCTGTTGGCGGTGGCGATCTCGTACAGACGGTGGCCCTGGGGGCTGCGCAGCAGGCGATAGAGAATTTCCCGACGCACCAGCGGCGCGAGCATGGCGATGTCTTTCGGGGTGTCCAGCAGGCGGGTCAGGCGCAGCACGGCGTCCAGCATCGCCGGGTCCAGGCGCTCTACGTACAGGCCCCGTCCGGTGGGCCGGGCGGGCACGCCCAGAGGGCCGGCGTCGGCGATCAGTGCATTGATTTCCCCGGGGTCGATGTCCAGGCGCAGGGCCAGGATCGGCTCTTGCGGCGAAACGATCGCCACCTTGCCGCTCAGTGGCACGGAAACCGACACCACCAGGTAATTCAGCGGGTCGTAGTTGTAGCTTTCATCGGCCAGGCGCACTTCCTTGCGGCCCTGGGCCATGATGCACAGCGCCGGTTGCGCCAGCACCGAGCCGAAGTGATGGGAAGTGCTGTGGCGCGAGACAAACAGCGAGTCGATGGCAGTGGCATAGCTGCCATCTTCAGTGGTGTTGCGCGCAATGATCGCGGCCAGTTCTACGCGCTGGCGTTCCATCTCCGGAGCCAGGGGCGGCGGCAGGGTATCCAGTGATGACATGGGGCGCCTCGGGGTGTTTGCAGTCGACACAGCTTAAGTTTGTGCAAGAGTCGCGGGTAGGCGAATTCTGCGTAAAACTTGCCTGATCCTGCTGCTTGCGCGCGAGATAGACAAGATGAGCCGATGCTCGGGGGCTTCACTTGCTTGAAACACCGTTGTAACGCTTCTGTGCCCTGTCGCCGCCCATGCGCTGCAGCAGCGGGCTTGTCGCAGGATTGGGCAAATCAACGGCAGAAATCGACTAACGCGCAAGTGGGCCCGCCCCGTATCGTTGATTCTGTCGCAGCCCGTCCCCGGCTGCCTCGACAACACCCTGGGAGGGTTCCACATGTCCACGCATATTCCCGTCAGTCACATGGCTTTTGTTCGGGCCCGGGCCGGGCGCTCCACTGAGTTGGGTGCGCGCTTGAGCAGCCTGATCGAACCATCGCGCCAGGCCAGCGGTTGCCTGCACTTTGCTCTGCAGCATTCGCAGTGCGATGCCGACCTGTGGCTGGTGTCCGGCTTCTGGAGCAGCCAGCAGAGCATGACCGCCTATTTCAACTCGCCAACCATGGCCATCTTCGCCGAGCTGGTGCAGGACCTGGTGGTCAACAGCCTGGACTTCCACACCTTCAGCACGGTGTCGGCGCTTGAGGCTCATGGAGAGTACGCGCAGCTACAGCGTGCGCCGCTGCACAAGCTGGCCAGTTGAAGGTTTAGAATGGCCGACTTTCCATTGGCCAGGATCAGCAACATGGCACGTAAAGAGTTTGCACACTACGAAGCAGTTTCCGCTGTGGTTCCAGGGGAGGGGGGATACAGCGCAGCGATCGCCGTCAAAGCCCTGGGCGCTTCAGGGGCTCCACGCTTTCATAAAGTCCTGGTTGAGCAGACATTCAAGACCGCTCACGAAGCCGACCAGGCTGCCGCGCAACACCTCGAACAGCTGGCCGACGTCGATCAAGACGGCGAACTGAGCTTTCACCGTCACTGAGTCGCCGAACTACCTGACCGCTCCTGGGCGGTGCATCTTGAACAGGGCTTCTGGTCCCAACTGGAAGTAGTCCGCCGGTCCGCCGCCGCGCAGAATGGGTTCTGCCGCGGCGGTATCGTAGATCCCGTCCTTGAGCAGCCACTTGGCGATATGCACGGCGACCACTTCGCCGAGGATCAGCCAGCTCGGCACCGGCTCCTTGTCCGCACGCTGCAACTGAATGATCTGGGTGACCTTGCATTCGAAGGACACCGGGCTCTGGGCAACCCGGGGCACGCTGATGATCTTCGAGGCCACGGTCTTCAACCCGGCCAGTTCGAACTCGTCGACCTCGGCGGGGACCGCGGCGCAGCTCTGGTTCATCTGCTCGGCCAAGGGCCGGGTGGCCAGGTTCCAGGCGAACTCTCCGGTGGCCTCGATGTTATTCAGGCTGTCTTTGCGCCCGACGCTGGAGAACCCGATGATCGGCGGAATGTAGTTGAAGGCATTGAAGAAACTGTAAGGCGCCAGGTTCAGCCGGCCTTGTGCATCCTGGGAAGAAATCCAGCCAATGGGACGCGGGCCGACGATGGCATTGAACGGGTCATGGGGCAGGCCGTGGCCTAGGGCAGGTTGGTAAAAGTGGATATCGTCGGACATGGCTCAAGGTTCCTGCTGTGGGGCGAGTGAAGGGCGCCATAGTGCAGTGCGCTCTGGTCGAATTCCAGCGTCCGGGCCTCGGTTGATCCAGGGGGCGAAAGATTTTCCTCGGCCAGAAAAGACTAAGCCCGGCCGAAGCCGGGCTGTGGTGTCAGGTGAATCGATCAACTGATGGTGGCGGAACCGGTGCGGTCATAGCCGTCGGCAGCGAGGGTGGCGGAACCGGTGCGGTCGTAACCGTCGGCAGCGAAGGTAGCGGAACCGGTGCGGTCGTAGCCGTCTTCAGCGAGGGTGGCGGAACCGGTGCGGTCATAGCCATCGGCAGCGAAGGTGGCGGAGCCGGTGCGGTCGTAGCCGTTTTCAGCGAGGGTGGCGGAACCGGTGCGGTCATAGCCGTCGGCAGCGAAGGTGGCGGAGCCGGTGCGGTCATAGCCGTCGGCAGCGAGGGTGGCGGAACCGGTGCGGTCGTAACCGTCGGCAGCGAAGGTAGCGGAGCCGGTGCGGTCGTAGCCGTTTTCGGCGAAGGTGGCGGAACCGGTGCGATCGAAACCGTCAGCGGCGAAGGTATTGGCAGTCAGTACCGACAGGGTCAGGGCGAGGATCAGTTTGCTTTTCATGGTGGTGACTCCAGGTTTGTTGAGGTGTTTGCGTTGGGCTTGGAATGAATCCTACTCCTGTAAATTTGATTAAAAAGCGCAAATTAATGCTAATTAAAATCGAATTTACCGATATGTAGGCCGTCATTCCTGACCACCGATTACCGCACCCAGGCCTCACTACAGATACGTGCCAAGTCGCAACTTGGATTCACTGTCAGACTGCGCATGCGTCATTAACTGATCATTAATTGTTCAGGTGGCGGATAAAACAGCACAAAAAACCTTCAGTGGTTCTTTCAGCCAGCCCCATGACGAGACTCACTCGTAGGCGTCGCCGTGAGTTTCCTTGCCCGTGAACAAACTCCCCCAGATCACTCAGGCCTTCTGGGTCATGAACATCGGCGCGACGATCCCGGATAACACCGCAGGTGATCTGTCGTTGATGGCCCGGCCGTTTGGCGCGAATGTGCGCGACTTCCTCAGCAAGCCCCATGAAAAGGGTGGCCTGGACTTCGGCATCATCGGCTCGTTGGCGGGATTGGCGGGGATTGTGTTGGTGATGATCGTGGGGGCGACCTGGGCCCAGAACCGCTATGGGTGCCAGGGCATCGCCGCACTTGCCTGATCTGTTGATCATCTGTAGGAGCCGGCTGGCCGGCGAAAGCCTCCCCACAGATCGCGCAAAAAGCGCCCGGGCCTTGCACCCGGGCGCCGTTTTTCTATCAGTCGGTCTCGATCCGCGAATGCTTGCGGGTGTCCTTCATGGTCGCGTAGACCAGCAACGAACAGGCAATACAGGCGGTGACGTACCAGTAGTAGCCGGTTTCCATGCCGATGCTCTTGAACCACAGGGCGATGTATTCCGCGGTGCCGCCAAAGATCGATACGGTCAGCGCGTAGGGCAGGCCCACGCCCAGGGCACGGATTTCAGTGGGGAACAGCTCGGCCTTCACCACCGCGTTGATCGAGGTGTAGCCACTGACGATGATCAGTGCCGCCATGATCAGGAAGAACGCGCCCCACCAGGTCTGGATGGTGTGCAGGGTGGTGAGGATCGGCACGGTGAACAGGGTGCCGAGGATGCCGAAGGCAATCAGGATCGGCCGCCGGCCCACCTTGTCCGAGAGTGCACCGATCACCGGCTGCAGGCACATGAACAGGAACAGCGTGGCGGCAGAAATGGTGGTGGAGTCGGAAATGCTCATGCCGACGGTGTTCACCAGGTATTTCTGCATGTAGGTGGTGTAGGTGTAGAAGGCCAGGGTGCCGCCCATGGTCAGGCCGACCACGGTCATCAGTTCCTTGGGATGACGCATCAGGGTGCGCATCAGGCTTTCTTTTGGCTTCTCTTTCTTCTTGGTGAAGGACTCGGTTTCTTCCATGCCGCGACGCAGGTACAGGGCCACGACCGCACACAGGGCACCGATGCCGAACGGAATCCGCCAGCCCCAGGATTGCAGCTCCTCGGTGGTCAGAATGTTCTGCAGCACGATCAGTACTCCCAGGGCGATGAGCTGACCGGAGATCAGGGTCACGTACTGGAAGCTGGAGAAGAAGCCGCGACGTTCCTTGGTCGCCATCTCGCTGAGGTAGGTGGCCGAGGTGCCGTATTCACCGCCCACCGACAGGCCCTGCATCAGGCGCGCCAGTACCAGCAGGATGGGGGCGCCGACGCCGATGGTTTCGTAACCCGGGGTCAGGGCAATGATCAGCGAGCCGAAGCACATCAGCAGCACCGAAGCCATCAGCGCGGCTTTACGGCCTTTGCGGTCGGCGTACAGGCCCATCAGCCAGCCACCGATCGGGCGCATCAGGAAGCCCACGGCGAAGATCGCGGCGGTGTTCAGCAGTTGTGCGGTGGTGTCGCCCTTGGGGAAGAAGACTTTGGCGAAGTACAGCGAGAATGCCGCGTAGACGTACCAGTCGTACCACTCGACCATGTTGCCCACGGAACCGCTGAAGATCGACTTCAGGCGGCTGGCGGTGGTCTTTTCGGTGGCGGATGCAGCCGCCGACCCGGCAGGCAGGGTATTAGAGATATCCATGACGGACCCTTCTATTCATTGTTTTTGTGGAGCGCGCGCAAGCGCAGCCTGCTGGGGCTATAGCAGGACCTGTGCCAAGGACAAGAGGCCCGGGCTAGAGGGGTTTGATCGGTGGTGATGAGCGGAAATCCGCCTATGGGTGCCTGTGGGGTAGGCGGGAAATTGCCGAAAGGTGCGCGGCACCTGGGAGGCGCGTTCGGGCGGTTTGCCGTTTGCGGGTGTGGGTGGGGCTGCACCTGGCTTGAGGGCCTGTTCGCCGGCAAGCCGGCTCCTACAGGCGGGGGTTATGGGTCTTTGAGGAACATTTCCCGGGTCAGGCCGTGACGCTGCATTTTTTCATTCAGGGTCCGGCGCGGCAGTTGCAGTTCGTTGAGCACGGCCTTGATCTCGCCCTTGTGGCGAGTCAGGGCTGCGCGCAGGCACTGGGCTTCGAAGGCTTCTTGCTGCGCGGCCAGGGATTGGCCGGCTTCGAGGACTTCGGCTTCCGGCTCCCCGAGGCCCAGCACCTGACGCTCGGCGGCGTTGGCCAGTTCGCGCACGTTGCCTGGCCAGTCGTGACTGAGCAGGCGGCTCAACTGGGCGCCACTCAAGGGCGCGACGCTGCGCCCCAGGCGCTCGGCGGCGGCCTGGGCGAAGTGTTCGTAGAGCTGTGGAATATCCTCGCGGCGCTCACGCAGTGGCGGCAGGCGCAGTTCGGCGACGGTCAGGCGATAGGCCAGGTCTTCGCGAAAGCGTCCGGCTCGGGCCTCCTCCAGCAGGTCGGGCTTGGTGGCGGCGATCACCCGCAGGTCGACCTTGATGCTCTGGTTGGAACCCAGGCGTTCCAGTTTCTGCTCCTGCAGCACCCGCAGCAGCTTGACCTGCTGGGCCAGGGGCATGCTTTCGATCTCGTCGAGAAACAGCGTGCCGCCATGGGCGTACTCCAGCTTGCCGATGCGCTTGCCCTGGGCGCCGGTGAAGGCGCCGCTTTCATGGCCGAACAACTCGGCCTCGAACAGCTGCTCGGGGATCGCTGCGCAGTTCAGGGCGACAAAGGGCTTGCCGGCCCGGGGACCGAAGTCGTGCAGGCAGCGGGCGATCAATTCCTTGCCGCTGCCGGTTTCACCTCGGATCAGCACATTCACGGGCAAGGCGGCCAGATCCAGTACCTGGCGGCGCAGGGTCTGCAGGGCTCGGGACATGCCGAGCAGGGTGGCGTCGAGCTTGGCCCGGCTGTCAGCCTGCTGGTGCAGGCGACGGTTTTCCAGGACCAGGCGGCGTTTGTCCAGGGCCCGGCGCAGGCTGCTGAGCAGGGTGTCGGGGCTGAAGGGTTTTTCCAGGAAATCATAGGCACCGTCGCGCATGGCCTCGACCGCCATGGGCACGTCACCGTGACCGGTCAGCAGGATGATCGGCAGGTCGGGGTCCAGGCGCTGGACCTGGGCCAGCAGCTCCAGGCCGCTGATACCGGGCATGCGCACATCGCTGAGGATCACCCCGGGGAAGTTCTTCGGCAGTTGCGCCAGGCAATCCTCGGCGCGGCTGAACAGCTGGACCTCGAACCCCGACAGGCTCAGCCATTGTTCGACGGCGGTACGGATGCTGGCCTCGTCATCCACCACGATTACCGAGTTCAGCATTGGATGTGCGCCTCCAGATCGATGGGCAGGCTGAGAGTGAACACCGCGCCCTGATCCTGGTTGGCGGCGCTCAAGCGTCCCCCCAGTTCATGGACGATGGCGTAGGACACGGCCAGCCCCAGGCCCAGGCCATCGCCCACCGGCTTGGTGGTGAAGAACGGGTCGAACACGCTCAGCAGGTGCTCTTCGGCGATCCCGCCGCCGTTGTCGGCGACCCGCAGTTGCCACAATTGGTCCTCGGCTTCGAGGCTGATCTGCAGGTGCTTTTCAGGCTTGTTCTGCATGGCGTCGAGGGCATTGCGCAGCAGGTTGATCAGCACCTGCTCCAGGCGGATGGCATCACCGCGAACCCAGGCCGGGCGGGTCAGGTGCAGCTCGATCTGGATGTTTTCGGCACGCAGCCGGGTTTCCAGCAACTGCAGCGACTGGTCCACCACCGCAGCCAGATCCAGGCGTTCGCGCAGGCCGCTGGGGCTCTTGCGGGCGAAGGTCTTGAGGTGGCTGGTAAGGGCGGCCATGCGGGTCAGCATGTCGTCCAATGGTCGCAGGGCTTTGTAAGCCTCATCCACCCGGCCGTGATCCAGCAGCAGCCGCAGCGTGGCAAGCTGCATGCGCTGGGCGGTCAGGGGTTGGTTGATTTCATGGGCCAGGGCCGCGGACATCTGCCCCAGGGCGGCCAGCTTGGCCGATTGCACCAGGCCTTCCTGGGCGGTGCGCAGATCCCGAGTGCGTTCCTGGACCAATTGCTCCAGCTCTTCACGGTTGCGTTGACGGATTTTCCCCAAGCGCCAGCGTTGGCTGAGGAACAGCAACAGGAACACCAGGGTCAGCCAGGCACCGGCGGCCGCCAGCCCGGCATTGCGGCTTTCCTCGAAAGCGCTGGCCGGCTTGCGCAGCAGGTGCAGGGTCCAGCCTTCGGCGGTCAGTGGCAGGGATTCCCAGAGATAGTTGGCCACGCCCTCGGGGCCTTCGACCTGGACCAGTCTGCTGTTGTCGTCGAATATTTGCAGGGTCGTATGTTGCAGCGCCGTCAGCGGTTGCTTGTCGTACTGACGGGTCAGCTTGATCTCCGCCAGGTCGTTTGCGGACAGCGGTTGCAACTGCCGGTAACGCCAGCCGGGCTGGTTGGCGATAAAGATGATGCCCCGGGCGTCGCTCACCAGCAGGGTGTCGTTGCCCTGGCTCCATTCATGCTCCAGTTCGGGGAACTCCAGCTTGACCACCATGGCCCCGAGGAAGTCCTCGTTGTCGGCCTTGACCGCGCTGGAGAGGAAATACCCCGGAATGCCGCTGGTGACGCCCACGGCGTAGAAACGCCCGCTGCCCTGGCTGCGGGTCTGCTTGAAGTAGGGGCGAAAACCATAGTTGTGGCCGACATAGCTGCTGGGCAGTCGCCAGTTGCTGGCCGCCACGGCCAGGCCTTCATGATTCAGCAGTTCCAGGGTCGAGGAGCGGGCGGCGCCGTTGATCTTTTCCAGTTTGCGGTTCAGTGCATCCTGGGTGTCTGCCGTCACCGGGCCCTGAAGTGCCGAACGCAGTTCCGGGTCCAGGGCCAGCACCGCTGGCAGGGCGCGATAGCGTTCGATCAGGGTGTGCAGCGAGTTGGCATACAGCCCTAGCTGTTCATTGGCTCGGGCGGCATCCTCCACCAGCGTCTGGCGTTCGGCGTGGCGCATGGCCAGGCCGGCGCTGATGACGGTGCCAGCGAGAATAACCAGGATATAGAACGTCAAGCGGAGAGGGCGAGAGATCTGGGCCATGAGTCGGGGCAGGCTGCAATGGGGGCGGGAACGATAGCATGAGCGACGGGTGGAACGTTGATCGCCGACAGTGTCGCGAAAGGGCGCGGCATAAAAAAAGCGACGGGCTGTTGTCTCAACAGTACCGCCGCTTTGGCCAAACGTGAGAAGGGCTTACTGCACTTCTACCGCCAGGCTGTCACTGATCTTTTTCTGCCAGATGGCAGGACCTGTGATGTGGACCGACTCGCCCTTGCTGTCGACGGCGACGGTCACTGGCATGTCCTTGACCTCGAACTCGTAGATCGCTTCCATGCCCAGTTCGGCGAAGGCCAGGACCTTGGACTTCTTGATCGCCTGGGCCACCAGGTAGGCGGCGCCGCCGACGGCCATCAGGTACACGGCCTTGTTGTCCTTGATCGCGTCGATGGCGGTCGGGCCACGCTCGGACTTGCCGATCATGCCCAGAAGGCCGGTCTGCTCGAGGATCTGCCGGGTGAACTTGTCCATCCGCGTGGCAGTGGTCGGGCCGGCCGGGCCCACCACTTCGTCGCCCACCGGATCAACCGGGCCGACGTAGTAGATGAAGCGACCCTTGAGGTCTACCGGCAGGGTTTCACCCTTGTTCAGCATCTCCACCATGCGCTTGTGCGCCGCGTCGCGACCGGTGAGCATCTTGCCGTTGAGCAGCACGGTCTCGCCCGGCTTCCAGCTTTGCACGTCTTCCGGGGTCAGGGTGTCGAGGTTGACCCGACGTGCCGACGGACCGGCTTCCCAGACGATTTCCGGGTAGGCGTCCAGAGGTGGCGCTTCCAGTGCGGCCGGGCCCGAGCCGTCGAGCACGAAGTGCGCGTGACGGGTGGCGGCGCAGTTGGGGATCATGCACACCGGCAGGGAGGCGGCGTGGGTCGGGTAGTCCATGATCTTCACGTCGAGCACCGTGGTCAGGCCACCCAGGCCCTGGGCGCCGATGCCCAGTTGGTTGACCTTCTCGAACAGCTCCAGGCGCATTTCTTCAATGCGGTTGGACGGGCCGCGAGCCTTGAGCTCGTGGATGTCGATGGATTCCATCAACACTTCCTTGGCCATCACCGCAGCCTTCTCGGCGGTGCCGCCGATGCCGATGCCCAGCATGCCCGGTGGGCACCAGCCGGCACCCATGGTCGGTACGGTCTTGAGGACCCAGTCGACGATAGAGTCGGACGGGTTGAGCATGGCCATCTTCGATTTGTTCTCGGAGCCGCCGCCCTTGGCCGCCACGTCCACTTCCACGGTGTTGCCGGGAACGATGGAGTAGTGGATCACCGCCGGGGTGTTGTCCTTGGTGTTTTTCCGGGCGCCTGCCGGGTCGGCCAGGATGGAAGCGCGCAGGACGTTTTCCGGCAGGTTGTAGGCGCGACGCACGCCTTCGTTGATCATGTCGTCCAGGCTCATGGTGGCGCCGTCCCAGCGCACGTCCATGCCCACGCGAACGAACACGGTGACGATCCCGGTGTCCTGGCAGATCGGCCGGTGGCCGGTGGCGCACATGCGCGAGTTGATCAGGATCTGTGCCATGGAGTCACGAGCGGCCGGCGATTCCTCGCGCAGGTAGGCCTCGTGCATCGCCTGGATGAAGTCCACGGGGTGGTAGTAGGAAATGAACTGCAGGGCGTCGGCAACGCTCTGAATCAGGTCGTCTTGCTTGATCACGGTCATGAGTCGCGCTCCTCTAAAAGACGGGAACATTTAATAAGGTGGCTGCAGCAGGGTGTATCGGTCGGTTGCAGACACCTTCTAAGGCACGCCGGACAGACAACTGGCGCGACGCTAAAAAGGCGCGGCAGTATACCGCGCCTGGGGGCCCGGCACACCCGCCAGCCGGGCAAACGAAAGTCGCCCATCGGATGGGCACTGTTCTTGCCTGAATCAGCGGCAAAACCGCAGAACACGGCTTAAAATTTGGATAGTCATTTGCCGGGCGCAGCACTAAAGTTGCAACTGGCCAGCAGGGTAGGAAACTCTTTAAGCCTCCTTTCTCACGGTGAGTCAACGATTGACCCATAAAGCCATCCAGAGCTTGTTACTCAAGCGCTTCACCATTGCTGCGGGCACCTACGGACTGATCCTGCTGCTGTTCTGGCTGGCGGTTCTCGCGGGGCACTATCGCGCCTCCACCAGCAGTGCGCTGTTGGCCTCGGGGTTGGTGTTGGCCACTCAGGGCCTGCTGTGCTGGGTGTTCATCAGCGGGCGCAACCTGCGCTTTGCCGACCCCAGCCTGACTGAAGTCCAAGTGGTCCTGGGCATTGCCTGGCAGACCTGGCTGATCGCCCACCTGGATCAGGCCCGGGGCGCTTTCCTGGTGTTCTATATCCTGCCGCTGCTGTTCGGCCTGTTCCATTTATCCCGCCGGGCCTACCTGCGTTGCGCGGCGCTGATCTTCTTCTGTTTTGCCGGGGTCAACCTGTGGGACGGCTATCGCTTTGTCCTCGACGATCCCCAGCTGGCGGCGCTGCAAGTCTGTGTGCTGCTGGTGATACTGGTGTGGATGTGCCTGTACGCTGCCTATGTCCAGGCGTCGCGTTCGCGCATGCGGCAGCGGCGTTTTGCCTTGCAGGCCCATCAGGACACCTTGCGGGGGATGATGCGGCAACTGGAAGATCTGGTGGCTACCGATGAGTTGACCGGGCTGTTCAATCGCCGGCACTTCCTGCGTATCGCCAGCCGTGAGTTGCAGGCCATGGACCAGGAGCAGATGCATGGGCTGGCGCTGATCGACCTGGATCATTTCAAGCGCATCAACGATCTTCACGGCCATGCGGCAGGAGATCAGGTGCTGCAGGCGTTCGCCGCGGTGGCCACGGCCTGCCTGCGGGACGGTGATGTACTGGCCCGCTACGGCGGTGAGGAGTTTGTGGTGCTCCTGCCCGACTGTGATGCCGAGCGCCTGACCTCCTGTTGCGAGCGTCTGCGCCTGGCCTTCATGGAGGTGCAACTGGTGGGCCTGAATGTGCGTGACCTGAGCCTGTCGGCAGGGATGACCCTGCTGCAGGCCGGTGATGATCTGGACAATGCCCTGCAACGCGCCGATCAGGCGCTGTACCGGGCCAAGCGCGACGGCCGCAATCGTTGTTCCGCCGCCTGGGAAAACCTCGATGCCTGAATTGACCGTGGGCAGCCGGCGCTGGTCGGTGGCACCCGCAAGCAACCTGCTGGATGCCTTGAATCAGGCCGGTGTGGCGGTGCCCTACAGTTGTCGCGCCGGCAGTTGTCATGCCTGCCTGGTGCATTGCGTCCAGGGCCTGCCCAACGACAGTCGGCCGGATGCCCTGAGCGATGAACAGCGCCGCCGCGGCTGGCGCCTGGCCTGCCAGTGCCAGGTGGTGGAGGACCTGCAGGTCGAGACTTTCGATCCGTTGCGCGATGGCCGGCCAGCCCAAGTGGTCGGGCTCGACTGGCTATCGCCCACAGTCCTGCGCTTGCGTCTGCAACCTGAGCGGCCATTGCGTTATCGCGCCGGCCAGCACCTGGTGCTGTGGACCACCAGCCAGATCGCCCGGCCGTATTCCCTGGCCAGCCTGCCGGAAGAGGACCGCTTCCTGGAGTTTCATCTGGACTGCCGGCATCCGGGACAATTCAGCGACGCCGCACGCCAGTTGCAACTGGGCGACCCGATCCGCCTGGGCGAGTTGCGCGGTGGCGCCTTGCACTACGATCCGGACTGGCAGCAGCGACCGCTCTGGCTGCTGGCCTCGGGAACCGGCCTGGCGCCCTTGTTCGGGGTGTTGCGCGAAGCCTTGCGTCAGGATCACCAAGGCCCTATCCGCATCATTCACCTGGCCCATGACGCCACCGAGCATTACCTGGCCAAACCCTTGGCAGCCCTGGCAGCGAACCGTCCCCAGCTGAGTGTGGAGCTGTGGCAGGGGGCGCAGCTGACGACGGCCCTGGCGCAACTGCGACTTGTTTCCCGGCAAACCCAGGCCTTACTCTGCGGGCACCCCGACAGTGTCGATGCCTTTGCCCGACGCCTGTATCTGGCGGGGCTGCCGCGCAATCAACTGCTGGCCGATGTGTTCCTGCCCCGTGGTTGAGCGCTGATTTTTCCAGAGCGAGATCTTCATGACCGATGCCATCGAGCTGCAACGCGAGGGCGGGCTGCTGACCCTGCGCCTGAACCGCCCCGACAAGAAAAACGCCCTGACCCGTGCCATGTACAGTCGTCTGGCGCAAGCCCTGGCCGAGGCGGACGCCGATCCGCAAATCAATGCCCTGCTGATCTGCGGCAGCAGTGAATGCTTTACCGCCGGCAACGACATCGTCGACTTCCTGCAACAGCCGCCCAGGGACCTCGACAGCCCGGTGTTCCAGTTCATGCGCAACCTGCTCGATTGCCGCAAGCCGGTGGTGGCTGCGGTGGCCGGCGCGGCCGTGGGCATTGGCACCACCTTGTTGCTGCACTGCGATCTGGTCTATGTCAGCCGTGATGCACGGTTGCGCATGCCGTTCGTCAACCTCGGGCTGTGCCCGGAATTTGGCTCGAGCCTGATCCTGCCGCGCTTGCTGGGACAGGCCAAGGCCGCTGAGTTGTTGCTGCTCGGCGAAGGCTTCAGCGGTGAACAGGCGGCGGCCTGGGGCATTGCCACTGCGGCCCTGGGAGATGGCGCGGCAGCCCTGGCCAAAGCCAGGGAGGCGGCATTGCGTTTCAGCCAACTGGCGCCGGAGGCGGTGCAAGTGAGCAAGCGCCTGATGAAGGCTCCCTACCGTGAGCAACTGCGCCAGGTAATAGAAGAAGAGGGCGCGCAGTTCACTCAGCGCCTGCGTTCACCAGAAGCCATCGCCGCCTTGTCGGGTTTTTTCGCCAAAGGCTGACACCTGTCGCTACAGGGAAGGACGGACATAAAAAAGCCCCGGGGTTTCCACCACCGGGGCTTTTGCGTTCAGCGAGCCAGGGCTCAGACCATCGGGTCGCCAACGTGCAGGATCTTCATGCCATTGGTGCCGCCGGTGGTGTGGTAGCTGTCGCCCTTGGTGAGAATCACCCAGTCGCCTTTCTCTACTACGCCGCGCTTGAGCAACTCGTCGATCGCAGCCTGGCTGACCTGCTCAGGCGGCAGGGAAGCCGGATCGAACGGGATGGTGTAGACGCCGCGGAACATGGCTGCACGCGCCTGGGTTTCACGGTGCGGGGAGTAGGCATAGATCGGCACCGAGGAACGGATGCGCGACATGATCAGCGGGGTGTAGCCGCTTTCGGTCAGGGCGATGATGGCCTTCACGCCCGGGAAGTGGTTGGCGGTGTACATGGCGGCCAGGGCGATGCTCTGGTCGCAGCTTTCGAACACCTTGCCCATGCGGTGGCTGGAGGTCTTGCTGGTGGGGTGTTTTTCCGCACCGACACAGATCCGCGCCATGGCCTGGACCGCTTCCAGCGGGTAGGCACCGGCGGCGCTTTCTGCCGAGAGCATGACCGCGTCGGTGTAGTCGAGCACGGCGTTGGCCACGTCGGACACTTCGGCACGGGTCGGCATCGGGTTCTGGATCATCGACTCCATCATCTGGGTCGCGACGATCACTGCCTTGTTGTGGCGGCGCGCGTGAAGAATGATTTTCTTCTGGATGCCCACCAGCTCGGCGTCGCCGATTTCCACACCCAGGTCGCCACGGGCCACCATCACGGCGTCACTGGCGTTGATCAGGCCGTCGAGGGTTTCGTCGTCGGCCACGGCTTCGGCGCGTTCGATCTTGGCCACCAGCCAGGCCGTACCACCGGATTCGTCACGCAGTTTGCGCGCGTATTCCATATCGGCAGCGTCGCGAGGGAAGGACACGGCCAGGTAGTCGACTTGCATTTCGGCGGCCAGCTTGATGTCGGCCTTGTCTTTCTCGGTCAGGGCCGGAGCGGTCAGGCCGCCGCCACGACGGTTGATGCCTTTGTGGTCGGACAGCGGGCCGCCGACGGTCACCACGCAGTGCAGCTCGGTGGCGGTGGCGGTTTCCACGCGCATCACCACACGGCCGTCGTCCAGCAGCAGCTCGTCATTGACGCCGCAGTCCTTGACCAGATCCGGGTAGTCGATGCCGACGATGTCCTGGTTGCCTTCGGTTAGCGGGTGCACGGTGGAGAAGGTGAACTTGTCACCGATCTTCAGTTCGATACGCTTGTTGGCGAATTTGGCGATGCGGATTTTCGGGCCTTGCAGGTCGCCGAGGATGGCCACAAAGCGGCCGTGCTTGGCGGCCAGGTCGCGGACCAGTTGGGCGCGAGCCTTGTGCTCGTCCGGAGTGCCGTGGGAGAAGTTCAGACGGGCAACATCCAGGCCCGCGAGAATCAACTGTTCGAGAACTTCCGGCGAGTTACTGGCTGGGCCAAGGGTGGCAACGATTTTGGTACGACGAACGGACATGCACGGACTCCTGAGTTCAAGCGCAACGAGAGGCTACTATGCTCCGAAGTTGTAGTCATTGTTCGTTTGCACTACTTATTGCTTTGTTTGTTTACCGCAACAACCTTGAAGATTTTTGCCGATGAGTCGATACACTGCACAAGACAGGAGATACCCCATGCGATTCGTACTCATTGCTATCTTGGCCGTCAGTGTTGTCGGCTGCACCCGCTGGTCCATGAACCATCATTTGAATAACGCCTACCGCGCTTATGACCGCGGCAACTGCGAGAGCGTGATGCTCGAGTTGAGCCAGGTCGACCGCAACAGCCGTGCGCGGCCTTACATCCAGCCGGAAGTGTCGATGCTGCGCGGGCAATGCCTGGAGCGGCAGAAGTTGTTTGTCGATGCGGCGCAGACTTATCAGTTCATCATTACCCAGTACCCCAGCAGCGAATACGCCTACCGTGCTCGTGCCCGCCTGGACACCTTGCAGCAACTGGGGCATTACCCGGCAAACGGTGCAGCACAAGTTCGCCGTACAGCGTTGTAAGCGATACCGGTCAGGGGCAGTGTAATTGCCCCTCGCGCTTGAGCTAACATTTGTACAGGTTGTTCGAACACTGCACGGTTCCTGCCTGGCGCAGTGGCGTTGAAATCCTTGTGAAGATTTTCCTCGCACCTCGAATCCGGGAGAACGAGCCGCTACTCAAGGCCCGTTCCGAAGCACTAGTGCGGTCATGCTTAATGACCTTTCATAGCGATACCCAGCATGTTCACGGAACCTCGGATCGAGCGGCATCAACTGCCGTCCTACTTGAAAGTCTTCAACCGGTTTACCGACAAGCCTGTCGGTTACCTGGGCAATATTTCCGCTGACGGGCTGATGTTGATCAGCCAGTTGCCGATGCTGATCGGTGCCGAGTTCGAGCTGCGGGTGAAAGTCCCCGGCAGTGATGGACAGACGCAGTTCATCGATTTCAGCGCCTGTTGCCTGTGGTGCCATGAGGACCTGACCCCTCACCAGTACGACAGCGGTTTCAGCCTGCTGCGGGCGACCGCCGAATTCGCTGAACTGGAGCAGGCCTTGCGGCACTACTTCAGCTTCCATCCGTTGCAGACATCGGCCTGAATGTCGCGGCAGCCCACTACAGGCTGCCGGCTTTCTTCCAGCTCAGATACCGGCTGACCAGCTCCGCCCCCAGCTCGCCTGGACGGGCGTCGAGCAGGGCGATGCCGTGGGCGCTCAGGCGTTCATGCAGTTCGGCCCGGCTATTGAGGTAGTTCACGGCGGCGCTGTAGATCAGCGCCTCGGGCAAGGTCTGTACTGGGCTTTGGCGCAACTGATCGAGCACTTCCTCGCGCAGGCTGGCCACCAGTACCCGGTGCTGGCGGCTGATGCGTTTGACTGCAGTCAGCAACTCCTGGTCGTCTTCATCCCGCAGGTTGGTGACCAGTACCACCAGCGCCCGACGCTTCTGCCGCGCCAGCAATTCACTGGCTGCAGCCTGGTAGTCGGCTGGACGCTGGCTGGTGTCCAGGTCGTAGACGCCGTTGAGCAGCACACTCAGTTGGGCCGAGCCCTTGACTGGCGCAAGGTAGCGCGAGCGTTCTCCGGCAAAACTGTAGAGGCCTACTGCATCCCCCTGGCGCAGCGCGACATAGCTGAGCAGCAGGCAAGCGTTGAGGGCATGGTCGAAGTGCGCCAGCTCGCCGTCCTGGCTGCGCATGCGGCGTCCGCAGTCGAGCATGAAGATGATCTGCTGGTCGCGTTCGTCCTGATACTCCCGGGCGATGGGCGTGCGCTGGCGGGCGGTGGCTTTCCAGTCGATCTGTCGCAGGCTGTCGCCTTCGCGAAACTCCCGCAGTTGATTGAACTCCAGGCCCAGCCCGCGGCGTTGCAACTGGCGCACACCGAGTTGGCTGAGCCAGTTGTCCACTGCCAGCAACTGCGCGCCATAGAGGCGGGCGAAGTCCGGGTAGACCCGCGAGCTGTCGTGGACTTTCAACCGTCGTCTGGCGCTCCACAGGCCCAAGGGGCTGGGCAGGCTGACTTCACACTGGTGGAAGTTGAAATGCCCTCGTTGCAGCGGTCGCACGCTATACCCCACACGGCTGACCTGGCCCGGCTCCAGGCTCACCGATTGTGGCAGGTGCTCAAAGCTCAAGCCCTGGGGCGGATGGTCGAACAGTTGCACCTCAAGCGCTTGCCGATAAGGGTGGCGGATCTCCAGTTGCACTTCGCTCCAGCGTCCCAGTGGCAGGCTGCCGGGCAACTGACGCTGTATTTCGGGCGACGCCAGGCGCGACAAGCGCAGGGCATCCAGCAGCGCCAGCAGCAACAGCGCCAGCAACAGGCCCCAGGCGATCGAGTCCAGGCGCGGCACCGCCTCGATACCCAGGGCACGCACCGTTCCCAGAAGGATGTACAGGCCGGTCAGGGTGCCCAGCCAGATCAGCAACAGACGAGTCGGCTTCATCAGTGTGGGCGGCTCACAGGCGCGGTGCCGGAATCTGCTCAAGCATCTGCTTGAGCACCTGTTCCACCGACAGCCCTTCGATATCCAGCTCCGGAGCGACCCGTACCCGATGCCGTAGCACGGCCAGGGCGCAGCCCTTGATGTCATCCGGGATCACGAATTCGCCGCCCCGCAGCAGGGCCCGGGCCCGGGCTCCGCGCACCAGGGCAATGGAGGCACGCGGGCCAGCGCCCAGTGTCAGTCCCGGCCAGCTGCGGGTGGCCCTGGCCAGGCGCACGGCATAGTCGAGCACCTGTTCGTCCAGGGGCAGTTCACTGGCGATGCGCTGCAGGGCCAGCACGTCCTTGGCCTGGAGCACGGTACGCAGGGGCTGTACATCAAGCATGTCGGCGCGGGTCGAGCGAGCCACCTGGCGAACCATGTTCAGCTCCTCCTCGGCGTCCGGGTAGTCCATCCGCAACTTGAGCATGAAACGGTCCAGTTCGGCTTCCGGCAGCGGGTAGGTGCCTTCCTGCTCGATGGGGTTTTGGGTCGCCAGGACCATGAATGGCTGGGCGATGGGCAGGGCCCGGCCTTCCAGGGTCACTTGGCGTTCCTGCATGGCTTCCAGCAGCGCGGCCTGGGTCTTGGCCGGGGCGCGGTTGATTTCGTCCGCCAACAGCAGATTGGTGAACAGCGGACCCTTGCGCAGTTTGAACTGCTCGGTCTGCAGGTCGTACACCGCGTGGCCGGTGACATCGCTGGGCATCAGGTCCGGGGTGAACTGGATGCGTGCAAACTCTCCGCCAAAGCAGCGGGCCAGGGCCCGTACCAACAGTGTTTTGCCCAGACCTGGGACGCCTTCGAGCAACACGTGGCCACCGGCGATCAGCGCCGTCAGCACATCATCGATCACGGCCTCCTGGCCGATCACCACCTTCTGCAGTTCCTGGCGCACCGCCTGCGCCAGCTGGCTGGCCCGTTGCCGCTGCTGGGCCGCATGGACCTGGGGCTGAGGCGCCTCGGAGGAGTCAAGGGATTCGACGGGTTGTTCGCTCATAGGGCATTCCTGAGAGTTTGCAGGTGGGCGACCTGGTGGCTGAAATCAGCACCGGAAAGGCGCTGCCCGGACACCGGTTGCAGGGCTTGGCGCACAGCATCGACAGGCTGCTGGCTGAGCAGGGCGAGGACGTCCCACTGGGCTTCGGGTTCCAGTTGTTCGAAACCCGGATGGCGACGTCGTGCCCGGCGCCGGATATCCAGTTGCAGGGCCTGCAGCAGTGGGCCCTGGCCGCCATGGCGCAGGATGAAATCGGCACTGGCGCGCAGGTGTTCACGCAGTTGACGCCGGGCCTTGGGGGCCGGCGCCAGCAAAGGCCCCTGGCGGCTACCGGCCTGCCACAGCCACAGGCCGATCAACAGCGCCAGGGCTACCAACGCTTGGGGAAAATAGCGCCAGAGCAATTGCCACAGGCTCGGGTGGTCGGTGTTGAACAGCAGGGTCACGGCCGTATCGGTATTGAGGTACCACAGCAGCCAGGCGTTGTCGTACAGGCCGATGGCCGGGGTTTTCCAGATGTCGGCGTCGGTCAGCACGGTGACCGAGCCCTGGCCGTAGTCGAGCTGGATCATGTGGGTGGCCACGCCGCTGTTGGCCCAGGACTGGGCCAGGCTGTCAGGGTCGTCCAGGTGGAAGGCGGTGTCGAAGCCGATGTAGGCCGGGGCCTGTTCGTCTTCCAGATAGACTTTGGTCAGCTTTGGAAAGGCGTCGTTGGCTTCCTGTTCCGGCGGCTCCTCGAGGTCTTCACTGAGCTGTTGATGGATCTGCACCCGATCCAGCAGCAGGTCACCGCTTTGCTGGGTGTCATCGTCCCACAGGGCTTCGGCGACAAAAATCAGCCGGCCACCGGCACGGGCCCAATCCAGCACCTGGTCGGCCTGGCGCGGGCTCATGTTCGAGCGCTCCCCCAGCAACAGCAGGCTGTTGCCGGCGGGCTTCAAGGTGGCCAGTACTTCCAGGCCGTTGGCGTGATCGACCTTGAGGCCGCGTTCGCGCATAAACATCTCGGCGGCCAGGTAGGGATTGGCGCGGGCTTCGGGCGACGGGCCGTGATCGACGAGTTCCTGATAGGGCGTGGCGTGGCGGTACAGGTAGTAGCCGGCGGCTCCCAGTACCAGGACCAGCAACAGGGCCAGGCTGCCCCAAAGATAGCGCTTCATGCTGGCGCTCCTGGGCCGAACAGACTGCGCCAGGCGTCGCACAGTTGCGGCTGCAGATCGGCGCCGGGAATCCGGTGACCGTAGGCCATGTTCTGCCAATGCTCCGTCAGTTCGCGGCTGAAGGCTTCCAGGGGCGGTTGTTGCAAGGTCTTGATCCGCTCCAGTACCTGGCCTTCGGTATCGGCCACGCTCAGGGGCAGATGAAAGTCTTCCAGCAGGCGACTGAGCAGTGCCCTGTAAAGCAGGCCCAGGGCCTCCCGGGGCTGGCTGGACCAGAGCTCCTCGGCGCGGGCAGCCACATCCGCAGGCAAGGTTTCGCTGCTGACGTCCAGGCCGAACAGTTGCTGGGGGATCGCGGCGGGGCGTTTTTTGCGCGGTAGCGGACGGCGGCTGACAAAGGCTCGCAGCCAATCGCGGTAGCGCCAGATCAGCCAGCCCAGGGCCCCTAGCAGCAAGGCCCAGAGGAGGATTTCCAGGCCCTTGGCGAGGCTACCGAAACTGTTGTTGTCGAGGTTCTCAAGCAGGCTCTTGAGCCAGCCCGGCGGCTTGTCCTTGGCGTCTTTCTTCTGTGCCTGCTCTTCGCCGAAGCGGTAGCGGGTGACCGACTCCTGGTTCTTGAACGGCGGCTTTTCCAGGATGCCCTGGATGCTGTCCTTCGAGGCTTTGCTGGTCAGCGGTTGCTGCAGCAGTCGTGGCGCTTCGGGGCCAGCCACGGAACTGCTGGGAGTGGCTGCCCAGATCGATGCGCCCGGCATCGCCAGCATCAGGCCGGTCACCAGCAGCAGCGCCGCGACGCCCGCCAGACGCTGGCGCAGGCGGCGGAAAACCAGTTCGATGTCCCAGGCCTCTAGCTCGGTGCGGCGGTTGAGGTACAGGCTGAAGCCACAGGCCACGTAGATGGGCTCCCAGATCACCAGGACCAGAGCGTAGAAGGCGTTGGTCAGGTGTTCCAGCCAGAACCAGTCCTGCTGGGCGGCGATGACCAGGCTCTGCCAGCTCCAGTCCAGTTCGATCTGTTGCGGCAGCAGCAGGTAGAACAGCACCATCAACCCGATCCACAAGGCGCCTTCCAGGTGCATGCCGATCAGGGTCAACCAGCGTGCGGCCCCGGCATTGCGCTGCAGCAGGACCGCCAGGCGTTGTTGCCGGGCATCGCCACTCAGGCCTTCAAGTTGCACCACCGGCATGACAAAGCTGCGGCTCATGCTGAAGCGGCGCCAGGTCAGGCTGGCCAGCAATTGTGGCTTGAGCAGGCGTGGCCACTGCCTCAGCGCCTCTGCCAGGCTTGGGGTTTCACCGAACAGGGCTTTGGAGAGGATGAACAGTGGCAGGCGTTCGAAGGCCGGTTTCAGCCACCAAAACAACAGCACTGCCAAGGATGGGGATTGCCACAGCAGCAGGCTCAGCAGGGCGAACACCGGCAGGCTGACGATGGCCCAGCTGGTCATCAGCAGGCGCCGGTGACGCTGGCTCAGCAGTATCCCCAGGTCCATGGCTTCCCAGGGGTTGCGTGGGCGGATCGTCACGCTGGCGTCACTCAGGCGCATGGGATTCACGTCCGGCCAGGGTCAGGTACGCCACCACCAGGCTCCACAGGGCGGCGCCGACGCTGTATTTGATCCAGGGCGCGGGCCAGGTCATGGAGGACCAGTAGGCTTCGATAAAGGCCGCGATCAGCAGGAATACGATAACCCCGTAGACCAATTGCACGCTTATCCGCGCAGCCTGCAACAGGGCTTCGCCGCGGCTCAGGCGACCGGGGGCGATCAGTGCCCAGCCCAGTTTCAACCCGGCCGCACCGGACAGGGCAATGGCGCTCAGCTCGAAGGCGCCATGGCCGATGACGAAGGGCCAGAAGGTCTGGCCGAAGCCGATCTGGGTCAGGTGGCCGGCGATGGCGCCGATCATCAGGCCGTTGAAAAACAGGAAGAACACGCTACCCAGGCCAAACAGCAGGCCGCTGGCGAAGGTCTGAAAGGCGATGCCGATGTTGTGCATGATGTAGTAGCCGAACATCACCCAGTCCTGGCTTGAGGCGCGTTCGGCGACCCGTCCCAGGCGTCCGTCGGTGGGCTCGTACATGCTCTGCATTTCCGACACCTGCTCCGGGCTCACCAGGCTATAGACCAGTTCGGGGTAGAGGTACACCAACAGGCCGATACCCAGCAGGCTGCCGAAGAACAGCAGGCTGGCGATCAGTACCAGGCGCCACTCCTGGCGCACCAGACGCGGAAAACCGGCCAGTATGAAGCCCAGGACGTTGGCGCTGATGGCGGTGCGTTGCCGGTACAACTGCTGATGGCCGCGCAATGCCAACTGCTGCAATGGATCGATCAGGTAACTGCTGTAACCGCGCTCCTGGGCCAGGGCCAGGTGCTGGCACAGGCGGCGGTAGTCCTGGACGAAGTTCTGGCAGTCCTCGGCTTTGACCCGGCGTCGCTCCAACTGGTCCAGCAGATGCTCGAACTGTTGCCATTGCGCCTGATGACGGTTCTCAAAAAGGCTTTGTTTCATGTCGTTCCCAGAAAACCGCGGGCGATGCCGTTGAGTTCGGCAGTGGCCTGGGCGGTGGGTACATGCAGCGGTTGTGCGAGGATCGCCGCCAGTTCCCGGGTGCGCTCGGCCGACAGTTGATTCTGACGTTCGGCAAACCCGAGAATCGCCCGTTGTTCGTTCAGGCTCAGGGCAAAAGGCGCGGAGCGGGGGACGGCGGGTGGCAGTTCCGGGCGCTTGACCGACTGCTCGCGATAGATCACCAGGGTGCCGGCGGCCAGGTCGCCCAGGCGCTTGAAGGTCGGATGCTGCAGGCAACTGATCGCGCCAAGGAAGTAGCCGAACGGCAACATGTCGGCAAAGCGCAGCAGGTTGCGGGTCAGGGAGGCGCTCCAGCCAATGGGGGTGCCATCGTCCTGAACCACTCGCAGTCCCATTATTTGCTTGCCGGGAGAGCGGCCCTGGTTCAGCACCTCGAACAGCACCATGTACCACCAGCTGATCAGAAATAGCAGGATCGAACCGAGACCGATGCCGATCTCGCCGAAAAAGCCCAGCACAATGAACAGCAGGCCCAACACCAGCCCGCGGATGCCCAGATCGAGGGCAAACGCCAGGGTACGCACCAGCAATCCCGCCGGTCGCAGCGGCAGATCGATGCCCTCGGGGGTTTCGACCTGATACCGCGTATCCAGTGGCGGGTGCAGCGATGCGTTCCTTGGCGTTGCTGTCGTCTCAAGCATGGGCAACTTTGGGGCTTGGCCTGGTAGAGAAAAATCCAGCGCAGATGCTAGCAGTGTCCGAGGGGCAAACGACATCATTAACTGCTAATTCAACGTGGCGCTCTGCGTGCCGCCGGTTCGCGCGGCTGGCCCTGGGGATGCTTGAGCGCCTAGACTGCGGCGGTCTTTCAGTTCAGGAACAGGCCGTGACTTCCCTCTTTTGGTACGACTACGAAACCACCGGCATCAATCCTCGCAGCGATCGCCCGTTACAAGTGGCCGGTATTCGCACCGATCTGGCGCTCAATGAGATCGACGAGCCGGTCAACCTCTACTGCCAGCCCAGCGACGATATCCTGCCGCACCCGGTGGCCTGCATGATCACTGGCATCACCCCGAGCCGTCTGGCGGCGCAGGGTTTGAGCGAGGCGGATTTCATGACCCGGGTGCACGGGCAACTGGCGCGCCCTGGGACTTGCGGCGTTGGCTACAACACCTTGCGTTTCGACGATGAAGTGACCCGCTACAGCCTGTACCGCAATTTCTTCGATCCCTATGCCCGTGAATGGCAGGGCGGCAACAGCCGCTGGGACCTGATCGATGTGGTGCGTACGGCCTACGCTCTGCGTCCCGAGGGGATCGTCTGGCCGCAGGAGCAGGGGCAGGTGACCCTCAAGCTGGAGCGCCTGACCGCTGCCAATGGTATCGACCACGGCCAGGCCCACGATGCACTGTCCGATGTCCGCGCCACCATTGCCTTGGCGCGTCTGATTCGCGACAAGCAACCCAAGCTCTATGACTGGCTGTTTCAACTGCGCAGCAAGCAGCGGGTGATGGATCAGATCCGCCTGCTGCAGCCTCTGGTGCATATTTCCGGGCGTTTCTCTGCGGCCCGGCACTACATCGGGGTGGTGCTGCCCCTGGCCTGGCACCCACGCAACCGCAATGCGCTGATCGTTTGTGATCTGCATCTGGATCCGCAGGGGCTGCTGGATCTGGATGCCGAAACCTTGCGTCAGCGTTTATATACGCGGCGCGAAGATCTTCTGGAGGGTGAGCTGCCAGTGCCGTTGAAACTCATCCATATCAATCGCTGCCCGGTAGTGGCGCCCTTGAATGTCTTGCGCGTGGAGGATCAACAACGGCTGCACTTGGACATGGAGCAGTACCAGCGCCGTGGCTTGCTTTTGACTGAAGCCCAGGAAGTTTGGCGGGATAAACTTTCGGTGATTTATGGCCCTGACGAGTTCGCGGCCAGCGAGGACCCGGAGCAACAGTTGTACGACGGCTTTATTGGTGATCGCGATCGGCGTTTGTGTGAGCAAGTGCGTGAGGCTGATCCGTTGCATTTGGCTCAGCAACAGTGGCCATTTGATGATGAGCGCTTGCCTGAATTGCTCTTTCGCTACCGTGCCCGCAACTTTCCAGAGACATTGGATAAAACTGAGCAAGAGCGTTGGCGCGGGTTCTGTCAGCAGCGTTTGCTTGACCCGAAACTCGGCGCGCCCAATACCCTGGAAAGTTTTGCTCAGGGACTTGAGCAATCGTTGTTAAGTGCTGATCCGAAGCAGCGCCAGGTGCTGGATGAGTGGCGCGAGCATGTTCGGGCCTTGGCTGGGCGCCTGGCTCTTTGAACGATGGCCCCGGCTCTGGAACAGGTTGCCGGGGCATAAAAAAACGCCAGCGGGCTGGCGTTTTTCAATCGGACTGCAGGAGCCCGGGCGCTCACTGGCAAGGCTTAGCCCAGCAGGGTTGCCCAGCCTTCAACCACATCGCCGCCCCACTTGGCTTTCCACTCTTTCAGAGTCTTGTGGTTGCCACCTTTGGTTTCGATGACTTCACCGTTGTGCGGGTTTTTGTACTGTTTAACTTTACGAGCACGCTTGGTGCCGGTGGTTTTTACTGCGGCGCGTGGTGCTTTAACTTTCGAGTCCGGATCCAGCAGGGCGATGATGTCGCGCAGGGACTTGGAGTACTCGCCCATCAGGCTGCGCAGTTTGCCTTCGAATTCCAGTTCGGTTTTCAGTTTGTCGTCTTGGGACAGGTTTTTCAAACGTGCTTGCAGTTCTTTAATGGCTTCTTCTGTAGCACGGTATTCGTTGATCAGGGACATGTGGACTACCTTATTGAGCGCTGAGTGGCTGGGTGACAATGTCGCAATAATAGTCAGAGAGTATGTGCAAGTAAACATAATACCGCTGTTTTATTTGTCTCTCTTAGTGTGTTTAGACGTAAAAATCATTTCGGTATTTAATAGGTCGAAGGGTTCAACTGCGCTATTCACAAACTAGTTGTGCGCTATTGGCAAGTGTCGGTATCTGTCGTTGCAGTGGCTGTGGATTAGGCGTTTCAAGCGGCGATTGCCAATCTAATCAAGGCCCGGCGCGCAATGGATACTGCAGTTTTTTCGCGCAGTGGCTAGAATGGCGACCTTTGCGAAGTTCTGGAGTTTCCCCCTCATGCGCACCTTTCGGTTGGTGATTTCTTGCCCTGACCGCGTTGGCATCGTTGCCAAAGTCAGTAACTTTCTGGCCTCCCATAACGGTTGGATCACCGAAGCGAGCCATCACTCGGACAACCTCAGTGGCTGGTTCTTCATGCGCCACGAGATTCGTGCCGATTCCCTGCCTTTTGGCCTGGAGGCTTTTCGCGAGGCATTTGCGCCGATCGCCGAAGAGTTCTCGATGGACTGGCGAATCACTGATACCGCCGAGAAAAAGCGTGTGGTGCTCATGGCCAGTCGCGAGTCCCATTGCCTGGCCGACTTGTTGCACCGCTGGCACAGCGATGAGCTGGACTGTGAGATCGTCTGTGTGATCTCCAACCACGATGACCTGCGCAGCATGGTCGAGTGGCACGGTATTCCTTATTACCACGTACCGGTCAATCCCCAGGACAAGGAGCCGGCTTTCGCCGAGGTCTCGCGTCTGGTCAAACAGCACGACGCCGAAGTGGTGGTGCTGGCGCGCTACATGCAAATCCTGCCGCCGGCGTTGTGCAGCGAATATGCGCACAAGGTGATCAACATCCACCACAGCTTCCTGCCGTCCTTCGTCGGTGCCAAGCCTTACCACCAGGCTTCTCTGCGTGGGGTGAAGCTGATTGGTGCCACCTGCCACTACGTCACCGAAGAGCTGGACGCCGGTCCGATCATCGAGCAGGACGTGGTACGGGTCAGCCACAGCGACAGCATCGAGGACATGGTGCGTTTCGGTCGTGATGTGGAGAAGATGGTCCTGGCCCGCGGCCTGCGCTACCACCTGGAAGACCGTGTGCTGGTGCACGGCAACAAGACCGTGGTGTTCTGATTGAAAAAAAACCAGGAGCGGGGGTTCAATATCCCGCTCCTGGTTCTGTAAATCAAGAGGTCAGCCCGATGACCGATCCACTGGATAAAGCCACTTCCCAGGCCCCCGCGACCCTCGGCGAGGGGTGCTTGAGCCGCTATGACCCCGATGAACTTGATGCCGATGACGGCACCGAGTTTCCGGGTGCCGCCCAACTGTGGGAACAGTTGCAGCAGGAGCTCGCGCCGCAACCGCAGTGAGTGGTTTGCCGGCAAGCCGGCTTCTATTTTAAAGCTTGGCAATCGGCTCCTCGCGTAGGAGCCGACTCGCCGGCGAAAGGGCCCTGAGGCCCGTCATCAAATCCTGAAACTGCCTACCAGATGCTTCAAGCGCGCTGCTTGCTGTTCCAGATCGGAGCAGGCCCGCAGTGTCGCCTGGAGGTTTTCCACGCCTTCCTGGTTCAGCGTATTGATTTCGGTGATGTCCATGTTGATGGACTCCACCACCGAAGTCTGTTCCTCGGTGGCGGTGGCCACCGACTGGTTCATGCCGTCGATTTCACCAATGCGCTGGGTCACGCTGTTCAGGCGTTCTCCGGCCTGGTTGGCGATCTCTACGCTGTCCTGGCTGTGACGCTGGCTGTTGCTCATGGTGCTCACCGACTCGCGGGCGCCCACTTGCAGTTCCTCGATCATGGTCTGTACCTGCTGCGCCGACTCTTGGGTGCGGTGCGCCAGGTTGCGCACTTCGTCGGCAACCACGGCAAATCCGCGGCCGGCCTCACCTGCACGGGCGGCTTCAATGGCGGCGTTGAGTGCCAGCAAGTTGGTCTGTTGGGAAATGCTGGTGATGACTTCGAGAATCTGCCCGATGTTCACGGTCTTGCTGTTCAGGGTCTCGATGTTGCTGCTGGAGGCGCTGATCATGTCCGACAGCTGGTTCATCGCCTGGATGCTGCGATCCACCACCTGCTGGCCGTCTTCAGCCAGGTTGCGGGCGTCGCTGGCCTGCTGCGAGGCCTGGGCGGCATTACGGGCGATTTCCTGGGCCGCGGCCCCTAGTTGATTGATGGCAGCAGCGACACTGTTGGTGCGACTGGCCTGCTCATCGGAGTTGAGCATCGATGAGTTGGAGGCGCTGACCACCCGCAGGGCTACTTCGTTGACATGTTCGGTGGCCGAGGAGACTTCGCGGATTGAACCGTGGATACGTTCGACAAAACGGTTGAAGGCGGTACCGAGGATGCCGAATTCGTCCTGGTTGTGGATGTTCAGGCGGCGGGTCAGGTCGCCTTCGCCATCGGCAATGTCTTGCATGGCGCGGGTCATCACATGCAGGGGCTGCATGAGCAGGCGAATCAGCAGGCCCAGCAGGGCGATGGTCAGGGCCACGGCGGTCAGGGTGGCGATCAGGGCCGAGGTACGGAATTCGCTGAGCATGGCGAAGGCCTTGTCCTTGTCCACCGACAGGCCGATGTACCAGTTCACCGAAGACAGGCCCTTGATCGGGGTGAAGGTGACGATGCGGGTTTTGCCGTCGACGCTGACCTCACTGAGCTCGCTGCTGATGCGCGGGGTGTCCTGGGGATAGACGTCCTTGAGATTCTTCATCACCAGGTTCTTGTCCGGGTGCACCAGGATCTTGCCGTCGGCGCTGATCAGGAAGGCGTAGCCCATGCCGTCGAAGTCCAGGGCATTGATGCTGTCGGCAATCACCTGCAGGCTGAGGTCGCCGCCCACTACACCAACACGCTGGCCGGCCTTGATCACGCTGTCGACAATGGAAATCACCAGTTGGCCGGAGGCCAGGTCGATATAGGGTTCGGTCAGGGCCGAGCCATTGGTGCTCTCCGCACTCTTGTACCAAGGACGTGCGCGAGGGTCGTAGCCGTCGGGCATCTTGCTGTTCGGGCGGATGATGAAGGTGCCATCCTTGTTACCCAGGTAAGCCCCCATGAAGGTTGAGCTCACGGACTTCTGTTCCAGCAGATTGCTGACATTGGTCGGGTCGGGGTTCAGCGCTACCGATTGCGAGATGTTCTCGATCAGCAAGGCGCGACCGGCGAGCCAGGTCTGAATATTTTTTGCCGTAACGTCGCCCATTTCCTGAAGATAGTTGTCCAGATCATCACGAATGGCGTTGCGTTGCAGGTAATCGTTGTAGAGCGTGAATAGCGCAAATGCAGCTATGACGATCAGCGAGGCGGCAAGCAGGATCTTGTGGCTGAAGCGCAGATTTTTGTTCATGGCTTGGTGTGTCCGCTAAGGTCTTTGAGTCCAGGGCATCGGGTTGGAAAAGCGCGCAGAATGGGCGGTGTTATAAGTAAGCTGATATCTCCATCTATCCCAAAGGAATTACCTGACCTTTATTTCAGATACTTCTGATCCATCATTTCTTCATATCGACCGTGTAAGGCCAAAGCTTAACCAGGGGTGACAAAATGCCTGATTCATCGCAACTCGTTATCGGTGCCGACCTTGGTGGTCAGCCGATCGCTCAGGCCATGCGCCTGGCCAACCGCCATGGCCTGGTGGCGGGCGCCACCGGCACTGGCAAGACTGTGACCTTGCAACGCCTGGCCGAGGCCTTCAGTGACGCCGGGGTGGCGGTGTTCGCCGCGGATATCAAAGGCGATTTGTGCGGGCTGGGGGCGGCGGGCAATCCACAGGGCAAGATCGCCGAACGGATCGCCGGCATGTCGTGGCTTGAGCATAAGCCTCAGGCGTATCCGGTAACGCTGTGGGATATCCAGGGCCAGTCCGGTCATCCCTTGCGCACCACCTTGAGCGAAATGGGCCCATTGTTGCTGGGCAGCCTGCTTGAACTCACCGACAGCCAGCAGTCTGCGCTGTATGCCGCGTTCAAGGTGGCGGACCGTGAAGGGCTTTTGTTGCTGGATTTGAAGGATCTAAAGGCGCTGCTCAATCACCTTAAGGACAACCCTCAACTGCTGGGAGATGACGCGGCGCTGATGACCACAGGTTCCAGTCAGGCGCTGTTGCGGCGCCTGGCGACCCTGGAGCAACAAGGGGCGGAAGCTCTGTTCGGTGAGCCAGCGTTGCAACTGGAAGATATTCTGCAACCGGCAGCCGATGGTCGTGGGCGGATTCATCTGCTCGATGCCAGCCGTCTGGTGCACGAGGCACCGAAAGTCTATGCGACCTTCCTTTTATGGCTGCTGGCTGAATTGTTCGAGCAACTGCCGGAACGCGGTGATGCGGACAAGCCTGTGCTGGCCCTGTTTTTCGATGAGGCCCACTTGCTGTTTGCGGGCACTCCCAAGGCTTTACAGGATCGACTGGAACAGGTGGTACGGCTGATTCGTTCCAAGGGGGTGGGGGTGTATTTCGTGACCCAATCGCCAGGGGATCTGCCGGACGATGTGCTGGCTCAACTGGGCTTGCGTATTCAGCATGGCTTGCGGGCGTTCACCGCCAAGGAGCAGAAGTCGTTGCGGGCTGTGGCCGATGGTTTCCGTCCAAACCCGGACTTTGACGCGCTGGCGGTGCTCACTGAGCTGGGTATCGGCGAGGCGCTGGTGGGTACTCTGCAAGACAAGGGCACGCCGGAGATGGTCCAGCGCGTGTTGGTGGCGCCTCCGCAATCGCGAGTCGGACCTTTGACCGAGGCTGAGCGCAAGGCCCTGATCGCCAGTTCGCCGTTACAGGGGCGTTATGACAAGCCTATCGATCGTGAGTCTGCCTATGAGGTGTTGATGGGGCGCAAGGACCTGGCACCTGAAGCGCAGGCGACGCCCGACAAGCCCGGCGCTGAAGAACCGAGCCTGGCTGATCGGGCGGGTGAGTTCCTCGGCACGGCGGCCGGGCAGGCGTTGAAGTCAGCCATGCGTCAGGCGGCCAATCAGTTGGGCCGGCAATTGGTCAGGGGGCTGATGGGGTCGTTGCTGGGTGGCAGCAAGCGGCGCTGAAGCCTGGCGTCTGGGTCAGCCCCGTGGTTTGGCGTGGCTGGCCAGGCGCTCCAGGGCGGCACGCAGATTGGGATCGGTGATGCCTTCTGCTGTGGCCTGGATGGTTTCGGCGGCGTTGTTCGACAGATCCATGGTGTGCCCCACTGCGCCCTGTTGGACCGTGGGTGGCTGGACCTTGAACAGGATGCGCGTGAGGTTGCTGAACTCGTTGAACTCCTGCAATTGGCGCTGCAGGCGTTTTTGCTGATAGCGCAGGCGCGTAGCCCAGTGGCCATCGGTGACGATCAGCAGCAAGTTGCCTTCTCGCCAGGAGGCGACGTGGCAATGTTCGCGAGCAGCCGGTTGCAACTGGCTCTCCAGCAGGCGCTGCAGATGTGCCAGGCGCTGGGCGTGGCCGAGTATGGCTTTGAGTGGCTTGGCTTCGCGAAGAAGAACGGCAGGCGCGCGTGCCGTAAGGGGGCGAAATGCCATGATCAGAAACCTGAAGTTACAGAGGCGCCATGGTAGCAGAAAGCGCCCGGGGCACCGCTTTCATTGCTTTTTCGTACTTTGACTACTTTCTGACGCTTTGCTGATCGTAATCATTAAGTTCTGTGGTCAATGGGCTTGAAGTTCGGCAAAAAGCCCTTATTTTAGGTGAGCCCCGTCACAGCGCTGTGCCAGCATCGTGGAATAACGCCACTTTCCTCACCATCGTTTCCGGGTAGAATGCTCGTTCGCATGCGGCCATGAGGGCTGCTCGGGCGACTCACGGGGCCGCCCTCCAACCCTATGTGTGGAAGATCCTGCCGATATGTTTGCGCCTTTGTTAAAGAAACTTTTTGGAAGCAAGAACGAGCGTGAAGTCAAACGCATGCTCAAGACGGTACAAATCGTCAATGCCTTCGAAGAGCAAATGGTGGCCCTTTCGGACGATCAATTGCGTGCCAAGACTGCCGAGTTCAAGGCCCGTATCGCCAAGGGTGAAACCCTCGACAAACTGCTTCCCGAAGCCTTCGCGGTCGCCCGTGAAGCCGGTAAGCGCGTCATGGGAATGCGTCACTTCGACGTGCAGTTGATCGGTGGCATGACCTTGCATGAAGGCAAGATCGCCGAGATGCGTACCGGTGAAGGCAAGACCCTGGTGGCAACCCTGGGCGTCTACCTCAACGCACTGTCCGGTAAGGGCGTGCACGTAGTGACGGTGAACGACTACCTGGCTCGCCGTGACGCCAACTGGATGCGTCCGCTTTATGAATTCCTCGGCCTGACTGTTGGCGTGGTCACGCCGTTCCAGCCGCCGGAAGAGAAGCGCGCCGCCTACGCCGCCGACATCACCTACGGCACCAACAACGAATTCGGTTTCGACTACTTGCGCGACAACATGGCTTTCAGCATGGAAGACAAGTTCCAGCGCGAGCTCAATTTTGCGGTGATCGACGAAGTCGACTCGATCCTTATCGACGAAGCCCGTACCCCGTTGATCATCTCTGGTCAGGCTGAAGACAGTTCCCGCCTGTACACCGAAATCAACAAGCTGATCCCGCGTCTCGAGCAGCACATCGAGGAAGTGGAAGGCCAGGTCACCAAGGCTGGTCACTTTACTGTCGACGAGAAGACCCGTCAGGTCGAACTCAACGAAGCCGGTCACCAGTTCATCGAAGAAATGCTGACCCAGGTCGGCCTGCTGGCGGAAGGCGAAAGCCTGTACTCGGCCCACAACCTGGGCTTGTTGACTCACGTCTATGCCGGCCTGCGTGCCCACAAGCTGTTCAATCGCAACGTCGAATACATCGTCCAGGATGGCCAAGTGGTCCTGGTGGACGAGCACACCGGCCGGACCATGCCGGGGCGTCGCCTGTCCGAAGGCCTGCACCAGGCCATCGAAGCCAAGGAAAACCTCAACATCCAGGCCGAGAGCCAGACCCTGGCCTCGACCACTTTCCAGAACTACTTCCGTCTGTACACCAAGCTGTCCGGCATGACCGGCACCGCCGACACCGAAGCCTTCGAGTTCCATCAGATCTACGGCCTGCAGGTGATGGTGATTCCGCCGAACAAGCCGCTGGCTCGTAAGGACTACAACGACCTGGTGTTCCTGACCGCGGACGAAAAATACGCCGCGATCATCAATGACATCAAGGAGTGCATGGCCCAGGGCCGTCCGGTACTGGTAGGTACTGCGACCATCGAAACTTCCGAGCACATGTCCAACCTGCTCAACAAGGAAGGCATCGAGCACAAGGTCCTGAACGCCAAGTTCCACGAGAAGGAAGCGGAAATCATCGCCCAGGCCGGTCGCCCGGGGGCCTTGACCATCGCCACCAACATGGCCGGTCGTGGTACCGACATCCTGCTGGGTGGTAACTGGGAAGTGGAGGTCGCCTCTCTGGAGAACCCGACGCCTGAGCAGATCGCCCAGATCAAGGCCGACTGGCAGAAGCGTCACCAGCAAGTGCTGGAGTCCGGTGGCCTGCAGGTAATCGCTTCCGAGCGTCACGAGTCGCGCCGTATCGACAACCAGCTGCGTGGTCGTGCCGGTCGTCAGGGTGACGCCGGTTCCAGCCGTTTCTACCTGTCCCTGGAAGACAGCCTGATGCGCATCTTTGCCTCTGACCGGGTGAAGAACTTCATGAAAGCGTTGGGCATGCAGTCCGGCGAGGCGATCGAGCACCGCATGGTGACCAACGCCATCGAGAAGGCTCAGCGCAAGGTGGAAGGCCGCAACTTCGACATCCGTAAGCAATTGCTGGAGTTCGACGACGTCAACAACGAGCAGCGTAAAGTGATCTATCACATGCGCAACACCTTGTTGGCTGCGGACAACATTGGCGAAACCATCGCCGATTTCCGCCAGGACGTGCTCAACGCCACCGTCAGCGCGCATATTCCGCCGCAATCGCTGCCCGAGCAGTGGGACGTGGCCGGTCTGGAAGAGTCGATCCAGAGCGGTTTCGGTGTAAGCCTGCCGATCCAGCAGTGGCTCGACGAAGACGATCACCTGTACGAAGAAACCCTGCGCGAGAAGCTGCTCAACGAGTTGATCGCCGCGTACAACGAGAAAGAAGACCAGGCCGGTGCCGAAGCGCTGCGTTCTTTCGAGAAGCAGATCGTACTGCGGGTGCTGGATGACTTGTGGAAAGACCACCTGTCCACCATGGACCACCTGCGCCACGGTATTCACCTGCGCGGTTATGCGCAGAAGAACCCGAAGCAGGAGTACAAGCGCGAGTCCTTCACCCTGTTCTCCGAGTTGCTGGATTCCATCAAGCGCGACTCGATCCGCGTCCTGTCCCATGTGCAGGTTCGTCGCGAAGATCCGGCCGAGGAAGAGGCACGCCTGCGTCAGGAAGCCGAGGCACTGGCTCAGCGCCTGCAGTTCGAACACGCCGAGGCTCCGGGTCTGGATCAGCCGCAAGCGCAGGAAGAAGGGGTGGATGTCGATGTCGCCCTGGCTACCGCGCCGGTGCGCAACGAACAGAAACTGGGACGCAACGAACTGTGCTACTGCGGTTCGGGCAAGAAGTACAAACACTGTCACGGCCAGATCAACTAAGATCCTCGCCAGACACTGAAACACCCGCGCCGTGACGGCATCCGCCGTCGCGGCGTTTTTCCATTTGCAACACCGTCTTTTGAGACGACGGTGCAGACACCTGATAAGAGGAGCGCATTCATGGCTGTTGGTCTTGGTCCTTTGCCTACGTTGCACCCGGTTGCCGGTTTTGAGCTCGGTATCGCTTCGGCCGGCATCAAGCGCCCCGGGCGCAAGGATGTGGTGGTCATGCGCTGTGCCGAAGGCTCCACCGTAGCCGGTGTGTTCACGCTCAACGCGTTCTGCGCCGCGCCGGTGATCCTGGCCAAGCAGCGTGTGCAGGGGGCGGTGCGTTATCTGCTGACCAACACCGGTAATGCCAACGCCGGTACCGGCGAGCTGGGCCTGGCTGCTGCCACCCGCACTTGCGCCAAGCTGGCGGAGCTGACCGGCGTCGATGCCAGCGCTGTGCTGCCGTACTCCACTGGGGTGATTGGCGAACCGCTGCCGGTAGAGAAAATCGAGGGGGCTCTGCAAGCCGCACTGGATGACCTGTCCGTGGACAACTGGGCGGCTGCGGCCACCGGGATCATGACCACTGACACCTTGCCCAAGGGCGCCAGCCGCCAGTTCCAGCACGATGGCGTGACCATCACCGTGACCGGTATCAGCAAGGGGGCGGGGATGATCCGTCCGAACATGGCCACCATGCTCGGCTACATTGCCACCGATGCCAAAGTCTCCCGGGAAGTGCTGCAGAACCTGTTGCTGGACGGTGCCAACAAGTCGTTCAACCGCATCACCATCGACGGCGATACCTCCACCAACGATTGCTGCATGCTGATCGCTACCGGTCAGGCCAAGCTGCCGGAAATCACTAAGGCCGAGGGCCCGCTGTTCGCTGCCCTGAAGCAGGCGGTGTTCGAGGTGTGCATGGACGTGGCCCAGGCCATCGTCCGTGATGGCGAAGGTGCAACCAAGTTCGTCACCGTTGAAGTCAACGGCGGTGGCACTCACCAGGAATGCCTGGACGTGGGCTACACCGTGGCTCACTCGCCGCTGATCAAGACCGCCCTGTTCGCCTCCGATCCGAACTGGGGCCGCATTCTCGCCGCCGTCGGCCGTGCTGGCGTAGCGGATCTGGATGTCAGCAAGATCGATGTGTTCCTCGGTGAAGTCTGCATTGCCAGCCGTGGTGCGCGTGCTGCCAGCTACACCGAGGCCCAGGGCGCGGCCGTGATGCAGCAGGAAGAAATCACCATTCGCATCGAATTGGGGCGTGGTGCGTGCAGCGAAACCATCTGGACCACTGATCTGTCTCACGAGTACGTGAAGATCAACGCGGAATACCGCACTTAAGCACCTCTCCGGCAACGCTGCTCCAGCCACTGTGGGAGCCGGCTTGCCGGCGAAGCGCGCATCTCAACGCCTGGTCCGTGAGGGCCAGGCCCAATGCCTGATCAGAGGAAACAGTGCGGTGAAACGAGTACATGTGGCTGCGGCCGTCATCCGGGATGCCAGCGGCAAGATCCTGATTGCCCGGCGTGCCGATACTCAGCATCAAGGTGGCCTGTGGGAGTTTCCCGGAGGCAAGGTCGAGGCTGGCGAAGCGGTACAAACCGCGCTGGCCCGCGAGCTGCAGGAAGAGTTGGGTATCGTCGTACAGACGGCGCGCCCGCTGATCAAGGTGCAGCACGATTACCCGGATAAACAGGTGTTGCTGGATGTCTGGGAGGTTTCGGCATTCAGCGGCGAGCCTCACGGCGCCGAAGGCCAGCCCCTGGCCTGGGTCAGCCCTCGTGAGCTGGCCGATTATGAATTCCCCGCGGCCAATCAGCCGATTGTCGCTGCAGCGCGTTTACCCGCTCACTACCTGATTACCCCAGAAGGTCTGGAAACTCCGACCTTGCTGCGAGGCATGCAGAAGGCCATTGCCCAGGGCAGCAAGCTGATTCAGTTGCGCGCCCCTGGTGGCTACGATCCGCAGTACCGCGATCTGGCGGTGGACGCAGTGGGCCTGTGTGCGGGCAAGGCGCAGTTGATGCTCAAGGGGCCTTTCGAGTGGCTGGGGGATTTCCCATCTGCCGGCTGGCACATTACTGCGGCGCAATTGCGCAAGTACGCCAGTGCCGGACGGCCTTTTGGCAAGGATCGCTGGTTGGCCGCCTCCTGCCATAACGCCGAGGAGCTGTCCCTGGCGCAGCAGATGGATGTGGATTTCGTGACCTTGTCCCCGGTGCAGCCGACCCAGACTCACCCCGATGCCCAACCCCTGGGCTGGGAGCAGGCGCAGCAGTTGCTCAGTGGTTTCAACAGGCCTGCCTATCTGCTGGGAGGCGTGGGGCCTGCCGAGTGCCAGCAAGCCTGGGAAGCCGGTGCTCAAGGTGTTGCCGGTATCCGTGCCTTCTGGCCCCAGGACTGAAGGCATCCTCTGTTGCAGTGCTGGCTAGCGGCTGTCTATGGAGCGGGCTTGCCAGCGCATCGTCGGCCGTTGCCCAAGGCCCGTGGTCCTGATCGCCGGCAAGCCCGCTCCTACGCGGAGGGTTTGGCGGCGGCCTGCCAGAGGATTTCGGCGATGCCCTGGCGCTTGGCAATCAGGCGCGCCGCGACAAACAGCAAGTCCGACAGGCGATTGATGTAGGCCAGTCCCACTCCCTGCAAGGGTTCCACGGCATTCAGGTGTTGGCAGCGACGCTCGGCGCTGCGAGCCAGGCTGCGGCAAACGTGGGCCTGGGCGATCAGTGACGAACCACCGGGCAGGATGAAGTTCTCCAGGGGGCCCAGCTCTTCATTCCAGACATCGATGGCCGTCTCAAGACGTTCCACCTCGGCCTCATTGAGGGCTTGATACACCGGCATTGCCAGTTCGCCCCCCAGATCGAACAGCCGGTGCTGACAGGGGGCCAATACCTCGATGATTTCCTTGAAGCCCTGGCAGGTATCAACCTGCTCTTCCAGGCCGGCCAGGAGCAGTCCCAACTGGCTGTTCAAGGTGTCGACCTCACCGATGGCTTCCACTCGAGGATGATCCTTGGCAACCCGGCGGCCGTCTCCGAGTCCGGTTTCGCCTTTGTCGCCGGTGCGGGTGTAAATCTTCGACAAGCGAAAACCCATGCTTAGTTCTCCAGTGGTAGGGGTTCTTGAATCTGGGGCTGGCTGCTGGCCAGGGGCAGGCGCAAGGTAAAGCAGGTGCCTTGGCCCCGGGTCGATTGCACTTCCATTTGCCCCTTGTGGTTGTTGGTGATGATGAAGTACGACACCGACAGTCCGAGTCCGGTGCCCTGGCCGATCTCCTTGGTGGTGAAGAAGGGCTCGAAGGTGCGTTTGCGCACGCTTTCGCTCATGCCGACGCCGTTGTCTTCCACCTGGATTTCCGCCCAGGGCGGATTCAGCTTGGTGCGCAGGATGATACGACCGGGTTCGCTGTCGTCCTCACGCTGGTGAATGGCCTGGGCGGCGTTCTTCAGCAGGTTGAGCAACACTTGCTCCAGCTCGTTGGCGGTGCCGGGCACGGGCCCCAGGTTCGGGTCGAACTGACGGATAATCGCCTGCCCCTTGAAGTCGAAGCCTATGGCCAGGTCAAAGTCATTGCTGGCGATTTCCACCGCTTGATCAATCAGTGCCGGCAGATCGCAGGGAGCCATCTGGCGATTGCTGCGCCGGCTGAAACTGAGCATGTGGGTGACGATCTTGGCGGCGCGGGCCCCGGCTTGTTGAATACCATCGAGCAACTGCGGCACTTCGCGGCTTTCCAGATAGTGGTTGACGGTTTGCAGTTCGACGCCGATCTGCTGCGCGTGTTCGAGGTTCTTGGGCAGATCGGGAGACAGCCGGCGACGAATGTTCTGCACGTTGTGCAGGATCGCTCCCAAAGGGTTGTTGATCTCGTGGGCCATGCCGGCCGCAAGACCACCCACCGACAGCATCTTCTCTGATTGCACCATCATTTCTTCCAGGGACAGGCGCTGGGTGATGTCGTCGATCCGAATCACCACGCCGCGACCGGCGCCGCCCATCAGTGGGTAGAAGGTCAGGGCGTAGTGCTTGGCTTCCTCATCCTTGAACCAGGTCACCCGCTCGACCTTGGTGACGGTGTGCTGCTCGACGGTTTCCTTGAGTTGCGGCAGGAACGGCTTGAGGGGTTCGAAGGCGAGGAAGATCGGCTGGTTCAGGGCTTCGTCCAGGCGGGTGCCGGACAGGGCGCTGGCCTCCTGGTTCCATTGGGTGACGTACAACTGCTCATCCAGGGCGATCAGCGCCGAGGGCATGGAGTCGATGATGCTGTTGAGGTAGTTCTGGAAGCCGGTGAGTTTCTTCTCGATCTTGCTGCGCACCTGGACTTCCAGTTCCAGCTTGCGGTTGGTATGGCGGGTTTCCTCCGCCAGCCCCTGGGCCTGATCGTAGGCGGCCTGGGAGTCGTCCCGGGCACGCTTGAGCTGTTGTTCCCGGGCTTCGATGCGCGACAGCATGGTGTTGAAGGCTTCCGCCAGGCTGCCGATTTCATCGTGGTTGCCTCGGGAGGCGCGCAGGGAGTAGTTCTCTTCGCGAGTCACCTGGCGCGAAAGCACCTCGAGCTGGTGAATGGGCTGGGTGATCAGGCGCTTGATCTGCCGGGCGATGATCAGCCACAGCAACACGCTGAAAATCAGGATCCCCAGGCTTGCGGTGAGGGTGCCCGTGTAGAACGCCATCGGCAGTTCGCTGGTGGCCACCAGCAGCAGATGGCCAGGCGCCTGGCCCGGGCGGGGCAGGGCAATCACTTGGTTGCTGCGAAACTCGGTCAGTTGCCAGGCTTCGATGTGTCGGTAACGTTCGGGCAGCTTGAGGTGTTCACCGTGTTGCAGTTGGGCCAGGCGCATGCCCTTGCCGTCATAGAGAGCGGCCGCCCGCAGGGGGGTATAGCTGTCCAGCTCGCTGAGCAGCTTTTGCGCATCCTCGGGAGAGTTCAGGGCCTGTGCCGCCAGGGCCGGGTTGGACACCAGCCGACCGATGGTCTGTAGCGCCTGGGGCGCCATGCTTTCCTGGGATATCCAGTAAGCGGCGCTGATAAAGGTCAGGTTGGCGACCAGCAGCACGGTGGTCAGCAGGACAAGCAGGGCAGCCAGGAGCTTTTGGCCCACGGGCAGGTTTTCAAGACGCTGGCGCAATGGCATCGGCTGTATCGCTGGAAATGAGCAAGTGGGCAGCGTAGCCGCTGCTCAGTCGCTGGGCAATCCGAGTAAACGCAGGTGACTCACCAGGCGTTGCTGCAACTGTTGCAGATGAGGCAGTTGCAAGCGGTGACGGGCGGCGGCCTGGCAGGCGTAGCCCAGTAAATAGCTGATTTCGGTCCGCCGTTGACTGGCCACATCCTGATGCATCGAGGAGTAGTTGGCAGCGGTGGCCTGGATGACCCGCTCCACCTCCTGCTGCAGGTTCTGCGCCGCAGTAGGTTGGCCGCAGCATTGCAGCAACTCGCTCAGCTCGGCGCACAAGGTTGCCACTTCGCATTGGTGTTGCTGCAGGCCGCCGTTGCGACAGTCGTGCAGCACCGTCAAAGGATTGATCGCACAATTGAGCGCCAGCTTGCGCCAGAGTCGGGTCAGTATCTGGGTGCTCCATTCGTGGGGGATGCCACTGCTGCTCAACTCATCCAGCCAGATCGGCGGGGTAGGGTGGCCTGAGTCGCCCAGCCAGGTGTAGCCATGGCCGGCGAAGACTACTCGCCAGTCACCGTCGCGAAATGCGCCTTCGGTGCTGGAGGCGGCGATGCAGCGCGCTTGGGGCACTCTGGCGGCCACTGCGTCCTGGCTGCCCAGGCCATTTTGCAGCAGGATCAATTCGGCTCCCTGGGCCAGGCGGGGGGCGATGCTTGCTACCGCGGCTTCGGCGTCGTAGGCCTTGCACGCCAGCAGCAGGCGATGGATGGGGGCGGTGCTATCGCAGGTTTCCCCGGGTATGGCCTGCAAGCTGCTTTGGCCCTGCTCCACCAGGGTCAGGCCGCCTGCCGCCTGATAGGCCTGCAGGCGTGACTGATCGCGCAGGATCAGGCGCACGGGCAAGCCGGCGCGGGCCAGGCGGGTGGCCCATAAGGTGCCGAGGCTGCCGGCGCCGAGAACATGCCAGGTCGTGGACATCAAGTTTTCGCTCTGTTTCGCAGCCCCGCAAAGGGCGCGCGGTGAAGGAGTGGAAAGACCCGTTATAATGAGCGCGGATTTTAACCGCAAGCCGGGCGTGTTCGATGTTTTGAACAGCGCCCCTTTTTATTTGGAGAGAGTACATGCCGTCGTTTGACGTGGTATCCGAACTGGACAAGCACGAAGTCACCAACGCGGTGGAAAACGCCGTCAAGGAACTGGATCGCCGCTATGACCTCAAGGGCAAGGGCAGCTTCGAGTTCAAGGACAAGGAACTGACCGTCAACCTGACCGCCGAAGCTGAATTCCAGCTCGAGGCCATGATCGAGATCCTCAAGCTGGCCCTGGTCAAGCGCAAGATCGACGTCCAGTGCCTGGAGGTCAAGGACGCTTTTGCCTCGGGCAAGGTGATGAAGCAGGAAGCCGTATTAAAGGAAGGCATCGATAAAGAGCTGGCGAAGAAGATCGTCGCCCATATCAAGGATGCCAAGCTGAAAGTGCAGGCGGCGATTCAAGGCGAGCAGGTACGGGTTACCGGCAAGAAGCGCGACGACCTGCAAGAGGCCATCGCTGCTCTGCGTGCCAAGGAATTCGGCATGCCGCTGCAGTTCAACAACTTCCGCGACTGACCCACTTCTCCGGGAACCTCTAGAGCTTTTTGGCGTCCGAGGCCGGAGCAATGGCAGAAACGATTGAGCTCCAGGTGAGCCGGTCGTTCTGCCGGTCAGTCATGCACGCCGCAACCCCGGGAATCTGGAGAGATAGATGGATTTGAACGCTGAAGTAGACAACCTGGTCCGGGCTTCCCAAGCCTGGATTCCCATGATCATGGAATACGGCAGCCGGGTGCTGCTGGCGGTAATCACCCTGGCCATCGGCTGGTGGCTGATCAACAAACTGACTCATAAAGTGGGCAAGTTGCTGGCGCTGCGCAATGCCGACCTGGCGTTGCAGGGTTTTATCAGCAGCTTGGCCAACATCATTCTCAAAGTGCTGCTGGTCGTCAGCGTGGCCTCGATGATTGGTGTCGAAACCACCTCTTTCGTCGCCGCGATCGGTGCTGCCGGTCTGGCCATCGGCCTGGCCTTGCAAGGCAGCCTGGCGAACTTCGCCGGCGGGGTGCTGATCCTGCTGTTCCGCCCATTTCGTATTGGCGACTTCATTGAGGCCCAGGGCATCAGCGGTAGCGTGGACAGCATTCAGATCTTCCACACCGTGTTGCGTACCGGTGACAACAAGACGGTGATCGTGCCTAACGGCAACCTGTCCAACGGCATTATTACCAACTACAACCGTCAGCCGACCCGCAAGGTGGTGTTCGACGTGGGTGTGGACTACGACGCGGATCTGCAGAAAGCCCGCGAGGTGCTGCTGGAGTTGGCGAAAGACGAACGTGTGCTGGCCGATCCTGCACCGGTAGCTGTGGTGTCCACTCTTGGAGACAGCGCGATTACTCTGTCGCTGCGGGTTTGGGTCAAGACTGAGGACTACTGGGACGTAATGTTCCAGTTCAATGAACTGTCCCGTGATCGCTTGAAGGCAGCGGGAATCGATATTCCCTTCCCGCAGCGAGTGATTCGTGTGGTTCAGGAAGCCGCAGTGTAGTAAGTCAGTTTCAAAAGTTGGCCGTACAGTCAACTAATGCTGTTCAAGACAAGGGGCTATCGGCCCCTTGTTTGTTTTTGAGGTTCCACCAAGAGCTAGTAGTGGGGGCAGATTTTGCAGACTGTTATATAGCAACTGTCGTTGATCACTATGTTAGTTAGCTTGCTATTTTATTTTGTCTTCCGCCTGATACTTTTAATGATCAAAAAAAAGCCGCCGCCCTGATTAGGGGCGGCGGCTTCTATAGATATTGCGTGTTAGCGCAATCTGCTGGGCAGCGTTATTACAAGATGCTCAGCGGGTACTCTACGATGATACGAACGTCGTTGTTATCTGCGGTGTAATCAGTGTTGTAAGCACCGTTTGCACGGTACACAGCACTACGCAGGCGGAACGACAGGTCTTTGGCTGGACCTTCTTGCATCACGTACTTGGTTTCGAAGTTGAACTCGTTTTCCTTGCCTTCGGTGTTCGACGAAGTGGTGATGTTGTCACCCTTCACGTAACGGGCCATGAAGCTCAGGCCAGGAACACCCAGAGTCGCCATGTTCAGGTCGTAGCGAGCCTGCCAGGAGCGCTCGTCTTCGCCGATGAAGTCGGAGATCTGGATGGAGTTGGCCACAAAGATAGTGCCGTTGCCGTCAACACCGTACTGGTAGTTGGTATCACCAGTAGAGCGTTGGTGGGCGATGGTGAATTTGTTCGGGCCGATGCTGTAGGCTGCTGCCAGGCTCCACAGTTTGTTGTCCAGCTTGCCGTACAGTTTCTTGCCATCGTCCGTGGTGCGATAGCCGTTGAAGTCGAGGTTCAGCGACTGGCTATCGGCGATCGGGAAGGTGTAGTTCAGGTTGATGTACTGCTTCTTGAAGTAGTCATCGACCTTGGACGTTGCCACGCCACCGACGAAGTTATCGGTGAACTGGTAGGTAGCGCCAGCGAAGTCAGCGGCAGTCAGGCCTGGGTTTTTCAGGCCGGTTTTGCTGCTACGACCGTTGATGCTGTCGTTGTACTGACCGGTCTGCGAACGCAGGGCGGTGAAGTGACCCGCATTCAGCTCCAGGCCTTTGATCTCGTTACTGGTGATCAAGGTACCGGTGGCGACTTCTGGCAGGAGACGGCTGTCGTCGGTGGAGAATACTGGGCTGGCAACCATTTGATTACCGTACTTGAGTACGGTATCGGAGATGCGGAACTTGACTGCGCCACCTACAGCGGACGAGTCTTTTTCAGGCTCGCCCAGGCGATTGTTGGCTGCCATGCCGTTACCGGAACGACCAGCACCACCATCCAGCTTGATCACACCCATGGCGAAAGCGTCAACGCCTACACCTACGGTGCCTTGAGTGAAGCCGGAATTGTACTGCAGCAGTTCACTCAGGCCGGTGTCTTGGCGATAGCCGCTTTTGAAAGTGCCATCGCTACGCTCACGGTTACCTGCACCGTTCTTGAAGTCACGGTTCATGTACTCAAGACGGGTTTTCGCGGTCAGGGTGCTGTCTTCGATAAAGCCCTTTGCGTCGTCCTGGGAGGACGCGATTGCGAACTGCGAGGTGCCTGCTGATACAGCCAGGGCGATCATGCTCCACTTCATCACGCGCATCGTGATTTGCTCCTTTGGTTTTAGAAGAGTACTGCCGTCCCACCTGTTTTATTATCTGGGCGGCTCTTTCTTTTTGTGTCGGCGCAAACTTATATCACGCTGACAATGTTGGCGATACTTGCCTATCTATCCTTTCAGCTTCTTTACGACCCTGTCGCAAATTGCTCGATTGGTGTCGCAATTCTGCAGCCAGTCTGTATCCGGACCAACAACTTATGCAGTGTTCTTCGAAGCAATATCACGAGGAATTGAGCCCCCCATGTACACACTCTACAAAGCACCGCGGGGCAACCCTGCCACTATTATTATGAGTCTGTGACGGGCCACTTCGGGTGGTCCGCCGCAGACAATGTCGGGTTGAATGCAACAAGCGTGCACAAACCGATTTTGCCCCGTATTTTTTCTGCTGGGCGGCATGCTGACCTGTAAAAACCGCATAAAATCGCTCTTCCAAGCGTCTTTTTGTTTGGCTTGACGCCATGCTCTTCCTGGTGCAGGGCTGTGCAATAAGTTGCACAGCGTGCCAAAACGTTACCGCCGCACACTGCAAAGTGAGTAGACGGCGGATGCTTGAGGATTCCAGCGTAGACCGTCTGTACGATTCTGGTGCAAAACTTTTGCAACGCTGTGCACGGTTCATACAGTCATGGGCAAGTAGGGTGAGGAACATCAATGGCTTGGCCAGTCACTTTTCGGGTGTTTCCTGTGCCTTGTACGCAAATGGTGCGAAGCGCCGGAAAGTGTCCTGCTGTGGGGCGTGGCTCTTGCATTGAGGTGGCTCCTTGCCAAGTGGTGCGGGGGCGCTATCCGGGCTCAGGCTCATTGATCATGAAGCCCGATGCATTCGCAGGTATGCTGCGCGTCTGTCGCCTGGCCAGTGCCGTTGATGCTGAAAACCAGGCTGGAATGAGTTGAGCGGGAGTAAGCGCGGTGTTCACTTTAGATTCACGGCTGCAACAAGACACATTGCCCATTGGGGATTTCCCCCTCTGCCGGTTGTTGCTGTCCAATGATGCAAACTATCCCTGGTTCATCCTGGTGCCACGTCGGGAAGATATCAGTGAGTTGTTTCAGCTGGATGTCACCGAGCAGCAGCAACTGTGGCGGGAAACCACGGCTCTGGCTGAAGTGCTCAAGGACTCCTTCGACGCCGACAAGATGAATGTGGCGACCCTGGGTAATGTGGTCAGCCAGTTGCATATGCATGTGATCGTGCGTAAGCGTGATGATGCCGCCTGGCCCGCGCCGGTTTGGGGCAAGCATCCGGCCAAGCCTTATAGTGCGCAGCAGGTTGAGGCGATCCGTGATCGGTTGCGGGTGGTGTTGGCCGATGATTTCCAGTTTCTGGAGGACTGAACTATGAGCCTGGAAGAGCGTGTAACCGATCTGGAGAGCCGTCTGGCGTTCCAGGATGACACCATTCAAGCCTTGAACGATGTACTGGTATCGCAACAGAAGGTTGTGGAACGCCTGCAGTTGCAGATGAGTGCCTTGCTCAAGCGTCAGGAAGAAATGGTCGGGCAGTTCGAATCTTTCGAGGAGGAGGCGCCGCCGCCACATTATTGAGGGAGAGCAGGTGTCTTTGATGCATAAAAAAACCGCGCCTTGGCGCGGTTTTTTTGTGGGCGCGGATCAGCGGCGTGGCAATGCGGCGATGACATCTTCGGCTTGCAGGCCCTTGTCGCGGTTCATCACCGAAAACTCTACGCGCTGGCCTTCTACCAGGACACGGTGGCCTTCTCCGCGAATGGCGCGAAAGTGCACGAAGATATCGTCGCCGGAGTCCCGGGAGATAAAGCCGAAACCCTTGGAGGTGTTGAACCACTTCACGGTACCGGTATCGCGATTGCTCATGTCGTAAGTAGGCGCAGTGGAGGCCGCCGGTGAGGACTTGTAAAAGCTGATGGCCAGATGCAGGGCCACGGCGAGCACAGCGATCAACAAACTGGCCAGGACTGCCGGTTGGCCGCCAATGACAGGCATGGGTGCCAGCAGGGTGAGGGTTTGCAGGACCACAACCAGCACCAGCAGGGCACTGACCAGGTTCTGCAGATGATGGCGCGAGCCTTTGTTCCAGTAAGGGATAACTGGAGCGAGGATCAGGTTGAGCAGGCCGAAAAGGGCCAGGTAAATAGCATCGGGTTGTTGCAGGTAGGGAATTGCGTCGGATCTAAGGCTCGGAATCAAGGACAGCAGCAAAGCTGCAATGCCTGTCAGCAGGTGGACGATTTTCAACATTTTGATTAACTCACGTTAAGAAGGAAGCACAAGGAAGAGCTGATCACGCACGGTTCGCTTCTGAACAAATAGGTGAGGCGGTGGTTACGTACGCGGTGTCAGCCTATGCGCGCTGGCCGAAGAAATAGGCAACAGCGACACGGGCTCTATTTAACAGCAAAGCCCAGGCCTTCTCAAATCAGCAGCGGCCCGTTGGCGGGGGGGCGCAAATGCCGTGGCTCAGGCGGTGGGTTCGCAGTATTGGGCAAAGGCCTGTTCTAGACAGATGGCAGAGGGTTTTCCAAGGAACGTCGGTTTTTCCCTGCTGTCAAAATCGGCTCGAACTCAAGGCTTAAACGCCTTGGCTGGGCCGCGAGACAATCCACCGCAGGCTGATCGACGATCCTGGTCGGCGAGGGAGCATTACTCTTGCTAGAGTGGTCCGGCAGCTGATTGGGTGAATCCATCCCGTTAATGGAGAGAAACATGGCAATTGATATCGGTATCAGCGAAGAAGATCGTAAATCCATCGTCGACGGCCTTTCCCGTCTGCTTTCGGATACCTACGTGTTGTACCTGAAAACCCATAACTTCCATTGGAACGTCACCGGTCCACAGTTTCGTACTCTGCACCTGATGTTCGAAGAGCAATACAACGAACTGGCCCTGGCCGTCGACCTGATTGCCGAACGTATCCGTGCCTTGGGCTTCCCGGCTCCGGGCGCTTATTCCATTTATGCCCGACTGTCCTCGATCAAGGAGGAGGAGGGCGTGCCGGCGGCTGAAGAAATGATCAAGCAGCTGGTGGCCGGTCAGGAAGCGGTAACCCGCACCGCCCGCGGCATCTTTCCGTTGCTGGACAAGGTCAGCGATGAACCGACGGCGGATCTGTTGACCCAACGTATGCAGGTGCATGAAAAAACCGCATGGATGCTGCGTTCTTTGCTGGAAAATCGTTAAGCCTGTAATCGCGAATGGCGCCCTGGGCGTCATTCGCGCCTTTTCACAGCGTCCGCTATCTATATGGTCATACGGCTGCACAGGGCCGATTTAATGGATATAATCCCGCTCTTTGCTAAGTAGCCCGAGCTTTGGCGTGGGCTCTGGCTGTAGTTCAAGCAGTAATCTGGATCGCCGAGACGCCCCCCATGCCCATGTACGACTACCAATGCGCTTCCTGTGGTCATCAGTTGGAAGCCATTCAAAAGATCAGCGCCGCGCCGCTGGTCGACTGCCCTGCCTGCCAGGCGCCTGAGCTGAAAAAGATGCTGTCCATGCCTGGTTTCCGCCTCAGCGGTACCGGCTGGTATGAAACCGACTTCAAGACCGGCTCCAAGAAGAACCTGGCCGGTGGCGACAAAGCTGACTAAGTTGAACGACACGCGCGAGTTCTTGCACTATCCGGCACCTCATGGTGCGCAAGGCCTCCATCGAATTTCGAATTACGAGAAGTGAAACCACTACCATGATGCGCAGCCATTATTGCGGCCAACTGAACGAAAGCCTGGAAGGTCAGGAAGTAACCCTTTGCGGATGGGTCCACCGTCGCCGTGACCACGGCGGGGTGATTTTCCTCGATATCCGTGATCGTGAAGGTCTGGCCCAGGTGGTGTTCGACCCGGACCGCGCTGAAACCTTCGCCGCCGCCGACCGCGTGCGCAGTGAATACGTAGTCAAGATCACCGGCAAGGTGCGTCTGCGCCCGGCCGGTGCCGGCAACGCCAACATGGCTTCGGGCATGATCGAAGTCCTGGGCTACGAGCTGGAAGTGCTGAACGAAGCGGAAACCCCGCCGTTCCCGCTCAACGAATACTCCGACGTGGGTGAAGAAACCCGTCTGCGCTATCGCTTTATCGACCTGCGCCGTCCGGAAATGGCCGAGAAGCTGCGTCTGCGTTCGCGCATGACCACCAGCATCCGTCGCTACCTGGACGAGAACGGTTTCCTCGACGTCGAAACCCCGATCCTCACTCGCGCCACCCCTGAAGGTGCTCGCGACTATCTGGTGCCGAGCCGTACCCACGCCGGTAGCTTCTTCGCCCTGCCGCAATCGCCACAGCTGTTCAAGCAATTGCTGATGGTGGCCGGCTTCGACCGCTACTACCAGATCGCCAAGTGCTTCCGCGACGAAGACCTGCGTGCCGACCGTCAGCCTGAGTTCACTCAGATCGACATCGAGACCAGTTTCCTCGACGAAAAAGACATCATGGGCCTGACCGAAGGCATGATCCGCAACCTGTTCAAGGAAGTGCTGGGTCTGGAGTTCGGCGAATTCCCGCACATGACCTTTGAAGAAGCCATGCGCCGCTACGGTTCCGACAAGCCAGACCTGCGCAACCCGCTGGAACTGGTGGACGTTGCCGATCAGCTCAAGGAAGTGGAATTCAAGGTCTTCAGCGGCCCGGCCAACGATCCGAAATGCCGTATCGCCGCCCTGCGCGTTCCTGGCGGGGCGAGCATGCCGCGCAAGCAGATCGATGATTACACCAAGTTTGTTGGCATCTACGGTGCCAAGGGCCTGGCGTACATCAAGGTCAACGAGCGCGCCAAGGGTGTTGAAGGCCTGCAATCGCCGATCGTGAAAAACATTCCGGAAGCCAACCTGAACGTGATCCTGGATCGCGTGGGTGCGGTCGACGGCGATATCGTGTTCTTTGGTGCCGACAAGGCCAAGATCGTCAGCGAAGCCCTGGGCGCCCTGCGCATCAAGCTCGGTCACGACCTGAACCTGCTGACCTGCGAATGGGCTCCGATGTGGGTAGTCGACTTCCCGATGTTCGAAGAGAACGACGACGGTAGCTTCACCGCCTTGCACCACCCGTTCACCGCACCGAAATGCTCGCCTGAGGAGCTGGAAGCCAACCCGGCTACCGCTCTGTCGCGCGCTTACGACATGGTTCTGAACGGCACCGAGCTGGGTGGCGGTTCGATCCGTATCCACCGCAAGGAAATGCAGCAAGCGGTGTTCCGCCTGCTGGGTATCAGCGAAGCCGAACAGGAAGAGAAGTTCGGCTTCCTGCTGGACGCCCTCAAATACGGCGCGCCGCCGCACGGTGGCCTGGCCTTCGGTCTGGACCGTCTGGTCATGCTGATGACCGGCGCCCAGTCGATCCGTGAAGTGATCGCCTTCCCGAAAACCCAGAGCGCGGCCTGTGTCATGACTCAGGCACCGGGTCTGGTGGATGCCAAGGCTCTGCGCGAGCTGCACATCCGTCTGCGTGAACAGCCTAAGGCTGAATAAGCCGGCCCGATAAGGCGCACCTTCGGGTGCGCTTTTTCTATGGGTCGAGTTTTTGTTGTCCGTACCCGCCAAGTGGCGCGGGCAATGTTTCAAAGAGAATTTGGAGCAAGTTATGGCAGGTCATTCCAAGTGGGCGAACATCAAGCACCGCAAAGAGCGTCAGGATGCCAAGAGAGGCAAGATCTTCACCAAGTGGATTCGTGAGCTGACTGTTGCCGCCCGCCAGGGCGGTGGCGACCCGAACTCCAATCCACGCCTGCGCCTGGCCCTGGACAAGGCCCTGGGCGCCAACATGAGTCGCGACATCATCGATCGTGCCATCGCCCGTGGCACCGGCGCTGCCGGCAGCGACGACGTGGTCGAGCTGACTTATGAAGGTTACGGCCCCAACGGCGTGGCGGTGATGGTCGAATGCATGACCGACAACCGCAACCGTACAGCGGCTGCTGTTCGTCATGCCTTCAGCAAGTGCGGCGGCAATCTGGGCACCGACGGTTCGGTGGCCTATCTGTTCGAGCGCAAGGGGCAGATCACCTTCGCCGAAGGTGTCGATGAAGACGCGCTGATGGAAGCGGCGATGGAAGCCGATGCCGACGACGTGGTCACCAATGAAGACGGTTCCATCGACGTGTTCACCTCGTTCGCCGGTTTCTATGGCGTGCGCAATGCCCTGGAAGCGGCAGGTTTCACTGCTGCGGACGCAGAAATCGTCATGCTGCCCACCACCAGTGCCGAACTGGATCTGGAAGGCGCGGAAAAGGTTCTCAAGCTGATCGATATGCTGGAAGACCTGGATGACGTGCAGAACGTCTATTCCAACGCCGATATTCCTGAGTCGGTCGCCGAGCAGCTCGGCTGATTCAACTGCACTAACCTTGAGGCCGGATGTGCGAAGCCGTGAGTGTTACGCGGCGGGGTGCCTCCGGCTTCTGCCTTTTCGCTGTTCCGGTCGTGGCCGGCAAGCCTCTTTACTCAAGCAGCAGGCGTTATGACTCTTATTCTTGGCATCGACCCCGGTTCGCGCATTACCGGCTATGGCGTGGTTCGAGACACGGGGCGCGGCTGTGTATACGTGGCCTCCGGTTGCATCCGTACCGGAGCCGGCGAATTGCCAGAACGGCTGCAGATCGTCTATCGCGGTGTTCGTGAGGTCATCCAGACCTACGGTCCGGTGACCATGGGGATCGAGAAGGTGTTCATGGCGCGCAATGCCGACTCGGCGCTGAAGCTCGGTCAGGCACGTGGCGCGGCGATTGTCGCCGGCGCCGAAGAAGGACTGGAGATTGCCGAGTACACCGCCACCCAGGTCAAGCAGGCCGTGGCCGGTACCGGTGGCGCCAATAAGGAACAGGTGCAAATGATGGTCATGCACCTGCTCAAATTGACCACCAAGCCGCAGATCGATGCCTCGGACGCCCTGGCCATCGCCATCTGTCACGCCCACACTCGTTCCAGTCTGCTGCCTCATGGGCTGGGAACGGCACGCAGTCGTGGCGGTCGCTTGCGTCTCTGATAGCATCAGCGCAGTCATTTTAGGAGTGGAGCGTTGCGCGGCCGAGTCCCCGGCCCGCACGCTTGCTCTGTGAGTCGCCAGCTGCGGGCTGGCCATCGCCTAAGGATCTGAAACGTGATTGGACGCTTGCGCGGCACTCTGGCTGAGAAACAGCCGCCGCACCTGATTCTTGATGTAAATGGGCTGGGGTATGAAGTCGAAGTGCCGATGACCACCTTGTATCGCCTGCCGTCGGTCGGCGAACCCCTGACCTTGCACACCCATTTGGTCGTCCGCGAGGATGCGCAGTTACTCTACGGCTTCGCCAGCAAGCGCGAGCGAGACTTTTTCCGGGAGTTGATCCGTCTCAACGGTGTGGGCCCGAAACTGGCCCTGGCCTTGATGTCCAGCCTTGAGGTGGATGAGCTGGTGCGTTGCGTGCAGGCCCAGGACACCTCGGCCTTGACCAAGGTGCCCGGGGTCGGCAAGAAAACCGCCGAGCGCTTGCTGGTGGAGCTCAAGGACCGCTTCAAAGCCTGGGAAACCGTACCGAGCATGTTTGCCCTGGTGCCGAACCAGCCGGATGCGCCGATGCCGGTGGCCAGCGCCGAGTCGGATGCGGTCAGTGCGCTGATCTCCCTGGGCTACAAGCCGCAGGAAGCCAGCAAGGCGGTTTCCGCGATCAAAGACAAAGGCTTGAGCAGTGAAGACATGATCCGCCGAGCCCTGAAGGGAATGATTTAAGTGATTGAAGCTGACCGTCTGATCGCCGCCACGGGCCCCCGTGAGCGCGAGGAAATCCAGGACCGGGCGATTCGTCCAGTCAGTCTGGCCGACTATATTGGCCAGCCTAGCGTGCGCGAGCAGATGGAGCTGTTCATCCAGGCGGCCCGCGGGCGCAACGAGTCTTTGGATCACACCTTGATCTTCGGCCCTCCGGGACTGGGCAAGACCACCCTGGCCAACATCATCGCCGAGGAAATGGGGGTATCGATCAAGAGCACTTCCGGCCCGGTGCTGGAGCGCCCCGGTGATCTGGCGGCGCTGCTGACCAATCTTGAACCCCATGACGTACTGTTTATCGACGAGATTCATCGGCTGTCGCCGATCGTCGAGGAAGTGCTGTACCCGGCCATGGAGGACTTCCAGCTCGACATCATGATCGGCGAAGGCCCTGCGGCGCGCTCGATCAAACTGGACCTGCCGCCGTTCACTCTGGTGGGGGCGACCACGCGTGCGGGGATGCTGACCAACCCGTTGCGCGATCGTTTCGGTATCGTCCAGCGCCTGGAGTTCTACAGCACGGCGGATCTGGCGACCATTGTCAGTCGTTCCGCCGGCATTCTCGGCTTGCCGTTGGACCCGGAGGGCGCCTTCGAGGTGGCTCGGCGTGCCCGGGGTACTCCGCGGATCGCCAATCGGCTATTGCGCCGGGTGCGGGATTTTGCCGAAGTGCGAGCCAAGGGCCATATCACCAAGCCGATCGCTGATCTGGCACTGAACCTGCTGGACGTTGATGAGCGTGGCTTCGACCACCAGGACCGGCGTCTACTGCTGACCATGATCGAGAAGTTCGACGGTGGCCCGGTAGGGGTCGACAGCCTGGCTGCGGCCATCAGCGAAGAGCGTCATACCATCGAGGATGTGCTGGAACCGTACCTGATCCAGCAGGGCTACATCATGCGTACCCCTCGTGGTCGTGTGGTGACCCGGCATGCGTACCTGCACTTCGGTCTAAACATTCCGTCACGAATGGGGGACATGCCCGTGGTAGACGAATTCCTCGATGCCGTGGACGATTAGTAACCCGCGCCTTGTCGATTTATTCGGGGTTTGTGCTGTCCTAGGGACTGGCGTCGTTAAAACTTCACGAAAAGTCGTTCAAGAATGAAAAAACAGTTGCCTGGCCGGATTGGCAACCTGAGGAGTAAGCACTAGAGTATGCGCGCGCAAAACGGGCTTGAGCCGTTCGCACATCGTTGTCGCGTTTATTACGAGGACACCGATGCTGGCGGCATCGTGTATTACGTTAATTACCTTAAGTTTATGGAGCGGGCTCGAACCGAGCGGCTACGACACTTGGGCTTTGCCCAATCGCAGCTGGCAGGGGAGAACCTGTTATTCGTCGTGCATTCCAGCGAAGCGCGTTATCACGCGCCGGCGCGACTGGACGACGAGCTTCTGGTCAGTGCCCAAGTCACCGAATTGAACCGGGTCAGCCTGCGCTTCACTCAGCAGGTCAGGCGATCCACGGATAATGCGCTGCTCTGTGAAGGGCAGTTTTTGGTGGCCTGTGTGCGCGCCGACACTTTCAAACCCCGCGCCATTCCAGACGCTCTGCGTACGGCCTTTGCCGACGAGAGCAGCGCGGGTACACACTCAGAGCAGGAGATAAAGCGTGGAAGCTAACGTCGTCGACCATTCCTCCATGTGGAGCCTGGTCAGCAATGCCAGCGTTGTAGTGCAGTTGGTAATGCTGACCCTGGTTGCCGCATCGGTGACTTCATGGATCATGATCTTTCAGCGCAGCAACCTGCTGCGCGCCGGTCGACGTGCCCTGGAGAGCTTCGAAGAGCGCTTCTGGTCCGGTATCGACCTGTCCAAGCTGTACCGTCAGGCGGGCAGCAACCCTGACCCGGATTCGGGCGTAGAGCAGATCTTCCGTGCCGGTTTCAAGGAGTTCTCCCGTCTGCGCCAGCAACCGGGCGTCGATCCTGAAGCGGTCATGGAAGGTGTGGCCCGCGCCATGCGTGTAGCGATTTCCCGCGAAGAAGAAAAGCTCGAACAGAGCCTGCCGTTCCTCGCCACCGTCGGTTCCGTCAGCCCGTACATCGGTCTGTTCGGTACTGTCTGGGGGATCATGAACTCCTTCCGCGGCCTGGCTCAGGCACAGCAAGCGACCCTGGCCACTGTGGCCCCGGGTATCGCCGAAGCCCTGATCGCTACGGCCATCGGCCTGTTCGCGGCCATCCCGGCGGTGATCGCCTACAACCGTTTCGCCGCTCGTGGCGAGACGCTGATCAGCCGCTACTACACCTTCGCCGACGAGTTCCAGGCGATCCTGCACCGTAAAGTGCACACCAGCGAAGAGTGAGCAGGTAAACCCAATGGCCCGAGTTCGCCACAAACGCAAGCCGGTTGCCGAGATGAACGTGGTGCCCTACATCGACGTGATGTTGGTACTGCTGGTTATCTTCATGGTGACCGCGCCGATGCTCAATCAGGGCGTGAAAGTTGATCTGCCCAAGGTTTCCAGTGAAGCCTTGCCCCAGGACAACAACACCCAGGTACTGACCATTTCGATCAAGGCTGACAAGACCTACTACTGGAACCTTGGCAGTGAAGTCGACACCGAAAAGCAACAGGACAAGGCGATGACCTTGCCGCAGATGACCGACGCGGTGACCAAGATCATCCGTGCCGGCAACGAAGGCGGCAAACACACCCAGGTGTTCATTCGCGGTGATAAATCCGTCGACTACGGCGCCGTGATGGGTGCCATGGGCGGCCTGCAGAAAGCCGGAGTCGGTAACGTTGGCTTGATTACCGAGGCGCCCTGATGCACCAACAGCGAGAGCCGTCCGCCTCGGAAAGCTACTTCTGGCCTAGTGTTTGGGCAATCGCCCTGCACGTGCTGGTGTTTGGCATGCTGTTTGTCAGCTTCGCCATGACCCCGGAATTGCCTCCGGCCAAGCCGATCGTCCAGGCGACCCTGTATCAGCTGAAATCCAAGAGCCCGGCGACCACCCAGACCAATCAAAAAATTGCGGGTGAGGCGAAGAAATCCGCCGCGCGTCAGACCGAAGCCGAGCAGTTGGAGCAGAAGAAGGTCGAGCAGGAAGAGATCAAGGCTGCGGAACAAAAGAAAGAAGAGGCTGCTCAAAAGGCCGCGGAAGCGAAAAAGGCCGATGAAGCCAAGAAAGCTGACGAGGCGAAGAAGGCTGATGAAGCCAAGAAAGCTGCGGAAGCCAAGAAGGCTGAAGAGAAGCAATTGGCTGATGTAGCCAAGAAGAAAGCCGAAGAAGAAGCCAAGAAAGCCGCTGAAGAAGAGGCCAAGAAAAAGGCCGCTGAAGAAGCGAAGAAGAAAATCGTCGAAGACGCGAAGAAGAAAGCCGCGGAAGACGCGAAGAAGAAAGCTGAAGCTGACGAGGCGAAGAAAAAGATCGCTGAGGATGCGAAGAAAAAAGCTGCTGCTGACGCCGCGAAGAAAAAGGCCCAGGAAGCAGCGCGCAAATCTGCCGAAGAGAAAAAGGCTCAGGCCCTGGCAGACTTGCTATCCGATACGCCGGAGCGTGAAGCCACGAAGTCGGATGAGGTGGGGGACAGTGTCGCGGGCAGTTTCGATGACCTGATTCGTATCCGTGCAGCGGAAGGCTGGGCTCGTCCTCCTTCGGCGCGCAAGGGCATGACGGTGGAACTGCGGATCGGCATGTTGCCTGATGGCACGGTGACTACGGTTAGCGTGATCAAGTCCAGTGGTGATGGTCCGTTCGACGCCTCGGCGGTGGCGGCAGTCAAGAACATTGGGCGTTTGACAGAAATGCAGGGTTTGAGTCCGAAGGACTTCGCTCCCTATCGTTCATTCAAGATGACATTCACACCTGAGGATCTAGCCTTGTGAGAAACCTTCTTCGAGGAATGCTTGTCGTTATTTGCTGTATGGCAGGGATAGCGGCAGCGGATGAAAAAAACATTCTGGTCACCAGCGGCAGTGATCGGGCCACTCCGATCGCGGTAGTGCCGTTTGGCTGGCAGGGCGGTAGCGTGCTGCCGGACGACATGGCGCAGATCATCGGTGACGACCTGCGCAACTCGGGTTACTACGCACCTATCCCCAAGCAGAACATGATCAGCCTGCCGACCCAGGCCAGCGAAGTCATCTTCCGTGACTGGAAAGCCCTGGGCGCGCAGTACGTGATGGTCGGCAGCATTGTTCCAGCGGGTGGTCGCCTGCAGGTGCAATACGCACTGTTCAACGTCGCCACCGAGCAGCAAGTGCTGACCGGTAGCGTGTCGGGCAGCGTCGATCAGTTGCGTGACATGTCGCACTACATTTCCGACCAGTCCTTTGAAAAGCTCACCGGCATCAAGGGCGCGTTCTCGACGCGCCTGCTGTATGTGACGGCTGAGCGCTTTTCGGTGAACAACACCCGTTACACCCTGCAGCGTTCGGACTACGACGGTGCGCGGGCCGTGACTCTGTTGCAGTCCCGCGAGCCGATTCTGTCGCCGCGTTTTGCACCGGATGGCAAGCGCATTGCGTACGTGTCGTTCGAGCAGAAGCGTCCGCGCATCTTCGTCCAGCACATCGACACCGGGCGCCGTGAGCAGATCACCAACTTCGAAGGCTTGAACGGTGCACCTGCCTGGTCGCCTGATGGCAGCCGCCTGGCATTCGTGCTGTCCAAGGATGGCAACCCGGATATCTATGTGATGAACATGGCATCCCGGCAAATCAGCCGTGTCACCAGTGGCCCGGGCATCAATACCGAGCCGTTCTGGGGCAAGGATGGTTCCACCATCTATTTCACATCCGACCGTGGCGGCAAGCCGCAGGTCTATAAAAGCAATATCAACGGTGGTGGCGCCGAGCGTGTGACCTTTATTGGTAACTACAACGCCAACCCGAAACTTTCTGCTGACGAAAAGACCCTGGTAATGATTCACCGCCAGGATGGTTTCACCAACTTCCGGGTGGCGGCTCAGGATTTGCAGCGCGGTAGCGTAAAAATCCTTACAGACACCAACCTTGATGAGTCAGCTACTGTTGCGCCCAACGGCACCATGGTAATCTACGCCACCCGCCAGCAGGGCCGGGGAGTCTTGATGCTCGTGTCCATTAATGGACGTGTGAGGCTCCCGCTTCCTACCGCTCAAGGCGAAGTCAGAGAACCGTCCTGGTCCCCTTACCTGAACTGACGCGGCGCTACAATGTTTCACTTAACACACTGGGGTTCATTAGGAGTTTCACGATGGAAATGTTGAAGTTTGGTAAGTTTGCTGCGCTGGCTCTGGCCATGGCTGTGGCTGTAGGTTGCTCCTCCAAAGGTGGCGACAACGCCGGCGAAGGCGCTGTTGATCCAAACGCTGGTTACGGCGCTAACACTGGTGCTGTTGATGGCTCCCTGAGCGAAGAAGCTGCTCTGCGCGCAATCACCACCTTCTACTTCGAATACGACAGCTCGGACCTGAAGCCAGAAGCCATGCGCGCTCTGGACGTTCACGCCAAAGACCTGAAAGCAAACGGCGCTCGCGTTGTTCTGGAAGGCAACACCGACGAACGTGGTACTCGTGAGTACAACATGGCTCTGGGCGAGCGTCGTGCGAAAGCCGTTCAGCGCTACCTGGTTCTGCAGGGCGTTTCCCCTGCACAGCTGGAGCTGGTTTCCTACGGTAAAGAGCGTCCAGTTGCTACTGGCCACGACGAGCAGTCCTGGGCTCAAAACCGTCGCGTCGAACTGCGTAAGTAATTCGTCATGCGAACGTGCCGTCGTGCTGTAACTATTTTGGCTCTCAGTCTCACGCCGCTTGCGGCGTGGTCTGCGGTTCCTGTGGTCGATAACAACTCCGGCTATAACAATAGCGGGAGCAGTTATCCGCCAGCGGGTTATGGCACGAACGGCGCCTATGCCGGGGGAGGGGTTTCGACCCCTGTCTCGGCACAGGGCGAGCTGTTCCAGCAACTGCAGCAAATGCAGGAGCAGATTGCACGCCAACAAGGCGTGATCGAAGTTCTGCAAAATGATGTAGCGCGCATGAAGCAAGAAAGCCTGGAGCGATACCAGGATCTTGATCGGCGCATAGGAAGCGGTGTTGCACCTGCCGCGACTCCTGAGAATTCTTCTACCGGTGGCGATAGCAATGCCGCCGGCGCTGCTGCCCAGGCACCAGCTGCCAGCAGCGAACCCGGTGATCCGGCCAAGGAAAAGCTCTATTACGATGCTGCCTTCGACCTGATCAAAGCCAAGGATTTCGACAAAGCCAGCCAGGCTTTCTCGGCATTCCTGCGCAAGTACCCCAACAGTCAGTACGCCGGCAACGCCCAGTACTGGCTGGGTGAAGTGAACCTGGCCAAGGGCGATCTGCAAGGCGCAGGTCAGGCGTTCGCCAAGGTTTCCCAGCTGTATCCCAAGCACGCCAAGGTGCCGGACTCGCTGTACAAGCTGGCTGATGTAGAGCGCCGCTTGGGTCATACCGACCGGGTCAAAGGCATTCTGCAGCAGGTGGTAGCCCAGTATCCGGGCACTTCCGCCGCTCAGTTGGCACAACGGGATCTGCAACGCATGTAAATGCGTTGGCGGCCGTTACAAGAAACCCGCGCTTGCCGCGGGTTTTTTCGTTAGAATCCATGCCCTTTTTTCTGAAACACGCTTCCTGGGATCTGCGCGATGGCGGGGTTCCTTGAAGTGCCTGACGGAGGCGGACAGCCTGTTTAGCTGTTACGCCCGTGGCGACTATGCAAGACACATTGAGAATCACCGAAGTTTTCTACTCGTTGCAGGGGGAAACTCGGACTGCCGGGCTGCCCACGGTTTTTGTGCGCCTGACCGGTTGTCCGTTGCGTTGCCAATACTGCGACAGTGCCTACGCCTTCAGCGGCGGCACCCTGCGTACTCTCGACAGCCTGCTGGAGCAGGTTGCCGATTTCCGTCCGCGTTACGTCTGCGTCACCGGCGGCGAGCCGCTGGCCCAACCTAATGCCATTCCCTTGCTCAAGCAGCTGTGCGATGCCGGTTATGAAGTGTCGCTGGAAACCAGCGGCGCCCTGGATATTTCGGCCGTGGATCAGCGCGTCAGTCGGATCCTTGATCTGAAGACGCCGGGCTCCAAGGAAGCTCATCGCAATCGCTACGAGAACATCGAGCTGCTGACCGCCAACGATCAGGTCAAGTTTGTCATCTGTTCCCGCGAGGACTATGACTGGGCCGTGTCCAAGCTGATCCAGTACGGCCTTGAGCGACGTGCCGGCGAAGTGCTGTTTTCGCCGAGCCACCACGACCTGAATGCACGGGACCTGGCGGACTGGATCGTCGCTGACAACCTGCCGGTACGCCTGCAATTGCAGCTGCACAAATACCTTTGGAATGATGAGCCGGGGCGCTGACATGACTGAGCAAGCACAGAACCAAACCTTGACCGAAAAACGTGCAGTGATCCTGCTCTCCGGTGGCCTGGACTCGGCGACCGTGGTCGCTATGGCCCGCGCCGAAGGCTACCGCTGCTACACCATGAGTTTCGATTACGGCCAGCGCCATCGTGCCGAGTTGCACGCTGCCGAGCGCGTGGCGCGGGATCTGGGCGTGGTGGAGCACAAGGTGATTGGCCTGAACCTCAACGGTATTGGCGGCTCGGCACTGACCGACAGTTCCATCGATGTGCCGGAAACTCCCGGTGAAGGTATTCCGGTGACTTATGTGCCGGCACGTAACACCGTATTCCTGTCCCTGGCCCTGGGCTGGGCGGAAGTCCTGGAGGCGCGGGATATCTTCATTGGCGTCAACGCCGTGGATTACTCCGGCTACCCGGATTGCCGTCCCGAGTTCGTCGAAGCGTTCGAGCGCATGGCCAATCTGGCGACCAAGGCCGGTGTCGAAGGGCAGGGCTTCCGTATCCAGGCGCCTCTGCAGAACCTCAGCAAGGCCGAGATCATCAAGGCCGGGGTGCGCCTGGGAGTGGATTACGGGCTGACGGTTTCCTGCTACCAGGCGGACGACAGTGGGCATGCGTGCGGTAAATGTGACAGCTGCCGTCTGCGTGCGGAGGGCTTCAATGCAGCCGGTATCAGCGATCCAACACCTTATTTTTGATTTTTTTCACATAGGGTGTTGAATTCCCGTTAGAAATCAGTATTATACGCGCCACCACACAGCGGGTCGTTAGCTCAGTTGGTAGAGCAGTTGGCTTTTAACCAATTGGTCGTAGGTTCGAATCCCACACGACCCACCATATTTGGCGGTTTAGAAAATCCGGAAGGCCCACGAAAGTGAGGATTTCCGGGTTTTTTTTTGCCTTGCAAAAACGTCCCTGCCGCGCTGCGATGGTTCAATTCACCAGCTCCCCCCACGACTCAAAGCCCCGTGTTTCTGTAACGACTGGCCTTTTGCCGGTAGCCCGACTCCTCCCTAAAAACCTTGATAAATTCAGGGGCTTTATCTGAATTCCCACTTTTTTTCAGTGGTTATCGCTTTAAATTCGAAATAAGTGTGGGTCTCGTTGACAGTGCAAATGCCTCCCGCGTAAATCTTGCCGCCATTGCCGACAGGGGTTGCGTCCCTGGCAAGGAGAACACGTACCAGGGTCGGTAACTTCGCAACCAGCAGGGCTTTGCCCTGCCTGCACGAATCTGTCCCTGAGTATGTGCGTGAGTCACAAGCCCGGCTTACTCAAGGTGACAGGATGTTCACAGAAGCGGTTGCAATATCCGTTAAGCGCAGCGCCCCCTCCAGCCCTTCCGTTGTTCGTGGCAAGGGATGCTTTCTTTACGATGAGCAGGGCAAATCCTTTCTCGACATGTCCGGTGGCAGCGGCGCCGCCAACCTGGGTTATCAGCGCGATGACCTGGTCGAGGTCCTCAAGCGTCAATCCGAACTGCTGATTCATACCGGCTGGAACATCGACAACCCGCAGCGCCATGAAGTGGTGGCCAAGCTGGAGGGCCTGGTGCCCTACGCGCAAGCTTCGGTGTTTGCCGCGGTCACCGGTGCCGAGGCGATCGAGGTAGCGCTGAAAATCGCCCGCGCCGCGACCGGACGCCAGGGCGTGATGTATTTCCACAACTCCTTCCATGGCAAGACCCAGGGCGCCTTGTCGGTGACCTCCAACCGCGGTTTTCGCAAGCACCTGGCCGGTAGCGACAGCCTGCAACTGACCGCCCTGGCCCTCGATTATGACGCCGACCAGGACCCGGCCCGAGCCGCCCTGTGGCGCGAGCAACTGGCCGAGGATCTGCGCCAGGCGCAGCAGGCCAATCGCTTGCCGGCGGCGCTGATCATCGAGCCGATCCAGGCGGCGGAAGGCATGTACCCGGTGCCCCTGACGGCGCTCGAAGCGATTGTCGAACTGGGCAAGACCTTCGGCGTGATCACCATCTTCGATGAGATCTACACCGGTTTCGGTCGCACCGGGACCCCATTTTTCAGCAACCCGCAGCTACTGCCGGACTTGCTGGTCCTGGGCAAGGCCCTGGGCAACGGCCTGCCGATTTCTGCAGTGGTGGGCCGCCCGGAGTTGGTGGACTGCCTGGGGTATGCCGAGCACTCCTCCACCTTCACCTTGATGCCCCTGGCCTGCGCCGTGGCCTCCAAGGTGCTGGACATCTATCACCAGGAGCAACCCTGGGAGTGGGCGGCGAGCAACGGCGCCTATCTGCGCCAGGCCCTTGAGGAACAGGGGGGGCAGGATGCACGGGTGGTCAATGTGCGCGGTCGCGGCCTGATGCTCGCCTTCGATTTCGAGGGCCAGGGTCAAGGCGGTGATGTACTGGCCCTGCGCAACCGCCTGCTGGAGCACGGCGTGATCGTGCGCACCGGCGGACGCAATCCGGCGACGGTCAAGCTGACCCCGCCACTGAGCATCTCCCGGCAGGAAATCCAGGCATTCATGCAGACGCTGCAGGGCGTTTGCCGCTCCCTCTAATAACAACAAGGCAGGGATATCATGTTGCAGGCTTTTGCTCGCATGGCGGGTACCGATGTTGCAGGAATCATTGATGTCCAGGGCAGCCTTGGTTTTGCCGAGCTAGACCAGTTGCGCGAGGCCTTCAGTGCCGAATTGGAAGGGTTGCAGCAGCCGGTGGTGGCGTTGTATGCCAGCCATGGCCGGGCCCTGTATGCGGCGCTGCTCGCGGCCCTGTCCAGCGCCCGGCGCGTGGTGTTCATTGACCCGGCGAGCAACCTGGATGAGTTGGCGCCAGTGCTCGAGGGCCTAGGCGTGAACCTGATCCTCAATGGCACAACCCGGCCCGGCGCGCAACTGAGCGCCTACTTGCCGGTGCTCGACTTGCTGCAGTTGCAGTCCCGGCCCGTAGCCCCTGGCCGTGCATACCCGCTGCGCTGCCAGGAGTACGTGATCTTCACCAGCGGCTCCACCGGCGAGCCCAAGGCCATAGTGCAGCGTATCGAGGCCCTGGGTCGGCACATCGATAACTACATCGGCTATGTCGGTATCGGCCCCGGGCAGCGTGTCCTGCAACTGGCTTCCGCTGGCTGGGACGCCGGCCTGATGGACATATTTGCCAGCCTGAAGACCGGCGCCACCCTGTGCAGCCTCAATCCCCGGGAACATGACTTCGCCGCCGTCGAGGCAATGATCGCCGAGCACGACATCGACGTGCTGCACATGACCGTGCCCTACCTGCGAGCCTTCTACAGCGACGCCAGCGCCACTTACGCCCGGCCCAAGCGGTTGGTGATCGGTGGCGAGATCATCCACCCCTCGGACATCCAGCGTTTCAACCAGGCCTTTGCGCCAGGTTCGCAATTGTTCAACGCCTACGGGCCGACCGAGTGCACCACCGCGCTCTACGCCAGGATCGATCAGGGGCAGACCCTGCAGGACCCGACCTGGGCCCTGGATCGTCCGGTGGAGGGTGTAACCCTGGAGATTGCCCAGGAACTGGGGCAGCCCTATGGCGAGGGCGTGGGTGAATTGCTGCTCTATTCCTCCCTGGTTGCCCGGCGCCTGGACCCGGCCAGCGGGCTGATCGTCGAACTGACCCAGCCCAGCCCCATGGACCCGCAGCGCCCGTGCTACGCCACCGGCGATCTGGCGTGCCGCCTGCCTGATGGCGCCATTCGCCTGCTGGGGCGCAAGGACTCCATCGTCAAGGTCAACGGGCAGAAGGTCAGCCTGGTTCAGGTGGAGTCGGAGCTCAAGGCCCTGGCCCAGGTGCAGGAAGCCTGCGTGATCGCCCATCAGGCGGGGGATAACGTGGCCCTGGTGGCCTTTGTCATTGCCCGCGACTCCAGCCTCGACGAAGACCTGCTGCGTCAGGCCGCCAGGGCCGCGCTACCCGCGCACAGGGTGCCGGCGCGGTTCATGCTGGTGGAGCGTTTCGCCCTGAACCGCAATAACAAGATCGACCGGCAAGCGCTCGCGCAACTGGCCGCCAGTGCCATGGCACCAACGTCAACAGAGGCCGCATCGGAGCCTTTGTGGCAGGCCATCGGCCAGGTGCTCGGCGGGCAGAGTGCGGACCCGGCCAGGAGTTTTATCGACAATGGCGGTGATTCGCTGCGGGCCTTGCAGGTGGTCGCCACGCTGAAGAGAAAAGGTCTGGTGCTGGACCTGGAAGAGCTGCTGTCGGATCAGGCACTGGGGCAGTTGCAGCTTCAACCGGCGAAGGCCAAGGCCCGTCCCGGAGTTTCCCGAGCACAGGCCATTGGCTTGCCCAATCGGCGTTTTCTGCTCAGTCGCGGGATCAGCGACCTGGACCACTGGAACCAGGCCCTGGTGCTGGATATCGCCGAAGGCGAGGAGCCAGGGCGGGTCAGCCAGGCGTTGCGGGCGATATTCAGCCATCACTTCATCGAGCACGGCGTGCAGGACCTCGGCTTGCTGCCCGCCACGACGGACCTGCAACAAGCCGTGGCCCAGACCTGCGCGACCATCTCCCTGAGTCAGGGGCAGCACTTGTGTTTCAGTCAGCAACAGGACGCCGATGGCCACCACCTGATCATTGCCGGGCATCAGTTCCACGTCGATCGGTACTCCTGGATGCTATTGGTTTCCGAGCTGGACGAATGCTTGGTACGGGGCCTGGAGTGCATGCAGCGCTGGGCTCGGCCAACGGCTTTCGAGGAGTGGCAGCAGACCTACCAGCGTGAGCATGCCGCTGCTACCCATGAGGCGTTCTGGGAGGCGCTGCCGTGGAGCCGCTGCGGGGCGTTGACGGAGCAGCCGCCCGAGTTTCCCCGGCGCGAGGCTTTTCGGCGTGTCGAGCTGTCGCTGGGGCCGGTCGGCGACCTGCCGCAGTGGGCCCAGGGCGTTGCCGAGACCAGCCAGCTGTTGCTGGCGGCGATTCTCCGTGCCATGAGCCAGGGCGACGACAACCCGTTCCAGAAAGTCCATGTGCTGGATCACGGCCGGGCCCTGGACAAGAGTGGCGCCGAGCTCAACAGCGTGTTCGGTTGGCTGACGGTGATCTACCCCCTGGTGTTGCAGATCACCAGCCTGGACCTGCAGGCGATTGCCGGCGCAATCAAGGCCAGCCAGCAGGCCAGCCAGGGGATCGCCCACAGTTTCGGCAACCGCTATTTCGCCACGCCCGAGGCCGAGCGGCTCAAGGGCCTGTTCGATTGTGGCTACAGCTACAACTTCCTCGGCGCCGTGGAGAACCAACCCGGGGCCCGGGTCGGCGTGCATCCCTTGAGCCTGCAGTTGATGCAGGGCAGCCCCAGCCATCACCTGGAGTTCACCGGCTACCTGGCTGCGGGCGAGCTATTGCTGAAAATCGATTACGACCCACAGGTCTTCGGCGCCGAGCGCCTGGAGTCGTTGCTGAGCGGAATCGTCACTGCCTTGAACTAGAGAAACCTCCATGAACGCCATGCCCGATAACAACAAGAAACCTCGTTCACTGGTTGCCGTGCTGATGTTTCTCGGTTGCCTGCTGATCTGGTCCACCAACTGGATCGCCATCTCCCTGCAGGTGGAGCGCAGCGACGTCGGCTCGTCGCTGATGCTGCGCTTCCTGATCGCCTATGGCGTGCTGTGGTTGTGGCAACGGCTGTTCGCTGGCCCCCGGCAACCGGTGGCACGCAAGGCCTACCTGCTGATGGCCACGGTGGGGGCGGTGTACTTCTATGCCGGCATTGGCCTGGCCTACCTGGCCACTGCCTACCTGGGCGCTGCGCAGATGGCCTGCCTCAGCGCCTTCGTTATTTTCTTCATCATCGGTCTCAAGCGGGTGTTCCTGCATGTGCCGGTGGCCTTGCACAACCTGCTCGGCGCAGTGGTGTGCATTGCCGGGCTGGGGGTGTTCATGCTTGGCGATCCGGGACGGCCGCTGTCGCTGGCTGGGGTGGCTCTGGGGCTGACGTCCTTTCTGGCGGTGGCCATCGCCTCGGTGCTTTCCGAACATATCCAGAAGACCTTCCAGCTCGGCACCCTGCACATCAACAAGGTCGCGTCCGGCTGGGCCTGCGCCCTGTACGCCATCAGCCTGCTGCTCAGCGGCCAGGGGCTGCAGCTGCCCGCAACCCTGGCCGACCTCGGCATCCTGCTGTACCTGGGGGTGGTGTGTTCGGCATTGGTGTTCGTGCTGTTCATCGACCTGATCAAACGCATGGGCGCCGAAAACGCCGGCTACGTCGGCGTGCTGTACCCGATTGGTGCCAGCTACCTGTCGGCGTGGTTGGGGGAGACGCCCCTGAGCCTGCACCTGATGCTCGGCAGCGCCCTGGTGATGCTGGGCAGCCTGATCAACTTCAAGTTTCGCTACCACCCCGCCCCCAAGAAAGTGGAGTTCAGCTGAATGAGCAATGTACGGATACGCCAGGCAACCACGGACGATCTGATCGGTATTTTCGAGGCCCACCGCAACTCGGTAGAGCGCCTGTGCACCTCTGAATACAGCGATCAGCAGATCCGCATGTGGCTCGATGGGCGCTCGCCGGAAACCTACCGCGAAGCCGTGGAAAAGGGCTTGTTGTGGCTGGCCGAGGGCGAGCAGATCGAAGGTTTCCTCGAGCTCGACGGCAACGAGATCAGCAAGTTGTTCATGCGTGGCGACGGTGCCAGGCGCGGTATCGGCAGCCGCTTGCTGGAGGTGGCACTCGCTCGACTGCGGGCCAGCGGTGCCCGTTCCGCCTACCTGGAGGCGACTCTGACGGCCGAAGGCTTCTATGCCCATCACGGCTTCCAGAAGATCGGCGAAGGTACTTTCAGCCGAGGCAACAGCCCGGTCTCCATCGAAATCATCAAGATGGAACGCCCGCTTTGAGCTGACCGTCAGCGGCCACTTCAGCACTGCAGGTTCTGCCCGCCCCTGATTCGCAGGGGCGCGGCCGGCTGCACCCGGAAAACGGCACACGAGGCTTGTCCAAGATGACAGGGATGTTATTGAAACTAACGGTGCTCGATCAGAATCTGTGTGCCGGTTGCGGCGCCTGTGCCCTGGTGTGTCCAGAGCAACTGATCAGCTTCGACCCGGATCGGGTGGTGCCTTTGCTGGAGGGCATCGGCGACAGTTGCGGGAGTTGTACCGAGTGCCTGGCGGTGTGTCCGGGGTTGCAGCCGGATACCGATCGCGCCGAGCTGGAGTTGTTCGGTCGTACCCGCCGCGCCGATGAGCGCTGGCTGGGAATCAGCCGCCAGGCCATCGGCGCGCGCTCCACCGATCCGCAGATTGTCCGGCGCTCGGCCAGCGGCGGCACCGCCACCACCTTGTTGCTGACTGCTCGGGACCACTTCGCCGTGGACCTGACCCTGACCATGGGCCGTCACCCCGAGCAGGGCTGGCGCAGTGCCCCGCAGCTGGGCAGCGCCGCACAGGCGATCATCAACAATGCCCAGTCCACCTACCAGTTGGCGCCTTACCTGAATGCCCTGCGTGAAGTTTACGAACAGCAGCCCAAGGCACGCATCGCCCTGGTGGGGCTGGCTTGCCACGTGCAGGCGATCCGCAAGTTGCAGCGTCGGGACACGGCCATCGGCCACTGGGCTCGCAGTCAGATCGTTTGCGTGATCGAGACCGCCTGTTCCTCCAACACCTTGCCGGCCGGCACCCGCAGCATCATCAGCGAAGTGCTGGGGCAGGACCCGCAACAGGTCCGCGGCATCAAGTACCGCGAAGGTGATTACCCCGGGCGCCTGCAAGTCACCCTGCTGGACAGCCAGACCTTCGGCATCGATTTCTGGGAAATCCTCGGCAAGCTCAAGGACAACAAGACCTTTCGCTGCCTCAGTTGCGGTGACTGGATGAGCGGGCTGGCCGACGTCAGCGTCTGTGACGGCGACCCGAACATTTTTGAAGCCAGCCTCAACGGCTCCCAGGAGCAGAAACACGGCCGTGCGCTGATCCGTACCGAAAGGGGCCAGGCCCTGGTGGACAGTGCGATCGCCCACGGCCGGCTGGAAAGCTGGGGCGTCGACCTGAGTGGCTTCAACCTCGGCCTTGAACGCAAGAAGAACCGCCGGCGCTTCTATGAAACCCAGCCGCTGGTGCTGCCCGCCGGCCCCGGCGTGGGCGACTCCTTCGACGACGAAGCACTGGTGGACGACGCCGAACTGATCAACCCCGCCAAGTACAGGAGTACCCCATGATCGATTATCCTGACCGGCCCATCGATTTCACCCTGGACCGTGAACAGCAGGTCTGGGCCAACATCGACGACTACTTGCCGTCGGACAAGTCCATCAGCCACCGGATGATCCTGTTCGCTGCGCTGGCTCGGCACCCGGTGCGCCTGCGGGACTTGAATCGGGGCAAGGCGGTGACCCTGTTGCTCGATGCCCTGCAGCAACTGGGCCTTGAGGTCACGCCGGGGCAAGCACCACAGACCCTGGAGATCAGCGGTGAGTTCGCCCAGGCAACCCATGATCGGCGGGTCGACCTGGGGCCCTCCAGCGCTGCGGCGCGGCTGTTGATCGGGATGCTGGTGGGGCTCAATGTGCCGTGCATCGTCGACGGCGACGAGACCCTGCGCAATCGTCCCTTCGACTGGATCGTCGAGCCCTTGAACCAGATGGGCGCCCACCTGGAGTACCTGGGCCGACCGGGAGCGCTGCCAATCCGCATTCATCAGGCGTCGTTCCAGGGCGGTGCGGCGCAGATCCGGATTGGCAGCGCCCAGGCCATCAGTACCTTGCTGTTTGCCGGGGTCGCGGCACGCAAGCCAATGTCGATCCGTTACCCGGTGGTGGCCCGGGATCACACCCAGCGCATCATCAACAGTTTTGGCGACTGGCTGCAGGACGAGCAGTTGCAGATCCACTATCAGCCCCGTGACTGTGCGATCTCCACCGAGATCAGCGTGCCCCGCGACCCATCGGCCATTGCCTATCCCGCGGCGTTGTTCCTGCTGTGCAACCGCCACCAGGAGCAGCAGTGCCTGAGCTTCGACAACCTGTGCCTGAACCCGACGCGCCTGGGCTTCTTCAACTGGCTGCTGGCCTGCGGCTTCAACCTGACGCTGGAAGTGGACAGCATTCGCCATGGCGAGCCGGTGGGGCGTCTGCTGCTGCGCGGCGGTGGCCGACCCAGGGCCCACGACTTGCGCGACAAGCATCAGTTCCACGCGATGATCGACGAGGTGCCGCTGGCCCTGGCCATCAGCTGCGTGCTGCCGGGAAGTGCGACCTTCAGTGACCTTTACGAACTGACCTTCAAGGAGTCGGACCGGATCGCCGCCACCCGCAGCATGCTCAATGCCCTGGGCCTGGACTATCGGGTCGAGGGCTACGACGTGCACGTGTCGGGCGGGCAGACACCGCGGGTGCAAGGGGCGATCCCGACCTTCGGTGACCATCGCCTGTCGATGACCGCTCACGTATTGCTGCTGGCCCACGGGCTCAAGGCCACCATCCTCGAAGGGCATTGCTACCAGACTTCCTTTCCAGGGTTCGCCCAATGCCTGGATCGCCTGACCGGACGGGAGGCCTGATGCGCGCTGATTGCTACACACTCACCGCCTGTGGCGCCAATGGCGTGATCGCCCTTGAGGCGCCGCTCGCCGCACTGGCGGCCACCGAAGTGCGGGTGGCGGTGGACTATTCCATGGTCAGCCCGGGGACCGAGCGCCACTACCTGCAGCAGGTTCGCGAGACGGGCGAGCAGTTGCCACTGGGCTATTGCGCGGTCGGGGTGGTTCACGCAGTGGGGGCCAAGGTTGCAGGCTTGCAACCGGGGGACCGGGTGGTGGCCATGGGCTGGAAGATCGCCACCCATTCCAACTGGATCCAGGTGCCGCAGCGCCTGGTGTGCAAGGTGCCGCCGTCACTGACTCAGGACCAGGCGATTCTCGCCACCCTGGGCGCCACGGCCGTGCACGCGGTGGACCGTGCGCAATTGCAGGCGGGGGAACAGATCCTGGTGGTGGGCATGGGCCTGGTGGGCAAGATGCTCGGCCTGGTGGCGGCCTGTCATGACGCGCAGATCTGGGTGGCCGACCTGAACCCGGCCGCCATCGATCCGGGCCTGCCAGTGCAGGTGCTCGACCTGCTGGCCGAGCCTGGGGCGATGGCCGGGCGCTTCACCCGGATCTTCCTGTGCATCGATGGCGATATCAGCGCCTTGTTTCCGCGCTTGCTGGCCCTGCTCAATCCGGAGGGTAACGGGCAGACCCGTTCGCGGCTGGTGAATGTCGGGCGAGTCAGCCTGACCCTGGAGCTCTCGCCGCAAATGGGCAACATCGACATCGTCAACGTTTCCCGCTGCGGCAACGGTTATCGCGACGACGCTTACCATCATGGCCTCAAGAACGTGCAGTGTCCGTTAGGAGAGGCCACGGTTGAGCGCAACATCGCGCGTTGCCTCGACTATCTGGTGACCGGCAAGGCCTGGCTGGAGCACTTGCGGCGAGTCGAGATGGACCTGGAGCAGGCGTTGCAGACCTACAACTCAGAGGCGTTCTTCGCCCCTGGAATCAACCTGATCAAGCACAGGGACGATTAACGGCATGGGCCATCTATCTATTGCTTCGCGCCTGGATGAAGTCTTCGCTCGCCACGCCACGGACACCGCGCTGAGCTGCAACGGCGCACGGCTCAGCTACCGAGAGCTGGAGCAGCGCTCGGCCGCTGTGGCGGCGCGGCTGCTGGGCCTCGGCCTGTCGCCGGGCAGCACCCTGGGTCTGGAGGTGGAGCGTTCGATCGAGCAACTGGTGCTGCTGGTGGGCATGGTCCGGGCAGGCCTGTCGTACTGCTATCTGGACCGCAGCAATCCGCCCCAGTGGAACCAGTCGGTCTGCGAGCGCAGCGGCGTGCATTGGCGCATCACTCAGGAGGCTGCCGGTGGCCCCGGGTATCTGGCACTGGAGCCATTGCTGGCGCCGACGGATGAGCGGCCGTGCTGGCCGCAGCTAACCGGTGCCGAGCCGGTGTACGTGAACTTTTCCAGCGGCACTACTGGCGCACCGAAGATCATTCCCTGCACCCATCGCGGGGTGTTGGGCTTTTGCGACCGCCCGCGACACTTTCCGTTGCAGCCGGGTTTTCGCATGCTCTATGCCTCGAACCTGACCTTCGATGCCTCGCAGTTCGAGATCTGGACCGCGCTGCTCAATGGCGGCGAGCTGCATATTCATTTCCCCGGTCCGCTGACCCTCGGGCACCTGCGGCGTTACATCCATGACGCCGGGGTCGACAGCCTGTGGCTGACCTCGACCCTGTTCAACACCTTCATCGACATCGATCGCGACTGGCTGCGGGGTGTCCAGCGGCTGATGGTCGGCGGTGAGGTGCTGTCCGCGGGGCATATCCAGCAGGCCTATGCCGCCGCCGACGGGCTGACGCTGTACAACGGTTATGGCCCCACGGAAAACACCATGGGCACTTGCGTCTATGCCATTCCCCGGGACTTTGACAGCACCCGGGAGATTCCCATCGGCCATGGCGTGGACGATGCTGTCTTGCTGCTGGTGCGGGCCGACGGGCAGGAATGCGATGTGGATGAGCCCGGTGAATTGCTGATTGCCGGAGATGGGCTGTCCCCCGGTTATCTTGGGGACGCGGCGCTGACCCGGGAGCGCTTCATCGAACGGCCGTGGCAGGGCCAGACTCTGCGTTGCTACCGCAGCGGTGATCTGGTTTCCCGCGATGGCCAGGGGCTGTATCACTTTCACGGCCGCAGCGATGACCAGATCAAGTTGCGTGGCCAGCGCCTGTCGTTGACTGAGGTGGCTGCGGCCTTCAAGCGTTATCCGGGAATGCTCGACTGTGCGGTACTGCTGGATGATCGGGGGAGCGAGGCGCAGTTGCTGCTGGTGTACCTGGAAGCCCCCGGTGTCGAGCCTGGGGCGCTGGCCGAGTATGGTCGGCAACGCCTGCCGCCGTTCATGCTGCCGCAGCGCTTTGTCGGGCTTGAACGCTTTCCCCTGCGGGCGTCCGGCAAGCTGGATATCGCTGAACTGAAGCAGCGCCTGTGCGGCGAGCATCGGCCCCGGGACGTGGACGATTCGGCGGCGGGGCGTTTTCTCGCGCGCTTTGGCGTGTTGGCTCATGACCGTCAGCGCAGTTTCTTCGACAACGGAGGCAACTCACTGGGGGCAATCAAGCTGGTGGATACGGTGAACCGGCACCTGGGCCGCGAGGGCCTGGGCCTGGAACAGTTCTACCGCATGAGCAGCCTGCAGCAGTTGCTGGACTGGCTGCAGGCGCAGCCCGTTTTGGCGCCGTTGCTGGAAAGGGGCACCGAGCAGTACTACGTCACGCCACTGCAGCAGGAGTCGCTGTCCGAAGCCCATGCAGGGTTTTCGATCAACAGCCACCTGGGGCGTTTTGCCGTGGTCCGCGCCACCTCCGCCAGCCAGGCCCGGGAGGCGCTGCGCAACGTTCCCGAGCCGTTGCAGGCGGCTGGCGACAGTCGCTGGATCGGCCTGAACAAGAGCCAGTTGTCGATGGTGTATGCCGAGCTGTTGCACAAGGACCTGCGGGCCAACAACGTGCTCTATCTGTTCCGGCCCGAGCAGTTACCGGCCGCCGGAGTGGACCTGGCGACGCTGGCCCAGGGGCTGAAGCAGCGTTATCCGCTAGCGGGCTGCCGAGTGGCCCGGGTCGAGGGCGAGTACTGTTTCGACCTGGCTCCCGAGCCGCCGGCGCGCCTTTGGCTGGACGCCGTGGCGGAGTTCCCCAGCCAGGAGGCCTGTGTGGAACACTTCCTCCAGCGGCCGCTGTCATTGTTCGAACAGGACCTGTGCAGCCTGTTCAAGGTGCGCATTGACGGCGTGCTGCATCTGGGGCTTTGGCTGCATCACATTCTCGGCAACCACGTTGGACAACTGAGCTTGCTGCGCAGCGTTGAGCAGTTGGCGCAGGACCCGCAGTCGATGCCGGAGGGGGCTGATTTCTCCTTTATTGGCAACAACCTGATGCAGGTCGAGGACTATGAACGCCTGGCAGATGGCGGCACCGAGGCCTGGGAGCAGGAGGCCGAGGAGTATGCGCCGCTGGCCGATGTCGCGGTGCCGGCGGCCATCGCCCAGCCGGTACAGATGCGGACGCGGCTGGCCATGGACCCGATGAAGCTGGCCTCGCCGCAACGTCTGTTCCACCTGTTGCAGGCGTTTCGCCAGGGCTGTGTCGGGGGACTGGGAATTGAGGCGCCGATTGTCAATCTGCTGTTCGCCTGGGCCGAGCAGGCGGTGATCAGCGGTTTTTCCACTTACACCGTGCCGGTGCCGCTGACAGCGGGGCGATTTGCCCAGGGTTGCGAGCCGCAAGCCGCTATGGACTACCTGAATGCCAAGCTGGCCCGAGCGGCGCTCGGCTATGAGGAGATACTCGCTGCGCTGGGCTTGTACGGTTTTGCTCCAGCGTTCCTGTGCAACTTTGTCGAGCTGCCGGCCAGTGATGCACAGTGGCTGCATACCCGAATCGCCAACCCAGTCACGGAGTGGCCCAAGACCCTGCTCGATCTGACGGTGGTCAAGTCGGCCCAGGACTGCGAGGTGCTGCTCAACAGCTATTTGCCAGAGCCGCAGGCCCGGGCCTTCCTTGAGTCTTTTGTTGCGGCGGGGGAACGGGGATGAAGCTGATCTGCTTTCCCGACTTTGTCGGCCATCCGATCTGTTTTTCTGCCCTGGGGCGGGCGCTCAAGGGGCGGGTGTCGCTGGTGCAGGTCAACTACAGCGACTACTGGCCCTATTCCAGTGTCGGCGCCCTGGCGCGAGACATTGCCCAGGAGCATGACCTGAGTACAGTGGACGCGGTACTGGGTTACTCCTTCGGCGCCTATGTAGCCGCTTGTTGCGTGGCACAGCGGACCGCGGCGAGCGCGCCGCAGCCCGTATTGCTGGTGGACCCGCCACGGCTGGCGGAGCTACGGGGACTGGACCCGGCCGCCATTGCTCAACGCCTGGAAGCCGACCCGCAGTACGACTACATCGACGACCTGGTGGATGCGCAGTTGGTCAGCCGCGACTGTGTCCACGGCAATATCCTGCTGCTCTCTGAGTGGCAGGCCGTGTCGCTGAAGGGGCGCGCGGTGGATGTGCTGTTGTCCGCTGGCCGCAGCGCCGAGGCGCTGGCCCAGGGCTTGGGCCTCGATCCGGCCCAGGACAATCGCTACTGGCGGGATGAGCGGAGTCACCATGCTTCAGTGATCAACAGCCCTGATGTGGCGACCTGGCTTCTGGATCGCAGCGCCCTGCCGCGAATCGCTTGGTGAGCGGTTGTGGGCTGTTCGAGGTGGGGGAAGTTCCCGTCGGGTCGTTCCTTGCACCTCCTGGTGGTGCATGCCGGACCGGGGCTGGGTAGTGTTCGGCCCGACCGACGGTCCAGGCGCGTCTTGAACGCGCCCGGGGCAGATACGGAGCCGGTGGGGCAGGGCGTGGCTGTTAGGCAGAATAGGCTTTTGAATACCCTGGATATTCTGTAGCCTTGCGCGGCTCCAATGCTGTCCGTACCTGATGAACTCACTCTCCCGGCGGGGCCCTAAGCGGTCCGGAGCCGGTGGTATACTCGACTTTCGCGCCCAAGCGCCTGCAGGTCTTGCGAACATGACGCAAATTTCTGAACGCCTTCTGGTTCAAGCCCACCTCGACGCCAAGCAGCCCAAACCCTTGAGCGCTGAGCAAGAGGCCCATCTGCGTACCGCCATCGCTGCCGAGCTCAAGGCTCAGGATGCGGTGCTGGTTGCACATTTCTATTGTGATCCGGTGATTCAGGCCCTGGCCGAAGAAACCGGTGGCTGTGTTTCCGACTCCCTGGAAATGGCGCGCTTCGGCAATGCCCATCCGGCCAAGACCGTCGTGGTTGCCGGTGTCCGCTTCATGGGGGAAACGGCGAAGATTCTCAATCCTGAAAAACGCGTGCTGATGCCGACGCTGGAAGCCACTTGCTCTCTCGATCTGGGTTGCCCGGTGGATGAGTTCTCGGCTTTTTGCGATCAGCATCCCGAGCGTACCGTGGTGGTGTATGCCAACACCTCGGCAGCGGTCAAAGCCCGCGCCGATTGGGTGGTCACCTCCAGCTGCGCCCTGGAGATCGTCGAAAGCCTGATGGATAACGGCGAGAAGATCATCTGGGGGCCGGACAAGCACCTGGGTACTTACATCCAGCGCCAGACCGGTGCCGACATGCTGCTCTGGGACGGTGCATGCATCGTTCATGAAGAGTTCAAGTCCAAGCAACTGGAAGACATGAAGGCGCTGTACCCAGAGGCGGCGATCCTGGTGCACCCGGAGTCCCCCAGTTCGGTGATCGATCTGGCTGACGCCGTTGGCTCCACCAGCCAGTTGATCGCGGCCGCACAGCGCTTGCCGAACAAGACCTTCATCGTCGCTACCGACCGCGGCATCTTCTACAAGATGCAGCAGCTGTGCCCGGACAAGGTGTTCATCGAGGCGCCTACTGCCGGTAACGGCGCGGCGTGCCGCAGTTGCGCCCATTGCCCGTGGATGGCCATGAATACCCTTGAGCGCACCTTGCAGTGCCTGCAGCAGGGCAGCAACGAGATCCATGTGGACCCGGCGCTGATCCCTAATGCGGTTCGGCCGCTCAAGCGCATGCTGGACTTTACCCAGGCGGCGCGGATGAAACTGGCGGGTAACGCCTGATCGGCTTTCTCCCGTGGTCATGAAAACGCCCCGATCTGTCGGGGCGTTTTTGTGAGTGGCGGGCTATTTCTTTTTCTTGGGGATACGCACCAGCTGGGTATTGGAATAGATGTCGTGCCAGCTGCGTTTCTGCTTGTCCACCAGCACCCAGAAGAAGCCCAGGCCGGCGCACAGCCAGGACGCGATGGACACCATGAAACGCAACAGCGCCTGCCACAGGCTGATGCGGCTGCCATCGGCGTTCTGCACCCGAATGCCCCAGACTTGCATGCCCAGGGTCTGTCCGGAATGGGTCCAGAACTTGGCGAAGAAACCGAACAGCACGAACAGCAGTACGGTTGAGTACAGTGGATCGCCGTCCAGGGCTCCAGACTCGGTCAGGGCGCGCATCCGCGTTTCGCCGATGATTTGCATCTGGATCAGTTTGTAGAGGCCGCCCGTGACAATCAGCAGGGCGACGCAGAGTAGAAAATCATAGAACATCGCTGCCAGGCGACGACCCAGACCGGCGGCGGGGAATTCGCCTTGGGGGCTTAGCAGATGTTTCGACATGACAGGCTCTCGACTGAAAAAAGAAGCCATTTTACGGAATTGCGCGCACAAAAAAGCCCCTGATGTCAGCATCAGGGGCTTTTTCGTTACAGACGATTAAGCTTCTGCTTGTACTTCGTCAGCCTGCATGCCTTTCTGGCCTTGCACAGCGATGAAGGTCACTTTTTGGCCTTCTTTCAGGCTCTTGAAGCCGTTGCCCTGAATGGCGCGGAAGTGTACGAACAGATCCGGACCGCTTTCTGGAGTGATAAAACCAAAACCTTTCTCGTCGTTAAACCACTTGACGGTACCGCTCTGACGTTGGGACATTTCTTATTTCCTTTGACGCTAAAAAATTAATGACAGTCTCTTCCTCATGAAAGAGTACTGGGCTGGGTTGCAGGAAAGTAAGAGACGTCGAACGGGTTGTAGCAAACTTGTTAGCTACTGCCCAGGTCACGATTCCAAGCGACCCATGCAAACACAGTGGGGAAACTCTACGCCAACTATGGGAGAAAAAACAAGCCCCGCGAAGCCCCGGTTTTACTCAGCTTTCCGAGGTTTGGCGGAACTAGCGTGCAGGGCTTATTCGATAGAGTTGTTCAATTGTTTTCGGGCGTTATAAGTAGCGTTCAGTATCGAAAATATGCACTGTTTTATGGCGGTTGCGTTACAGATTAGTGCACTTCTAACGCAACCGCGTTACTTATAGAAACAGTCCTTTAGCCACGGTAGTAGCGTTGTGGCACGAATGGCATTTTGCTTACAAGCATTGGCACCTTTTTCCCACGAACTATCGCAGCAACCGGCGTATCAAGTGCACTGTGCTTCACGTCGAGGTAACCCATGGCCAATGGACCGCCCAAGGTGGGGCCGAAGCCGCCGCTGCAGACGCTACCGATGATGTTGCCTTCGGCGTCGACGATTTCCGCGCCTTCTCGTACCGGTGTCCGTTCCTGGGGCAGCAGGCCGACGCGTTTGCGACTGACGCCATCTTGCTGTTGGGCAAAGATCGCCTGGGCGCCTGGGAAACCGCCAGCCCTGGCACCATCGGCACGGCGGACCTTGGAGATAGCCCACAGCAGGCTGGCCTGGATCGGCGTGGTGTCGCTGTTCATATCGTGGCCATATAGGCACAGGCCGGCTTCCAGGCGCAGGGAGTCACGGGCGCCCAGCCCAATGGCCGCCACTTCCGGCTCGGCCAACAGCGCCCGGGCAAGTTTTTCCGCCTGATCAGCCGGTACCGAGATTTCGAAGCCGTCCTCCCCGGTGTAACCCGAACGGCTGACAAAACAGTCGGCGCCCAGCACCTGCACCGGCTTGAACTGCATGAAGGTCATCTGCGCCACTTCCGGCGCCAGGCGTGCCAGTACGGTGACTGCTGCCGGTCCTTGTAGTGCCAGCAGGGCGCGTTCTTCGAACAGGGGTTGGATGTCGCATTGATCGCCGATGTGCTGGCGCAGATGGGCCAGGTCCTGCTCCTTGCACGCGGCGTTGACCACCAGGAACAGTTGCCCGTCGCCCAGGTTGGCGACCATCAGGTCATCGAGGATACCGCCCTGTTCGTTGGTGAACATGGCGTAGCGCTGCATGCCCACCGGCAAGTCGATGATGTCTACCGGCACCAGGGTTTCCAGAGCCTGGGCGGCATTGGCGCCGCTCAAGCGGATCTGCCCCATGTGGGACACATCGAACAGACCAGCGTGCTCACGGGTGTGCTGATGCTCTTTCATTACCCCAAGCGGGTACTGCACCGGCATGTCGTAGCCGGCGAACGGCACCATGCGGGCGCCGAGTTCCAGGTGCAGGCTGTGCAATGGGGTTTTCAACAGTGTTTCGGTGGACATGGGCAACTCCTGAAAAATGTGCGGATGCGTCGCTTGGGCATCAGCACTCGATAATGTTCACGGCCAGACCGCCACGGGCGGTTTCCTTGTATTTGCTTTTCATGTCGGCGCCGGTCTGGCGCATGGTGCGAATGACCTTGTCCAGGGAGACGAAATGCTGCCCGTCGCCGCGCAGGGCCATGCGCACCGCGTTGATGGCTTTGACCGAACCCATGGCGTTGCGCTCGATGCAGGGCACTTGGACCAGGCCGCCAATCGGGTCGCAGGTCAATCCGAGATTGTGTTCCATGCCGATTTCCGCCGCGTTCTCCACCTGCTGCACGCTACCCCCGAGCACCTCGCACAGGGCTCCGGCCGCCATCGAACAGGCCACGCCCACTTCGCCCTGGCAGCCGACTTCGGCGCCGGAGATCGAGGCGTTTTCCTTGTACAGAATGCCGATGGCCGCAGCCGTGAGGAGAAAACGCACCACCCCGTCTTCGTTGGCCCCGGGGATGAAGCGCATGTAGTAATGCAGTACCGCCGGAATGATTCCGGCCGCGCCATTGGTAGGGGCGGTGACCACTCGCCCGCCGTTGGCGTTTTCTTCATTCACCGCCAGGGCGTAGAGGTTGACCCAGTCCAGTACTGACAGGGCATCGCGCAGTGCCGCTTCCGGGTGTTTGCACAGTTGGCGATGCAAGGCGGCGGCGCGGCGCTTGACCTTGAGTCCGCCGGGCAGAATCCCTTCATTGCGACAACCGGCGTCCACGCAGTCCTGCATCACCTGCCAGATCTTCAGCAGCCCGGCACGGGTTTCCGCTTCCGGGCGCCAGGCGCTTTCGTTGGTCAGCATCACCTGGCTGATGGACAAGCCGTAGGTGCTGCAGTGCTGCAGCAGCTCCTTGGCGTTCCTGAAAGGAAAGGTCAAACGGGTGGTGTCTTCGACAATGCGGTCGGCGCCGGCGGCGTCTTCGTCGACCACGAAACCGCCGCCAACGGAGTAATACTCACGGCTACGGATCTGCAGGCCGGCGTTATCGAAGGCGCGAAAGATCATGCCGTTGGGGTGATAGGCCAGGGGTTTGCGGATCATTGCCAGGTGTTCTTTCTCATTGAACGCAATGCTGTGTTCGCCGAGCAGATCGATACGTCCGCTGCCGCGTATTTGCTGCAGGCGAGCGGCGATGTTTTCGGTGTTCACGGTGTCCGGGTGTTCACCTTCCAGGCCCAGCAGCACCGCCTTGTCGCTGCCATGGCCTTTACCGGTGGCGCCCAGCGAGCCGTACAGCTCGACTTTGACGCAGGTGGTGCTGGCCAGCAGTTGATCGCGCCGCAGGCCTTCGACAAAACGCGCGGCGGCGCGCATCGGGCCGACGGTGTGGGAACTGGAGGGGCCGATGCCAATCTTGAACAGGTCGAACACGCTCAGGGACATGTTGGTTCTCCGGTTTCTTATTGTATTGATCGGCAAGCAGGCACTTGCAGGAGCGGGCTTGCCCGCGATTCAGGCGCCGCTGCTCTGCCCGATTGATGCGTTATTGCTCATCGCCGGCGAGCCGGCTCCTACAGGTATACGCGGTATCTGCAGGGGCACGGCTCTCCTGTGATGGACGGCTTAGGCGTCCTGGTAGCTTTCGATCGACGGGCAGGCGCACACCAGGTTGCGGTCGCCAAACACGTTGTCGACCCGACCAACCGGCGGCCAGTACTTGCCTTCGATCAGCGATGCCACTGGGTACACGGCCTGCTCGCGGCTGTACGGATGGGACCATTCGCCCACCAGTTCTGCTGCCGTGTGCGGAGCGTTCTTCAGCGGGTTGTCGTCCTTGTCCAGAGTGCCGTTTTCCACGGCGCGGATTTCCTCGCGGATGCGGATCATGGCGTCGCAGAAGCGGTCCAGTTCTTCCTTGGATTCGCTTTCGGTCGGTTCGATCATCAGGGTACCGGCCACCGGGAACGACATGGTCGGCGCGTGGAAGCCAAAATCGATCAGGCGCTTGGCCACGTCATCGACGCTGATGCCGCTGCTGTCTTTCAAAGGACGCAGGTCGAGGATGCATTCGTGGGCCACCAGGCCGTTGCTGCCGGTGTAGAGCACGGGGTAGTGCTCTTCCAGGCGCCGGGAAATGTAGTTGGCATTGAGGATGGCCAGCTGCGATGCGCGCTTGAGGCCGGCGCCGCCCATCATGCGGATGTACATCCAGGTGATCGGCAGGATGCTGGCGCTGCCGAACGGTGCGGCACACACCGCGCCTGTCTTGTGTTCCAGCGCCGCGTGGCCCGGCAGGAAAGGCGCCAGGTGCGATTTGACGCCGATCGGGCCAACCCCCGGACCGCCACCACCGTGGGGAATGCAGAAGGTCTTGTGCAGGTTCAGGTGGGACACATCGCCACCGAATTTGCCCGGCGCGCAGAGGCCGACCATGGCGTTCATGTTGGCGCCGTCGATGTACACCTGGCCGCCGTTGTCATGAATGATGCCGCAGATTTCGCGGATGCCTTCTTCGAACACACCGTGGGTCGACGGGTAAGTGATCATCAGCGCGGCGAGGTGTTCGCGGTGCTCGATGGCCTTGGCCCGCAGGTCTTCAATATCGACGTTGCCGCGGGCGTCGCAGGCGGTGACCACCACGCGCATGCCGGCCATGTTGGCGGTGGCCGGGTTGGTGCCGTGGGCCGATGAAGGAATCAGGCAGATGTCGCGACGGTCATCGCCACGGCTCTGGTGATAGGCGCGGATGGCCAGGAGACCGGCGTACTCGCCCTGGGAGCCGGCGTTGGGCTGCAGGGAGACGGCGTCGTAGCCGGTGGCGGCGCAGAGCATGGCTTCCAGCTCGGTGGTCAGTTGCTGGTAGCCAGCACTCTGCTCGGCCGGAGCGAAGGGGTGCAGAGCACCGAACTCGGCCCAGGTGATCGGGATCATCTCGCTGGCGGCGTTGAGCTTCATGGTGCAGGAGCCCAGCGGGATCATGGTGCGATCCAGGGCCAGGTCCTTGTCCGCCAATTTGCGCAGGTAGCGCATCAGCTCGGTTTCCGAGTGATAGCGGTTGAACACCGGGTGGCTGAGGATTGCCGACTGACGGACCAGGGCGGCGGGGATGCTGCTGGTGACCGCAGCCGCCAGGGCGGCGAAGTCCGGCGCGGCCTTGCCTTCGCCCAGCAGGTTCCACAGGCCTTCAACGTCGGCCTGGGTGGTGGTTTCGTCCAGGGATAGACCGAGGCGCTCGGCGTCGATCACCCGCAGGTTGATGCCTCGGGCATGAGCCTTGTCGTGCAGCGCGGCGGTATCGGCACCGGTGCGCAGGCTCAGGGTGTCGAAGAAGTTGTCCTGCTCCACGGCCAGCCCCAGATCCTTCAGGCCCTTGGCCAGGATCGCGGTCAGTTGGTGGGTGCGCTGGGCAATCTGGATCAGGCCCTTGGGACCGTGATACACGGCATACATGCTGGCGATATTGGCCAGCAGGACCTGGGCGGTGCAGATGTTACTGGTGGCCTTTTCACGGCGGATATGCTGCTCGCGGGTCTGCATGGCCAGGCGCAGGGCCGGCTTGCCGAAACGGTCTACAGAGACACCGACCAGACGGCCCGGCATGTCGCGCTTGAAGGCATCGCGAGTGGAGAAGTAAGCCGCGTGCGGACCACCGAAGCCCAGCGGCACGCCGAAGCGCTGGGCGCTGCCGATGGCCACGTCGGCACCGAACTCGCCCGGCGGGGTCAGCAGGGTCAGGGCCAGCAGGTCGGCGGCCACGGCCACCAGGGCGTTGGCAGCGTGGAAGCGCTCGGCCAGTTCGCGGTAGTCGAACAGGTCGCCGTTGCTCGCCGGATATTGCAGCAGAGCACCGAAGAACGGGCTGACATCGGTCAGTTTGCGCTCATCGCCAACCACCACGTTGATCCCCAAGGGCTCGGCACGAGTGCGCAGTACGTCCAGGGTTTGCGGGTGGCAATGCACGGAAGCGAAGAAGGCGTGGCTGCCCTTGTTCTTGCTCAGGCGCTTGCAGAAAGTCATGGCTTCGGCGGCGGCAGTGCCTTCGTCCAGCAGCGAGGCGTTGGCGATCGGCAGGCCGGTCAGGTCGCTGATCAGGGTCTGGAAGTTCAGCAGGGCTTCCAGGCGACCTTGGGAGATTTCTGGCTGGTAGGGGGTGTAGGCGGTGTACCAGGCCGGGTTTTCCAGCAGGTTGCGCAGGATCGGCGAAGGCGTGTGACAGCTGTAGTAGCCCTGGCCGATGTAGGTCTTGAACAGTTGGTTCTTGGCGGCGATGGCCTTGATCGAGGCCAGGGCCTGGGCTTCGCTCTGGCCCTGACCCAGGTCCAGCACGCTGGTGCCCTTGATGCTGTCGGGAATCACGCTGGCGCTCAGGGCTTCCAGGGAGTCGAAGCCCAGGCTGTTGAGCATGGCTTGCTCATCGCCCTGGCGCGGACCGATGTGGCGCGCGATGAATTCGTTGGCGGTAGTCAGGTTGACGGTCATGACGGGCTCCTCAGGCTTCGGCGCTGGCTTTGATCAGGCGGTCGTAGGCGTCCTGATCCAGCAGTTGGCCGACAGCGGCGGCATCGGCGGGAATGAAGCGGAAGAACCAGCCTTCACCCAGCGGATCTTCGTTGACCAGTTCCGGGCTGTCTTCCAAGGCCGGGTTGGTGGCGACCACTTCACCGTCCAGGGGCATGTACACGCCGCTGGCGGCCTTTACCGATTCCACGGTGGCGGCTTCGGCGCCCTTGTCGTAGCTCTGCAGCTCCGGCAGTTGCACAAACACCACATCACCCAGAGCGTTCTGGGCGAAAGCCGTGATGCCGACGGTGACACTGCCATCCGCTTCGCTACGCAGCCATTCGTGATCTTCAGTAAAACGCAACTCGCTCATGGAAACTCCTCAAGGGCCAGACTCGTCTGGTGGACGCGATTGAATGCTCGTGCAGGGCCGAGCCGAATGGCAATGTCCATAGCAAGAACACGGCCAATAAATACTTAATCCTTTAAAAACAATGGCTTGAGCGTTTTTCTCTTTGGCCTGAAATTTTCGCGTGTAGCGAAATCGCTACACCTGATGCTGTAGAAAAAAGGCTTTGAGGATCAAAGCCTTGCACGGCAGCGATTACAAGGCTGTGTAGCGAAATCGTTCCGCTGTAGCGCTTTCAGTACAGTTGCAGGTCGTTTCTAGAACGGTAGACGCGGCGGGGAGGTAGGAGCTGGCTTGCCAGCGAAAGCACCCTTAAGAGCGACACAGGGCTTGAGGGCCTCTTCGCCGGCGAGCCGGCTCCTACGGGTGAGGGGGCAGGTCAGGCCTTGCTGGGGATGCCGTATTTGCGCAGGCGATGGGCGATGGCGGTATGGGAGGTCTGCAGGCGGTTGGCCAGTTGCCGGGTCGAAGGGTAGTTGCTGTAGAGGTTTTCCAGCAGTTCCTTCTCGAAGGCTTCCACTGCCTGTTCCAGGCTCTCGACTTCGGTATCGTTCTGTCGTGCCACCGAGGTGCCGGCGATGTCCAGGTCGCCGATATCCACCAGGTTGCTTTCGCAGATCGCAGCGGCGCGAAAGATCACGTTTTGCAACTGCCGCACGTTGCCCGGCCAGCGGTTGCCCAGCAGGGCGGGGTAGGTGCCCGGGGTCAGGCGACACACCGGGCGCTGGATCTGCGCGCAGGCCTGCTGCATGAAGTAGCGGGCCAGCAGCAGGATGTCCTGGCCACGTTCGCGCAGCGGCGGCACTTCGACATTCAATACGTTGAGGCGGTAGAACAGGTCTTCGCGGAAGCTGCCTTCGCCGACCATCTTTTCCAGGTCACGATGGGTGGCGCTGAGGATGCGCACATTGACCTTGATCTCGCGATCGCCACCGACCCGGCGAAAGCTGCCGTCATTGAGAAAACGCAGCAGCTTGGCTTGCAGGTAAGGCGACATCTCGCCGATCTCATCGAGAAACACCGTGCCCTGGTTGGCCAGCTCCATCAGGCCCGGCTTGCCGCCGCGCTGGGCCCCGGTAAAGGCCCCGGGGGCGTAGCCGAACAGTTCGCTCTCGGCGAGGTTTTCCGGCAGTGCTGCGCAGTTCAAGGCCAGGAAGGGCGCACTGTGCCGAGCGCTGATGGCGTGGCAGGCGCGGGCCACCAGCTCCTTGCCGGTGCCGGTTTCCCCTTGGATCAACAGCGGTGCATCCAGGGCCGCGACCCTTTGGGCCCGGGCCTTGAGCGTGCGAATTGCCGGGGATTCGCCGAGCAGGGCATCGAAGCCTTCGGCGTGATCATGGTGCAGGGCCGAGAGTCGCTCGCCGATGCGGTTGGGTTGATACAGGGTCAGCAGCGCGCCGGCATCGGTAATGGGCGTGGCGTCCAGCAGCAGCGTCTGTCCGTTGACCATGATTTCCCGCAGCGGCAGGCGAAAGCCGTTTTCCAGCAGGGCCTCCAGCAGTGCGGCATCGGCAAACAGTTCGGCGACGCTTTCTCCCGCCGGTTCACGACCATACAGGGCGATCAGCGCCGGGTTGGCCAGCAATACCTTGCCGGCGCTGTCCAGGGCCAGTACCGGATCGGTCATGGCCGCCAGCAAGGCGTCCAACTGCAAGTGGCGACGCTGGCCGGGCAGGATATCGACCACCGTTACCGCCTGCACGCCCTGTACGTTGAATAGCGCATCACGCAACTCTTCCAGTACCTGGGGGCTCAGGGTCGGGGCGTCGATATAGACGTTGGGCGGCACCATTTCCACCGCATCCAGGTTGAGATTGCGTCCGCCCAGCAGGGCCAGGACTTCCTGGGTAATGCCGACGCGGTCGATGAAACTGACGTGGATACGCATGGGATGACAGAAGATTCTGGGACACTGAAGTGCGCCAGTATGCCTTGGGCGAGGGCCTTAGTCGAAATCGATGGGGGCGTTGTAGGAGCCGGCGTACCGGCAAGCCGGCTCCTACAGAAGGGGGGTCATGCCAGGTGTTCGGGGTTGATCGGGTCGCCGGGCTTGACGTTCAGTTGCTTGCGTACGTCTTCGAACATCTCGTCGTAGTACTTGTGCATGGAGGCAATGCTGGCGCTCTTGGGCAAGCCGTACTGCTGGGCGATGCGGGTGGCGTGACGGGCGAAGTCAAAGGCCAGGTCCTTGGCCAGGAAGAACTGCTCTTTCAAGGATTTGTCTTCAATGGTGCCGTGCAGGGTGAACAGCATGCCATGACCCTCCTTGGGGTCCTGGGCCAGTTCGTAGTCGATGCACAGGTTGTAGCTGAAGTCGTCCTTGCTCAGCGCATGGCGCTCTATATGCAGGTGACCGGGCTCAAACATGGCCATAGGCGTCTCTCCTCCAGGGCTTTGAATGAGGGCAGGCAGCGGGCCTGCCCCGTGTTCTCACAGCAAGCGTCTTACAGGTAGCTGATGCCGGTTTTCGCTGTGCTGATGCGGGTGCCGGCCTTGCCCTGGACGATCGCTTCGATGTCCGAGAGTGAACCGATCACCGCGACTTTGCCAGTGTGCCGGGCAAATTCGCAGGCGGCCTGGACCTTGGGCCCCATGGAGCCGGCGGCAAAGCCCAGCTTGTCCATTTCATCCGGGTGGGCCTGGGCGATGGCCTTCTGGGTCGGCTTGCCGAAGTCGATGAATGCCGCGTTGACGTCGGTGGCGATCACTAGCAGATCGGCTTCGAGTTGCTCGGCCAGCAGCGCCGAACACAGGTCCTTGTCGATCACCGCCTCGATGCCCTTGAGCTTGCCGTCCTCGCCGTACATCGTCGGAATGCCGCCACCGCCGGCGCAGATCACGATGCTGCTCTTTTCCAGCAGCCACTTGATCGGGCGGATCTCGAAGATGCGCTTGGGTTTCGGGCTGGCCACCACCCGGCGGTACTTGTCGCCGTCCGGGGCGATGGCCCAGCCTTTCTCCTTGGCCAGCTTCTCGGCCTCTTCCTGGCTGTAGACCGGGCCGATGGGCTTGGTCGGGTTCTTGAAGGCCGGGTCCTTGGCGTCCACTTCCACCTGGGTCAGCAAGGTGGCGAAGGGCACCTCGAAGTCCAGCAGGTTGCCCAGTTCCTGTTCGATGATGTAGCCGATCATGCCTTCGGTCTCGGCACCGAGCACGTCCAGCGGATAGGGCGAAACCTGGGTGTAGGCGGCGGCCTGCAGCGACAGCAGGCCCACTTGCGGGCCATTGCCGTGAGCAATCACCAACTGGTTGCCGGGATGGATCTTGGCGATCTGTTCGGTGGCGATGCGGATATTGGCGCGTTGGTTGTCCGCGGTCATGGGTTCACCACGGCGGAGCAGGGCGTTACCGCCCAGTGCAACGACGATACGCATAATGCAGTCCTTCTAGAGGTTGCAGGCGCTGGCAAGCCAGCACCTGCAGGGGAGGCGGGTTAGAGGTCGGCCAGGGTCGAAACCAGGATCGCCTTGATGGTGTGCATGCGGTTCTCCGCTTGCTCGAAGGCGATGCAGGCCGGGGACTCAAATACGTCGTCGGTGACTTCGATGCCGTTGGCCAGGTGCGGATACTGCTCGGCGATCTGCTTGCCCACCTTGGTGTCGCTGTTGTGGAAGGCCGGCAGGCAGTGCATGAACTTGGTCCGCGGGTTGCCGGTGGCTTTCATCAGCTGGGCGTTGACCTGGTACGGCAGCAGTTGCTCGATGCGCTCGGCCCAGGCTTCCACCGGCTCGCCCATGGAGACCCAGACGTCGGTGTGGATGAAGTCCACGCCCTTGACCGCGGCCTTCGGGTCTTCGGTGAGGGTGATGCGGGCACCGCTTTCCTCGGCGTATTGCTTGCAGCGCTGCACCAGGTCGTCATGGGGCCACAGGGCCTTGGGCGCGCAGATGCGCACGTCCATGCCGAGCTTGGCGCCCACCAGCAGCAGCGAGTTGCCCATGTTGTTGCGGGCGTCCCCCAGGTAGGCGTAGCTGATCTCGTGGATCGGCTTGTCGGCGTGTTCACGCATGGTCAGCACGTCGGCGATCATCTGGGTTGGGTGGTATTCGTCGGTCAGGCCGTTGAACACCGGGACGCCTGCGAATTTCGCCAGTTCTTCGACGATTTCCTGCTTGAAGCCGCGGTACTCGATGGCGTCGTACATGCGCCCCAGCACCCGGGCGGTGTCCTTCATGCTTTCCTTGTGGCCGATCTGCGACGAGTTGGGGTCGATGTAGGTGACGTTGGCGCCCTGGTCATAGGCGGCCACTTCGAAGGCGCAACGGGTGCGGGTCGAGGTCTTTTCGAAGATCAGGGCGATGTTGTTGCCCTTGAGGTGCTGCTGCTCGGTGCCGGTGTACTTGGCGCGCTTGAGGTCACGGGACAGGTCCAGCAGGTAGCGCAGTTCGCGTGGGGTGTGGTGTTCCAGGCTCAGCAGGTTACGGTTGTGGATGTTGAACGCCATGATTAATTTCCTCGGATTCGGTAATCGGTCCGACCGGCGCCGGGTAGGCGCGGTCGGAGAGGGTGTCGTCTAAAGGCTCAGTAGTCGATCGGATCGCGGATGATCGGGCAGGTCATGCAGTGGCCACCGCCACGGCCGCGACCCAGTTCGCCGGCGCTGATGGTGATGACCTCGACCCCGGCCTTGCGCAGCAGGGTGTTGGTGTAGGTGTTGCGGTCGTAGCCGATGACCACGCCCGGCTCCACGGCCACCACGTTGTTGCCGTCGTCCCATTGCTCGCGTTCGGCGGCGAAGCTGTTGCCACCGGTTTCCACCACGCGCAGGGCCTTGAGGTTGAGGGCCTTGGCCACGGTGTCGAGGAAGCTGGTTTCTTCGCGGCGCACGTCAATGCCACCCGGTTTGCTTTCGTCAGGGCGCAGGCTGAAGGCGACGATCTGGCTCACTACTTCCGGGAAGACTGTGACCAGGTCGCGGTCGCAGAAGCTGAACACGGTATCCAGGTGCATGGCCGCGCGGGACTTCGGCAGGCCGGCAACGATCACGCGCTCCACGGCCTTGTGCTTGAACAGGCTCAGTGCCAGTTGGCCGATGGCCTGGCGCGATGAGCGTTCGCCCATGCCGATCAGGACCACGCCATTGCCGATCGGCATCACGTCGCCGCCTTCCAGGGTGGCATTGCCGTGTTCCTGGTCCGGGTCGCCGTACCAGATCTGGAAGTCGGCGTGGGTGAACTCGGGGTGGAATTTGTAGATGGCAGTGGTCAGCAGGGTTTCCTGACGTCGCGCCGGCCAGTACATCGGGTTCAGGGTCACGCCGCCATAAATCCAGCAAGTGGTGTCGCGGGTGAACTGAGTGTTGGGCAGCGGCGGCAGGATGAAGCTGGAGTGGCCGAGGAAGTCGCGGAACATCTCGATGGTCTTGCCGCCGAAGCTGCTGGGCAGGTCGTCGGCGGAGACGCCGCCGATGAGGAACTCGGCGACCTTGCGTGGTTCCAGGCTGCGCAGCCACGAGCCGACTTCGTTGACCAGGCCCAGGCCGACCTGATTGGCGGTGATCTTGCGCTCCAGAATCCAGTCCAGGGCTTCGGGGATGGCGACGATGTCGGTCAGCAGGTTGTGCATTTCCAGCACATCAATGTCCCGCTCGCGCATCTTGGTGACGAAGTCGAAATGGTCGCGTTTGGCCTGGGCCACCCACAGCACATCATCGAACAGCAGTTCGTCGCAGTTGTTCGGGGTCAGCCGCTGGTGGGCCAGGCCTGGGGAGCAAACCATGACTTTGCGCAGTTTACCGGCTTCGGAGTGGACGCCGTACTTAACTTTTTCCGTGGTCATTACTGTGATCCTCCAGAGACAAAACAATCGGGGTGTTGCTTGAAAGGCGGTGTTACAGGGTCAGGAAGCCGTCGTAGAGTCCGTAGGCCGCCACCAGGGCGCCTATGACCACCGCGGCAAAAATCAGCTTCTCGACGTTGGTGAAAATCGGTTTGTGCAGTTCCATCTTGGCCTTGGCGAACAGCACCACGCCGGGGGCGTAGAGCAGGGCCGAGAGCAGCAGGTACTTGACCCCGCCGGCATACAGCAGCCACATCGCGTAGAGCAGGGCGATGCCGCCGATGATCAGGTCCTTCTTGCGCTCGGCCAGGGCTTGTTCGTAGCTTTCGCCGCGTACCGCCAGCAGCACCGCGTAGGCCGCGGACCACAGATAGGGCACCAGGATCATCGAGGTGGCGAGGTAGATCAGCGACAGGTAGGTGCTGGCCGAGAACAGAGTGATGACCAGGAAGATCTGCACCATGGCATTGGTCAGCCACAGGGCGTTGGCCGGTACATGGTTGGCGTTCTCGCGGCGCAGGAACTCCGGCATGGTGTGGTCCTTGGCCGCGGCGAACATGATCTCCGCACACAGCAGCACCCAGGACAGCAGCGCCCCCAGCAGCGAGATGATCAGGCCGACGCTGATCAGCACCGCGCCCCAGTGGCCCACCACATGCTCCAGCACGGCAGCCATGGACGGGTTCTGCAGCTTGGCCAGTTCCGGCTGGGTCATGATCCCCAGGGACAGCACGTTCACCAGCACCAGGAACAGCAGCACGGTGATGAAGCCGATGACGGTGGCCTTGCCCACGTCCGAGCGCTTTTCCGCCCGGGAGGAGAAGATGCTGGCGCCCTCGATGCCGATGAACACCCAGACGGTGACCAGCATCATGTTGCGCACCTGGTTCATCACGCTGCCCAGGTCCGGGTTTTTCACGCCCCAGATGTCGGCGGTGAAGATGTCCAGCTTGAAGGCGAACAGGGCAATCAGCACGAACAGCAACAGCGGCACCACTTTGGCCACCGTGGTCACCAGGTTGATGAAGGCCGCTTCCTTGATCCCGCGCAGCACCAGGAAGTGCACCGCCCAGAGCAGGATCGAGGCGCCGATCACTGCGGCCGGGGTGTTGCCCTCGCCGAAGATCGGGAAGAAATAGCCCAAGGTGCTGAACAGCAGGACGAAATAGCCGACGTTGCCCAGCCAGGCGCTGATCCAGTAGCCCCACGCGGACGAGAAGCCCATGTAGTCGCCGAATCCGGCCTTGGCGTAGGCATATACACCACCGTCCAGATCAGGTTTGCGATTGGCCAGGGTCTGGAAGACAAATGCCAGGGTCAACATGCCGACAGCGGTAATTGCCCAACCAATAAGAACTGCACCGACATCGGCGCTGGCTGCCATATTTTGCGGTAAGGAGAAGATCCCGCCGCCAATCATGGAACCCACTACCAGGGCGACTAAGGCGCCCAGTCTTAGTTTACCGGGGGATTCAGACATTGCGTGACTCCAATGCAGGAGAAGAGAGACTTCAGAGTAAATCTGCTGGCAATCCGAACAGCTGACTTAGATCAGTTCATCGCTACATTCCGTTGTGAATGAATGACTTAAGATTTATTGCGGGAGGTAGAATGCTGCCCTGAAAGGGCCATTCCAGACGCTTTGTGATCTCCTAATCAGTAGGGGTTCTCATTACCGACGATGTTTGAAACTAGACCCTTTTGCAGAATGTGCAAATCTTTACGGGTGTTTATTAATCACTTACTGATGATGGCACTTAGTACATTTACAGAACAAAACACTCGGTTATTCAGTGTCTTCTGCAGGGTATCTAAAGCCAGTGCGGATAAAGGATGATTAATTGACTGTTACTGTTAGACGCACGTTTGTAGACGTTATTTAATAAACTTCAGGTTTATCGCCAGATCGACTCACTGAGGCAGAGGTAGGGATGACACAACCGGCGCAGAAGCTTCAACTCGGTGCACTGATCGCTCTGGTCGTGGGTTCCATGATTGGCGGTGGGATCTTTTCCCTGCCGCAGAACATGGCCGCCCGGGCCGATGCCGGTGCGGTGCTGATCGGCTGGGGAATTACCGCTGTGGGCATGCTGACCCTGGCGTTCGTTTTCCAGACCCTGGCCAATCGCAAGCCGGAGCTGGATTCCGGAGTCTATGCCTATGCCAAGGCCGGATTCGGCGACTACATGGGCTTCTCGTCCGCCTGGGGTTACTGGATCAGTGCCTGGCTGGGCAACGTCGGCTACTTCGTCCTGCTGTTCAGCACCCTGGGCTATTTCTTCCCAGTGTTCGGCCAGGGCAATACCCCGGTGGCCATCGGTTGTGCGTCATTGCTGCTGTGGGCCGTGCACTTTCTGGTGCTGCGCGGGATCAAGGAGGCGGCCTTCATCAACCAATTGACCACGGTGGCGAAGATTGTGCCGCTGGTGATGTTCATCGTCATTGCGGCCGTGGCGTTCAAGGCCGACATCTTCACCCGCGATATCTGGGGCCGCAGCAATCCGAATTTTGGCGGGGTGATGGACCAGGTGCGCAACATGATGCTGGTCACGGTATTCGTGTTCATCGGCATCGAGGGCGCCAGCGTCTACTCGGCCCGGGCGCAGAAACGCGCGGACGTCGGACGGGCCACGGTGATCGGCTTCCTGGGGGTGCTGGCGCTGCTGGTGCTGGTGAATGTGCTGTCCCTGGGGATCATGAGCCAGCCGGAGCTGGCCAAGCTGCAGAACCCTTCCCTGGCAGCGGTGCTGGAACATATCGTCGGCCCCTGGGGCGCCTTGCTGATCAGCATTGGCCTGGCGATTTCCCTGCTGGGGGCGCTGTTGTCCTGGGCCCTGCTGTGCGCGGAGATCCTCTATGCGACCGCCCGGGACCGGACCATGCCGGCGTTCCTGAAGAAGGAGAACGCCAACCATGTGCCGGTCAATGCACTGTGGCTGACCAACGTGATGATCCAGATCTTCCTGTTGATCACCCTGTTTTCCGCCGGCACCTATACCAGCCTGATCTATTTGGCATCGTCGATGATCCTGGTGCCCTACCTGTGGTCGGCGGCCTACGCGGTGTTGCTCAGCGGCCGTGGGGAAACCTACGAGCAAGCCTCCCGGGAGCGGATGAAGGACCTGTTCATCGCCGTCGTGGCCCTGAGCTACGCCATCTGGCTGTTGTACGCCGGCGGCTTGAAGTACCTGCTGCTGTCGGCGCTGCTCTATGCGCCCGGCGTGGTGCTGTTCGCCAAGGCCAAGCGCGAGCAGGGCGAGCCGTTGTTCACGGCGCTGGAGAAGCTGATTTTTAGCGCGGTGCTCATGGGGGCGTTGTTGGCGGCTTACGGGTTGTACAGCGGCTTGCTGAAGTTGTGATGCAACAGCCGCCGCTGTCGATCGTCCCTGAGCGACAGCGCTCCTGACCTTGGGGGCAAGGCCTGGTGTTACACCCGGAATTGATCCATCAGCTTCATCTGCTGGGTCGCCAGGGCATTGAGCTGGCTGCTGACCTGGGCCGACTCGCTGGCTTGCTCGGTCAGGGTCTCGGTCACGCTGCGAATCGCCGAGACGTTGCGGTTGACCTCTTCGGCCACCGCGCTCTGCTCCTCGGCGGCGCTGGCGATCTGCAGGTTCATGTCGCTGATCACGGTGACCGCGTCGCTGATCTTGCCCAGGGCCTGGACCGCTTGCTGGATCTGCCCGGCGTTGTTCTGCGCCTGGCTCTGGCTGGCGTGCATGGTGCTGACCACATCGCGGGTGCCGCTCTGGATGCGTTCGATCACCACGCGGATTTCCTCCACCGAGTCCTGGGTGCGCTTGGCCAGGTTGCGCACTTCATCGGCGACCACCGCGAAGCCGCGGCCGCTTTCTCCGGCACGGGCCGCCTCGATGGCGGCGTTGAGGGCCAGAAGGTTGGTCTGCTCGGCGATGCTGCGGATCACCTCCAGCACCGAGCCGATCTGCTCGCTGCTCACCGCCAGGGCTTCGACTTCACCCACCGCCTTGCTCACCTCGTCGGCCAGCAGGCTGATGTCCCGGGTGCTGCGTTCGATGATGCTCATGCCTTCCTTGGCCGACTGGTCGGCGCCACGGGCGGCCTGGGCGGCGTTGGACGCACTGCTGGCGACTTCGTGGGCGGTGGCGCTCATTTCGTTGGAGGCGGTGGCCACCTGGTCGATCTCGCGGAACTGCACTTGCATGCCTTCGCTGGTCTGGCGGGCGATTTCCGAAGACTGGTCGGCGGTGCCACGGGCCTCGATGATGCTTTGCTTGATCTGGGCAATGGTCGGTTGCAGCTTGTCGAGGAAACGGTTGAACCAACTCACCAGCTCGCCCAGTTCGTCTTTCTTGCTGTAGTTCAGGCGCTGGGTCAGGTCGCCGTCGCCGCTGGCGATGGCCTGGAGCATCTGCGCCACGCTGTTGATCGGCCGGGTCACGCCGGAGGCGCTGAGCCACATCAACAGCAGGCCCAGCAGGCCGGCACCGACGGCGACCAGCAGGGTTTTCAGGGTGCCGCTGGTCTGGGCTTGATCCAGCAGGGTTTGCAGCTTGACCGAGTCCGCCAGCAGTACCTGTTGTGGCAGGTCGATGGTCACGCCCCAGGCCTTGGCATCGGCAATCGGGCTGAAGGGATAGACCGCGCGGATCAGGTCGCCTTGCTGGAGGATTTTCGATGGGCTGCCGCTGAGTGTTGCGAGGATGTCCTTGCCCTGGGCGCCAAGGGTTTCATTGATGTTCTTGCCGACCTGGCCGGCATCGGTGCCGACAGCGGCCAGCAGCCCACTACCGGCGAGGATCATCATGTGCCCGGCTCCGTCGAACAGGTCCCGCTGTGCCTCAACAGCGGCGGCTTGCAGGGAGTCCAGGGCGATGTCGACGCCAATCACCCCCAGCACCTTGCCGTCCACCAGCAGGGGCAGGGAGATGGTGGTCATCAGCACTTGTTTCTTGTCCTGGCCGATGGTGTCGGCATAGGGATCGAGCAAGCAGATGCGTCGGGTGTCCCGGGGGCAGGTGTACCAGATGTTGTAGGGTGTGCCGCTGAGATTGAGGGTGGTCTTGGTCATGTCCTCCTCAGCCATCACGGTATTGAGTTGCTGGCCGCCGGCGCGACTCCAGTAGCTAGCAAAACGTCCGCGCTCGTTGGAGGCCCGGGTGGCATCGTTGGCGAACTCGCTGTCCTTGCCATCCAGGGCATTGGGCTCATAGGCGAGCCAGATGCCGAGCACCTTGGGGTTGCGCTCGAAGGCGGTTTTCAGGCTGCGGTTGAGTTCTTCGCGCAGCGCTGCAGCATCCAGGCCGCGCTGGTTGGCCAGGTCTCGCAAGTCCCGGACCTGATCCGCCAGGGCGGTGATTACCAGCTGGCTTTCGCCGAAGGTCTTCTGAATGTGTGCCGCTTGTTCGGCTGCCTTGGCCTGTAGCAGGTCCTCGACACCGGCCGTCAGCATCTGCGTGCTGGAGGTGTTGACCAGTTGGTTGTTCTGCTGGCTTTGATAGATGTTCATGCCGACGATCAGCGCCACCACGCCCAACAGGCACAGTCCGGACAACAGCACGATTTTCAGGCGGATGGAGAGAGAGTCGAGCATGAGGCGATCTCGCGAAAGGACGGATGGTAAGCACGGAATCGGTTGATTCCGGTCGCCAAGTCCTTTTAGCGCCATGTTTGGAACATCGGCTTGGCCTGCTTTTGCGTGAGGTTTAGCCGACGAACGGTAGGTATGAGGCCTTCGCCGCGTAGGCGCCGGCTTACCAGCGAAAAGGTCCGTGAAGCTCATGCCAATGCTGAGGGAGCTCTGCCCGGCAAGCGGGCTGTTACAGAGGCGGGGTGCAGGTTTGCGGCAGGGCTTCGGGGCGCGACCAGATCCACAGGTTGCCCAGGGTCATGCCAGCGATGGCGGCGTACATCGTCCAGTGATGATTGAGCAGGGTCAGCATCAGGCCGGCGCACAGCAGCATGCTGAGGGTGGCGCTGACTTTGGCCTTGCGGCTGACAATCCGGCCGTTGCGCCAGTTGCAGAGGATCGGGCCGAACAGCCGGTGGTTCTCCATCCAGGCACTCAGGCGTGGCGAACTCTTGGTAGCGGCCCAGGCGGCCAGGAGGATGAATTCGGTGGTCGGCAGGCCCGGTACGACGATGGCGATCAGGCCGATAGCCAGGCTGATATAGGCCAGCACGCCAAACAGCAGGCGGGATATTTTCGACGAGGAGGGGCGAGTGGGGGTCATGGCTTCGATGATGAGGTAACGCGTCGTGTGGCTCAATCCGGGGAAGATGCCGGCCGACAAAATACCGCTGTGGGCAGGGCAGAGGGGTCAGCCGCCACCGTGCCCACAACGTCGGGGTCAGGCCGGTTGCGCGGCGCTGGAGTAAGCCTGCTCCAGCAGTACGGTGAAGCGGTTGAAGGCATCCAGGGCGCCTTTTTCCGCAGCGGCTTCTTCTTCGGCGGTGAATTCCAGGCCGTCGAGGATGCGGGTGAAGGTCTTCCAGCCTTCGGCACGGCCACCGGCTGGTTCGCCCAGGTGCCGGGCGCCGAAGGTTTCGCTCAGGCCCAGGCCCACGGCGCGCTTGATCAGGAACGCGGCGCCGAGCTTGGAACCCTCGGAAACGAAGATCCAGCCCAGGGCTTCGGCCTTGCTCGGGTTGCGCACGGCGCCGGCTACCGGTGCTGGCACTTCAGTATCCAGGTCCGCCAGGTCGGCCTTGGCCGCTTCGGCGCGGCAGCGCTCGGCCAGGTCAGGCACGATGCGGTTCAGTTCGGCATCGTTGTACAGGTCCACCAGTTCCGACTGGAACAGGTATTGGGCGACCACGAAGCGGGCGAAGGCGCCCTGGGTTTCAAACGGTGCGTGGGCCTTGACCAGGGCGTCGAGCTTGGAATGGGGCTCGTGGGTGATCTGGTTCAGACGCTGGGAGCGCAGGTGATGACGCTGGGAGGAATCCTGGGAGGTCATGCAGATGTCCTTGAGAATGAGAGGCACTTAGTGACTAGACGAACAAGAAGACGCGACACAGTAAAAAATCCTCACTGCCCCGGATGAAAAAGGGCAGTGAGGCGGTTTGGGGTCAGATGTCCCACACCAGGTTGACCGAGAAGTTGCGGCCCGGCTGGGTCAGGCGGTCGAGGTTGGCGGGTGCGGTTTGTCCGGCCTCACCGACACTGTCGTAGCCGCGCACGTCGTCCCAGTTCCAGTATTTCTTGTCGGTCAGGTTGTACAGGCCGGCGTTCACGGTGAGGTCATCGGTGACCTTGTAGAAGCCGCTGAGGTCGAGGATGCCGTAGCCCGGTGTCTTGAACTGACCGCTGGTGGCGCGGCCATCCGGGGCCTTGAAGGTGCTGTTGTCGACCCGGTCCTTGCGTTTGACCAGGGTCCAGCTCAGCAGCGCGCCATAGTTGTCCTGGTCGTAGCCGAGGCCAAATACGCCCTTGAGCGGGTTGACACTGTTGATCGGCTCGCCGTTGTCATTGTTGCGACCGTAGGCGTAGGCCAGCGAGCCGATGCTGTACAGGCCCTGTGGTGCACCGAAGGCATCGAGGTTCAGACGGCCCCTGGCTTCGGCGCCCTTGATGGTGGCGTGTTTGATGTTGTTGCTCTGGATCACCGATTGCAGTGCGCCGGCGGTGATGGCGTCTTCGTTGATGAAGTCGCGGTACTGGTTGTAGAACACCGAGACATCGAAGGAGCCCGCGTCGAAGTTGCCGCGCAGGCCGGTTTCATAACCTTTGCTGGTTTCTGGCTTGAGGTTGGAGTTGGGCTCGACGACGTACCCGGTGGCGAGGTTTTCAAAGCGGCCGTAGAGCGCCTTGGCCGACGGCGTGCGGAAGCCCTCGGAATACTGGCCATAGGCCGTGTAGTGCTCGTCGAAGGCGTAGGTCAGGCCGAACTTGGGCGAAACCCGGTGCCAGGTCTTCTTGTCGTCGCTGACCGGAAAGTTGCCGGTAGGGTTGGCGACATTGAGGAACTCCTGGGTCAGTTTCGGCTTGAGCTGGGTGTAGTCGTAGCGCAGGCCAGGGGTGAAGGTCCAGGCGTTCCAGCTGATCTGGTCCTGGGCGAACAGGCTGTAGGTGCTGACGGTGGGGTCCGGGAAGTCGCTGGATTTTTTCACGCTGTCGCCGGCGTTCGGGCTTGGCGCGCCGATGGCGGTACAGCCGCCACCGACTTTCAGGCAGGTGGCGGTGCCGTAGCGCGAGCCGGTAACTTTCTGTTGCTTGAGGGTCGTACCGTAGGTCAGTTGATGATCGGTTTCACCCAGGGTGAAAGCCTTGTCCAGTTGCGCGTCGAATACCCATTGTTTTTCCTGGTACAGGGTTTGCCGTTCACGCAGCACGTCGCGGGCGTTGGGGGAGAACACCGAGACCGGGTTGTAGCGCTCGGACGTGGTCTGGTCGGTCTTGGCGATCTGGTAGTTCAGGCTCCACTTGATCCGATCGGCGATTGGCGACTCCAGGGCAAAGCTGTTTTCCAGGCCGAAGCGCTCACGGGTGATGGTGTCGTTGCCGACCCGCGAGCGATACCAGTTCTGACCGACGCCGTTGAGAAACAGGCCGCCTACTGCGCTTTTCTGGTTGGTGTCACGGTCATCCTTGTACTTTTCGTACGTCAGGCCCAGGCGAGCATCCGGTGCATAGTTCCAGCCGAGCTTGGCCAGGACGTTGGTGGTGCGGGCGTCTTCCGGGTTGGCGGCGGTGCGGTTGAGGCCGGTGCCGTTGTTGCTGCCATAGGACTCGGTTTCGTGGCCATCACGCCGGCTCAGGTGCAGCAGGGCGTCGAAGTCGCTGGCCCGGCCGGCGACGGTGGCGGATTTCAGCCAGCTTTCGTCAGCCGAGCTGTAGCCGCTCTTCAGGCGCGCGCCAACGTCCTGACCGGGTTTGATGATGTCGTCGGCGTCCAGGGTGTAGTAGCTGACGGCGCCGCCGATGGCGCTGCTGCCGTAGAGCACCGAGGCCGGGCCACGGAGGATTTCCACGCGCTTGACGATTTCCGGGTCGACATAGTTGCGGTTGGTCTTGGCGTAGGGACCGCTGAAGAAGTGATCCGGCACTTCCACGCCATCGACCTGGGTGAGAATCCGGTCGCTGTCGATGCCGCGGATGTTGTAGCCGCTGAGTCCTGCGCGCTGACCTGCACCACCGACGGACACCCCAGGCTCGTAGCGCACCAGCTCCTTGATGGTGTTGACGTTCTGGCGGTCCAGTTCTTCCCGGGTCTGCACGCTCACGGTGCTCGGCACCGAGTTGATGTCCTGCTCCTGGCGGGTAGCGCTAATGGTCACTTGCTGCAGGTTCACCACGTTGGCGCCGCTGCGCTTCTCCAGGACGATGCTGTTGTTGCCCAGTTTGCGGTAGCTCAGGCTGGTGCCGCTGAGCAGCCGATCCAGGGCCTTTTCCGGCGGCAGCGAGCCGCGTACGCCGGGGGAGGCAACGCCGGAACCCAGCTCGGCGGGCAGGCCCACTTGCCAGCCGGTGACCGCGGTAAAGGCATTGAGCGCCGAGACCAGCGGTTGCTCGGCAATGGCGAAGTTGTAGTTGCCCATGCGCTGGCTGGAGGGCGCCGGGGCATCGGCGGCCATGACAGGAGTGGCGTGAGCGCCGGCCAGCAGGATCGCTGCGGTGAGCAGCGACAGCGTGCAGTTCTGCAGACGGGTACAGGGAACAGAGGATCGGCTGTTGAGGCGAGGGGACATCGAGAGCGCTCCGGGTCGCACGAATCTTATAGGTGCAGACACGCATTAAAAATGCGAATCAGTTGCATTGGCTATAACGAGACGTATGATCCGTGGCTATCGCGTAAAAATAATTATTCTCAGTTGAGAATCACCAGCGCCGGGAATTCCGAGAGTCGCGCCGAGGTGATATGGGCCAGGGAACGCAACACATCCAGGGGCTGGTCCAGGCGGTAGTTGCCGGTGACCGCAACACTTGCCAACTGCTCGTTGTTGTTGACGATCCAGCCCGGGTAATAACGCCGCAGTTCCGCCAGCACCTGATTGAGGGGGCAGTTCTCGAACACCAGGCGCCCCTCGACCCAGGCCAGGTCCTTGCCAGCATCGAGCTTGGCCGGGCGCTCAAACCCCTGAGGGCCGACGCGTACGCTTTCTCCGGCCCTCAAGCGAATGCGCTGGTCGGCGTGGGTCGCCCGCAGGTCGATATCGCCGCGTTGCACCTGGACCTGGGCGATGCCGTCCAGATAGCGCACGGCGAAGGCGGTGTCGCCCACGCTGGCCTTGACCGGACCGGCGTCCAGTTCCAGGGGCCGGCCGAGAGTCGCCGGGATCTCGAAGAAGGCTTCGCCCTGGTACAACCGAGCCACGCGCTGGTGATCGTTGATCTGGCTGGAAAACGCCGAGTTGGTGTTGAGCAGGACTTTCGAGCCGTCTTCCAGTTGCAGGCGCTGGCGTTCACCCACCAGGGTCAGGTGGTCGGCCTGCAGGCGCAGGGGCAGGTTGCTGAAGCTGAACAGCCCAAGCACCAGCACCGCGGCGGTGGCCAGGGGCTTCCAGTGGGGGCGCAGGCGAGACAGGCGTGAAACCTTCGGTGCAGGGGCGGCCAGGGCCTGGGCACAGAGCGCCACTTGCGGTCCGTTCCAGATGGCCTGGGCCTTTTCGAAGGCCTGGGCATTGAGCGGTGAAGCCGCCAGCCACTGATGAAACTGGCGCACGTGTTCCTCGTTCGGATGTTCCAGCTCGATCAGCCAATCCAGCGCCTGATCCATGGCAAGGGTGCTTGAGTGCGAGCCGGCAGGGGTGGGCGGCTCGGCGCTGTGAAAATCCGTCACGGGTGTTCCTCGGCGGCGTCTGTGCGCAGCTGTTTTTTCAAGAGAGAGCGAAAGCCGGCCAAGGTTAACAAAGGCCTGGGGCTGACGCAGTCATTGTGCTCAGCGGTTGAGACTCACTGGCCGTCGAGACGTTCGGCGACGCCGATGCAGATGGCCATGATCAATTTCAGTTCCTTTTGCACGGTGCTCAGCGACACCCCGAGTGCGTCGGCGATCTCCTGATAGCTGTGGCCGTGCAGGCGGCTGAGGATGAAGATCTGCTGCTGGCGCGGGCTGAGCTGACCGAGGCTGAGGTTCAGGCGTTCGAGCAATTGCTCAGCGTGGGCTGCGTCCTCGGCGCTGCTGAGGGGAGCGGCGACGCTCTCCACCACCTCCGGTGGCACATCTTCCAGCAGGGTGCGGCCCTGGATACGCCGGGCCCGCAGGTGGTCGAGCGCCAGGTTGCGTGCAGTCTGGAACACGAAGGGCTCAAGGTGGGTGATCGGCCGCTCGCTGAGGGCGCGGGTCACCCGCAGATAGGTTTCCTGCAGCAGGTCTTCGGCGGTGCTGTGGTTGTTGACCATCCGCTCCAGCGTTCGCAGCAGAGAAATTCGTTGAGTGAGGAAGACGTGGTTGAAGTGCGATTGACTCACAGCAAGGCCTGATCCATTTTTGCAGCAGATGATAATGATTGTCATCTGCGCCAATGGTCAAGCCTTGTGTGATTTATCCCCGAGCGGCCAGGTACGCCTGGTAGTCGGGAATCCGGTGTTCATGGGCCTGGCTCATCAGTGGGCTGCTGAGCAGATAGTCGGCGCTGCACTCGTTGCAGGCCACGGGAATGTTCCACACCGCCGCCACGCGCAGCAGGGCCTTGATATCCGGATCGTGGGGCTGGGGTTCGAAGGGGTCCCAGAAGAACACCAGCAGGTCGACCCGCTGTTCAGCAATCTGCGCGCCCAGTTGCTGATCGCCGCCCAGAGGGCCGCTGATCATGCTTTGCACCGGCAGTCCCAGGCGTTTGCTCAGCAGCAGCCCGGTGGTGCCGGTGGCCAGCAGTTCATGTTCGGCCAGGCGTGACTTCTGCCGCTCGGCCCAGTCCAGCAGAAAGACCTTGCAGTGGTCATGCGCGACCAGGGCGATGCGCTTGCGCGCCGCCATGGTCTTTTGGGTAAAACTGATACCGATCATTGACGAATATCCGTTTTATTCCGCATTGCACAGGGCCAGGCAGTTATCCAGCATGCGGTTGGAGAAGCCCCACTCGTTGTCGTACCAGGCCAGCACCTTGAGCAAGCGACCGCCGCTGACCTTGGTGTGGTTGGCGTCGAAGATCGACGACAGCGGGTTGTGATTGAAGTCGCTGGAGACCAGCGGCAGGGTGTTGTAGCCGAGGATCTTCGAATGCTGGCTGGCACTCTTGAGCAGGGCGTTGACCTCTTCGGCGGTGGTGTCGCGCTTGAGGGTCACGGTCAGGTCCACCAGGGATACGTTGATCACCGGTACCCGCACTGCCATGCCGGTCAGCTTGCCCGCCAGCTCCGGCAACACCAGGCCCACAGCTTCAGCGGCGCCGGTCTTGCTCGGAATCATGTTCTGGGTGGCCGAACGGGCGCGGTAGGGGTCGCTGTGGTAGACGTCGGTGAGGTTCTGGTCGTTGGTGTAGGCGTGGATGGTGGTCATCAGGCCGTTGTCGATGCCCAGCTCGCGGTGCAGCACCTGGGCCACCGGGGCCAGGCAGTTGGTGGTGCACGAAGCGTTGGAAATGACCTGGTGCGACTGGCGCAGGATGTCGTGGTTGACCCCGTAGACCACGGTGGCGTCGGCGCCTTTGGCCGGGGCCGAGATGATCACTTTGCGGGCGCCGGCAGTAAGATGGGCAGCGGCCTTGGCGCGGTCGGTGAACAGGCCGGTGCATTCGAAGACCACGTCGATCTTTTCCGCGGCCCAGGGCAGTTCGGCCGGGTTGCGGATGGCACTGACAGCGATGCGGTCACCGTTGACGGTCAGGCTTTCCTGGTCGTGCTGGACTTCGGCGTCGAAGGTGCCGTGGACGGTGTCGTATTTCAGCAGGTGGGCATTGATCGCGCTGTCCCCCAGATCGTTGATGGCGACGATCTGCAGATCCTGACGATAGCCTTGGGTATAGAGTGCGCGCAGGACGTTACGGCCAATACGGCCAAAACCGTTGATTGCGATTCGAAGAGTCATGTGCAAACGCCTGTCGTTAAATTTGTTGTTGGAATTACAAGATTATTCGCATAGAAATAGAAAACAAGCCTTTTTAGTGGCAATATTTTGTCTTATCTACAACGAGTGACCTGAATCAACTGGTCCAAATGGTCAGAAATGTCCTCCACTGTCCCTCGGTGGCGGGGCTTCTGATCAGCATAGACAAACAGGTCGCCACATCCGTTAGCCTGGAGTTCTACATATGCATCCCCGCGTTCTTGAGGTCACCGAACGGCTTATCGCTCGCAGTCGCGCCACTCGCCAGGCTTATCTGGCGTTGATCCGTGGTGCCGCCAGCGATGGTCCGCAGCGCGGCAAGCTACAGTGTGCGAACTTCGCCCACGGCGTGGCCGGTTGTGGCGCCGACGACAAACACAGCCTGCGGATGATGAATGCGGCCAACGTGGCAATTGTTTCGTCATATAACGACATGTTGTCGGCTCACCAGCCTTACGAGCGTTTTCCCGAGCAGATCAAGAAAGCCCTGCGCGAGATCGGTTCGGTGGGCCAGTTCGCTGGCGGCACCCCGGCCATGTGCGATGGCGTGACCCAGGGCGAGGCCGGCATGGAACTGAGCCTGCCGAGCCGCGAGGTGATTGCGCTGTCCACGGCCGTGGCCCTGTCGCACAACATGTTCGACGCGGCGCTGATGCTGGGGATCTGCGACAAGATCGTCCCGGGCCTGATGATGGGCGCCCTGCGCTTCGGTCATCTGCCGATGGTCTTCGTCCCGGGCGGGCCGATGGTGTCGGGGATTTCCAACAAGCAGAAAGCCGATGTGCGCCAGCGTTATGCTGAAGGCAAGGCCAGCCGCGAGGAGTTGCTGGAATCGGAAATGAAGTCCTACCACAGCCCGGGCACCTGCACCTTCTACGGCACTGCCAACACCAACCAGTTGCTCATGGAAGTCATGGGCCTGCACCTGCCGGGCGCCTCCTTCGTCAACCCCAACACGCCGCTGCGCGACGCCCTGACCCATGAGGCGGCGCAGCAGGTCACGCGCCTGACCAAGCAGAGCGGCAGCTTCACGCCCATCGGCGAAATCGTCGACGAGCGTTGTCTGGTCAACTCCATCGTCGCTCTGCACGCCACCGGCGGTTCCACCAACCACACCCTGCACATGCCGGCCATCGCCCAGGCGGCAGGCATCCAGTTGACCTGGCAGGACATGGCCGATCTGTCCGAGGTGGTGCCGACCCTGTCCCACGTCTATCCCAACGGCAAGGCCGACATTAACCACTTCCAGGCAGCGGGCGGCATGTCCTTCCTGATCCGTGAACTGCTGGAAGCCGGGCTACTGCATGAAGACGTCAATACTGTGGCCGGCCGCGGCCTGAGCCGCTACACCCAGGAGCCGTTCCTCGATAACGGCAAGCTGGTATGGCGCGAAGGCCCGATCGAAAGCCTCGACGAAAACATCCTGCGGCCGGTGGCCCGGGCCTTCTCCCCGGAAGGCGGCTTGCGGGTCATGGAAGGCAACCTCGGCCGCGGGGTGATGAAAGTGTCCGCCGTGGCCCCCGAGCATCAGGTCGTCGAAGCCCCGGCCGTGGTATTCCAGGACCAGCAGGACCTGGCCGACGCCTTCAAGGCCGGCCTGCTGGAAAAAGATTTCGTCGCGGTGATGCGCTTCCAGGGGCCACGCTCCAACGGCATGCCCGAGCTGCACAAGATGACCCCGTTCCTCGGGGTTCTGCAGGACCGTGGCTTCAAGGTGGCGCTGGTGACCGATGGACGTATGTCGGGTGCCTCGGGCAAGATTCCGGCGGCGATTCATGTCAGCCCCGAGGCCCAGGTCGGCGGTGCGCTGGCTCGGGTGCTGGACGGTGACATCATTCGCGTTGACGGGGTCAAGGGCACCTTGGAACTCAAGGTCGACGCCGCCGAATTCGCCGCCCGGGAACCGGCCAAGGGCCTGTTGGGCAACAACGTCGGCACCGGTCGTGAACTCTTCGCTTTCATGCGCATGGCCTTCAGCTCGGCAGAGCAGGGCGCCAGCGCCTTTACCTCTGCTCTGGAGACGCTTAATTGAAACTGGCCCTGGTCGGTGACATCGGTGGCACCAACGCGCGCTTCGCGTTGTGGAAAGACCAACAACTGGACGCGATCCAGGTCCATGCAACGGCGGACTATCGCTGCCCGGAAGACGCCATCAAGGCGTACCTGCAAGACCAGGGCCTGGCCCTGGGTTCCATCGGTTCGGTATGCCTGTCGGTGGCCGGTCCGGTCAGCGGCGATGAGTTCCGTTTTACCAACAACCACTGGCGCCTGAGCCGCCAGGCGTTCTGCCAGGCCTTGCAGGTGGAGCAGTTGCTGCTGGTCAACGACTTCTCGGCCATGGCCCTGGGCATGACCCGCTTGCAGCCCGATGAGTTTCGCGTGGTCTGCGAAGGCGTTGCCGAGCCCTTGCGTCCGGCGGTGGTGATCGGCCCGGGCACTGGTCTCGGCGTCGGTACCCTGTTGAATTTCGGCGACGGCCGCTACATGGCCTTGCCGGGGGAGGGCGGTCATGTCGACCTGCCCTTGAGCAGCTCGCGGGAAACCCAGCTGTGGCAGCACATCCACAATGAAATTGGCCATGTCAGCGCCGAGACCGCTTTGAGCGGCAGTGGATTGCCGCGGGTGTACCGGGCGATCTGTGCGGTGGACGGTCATGAGCCGCGCCTCGATACCCCGGAGGCCATCACCGCTGCCGGGCTGGCCGGCGACCCGATTGCCCGGGAAGTGCTGGAGCAGTTCAGCTGCTGGCTGGGGCGAGTGGCGGGCAACAACGTGCTGACCACGGGCGCGCGGGGCGGGGTGTATATCGTCGGCGGGGTGATTCCCCGTTTCGCCGACTTCTTCATCCACAGCGGCTTTGCCAGGAGTTTTGCCGACAAGGGCTGCATGAGCGACTACTTCAAGGGCATTCCGGTGTGGTTGGTGACGGCGCCCTATTCCGGGCTGACCGGTGCCGGCGTAGCGCTGGAGCAGGCCCAGGGTTGACCTTGAGCCGCACGGCGTAGGAGCCGGCTTACCGGCGAAGAGGCGGTAACACGCCTCCCGGCATCAGGCATAATCGCGCTCCCTGCCTAACAATAAGGACGGCCCCGGTGAGTTCAGTCAGTAAGTCGATTTTGTTGGTTGACGACGATCAGGAAATTCGCGAGCTGCTGGAAACCTACCTCAGCCGCTGCGGCTTCCAGGTGCGCACGACCGCCGATGGCGCCGGCTTTCGTCAGGCCCTGAGCGAGGCCCCCAGCGACCTGGTGATCCTCGACGTGATGCTGCCCGACGAAGACGGCTTCAGCCTGTGCCGCTGGATTCGCCAGCACCCACGGTGCAGTCAGGTGCCGATCATCATGCTCACCGCCAGCTCCGACGAGGCCGACCGGGTGATCGGTCTGGAGCTGGGGGCCGACGACTACCTGGGCAAGCCCTTCAGCCCACGGGAGTTGCAGGCGCGGATCAAGGCGCTGTTGCGCCGGGTGCAGTTCGCCCAGGAGCGGGTCGCAGGTGACGTGCTGTGCTTCGACGAGTGGCGCCTGGATGTGATCAGTCACCGCTTGTTTCATAACGACGGCGAGGAGGTGATCCTCTCCGGCGCCGACTTTGCCCTGCTCAAGCTGTTCCTCGACCACCCCCAGGAAATCCTCGACCGCGACACCATCGGCAATGCCACGCGCGGGCGTGACCTGATGCCCCTGGACCGCATCGTCGACATGGCTGTCAGCCGCCTGCGCCAGCGTCTGCGGGACACGGAAAAGCCACCGCGGCTGATCCGTACCGTGCGTGGCAGTGGCTATCAATTGGCAGCCAATGTGGTTGCCGGCAATGGTCACTGAGGCATTGCGCAGAGTATTGCGGCGGGTGCCGGTGCCTCGCTCGCTGCTGGGGCGCATGCTTCTGCTGACCTTGCTGGCGGTGTTGTTCGCCCAGGCCCTGTCCAGCGTGATCTGGGTTTCGCAGTTGCGCGCTACCCAGCTCGAAGGCCTGGTGACCAGCGCCCGCAGCCTGGCTCACTCGATGACCGCCAGCGTCAGTTACCTGCGTTCGCTGCCGGTGGCTTATCGCCCCCTGGTGCTCGACCAGTTGCGCAGCATGGGCGGTACCCGTTTTGTCGTGACCCTCAATGACAAGCCCCTGGGCATGCAGGTGCTGCCCGCTACACCGCGCAAAGAGGCGGTATTGCAGGCGGTGGAGCAAGTGCTGCGCCAGTCCCTGGGCAACGACGCGGATCTATCCGTGACCTTTGTCAGCCCCGATGATCTGCGGATTTTCAATGGCGGCCTCAAGCTCGACGAATTGCCCCGCTCCTGGGCCCATTACGCCTTGACCCTGGAGCCGGTGAACCCGCCGGTGCTGGTAACCCAGATCCAGATGGCCCCGGGAGAATGGCTGTACATCGCTTCGCTGTTGCCCGAGCCCTATACCAGTCTTGAAGAGCAGGGGCTGCCGGCGCAGCAGGTGTGGTTCATCCTGCTCACCAGCGGTTTTCTGCTGCTGTTCATCGGTCTGCTGGTGCATTGGCAGAGCCGGCCCCTCAAGCGTCTGGCCCGGGCGGCGCGGGACATGTCCCTGGGCGCCGATGTCGAGCCGGTGGCGCAGGGCGGCGGCAGTGAAGTGGTGGAAGTGGGGCGGGCCTTCAACAGCATGCGCGAACGCATCAGCCGCTACCTGACCGAGCGCAGCCAGCTGTTCAGCGCCATCTCCCACGACCTGCGCACCCCCATCACCCGCCTGCGCCTGCGGGTCGAGCTGTTGGAGGACGAACAACTGCAAGCCAAGTTCGGCCGCGACCTGGACGAACTGGAACTGCTGGTCAAAGGTGCGTTGCAATGCGTCAAGGACACCGACATCCACGAGAACATCGAGCCGGTGGACCTCAACCAGGTGCTCGACTGCCTGGTGGAACCTTACCTGGCACCCAATGGCAATGGCCGCGTGACCCAGCAGGGCCGGGCGCTGGCCAGCTATCCGGGCAAGCCCCTGGCGCTCAAGCGCTGTATGGGCAACCTGATCGACAACGCCCTGAAGTACGGCCAGAACGCCCATCTGCACATCGAAGACGACGACAGCGGTTTTGTCCTGCATGTAGACGACGAAGGCCCGGGCGTACCGGAGCAGCGCCTGGAGCAGGTGTTCGAGCCGCATTTCCGTCTGGCCGGCCAGCAGCAGGGCTACGGCCTGGGCCTGGGCATCGCGCGCAACATTGCCCACAGCCATGGCGGCGAAGTCAGCCTGCAGAACCTGCGCGAAGGCGGCCTGCGCGTGACCCTGTACCTGCCCCGGACCTTCGACTGAGCGGCTGGCCTGTGCAGATGCTGACTTGTGTAGGAGCTGGCTTGCCAGGGAAGGCGTTCCCAAGGGCACTGCAGGACTCAAGGGCCTCTTCGCCGGCAAGCCGGCTCCTACGGGTGGAGCCGCGCAATGTCACGGTTTGGTGACATTGTGCTTGCCCTTCGTTACCTGCGGTTGCGAGCGGCTTGATTAGACTCAAGCCTTCGATAAAAACAACAACAGGCCACTCATGGACTCTCTCCCCCTGCCGCTGCGCAGTTGGCTGAACGCGCCCGCTCACCATTCCTGGCTCGCCGCCGAAGGCCAGCGCCTGCTTGATTTCGCCAAGGCTTCACGACTCGCCGAAGGCTTCGGCAACCTCGATGCCCGCGGCTGCCTGCCCGCCGGTGCCCAGGCCGAAACCATGAACACCGCGCGCATGACCCACAGCTTCGCCATCGCGCACATCCAGGGCCTGCCGGGTTATGCCGGGCTGGTGGATCACGGCATCGCCGCGCTCATGGGGCCGTTGCGCGATGCCGAGCACGGCGGCTGGTTCGCCGTGGCCGGTCAGGCCGATGGCAACGGCACCAAGGCTGCCTATCTGCATGCCTTTGTCGCCCTGGCCGCCAGCTCTGCGGTGGTGGCGCAGCGGCCGGGTGCCCAGGCCCTACTTGAGGAGGCGATCCGGATCGTCGATGGGTATTTCTGGAGCGAGGAGGAGGGCGCCATGCTCGAGTCCTTCAACCGTGACTGGCGCGAGCCGGAAGCCTATCGCGGTGCCAACAGCAACATGCACGCCACCGAGGCTTTCCTGGCCCTGGCCGATGTCACCCAGGACCCGCGCTGGCTCAACCGCGCCCTGCGCATCGTCGAGCGGGTGATCCATCAGCACGCCGCCGCCAACGACTTCATGGTGATCGAGCATTTCAACGCTGACTGGCAGCCCCTGCGCGACTACAACCGGGCCTTTCCCGCCGATGGTTTCCGGCCCTTCGGCACCACGCCGGGCCACGGTTTCGAATGGGCGCGCCTGCTGTTGCACCTGGAGGCATCGCGGGTCCAGGCCGGCCTGTTGACCCCGGGCTGGCTGGCGCTGGATGCGCAACGCTTGTTCCAGAGCAACTGTCGCCACGGCTGGGACGTGGACGGTGCCCCTGGCATTGTCTACACCCTAGACTGGGACAACCGGCCGGTGGTGCGCCAGCGCCTGCACTGGACCCACGCCGAGGCCAGCGCCGCCGCCAGCGCTTTGCTCAAGCGCACCGGCCAGGAGCAATACGAGGTCTGGTACCGGCGTTTCTGGGAGTTCTGCGAAGCGCATTTCATCGATCATCAGCAGGGCAGCTGGCATCACGAACTGGGCCGCGACAACCGCCCGGCTGCCGAGATCTGGGGCGGCAAGCCGGACCTCTATCACGCCTGGCAAGCCGTGCTGATTCCGCGTCTGCCTCTGGCACCGAGCATGGCCTCGGCTTTGGCCCAAGCGTCTGTTCCGGGCCTTGTGTAACCATGTCGTGACATTTCCCCGTCGCTTCGTTACCCGAACGTTCGACTAGGCTGTTTAGACTCGTATGCAGCGCAAGCACCAGACTTGCATGCATAACAACAAGAAAGGTACTTCAAATGAATGCGATTTCTCGCCTCGCCACTGTCATTTCCCTTGCCTCTCTGTTTCCCCTGAGTGCCCTCGCCGCCGATTCCAAAGGTTCCGTGGAAGTCGTCCACTGGTGGACTTCGGGTGGTGAAAAAGCTGCTGTCGATGTGCTCAAGGCCCAAGTGGAAAAAGACGGTTTCACCTGGAAGGACGGCGCCGTGGCCGGTGGTGGCGGTTCCACTGCGATGACCGTGCTCAAAAGCCGCGCCGTGGCCGGCAACCCGCCGGGCGTAGCCCAGATCAAGGGCCCGGATATCCAGGAATGGGGCAGCACCGGCCTGCTCAGCACCGACACCCTCAAGGACGTGGCCAAGGCGGAAAACTGGGACGGCCTGCTCTCGTCCAAGGTGGCCAATACCGTCAAGTACGAAGGTGATTACGTAGCAGTGCCGGTGAACATCCACCGGGTCAACTGGCTGTGGATCAACCCTGAAGTGTTCAAGAAGGCCGGGATCGACAAGGCCCCGACCACCCTCGAAGAGTTCTATGCCGCCGGCGACAAGCTCAAGGCCGCGGGCTTTATCGCCCTGGCCCACGGTGGCCAGCCGTGGCAGGACAGCACCGTGTTTGAAGACGTGGTGCTCTCGGTCATGGGCCCTGAAGGCTACAAGAAAGCCCTGGTGGACCTGGACCAGAAAACCCTCTCCGGCCCGGAAATGACCAAGACCTTCGCCGAACTGAAGAAAATCACCGGCTACATGGACCCCAACCGTGCCGGGCGTGACTGGAACATTGCGGCTGCCGACGTGATCGGCGGCAAGGCCGGCATGCAGATGATGGGCGACTGGGCCAAGAGCGAATGGACGGCGGCGAAGAAAGTTGCCGGCAAGGACTACCAGTGCGTACCGTTCCCGGGCACTGACAAGGCCTTCACCTACAACATCGACTCCCTGGCGGTGTTCAAGCTCAAGGCCGATCGCAAAGGTGATATCGCCGCTCAGCAAGACTTGGCCAAGGTCGCCCTGGGCAAGGACTTCCAGAAGGTCTTCAGCATCAACAAGGGCTCGATCCCGGTGCGCACCGACATGCTCAACGACATGAGCGCCGAGGGCTTCGACTCCTGCGCCCAGGCAGCGGCCAAGGACTTCCTGGCCGACGAGAAGACCGGCGGCCTGCAGCCGAGCATGGCGCACAACATGGCCACTTCCCTGGCGGTGCAGGGCGCGATCTTCGATGTGGTCACCAACTTCATGAACGACAAGGATGCGGACCCGGCCAAGGCCAGTGCGCAACTGGCCTCGGCGGTCAAAGCCGCGCAGTAATCCTTGATCCCGCCGCCGGTACGCCGGCGGCTGACCTGTGACTGTGTTGCCGCCCTGCAGGGCTTACGCCCATGCAGCGGCGGCGTGCATCCCGGATTCACTTCAATAACTGGGTTTTTGCGATGAGCTCTGTGGCGGTTTTCAGCAAGGCCTCACCCCTGGACGCACTGCAGCGCTGGCTACCCAAGCTGGTGCTGGCGCCGAGCATGGTGATCGTGCTCGTGGGGTTTTATGGCTACATCATCTGGACGTTCATTCTGTCCTTTACCAATTCCAGCTTCATGCCGAGCTACAAGTGGGTCGGCCTGCAGCAATACCTGCGCTTGATGGACAACGACCGCTGGTGGGTGGCGAGCAAGAACCTCGCGCTCTTCGGCGGCATGTTCATTGCCATCAGCCTGGTGCTGGGGGTGTTCCTGGCGGTGCTGCTGGACCAGCGCATCCGCAAGGAAGGCTTCATCCGTACCGTGTACCTGTACCCCATGGCACTGTCGATGATCGTCACCGGTACTGCCTGGAAGTGGCTGCTCAACCCTGGCCTGGGCCTGGACAAGATGCTCCGCGACTGGGGCTGGGAAGGCTTTCGCCTGGACTGGCTGGTGGATCAGGACCGGGTGGTCTACTGCCTGGTGATCGCCGCCGTATGGCAGGCCTCGGGCTTTGTCATGGCGATGTTCCTCGCCGGTCTGCGCGGTGTTGACCAGTCGATCATCCGCGCCGCCCAGGTGGACGGCGCGAGCCTGCCGACCATCTACCTGCGGATCGTGCTGCCGAGCCTGCGGCCGGTGTTCTTCAGTGCCTTCATGATCCTCGCCCACATCGCCATCAAGAGCTTCGACCTGGTGGCGGCGATGACCGCGGGCGGCCCGGGCTACTCCTCCGACCTGCCGGCGATGTTCATGTACTCCTTCACCTTCAGCCGGGGCCAGATGGGCATCGGCTCGGCCAGCGCCATGCTGATGCTCGGTGCCGTGCTGACCATCCTGGTGCCGTACCTGTACTCCGAACTGCGAGGCAAGCGCCATGACTAACTCCCTCGCCAAGCCGACCCTGAACTTCAGTCGGATCGCCATCTACGCCACCTTGCTGCTGGCGGCGGCGGTGTATCTGATTCCCTTGGTGGTGATGCTGCTGACCAGCTTCAAGACCCCGGAAGACATCCGCACCGGCAACCTGCTGAGCTGGCCCCAGGTGGTGGACGGCATCGGCTGGATCAAAGCCTGGGACGCTGTGGGTGGCTACTTCTGGAACTCGGTGAAGATCACCGTGCCGGCGGTACTGATCTCCACCTTCATCGGTGCAATGAACGGCTACGTGCTGTCGATGTGGCGCTTTCGCGGCTCCCAGCTGTTCTTCGGCCTGCTGCTGTTCGGCTGCTTCCTGCCATTCCAGACCGTGCTGCTGCCGGCCTCGTTCACCCTTGGCAAGTTCGGCCTGGCCAACACCACCACCGGCCTGGTGCTGGTGCACGTGGTCTACGGCCTGGCCTTCACCACGCTGTTTTTCCGCAACTACTACGTGAGCATCCCCGATGCCCTGGTCAAGGCCGCGCGCCTGGATGGCGCCGGGTTCTTCACCATCTTCGGCAAGATCCTGCTGCCGATGTCGGTGCCGATCATCATGGTCTGCCTGATCTGGCAGTTCACCCAGATCTGGAATGATTTCCTGTTCGGCGTGGTGTTTGCCAGCGGCGATGCGCAACCGATCACCGTGGCCCTGAACAATCTGGTCAACACCAGCACCGGGGCCAAGGAATACAACGTTGATATGGCGGCGGCGATGATCGCCGGGCTGCCGACACTGCTGGTCTACATCTTCGCCGGCAAGTATTTCCTGCGCGGGCTGACGTCCGGCGCAGTCAAGGGGTAAAGCATGGCCACTCTCGAATTACGCAACGTCAACAAGACCTACGGTGCCGGCCTGCCGGACACCCTGAAGAACATCGAACTGAAGATCGACGACGGTGAGTTCCTGATCCTCGTCGGCCCGTCCGGCTGCGGCAAATCCACCCTGATGAACTGCATTGCAGGCCTTGAGAACATCAGCGGCGGGGCGATCCTGGTGGACGACGCCGACATCAGCGGCATGAGCCCCAAGGATCGTGACATCGCCATGGTGTTCCAGTCCTACGCGCTGTACCCGACCATGAGCGTGCGCGACAACATCGCCTTCGGCCTGAAGATCCGCAAGATGCCCACTGCCGAGATCGACGCGGAAGTGGCACGGGTGGCCAAGCTGCTGCAGATCGAGCACCTGCTGACCCGCAAGCCGGGCCAGCTCTCCGGCGGTCAGCAGCAGCGGGTGGCCATGGGCCGGGCGCTGGCGCGGCGGCCGAAGATCTACCTGTTCGACGAACCGCTGTCCAACCTCGACGCCAAGCTGCGGGTCGAGATGCGCACCGAAATGAAACTGATGCACCAGCGCCTCAAGACCACCACGGTCTACGTCACCCACGACCAGATCGAAGCCATGACCCTGGGCGACAAGGTCGCGGTGATGAAGGACGGGATCATCCAGCAGTTCGGCACCCCGAAGCAGATCTACAACGACCCGGCCAACCTGTTCGTGGCGAGTTTTATCGGATCGCCGCCGATGAACTTCATCCCCCTGCGCCTGCAACGCAAGGACGGCCGCCTGCTGGCGCTACTGGACAGTGGCCAGGCCCGTTGCGAGCTGCCTCTGGGCATGCAGGACGCGGGGCTCGAAGACCGCGAGGTGATCCTCGGCATTCGTCCGGAGCAGATTGCCCTGGCCGCCACCGAAGCCAATGGCTTGCCGACCTTGCGCGCCGAGGTCCAGGTGGTCGAGCCCACCGGGCCCGACACCCTGGTGTTCGTCACGCTCAATGGCACCAAGGTCTGCTGCCGTCTGGCTCCGGATCAGGCGCCCGATGCCGGGGAAACCCTGACCTTGCAGTTCGATCCGGCCCGGGTGCTGTTGTTCGATGCCCAGAGCGGCGAGCGCCTGGGAGCGGCCGGCGCGCCTGTGTCCGAGCCCCGTAGCGGCAACGTGGCGCAGTTCAAGGGGCGATGAATCCGTGGCGGATGGCCTGTCATCCGTCGCACCCGCTGTAAACCGCGTTGGATAAATCGTTAATAACAATAAAGACGAGGATGTAGGGATGAAAAAGCAACACAGCAATACCCGGCTGCTTTGCCAGTTGTCAGCGGCTGCGGCATTGGTCCTGTCCGCCAATGCCATGGCGGACGAGGCGTTCAGCGCCGACTCCAAGTGGATGACTGGCGACTGGGGTGGTGAGCGTACCAAGCTGATCGAGCAGGGGATCGACATCAAGGCCGACTACGTCGGGGAAATGGGCGCCAACCTGCATGGCGGCTACAACGACGACAAGACCGGGCGCTACAGCGATCAGTTCGGTCTCGGCGTGGCCTTCGATCTGCAGAAGCTGCTGGGCTGGGACAATACCCAGGCCAAGATTCAGCTGACCAACCGTAACGGCCAGAACATTTCCAACGATCGCATCGGCGACCCGCGTGCCGGCACCCTGAGTTCTTCCCAGGAGGTGTACGGTCGTGGCCATATGGTGCGTCTGACCCAGCTGTGGATTCAGCACCAGTTCCTCGACGGCAAGCTGGACGTCAAGGCCGGTTACTTCGGCGAAGGCGAAGACTTCAACACCTTCCCCTGCGAGTTCCAGAACCTGGCCTTCTGCGGCTCCCAGGTGGGCAACTGGGCCACCGGCATCTGGTACAACTGGCCGGTCAGCCAGGCGGCGCTGCGGGTCAAATACCACATCACCCCCGAGCTGTATGCGCAGATCGGCGCCTACAACCAGAACCCGTCGCAGCTGGAACACGGCAACGGCTTCAAGCTCAGCGGCAGCGGCACCAAGGGCACGGTATTGCCGGTGGAACTGGTCTGGTCGCCCAAGCTCAATAGCCTGCCGGGCGAGTACCGCGTGGGTTACTACAAGAGCACGGCCGATGCCAATGATGTGCGCAAGGACGTCAACGGTCTGGACGCCGCGGACACGGGCGATGCCTATCGCGTGCACAACAGCAAGCACGGCTACTGGTTCGTCGCTCAACAGCAGCTCACCACCCACAACGGTGATGCTTCCCGTGGTCTGAACATCGCCGCCAACGCCACCTTCCATGACAAGGACACCAACGTCGTCGACAACTACCAGTCGTTGATGTTCGTCTACAAGGGCCCGTTCGATGCGCGTCCGAAAGATGACGTGGGCATCGGTTTTGCGCGGATCCACGTCAACGACGATGTGCGCAAGAACGCCCAGCTGATCAACGAGGACAACGGCATCAGCAACTACGACAATGCGCTGTACATGCCGCTGCGCGACACCGAATACAACTACGAGATCAACTACGGTTTCCACGTGACCAACTGGCTGACCGTGCGCCCCAACCTGCAATACATCACCCATCCGGGCGGAGTGGATGAGGTGGATAACGCGTTGGTGGCCGGGCTGAAAATTCAGTCGGTGTTCTAGAGCTGTTGCGATAAGCTCCTCCTCCATGTGCGCATTTTGCGGATGGCCTGTGCCGTCCGCTTTTTTTTGTGGGGTAGGCGCAGCCCCCTTATGAATATCGAGACAGCAGTGATTTTCAGGACCGCGGCCCATGCATGAGCATCCGCTACAACGCTTTTTCAAATCCCTGCGCGAACGCCCGGTGTTCGCCTGGGAGCGCTATCAGATGCGCGATGTGCTGGTGATCGATCACCCGCTGTGCCAGGCAGTGTTCAGTCGCCAGGGCGCCCAGTTGCTGCACTTCCAGCCGGCCGGGCAGAAACCCTGGCTGTGGTGCGCCTCGAAGTGGCCGCAAGTGGGGGCGATCCGTGGCGGGGTGCCGGTGTGCTGGCCCTGGTACGGTCGCCATCCCAGCGAAAATGCCTGGCCGTCCCACGGTTGGGCGCGGCTGCTGGACTGGAAACTGCTGGACAGCAGTAGCGACGAGGACGGCGTGCGCCTGCACTGGCAATTGCAGTTGTGCGACTGGAAGGTCGACCTGCACGCGCACCTGGGCCAGAGCATGGACCTGCGCCTGAGCACCGAGCACCAAGACAGTGAACCCTGCCAGTTGAGCCAGGCTTTGCACGCCTACTGGCGTATTGGCGACGTCGGCGAGGTAGCGCTGTCTGGGCTTGATGGCGCCCAGGGTTACGACCAGTTGAATCGCCAGGTTTGTCAGCAGCAGGGCGAGTTGCGGGTCGAAGGCGGTTGCCAGCGGGTGTTCCAGCATGAAGGCGAATTGCAGCTCAAGGATCACGCCTGGCAGCGCGAACTGTGCATCGATACCGGTGACGACGCCGACACCGTGGTCTGGCATCCGGGCACCCGGCCGCTGCTGGGGGTGAGCTGGAATGAGGTGTCGCGGTTTGTCTGCGTCGAAGCGGCTGTCGGGGGCACCGACAGCCTGTGCCTGGCGCCGGGGGAGCAGGCGCACCTGAGCTTGCAGGCGCGGGCTGCGGGGTAGGTGCCGGCTGGCCTCAGTTGAACTCGTCGCCCACCGGGTAGCGGCTGGCGTTGAGGCTTTCCTTGATCTTGCGCAGGTGCGGCTGGAAGTCCACGCCACGGCGCAGGGTCATGCCGGTGGCCAGCACGTCGAGCACGGTGAGCTGGATGATCCGCGAGGTCATCGGCATGTAGATGTCGGTGTCTTCCGGCAGCGGGATGTTCAGGCTCAGGGTACTGGCCTTGGCCAGGGGCGAGTTTTCCGCGGTCAGCCCCAGCACCGAGGCACCGTTTTCCCGGGCAATGCGTGCCACTTCCACCAGTTCGCGGGTGCGGCCGGTGTAGGAAATGATCACGAACAACTCGCCGGTGTGGGCCACCGAGGCGATCATGCGCTGCATCAGCACGTCGGCGTGGGCGGTGACGGCCAGGTTGAAGCGGAAAAACTTGTGCAGCGCATCCATGGCCACCGGGGCCGAGGCACCGAGGCCGAAGAAGTGGATCTGCCGCGCCTGGATCAACAGGTCGACGGCCTTGCTGATCAGGTTCGGGTCCAGGGCCTGGCAGGCGCTGTCCAGGGAAGCGATGGCGCTGCCGAAGATCTTTTGCGTGTAGGCTTCGGGGTTGTCGTCGGCCTCCACCGCGCGGCTGACGTAGGCCGCGCCGCTGGCCAGGCTCTGGGCCAGTTGCAGCTTGAGTTCCGGGTAGCCGCTGACGCCGAAGGAGCGGCAGAAGCGATTGACCGTCGGCTCGCTGACCGAGGCGGCCTGGGCCAGGGCGGCGATGCTGAAGCGAGTCGCCTGCTGCGGGTTGAGCAGGATGACTTCGGCGACTTTACGTTCCGCTTTGTTCAGTTCTTCAAGGCGGTTCTGGATCTGCTCCAGAAGATTTCGCACTCGGTCCATTAAAGTTTCCTAGATCGGCTAGACAGGCGCCGCGGCAGAGCCGCGACAAGCGCCCGCAATGCGAAGTTGAGAGGAGGCCTATCCTACTGATGGCTCGGAACGACCACCACCTGGAATCTGTATTTTGTAAAAATGTTGTGTTTATTACTACATTTTTCCTTGAGTGATGCCTTGAAAAAAGGTATTTGTAGCTTAACTTGATAAAAGAACAAACATCATGCCTTCGATTACGGTTGAACCCTGCACCTTTGCCTTGTTCGGCGCGCTGGGCGATCTGGCGCTGCGTAAGCTGTTTCCTGCCTTGTACCAACTCGATGCCGCCGGTCTGTTGCACGACGATACGCGGATCCTGGCCCTGGCCCGTGAGCCGGGCAGCGAGCAGGAGCACCTGGCGAACATCGAAACCGAGCTGCGCAAGTACGTCGGCGACAAGGACATCGATGCCGAAGTTCTCAAGACCTTCCTGGCCCGCCTGAGCTACCTGCATGTGGATTTCCTGAAGGCCGAGGACTACGTGGCCCTGGCCGAGCGCGCCGGCAGCGAACAGCGGCTGATCGCCTATTTCGCCACTCCGGCCGCGGTGTATGGCGCGATCTGCGAGAACCTGTCGAAGGTCGGGCTCAACCAGCACACCCGCGTGGTCCTGGAAAAACCCATCGGTTCGGACCTGGATTCCTCGCGCAAGGTCAACGACGCGGTGGCCCAGTTCTTCCCGGAAAACCGCATCTACCGGATCGACCATTACCTGGGCAAGGAGACGGTGCAGAACCTGATCGCCCTGCGTTTCGCCAACAGCCTGTTCGAAACCCAGTGGAACCAGAACTATATCTCCCACGTGGAAATCACCGTGGCCGAGAAGGTCGGCATCGAAGGCCGCTGGGGTTACTTCGACAAGGCCGGCCAGCTGCGGGACATGATCCAGAACCACTTGCTGCAACTGCTGTGCCTAATCGCCATGGACCCGCCGGCCGACCTGTCCGCCGACAGCATCCGTGACGAGAAGGTCAAGGTGCTCAAGGCCCTGGCGCCCATCAGCCCGGAAGGCCTGACCACCCAGGTGGTGCGCGGCCAGTACATTGCCGGTCACAGCGAGGGCCAATCGGTTCCGGGTTACCTGGAAGAAGAAAACTCCAACACCCAGAGCGACACCGAAACCTTCGTCGCCCTGCGTGCCGATATCCGCAACTGGCGTTGGGCCGGGGTGCCGTTCTACCTGCGTACCGGCAAGCGCATGCCGCAGAAACTGTCGCAGATCGTCATCCACTTCAAAGAGCCGTCGCACTATATCTTCGCCCCCGAGCAGCGCCTGCAGATCAGCAACAAGCTGATCATTCGCCTGCAGCCGGATGAAGGCATCTCGTTGCGGGTGATGACCAAGGAACAAGGCCTGGACAAGGGCATGCAGCTACGCAGCGGTCCGTTGCAGCTGAATTTTTCCGATACCTATCGCAGTGCACGGATTCCCGATGCCTACGAGCGGTTGTTGCTGGAAGTGATGCGCGGCAATCAGAACCTGTTTGTCCGCAAAGATGAAATCGAAGCCGCGTGGAAGTGGTGTGACCAGTTGATCGCCGGCTGGAAAAAGTCCGGTGATGCGCCCAAGCCGTATGCGGCCGGGTCCTGGGGGCCGATGAGCTCTATTGCACTGATCACGCGGGACGGGAGGTCTTGGTATGGCGATATCTGATTTGCAACTGCCGGCGGGTGTAGCGGCCCACGAATTTCGCAGCCCGACCCTGTTGGCTGAGGGGCAGGCGCTGAGAGTGGCCGAGTTGCTGCGCGAGGCCATTGCCGCCCGCGGCAACGCGACCCTGGTGGTGTCCGGTGGCCGTAGCCCGGTGGCGTTTTTCCAGGCCCTGGTGAAGCAGGAACTGGATTGGTCCAAGGTGCTGATTACCCTGGCGGACGAGCGTTGGGTGCCGGTGGAACATGCCGACAGCAATGCCGGTCTGCTCAAGCGCTATCTGCTCCAGGGGCCGGTGGCCAAGGCCAGCTTTCTCAGCCTCTACAGCGCGGCGGCCAACCTGGAAGAAGCGGCCCAGCAGGCCGATCGTCTGTTGTCCGAGTTGCCGGGAATTGATGTGCTGGTGCTGGGCATGGGCGATGACGGTCATACCGCCTCGCTGTTCCCCAACAGCCCGAACCTGGCCGAGGCGCTTCGAGTCGATGGCAGCCGTCGCTGCTGGCCAATGCTGGCGCCGACTGTGCCCCATCAGCGCCTGAGCATGAGCCGGGCCTTACTGGCCTCGGCCCGCCATCAGCTGTTGTCGATTTCCGGTCAGTCCAAGCTGACCACCCTGAGTGCCGCACTGGCCGGTGACGCTGTTGCCGAAATGCCGATTCGCGCCTTCCTGCAAACCCCGTTAGAGATTTACTGGTGCCCATGAGCCAAGGATCAGCCGCTATGACAAACCTACCCCCGACCGTTTCCATGGCGGACAAAGTTGCCCTGATCGACAGCCTCTGTGCCAAGGCGCGGATTCTGCCGGTGATCACCATCGCCCGTGAGCAGGATGTGCTGCCACTGGCAGACGCCCTGGCGGCAGGTGGCCTGACGGCCCTGGAAGTGACCCTGCGTTCGCAGTTCGGCCTCAAGGCCATCCAGATCCTGCGCGAGCAGCGCCCGGAACTGGTGACCGGTGCCGGCACCGTGCTTGATCCGCACATGCTCACCGCGGCGGAAGCGGCAGGCTCGCAGTTCATCGTCACCCCGGGTATCACCCGTGACTTGTTGCAGGCCAGTGTCGCCAGTCCGATCCCGCTGTTGCCGGGGATCAGCAATGCTTCCGGGATCATGGAGGGTTATGCCCTGGGTTATCGTCGCTTCAAGCTGTTCCCGGCTGAAGTCAGCGGTGGCGTGGCGGCGATCAAGGCCCTGGGCGGTCCGTTCGGTGAGGTGAAATTCTGCCCGACTGGCGGCGTTGGCCCGGCCAATATCAAGAGCTACATGGCGTTGAAGAATGTGATGTGCGTGGGCGGTAGCTGGATGCTCGATCCCGAGTGGATCAAGAACGGCGACTGGGCGCGGATTCAAGAGTGCACGGCCGAGGCCCTGTCTCTGCTGGACTGAAATTTTTACCTGATTCGTTGGTGTGTTCTACGGCTTTACGGTGCGCTTGGTCGGTGCACCGTTTTTTTTTGCCTGGAGAAAAAGCCTCGCCCCTCGCTTGAAGAGAGGGAGGCGTCACTGGTTGGCCAATTCGCCAAGGGCCCCGATCAAGCACTGGATGTGCTCCAGAGGCGTCACCAGCCCCGGGGTGATGCGGATGCAGGGGCCAAAACCGGCGCCGGTGCGGGTTACGGCGAACAGGTTGTAGTCGCGCAGCAGACGCTCCACCAGGGCTTGCTGATCGGCGTGGCGGGTAAAGCGCAGGGCGCTGATGGCGCAGCACAGGCGCGGGTCTTTCGGGGTCAGGATTTCGATCCCTGGCGTCTCGCGCACGGCTTCGGTCCAGGTCGCGCGCAGGTAGTTCAGGCGTGCGCCCTTGGCCGCCGAACCGCCCATGGCTCGATGCTCCTCGAACACCAGGGGCAAGGTCATCAGTGCCGGGATGTTCGGTGTGCTGTAGGGCGTTCGGGCCCTGATGTCGTCGGTGGGGAAGTGGAACTCGCCCATGTCCGGGTCGATATCTTCCAGGCGTTCCGGGTGGATATAGATAAAGCCCAGGCTCAGCGGCGCGCCGATCCATTTGTGCAGGTTGAAACCAGCGAAGTCGATCCCCAGCTGGGGCAGGTCGAACTCGATCTGGCCCAGGGCGTGGGCGCCGTCGAGAATGATGTCGACTTGGTGTTCCCGGGCGGCGGCGGCAATGGCCTGGACTGGCATGACCAGTCCGCTGCGATGGGTGACATAGGTCAGCGGCATCAGCTTGAGTCGCGGGTAACGCTCGAACGCGCTTGTATAGGTGTCGACCAGGCTGTCAAAACTGGCAGGGTGCTGGTGTTCGATTTCTATCACCTCCACACCCCGGTGACGGGCCAGCCAGCGCATCGCGCTTTTCACCGTGTCGTACTCCAGGTCGCTGAGCAGCACCTGGTCGCCAGGTTGCAGGCGGTTGTAGTTGCGGATCAAGGATTGCAGGGCGTCGGAAGCACAGCGAGTCAGGGCCACGGCATTCTCCGGGGCCTCCAGCAGTGCTGCCAACTGGCCACGGATCTGCAGGGCCTCGATCTGTTCGAAGCGCTGGCGCACATGCACCGAGTTACTGCGGTTCACCCACTGGATATTGTGTTGGTACTCCTCGGCCACCTTGCGCGTCATGCGCCCGAAATAGCCGTTCTCCAGATTGATCGGCCCAGGATCGATGTCGAACTGCCGGGCGATTGCACGCCAATGGTCTTCGTCATGGGCAAGGGGTGCTGCAGTCCTTGGCATGGTGGGCTCTTTTTCAGTGACGGGGCTTGGGTTTGCCGTGTTTGGCGCGCAGCGGGTCGAGCAGATCGGACAGGCCGTTGTGATCGATCTCCTGCATCAGGGCCAGCAGGCCGCCGAGCTCGCCCTTGGGAAAGCCCTCGCGGGCGAACCAATTCAGGTAGGGGCCGGGCAGGTCGGCCAGGATGCGGCCCTTGTACTTGCCGAAGGGCATTTCCCGGGTGATCAGCAGTTCAAGTGTCTCGGGGGTCATGGCGCAACTTTCGTGTGATTCGAACGCCATGGAAAATACAGGCATTCTGCATGCAGGCCAAATGACAGATCATGCAAATAACGCGGATACAGATTTTCAGTTAAAAGATAACTTATTGAAAATTAAGCAAAAAATATAAATTCAAAGTCTGGCATGGCGGGTGCAACGGTTAATTCAGCAGTTAACTCAGCAGTTGACTCAACTCTCCCAACCCGCAAGGAACCAGAAAATGACTGACTTGAATAAAGAAGCAATTTCGGTGCTCAACAGCCTGATCGAGACCAGCAAGGATGGTCAGGAAGGGTTCAAGACCTGTGCAGAAGACATCAAGCACCCAGAACTCAAGGCGCTGTTCATCAAGCGCTCCACCGATTGCGCTACCGCCGCCGCCGAACTGCAGTCCGTGGTGCGCTCCATGGGTGGCGAACCGGAAACCTCCACCAGCGTCAGTGGCGATCTGCACCGTCGTTGGGTCGACCTCAAGTCACTGGTGACCGGCAAGGATGAGGAATCGGTGCTCAACGAGGCCGAGCGTGGCGAAGACCATGCCTTGAAGTCCTACAAGGAGGCGCTGGATAAAATCAGCAAGCACAACCTGGTGGGTATTCGTGATGTGGTAGAGCGCCAGTACCACGGCGTGCAACGCAATCACGATCAGGTCAAAGCCTTGCGCAACCAGGCCCGTGCCCGTTCGTAACGGTTAAAATCTGTCAAAAACGCCAGCCAGTCTGGCGTTTTTTTATGCCTGTGATTTAGTGCTGGACGGGAATTAGTTAGCTAGCTAATAATTAGCTCGCGCCCACTCGTGGCGATCCCGACTATGGTTATTCAGTCCTTCCGAGAGTCCTTGTTCGTGCCCATTACCTTGCAGGCCTTGCTTGCTCCCAGCCTTTCTGCCGTGCAGTTCGCGATCAAGACGCTGCTGGGTGGCGGCCTGGCGCTGTGGCTGGCGTTGCGTTGGGGCCTGGAGCAGCCGGCCTGGGCCCTGATGACCGCGTTCATCGTCGCTCAGCCGTTGTCCGGAATGGTTCTGCAAAAGGGGCTGGCCCGGCTGCTGGGGACCTTGGTTGGCACCCTTATGTCGGTGCTGTTCATGGGCCTGTTCGCCCAGACGCCCTGGTTGTTCCTGCTGGCCCTGGCCCTGTGGCTGGGGTTGTGCACCGCCAGTTCCACGCTGCTGCGCAGTGCCTGGTCCTATTCCTTCGTGCTGGCGGGCTACACCGTGGCGATCATCGCCTTGCCCGCCATCAGTCACCCGTTGACCGTGTTCGATCAGGCCGTGGCCCGTTGCACGGAAATCTCCCTGGGGATCATCTGCGCCACTGCCAGCAGTGCCCTGATCTGGCCGATGCGGGTAGAGCGGCAATTGGCGGATCAGGCCCGCAGCGCCTGGCACAGTGGCATGCAGGCGGCCCGCGCCACCCTGGCCGGCGATGCCCTGGCGCGCAAGGGCCTGCTGGAAATTCTCGGGCGCATCGTCGCCGTGGACTCTCAGCGCGAACACGCCTGGTTCGAGGGTCCATCGGGGCGCCAGCGGGCCCGGGCCATCAGTGGCCTGAGCCAGAAGCTGCTGATGCTGTTGCGGATCTCCCGTTCGGTACGGCGCCAGTGGAAACAGCTGGACGCCGACGAAGCCCGGCAACTGCAGCCCTGGATGGATCGGGTTCAGGAAGCCCTGGCGGTGGCCGACAAGGCTGGTCTGCAAGCGCTGCGTCCGCGCCTGCAGGAAGCGTCCCATGAGCTTCAGATCAGTCCGGCGCAGAGCTTTTGCCTGGCGCGTTTTGCGTTGTTGCTGGATACCGCCCTGGCGGCAACCCAGGCCCTGGACGCGGTGCAGGAGGGGCGGGCGCCGGTGGAGCAACCGGCAAACCTGACTCCCCATCGTGATCTGTCGCTGGCCCTGGTATTCGGTGCCCGCAGTGCCTTGGCGTTCCTCACGGTAGCCAGCTTCTGGCTGGCCACTGCCTGGCCTGCTGCCTCCGGGGCCATGCTCCTGACGTGTGTGGTCTGCAGCCTGTTCGCCAGCCGTGAGAACGGCGCGCAGATTGGCATGAGCTTCATGCGCGGAATCTTCCTGGCGATTCCGGCGGCGTTCCTGGTGGGGCAGATCCTCCTGCCTCAATGGAGCGGTTTTGCGATGTTGGCCATGGCCATGGGCGTGCCGCTGTTCTTCGGCGCCCTGGGCATGGCCAAGCCACAGATAGGCGCCACTGCCACTTCGTTCTGCCTGCATTTCATCGTGTTGATTTCGCCGATGAACCGCATGAGTTTCGATGTCGCCAGCTTCTTCAACAACGCCCAGGCCATGGTGCTGGGGGTGGGCGCCGCGGTACTGGCCTTCCATCTGCTGATTCTGCGTAACCCGGCCTGGCATGGCCGGCGCCTGCTGGCGGCGACCCTGAGTGATCTGGTGCGTTTGACCCGACGCAACCTGCGGGGCGCGGAAAGCTGGTTCGGCGGGCGCATGGCCGATCGCCTGCTGCAACTGGCCCGGCATTATCCGGAGCTGCCGGAGCAGGCCCGCAGTCGCTGGGACGATGGCCTGTTGGGCCTGGACGTCGGCGATGAACTGATGCACCTGCGCCTGAGCCTGGCGGTGGCCCAGGTGCCGGTGAGTGCGGCGCAGCGCGAGTATTTCGAGCAGTTGCAACGCATCCTTGAACAGGGCCCGGCCAGTCATCGCCAGGAAGCCCTGGTGGCGCCCAGTGCGGCCTTGCTTGACGCTTTGGACCAGCAGCCACCCAGTGACGCGTTGAAACTGGCCAAGGGGGCGGTGCTGCAATTGCAAAACAGCTGGCGCAGTTGGTGCCGGCAGCAGGAGGACAGTCATGGGGCTGCGTGAGTGGTCGTTGGGCGGGGTGCTGCTCAGCCCGTTTCTGATTTACGTGGTGCTGGCGCTGGTGGTCACCGGCGTGCTGCGAGTGCTGGTACGGGTCACCGGATTGGGGCGCTGGATCTGGCATGAAGCCCTGTTCGATTGTGCCCTGTACGTCTGTGTATTGACGGTGATCACTGTGGTCCTGGGACCTTTATAAGGAGTTGATTATGCGTACACCCGTACGTGTCGTATTTACCCTGTGCCTGGTGGCGGTGGCGATCTTCGCCGGTTATCACCTGTGGCAGTACTACATGCTGACGCCCTGGACCCGGGACGCGCGGATTCGCGCCGACGTGGTGATCGTGGCCCCGGACGTATCCGGCTGGGTACGCGAGCTCAAGGTGGCGGACAACCAGCCCGTGAAGGCCGGAGACTTGTTGCTGAGCATCGACCGCGACCGGTTCGAGGCGGCCCTGGAAAAGGCCCAGGCCGTGGTTCAGACCCGTCAGCAGCAATTGAGTCTGCGCGAGCACGAGGCCAGTCGCCGTGCGGCCCTGGGTCCCCAGGCCATCAGTGCCGAGCTGCGCGAGAACGCCCAGATCAATGCCGGCATAGCCCGGGGCGAACTGCGTCAGGCCCAGGCCGAGGCCAAGGTCGCGGAGCTCAACCTGGCCCGCAGTCAGGTGCGCGCGCCCCGTAACGGGCATATCACCAACCTGCGCCTGGCCGAGGGCAACTACGTCAATGCCGGGCAGCCAGTGATGGCGCTGATCGATGATTCGACGTTCTACGTCCAGGCTTATTTCGAGGAAACCAAGCTGCCGCGAATTCAGGTCGGCGACCGGGTTAAGGTCTGGCTGATGAGTGCCGGCGATGCCCTGCCGGGCCATGTGCAAAGCGTCAGCCGGGGGATCACCGACCGCAATGCCACCCCTGACGGGCAATTGCTGGCGGAGGTGGAGCCGACCTTCAACTGGGTTCGTCTGGCCCAGCGGATTCCGGTGCGGATCAAGCTGGACAAGGTGCCTGAAGGCATCAACCTGAGCGCCGGCATGACCGCCAGCGTGCAGGTCGAGGAGGGCAGTGGACGGTAGGAGACGGCTTGCTGGCGCAAGCCATGACGAGCAAAGCCTTCGCCGACAAGCCGGCTCCTGGAGGACTACGTGGGGCGCGGTTTAGCCAATGGTGATGGCCGGCAGGGTCGGCAGGGTCACGGTCTGTTGCTTGCGTGGGGCGAGAATCTCGGCTTCGCCGTCCACCACCAGCTCGTCGCGCTGGTTGAATACGCGAGTGGCGATGCGGACGCGGAATTTCGGCAGTTTTTCGAGGATTTCCAGGCGTACGGTCAGGGTGTCGCCAATCTTCACCGGCTTCTGGAAGCTCATCTGCTGGCCGATGTAGATGGTGCCCGGCCCAGGCAATTCGCAGGCCACGGCGGCGCTGATCAGGGCGCCGCTGAACATGCCGTGGGCAATGCGCTCCTTGAACATGGTGGCGGCGGCGAACTCGGGATCCAGGTGCACCGGGTTGTGATCGCCGGACATGGCGGCGAACAGCTGGATGTCACGCTCCTCGACGGTCTTGCTGTACTGGGCGGTCTGACCGACTTCCAGGGCTTCGTAAGGGGTGTTGGTAACCTGGGTCATGTTGCTGAAATCCTCTGACAGGTAAATGAGCGCACTGACCGCGCCGTCGCTTACTCCGACCGTGGAGGCCGGCGGTGTTGCAGCGCTTGGTCCAGCCAGGCCAGTACGTCGTGGGTCACTTGATCACGGTTGCTTTCGTTGAACAGCTCATGACGTGCCTGCGGGTAGATATTGAGTTGCAGGCACTGGCTGCCGGCCTCGCGCAATGCGTTGGCCAGATCCTTGAGACGCTTGCCATCGCTCACCGGATCACATTCTCCGCCCATGACCAACAACGGCAGGCCGGGATCGATCTGCGCCAGGTTGGAAATCTTGCTGATTTGCTGCAGGCCACCGAGCAGGTCGATCCACAGCTGGTTGGTGCAGCGATAGCCACACAGCGGGTCATTCACGTACTTGTCGACTTCGGCCGGGTCGCGGCTGAGCCAGTCGAAGGCAGTGCGATTGGGCTTGAAGGCCTTGTTGAAGGAGCCGAACGACAGCCACTCGATCAGTGCGCTGCGTCCCTGGCCGCCCTGGCGCCAGCGTTCGAACCGCGCGATCAGGCTGGCGGCGCGGTACAGGGCCACTGGCTGGAAGTTCGAGCCGCTGAGAATCGCCCCGTGGAGGCTGGCGCTGTGATGTTGCAGGTAGGCCTGGGCGATGTAGCTGCCCATGCTGTGGCCCAACAGCACGATGGGCGTGCCTGGGTGTTGCTGGCCGATGTGCTGGTTGAGGCTGGCCAGGTCGCCGACGACCTTGTTCCAGCCACCCTGGTCTGCATAGTGACCGAGGACCCCGTGTTCCGCGCTTTTACCGTGGCCGCGTTGATCCGGGGCATAGATTCCATAACCCTCGGCGCACAGGGCCTCGGCCAGGCGAGCATAACGCCCGCTGTGCTCGGCCATGCCGTGGGACAGCAGGATGAGTGCCTTGAGCGGGCGCTCGGGCAGCCACAGGTTGACGAAGAGGCGTTGGTGATCACTCGTGGTCAACCAGAACGTGTCGTGGGTCATGGCGATTCCTTTGCACGAAGACGCTGCACTTTATAGCGTATCGCCGCGTGTGCGTCTGATGCGCACGCCTGTTGGAAGCAAGATTCATAAAATTAATGACACACTTGCGCATATTTGCCTGATTCACCATAGCTGCTAACGTCCGAGGAGCCCCGCCGCTGACAGCGTTACAGAGGCGGTCCGGACCGTTCAGGTAATGAGAGGACAAGAATAATGCAACCTGATTTCTGGAATGATAAGCGCCCCGCCGGCGTCCCTAACGAGATTGACCTGGGGGCCTTCAAGTCGGTGATCGAGGTGTTTGAGCGTTCCTGCAAGAAATTTGCTGATCGCCCGGCCTTCAGCAATATGGGGGTGACCCTCACCTACGCCGAGCTGGAACGCTACAGCGCGGCCTTTGCCGGTTATCTGCAAAGCCATACCGATCTGGTTCCGGGGGATCGTATTGCGGTGCAGATGCCCAACGTTTTGCAGTACCCGATCGCGGTCTTCGGTGCGCTGCGGGCCGGTCTGGTGGTGGTCAACACCAATCCGCTGTACACCGCCAGGGAGATGCGTCATCAGTTCAAGGACTCAGGAGCCCGGGCCCTGGTCTACCTGAATGTCTTCGGGCAGAAGGTCCAGGAAGTTTTAGGGGATACCGATATCCAGTTCCTGATCGAGGCCAAGATGGGCGACCTGATGCCCACCGCCAAGGGCTGGTTGGTCAACCTGGTGGTGGACAAGGTCAAGAAGATGGTCCCGGCCTATCACCTGCCCCAGGCCATTTCCTTCAAGAGTGCCCTGCGCCTGGGGCGTGGCCAGGGGATCAAGCCGCTGCAGGTGGGGCTCGATGATGTTGCCGTGTTGCAGTACACCGGCGGTACCACCGGCCTGGCCAAGGGCGCGATGCTGACCCACGGCAACCTGGTGGCCAACATGCAGCAAGCCCGGGCCTGCCTCGGCCAGCACGGGCCCGACGGTCATAGCCAGTGGCGTGAAGGGCAGGAAGTGATGATCGCGCCGCTGCCGCTGTACCACATCTATGCCTTCACCGCGAACTGCATGTGCATGATGGTCACGGGCAACCACAACGTGCTGATCAGCAATCCGCGGGATATCGGCGCCTTTATCAAGGAACTGAAGAACTGGCGTTTTTCCGCCTTGCTGGGGCTCAACACGCTGTTCGTGGCCCTGATGGATCACCCGGAATTCAAGAACCTGGATTTTTCCAACCTCAAGCTGACCAACTCCGGGGGCACGGCCTTGGTCAAGGCCACGGCTGAGCGCTGGCAGAAACTCACCGGCTGCCGGATCACCGAAGGTTATGGCCTGACCGAAACCTCGCCGGTGGCCTGCACCAACCCTTATGGCGACCGCTCGCGGTTGGGTACGGTTGGTCTGCCAGTGCCGGGCACCACCTTGAAGGTCATCGATGACCAGGGCACCGAGCTGCCGCTGGGCGAGCGTGGCGAGCTGTGCATCAAGGGACCACAGATCATGAAGGGCTACTGGAACAAGCCGGAAGCCACGGCCGAAGTGCTGGATGCCGAGGGTTGGTTCAAGTCCGGCGATATTGCAGTGATCGATCCCGATGGTTTCGTGCGCATCGTTGATCGTAAGAAGGACATGATCATCGTCTCGGGTTTCAACGTTTACCCCAACGAGATCGAAGATGTGGTCATGGCTCACCCCAAGGTCGCCAACTGCGCGGTGATCGGGGTGCCGGACGAGCGTTCCGGCGAGGCGGTGAAGCTGTTTGTGGTGGCTCGTGAGGCGGGGGTCAGCCTTGAAGAGCTCAAGGCCTACTGCAAGGAGAATTTCACGGGGTACAAAGTGCCCAAGCACATCGTGCTGCGTGAGTCTCTGCCGATGACGCCTGTGGGCAAGATCCTGCGTCGCGAGCTGCGCGACATCGCCTGATCCCTGGCTTTTTCCATCGCGGGCAAGCCTGTTGGCTCAACGGGCTTGCCCGCGATGCATTCTGGGGGCGCAAAGCCCCGTGCCAGAGCGGAATTCAAGGTTGTAGAATTTTTACTCTAAAAATGACTATTAGAATGTCTTGAGTCATAAATGTGACTATTGAGGCCTTTTTTGGCTCTAGGCGGCCTTTTCCAAAGCTGCTACTCTCGGCGCGCTTTGTGACTTCTCGGCCTAAGTAAGAGCCAGACTCACCAACAATAGACACCAATAAAAAACACAGACAAATAATAATCGCATCAAATGCGGTGATGAATTCGCGTTGCTGAGGAGTGGGCTTCCATGATCGAAGACTTTTGGAAGGATAAGTACCCAGCTGGGATTGCTGCCGATATCAATCCTGACGAGTATCCGAATATTCAGGCGGTGTTGAAGCAGTCCTGCCAACGTTTTGCTAACAAACCGGCCTTTAGCAACCTCGGCAAGACAATCACTTACGGTGAACTGTACGAACTGTCTGGGGCCTTCGCCGCGTACCTGCAGCAGCATACCGATTTGCAGCCTGGCGATCGAATCGCCCTGCAGTTGCCCAACCTGTTGCAATACCCGATTGCGGTGTTCGGTGCTATTCGTGCCGGCCTGATCGTGGTCAACACCAACCCGCTGTACACCGCGCGGGAGATGGAGCACCAGTTCAACGACTCTGGAGCCAAGGCTCTGGTTTGCCTGGCCAACATGGCCCACCTGGCAGAGACCGTGGTCCCCAAAACCTCGGTCAAGCACGTGATCATCACCGAAGTGGCGGACCTTTTGCCCACCTTCAAGCGTGTGCTGATCAACAGTGTGGTCAAGTACGTGAAGAAGATGGTGCCGGCTTATCACTTGCCCCAGGCCGTCAAGTTCAATGAGGTGTTGAGCAAGGGCCACGGCCAGCCAGTACAGGAAGCCAACCCTGCCAGCGGCGACGTGGCGGTACTGCAATACACCGGCGGTACCACCGGCGTGGCCAAGGGGGCGATGCTGACCCATCGCAATCTGGTGGCCAACATGCTGCAGTGCAAGGCGCTGATGGGCTCCAACCTCAATGAAGGTTGCGAGATCCTCATCACTCCGCTGCCGCTGTACCACATCTATGCGTTCACCTTCCATTGCATGGCCATCATGCTCATGGGCAACCACAACATCCTGATCAGTAACCCGCGGGATCTGCCGGCGATGGTCAAGGAACTGTCGAAGTGGAAGTTCAGCGGTTTTGTCGGTCTCAACACCCTGTTCGTTGCCCTGTGCAACAACGAAGCGTTCCGCAAACTGGATTTTTCCGCGCTCAAAGTCACGCTGTCCGGGGGCATGGCCCTGCAACTGGCGGCCGCCGAGCGTTGGAAGTCGGTCACCAATTGCTCGATCTGTGAAGGCTACGGCATGACCGAGACCAGTCCGGTGGCCACGGTCAACCCGATCCAGAACATCCAGATCGGCACCATCGGCATTCCAGTGCCTTCGACCTTGTGTCGGGTGATCAACGACGCGGGCGACGAACTGCCCCTCGGGGAAGTGGGTGAACTGTGCGTGAAGGGCCCGCAGGTGATGAAGGGCTACTGGCAGCGTCAGGACGCTACTGACGAAGTCCTCAGCGACGGCTGGTTGAAGACCGGTGACATCGCCGTGATTCAGCCGGACGGCTATATCCGCATCGTCGACCGCAAGAAGGACATGATCCTGGTCTCGGGTTTCAACGTGTACCCCAACGAACTGGAAGACGTCCTGGCTTCCCTGCCGGGGGTCCTGCAGTGCGCAGCGATCGGCGTACCGGACGAGAAGTCTGGCGAGATCATCAAGATCTTCATCGTCGCCAAGCCAGGCGTGACCCTGACCAAGGAGCAGGTGATGGAACACATGCGCGCCAATGTCACCGGCTACAAGGTGCCCAAGGCCGTGGAGTTCCGCGATGCGCTGCCGACCACCAACGTTGGCAAGATCCTGCGCCGTGAACTGCGTGACGAAGAGTTGAAGAAGCTCGGCGTGAAGAAGTAAGCCGCAGCGTCCACAAAAAAGCCCCGCCAGTGCGGGGCTTTTTCATGGGTTCGTAACTTGTGCCGGCTTACTGCTGGAACTGGGCAAAGTTCACGCCGGTGCCGGCCGGGCGCACGTCCTTGAGGAAGGAGTCCTTGTCGGCACTCAACTCCAGGCTCAGGGCGGCCTTGCGCTTGCCTTCATTGCGGATCACCAGGCCTTCCATCTTTTCCCGCAGGAACACGGTCGGCACTTTCAGGTGCAGCAACTGGTTGGTGTCCGGGGTGTGCAGCAGCAGGTGCACCCATTCGTACTGACCAATGGCCAGACGGGTCACCAGGATATCGAACCACCAGATATTGCGATTGCGGTTCAGTTCCGCGAAATGGCAGTTGTTGACGCCCAGCACCGCACCGCCCAGTTCCTGGTTTCTACGGGCAATGGCCTGCTTTTTATCGAGTTTCATAACATTCCTACGGGGATTGGATCTTCAGTGCTTGGCCTGAACAGGTCGAGCATTCTCCCGGGTTGCCCGACAAACATAAAGGGCAACCTCGGGCCTGCGATGAAATGCCTGACGAAAAAATAATTGAAACTCTGCGCAACGGCCACGAGTCAACCTTGGGTAACGACGCAAATCCTCTTTGTTTGATCAATGAATGTTCTACGGAGAAATACCATGGGCAGCACAGCAGATAAGGCAAAAGGTCTGGCCAACGAAGCCATCGGCAACGTCAAGCAGGGTGTCGGCAAGGCCACCGACAACCCCAAACTGCAGGCAGAGGGCAAGTTGCAGGAGAAGAAAGGCGAAGCCCAGCAAGCCCTTGGCAAGACCAAGGATGCAGTGAAAAAGACCATCGACAAGGCCTGAGTACGAGGCCTTCGATGATGCACCGCAGCGGCCATCCTCGGATGGCCGTTTTCATGTGTGCGTTACCGTCGAGAACCCGTAATCAGCCCGTGCGAATGGTTGCGGTTCGCCAACTAGGCTAATTTGTTGTAGAAAACGCCCCCTGAGTCGCCATCGACTTCAACCTTTTTGCGGCGAAAGGAGACGCTATGATTTTTCCGGACCTCAAAGGTTTGCCCCTGCACCGTGTGCTGATCCGCACGGTCAATGAATTCATCGCGGACGAGATGTCCACCTATGCCTCGGCGCTGGCCTACCAGATGCTGTTCTCGCTGTTCCCCTTCATCCTGTTTCTCATTGCCCTGATCGGTTTCCTGCATCTGCCGGACTTCTTTACCTGGCTGCGCCTGCAATCGGAACTGGTGCTGCCGCCCCAGGCCCTGGAGCAGGTGAATCCGGTGATCGATCAATTGCAACAGTCCAAGGGCGGATTGCTCTCCGTGGGTATCGTCATCGCCCTGTGGACCGCCTCGGCGGGCGTGCGCCTGATGATGAGCGCAATGAACGCTGCCTACGATGTGGTCGAGGGCCGGCCGATCTGGAAGCGCTTTCCGCTGTCGGTGTTCTATACCGTGGGCATTGCCGGCATGCTCCTGGCCGCGGCAGCCCTGATGGTACTGGGGCCCCAGGTGATGACCTGGCTGGCTGGGCAGGTGGGCCTGGAAGAGTTCATCGTCACCCTGTGGACCATCCTGCGCTGGCCGGTGATCGTGCTGCTGATGATGGTGGCCGTGGCCCTGATGTACTACGTGATGCCCGATGTGAAGCAGAAGTTTCGCTTCATCACGCCGGGCTCGGTGCTGGCGGTGGTGGTCTGGATTGTCGCGTCCCTGGGTTTTGCCTACTACGTGAAAACCTTCGCTAACTACAACGCCATGTATGGCAGTATCGGCGCGATCATCGTGTTGCTGCTTTACTTCTACATCTCTGCTGCAGTGCTGTTGCTGGGGGCGGAGATGAACGCGGTGATCGAACACATGTCGGCCGAAGGCAAGGAACCTGGCGAAAAGGACTTTGACGGGCCCGGCGATAAACAACACGTATCGGGACTGGGCCGGGATCACTCGCGCCATCCGACCACTGACGAAGCCTGAACATGATCCGTGAAATCCTCAAAATGGGCGATGAACGCCTGCTGCGTATTGCGCCCCCGGTGGCGCCCGAGATGTTCGACAGCCCCGAGCTGTGGCAACTGATCGACGATATGTTCCAGACCATGGAAAGTGTCGGTGGCGTTGGCCTGGCAGCACCGCAGATCGGTGTCGATCTGCAACTGGTGATCTTCGGCTTCGAGCACAGCGAACGTTATCCGGAGGCGGAGGCAGTGCCTCAGACCATCCTCATCAACCCCTTGATCACGCCCTTGAGTCCGCAGCTGGAAGAGGGCTGGGAAGGTTGTCTCTCGGTGCCGGGGCTGCGGGGCGCGGTGCAGCGCTACCAGCATATTCGCTATGAAGGTTTCAGCCCCAAGGGCGAGCCTATCGTGCGTGTGGCCTCGGGCTTTCATGCCCGGGTGGTGCAGCATGAGTGCGATCACTTGATCGGGCGGCTGTACCCATCGCGGATCAGTGATTTCAGCAAGTTCGGTTTCACCGAGGTGCTGTTTCCCGACCTCGATCCCAACGCTGACGCGTAACGCCCAAGCCTAGGCTCTGTACGAAAAGATTTGAGACGAAGGTCAGGCAAGGCGAAAACGGTCGAGGAAGCGGAGTTTACGGGTTGTAAATGAGCATTCCGAGACCGTTTTCAACGCAGCATCACCGAGTATCAAGGCTTTTCGTACAGAGCCTAGGGACCCAGGCAAACGCTGTCGGTCCCCATGGCCAGCAGCGGCTTGCTGCGTTGATAGCGAGTCAGCCGTTCGGCCAGCGGCTGGGGTAATCGGGGCGCGGTGGAAAAACTCATGCGCTGATACAAAGTTTCCAGGTCCGGGTGACAGAACAGCCAGACTGGCCCTTCGACCTGCATCAGCGCCCGCTCCACCAACTGTCCGGCCAGCCCCTGGCCGCGGTGGTCGGGGGCAACGAACAAACCCGTTAGCCAATGCCCCTGGGCCACCGGGGTCAGGCTCATTCCGGCGACGATCCCCTCGTTCCTGGCCACCCAGAGCTGGCCTGCGGACGAGGCCCGCATGGGCGATTGGTGCTGGCGATAGAACTTGTTCAGCAAGGGGCGTGCGGCCTCGGCAAGGAGGCAGATCTGGAGGCTGGACATGGCTTTCCGGGATTGCAACAGGGAGCGGCGTATTATAAAGGAACCCCCGGCCGCTATAGGTGCTATACCTGAGTCCTATCCCGCAGCAGTGGAGTAAAGATCATGTCCAAAGGTATGAACGCCAAGAAAAATGCCAAGAAGAAACCGGCAAAGAGCGCAGACGAGAAGCGCGCCGAGAAAAAAGCCAAGAAAACCGAAGTGAACATCTTCGGCCATTGATCAATTTGACGAAGCCCGCAACGCGGGCTTCGTTTTATCCCTCCTAGAATGGCAGGCGCGGGTTCTGCCTGTTCAGCGCGATTTCTCCATTTACTGTTTCGAACCTACGCCAGCTCCACCGCCAATGCCTCCCGCACCGCCGGCCGCTGCTCGACCCGGGCCTGGAACTTCGCCAGTGCCGGCCAGGCTCCCAGATCGATGGCAAACAGCGCAGTCCAGCGCAGCACGGTGAACAGATAGGCATCGGCGATGCCGAACTGCCCGCCTTGCAGATAATCCTGGCGCTCCAGGGTCTGCTCCAACAGGGCAAAGCGTTTGAACAGCTTCTGCCGGAACACCTCCTTCACACTGTCATCGAGCCCTGGGTTGAACAGCCAACCCATGATCCCGTGAACTTCGCTGGTGATGAAGTTCAGGGTTTCCTGCAGCCTTACCCGTTGCCAGCTGCCATTGGCCGCCGCCAATCCGGCCTCGGGCTTGAGGTCTGCCAGGTATTGCAGGATCGCCGGGCCTTCGGTGAGCACTTCGCCGTTGTCCAGCTGCAGGGCGGCCACGTAGCCCTTGGGGTTGAGGGTGAGGAAATCCTGGCCGTCGGCGGTGCGCTTGCTGCGATTGTCGACGCGGATGGCGTCGAACGGCAGTTGCAGTTCCCGCAGCACGATATGGGAGGCCAGGGAGCAGGCTTGAGGGGCGTAGTAGAGTTTCATCGGCAGGTCTCTGGTTGATGTTCGAGCCAGTGTCGGGGCAGCACTGGCATGGGTAAAATTAATCTTTCAGAAAATGGCCATAAGGAAAGCTACTGCCATGATGAACCTGATGCATTGGCGCTTGCTGGTGGCAATCGCCGAGTGCGGCACCATCACCCGGGCCGCCGAACAGGTGGGCATGACCCAGTCCGGGGCCAGTCAGGCCTTGGCCCAGATGGAAGACATGCTGGGCGTGCAACTGTTCATCCGGGAAAGCCGCCAGGCTTTGCCCACGGCAATCGGTCTACAGGTGCTGGAGCAGGCGCGGGTGATGCTCGGAGCCCTGGCCCAGGTTCGCCGACAAGTGGACACGGCCCGGGGCATCCTCCAGGGCAGTTTGCGCCTGGCGGGCTTTCCCATGGTCCTGGCGAGCTTCCTGCCACCGGTGCTGCGACGTTTCAAGCAACTGCACCCGGGGATCGAGGTGGTGCAGCTGGAGGTCAGCGACGATGAGGTCGAAGCCCTGCTGGAGGCGCAACTGGTGGATCTGGGAGTGGTACTGAATCCGCCTCCCGAGCGTCGTTCGTGGTTGCTGGGTGTCGATTCGTGGGTGGCCGTGCTGCCCCAGGATCACCCCTGGCAGGCCCCGACCATCGAACTTGAAGCCTTGCTGGCGCAGCCTTTTATCCTGGCCACTGGCGGCTGCTCGGTGAATGCCCGCAGCCTGGCGCTTGAAGCTGGAGTGTCGTTGGCGGATGTGCGGATCGAAGTGCGCGAGTGGAAGAGCGCATTCAGCCTGGTGCGTGAACGTTTGGGGGTGACCCTGGTGCCCGAGAGCACCTTGCCTGAACAGCGCCAGGGATTGCGGGTGCTGCCTTTGAGTTGCGCGATCGAGCGCCAGTTCGCCCTGGTGGCGGCGCCGGGGCGGGAGTCGAACGGACTGGTTCAGGCCTTTGTGCAGATGCTCGCTCGGGCCTAGTCGGCGGGCGGTTCCTGGCGAGTCATGTTTATGCCTTGATTGAGACTTTTCGCGAAGGCTTGAGAGGCATTTACAAGTTGTGAAAACAGAATGACTGGTGACCTTGCATAGAGTCGGCGTCTGTCTATGCTTAATTGTGAAAAAGCGTATCGGTCGCTTTTTCAACCACTGTCTCGTGATGTTTCAGCCTTATAACGGCTGTTTGTGGAATGTTCATCCGGGCACGAAATTGACTTCATGAATAAAGACGAGAGTGCGCATTTAGAGGCACCGCAGGATCAGGAGTAATTAATTAGATGGAATTTCTTTTCTTTGTTAGGTCCGACCCGACAGCGGGTCATCAAGAAAAGGATGGCTTGATAAGAGCGTTGCAACATGGACTCTCCGATTAAACATCATTTGTCACCTGACACTTCCTTTCTCATATGGAGAGAGGCGCTTGCCCTGTTAATGGAACGTTGTGGTGGATCAGTTGAAAGACTAGAAACTTCCGTCAATCAAAAGACAGCGTTGAAGGTGATACAACCATGTTTAACCTACATCACAAGGCAGACCTTCTAGAGATCGAGCGCTTTAATTGTGCGTTGACCGAGGCCAATGCCAAGTTGGCGGCGATCAGCCATTCCATGGCGATGATCGAGTTCTCTCCCGATGGCATCGTGCTCGACGCCAACGAAAACTTTTGCAAGGCCATGGGCTATTCCGCGGAAGAAATACGCGGCAAGCATCACCGGATCTTCTGCGAGGAAGCGTTCTACCGCAGTGAGGAGTACGCCAAGTTGTGGCGTGATCTGGGCCGCGGTGAACCTGTCAGCGGCACCTTCCTGCGGCTGAACAAGCGCGGCCAGGAGATCTGGCTCGAAGCCAGCTACATGCCGGTGTTCGATGCCGAGCGTCAGGTCAAGAGTGTGATCAAGGTGGCTTCGGACATCTCCGAGCGCATCCATCTGGAACATGAAAACCAGAGTCTGTTGAACGCCATTGGCCGCTCCATGGCAATTATCGAATTCACCCCGGATGGCAAGGTAGTTGCCGCCAACGACAACTTCCTCAAGACCATGCAGTACTCCCTGAATGAAATACTCGGTCAGCACCACAGCATGTTCTGTCATCGCTCTGAAGCCGAGTCTGCCGAGTACAAGCAGTTCTGGGCCTCGTTGAACCGTGGTGAATACCATTCCCACCGTTTCGAGCGGGAAAACAAGTACGGCCAGACCGTGTTCCTCGAGGCTTCCTACAACCCGCTGTTCGACACCAAGGGGCGCTTGTACAAGGTGGTCAAGTTCGCCAGCGATATCACCCAGCAAGTGACCACTCTGCAATCTGCCGCCGAATCGGCCCACAGTACCTCGGTGCAGAATGATGCCTGCGCCCAGAAGGGCTCGGAGGTGGTGCAACAGACGGTGGGGATCATTCAGCAGATTTCCCACGACCTGAACGAAGCCGCCCGCAGCATTGATGCGGTCAGCAAACAATCGGAGATCATCGGCAGCATAGTCCAGACCATTCGCGGGATTGCCGACCAGACCAACCTGCTGGCGCTCAATGCAGCCATCGAGGCGGCCCGGGCCGGCGAGCATGGACGGGGGTTCGCGGTGGTGGCGGACGAGGTACGCAGCCTGGCGGCACGCACCAGCCAGGCGACGGTGGAGATCGTCGAGGTGGTGCGCAAGAACCACGACCTGTCCATGAGCGCGGTCACCAGCATGCAGTCGAGCCTGAGTCGTACTGGACTTGGGGTCGAGCTGGCCAATGAGGCGGGGGAGGTGATCCTGGAGATTCAGCAGGGCTCAAGGCATGTGGTGGATGCCATCAGCCAGTTCAATTCGACCTTGCAGCTGTAGCCGCGCTTTTGCTTCGGATACAAAAAAGGGTTCCCATGCAGGGAACCCTTTTTGTTGGCGCTGTTACAACGCAGCGAGGAACTTCTCGTCGATCGGCGTGGCGCTGTCCTTGGCCTCTTTCTCTTCCTTGGCCAACTGCATCTTGTCTTGCAGGCGCTGGGCGATTTCCTGGTTGATCGTCAGTTGCCGTTCAGGTGGCAGGTTCCTCAGGTCTTCTTCGGTCAGCCCCATATCCTTGAGGATGCTGTCGCGCAGACGCTGTTCGGGCGTCTTGCTCATGTAGTCCTTGAACTCGCTCAGGGCACCGGTTTCCGTGGCGCTGGTGGCCTGTGGAGTGCTGGTGGCAGGCGGCGTGGCCTGGAGCAGGACACGGGTCTTGGCGAACGCTGCATTGACGTTGTCGTCCACGGTATTGCCTTGCAGGCTGGACTGGGACGTCGGCACGGTCACGGAGTTCTGGGCCTGCTGCAGCATGCCGCTGTACAGCGCGCTGGCGGCAGCGGTGGTCGGGTCCATATCGGTGCGCGAGGTGGGCTGCACCGAAACGGATTTCTGGGCGTTGACCAACATGATCGGGAACCTGTGTGAGAGAACTAGGCTGAAGTTTTAGCAAGTTCCATGCCGATACTTTAGTCATTGAATATCAGGGGGTTAGGGCAATTGTTCTCGGCGGGTGGCCAGTAAGCGGACAAGTCTTGCCGCTTCCTGGCAATTGCCGCCCGCCTGTTTGCCGAGGGGGCGGCGATCAGCGTCTCAGTAAGTGATGGGAATGCCGAAATGCTCCTGGAAGGCATCGTCCACAGGCTCGTACCCCAGGACCTTGGTGGTTTCGCTGAGGTCCAGGCGCTTGAAGCGGTTGTTGGATATGCCATGGCCGATCAGGAACTGCACCCCGGGGGTTTCTACCGCTCGCTGCAGCAGTTGCACAGCGTCCCGAGGGCTGAGCCAGGCGCTCAGGTCGCGGGTGGTGGTCAGTTCGTGGTGTTGCGGGTCCTCGAACGCCCCGATGCGCAGGGCGATGCAGGACAGCCCGCGCCGGGCTGCATAAAAGGCACACAGGGCTTCGCCATAACATTTGCTCACACCGTAGAGGTTGGCCGGCATCACCGGCATGCCCGGGGTGATCTGCCGGTCCACCGGGTAGCCTTCGATGGTCTGGGCGCTGCTGGCGAACACCAGGCGCCGGCAACCGGCGTTCACTGCGGCCTCGAACAGGTAGGTGGTGGCGAGGATGTTGTTGGGCAGCAGTTCGTCGAAGCCGGCAGTGGCGTGGGGGATGCCGGCCAGGTGCACGATGACGTCGATCCCCGGCAGTAGGCGGCTGATGGCTTGCGGGTCATCAAGGTCCAGGCGCACGAAACGGTGGGGCGCCGGGATGTCGAAGTCCGGCTCGACGCGGTCGGTGAGGGTGAAGCGATGGCGCTCCTGGGAGCCCTGGAAAAACACTTTGCCGATCCTGCCGCAGGCGCCGGTCAGTAGTACGTTGAGTCCATCCATGTCGAATCTCCGGTGGGCTGAGAAGGGGCAGGCTAGGGCGTGCCGTTACGTCCATGCAGGACAAAGCCCGGACGTCGGCTGAGGCGTTCGTAGTAGGCGGCCACGGCGGGGAAGTCCGGGTGTTCCATCGGGGTCATCTTCCAGCGATTGACCGAGAGGCCAAGGACGATATCCGCCAGGCTGAAGTCTTCACCGAGAACATAGTTCCCGGTGCTCTCAAGCTGCCGTTCAAGGATCGCCATCTTGCCGTTCCAGGCCAACAGGCTGGCGCCGATGCGCCGGCTGTCCTGGCAATCCGGATGCTGGCGCACCAGGCCCATGAAGGCGTAGCTCCAGGCCGGATTGAGTTCGGTGGCCTGCCAGTCCATCCACTGTTCCACCAGGGCCCGGGCTCGCGGGGCGATGGGCAGCAGGCCGCTGCCGGGGTGCAGGTTGGCCAGGTAGCGGCAGATGCTGTTGGACTCCCACAGGGCCCCGGCATCATCGATCAGCACCGGGACCTGGGCGTTGGGGTTGAGGGCGAGGAATTCGGGACTGTGGGTCGACTGGAAGCCGCTGCCCCAATCTTCCTGCTGGTAGGAAAGGTCCAGCTCTTCACAGGTCCACAAGACTTTCCTGACGTTGATGGACGAGGCTTTACCGAGAATTCTGCAGGAGGTTCCCATGACGCTTCCTTGTTCGTGGCACAGGTTGGCCATGGGAATCTATCAGCGAGCCAGGTTCTCGGCGACGGCCAAATTGCCTCCAGGGGTGTTTTGCCCAGCTTCAGGCCGGATCGGGCAGGGCCGAAGCCGGCAGACCGAAGACCCGGTCGAACAGCCAGTTGAAGGCGAAGGTGTAGCAGGGGATGAACAGGATCAGCGCCAGGTCCAGGAGGAAGGCCTGCACCAGGCTGATGTTCATCCACCAGGCGATGAGCGGGATCAGGAACACGATCAGGGTCAACTGGAAGCCCACGGCATGGGCGATGCGCCGCTTGACGGTGCGGGTGCGCGACGGCTGGCGGCTTTCCCAGCGCTCGAACAGCGTGGTGTAGATGAAGTTCCAGGTCACCGCGATGCTGGTGATGACCACGGCCAGCGGCCCGGTGCTGCTGGGGGACGTGCCGGACAGCAGGGCCAGGCCGAGGGCCGAGAACGTCATGCCGAACACCTCGAACAGGGATACGTAGACCAGTTTGCGTTTCACGCCTTGCATGGAAATTCCTCGGTATTGAATGGCAATGGCCAGGGCTGGACTGGCGCAGGGCGCGAAAGGTAGCTTCAATAGCGATGACAGAAAAAGTCGGAAGCTTTCAGTTTTATTGATAGGTTGCCCCCCATGAATTTCTCCAGTGACAGCATCCAGTTGTTTCTCGCCGTGCTCGAGCGCGGTTCCTTTTCTGCGGCGGCCCGCTCCCTGGGCAAGGTGCCCTCGGCGGTCAGCATGGGTATTGCCAACCTTGAGGCTGAACTGGGTTACGCCCTGTTCGATCGCCGCCATCGCGAGCCGGTGCCGACGCCCCTGGCCCTGTCCCTGGCACCCCATGCGCGGTTGATCGCCGACCAGCTCAAGCAGTTGCAGGTGCACGCCATCGAGCTGTCCCTGGGCCTGGAGAGCAAGCTGTCGATCGCCGTGGTGGATGACATCGACAAGCAGCGAGTACTGGCTGCCATCAAGCTGATTGCCGAGCGCTATCCGCTGCTGGAGGTGGAGGTGCTCAGTGCCCCCCAGGATGATGTGCTGCAACTGCTGCACAGTGGGCGGGTGAGTGTGGGCGTGGCCTTTGCCGGCTTGAGCGTGAATGCCCTGGAGTATTTCCAGTACATCGGCAGCGAGCGGGTGATTGCCTGCATCTCGCCGCGACATCCGGTGTTTGTGGCCAGCGATGGCTCGTTGTACCTGGAGGAGCTGATCCGGTTTCGCCAGGTTGTGGTGGCCAGCCGCGACTTGCCCATCAGCGATACGCGGCCCTTGGTGGGCGAGTCGCTGTGGCGCACCGACAGCCTGGCCATGGCCCTGCACATGGTGGAAGCCGGCATCGGCTGGGGCAATTTCCCCTTGTCGGTGATCCAGCCGCTGCTGGCGGCAGGGCGCCTGCAGAGGCTGAAGTTCAAGAACCTCGACAACGGCTTGTCTTTGCCGGTGCATGCGGTGTGGCTGAAGAACCGGCCGCTGCAGAAGGGCGCCCTGGCCCTGGTGCAGTTGCTCAGTGGCGAAGATCCAGCGCTGGGGCCGCTGCCCGCCCCCGGGGTTTAGCCCAGGGCCTGTTCACGCAACCAGCGCAGCAAATGACCGGCCGCCGAAGCGTCGCTGATCGCCTGGGCGGATAACAGGTAATAGGCGCTGCCGTCGGCGACGAAGTCGAAAGGGGCGCAAAGCAATCCTCCAGCCAGATCATCGCGCACCAGTTGCCAGGGGGCGATGGCCAGCCCGAGTCCCGCCACCGCCGCTTGCAGGCTGAAGTAGAAATGCTCGAAGACTTGCTCCTGGAGAGGCGGGGGAGCAGGCAGCTGCCGCTGTTGCAGCCACTGCTCCCAGGCTTGCGGCCTGGTGGCGCTGTGCAGGCGCGGGGCGTGTTCCGCCAGGGTCGGCTGGCCGTTTGGCGAAGGGGTCCAGTCAGCCAGTTTGTCCGGCCGGCACACGGGGCCAATGGCTTCGTCGAACAGCCAGTGGGCCTGAGTTTCATCGCTCCAGGCGAAATCGTTGCGGCGGATCGCCAGGTCGATGCCGGCGTTGAACGAGAAAGGCCCGCCGCCGGCCAGCAACTGGATTGATATTTCCGGGTGAGCGGCCTGGAACGCCGGCAGGCGTGGAATCAGCCAGCGCATCAGCAGGGTCGGTTCGCAGGACAGCACCAGTGGCGCCTCGGGGTCCGGTGCCCGCAGGCGGCTGGCGGTGTTCTCGATCAGGTCCAGGGCCTGGGTCACGCTGTGCAGCAGTTCGGCTCCGGCCGGCGTCAGAAATACCCGGTGGCTGCGGCGTTCGAACAGCGCCGTGCCCAGGTCTTCTTCCAGGGCGCGCACGGCGCGGCTGATGGCGCCGTGGGTCAGGTGCAGGGCGGCGCCGGCCTGGGTGAAGCTTTCCAGGCGTGCCGCTGCTTCGAAGCAGCGCAAGGCGCCGAGGGGCGGCAGGCGTCGGCGCAATGTCTGTGAGTTTTTATCACTGAGAGTGTCAGTTTTCATCGTTGGCTGTCCCCGTGCCGATCCCCATACAGTAGCGCCTGATTCTATAACCAAGGCGTATGTAACGTGACTGAACTGTTAGTCGTAATCACCATTACCATTCTTGCTGTACTCAGCCCCGGAGCCGATTTTGCCTTGGTAACGCGCAATAGCCTGATGCTCTCGCGCCGCCACGGTGTGTTCACTGCCCTGGGTATCGGGCTCGGGGTTATGCTGCATATCGGCTACAGCCTGCTGGGGGTGGGGGTGCTGTTGCAGCAGTCGCTGCTGTGGTTCACCGCGCTGAAGATTGCCGGGGCGCTTTATCTGATCTATCTGGGGATCAAGCTGTTGCGCGGCTCGGACCAGGGGCCGCACGAGGAGGGGGCGGCGAATGTCGAGACTTCGTCATGGGCGGCTCTGCGCAGCGGCTTTCTGACCAATGCGCTGAACCCCAAGACGATGATTTTCGTTCTCAGCCTGTTTATGCAGGTGATCCAGCCGGGCACGGCATTGCCGGTGCAGATCGGCTACGGGGGGATCATTGTCCTGGCTCACGTGTTGTGGTTCGTGGCGGTGGCGCTGTTTTTCTCGGCACCGGCCATTGCCAGTCGATTGCTGGGGTACAAGCGCCGTATCGATCAGGTATTTGGTGTGGTGCTGGTGGGGTTCGGGCTGCTGCTCAGCGTGCTGAGCCTGCAGCCCTGAAACACCTCAGGTGCTTTCCCGCACCCGCAGCTCGAAGCCCATGTCCACCACGGGCTCGGCCACGCTATTGCCGGCCAGCAGGGTCAGCATCTGCTCGGCTGCACGGCGGCCGATGGCTTCCCTTGGGGTGCTGATACTGCTCAGGCGCGGCACCATGTGTTCCGAGGAGGGCAGGTCGTTGAAACCCAGCACCGCCACTTGCTCCGGAACCTTGATCCCGCAGCGCATGGCTTCCAGCAGTGCGCCCTGGGCCAGGTCGTCGTTGCCGAAGAAGATGGCGTCGACTTGTGGCTGGCTCTGCATCAGTTGCAGGAACAGTTCGCCGCCCAGGCCCACGGAGGATGGGCGTGGGGTCAGCAGTTCCAGATCGGGGTTGTATAGCCCGGCCTCTTGCAGGGCGCGACGGAAACCTTCGCCCCGCAGCAGAGTGCGTTGATCCAGTTGTGCGCCGACGTAGGCCAGGTGCTTGCGACCACGGGAAATCAGGTGCTGGGCGGCAGTCTCGCCCGCGTTCAACTGGGAGAAGCCCACGCAGTTGAGCCCGGCGCCGGGGTCCAGGTCCATCATGTAGACGCAGGGGATGTTGTTGGCCTCGATCATCCGCCGGGCGCTTTCGGTACGGTCAAAACCGGTCAGCAACAGACCCCGGGGCTGGTAGGTCATGTAGTTGCGCAGCAGGTTTTCTTCTTCGTCCCGGGAGTAGTGGTAGTTGCCGATCAGCACTTCGAAGCCCTTGGGCCGCAGGACCTGATGAATGGCTTCCAGGGTTTCGATGAACAGCAGGTTGGACAGCGACGGCACCAGCACCACCACCGACTGGCTCTGGGCCGAGGCCAGGGCACGGGCGGCGGAGTTGACCACGTAGTTCAGCTCCTGCGCGGCCTTCTGCACCTTTTCCACCAGCTCGGTGGCCACGCTGCTGACGCCGCGTAGGGCCCGGGAGGCGGTGATCGGACTGACGCCGGCCAGTCGCGCCACTTCGTTGAGGGTAGGGCGCCCCGTGGTACGGGAGCTTTTATCGTTTTTATGAGGGGTCATCAGACGGCTTGCCAAACAAAATTCAAGTCACTAAGGTAGCGCTGTCCTGAAACAGCTGCAATGCGTGAGCGAGGTGTGCCTGACCCTCACTCTTTGGTTTGGCGGACTATATACGCGGCAACCCACAAAAATGACAAGAAGGCGTCGGCAGACACTGTTTTTGTACTAGAACTAGAACTAGCGAAGGTAGCGCTGTCTGCGCGCTGAGGTGTTACATGAGTCAATCTATTACCGCCCTGGTCATCATGGGTGTTGCCGGCTGTGGCAAATCCAGCGTCAGCCAGGCGCTGTGCCAACGCAGCGGCGCCACGGCCATTGAAGGCGATACGTTCCACCCTGCCGCCAATATCGCCAAGATGAGCGCCGGCATTCCCCTCGACGACGACGACCGTGCCGGCTGGCTCGACAGCCTCTGCGATGAATTGCGTCGGACCCTGGCCGCCGGTCAGCGTCCGGTACTGACCTGCTCGGCCTTGAAGCGCAAATACCGTGAACGCCTGCGCGCAGCGACCCCCGGTCTGGGCTTTATCTTCCTCGAACTGACACCGGCAGTGGCCGCCGATCGCGTGGCACACCGGCCAGGGCATTTCATGCCTTCGACCCTGATCGACAGTCAGTTCGCCACCCTCGAATCCCCCGTGGGGGAGCCGCTCACCCTGGCCCTGGATGCCAGCACCCTGAGCGTCCAGCGCCTGGCCGAACTGGCCAACCAATGGTGGCTGGAGCATGGCCTTGAACCTTCACATTAAGTGCTGGCTCGAAATAGGTAGCGCTATCCCACTCGGCCCTTGTTTTTAACGCTTAAATAAAAACAACAAACCGGAGGCAATCCCATGTTTGGCATGTCCCAAGAGACCTATCTGCTGGTTGATGCAGTGGTCACTATCATCGGCCTGATCGTCTTGATCACCCGATTCAAGCTGCATCCCTTTATTGCTCTGACCATTGCCGCGGGGTTCCTCGGCCTGACCTCGGGCATGCCGGTAGACAAGATCATCAAGGCGTTCCAGGACGGTTTTGGTGGCGTGCTCGGTTTTGTCGGCATCATCCTGGCCCTGGGCACCATGCTCGGAAAAATGATGGCCGAGTCCGGCGGCGCCGATCAGATTGCCCAGACCCTGATCCGTTCGTTCGGCAAGGAGCGGGTGCAGTGGGCGATGATGTTCGCCGCGTTCCTGGTGGGCATCCCGCTGTTCTTCGAGATCGGCTTCGTGCTGCTGATCCCGCTGGTGTTCATCGTCGCCCGGCGCACCGGGGTGTCGCTGATCAAGATCGGCATTCCACTGCTGGCTGGCCTGTCGGCGGTGCACGGCCTGGTGCCGCCGCATCCGGGGCCGCTGCTGGCCATCGGCGTGTTTGGTGCCGACATTGGCAAGACCATTCTCTACGGCCTGATCGTTGCTCTGCCGACGGCCATCATTGCCGGTCCGATCTACGGCACCTTCATCGCCAAATACATCCCGGGTCACCCGTCCCAGGAACTGGTGGACCAGTTGGCCCGTGAAAACACCTCGCAGAACCTGCCCAGCTTCAGCGTGACCTTGCTGACCGTGCTGCTGCCGGTGTTCCTGATGCTGCTCAAGACCTTCGCCGACGTGGCGCTGCCGGACGGGCATTTCTTCCGCATCTGGATGGACATGATCGGCCACCCGATCAGTGCCTTGCTGCTGGCCCTGCTGCTGTCGCTCTACACCTTCGGCTACAAGCAGGGCATCGGCTCCAAGCAGATCCTCGGTCTGCTCGACGCCAGCCTGGCGCCTACCGCGGCGATCATCCTGATCATTGGTGCCGGCGGTGGTTTCAAGCAGATGCTGGTGACCAGCGGCGTGGGTGATGTGATCGGCCACATGGCGGTCAATGCGCAGATCTCGCCGATCCTCCTGGCCTGGCTGGTGGCGGCGGTGATTCGTATCGCCACCGGTTCGGCCACCGTGGCCACCATCACGGGCGCGGGCATCGTGGTGCCGGTGGTGGGGATGATCCCCGGGGTCAACCGCGAACTGCTGGTGCTGGCCACCGGTGCCGGCTCCTTGATCCTGTCTCACGTCAACGACGCGGGCTTCTGGCTGGTCAAGCAGTACTTCAACATGACCGTGGCCGAGACCTTCAAGACCTGGACGGCGATGGAAACCATCCTCTCGGTGGTGGGCCTGATCTTTATCCTGTTGTTGTCGTTGGTGGTTTAAACGGCGGGGTTGTGGGCAAAGGCCCGAAGGGCCTTTGCCCGGTGATCTACCGTCAGCCCTTGATAGGCTTCTGAATCGCCGCGAGTGCTACGCACTCGTTCGCAGCCTGCGGCAGCGGCTACAGTGCAGGCACAAAAAAACCGCATCGCTGCGGTTTTTTTGTGGCTGAAGGAGTCTCAGCTTTTCTGCACCAGGGCGTCGGCGCGGAACATCCCGCGAATGCCGCGCACCGCCTGGCGAATCCGGTCCTGGTTTTCGATCAGGGCGAAGCGCACATGATCGTCGCCGTATTCACCGAAACCCACCCCCGGCGACACGCAGACCTTGGCCTCGGCCAGCAGCTTCTTGGCGAATTCCAGGGAGCCCAGGTGCGCATAGGCTTCGGGAATCTTGGCCCAGACGTACATCGAGGCCTTGGGGTTCTCCACCATCCAGCCCAGCTCATGCAGGCCCTTGACCAGCACATTGCGCCGTTGCCGGTATTGCTCGGCAATGTCTTTCACGCACTGCTGGTCGCCTTCCAGGGCGGCAATCGCCGCCACTTGCAGCGGGGTGAAGGTGCCGTAGTCGTGGTAGCTCTTGATCCGCGCCAGGGCGTTGACCAGCTCCGGGTTGCCGACCATGAAGCCGATGCGCCAGCCGGCCATGTTGTAGCTCTTGGACAGGGTGAAGAACTCCACCGCGATGTCCTTGGCCCCGGGCACCTGCATGATCGACGGGGCTTTCCAGCCGTCGTAGACGATGTCGGCGTAGGCCAGGTCGTGGATCACCAGCACGTCGTACTGCTTGGCCAGGGCGATCACCCGCTCGAAGAAATCCAGCTCCACGCACTGCGCGGTGGGGTTGGAGGGGAAGCCCAGGATCATCATTTTCGGCTTGGGGATCGAACCGCGAATGGCCCGCTCCAGCTCGGCGAAGAAGTCCACTCCGGGCACCAGTGGCACCGAGCGCACCTGGGCGCCGGCGATCACCGCGCCGTAGATGTGGATCGGGTAGCTGGGGTTGGGCACCAGCACCGTATCGCCCTGGTCCAGGGTGGCCAGCATCAGGTGCGCCAGGCCTTCCTTGGAACCGATGGTGACGATGGCTTCGCTTTCCGGGTCGATATCGACCTCGTAGCGATCCTTGTACCAGCGGGAAATCGCCCGGCGCAGCCGTGGAATGCCTTTGGAGGTGGAGTAGCCGTGGGTGTCCTCACGCTGGGCAACGGTCACCAGCTTTTCGACGATGTGCGGCGGAGTCGCGCCGTCGGGGTTGCCCATGCTCAAGTCGATGATGTCTTCGCCGCGCCGACGCGCAGCCATCTTCAGCTCGGCAGTGATGTTGAAAACGTAAGGGGGGAGACGATCGATGCGCGCAAAGCGGCGCGGCGAACCTTGTTCGGCCATTGTTGCCTCGAAAAGACGTAAGCGCCCGGAACCGTCCGAGCGACGTTGGCCACTGCGGTGGCCTGCGGGGGCAGACGATAAAGGCGCTGGCGCGGGCTTGTCCAGAGCAGCGGAAAAATATTTTTGCGCTGCCGGCGGTTTGCTCGGCTGGCGGGTTTGCCGCTATAACGTGCACGCTTTTTGCCTGCAAGGACGGCGCCCGGCCTGTGCCTGATTCGTTCGGGCAGATCTGATGCCGCTCGGCAGCTCTTCGAACAACAGCGTCAAACAGGATGAATGATGGAGTTTACCAGCGGCTTTTTGCTGAGCCTTTCGCTGTGCCTGGACATCGGCGTGGCCAATATCGCGATGATCACCCTGGCCATGCAGCGCGGCTATTTCCAGGGCTTCTGCCTGGGCCTGGGGACTTGCGTGGGTGACCTGATCTACGCGCTATTGGCCCTGGCCGGGATGACCGTACTGTTGCAGTACGAAACTGTGCGTTGGGTGCTGTGGATCGGCGGTTCGGCGCTGCTGGTGTATTTCGCGGCAAAGATGATCTACGCCGCCATTCATCACAGTGCGCTGCTGGCCACGGCGGGGGAGGCGGACCGCGGTTCGCCGCGCAAGGAGTTCCTGCGCGGGATCTTCCTGGCCATGTCTTCCCCCAGCGCGATCCTCTGGTTTGCCGCCGTGGGGGGCACCCTGATTGCCCGATCCGGTGGCGGCACGATTGCCGATTCCGGGTTGTTCCTGGCCGGCTTCTTTTGCGCCGGGCTGGTCTGGACCATGGGCCTGTGCCTGGCCGCGACCCAGGGCGGCAAGTTGCTGGGCGACAAGCTGTTGCGCTACTCCTACCTGGCATCTGCGGCGATCTTCTGCTATTTCGCGGTGTACGTGATCCTATCCGGTTATCAGGAGTTCATCGTCGGCGCCGGGGTGGTCGACCTTCCGGCGCTCTGATCCTGGCCCTGGCGATTGGCTTCTATACTTGCTGCCGTACCCATCTTTTCTGCGGCAGGAGTGGCATTCATGGATGAGCAAAAACAGGGCGCAGGTCCAGAACCGCGCTTCGAAAGAGAGCGTTTTCTGCTGATCGCCGGCTTCAGCGAGCGGTTTACCCCTGGCGCCAGCCAGGACATCGGTCAGCTCTGGCAGCGCTTCATCCCCCACATCGGCAAGGTGCCGGGGCAAGTGGATGAGGTGACCTACGGCATCTGTTGCAACCCCGATGGCCAGGGTGGCTTCGAATACCTGGCCGGAGTCGAGATCAGCAAGCTCGACGATTTGCCCGAGCGCTATCGCTGGATCGAGGTGCAGCCGCAGAACTATGCGGTGTTCGAGCACGGTGGCTCCTTGCAGGAACTGCCACAGACCTTCAACTACATCTGGAAGACCTGGCTGCCCCAGTCCGGTCGCGAGGCGGCCGATGCCCCGGAATTCGAGCGCTACAGCGCCGATTTCAACCCCGATACCGGCAGCGGCGTGGTGGAGGTCTGGCTACCGCTGAAAAGTGAATGATCCCCTCGGGGGCGCTGGCCGGCCCCCGATTCCCCCGGCCTTGGCCGCAATCTATACGCCGTCTTAATACCGCCCCCCGCAATCAGTGTCCGACCTTGATACGCCCTCACCTAACCTGCGTGGCGCAGAGGAGAGCGGCGGACGGCTCGTTCCCGACTCCCTGCCGGTGCCCGTTGCCGGGTGCCTGACCGGTTGCGCCCCGGGCCGCTGTCTGCGGTTGCGGCGCCGCCTCAATGGATTAAGGGGAAAAGCCTTGCTGACACTGGAATTCATCTACGGCGCCAGCGGTTTTTGCGCCGTGCTGCTGTTTGTCTACCTGGGTTACGCGCTGATCCGTGCCGAGAAATTCTGATGACCGCACCCAACGCTATCCCGGCATTTTCATTCGCCCGTCCGGGCATTCTCGAGAAAGGAAACCAGCCATGTACGACCTGATCTTCGTGGGCCTGTCCCTGGGGTTCTTTGTACTGACGGCCCTGGTCATCGTCGCCATGGGCAAGATTTGAACGGAGCATCGACATGTTGAGTACTGTGCTGGAATACGCGGTGATCCTCGGGGTAATGACCGGGCTCGCCGTACTCATGGGCAAATGGCTGGCCCGGGTCTTCAGCGGCCGCGGCCACGCCTTGCCCGAGCGGGCCACCTACCGCCTGCTGGGGATCGACCCCGGCGAAACCATGGGCTGGGCCCGCTATGGCTCGGCGCTATTGCTGTCCAACGCGGCGATGATGCTCCTGGGCTACCTGGTGCTGCGCCTGCAAGCCGTCATGCCCCTCAACCCCCTGGGGTTGGCGGCGCAGACCCCGGACCTGGCGTTCAACACCACCGCGTCCTTTATCACCAACACCAACTGGCAGGCGTACTCAGGTGAAAGCAGCCTGTCGAACTTCAGCCAGATGGCGGTGATCACCTTCCTGATGTTCGTCGGCGCTACCGCCGGTGTTGTCGCCGCGGCCGGCTTCATTCGCGGCCTGAGCCGTTCCAGCTCGGCGGACATCGGCAACTACTGGGTCGACTTCACCCGCACCCTGTACCGGGTGATGCTGCCTTTGTGCCTGGTCATGGCCCTGGTCTATGTCTGGCAGGGCATGCCCCAGACCCTCAACTCCCAGGCCCTGGCCACCACCCTGGAAGGCGCCCAGCAGCAGTTGATCGTCGGCGCCGTGGCCAGCTTCGAGTCGATCAAGCACATCGGCACCAACGGTGGTGGCTTCTTCAGCATGAACGCCGCCCACCCGTTCGAGAACCCGACCCCGCTGACCAACGTCCTGCACATCCTCAGCATGTTGCTGATCCCTTCGGCGCTGACCTACGCCTTCGGCAGCATGCTGCTGCGTCGGCGTCAGGGCTGGGTGTTCTTCGGCACTTTCCTGGTGATGTTCGTCGGCTTCCTGGCCATTGTCTTCACTGCGGAGCAGGGCGGTAATCCGCTGCTGACCCAGGTCGGTGCCGACCAGCAACTGTCGGCAACCCAGAGTGGCGGCAACATGGAAGGCAAGGAACTGCGCTTCGGCATCGCCGACACCGCGCTGTTCGTCACCACCACCACGGGCGCCACCACCGGTTCGGTGAACGCCATGCATGACTCGCTGACTCCCATGGGCGGTTTCGTGCCCCTGGCGCAAATGATGCTCAACTGCGTGTTTGGCGGTGACGGCGTGGGCTTTATCAACCTGATCCAGTACGCCCTGCTGACGGTGTTCCTGGTGGGCATGATGATCGGCCGCAGCCCGGAATTCCTCGGCAAGAAGATCGAGGCCCGGGAGATCAAGCTGGTGATGCTCTCGGTGCTCGCGCACCCGATCTGCATCCTCGGTTTCACCGCCCTGGCAGCGTTGTGGCCGGACACCATGAACAGCCTCAACAACCTTGGCCCCCATGGTTTCAGCGAGGTGCTCTACGCCTACGCCTCGGGTACCGCCAACAACGGTTCGGCGTTTGCCGGGCTCAATGCCAACACGCCGTTCTTCAACACCACCATCGGTCTGGCGATGCTCATGGGGCGTTTCTTCACCATGCTGCCGATGCTGGCCGTGGCCGGTTCGCTGGCGGCGAAAAAGAACATCCCGGCCGGTGCCGGCACCATTCCCACTGCCACGCCGCTGTTCATGTTCCTGGTGGTGTTCGTGGTGCTGGTGGTGGGTGGCCTGACTTTCCTGCCGGCCCTCGCGCTCGGCCCGCTGGTGGAGCAACTGCAGTTGCTGGCCGGCCAGACTTACAAGTAAGGGGTTGTGATGACGACGCAAATGCAAACCCAAGGCACCACTGCGGTGCTGTTCAAGGGCCTGTTGCGCCCGGTGCTGGTGGCGGCGGTGTTCTTCATGCTGCTGACCGGGCTGGCCTATCCGCTGGCGACCACCGTGCTGGCCAACCTGCTGTTCCCGTTTCAGGCCCAGGGCAGCCTGGTGCAGCGTGACGGGGTGGTGGTGGGCTCGGCACTGATCGGTCAGTCCTTCAGTCGCCCGGAGTATTTCCAGGGCCGCCCGAGCATGACCCTGGGCAGCGATCCGCTGGACCCGAGCAAGAGCGTGCCCCAGCCCTACAACGCCGGGGCCAGTGGTGCCAGCAACCTGGGCCCCACCAACCAGAAACTGGTGGACAGCGTAGCCGCGCGGGTCAGCGCCTATCGCCAGCTCAACGGCCTGGCGGCGGACATGCAGGTACCGGTGGACGCGGTGACCGCTTCGGCTTCCGGCCTGGACCCGCACATCTCCCTGGCCAACGCCCAGCTGCAATTGAACCGGGTGGCCCGCCTGCGCAACCTGCCGCTGGCCGATCTGCAGGCGCTGCTGCAGGACCACAGCGAAAGCCGCACCTTCGGCCTGCTGGGCGAGCCCCGGGTCAATGTGCTGCAACTCAATCTCGCGCTGGATGCCCTGGCACCCGTGCATGCCTCGCCCCTTGCGGTCAGTGAGTAAGAGATACCGATCATGAGTAATAACCCTCGTATAGCGTTGTTCGACCGTGGGCTGCTGTTCACGGCGTGCCTGGATGCGGTGAAGAAGCTGCTGCCTCAGGCGCAGTGGAAGAACCCGGTGATGTTCGTGGTCTATCTGGGCAGCATTCTCACCACCCTGCTGTGGTTCCAGTCCCTGGGCGGTGAAGGCGAGGCCTCCAGCGGCTTCATCCTCAGCATCACCCTGTGGCTGTGGTTCACCGTGCTGTTTGCCAACTTCGCCGAAGCCCTGGCCGAGGGCCGCAGCCGGGCCCAGGCCGCGAGCCTCAAGGGCATGAAGCGCCAGACCCTGGCCAAGCTGTTGCAGCAGCCCAAGCATGGCGCTGCCTGGTTGCCCATGGCTGCCAGCGAGCTGCGCAAGGACATGGTGGTGCTGATCGAAGCCGGGGACCTGGTGCCTTTGGATGGCGAGGTCATCGAAGGCGTGGCCACGGTGGACGAGAGCGCCATTACCGGTGAATCGGCGCCGGTGATCCGCGAGGCCGGGGGCGACTTCTCCTCGGTCACCGGCGGCACCAAGGTGCTGTCCGACTGGCTGGTGGTGCGCATCAGCGTCAACCCCGGTGAGTCGTTCCTGGATCGCATGATCTCCATGGTGGAATCGGCCAAGCGCCAGAAGACCCCCAACGAGGTGGCCCTGACCATTCTCCTGGTGGGGCTGACCCTGCTGTTCCTGCTGGTGATCGTGACCCTGAGCCCGTACTCGATCTTCGCCGTGGCCATGAGCGGCACCGGCAGCGTGATCAGCGCCACGGTGATGGTGGCGTTGCTGGTGTGCCTGATTCCCACCACCATCGGCGGCCTGCTCTCGGCCATCGGCGTGGCAGGCATGAGCCGGATGATGTCGGCCAATGTTATCGCCACGTCCGGGCGCGCTGTGGAAGCCGCTGGTGACGTCGACGTGCTGCTGCTGGACAAGACCGGCACCATCACCCTGGGCAACCGTCAGGCCAGCGCCTTCCTGCCGGCCCCGGGAATCAAGGACAGCGAACTGGCGGACGCCGCGCAACTGGCCTCCCTGGCGGACGAAACCCCGGAAGGCCGGAGCATCGTGGTGCTGGCCAAGCAGAAGTTCGACATCCGTGGCCGCGACATCGAGGCCCTGGGCGCCAGCTTCGTGCAGTTCAGCGCGCAGACCCGCATGAGCGGCGTCGACCTGCCGGAGGGGCGCAGCATCCGCAAGGGTGCGGCCGATGCCATTCGCCGGCACATCGAAGCCCTGGGTGGCAGCTTCCCGCCGGCCTTGCAGGCCAAGGTCGACGAAGTCTCCCGGCGCGGCAGCACGCCGCTGGTGGTCAGCGACGGCGCCCAGGCCCTGGGCGTGGTGGAACTCAAGGACGTGGTCAAGGGCGGGATGAAGGAGCGTTTTGCCGAACTGCGGCGCATGGGCATCAAGACCGTGATGATCACTGGCGACAATCGCCTGACTGCGGCGGCGATTGCCGTGGAGGCCGGGGTCGATGATTTCCTCGCCGAGGCCCGTCCCGAGGACAAGCTGCAACTGATCCGCGACTACCAGGCCAAGGGCAAGCTGGTGGCCATGACCGGCGACGGCACCAACGACGCCCCGGCCCTGGCCCAGGCCGACGTCGCGGTGGCGATGAACAGCGGCACCCAGGCGGCAAAGGAAGCCGGCAACATGGTCGACCTGGACAGCAACCCGACCAAGCTGATCGAGGTGGTGGAAGTCGGCAAGCAGATGCTCATGACCCGCGGCGCCCTGACCACCTTCAGCGTGGCCAACGACGTGGCCAAGTATTTTGCTATCGTACCGGCCGCGTTCGTCGCCACTTACCCGCAATTGGGCGCGTTGAACGTGATGCAACTGACCAGCCCGAACTCGGCGATTCTCAGTGCGGTGATCTTCAACGCGCTGATCATCGTGTTCCTCATCCCCCTGGCGCTCAAGGGGGTGAAGTATCGGTCCATCGGCGCGGCGGCCTTGCTTAACCGCAACCTGCTGATCTACGGACTGGGCGGGGTGCTGGTACCCTTTGCCGGGATCAAGCTGATTGACATGCTGCTGGCCGGGCTTGGCCTGGTTTGACGCAAGGACAGGCAATGCGGCGCTCCCTGGGGGCGCCGCATTGTTCATTTAAGGAAGCTCATGACTGTGCTTGATGCAAGTCCTGCGCCCCGCGACGGGCGCCCCGATCCCGATGCGCTGCTGGAAAAGCTGCAACAGGACGAACAAGCCGCCCAGCGCGGCAAGCTGCGGATCTATTTCGGTTCCAACGCCGGGGTCGGCAAGACCTGCGCCATGCTCACCGCCGCCCGCAATGAAGTGGCCCTGGGCCGCGACGTGGTGGCCGGGGTGGTGGAAACCCACGGCCGGCGGGAAACCGCCGAGCTGCTGCAAGGCCTGGAGGTGCTGGAGCGTCACAGCCTGATGCACCGCGACTATGCCTTGCCCGAATTCGACCTGGACGCGGCCCTGGCGCGACGTCCTTCGGTGTTGCTGGTGGACGAGTTGGCCCACAGCAACGTCCCCGGTTCCCGGCATCCCAAACGCTGGCAGGATGTGGAAGAACTGCTGCGGGCCGGGATCGATGTCTGGACCACCCTCAACGTCCAGCACCTGGAAAGCCTCAACGACATCGTCAGCGGCATCATCGGCATCCGCGTGCGCGAGACAGTGCCTGATCACCTGTTCGATGAGGCCCACGAAGTGCTGGTGATCGACCTGCCACCGGACGACCTGTTGCGTCGCCTCAAGGATGGCAAGGTCTACATGGGGCCCCAGGCCGAGCGCGCTTCACGCAATTTTTTCCGCAAGGGCAACCTGTTGGCCCTGCGCGAGCTGACCCTGCGCCGCACCGCCGACCGGGTCGATGCGCAAATGCGCGACTATCGCCGCGAGCGTTCGATCAATGCCCTGTGGCCGGCCCGGGAGCGCTTGCTGGTGGGGATCGCCGGCGACCCGGCGGACGAACGCCTGGTGCGCGAGGCCGCGCGCCTGGCGCAGAAACTCGAAGCCGACTGGATCGTCGTGCACGTGGCCTCGGCGCAACGTCGTGGCCACGGCGCTAGCCGTTATGCGGCGGCGATGAAGACCCTGGCCCTGGCCGCCGAGTTCGGCGCCGAGACCGCGACCCTGCCCGGCCTGGACGTGGCCGAGGCGCTGGTGGCCTGTGCCCGCGAGCACAATGCCAATCGCCTGGTGCTGGGCCATTACCCGCGCAAGGTCTGGCAGTTCTGGCATCAGTCGGTGAGTGATCGCATCAGCCGCCAGCATCCGGAAATCGATCAGATCGTGATCGCCAACGGGCCCTTGAGCCGGCGCCCGGCCGCTGCGGACAAGCCAGAGGCCGGTTTGACCCCGAGCCGAGCGCCGGCCTATCTGTGGGCCAGCCTGGCCTGTTTTGCCGCCACTGCAGTGGCGGCGCTGCTGCTGAAGGTGTTCGACCCGGCCAACGTGGTGATGTTGTTCCTGCTCACTGTGGTTCTGGTGGCCTTGCGTTTCGGGCGGGGGCCGGGTGTCTGGGCGGCCATGCTGGCGGTGCTGTGTTTCGACTTCTTCTTCGTCCAGCCGGTGTTGTCGTTCACCGTCAACGACACCCAGTATTTCTTCACCTTCGCCTTGATGCTTGGCATTGCCCTGATCACCGGCCAGCTCACCGCGCGGCTGCGCCACCAGGCCCGCACCGCCGCCGAAGGCGAGCGCCGCGCCACCTCCCTGGCCGGGCTGGCTCGGGAGTTGTCGGCGGCACTGACCGAGGAGCAGATCTGCGCCGTGGCCCTGCGCACCTTCAGCGGGGTGTTCGAGGCCCGGGTCGGATTGGCGCTGCCGGATGCGGACAATCGCGTGCGAGCCTTGAATGCCAATGCCCTGGCGATCGATGAAAGCATTGCCCAGTGGGCCTATGACCACGACCAGCCGGCAGGCAGCGGCACCGACACCCTGGCGGCGGCCAAGGGCTGCTACCTGCCGCTCAAGGCGCCGATGCGCGTGCGCGGGGTGCTGGTGCTGGAGCTGGCGGACGCCGAACGCCTCAACGAACCCGAGGAGCAGCGCCTGCTGGAGGCCTGCATGAGCCAACTGGCAATCGCCCTGGAGCGGGTGCATTACGTCGAAGTGGCGCAGAGCACCGTGGTGCAGATGGAAGGCGAACGCATGCGCAACACTTTGCTCGCCGCTATTTCCCATGACTTGCGCACTCCGCTGACCACCATCATCGGGGCCGCCGATGCCGCGTTGCCCCATGCCCCCAGTGGCCCGCTGCCCGAGCTGTTGCATGGCATCCATGATCAAGCCACGTCGATGCAGCGCCTGATCGAAAACCTGTTGGACATGGCGCGCATGCAGGAGCGCGGGGTGCGCCTCAAGCGTCAGTGGAATTCCCTGGAGGAGATTGTCGGCAGCGCCCTGCGCCAGTTGCGCGAGCCCCTGGCCAGACATGAACTGCGGGTGACCATGGCGCCCCATCTGCCTCTGGTGGAGGTGGATGCGCTGCTGCTGGAACGGGTGCTGGTGAACCTGCTGGACAACGCCGCCAAGTACACCCCTGCCGGCACCCTGGTGCAGATCACGGCCCGCCAGGTGGACCAGCAGATCATCCTGCAGGTCAGCGACTCCGGCCCCGGCTGTCCCAAGGGCAGTTCCCCGGACAGCCTGTTCGAGGCCTTCAGTCGTGGCCAGCAGGAGTCCGCGGTGGCCGGGATCGGCCTGGGGCTGGCCCTGGCCAAACGGATTGTCGAGGCCCATGGCGGGCGTATCGAGGCCCAGCCTCACGCCGACGCCGGGCTGAGTTTTGTCATCACCTTGCCGGCGGGACAACCGCCATCCATGGAAGCCCTATGAGCAACCCACGCATCCTGATTGTCGAGGACGAAGCCAACATCCGCCGTTTTGTCGGCATTGCCCTGGAGGACGAAGGTTTCCAGGTGTTCGAGGCCGACAGCGTCAAGCGCGCCCTGATCCATGCCGCCAGCCGCCAGCCGGATCTGGTGATCGTCGACCTGGGCCTGCCGGATGGCGACGGCAAGCAATTGATCAGCGAGCTGCGCGGCTGGCTGGCGGTGCCGATCCTGGTGCTGTCGGCCAGGGACCGCGAAGACGAGAAAGTCGCCGCCCTGGATGCCGGCGCTGATGACTATCTGGTCAAACCCTTCGGTGTGCCGGAGTTGCTGGCGCGCATTCGCGCACAACTGCGGCGCCACGGCCAGAGCGGCGCGGTGGCGGCCACCAGCAAGGTGGCCTTCGGTGCCATCGAGGTCGACCTGGCCACCCATGAGGTGCGCCGCGAAGGGCAATTGGTGCACCTGACACCCATCGAATACCGTCTGCTCTGCGCCCTGATCCGCGGCCAGAGCCGGGTCCTGACCCATCGCCAACTGCTGCTGGAGGTCTGGGGCCTGGACTATGTCGACCGCGCCCATTACTTGCGGGTGCACATGGCCCATCTGCGGCAGAAGCTGGAGGCTGATCCGGCTCAGCCCCAGCACCTGATCACCGAGTTGCAGGTGGGTTATCGCCTGGTGGGGCTCTGATCCTGCCTGGTGGCGCCGCTCAGGGCTTTTTTGCCGCGACGCCGCTCATGTACAAAATCGATGTACAAGGTGATGCAGCCGAAGGCGGTGATGCTGAACAGCACAAGAAGACCGATCTGGATGTTGCTCATGGGGAAAGTCCTGTGGGCAAGACGCGGCAGGACCGGCTTGATGGGGCCGGCCAGGAGGCGTCGGGGATCAGATAGATAATCCCTGGACGCCGCCCTTGCCAGGGTTTATATGAAAGCTTTACGGCGGCCTCGACTATCCCTATGCCCTGCATACGCAAGGCTCCCGATAACGCCACTCTTGCTAGAATCGGCCATCCTTCACCGTCTTCAGGTTGCCGCCCATGACTGCTTCGACCCCGCTGATCCGTACCGTCCTGCCCACCGACCTGGATGCTTGCTTTGCCATCGAGACCCTGGCCTACGAAGGCGACGAAGCCGCGACCCGAGAAAAGATCGCTACCCGCATCGCCACCTGGCCCGAGGGCTTTATCGTCGCCGAAGTGGAGGGCGCAGTGGCCGGCTTCATCAACTCCGGTGCCACCTTCGAGGTGCAGATGGCCGACGAAGCCTTCAAGGAACTGATCGGCCACGACCCGGCCGGTTCCGAAGTGGTGATCATGTCGGTGGTGGTGCATCCGGATTTCCAGGGCCAGGGTCTGTCCCGGCAACTGTTGCAAGCCTTCATTGCACGCATGACCGAGCTGGGCAAGGCGCGCATCCACCTGATGTGCAAGGAACGCCATGTGCCGCTCTACGAGCGCTTTGGCTTCGTCTATGTCAAGGCGTCGGCGTCGGACCACGGCGGCATGGCCTGGCATGAGATGGTCCGGGGGTTGTAAGTCCCAGGCATGCCCCTGATGCACAAGGGGCGCCGGCGTAGGGGCTTTTCAGGGGGCTGCTAAGCAGGAGTGCCCTTGAGTTGAAGTGCTGAACTCAAAACGCCAGGACCATCCTGCGTTCATAACCCATCCGGCCTTTGCAGGCTTCGCCGTTTTCGACCCAGCCCAGCTTGAGATAGAGCTGGAGTGCGGCCTGGTTGTCGGCATCCACCGCCAGCATCAAGCCCTTGAGCTGCGGCCATTCCTGGAGCGCGGCGCCGGGCAGGGCTTGCAGGCAGGCGGTGCCCAGTCCCTGGCCCTGGAACGGCAGGTCCACTTGCAGGGCGTGCAGGGTGGCGTGGTCGGCCTCGGCCCAGGCCGGCAGGCAAGGCGCGTGCTTGAGCAGCAGGAACGCCACCGGCCGTTCGTCGCTGAGCAGGGCAAAGCCCTTGATGGCGCCGGCCGGTGCATTGCCCAAGGTGTACAGCGCGCCATGGATATCCCCGGAAAACGCTCTCTGTTCAGGCCGTACTTCAAGGCTCAGCAGTTGGGCACGCTGATGGCTGTCGAGCTGTTCATAAGGCACGAGACGAGTGGTCACTGGCGGGACTGTCCAGGGGAGGGAAGGGGGCGGATTCTAGCGATTTTGCCCGAGCGGTAAAATTTTTTATTGAGGTTGTCGATTGTCTGGCTGGCCAGACGACTAAGGGTGTACCGAGCATTCAAGTGCGCTCTTGCAGGGGCTGCCTGGTGCCGGTTGATTCCACTCTTGAGGAGTTTTGCCATGCACAACCCATCCAGCGAAGCACAGATCCGCAGCCTGATCGGCCATTGGCAGCAGGCGGTGGTCGCCAGGGACATCGAGCGTATCGTCAGTTTTTACGCCGATGACATCGTCTCTTTCGACGCCGTCGGCGCCCTGCAGTATTCGGGCAAGGCGGCCTACCGTGAACATTGGCAAGCCTGCATGCAGGAGTGCCCGGGGCCGGGCATCTTCGAGTTCCACCAGCTGCAGGTGCGGGCCGCCGAGGAACTGGCGTTCGCCCATTGGCTGGCCCATTGCGGGGGCACCGATGCCCAAGGGCAGACCAAGGCCTGCTGGATGCGGGTGAGCGCCGCCTATGAGCTGCGCGACGGGCAGTGGCAAGTGGTGCATGAACACTGGTCGGCGCCGTTCGACATGCAGACCGGGACCACTCAGTTCGATCTGCAACCTTGATGAGCGGGCGGTTCGCCAAAGGACAAAACAGCAACCATAGTTGATCAGCCCGAACCCGGAGACACCCATGAAATACCTCTGTCTGGTCTACAGCGATGAACAGTTGTTGCACAGCCTGCCCGAGAGCCCCAAGGACGCCGAGTGCCAGGCCTATGCCGAGTCGGTCCAGGGCAGCGGACGGATGCTTGCCGCCGAGGCGTTGCAATCGATACAGACCGCCACCACGGTGCGCATGCGTGGCGGCAAGCTCTCCATCACCGATGGTCCGTTCGCCGAAACCAAGGAGCAACTGGCCGGTTTCTACCTGATTGAGGCCAGGGATTTGAATGAAGCGATCCAGGTAGCGGGGAACATTCCGGCGGCCCGGGTCGGTAGTGTCGAAGTGCGTCCTGTGCGTGAACTCAATCCCTGATAACAAGCATAAGCAGGAGTTTGCCAATGACCTTTTCAACAGTCGGCCGCCAGGCCGCCGAGCATGAACTGTCCATCAGCCGCTTGATCGATGCGCCGCGGGCCAGGGTGTTTCGCGCCTGGACCGAGCCGGCGTTGCTGGCGCAATGGTGGGGGCCGCACGGCATGACCACCCCGGAGTGTGAAATGGATCTGTGGGTCGGTGGCCAGTTTCGCACGTTGATGCGGGCTGCGGACGGTGCCGAATACCCGACCATGGGGGTGTTCCTGGAGATCCACGCGCCGTCGCGCCTGGTGTTCACCGATGCCTATGTGCCGGGCTGGATTCCTTCGGGCAAGCCGTTCATGACCGCTGAAGTGACCTTCGAGGAGCAGGACGGCAAGACGCTCTACACCGCCCGCGCCATGCATTGGAGCGAAGCCGATCGGCAAGCCCACGAAGCCATGGGATTTCACCAGGGTTGGGGAGAGAGCCTGGAGCGTCTCGTGACCCTTGTCACCCAAGGCATGGCGGACTGATGCCGGGTCAATCCGGTGAGGCCGTGCAGGTCCTGGTGGCGCGGGTCTACCGCGAGCAATCGCGGCGCATTCTCGCCACCCTGATCCGCCTGCTGGGGGATTTCGACCTGGCTGAAGAGGCCTTGCACGAGGCCTTCTTTGTCGCCGTGGAGCGTTGGCAAAAGGACGGCGTCCCGGACAATCCTCGGGCCTGGCTGGTGTCCGTTGGACGCTTCAAGGCCATCGATGCCTTGCGCCGGCGGGCGCGCTTCGCCGCTTCCCAGGCGGCGCTGGTCAGCCAGCTGGAGCACCTGGAACAGCACGACTGGGACGGTGAGGACGTGCAAGACGATCGCCTGCGGTTGATCTTCACCTGCTGCCACCCGGCGCTGGCGGCAGACGCCCAGGTGCCACTGACCCTGCGGGAAATCTGCGACCTGAGCACCGAGGAAATCGCCCGGGCCTTTCTTGTCTCTCCGGCCACCATCGCCCAGCGTATCGTGCGGGCCAAGGCGAAGATCCGCGACGCCGGAATTCCCTATCAGGTGCCGACGCTGGACGAGTTGCCCGAGCGCCTGGACAGTGTCTTGCGAGTGATCTACCTGGTGTTCAACGAAGGCTATTCGGCGTCCATGGGGGCCGAGTTGACCCGTGAGGACCTGACCCGTGAAGCGATACGCCTGGGGCGCCTGCTGCTGGAGCTGTTACCGGAAGCGGAGGTATTGGGCCTGCTGGCCCTGATGCTGTTGCACGAGTCGCGACGTGGGGCGCGACTCTCCAGCACGGGCGAGTTGATCCTGCTGGATGAGCAGGACCGCTCCCTGTGGCAGCGGGCCTTGATGGACGAAGGCTGTGCCCTGGTGGAGCGCGGGTTGCGCAGCGGACGCGGCGGAGCCTATTGCCTGCAGGCGGCGATTGCCGCGGTGCATGCCGAGGCTCCCAGCGCCGAACAGACCGATTGGCCGCAGATCGTCGGCCTGTATGAGGTGTTGCTGCGGCTGCAGCCTTCGCCGGTGATCGAGCTCAACCGTGCCGTGGCCCTGGCCAAGCGTGACGGCCCCGCGGCCGGCCTGGAGCAGGTGGAGGCCATCCTGCAGCGCGGCGATTTGCAGGATTACCACCTGATCCACGCTGCCCGTGCCGACTTCTGCCGGCAGTTGGGGCGAGTCGAGGCGGCGCGGGAGTCCTATCAAAGAGCCTTGGCCCTGACCCGGCAAGCTCCGGAACGGCGTTTTCTCGAAGCGCGCCTGGCCCAACTGGTCTCCAGCTCTGCGTAGCTTTACAGGGCGCGCTCTACAGGGGCGGATACCCGAGCTGCCTCACTCCAGCATCCGCCCCAATAGCCAGCTCCCGGCCGGCCCGGGCGGGTGCAGGCGCGACCAGAGGGCATCCACCACCACCTTGCGCGGCCAGCCGCGTACGTTCAGTTCCTGCAATTTGCCGGCGCCGAAGCCTTCTACCAGCCAGCTCGGCAACGGTGCCCAGCCAAAACCGCCCTGGGCCATTTCCAGCAGCATCAGGTAGCTGGGCGCCGACCAGACCCGTCCCTGGGGACGGCTGTCGTAGGGGTTGAGCACCGTCGCCAGGCGCAGCTCGCGGTGCTGGCGCAGGGCTTCCTGATCGACGTGCTCGAGCCGGGCCAGCGGATGCTTGCGGGAGACGTACAGGGACATTTCGCCCTGTTCATCCAGGGTCTGGTGATCCAGGTCCGCCGGGTAATCGGCCTGCATCTCGGCAAAGGCGATGTGCGCCCGGCCACTTTGCACCAGGGCAATCAGGTCTTCGCATTCGGCAATCAGGCATTCCAGTTCCAGGTCCGGGTAACGCTGCTCGAAGGCGCTCAGGCAGCTTTCAAAGCGATCCGACTGATAGGTGTCGGACAGGGCAACGGTAAGTTTCGCCTCGACTCCCTGGGACAGTTGGCTGGCGGCCATTTCCAGGCGGCTGGTGGCCGCGAGGATTTCCTCCGCGTGCTGCAGCATCACCTGCCCGGCGGGGGTCAGGCCGGGCTTGCGGCTGGCTCGATCGAACAACTGCACATTGAGGTCGATTTCCAGGCTGGCCACCGCGGCGCTGATGGTGGACTGGCTCTTGCCCAGCTTGCGGGCGGCGGCGGAAAAGGAACCCTGGGTCGCTGCCTGGACGAACGCCAGCAGCACTTCGTGTGAGGCCATGAACTATCGCCTTGGTCGATGGTTATTGATTATGAAGTATCGACCTGATCCTGGAAGATCGCCAACACATTCACTCAAGGAGCACGGCAATGAGCCTGCACAAATCCCTTACCGAACGTATTTTCCAGGCTGTAGGTTTTGAGCTGCTGGCCGTGCTGATCTGCACACCGCTGCTGTCCTGGATCATGGATAAACCCATGGCTGACATGGGCCTGGTGACCATCGGCATCGGCCTCTTGGCGCTGATCTGGAACGTGGTGTTCAACGGTCTGTTCGATCGTCTGCTCAAGCGCCTGCAACTTGCACGCAATGGTTGGACCCGGGTCCTGCATGCCCTGCTGTTCGAAGGCGGTCTGGTGGCGATGGGGGTACCGCTGATTGCCTGGTGGTTGAATGTCAGCCTGTTGCAGGCGTTCATCCTCGATATCGGCGTGCTGTTGTTCTTTCTGCCCTACACCTACCTCTACCACTGGGCCTACGACGTACTGCGGGACAAGTGGTTGCAACAGCGTCTGGCTCATTGAGCCGCAGGCCTTTGTGATAGTCGCCGGTTTCGGCCGGCGAAAACCCACGGGGGGCCTATTATGGCGTAGAGGTCTGCGAGCTGATTTCAGACAGAACTGGACACCGTCCTCGGGTTTTTCTGAAAATGTGCGTCCGCTGGAGGCCGTCACTGAACCAGCAGCCCTCCCGACTATCTGAAGACCATGACTATTTCCCGCAACTGGATCATCTGCGAGCACTGCGATTCGCTGTACGAATCCGTGCCGCTCGGCAAAGGCCAGGCCGCTCAGTGCTCGCGCTGTGGCGCGTTGCTGGCCCGTGCCCGCTACATGAACGTGCAGCAGCTGTTCGCCTTGTCGATTACCGCCGGGTTGTTGTTCGTCTTCGCCAATCTGTTTCCGGTGATCAAAATCAGCCTCGAAGGCCTGAGCAACGAAGCCACGCTCTGGCAATCGGTAGAAGCCTTGGCTCAGGGCCGCATCAGCCTGATTGCGGCGATCACCGGCCTGACCATCATTCTGGCACCGTGCCTGCAGATCATTCTGCTGTGCTGGGTGCTGGGGTTCGCCAATTTCGATCGTGCCGCGCCAGGCTTCAAGGCCTGCATGCGGGCTCTGGAGCACCTGCGGCCGTGGAGCATGCTGGAGGTGTGCCTGCTGGGCATTCTGGTGGCCATCGTCAAGCTCGCTGGCATGCTCGATGTGCACCCCGGCCTCGGGCTCTGGGCCCTGGCCATGCTGACGGTGCTGATCATCCTGATTTCCGGCAAGGACATCCGCTATCTGTGGGATGACCTGGAGGGTCGCTACTGATGAATACGCCCCCTTACGCCCGGGACTATCAACTGATGCTCTGCCACACCTGCGGCCAGGTCTGCGAGCAATCCGAGCACCAGTGCCCCCGATGCGACTCCGTGGTCCATGCGCGCAAGCCCAACAGCCTGGCGCGGACCTGGGCCTTTCTCGTGGCCAGCCTGATCTTCTATATTCCGGCCAACCTGCTGCCGGTGATGCACACCAGTATTTTTGGCAGCGCCAGTGAAAACACCATCATGAGCGGCGTGGTGGAGTTCTGGAGACACGGCTCCTGGGACATCGCCCTGTTGATCTTCATCGCCAGCGTGGTGGTGCCCTGCATCAAGTTCTTTGTCCTCGGCACCTTGCTGGTTACCTGCCAGCGCCGCAGCCTCTGGGCCCAGCGCGAGCGTGCCAGGCTGTACCGTTTTATCGAGGTGATCGGCTATTGGTCGATGCTCGATGTGCTGGTGGTGGCCCTGGTGGCGGCCCTGGTGCAGTTTCGGGCCCTGAGTTCCATCGATCCGCGGATGGGCATTCTGTTTTTTGGTTTGGTGGTGGTGCTGACGATGTTGGCGGCCATGAGTTTCGATCCCCGGCTTATCTGGGATGTAGAGGTTGAAGATGTCTGATCATCCAGGTTCCAAGGCGGCAGGTTCCCAGCCGGCTCCCGGCGCTCCGGCGCTGCGTACGCGGCGTTTTAATGTCTCGCTGGTGTGGTTGGTGCCCATTGTCGCGGCCTTGGTGGGGCTGTCGATGGTGGTCCACAACTCGCTGTCGGCCGGGCCGGAAATCACCATCAGTTTCCAGACTGCCGAGGGCCTGGAAGCCAACAAGACCCAGGTCAAGTACAAGAACGTGGTGATCGGCAAGGTGACCTCCATCGCCTTGAGCGACGATCGCCGCAAGGTGCTGGCCAAGGTCGAGCTGGATCAGTCCGCCGAACCGTTCACCGCCGACGACTCGATGTTCTGGGTGGTGCGCCCGCGCATTGGCGCCAACGGCGTTTCCGGGGTCGATACCTTGCTCTCCGGGGCCTTTATCGGCGCCGATGCCGGCAAGTCGGAGAAGCGCAAGAACAGCTTCAAGGGCCTGGAAACCCCGCCGCTCATTACCTACGGGCAGAAGGGCAAGCGCTTCACCCTGCACACCGACGACCTGGGCTCCCTGGACATCGGTTCGCCGGTCTACTACCGGCGCATCGAAGTGGGGCAGGTGGTGTCCTATCAGTTGGCCAACAGCGGCAAGGGGGTGGACGTGAAGATCTTCGTCAACGCGCCCAATGATAAGTACGTCACCACCGACAGCCGATTCTGGAACGCCAGCGGTGTGGATGTGACCCTGGGCGCCAACGGCTTGAAGGTCAACACCGAGTCGGTGTCCTCGATCCTTGCTGGCGGCATCGCCTTCGTCGAACCCAAGTACAGCCCCAACGCCAAGCCGGCCGAGGAGAATGCCGAATACACCCTGTTCGGCGATCAGGATACGGCGCTGGCTCCGCCGGACGGCGCGCCGTATTACATCCGCATGCGCTTTGACCAGGCCCTGCGCGGCCTGTCGCTGAATGCCCCGGTGGAGTTCCTCGGGGTGAACATCGGCAAGGTGGTGTCCATGGACCTGGACTACGACGAACAGCGCAAGTATTTCCCGACCCTGGTAGGGGCGGTGATCTATCCCGAGCGCCTGGGCAAGGCCCATGAAAAACTGGTGAAGCAGACCGGCGGCGAAGACGACGCCCGCTCCGCGCAACTGATCGGCGCCTTCGTCAAGAACGGCCTGCGGGCCCAACCCCGCAGCGGCAACCTGCTGACCGGCCAGCTGTACATCTCCCTGGATTTTGTCGCCAATGCCAAGCCGGTGGCCTACAACCCCGCCGCACGGCCGCTGGAGATCCCCACCATCCCGGGCAGCATGGACAAGTTGCAGGAACAACTGCAGGCCGTGGTGGACAAGATCAGCAAGCTGCCGATCGACTCCATCGCCGCCAACCTCGATGGCAGCCTGGCGGAGATGCAGAAGACCCTGAAACAGGTCAACGGCCAAGTGCTGCCGCAGATGCGCGACACCCTGGAGCAGTCGAAGAAGACCCTGGCCAGCGCCAACGAGAGCTTCTCCGAGGATTCGCCGCAGCGACAGAAACTCAGCCAGGCCATGGAGGAAGTGCAGCGCACCGCCCGTTCGGTACGGGTGCTCAGCGACTTCCTCGGTCGTCATCCTGAAGCGTTGATTCGCGGTCGTCTCAAAGACAACCAACCGGATGCCTACCAGTCGCCATCCTCCTCTGTCCGCGAATCCGCACCGGAAGCCCAGCCATGAAAAAAATCGCCTTGTTGTTGAGCCTGACCCTGGGACTTGCCGCTTGCAGCTCTGCGCCGACCCGTTACTACACCCTGATGCCGCCGGTGACTGAAGGCAGCGCTGCGGCCCGCAAGGCGAATCTGCAGTTCGAGATGTCCACGGTGCGCATCCCGGTCCAGGTGGATCAGCCGCAACTGGTGGTGCGCCAGGACAGCGGCACCCTGGCGATCCTGGAAACCCAGCGCTGGAGCGCGCCTTTGGTGGATGAGTTCCACGACGCCCTGGCCAGCCAGATGGAGCACAAGCTCGGCACCCGCAACCTTGAAGGCTTGCCCAAGCAGCCCGGGCTCCCGGTGCTGTCGTTGCAGACCGATGTACGGCGTTTCGAATCCCTGCCCGGGCGTTACGCGCTGATCGATGTGGTCTGGAGCCTGCGCCTGCGGGGCGAGGGCGGCCCGGCCCGCAGCCTGACCTGCAGCAGCCAGATCCGCCAGCCGGCGGGTGTTGAACTGAGCAGTCTGGTGCAGGCTCATCAACAGGCCATTGCCCAGTTGGCCGCACAGATCGCCAGCACCGCACAGCGCTGGACCTGCCCCTGAATCAGCCCTGTAGCCGCTGCCGCAGGCTGCGAACGGCTGCGCAGGAGACGCAGGTTTTTCCGGCCGCCACAGGTTTTGCTCAGGATCGCCAGGCAAGGCCCTGCGGGCCTTTTCGCAGCCTCGCGGGCTCGGCAGCGGCTACAGGTGTCGGGTTGTAGCCGCTGCCGCAGGCTGCGAACGGTTCCGTAGGAGACGCCTGGATCTTGAGGCCGCTGGAGGTTCGGCAAGAGATCGCCAAGCAAGGTGTTCAGCGCCGGGCGCTAAGTTGCTGGGGCGCGAGGAAGGCGTCGTGGAAGTAGTCGCGCAAGGCCTGCATCGCCGGGGTGAAGGTCCGTTCGCGGTGCCAGGCCAGGCCTACGCTCATCGGGGTCACTGCGTCGCTCAGGCTCAGGGTCTCGATGCGCTTGCCCTCCAGGGACCAGGGTCGATGCACCAGGTCCGAAAGAATCGCCACGCCGCTACCGTTGGCCACCATGCTGCGCACCGCCTCCACCGAACTGGTGCGCACCCGTACATTGGGCTGCTGGCCGGCCTGTTCCCAGTAGCGCATGGCACTCTGCTCGGCTTCGTCGACGGTGAGCAGGATGAACGGCTCCTGGGCCACGTCCGCCAGGCTGACGCTGGCTCGTTCGCAGAGCCGATGGTGGGCCGGCAGCCATAGCCGGCGCTCGGAGTTGAACAGGGTTTCCGAAACGATGTCCGGGTGGGTCAGGTTGGCGGTGAGCACCACCGCCATGTCGAAACGGCCCTCCAGCAACCCTTGCTCGATGGCCTGGCGCTCCTGCTCGTGGAGTTCGATGGTGACGTCCGGGTGCCAGTGCTCCAGGCGTTGCAGGTGGTGCGGCAGGAAGTAGCCGATCACCGTGTAGCTGGCCGCCAGGTGCAGCACACCACTGGCCCGATAGTCCGGTAGCGGACTGTTCAGCGCATCCTCGACACTGCGCAAGATCACATAGGCGCGGTTGAGAAAATGCCGCCCGGCGTCGGTCAGGTTCATGCCCTGGGCCGAGCGCACGAACAACTGCACGGCGAGCATGGCTTCAAGCTCCTTGATCGCCGTGGTCACCGCCGATTGGGAGATATTCAAGTGGATCGCCGCCTGGGAGATCTGCCCGATCTCTGCGGTCGCCACGAAGTAGCGCACCTGGCGCAAGGTCAACGACATGTTCCATTCCCCATCACTTCTGTAGGAGCCGACTTGCCGGCCAAAGCCATCTCGCGCCGGTCTTCGCCGATACGTAGATCACCGCCTGCCAACTCCTAGCAGAGCTTTATCTGTTTTTCAGAAGATGCTCTATCTGATAATAGATCTTCCCAAGGGGTCAAGGCCGCTCTAATTTTCACTGCACGAAGTCACAAGAGTTGGAGCAACAGTGATGCAGGCAGTGGATTTCAATTCGGACATGGGCGAAAGCTTCGGCCCCTGGACCATTGGCGACGGCGTCGACAACGAGCTCATGGGCTTTATCAGCTCGGCCAATATCGCCACCGGCTTTCACGCCGGCGACCCCGGCACCATGCGCCGCACCATCGAACAGGCCAAGCGCCTGGGGGTGGCTATCGGTGCGCATCCGGGGTTCCGCGACCTGGTGGGCTTCGGCCGCCGGCACATCAACGCACCGGCCCAGGAGCTGGTGGACGACATGCTTTATCAGCTCGGCGCCCTGCGGGAAATGGCCCGGGTGCAAGGCGTGAAGTTGCAACACATCAAGCCCCACGGCGCGCTCTACATGCACTTGGCCCGGGATGAAGAGGCCGCGCGGCTGCTGGTGCAAAACCTGCGCAAGCTGGAGCCCGAGCTGCTGCTGTATTGCATGCCCAATTCGGTGATCTGGCACGTGGCCCAGGAGCTGGGGCAGCCGGTGATCCGCGAGTTCTACGCCGACCGCGATTACGACCTCAGTGGCTCCATCGTCTTCACCCGCCAGGTGCGCGCCCTGGACCCGGCCGCCGTCGCCGCCAAGGTGCTGCGCGCCTGCCAGACCGGCCTGGTACGTACGGTTGAAGGCGAGGACCTGGCCATCGAGTTCGATTCCATCTGCCTGCACAGCGACACCCCCGGCGCCCTGGATCTGGTGGAGGCCACCCGCACGGCGCTGGATCAGGCCGGCATCGAGGTGCGCGCACCGCGCTGAGGCGCATCGACACGAAGCACCGCGCACAGACGCGGGTTTCATCTGGTTTTGATTTTTTGCCTGCCTTTCTACAACTATTCCAAAAGGAACAGACATGGCCGAATACAGTGTTATTACCCCCTTGCCGGGCACCTTCTATCGCAAGGCCACCCCGGAGTCGGCGCCTTTCGTCGAGGTCGGCGACAGTGTCAGCGCCGATACCGTGATCGGCCTGATCGAAGTCATGAAGCAGTTTTCCGAACTGACCGCTGGGAGCGCGGGTCAAGTCAGCGCCTTTGTGGTGGAAGACGGTGATCCGGTGGAGCCGGGTCAGGTCGTCGCGACGCTCGAACAGTGAGGGCCAGGGCATGACTCAAGCAATCAAGAAGTTGCTGGTGGCCAACCGCGGCGAGATCGCCGTGCGCATCATCCGTGCGGCCAAGGCCTTGGGGATTCCCACCGTTGCCGCCTGCAGTGAGGCGGATGCCGACTCCATGGCTGCACGTATGGCCGATGAAGTGCAGATCATCGGCCCGGCGCGGGCCGACAAGAGCTACCTGAATGTCCAGGCCCTGCTCGGTGCCTTGCAGGCCAGCGGTGCCAATGCGGTACATCCGGGCTATGGCTTTCTTTCCGAGAATGCCGATTTTGCCGAGGCGGTGGTCCAGGCTGGGGCGATCTTCGTCGGTCCCAGCGCCGAAACCATCCGCCGCATGGGTGACAAGGCCGAAGCCCGGCGCACGGCGCAGGCGGCAGGTGTGCCCGTGGTGCCCGGCTCTCCAGGTGAGCTCTTCGACCTGGATGCCGCGCGCAAGGCCGCTGAAAGCGTGGGCTTTCCGCTGCTGATCAAGGCCAGTGCCGGCGGTGGCGGGCGCGGGATTCGCCTGGCTCAGGATGCGGCGCAATTGGCCGAGGAGTTCCCTCGGGCGCAACGCGAAGCCCAGACGGCTTTTGGCAATGGTGCGCTGTACCTGGAGCGTTTCATTGGCCGCGCGCGGCACATCGAAGTCCAGGTGCTGGGCGATGGCCAACACGCGGTGCACCTGTTCGAACGCGAGTGCTCGCTGCAACGGCGGCGGCAGAAGATCTTCGAAGAAGCGCCATCGCCGGTGCTCAGCGCCGAGCAGCGTGAGCAGTTGTGCAGCAGCGCCGTGCGCCTCACCGAAGCCTTGGGTTACCAAGGTGCTGGCACTCTGGAATACCTCTATGACGACAGCACCGGCGAGTTCTTCTTTATCGAGATGAACACGCGGATTCAGGTGGAGCACCCCATCAGCGAGCTGATCACCGGCATCGATCTGGTCCAGGCCATGTTGCGCATCGCCGGGGGCGAGCCCCTGGGGTTGCGCCAGAGCGATATCCAGCTCAATGGCGCGGCCTTGCAGATGCGCCTGAATGCCGAAGACCCGGCGCGGGATTTCTTTCCCAGTCCGGGCAAGGTCGAGCAACTGATCTGGCCGCAAGGGGCGGGGGTGCGGGTCGATAGTCACTTGTACCCGGGCTATGCTGTGCCGCCTTATTACGACTCGCTGCTGGCCAAGCTGATCGTCCACGGGCGTGACCGTGGCGAGGCCCTGGCCCGGGCGCGGCTGGCCGTGGAACACACCACCTTGACCGGCATGGCCAGCACCTTGGCGCTGCACCGTGAACTGCTGGCCGAACCCTGGTTGCAGCAGGCCGATTTTCACACCGGAACCCTGGAAACCTGGCTGGCCGAGCGCCGCGCCGGAGGTGTCGCATGAACCAGCCGATCCGCTACAGCTTTGGTGCCGACGAGCACCTGTTCGCCGAAGTCAGCGACAGCATGTCCCTGGAAGCCTTCTTCAAGGGCATGGCGGTGACCCGTGCCGTGGAGCGCCTGGAGTTGGATGGGGTGCTGGATGTGTGCCTGGCCAATGCCTCGTTCCAGATTCGTTTCGACCCGGATCGCATCGCCCCACACACCCTGCTGGAGGCGGTACAGCAGGCCGAGGCCGGGGCGGTGGCCGAGCGCAGCCTGCACACCCGGATCATCGAGATCCCGGTGCTCTACAACGACCCCTGGACCCACGAAACCCTGATGCGCTTTCGTGACCGGCACCAGGACCCCAGCGCCACGGACCTGGAGTACGCGGCGCGGATCAATGGCCTGGCGGACGTCGAGGCGTTCATCGCCGCCCACAGCGGTGCGCCCTGGTTTGTCTCCATGGTGGGCTTCGTCGCCGGGTTGCCGTTCATGTTCCAGATGGTCGAACGTGAACGGCAGTTGCAGGTGCCCAAGTACCTGCGACCACGCACCGATACGCCAAAACTGACCCTGGGCCACGGCGGCTGTTTCGGCTGCATCTACTCGGTGCGCGGCGCCGGCGGCTACCAGATGTTCGGCGTCACCCCGGCCCCCATCTACGACCCGCAGCAGCAACTGGCTTACCTCAAGGCGCACATGGTGTTCTTCCGTCCGGGGGACATCGTGCAGTTCAAGCCCATCGACCGTGAGGCTTACGACCAGGCGGTGGCCGAAGTCGAGGCCGGGCGCTTCGACCTGCGTATCCGCGAGGTGGAGTTTTCCCTGGATGCCTTTCTCGCCGACCCGGTCGGCTATCCCAAGTCGCTTCAGGAGGTGCTGGCATGATCAAGGTCATCAAACCGGGCCTGGCCACATCGGTGCAGGACCTGGGTCGCGAAGGTTTCTATCACCTGGGGATTCCGCCATCTGGCGCCTTGGACCAGTACGCCCTGAGCGCGGCCAACCAGTTGGTGGGCAACCCGGCAGGCGCGGCCGGGCTGGAGTGCACGCTGCTCGGGCCGGAGCTTGAGTTCAGCGCCGATGCCCTGGTGGCGGTTTGCGGCGCGCACATGACGCCCAAACTCGATGGTGTGGACATGCACCTGGACACCGCTTTTGCGGTCAAGGCCGGGCAAGTGCTGCGCTTCGACTTTCCCAAGGCCGGGGCCCGGGCCTATCTGGCGGTGGCCGGTGGCATCGATGTGCCGCTGGTGCTGGGCAGTCGTTCGACCTACGCCCTGGGCGCCCTGGGTGGTTTCCAGGGCCGGCGCCTGGCGGCCGGGGATGAGCTGCCGGTGGGCGTCGCCAGTGGCAAGAGCCGTCCCGGTGCCAGCTTGCCCATGGCGTTGCGCCAGTCCCTGGGGGGCGAAATCATCCTGCGGGTGGTGCCGGGCCTGTACTACGAACGCTTGAGCGACGCGGCCAAGGCCAGCTTCTTCGCCGAACCCTGGACCGTGGGTTCGGAGGCGGACCGCATCGGCTATCGCTTCAAGGGCGGCAGCGCCTTGAGCTTCCAGCCCCGGGAGCAGCCGTTCGGCGCCGGTTCCGATCCGTCGAACATCGTCGACAGTTGCTACCCGATTGGCTCGATCCAGGTGCCGGCGGGGCTGGAACCCATCGTCCTGCACCGGGACGCGGTGTCCGGTGGCGGCTACGCCATGATCGGCACGGTGATCAGCGCCGACCTTGACCTGATCGGTCAGATGCAGCCCAACCAGAAGGCCCGCTTTGTCGCGGTGACCCTCGAAGAAGCGCTGGAGGCCCGGCGTTCCTACAAGAAAAAGCTCAGCTGTCTGAGCAAACTGTTTCCTTCCTGATTCTGCCCGCCGCATCGCGCGGGCCATGCCAAAAGGTAGGCCAACGCCGCACTTCGGTGCGGTGACGGCTGCCCGCGCTTCAACCCTTGATCGGTTCTGGAGTTCACGCACATGGCAGCTTTATCGCAAGCGAATCAAACCGGGCAGACCCCGGCCAATGTGGCCCTTCCCAGCGATGCACGCATGGGCCGACTGTCCCTGACCATGGCCTGGTGGGCGGTGTGTAGCGCGATGTTCTACATCGTCGTCGGCGCCTCCCTGGCACTGTCCTACGGCACCCGCAATGCACTGATCGGCATGCTGCTGTCGGTGCTCAGTTATGGCCTGGTGAACAGCGTGCTCAGCCGCTTCGCCATGCGCAGCGGGCTCTCGGTGGCGCTGTTTTCACGGTTGTTGTTCGGCAGCACCGGGGCCTGCCTGGCGACCTTGATTTTCTTCTCTACGGCGATCTACTACGCGGTGTTCGAAGGGTCGGTGATCGCCGTGGCCCTCAACCACCTGTACCCGCAACTGCTGTACCCGCTGGCGGCGCTGGTGGTGGTGCTGTACAGCGTGCCGTTGATCCTGGGCAGCGTGCAGCACTGGCTGGACAAGCTCAACGGCGTGCTGTTGCCGGTGTACCTGGGGGGCTTGCTGTTCGCCGTGGGCCTGTCCATCAGCCGTTATGGGTACCAGCCGCAATGGCTGGATTTCGGCCCGGCCAATCCCAGTAGCACAGGCTGGTGGGATTGCTTCGTGGCCTACATGGGGGTGTGGATCCTGATGCTGTTCACCTTCGACTACGCGCGCTTCGGCAAGCCCGAAGACGCCGGCTATCACGGTCGCTGGAACTTCGGCATGCCGTTCTACGCGGTGACGTTCTTGCTCAACGGTGCGGCAGGGATCTATCTGGTGAGCAGCATTCCCCATGACGGTGCACTCAACGAAGTCTCGGTGGTGATGGCGATCCTGCAATTGATGGGGCTGTGGGGGCTGTTGTTCGTCTGGGCCACGCAAACCCGGATCAACACCGCCAACTACTACCTGGCGACCTTGAACATGCAGGCGTTCTTCGGCCGCTTCGGCCTGCGCGGTTCCTACCTGATGTGGGCGGTGGCCGTGGGGATCATCGTCTACGGCCTGATGCTGGCGGATGTGTTCGCCTACCTGCTCAAGGCCCTGGCCTATCAGGGGATCTTCGTGGTGGCCTGGGTCGGCGTGGCCCTGGCGCAGATTCTGCTGGGGCGTACCGACGTGGCGGCGATTGAGCGCGTGGCGGCCTTCAACCCGGTGGGGCTGACGGCCTGGTTCGGCGGCACGGCCCTGGGCCTGATGCTGATGTGGGCGGGGGGTGGCTTGGCCAGTTTTTCGGCACCACTGACCGGGGTCCTGGCGTTTGCCTTGCAGGCCGGGCTGGCCAGTCGTTTGCACAGCCGCTTGCCCGCCGCCGGCTGACGGGGCGGGGCCAGCGGCGGCTCAGAACAGTTGGGTGAACAGCCAGTACAGGCTGCCCGACAGCAGGATCGCCGCCGGCAAGGTCAGGACCCAGGCCATGGCCAGGTTGCGGATGGTGCGCATCTGCAACCCGCCGCCATTGGCCACCATGGTCCCGGCCACCCCCGACGACAAGACGTGGGTGGTCGATACCGGCAGGCCGAACATATCCGCCGCGCCGATGGTCAGCATGGCCACGGTTTCCGCCGAGGCGCCCTGTGCGTAGGTCAGGTGGGTCTTGCCGATCTTCTCGCCGACGGTCACCACGATGCGCTTCCAGCCCACCATGGTGCCCAGGCCCAGGGCGATGGCCACGGCGATCTTCACCCACAACGGGATAAAGCGCGTGGCGTTGTCGATCTGTTGCTTGAACAGTTGCAGCTTGTCCCGGGTGTCCTGATCGAAGTGGCCCACCTGGTTCTTGTCCATCAGGCGGATGGCTTCGCTGGTCAGGTACATGTCGTTGCGCACGTTGCCCATGGCTTCGGCGGGCACCTTGGCCAGTGAGCCGTAGCCCTTGACCTCGGCACCGATGGCGCCGGTCAGGGCGGCCAGGGCGGGGATCAGCTCCGGCGTCGCTTGCTTGCTGCGCATGTACTCCGAGAGCACCGCGCGAGGATCGGCTGGCGCCGGTTGCGGGGCGCTCTTGATCAGGGCTTGCTGGGTGACTTCGGCCACCGCGGCGAACTGCAGCGACTGGTCGGCGGGCATGGTGCGGTTCAGCGCATAGGCCATGGGCAGGGTGCCCACCAGGATCAGCATGATCAGGCCCATGCCTTTCTGGCCATCGTTGGAGCCGTGGGCGAAGGACACTCCGGTGCAGGTCAGGATCAGCAAGCCGCGAATCCACCACGGCGGCGGGGCGTCGCCCTTGGGCGCCTTGTACAGCGCGCGATTCTTGACGAACAGGCGCAGGGCCAACAGCAGCAGGGCGGCAAACACGAAACCGATCAATGGCGAGAGCAGCAGGGCGTAGCCGACCTTGGTGGCCTGGCTCCAGTCCACGCCGCTGGTGCCGTCACGGCCGTGCATCAGCGCGTTGGCCACACCGACGCCGATGATCGAGCCGATCAGGGTGTGGGAGGACGAGGCCGGCAACCCCAGCCACCAAGTCCCGAGGTTCCACAGGATGGCGGCAATCAACAGGGCAAAGATCATCGCAAAGCCGGCTGAGGAGCCCACCTGCAGGATCAACTCCACCGGCAACAGGGCGATGATGCCGAACGCCACCGCGCCGCTGGACAGCAGCACCCCGAGGAAGTTGAACAGACCGGACCAGACCACCGCGAACTGTGGCGGCAGCGAGTGGGTGTAGATCACGGTGGCCACGGCGTTGGCGGTGTCGTGGAAGCCGTTGACGAACTCGAAGCCCAGGGCGATCAGCAGGGCCACGCCCAGCAGCAGGAAGGGCGTCCAGGTGGTGACCGTGGTGCCCAGTTCGTGCATGTCGTGCACCAGGCTGTAGGCGGTGAACAGCAAGCCCATGGCCAGCACCGCGAAAAACACCACCAGGGTGAAGGGGCCGGGTTTTTTATCCAGTTGCGGTTGGCGATCGAGGCTGGAGGAGGCGGCAGTCAGGGACGGGGTGGCCATTGCTGGACAATCCTGTTGCTGGAAAGGAATGGTGTCCATGATCGTTGCCAAATGTTACAGGGAGACTGCCTCAGGTCATGGTTTAGGTGATTGAGCTGTTCCGTTGATCAAATCAAGCCGGCCCCTACAAGGTGGGGTCAGTAGTCCTGGCGCTTGCGGAAGGCCCAGCGCCCGGCGATCACGGTGAAGGTGGCCACCAGCGCCACCAGGATCCAGAAGCCCTCCGGGTCGCCGGAAAAGGGAATACCGCCGACATTCATGCCGAAGAAGCCGGCGATGATGTTGATCGGCAGCGCCAGCACCGTGACCACGGTCAGGGTGAACAGGGTGCGGTTGGTCTGTTCATTGAGGTTGGCGGCGATCTCTTCCTGCAGCAGTTTGATCCGTTCGCCGAGGGCGGTGAGGTCGTTGATGATCAGGGCGAACTCTTCGGTGGACTTGCGCAGTTCCTTGACGTCTTCCTTCTGCAGCCATTGCGGTGGCCGATTGAGCAGGCGCAGCAGGGAACCCGGCTCCAGGGCCAGCAGGCGCTGCAGGCGCACCAGTACCCGGCGCATGGCCCCCAGTTCGGCACGGTTGCTGGAGACTCGGGACGCCAGCAACTGGTCTTCGATCTGGTCGACGCTGAGGCTGGTCTTGCGCACGATCTGGGTCAGCACTTCGCCCTGGTCGCGCAGCAGGTGCACCAGCAGTTCCAGGGGCGAGCGAAAGCGTTCGCCGGCCTTGACCGAGGAGCGCAGCTTGTCCACCGAATGCAGGGGCTGCAGGCGGGCGCTGATGATCAGGTTGCTGCGCACGCAGACCCACAGGGTGGAAATGTCCGAGGACACCATGCTGCTGAAGTTGAATACCACATCGTTGACCACCGCCAGCAGCGCCGAGTCCACGTGTTCGATGCGAGTCGAGCGCGAGCCTTCGTGCAGGGCTTCGAAGAACTCCTCGGGCAATTGCAGGTGGGCTTTCATCCAGCGCTCGCAGGCGGCGTGGGCCAGGTTCAGGTGCAACCAGAGGAATTGGTCGTCGTTGTGCGGCTGTTGCAGGGCTTGCAGGGCCTTGGCTGAGTCCAGTTCATGACCCCGTTCGCCGGGCCGAAAGTTGAAACCGTAGAGCAGGCCAAACAGATCGGAATCGCGGTGACTCTGGTCGATGCTGTGGTTCATGGGGTCTCGCAGGAGGGACAGTGCCTGGCGCGGGCTTTACAGGTTCACTTGGGCCTCATCATGGCAAGGCTTTTTGACAGTTTTGTGACGTTTCAAAGTGCACAGTCCGCGTTGCCATACCAGTGGTCGGCAGCGCTCAAGAATGGATCGCGGATGCCGATCACGCTCACATGCAATGCGCATTCGATTTTCCTCGAATGCTCCTGACAGGGAAGTTCGGACCTACGCATGCCTTTAGTGGCTTGCTCCATCCCTGCCATGAGATCTTCTCGATGTTTTTGCAAAAATCCCTGAGAGCGCAAATTCTTGCCCTGCTGAGCGGTAGCCTGTTTGCGGTGTTGTTGATCGCCCTGGCGTGTTTTCACTTGCTGTCCGGTGGCGTGCAGAGCTACCGCGAGCTGATCGAAGGTCCGCTGCGCAGTTCGCAGCTGATCGACGAGGCCAACCTGCAGTTCAAGAGCCAGGTGCAGGAGTGGAAGAACGTGTTGCTGCGGGGCAAGCAGCCCCAGGAGCTGAACAAGTACTGGCAGCAGTTCGAAGATCGTCAGCGAGATGTGCAGAACATCCTCGGCCAGTTGGCCCAGAAGCCGGGCCTGGACTCGGGCTTCAAGAGCCGGGTGCAGCGCTTGGCCGAGGAGCACCGTGCGCTGGGGGCGGCCTATCAGAGGGGCCGTGACGCCTATGTGGCCGCAGGCGCCGATCCGAGTGCCGGTGACGCTGCGGTCAAGGGCGTGGACCGTGCCACCAGCGAACAGATGAGCGAGTTGGTGACCGAGCTGCGCAAGCACAGTGACCAGCAGTCCCGGGACATCAGCTCGGCGGCTGATCGTACGGTGTGGCTGGGCATCCTGGTGATGCTGGTTTCCGGTTTGCTGATCGGCCTGCTCAGCCTGTGGCTGGTGAACCGCAGCCTGGTACAGCCGATCCGCCAGTTGATCGACTACGTCGCCCAGCTCAGCCGTGGCCAGTTCGCCGACCGGGTGGCCAGCGATCGTCAGGACGAACTGGGCAGGCTGGCCGCCGCCGCCAACACCCTGCGTGACTTCCTGGCCCAGACCTTCAGCAGCCTGCAGCGCAGTGCCGCGGACCTGGACAGCTCCAGCGGCGAGCTCAATTCCATTGCTACCCTCATGTCCCAGGGCACCAACGAGCAGTTCAACCGCACCGATCAGGTGGCGACGGCGATGAACGAGATGTCCGCCACTGCCCAGGAAGTGGCGCGCCACGCTGCCGATGCTGCCCGCGCCGCAGATGATGCCGACCAGTCGGCGCAGCAGGGCGAGCAAGTGATGCAGAGCACGATCCACAGCATCACCCAGATGCGTGGCGAGATCGCCAACACCGCCACGGTGATCCGCCGCCTGGAGGCTGACAGCGGGCGTATCGGCAAGGTCCTGGAAGTGATCCAGGGGATCGCCGAGCAGACCAACCTGCTGGCGCTCAACGCCGCCATCGAAGCGGCCCGGGCCGGTGAGGCGGGGCGTGGGTTTGCCGTGGTCGCCGATGAGGTGCGCAGCCTGGCCCAGCGTACTGCGGCGTCCATCATCGAGATCAATCAGATCATCCAGAGCGTGCAGATCGGTGCGGTGGATGCGGCCCAGGCTATCGAGAGCGGTCAGTCGCGCAGCGAGCAGAGTGTGCAGCAGGTGACCGAGGCCGGTGCAATGCTGGAGCGCATCACCGAAGCGGTGGAAGCGATCCGCGACATGAATCGGCAGATCGCCACCGCCGCCGAGGAGCAGACATCGGTGGCCGAAGACATCTCGCGCAACCTGACCGAGATCACTTCGATTGCCAGTACCAACCTCGATAACGTCCAGCGCACCGAAGCGGCGAGCCGCAACCTGCATGGTCTGTCGGGACAGTTGAACGAAGTCACGGCGCGTCTCGGCGCCTGATACCGCTCACCCTGTACGCGGGCCCAAAAGCACAAGGCCGCGCTCCGGTAACGGGGCGCGGCCTTGTGCTGTGTGCGGGGGCTTACTTGTCTTGCTTGTTGCTCAGGACCTTGCCGGTCTTGGCGTCCAGGTCCACGTCCCACTCGATGCCTTTGCTGTCACGCAGTTCTACCTGGTAGACGTAGGCGCCTGTAGCGGTCTGCTCCAGCTCGGTGTCGGTGATGTTGGCGGCGGTGGTGCCCGGGTGCTGGGCCAAGGCTGCCTGGTTGAGTTTTTCCAGGTCCATGATGGCGCCGGATTTGAGCAGGCCCGGGATCAGGTCCGGACGGACATCGGCCTGGGCCAGGCCGGCGGTCAGGGTCAGGGCGGCAGCGGCGAACAGAGCGGAGAACTTGGTCATGGGTTGATTCCTTGGGGTGATGGGTTTCGATGGACACAGGTTAGCCAGTGCAACTTAACTCACCCTTAATTCAGGTCAGTGGTTGCGCCGTTTGTTCAAGCCAGGGGGCTGGGGCGGGGCCCAAGCTGGTGTCTCCCTTCTAGGAGACTCAGTGAATGAAACGATGGCTTGCGTGGTTGTATGCCCCCTTGTTCTTTGGTGGATTCATCGGTGGCGCATTGTGCTGGATGAGTGCGGCACAGGCGTCTGCGAGCGGGTTGCTGGTGTTGTTTGCGGCCGCGCTCCTGGTGTCTTTCCTGGTGGAGTGGGTCCTGCCTTATGAGCCGGCATGGAATCGCTCCCAGGGTGATCGCCTGCGGGACAGTCTGCATGCTCTGGTCAATGAGGGCCTGAATGCCCTGGGCCTGCTCGCATTGCCGGGACTGGTGGCGCTGCTGGCCCATGACGGCCTGTGGCCTCGGGACTGGCCGCTCTGGGGCCAATTGCTGCTGGCGATCGTGATCGCCGATTGCGGGATCACCCTGGCTCATTACGCCAGCCATCGCTGGGCCTGGCTCTGGCGCCTGCATGCGGTGCACCACAGTGTGCTGCGCATGTACGGTTTCAACGGTTTGCTCAAGCATCCCCTGCACCAACTGCTGGAAGCGACGGCGGGGTTGCTGCCGTTGTTGGTGCTGGGCATTCCGCTGCCGGTGGCACAGTTGCTGGCCCTGGCCATTGCCATTCAATTGCTGTTGCAGCATTCCAATGTCGATATGCGTCTGGGATTGCTGCGCCTTGTGTTTGCCTGGGCGCCGGTGCATCGCTTTCACCATATGAAGTACGGCCGTGCCGGTGATGTGAATTTCGGTCTGTTCTTCAATGTATGGGACTGGCTGTTGGGAACCGAGTTCTATCGACATGACTACGCGATGCGCCAGGGCGACCTGGGCATCGGAAGCCGTCCGGACTATCCGGTGGATTACTGGCCGCAGTTGCTGGAGCCATTCAAGGCCCAACACTATGCCGCCGAGCCTAAGGTGCCCGAGGCGTTGCGGCGCCCGGTCAATCCAGCAGACGGGGCCTGAGGGTTTTCAGGGCCTGGCCGGCGGTGACGCCAAACAGCGCCTTCAAGGTGCGGGAGAAGTGCGCGGTGTCGGCGAACCCGGCGCCATGGGCCGCCAGGGCCATGGCCTGCCCCTCCAGCAACAGGGCCATGGCCAGGCGCAGCCGTCGCCACAGCACCAGGCGCCGTACGGGCAGGCCGACATCACGGGCGAACAGCCGTTCCAGCTGGCTCAGGGACAGATGGGCCTGGGCTGCCAGTTGCGTCGCTGCCACCTTGCCCTCCAGGGCAGCGTCCAGGGCCAGCAGCGCCCGTGCCACGCGACGGTCGGCAATGGGCTGGCGCGGACAACTGCGCAGCGCCGCTTCCAGGCCGGGCAGTGATGGCTCGACACGGCTGACGCTGAGCTGCAGGTCCTGGGCCGTGATTCGCAGTGGCTCGGCGAAGACCGTGAAGGCCCGGTCGGGGGCCTGGATAATGGCGTGGCGACGCAGCGCCTGGATCAGCAGGAGGTGGCCACTGAGTCGGACTCCGTCCAGTTCCACGGTGACCGGCTGTTCGGGGGCAATGATCAGTTGATGGGCGTAGTGGGCGTGGGGCGTGGTGCGCCCCATCGCCCCATGGATCAGACCAAAGTCATGGCCCAGCCAGAGTTCGCCGCTCCAGTGTGAGGCGGACATTCAGTAACCGCTGGCCTCCAGCAGTTGGGCCACGCTGGCGCTGGCCGGTCGCTTGAAATACTTGAGCAGCTCGGCGCTGCGGTTGGTGAAGATACCATCGACCCCGGCCGCCATGACCTTCTTGAAGTCCACCGGTTCGTCGACGGTGTAGACGTGCACCAGCAGGCCCTGGTCGTGGGTGTACTGATTCATCCAGGGTTGCACCAGATCCGCATAGCTCTGATCGCCGCCAGCCGTCAGTGCTGCCGAGGGACCGGTGCCGATGGCTCCCTGGGTCTTGGCGAAGTCGACCCAGCGCTTGAACTCGGCCTGGTCCTTGGGTTGCTGCTTGGCATAAAAGGCGGCTTTGTCGGTCTCGCCGCTGCTGGCGAACGTCTGCCCGGAGGCTGGCTCGATGCTGCCGGGAGCCACCCACAGCAACAGGACTTTCGGCACCTTGGGCATTGCCTTGTGCAGCAGCTCCAGGCTGTGTTTGTCGAAGGTCTGCAGCACGACCTTGCCTTTGCCCTGGCCCACGGCCAGTTCGCTTTTCGCCAGCTTGGAGCCCGCCGGGCTCAGCCAGCCGCGGTCCTGGAGTTTTTCCTTGAGATCGTGCTCGATGCCGGGAAACAGCTGGGGCTCCTTGGTCTCGATGTAGAGCCCGGGTTTGTGCTGTGGATTGCCCAGGGCGATGTCGATGATCTCGTCCAGGGTGAGGATCTTCAGGCCGACGAAACCCGGACGGGCGCGGTCTGGATGGGCCTGGTTGAACCAGCTGCCGGCGTCGAGGGTTTTCAGTTCGGCCATGGTGAAGGCGTTGGCCGGGCTGTCCTTGCGTTCGGGGAATTTCTGCGCCACGTCGGTGGTACGTTGCAGGTTGTTGTCGTGCAGGGCGAAGAGCACACCATCCTTGCTGCGCTGCAGGTCCATCTCCAGGTAGTCGGCACCCAGGTCCCGGGCCAACCTGTAGGACGCTGCGGTGGACTCGGGGGCATCGAAAGAGGCTCCACGGTGGGCGATCACTGCCGGGTGCGGAATGCCCTGGCGAGCGGCAAGTGCATTCGGATCAGGCTGTTCAGTGGCCTGGGCCAGGCCGCAACCGAGCATCAGGGCCAACATCAGGGCACAAGGGGGGAAGGTCGCTGGCATGCTCGAAATCCTTTCGTGGAGGCAAGTACAAGGAAATATCTTTTAGCAACTCAATGACGCTTGTGCTATCTCCAGAGCGACATAAATCCTTCTCATACGCATCTTTCGCGGTTTTTTCCGGTGCTTTGCAGTACTCTTGGGCGCTGCAGTTTCCCCATCAGAGGGAAGCCTGAAAACAGCTCCTTCCTTGCCTCGCGTGTAGACCATCGATCACCCGTCCCATGGGACTTACAGTGAGGTTTACCATGAGCATCACCTCCGAACTCATCTGCCAGGCTGCCGATCAGCTCAAGGGCTTTGTCGGCTTCAATCGCAAGACCGGTCGCTACATCGTGCGTTTCAGCGAAGACTCCTTCGGCATGGATGTGGCGGATGACGCCATAGTGCCGGCCCATGAATTTGTCTGGGCGCCGGTGTCCGATCAGGCCATGAGCCTCAAGCGCGAGCAGATCCAGTTGCTGCTGGATCAGAACATCGACGACCGGATCAACATCAGCGAACCGCTGCGGGTCTACATGCGTCGCAGCGATCTACCGGAAATCCAGGCGGTGCGCAGCCTGCTGTCGACCGCCCAGGGATGACCCGCGCTTGCCCTGAACCGCATCCGGAGCGGTTCAGGGCCTTGCTTCAAATGCCGAAGCTGTAGGCCCGCTCCACCTTGCTCACCCGGGTATGAAAGTAGCGGTACCAGTCGTTGCGACCACGCTCGCGGATGGCGCGGTGTTCGGCCTGTTGTTTCCAGGCCAGGATCGCCGCCTCGCAGCTCCAGTAGGACACGGTAATGCCGAAGCCATCCTCGCCCCGGGCCGATTCGACCCCAAGGAATCCCGGTTGTTGGCGAGCCAGCTCGACCATGTGTTCGGCCGCCTGGTCATAGGCGGGATCGGTTTGGCGGCGCTGGGAACTGAAGATCACTGCGTAATAGGGCGGGGCGGGCGTCTGGCCGATCATCCTTGTGCCTCCAGGCAGGCATTGAGCAGGGCTGTGATCAGGGGCGGTGTGCGGCCTTGGAGTGCCGCGCGCTCGGGCTGGAACAGTGTGGCGACGAAGAACGGATGGCCGTCCAGTTCCACGGCGCGCAAGTCGCCGTCACTGTCGTGGCCAGCAGGGCGCAGGGCGCCGCTGAGCAAGGGGCCGGCAAAGTCCGGATTGACCCCATAGCGGCAGCGATAACCTTCCTCGATGCTCTGGGTGCCGTAGGCCTGGGCGATCCGGCTGCCGCTGTGCAGCTGGATTCGGTCGCGGGCTTCCACCAGGGCGCAGCTCAAGGGAGTGAGCACCGCGCGCTGGGCATGGGGGTTGATCTCGCCGTGCTCGGCGTCGTTCCAGCCCAGTACGTTGCGGGCATATTCCAGCACCGCGTGCTGAAAGCCGCCGCAGGTGCCGAGGAAGGGCCGTTGCTGTTCCCGGGCGACGCGGATCGCCAAGAGGGCACCGTCGATGTGGCGGTAGGGACTGCCAGGCACGCACCAGATTCCGTCGAAGCCTTTGAGCTGTTGCTCGTGGATCAGCTCCGGCGTGGCCAGCCACTGGTAGTCCACCCTGACCCCGCTATCGGTCGCGGCGCGTTCCAGGGCCAGGGGAATGGCCTGGTGTGCAGTGATCTGTGGGTCGTAATCCCCCACCAGGGCGATGCGGATGGTGGCGCTAGATCGGGCTGTGTGCATGTGGCCTCTCTGACTTGTCGACTGCCTGGAGCCACTATAGATTGGCGATCACGCAATCAATATTGGCGTTTGCCCAAGTGATCAATGCAGCCGTGCACTATCAGCTGGACTATCCCGACCTGTCACTGATTCTCGCCCTGGTCCGTGGTGGCTCCCTGGCTCGCGCCGCGGCCCTGCTCAAGGTGGATGTTTCCACGGTGTTTCGTGCCGTGCGCCGGCTGGAGGCCGGGCTCGGGCAGCAACTGTTCGACAAGAGCCGCGCCGGCTATCTGCCCACCAGCCTGGCCCAGGCTCTGGCACAGCAGGCCGAACAGGCGGAGCAGGCCCTGGAGGCCGCGCGGATCGGCGTGGCCCAGGGAGGAGAGGTGATCAGCGGCACGGTACGCCTGACCTGCACCGACTCGGTGTTGCAAGGTCTGCTGCTGCCGGCCCTGGCGCAATTCATGCCGAACTACCCGGCGCTGGTGATCGAACTCTGTACGTCCAATGATTTCGCCAACCTCAACCGGCGTGATGCGGACATTGCCCTGCGTCTGACCGCGACACCGCCGGAACATCTGGTGGGGCGCTGCCTGGGGGCGGTGTCGTATCGGCTGTGCGCGAGCCCGGAGTACAAGCTACGGGTGGATTGCAGCGACCTGTCGAAGGTGGCCTGGATCGCCCCGGATGATTTTCTCCCCGACCATCCCACCGTGGCCTGGCGCCGTCAGCGCTGGCCTGGCGTGCAGCCCAGCTACCGCTGCAACAGCATGCTCGCGGTGAGCGAACTGGTAAGGGCCGGCCTCGGCGTTGCAGCCTTGCCGGATTTTCTCATGGGCGCTGGTGGTCTGGAGGCGTTGAGTGAACCTCTGGGGCATGACACAGCGCTGTGGCTGCTGACCCGTCCGGATTGCCGGGCCCTGCGTTCGGTGGTGACCCTGTTCGATGAACTGGCGCGCCATCTGCGCTGGCCATGAGCAAGGCTCAAGGGTGGGGCTGATCCTTGCGCACAAAGTGTGCGTGCATCTCGCTGGTGAGGTTCTCGATGCGTTCGGTCAGTTGCTTGGTCATCTCCGTGAGCCGGGTGTTCTGCTCCAGCAACTCCAGCAGCTGGCGGGTGGTCTGTGCGGCCTGGGCCTGGCGTTCACTGTTGGCGATGGCCAGGGCTTCGCGGTGTTGGGCGTCGGCGTCCGATTGGGCCTTGTCCCGCGCGGCCTGGCGGGTTTGGGCCAGGAGGATCAGCGGTGCGGCGTAGGCTGCCTGCAGGCTGAAAGCCAGGTTCAGAAGGATGAAGGGGTAGACGTCGAACTGGGTCACGCCAGTGAGGTTGAGGGCAATCCAGATCACTACGATCAGGGTCTGTGCACCGAGAAAGGTCGGGGTACCAAAGAACCGGGCAAAGGCTTCGGCCTTCAGGGCAAAGGCGTCGTTGCCAAAGGTCGGTGCCAGGTGGGCGTGGGCGCGGTGAAAGCGCAGGTGGTCGACGATTGGGGTGGTTTTTTCCGGGGTGTCGCTGGAACTCATGATGGCCTCCGCCAAGCGTTGGGACGTCAGGCCACTATAGTCCCCAAGGCCAGGCCCGACGTCGTTATCGACGCCGGGAAAACCACCCTCAGAGCACGTTGCGTTCGTTGGCGAACATGCTGACAGCTTGCACCGCGTCGCTGGCGCCATCGCGAATCTGCAGGATCACCGTCCCGGCCTGATCCGCCAGTTGCACGCCCTTGGCGGCTCGTTCACGAGTGCCGTCCATGCTCTTGATCGCTTGCTGCGTTTCGTTCTGGATCATGTCGATCATGCTGGAGATTTCCGCCGTCGAGCCGCTGGTGCGCGCCGCCAGTTGCCGGACTTCGTCGGCCACCACGGCAAAACCTCGTCCCTGCTCCCCGGCACGGGCGGCTTCGATGGCCGCGTTGAGGGCGAGCAGGTTGGTCTGATCGGCAATCGCGCGAATGGTGTTGACGATGGCGGTGATCTGCTCGGAACGTTCGCCGAGGTGGGCAATCAGCGAGGAAGAGTCCTCGATGTTATGGGCGATCTGGCGCATTTCGCTGGCCGCCTGCTGGATCACTTCTGTTCCTTGTTCGGCGACTTTCCGGGTCTGCACCGAGATGTGATAAGCCTGGCTCGCACTCTGGGCATCCTGCTCGTGCTTCTCCACCTGCTGAGTCACGTCGGCGGCGTACTTCACCACCTTGCACAGGCGTCCGCTGGCGTCATAGACCGGGTTGTAGTTGGCTTCCAGCCACAGCGTGCGCCCGTGCTTGTCGATCCGCTCGAAGCGGCCGTTGAAGAACTCCCCCCTGTTCAGGCGATTCCAGAAATCCTGGTAGGCGCTGCTGTTGACCAGCTCGGGTTTGCAGAACATCCGGTGATGCTTGCCCTGGATCTGGGCCAGGCTGTAGCCCATGCGGCTGAGGAAGTTGGCATTGGCACCGATGATGCTGCCGTCCAGGTTGAACTCGATGACCGCCATGGCCCGGTCGATGGCCTCCAGTTTGTTCCGGGCCTCGACTTCCTCTTGCACCCTGGCGGTGACGTCAAGGGCGTATTTGACCACTTTGTACACCGTACCGGAGGCATCGCGGATCGGGTTGTAGCTGGCCTCCAGCCACAGGCTCTGGCCGGTGGCGCCGACCCGCTCAAAGGTGCCGGACTCGAACTGGCCGTTTTTCAGGCGGGTCCACAATTGCTGGTAATCGGCGCTGCGAGCGTATTCCGGGAGGCAGAACAGTCGGTGAGACTGGCCGATCACCTGGTCTTGCCGATAGCCCAGGGTCTTCAGGAAATTGTCGTTGGCTCGGAGCACCGTGCCCTGGAGGTCAAACTCGATCACCGCCATGGAGCGGTCGATGGCCTCCAGCAGACGGGATTGTTCGACGATGGTCTGGTTCAGGGAATCGATGGTCTTGTTGTGACGGTTGAATAGCATGTTGGCAGGTGCTCTGTGGGAGAAACGTCGCGTCGATCCCTATGGAGTGCGCCGGTATGCCGAAAGCTCCCCGGCGATCGGCATTATCTGCTCAATGTCAGCGTTCCATGACTGACAGATAATTTCGCAGCGGTGAAGCGGGCGACATTTCGGGCGAACGTCGCTGGCCGCATCAAGAGGAGACGTAACGGCTGCGAATCGATTTAGTTGGGTTGGATGACTTTGCTGGCAGCGGTGCCGAAGGCGTTATCCGCTGCTGCAAAGTGGCGGCATTATGATGTCAACCACGAAGAAAAATCCAAATAAACTTATACAAAGGTATTTTTTACTTCATTTTTGTATAAGTTTTAACGGTTTTTATGCCATTTGCGCGTGCGAGAAATGGGCTTCGCTGTCATTGCTGGCGGTGCGGTTGCGCCCGTTGTTCTTGGCCAGATACAGGGCCTTGTCCGCCGCATCGAGCCAGCTGGCAGGGTCGGGGAAACTTGAGTCGAAAGCCGCCAGACCGATACTCAGGCTGACTTTCAGCTCCTGTACCTCTGGATGCTGGTACTGGTTGAACACCTGGCGCAGGCGCTCCATTACATCCAGGGCCTGTTGCCGGCTCATGCGTGGCAGGATCACGCAGAACTCGTCGCCACCGTAGCGGCCGGCGAGATCGTCATGGCGCAGGTTGCGCCGCAGTTCATTGCTCAAATGGCGCAGCACCGTATCGCCGACAATATGCCCGTAGGTGTCGTTGATCGCTTTGAAGTGGTCGATGTCGATCAGGGCGATGCTGGCTTCCATCTGCTGTTGCTGACACTTGTGGAACTTGATGTGCAACAGGTCTTTCCACGAGCCGTGGTTGAGCAGGCCAGTGAGGCTGTCGGTGCGGCTCAGGGCGCTGAGGGCACGCTTGTGTTCGGACAGTTTGATCGCCAGTCGATAGCAGACCATGCCCACTGCGAGGGGGTAGAGGGTCAGCATGGGCAGGCAGGCATAGATTTGCAGCGGGCTGATCTGGGTACTGAAGGCGGCCCCGAACAGCGCCCAGTACAGCAGTATCCCTGCACATTGGGCCAGGCCGCCACGAATGAACAGGCGCAAGCCACCTGCGGCGACATTGTTCATGCACATCATTGAGAGGATGGTGACTGCCGGCAGGGGATTGAATTGCATGGTTGCCGCCCAGAATCCCCCCAGCAGCGAGTCATACAACAGGTTGCGGCGTTCTGCCCGGTAGGGAAAACCAGAACGGGTCGAGAGCTGATACGCCAGATGGGGCCAGATCAGGCCATTGAACAGCAGCAGGGCCCATACCCAGTCAGGCGGGGCCAGGGGGTAAATTGCAGCCAGGACACTGATGCCGCCGATACTCAGGCCGATGATCCTTGGCCAATAGATGCGCCGGGCAAATGACAGCCCCTTGCCGCGTTGGTTTTCCATAAATTCGTGCACCGGATTCTGTACTGAAACACTTTGTGGTGTTTTTTTCGGCTTGGCCGTTTATCGGATCAGTCTGGTGAATATTGTCATTTATTCCAGTGGGAATAATCAGTGTCCTTCGAAGCCATTTAACAGTGGCAGGGAACGTTGCACGACGGGAGCACAAGCTGGCTCATGCTTGGTAGTGGGCCAGGAACATGTCCAGTGCCGATTCGATGACCCGGGTCTGCATGTCTGCTGTCAGGGGCGGCTGGCCCATGGTGATCTGCGGCCAGAAGGCAAAGCTCTTGATCAGCCCGTGCATCTGTTGCGCGGCGAACTCCGGGTCCAGGGGCTTGAGGCGGCCATCAGCCAGGGCCCCGCGGATCCACAGGGTCAGGCCTTCTTCCCGTTCGCCGAGTCGTTCCACCATGTTCTGTGCCCGCTCGGGGGAGTGAATGGTTGCGGCGATGGCGACTCGGGCCAGGTCGAGGAAGTTGTTGTCGGCCAGCAGTTGCAGCTTGGCGCGCAGAACGTTTTGCAACTGCTCGCGCAATGGCTGGTCGCTGCGGTAGCTGACTTCCGATTGGGCGCTGGTGCTGTTCCAGAGCTTATGCAGAATTTCGGCGAACAACTCTTCCTTGCTGGGGAAGTGGTTGTACACCGTGCGCTTGGAAACCCCGGCCGTGGCGGCAATCTTGTCCATGCTGGTGATCTCGAAACCGCTGGCGCGGAATTCGCTGATCGCCGCCTGGATGATGGCGTCGCGTTTAAGGTCGGTGAGGCGCTTCGGAGCTGTCATAAGTCGGGTTCGGTCAGGGTCGGTGTAGAAATCAGTCGGCAGTCTACTTCGTCTTAATTCTGTTGCAATGCAGAAACTACACTGTGTAGTGTAGATTTTCTTGAAAACGATGATTGGCGGCTGATGCTTGCGTGCCTTGGCCAGTAGATCGTCCCGCAGAACAACGTCGGAACCTGCCGCGTTCCAATGGAGTCATTTCAATCATGGCCACTGTTTCGTCCAGCGTCACTCGCACACCCCGCCAGGAAACTTCCCGCCAGGAGCAGGGCGCCTTTCGTAACCATGCTCCGGTACGTCGCGCCGGTTTCGGTAAAACCCTGCAGATTTTCTGGAACATGCTGTTCCACAAACCGCGCAATACCCGTCCGGCCGGTGCCATACCCGTCCAGCCGCTGACCCGTGAGCAACTGCAGGCGGCTCCCAATCACAGTGTGTTTCGTCTTGGGCACTCCACGGTGCTGTTGAAGATGCGCGACAAGTTCTGGATCACTGACCCGGTGTTTGCCGAACGTGCATCCCCGGTGCAATGGGCTGGTCCGAAGCGTTTTCACCAGCCCCCCATCAGTCTGGAGGCGCTGCCCGAGATCGAGGCGGTGATCCTCTCCCATGACCATTACGATCACCTGGACCACCAGACAGTACTGGCCCTGGCAGGCAAGACCCGGCACTTTCTCACCCCGCTGGGAGTGGGAGACACCCTGATCAAATGGGGGGTACCAGCGGCCAAGGTCCGGCAGCTGGATTGGTGGCAGGGCTGCGAAGTCGAGGGCATCCGCTTTATCGCTACGCCGTCGCAGCACTTTTCCGGTCGCGGGTTGTTCGATGGCAATCACACCTTGTGGGCGTCCTGGGTGATGATCGACGCAGCGACGCGGATCTTCTTCAGCGGCGATACCGGTTACTTCGACGGCTTCAAGCGCATTGGCCAGCAATACGGGCCCTTTGACCTGACGCTGATGGAAACCGGTGCCTACAACGTCGAATGGCCCCATGTACACATGCAGCCGGAGCAAACCCTGCAAGCTCACATCGACCTGCAAGGTCGCTGGTTGCTGCCGATCCATAACGGCACCTTTGACCTGGCCATGCATGCCTGGCATGAGCCCTTCGACCGTATCCTGGCCCTGGCTTGGGAGCGCAACATCACTATCACTACGCCGCAGATGGGTGAAGCCTTCAACCTCGCACAACCTCAGCGGGGCGGAGCCTGGTGGCTGGAGGTGGAAGGCGCCTCGGAACAGGCGGCTGTCGAGTCTGCGTAATCCTGTCCTGATCCATGTGTGGCAGGTCGGGCAAAGACAGGCCGAGGCTGTGAAACTTGTTGGATGTCCGCTCTGAGGGAGCAGTGTCATGGCCTACAGAATTCATATCTTCGGCGCATCCGGTTCCGGGACTACAACTTTGGGTCGGGCCCTGGCCGAGCGCTTGTGCTGCAAACACTTCGATTCCGATGATTTTTTCTGGCAACCCGGCGCCAAGCCTTTTAGTTACCGGCGTCCCCGTGACGCACGTATCCATATGTTGCAAACCCAGGTGTTGACGGAGCCGGACTGGGTCCTGTCCGGCTCCCTTTGTGGTTGGGGAGATGTGCTGATCCCCAGTTTCACTCTGGCGGTCTTCGTGCAATTGGACCCTGAGGTTCGCTTGCAGCGCTTGCGTGCCCGGGAATTCCAGCGCTACGGCGAGCAGATTTTCGAGGGTGGCGAACGCTACGTCGCGACCCAGACTTTTCTCGCCTGGGCCGCCGGCTACGACGAGGGTGGCCACGGAACCCGCAGTCTGCGGCGCCATGAAAGCTGGATCAAAAACCTCGACTGTCCGCTCGTTCGCCTGGATTCGACCCGGCTTTCAGTAGCGGACTTGTGCGGGCAACTGCTCAAGGCACTGGATCACTCGATCATTGCGTAGTCAGGGCGTTCCATGGGGTTGGGAGTCGCGCCCTTGATATTCATGCCGCGGCCCGGAGCGAAGCCGGGAAAGAACACCAACCCTTGAGCTTCAAGGCAGAACGCCAGTGCCAGGCGGGTCACGTCACGCACCTCGTAGCCGGCTTCGAAGCGCTGGATAGCTTGCACCGAGACTGCGGATTCACGGGACAGTTGATCCATGTCCCAATCCAGCATGTCCCGGGCCTGGGCACAGTGCTGCGGAGTGAATTGATAAAGGGCGATACGTTCCAGGGTGATTTTCATCGCTAGAGAGGCCATGGTTTTCTCCGGGAGGTTAGGCTGGAAGTTGGCTTGGTACTGGTTATTTGTACAGTTGTTTAATTCCCGGATCAAACTGATTTTTGCTCTCTGCCCGCGCCTTTGGTCACAAGGTTTTTCCCGGGCTCGGGTCCGTCCTGTTCAGGTAGGTACTGGGGGACCGCCCCAGCACCCGGCGGAACATGGTGGAGAATGCCCCGGGGCTGTCATAGCCGAAATCCAGGGCGATGCGTGTCACGGACTCCGCGGCTGCCAACCGCGCCAGGGCCAGGATCACGCAGGCTCGTTGTCGCCATTGAATGAAGCTCATACCCGTTTGCTGGCGGAAGACGCGATTAAACGTGCGCAGGCTGACGTGCAATCGATCCGCCCAGTGCTCCGGGGATTGGTGAATATCGGGATGCCCGAGAAAGGCCTGGCACAACTCCAGTAGCGGGCCATCAGCCGGCAGAGGGATATGCAGCGGTAGCGCCGTGCTGCGTCGCAGTTCATGCAGCAGCAGGTCGACCAGCAATCCGTCACGCCCGCCCTGATCGTATTGCAGGGGAATCTCTACGGCCTCCAGGAGCAGTTGGCGCAACAGCGGTGAGACGCTGACGACTCGACAGCCGCTGTTATCCAGGGGCGCCGCGGCAGGTTCGATATACAGGCTGCGGGTACTGACCCCGAGCATCAGCACCTCATGTTCTACCCCGGGCGGAATCCACACCGCATGTTGCGGTGGCACTACCCAGTTGCCCTGATCGGTGCCCACCTGCATGACTCCGGTAGCGCCATACAGCAGTTGTGCCCGCCGATGACGGTGACGAGGCAGGCGTTGGCCGTCGGCGTAGTCGGTGCCGATGGCCAGTACCGCACGCGGTGTCTGATCCAGTTGATCGATGGAGATATTGCGCATGCCGAGTCGTTCCGTGTTTGGCGTAAACGCAAATATTATTGGCTGACTTGCTGAAGTCGGCCAAGCGCTGAAGCTCTATCGTCCAGCTCTTGTGCAAAGACGAGCGTGGTCCGATGTTCTATCTACTGCTGGCACTTTTTGGTTGCATGACGGGTATCAGCGCCGTGCTGTTCGGCTTTGGCGGCGGATTTGTAGTGGTGCCGCTGCTGTACTGGATGCTGCTGGGCAGCCAGGGGGCGGACTCGGCGGCAGGGCAGTCGGCGATGCATGTCGCGGTGGCTACCTCGACTTGCGTGATGATCGTCAATGCCCTGGTCGCTAGCCGTCGACACCATCAGGCGGGCAATCTTGTTCGCCACTACCTGTGGCCGCTGGGGGGCTATATAGGGCTGGGGGCTATCTTGGGTGCGGCAGCGGCCATGTGGGTCAGTGGCGAAGTGCTTCGCTATGCCTTTATCGCCTACCTGGGAATCACCGTTGCTGACTGCCTGCTGCGACGTGGTTTTCTTGAACCGTCCCAAGGGCAGGAGGCGCGTCTTCTTGGAGCCCGCGAAACGCTCTTTGGCGGTGTAGGAATAGGTGTTGTCGCCACCTTTCTCGGCGTAGGCGGCAGTGTCATGACGGTGCCCCTATTGCGCCGTTGCGGTCTGTCCATGACCCAGGCCACCGCAATGGCCAATCCTCTGAGCGTGCCTGTGGCGTTGGCGGGAACGGTCACCTACATGGCCCTGGCCCATTTCAGCTCGTTCGATCTCGGCCCCTGGTTTGTCGGTTATGTCGACCTGCTGGCGTTCTCGGTACTGACCCTCGGCTCGTTGCTGGGCATCCGCCTGGCCACTGCCTGGATTGGCAGAATTCCCGACCGCGTACATGCAAGGGTGTACATCGGTCTGTTGTTGCTGGTGCTGTTCAGCATGTGTGTGAAGGGCTAGGAGCGTCACGCTTGGTGGCTCGATTGTCCTTGTCCGCAGATCCATAATTGCCCGCTGCTGAATGCTGGCTCTGGCTTGGCTGACCGTGTTTTCGGCTTTTTCATACAAGGGAGCTTCCATGTTCAACGGATTGATCCAATGCACAGCCGACGGCTGGCAGGGGCGGTGGTCAGGAAGCATCCGGGGGGCCGTGGCCCTGGAGTTGCCCAAGCGGTGAAACCGTAGGGGGCTATTTTGCTTCCAGGCCCGGTGCCTCGCGAATCACGAAATGGTCCAGGTTCTCGATATTGGCGCTGAACACCCCGAAGGTCGCTTCGGGGTTTTTCTTGCTCGGCACCTGCTTGAGTGTCGGGGTGACGCCATAGAAGAAGCAGTACAACTCACGCTGGCTGTCGATGGCGTTCTTTATCTCTTCAAGGAAGGCTTTGCGCTTGCGGTAGTTGTCGACCAGTTTCTTGCTCAGGTAGACGTTGACTGAATAGGGCTTCTTCTTGGCTTCTCCCTCTTCCTTGAACCAGACCTTGTGCTCGAAGTCGATGCGAAAGCTCTGGGTGTAGTCCTTGATTTCCTTGATCTTGCCCCAGTAGATCAGCCCCTTGTTATCCAGCAGGTACTCGATCTTCTTGAAGAACGAGGCGTAGGACGCAGTGTGTTCGCCAATCTTCAACGGCATGCGCTTGAGCAGTTCCTTGTCGTCGATATTCGACACGAAGCATTCCACCGGGTGAGCGAAGACGCTGGTCTTGTCCGGGGTTGTATCGCGCCCGGCGTGGGGCGCTTGCAAGCTTGCAGGCGTCACTGGCGGGTTATTTCCAGGTGTCTGCGGCGCTGCTGTCGGGTTGGCCGGTCGCCGCAGGTATTCGCGGCGGGTCAGCAGCAGCTCCGAAGGGAAGTGCTCCTCGCGATCATCCTCGACTGCAGCCCCTTCGATGCTGCCGGGGCTTTTGCTGATCCCGTAAGGGCAGCCTTCTATATGAAGAGTGCTGGGCAGGTTCTTGAAATGCGGAGTGCGGATGTAATTGACGTTCTTGGCATTGAAGGTGCCCAGTTGATTGGCGGCATCGAACGCTGCGCGACAGTCATCGTTGGGGCACTGGAAGCTTTCCTTGGTCGAGTCGAAGACCAGGGTTTCATCGAAGTTCAGATCCCGCACGTCATAGATCGACAACTTTTCGTCGAGGCTGATGCAGTAGGCGGTATCGAATTTCATGAGCGCTTTGATCCTTAAGCGGGGGAGGGAACTTTATAACGGCAGGTCTTGAAGCCTGCACGCACTTTAATGAGCCGGGCCTTGTAGATGAAGCAGGTGCGGATTTGCGCGGCCAATAAAAAAGCCCTGACCAAGTCAGGGCTTCTTGTTTGTTTCATCGATCCGGGAATCAATCCCAGCTCAATGCACCGCCAGTCTGATACTCGATCACGCGGGTCTCGAAGAAGTTCTTCTCTTTCTTCAAGTCCATGATCTCGCTCATCCATGGGAACGGGTTGGTGGTACCTGGGTACTCTTCCTTCAAACCGATCTGCGACAGGCGACGGTTGGCGATGAACTTGAGGTAGTCCTCCATCATCGCCGCGTTCATGCCCAGTACGCCGCGCGGCATGGTATCGCGAGCGTATTCGATTTCCAGTTGAGTGCCCTGGAGAATCATCTGGGTGGCTTCTTCCTTCATCTCGGCATCCCACAGGTGCGGGTTTTCGATCTTGATCTGGTTGATCACGTCGATGCCGAAGTTCAGGTGCATGGATTCGTCGCGCAGGATGTATTGGAACTGCTCGGCGACACCGGTCATCTTGTTGCGACGGCCCATGGACAGGATCTGGGTGAAGCCGCAATAGAAGAAGATGCCTTCCAGAACGCAGTAGTAGGCGATCAGGTTGCGCAGCAATTCCTTGTCGGTGTCGACGGTGCCGGTTTCGAATTTCGGATCGGAGATCGAACGGGTGTACTTCAGTCCCCAGGCAGCTTTCTTCGCGACCGATGGAATCTCGTGGTACATGTTGAAGATCTCGCCTTCATCCATGGCCAACGATTCGATGCAGTACTGATAGGCGTGGGTGTGGATCGCCTCTTCGAACGCCTGGCGCAGGATGTACTGGCGGCATTCCGGGTTGGTGATCAGGCGGTACACGGCCAATACCAGGTTGTTGGCAACCAGGGAGTCGGCGGTGGAGAAGAAGCCCAGGTTGCGCATGACGATGCGACGTTCGTCGTCGGTCAGGCCTTCCGGGTTTTTCCACAGGGCGATGTCGGCGGTCATGTTGACCTCTTGCGGCATCCAGTGGTTGGCGCAGCCGTCGAGGTACTTCTGCCAGGCCCAGTCGTACTTGAACGGTACCAACTGGTTGAGGTCGGCGCGGCAGTTGATCATGCGCTTTTCGTCAACGGCGACACGAGCGGAAGAGCCTTCCAGTTCAGCCAGGCCTTCGGCGATATCGAGCTGGTCCAGGGACGCCTTGGCGCGGGCCACGGCAGCGGAGTCGCTGGCAGTCACGGCGCGTGCTTCAAGAGCGGCGGCACCACCGGCGCTGTCGAGGCGGTCCATGTTGGCTTCAGTAGCGTGGCCGGCGTTGGCGCCTTTGACTGCAACTTCGCCTTCTTCTTTGTCGAATTCGTCCCAGCTCAGCATGACGTGTCGTCTCCTGCTTGAGGGCCAGATGCCCGTGTGAAAACAAAAGGGTTGGCTTTTCACACGGCGCTACTGGCCGCGTTAAATCATTGGAAATCGTTTGTTGCAGCAGTGAACGCAGGCAATAAACAGAAATACGTGTTCGGGTGCCTTGAAGCTGCTGTCGGGCGGAACTGAGGGTGTCGGTTCCGGCGCGGGATTCAGCAGGTCGTTTTCATCCGGTAAGGGAATGTTGCGGGCCCGTTTTGAGGACGCATTATAAGGATATTTTCAGCGCCGTGGGGCGACCGATGGGCGCAGGCGGGCCCAAGAAGGAGGGGGACTGAGAGCAAAGCGCGGGTTTACAAGGCTTTGGCCGTTGAAGATTTTTTTTCAGGCTCGAAAAAAATATCCTCGAGTGGCCAAAAAATAGCCAATTTTACTAGATGTTGTGTTTTTGCAAGCCTTTTTCAGGTTTTGAACACAACTCGAATCGTCCGGTTCTGTCGCTGAAAATCTCCTGGCAGAGGTCTTCAAGGTCGGCGGGATTGCCCTCGTCGAAGTCGTCAGCCGAGAGGCTCAAAAGGTCGTTGGCAGTGCCATGAGCAGGCCATCAACCACAGCAGCAAAAAGTGCGTGCGATTGCCGTACTCGCACGTCGTCAAGGTGAAGCCTTTCACTACCCTTGGGCGGGTCGTTGTCGGGCATCTTTGCCGCAAGAGGGATTTCTTGCGGCCGGCAGTCATCAAGGTCTATGCAATGAACTTGGCTATTAGCCGTTAGAACAACCGTTGCCCATTACGCGGTATTGAAGAATATGCCGCTGACCGTGGGAGTCTTCATATTCCATGCGCGCTGGTACAACTTCGCATACTTCTGGAACTTCGCTCATGGAGATAACTTTGGCGATATCCAGGTCAGTGGAGTAAGTGTATTCCTCTACCGGTACTTGCTGCTGGGCGACATCAGTCGGGATCTCATCAGCCATCGCGGTAACGCACAGACTGCTGAGGGCCAGAACTAATAAAGCTTTCATTTGCGTTTTACCTTTCTAAGGTCGTGTGGGGTCACGCAGCCTTTGTGGGGCTGCGTGTGGAACTTGAGTAGAAGTTTGATTAACTGCCTTCGTGGGGGCTGCAACTTGGTTAATCAGATTGCCTGTTTGGCGAGACGGATTTTAGGCCCGGGGCCGGCGGCCATATAGGCGTACTTTTGATAAACACCTTTGACAGTTTTTGTAACAATCCCCGAAAAAGGCCTGTCTGCAGGTCTGTTTGAACATTTTTATCCGCGGTGAATATCGCTGTAAGCAGCGTTCTTGAAGGGTTGCGGCAAATATCAGGGTATTTCGCAGGGGGTTGTTACTACCATCGTCGAATGGTTCTATAGGCGCCCCCCGGCTACAACGGGGTCATACAAAAACAACTATGTCACCGAGGTAAGAAAGATGAGTGCGGCTTCTCTGTATCCCGTTCGTCCCGAGGTTTTGGCCAATACGCTGACTGACGAGGCGACCTACAAGGCCATGTACCAGCAGTCGGTCGTGAACCCGGACGGTTTCTGGCGCGAACAGGCCAAGCGTCTCGACTGGATCAAGCCTTTTACCACGGTGAAGCAGACCTCCTTCGACGACCACCACGTGGATATCAAGTGGTTCGCCGATGGCACCTTGAACGTCTCCTACAACTGTCTGGATCGCCATCTCGCCGAACGTGGCGATCAGATCGCGATCATCTGGGAAGGCGACGATCCTTCCGAAAGCCGCAACATCACCTACCGCGAACTGCATGAAGAAGTCTGCAAGTTCGCCAACGCCCTGCGCGGCCAGGACGTGCACCGCGGTGACGTGGTGACTATCTATATGCCGATGATCCCCGAAGCGGTGGTGGCCATGCTGGCCTGTACCCGTATCGGCGCGATCCATTCGGTGGTGTTCGGTGGCTTCTCGCCTGAGGCGCTGGCCGGTCGCATTATCGACTGCCGTTCGAAAGTGGTGATCACTGCCGACGAAGGCATCCGGGCGGGCAAGAAGGTGCCGCTCAAGGCCAATGTCGACGACGCCCTGACCAATCCGGAAACCAGCAGCATCCAGAAAGTCATCGTGTGCAAGCGCACCGGTGGCGACATCAAGTGGAACCAGCACCGCGACATCTGGTACGAAGACCTGATGAAGGTGGCCGGCAGCGTCTGTGCACCGAAAGAGATGGGGGCCGAAGAAGCGCTGTTCATCCTTTACACCTCCGGCTCCACCGGCAAACCCAAGGGCGTGCAGCACACCACTGGCGGTTACTTGCTCTATGCGTCGCTGACCCATGAGCGGGTGTTCGACTACCGTCCGGGCGAAGTCTACTGGTGCACCGCCGACGTCGGCTGGGTCACCGGCCATACCTATATTGTCTATGGCCCCTTGGCCAACGGCGCCACCACTGTGCTGTTCGAAGGTGTGCCCAACTACCCGGACGTGACCCGGGTGGCGAAGATCGTCGACAAGCACAAGGTCAACATCCTCTACACCGCTCCGACCGCGATCCGCGCCATGATGGCTTCGGGTACCGCCGCCTGTGAAGGCGCCGACGGCAGCAGCCTGCGCCTGCTGGGTTCGGTGGGCGAGCCGATCAACCCGGAAGCCTGGGATTGGTACTACAAGAACGTCGGCCAATCCCGTTGCCCGATCGTCGACACCTGGTGGCAGACCGAAACCGGCGCCACCCTGATGAGTCCGCTGCCGGGGGCGCATGCCCTGAAGCCGGGTTCTGCAGCACGTCCGTTCTTCGGCGTGGTCCCGGCCCTGGTAGACAACTTGGGCAACATCATCGAAGGCGCGGCCGAGGGCAATCTGGTGATCCTCGACTCCTGGCCGGGTCAGGCGCGGACCCTGTACCGCGATCATGATCGTTTCGTCGATACCTACTTCAAGACCTTCCGTGGCATGTACTTCACTGGTGACGGCGCTCGTCGCGATGAAGACGGCTACTACTGGATCACCGGTCGCGTGGACGATGTACTCAACGTGTCCGGGCACCGCATGGGGACCGCCGAGATCGAAAGTGCCATGGTCGCTCACCCTAAAGTTGCCGAAGCGGCGGTGGTGGGCGTGCCTCACGACATCAAGGGCCAGGGCATCTATGTCTATGTGACCCTCAATGGCGGCGAAGAACCGAGCGAAGCCCTGCGTCTGGAGCTGAAGAATTGGGTGCGCAAGGAGATCGGTCCGATCGCCTCGCCGGATGTCATCCAATGGGCGCCGGGCCTGCCGAAAACGCGTTCCGGGAAGATCATGCGGCGAATCCTGCGCAAGATTGCCACGGCCGAGTACGACGGTCTGGGCGATATCTCCACCTTGGCCGACCCAAGTGTGGTGCAGCATCTGATTGATACCCACAAGACCATGAACGTCGCCTGAGGCGGGTTCCGAGTCATCCAGCCCCGCCCGGCCTTGTGCCGGGCGGGGCTTTTTTATGGCCGTGTGATGCGCCGGCAAGCTGATTGCTGCGGGGCTGCGTGGTTGTTGCAGGGGGTTGGCTTGTCAGCGAAGAGGGGCGAATAAATATCGGATATTTCCGGCGAGCGCATACGAATGTTACCGACGTTGCCGAAGATGTAACCCCGCGCTCACTTTCGGGGCAATGGGAAACGCCCGGCCCTATTTCGGGGCCTTTTATACCCTTATAAAAAATAAGTCATCACGCTGCGCTTGCCGGAATAGAAGGCTTTGCGAATAATAGGCCCGCAATTTGCAACATAGATCGGTTTACTGTCTTTTGCTCTTGCATAGATTTGAAGAGCTGTCAATGTGCTGCCCCGGCATTCTCAATGCTTCTGTAATTTGTTGTCGCATTGAGGAAATATCGGCTTCCAGCCTGTCGTTAGAATGCCGGTCACTCGCTCGTCGCTGCCTGTGTGTGAGTCCTCTGCGGAGTTCCCAGGACGCAGCGCGGCAATTCAGGTTTCACCCATTCGCATATTGGGCTGTCGCTCACTCTGCCGTTTTCGCCCTTTACCGATGGAGTTCTAAGATGAAGAAACTCGTGCTTCTTGGCGCCCTGGCACTGTCCGTGCTGTCCTTGCCGACTTTCGCCGATGAAAAGCCGCTGAAAATTGGTATCGAAGCGGCTTACCCTCCGTTTGCCTCCAAGGCGCCGGATGGCAGCATCGTCGGTTTCGACTACGACATCGGCAATGCCCTGTGCGAAGAGATGAAGGTCAAGTGCGTATGGGTCGAGCAAGAGTTCGATGGCCTGATCCCGGCGCTGAAAGTGCGCAAGATCGACGCCATCCTCTCGTCCATGTCGATCACTGACGATCGCAAGAAGTCCGTGGACTTCACTAACAAGTACTACAACACTCCGGCCCGTCTGGTGATGAAGGCCGGTACCCAGGTCAGCGATGGCCTGGCTGAGCTCAAAGGCAAGAATATCGGCGTACAGCGTGGCTCGATCCACGAGCGTTTCGCTCGTGAAGTCCTGGCGCCGCTGGGTGCACAGATCAAGCCTTACGGCTCGCAGAACGAAATCTACCTGGATGTGGCGGCCGGTCGCCTCGACGGCACCGTGGCGGACGCTACGCTGTTGAATGACGGTTTCCTGAAAACCGACGCCGGCAAAGGCTTCGCCTTCGTCGGTCCGGCTTTCACTGACGTCAAATACTTCGGCGATGGCGTAGGGATCGCTGTGCGCAAGGGTGACAAGGCCGATCTGGACAAGATCAACGCCGCCATCGCTGCCATTCGTGAGAATGGCAAGTACAAGCAAATCCAGGACAAGTACTTCGACTTCGACATTTACGGCAAGTAAGACCGTCGAAACAGTCAGTCCGAGATGGCGCAAGCAGCAGAGTCTCTGAAGTTTGCGCCATTTTTTCATCCCAATTTTCGAGGACCTGAATCATGTTGAAAGGCTACGGGGCTGTCATCCTCGATGGCGCTTGGCTGACGCTTCAGCTCGCCTTGTCGTCCATGGCCCTGGCCATTGTTCTGGGTCTGATCGGGGTCGCGTTGCGCCTCTCGCCGGTGCGCTGGCTGGCCTGGCTCGGCGATCTGTATTCCACGGTGATCCGTGGCATTCCCGATCTGGTGCTGATCCTGCTGATCTTCTACGGCGGCCAGGACCTGCTGAACCGTGTGGCGCCGCTGCTGGGCTACGACGATTACATCGACCTCAATCCGCTGGCCGCCGGTATCGGCACCCTGGGCTTCATCTTCGGTGCCTACCTGTCGGAAACCTTCCGTGGCGCCTTCATGGCGATTCCCAAGGGGCAGGCCGAAGCGGGCATGGCTTACGGCATGAGCAGCTTCCAGGTGTTCTTCCGGGTGATGGTGCCGCAGATGATTCGCCTGGCGATTCCCGGCTTCACCAACAACTGGCTGGTGCTGACCAAGGCCACCGCGCTGATTTCGGTGGTGGGCCTGCAAGACATGATGTTCAAGGCCAAGCAGGCGGCAGACGCCACTCGCGAGCCTTTCACCTTCTTCCTCGCAGTGGCGGCCATGTACCTGGTGATCACCAGTGTCTCGTTGCTGGCATTGCGTCACCTTGAGAAGCGCTACTCGGTAGGCGTAAGGGCGGCTGATCTATGATCTTCGACTACAACGTCATCTATGACGCCTTGCCGCTGTACTTCAGCGGCTTGCTGACCACTCTGAAGCTGTTGGCACTGTCGCTGTTCTTCGGTTTGCTGGTGGCCTTGCCCCTGGGTTTGATGCGGGTGTCCAAGCAGCCATTGGTGAACATGAGCGCCTGGCTCTACACCTATGTAATCCGTGGCACGCCGATGCTGGTGCAGTTGTTCCTGATCTACTACGGCCTGGCCCAGTTTGAAGCGGTGCGTGAGAGTTTCCTCTGGCCTTGGCTGTCCAGCGCGACCTTCTGTGCCTGCCTGGCCTTTGCCGTCAACACCAGCGCCTACACCGCAGAAATCATCGCCGGCAGCCTCAAGGCCACGCCTAACGGTGAGATCGAGGCGGCCAAGGCCATGGGCATGTCGCGCTACAAGATGTATCGCCGCATTCTCCTGCCATCGGCCCTGCGCCGGGCTCTGCCGCAGTACAGCAACGAAGTGATCATGATGCTGCAGACCACCAGTCTGGCGTCCATCGTGACCCTGATCGACATTACCGGCGCGGCGCGCACGGTCAACGCGCAGTACTACCTGCCGTTCGAGGCCTATATCACTGCGGGTGTGTTCTATCTGTGCCTGACGTTCATCCTGGTGCGCCTGTTCAAGCTGGCCGAAGGCCGCTGGCTGCGCTACCTGGCACCGCGGAAGCACTGATATGCAGCGTATCGATCATCCATTGCCCTGGAGCCACCTGGGCAGCGAACGCAGCATCTCGGTGTTCCGTTTCGGCAGTGGCGAGCGCAAGGCCTATATCCAGGCCAGTCTGCATGCCGACGAGTTGCCCGGCATGCGCACCGCCTGGGAGCTGAAAAAGCGCCTGGCCGAACTGGAAGCCGAGGGTGCCCTCAACGGTGTTATCGAACTGGTGCCCGTGGCCAATCCGCTGGGGTTGGGGCAGTTGCTGCAAGGCAATCACCAGGGGCGTTTCGAGGCCGGCAGCGGCAAGAACTTCAACCGCGACTTCGTCGAGTTGAGCGGGCCTGTGGCCCAGCGCCTGGAAGGGCGCCTGGGGGATGATCCTCACGCCAATGTGCGCTTGATCCGTCAGGCCATGAGCGAGGTGCTGTCCGAGTTGCCACCGGCTGCAAGTCAGCTGCAGGGCATGCAGCGGGTGCTCCTGAGTCATGCCTGCACGGCGGATGTGGTGCTGGACCTGCATTGCGATACCGAGGCGGCGCTGCATATGTACGCCTTGCCGCAGCATTGGCCGCAGTGGCGCTCCCTGGCGGCGCACCTGGATGTGAAGGTCGGGTTGCTGGCGGAAGATTCCGGTGGCAGTTCGTTCGATGAAGCCTGCTCGCTGCCCTGGTTGCGTCTGTCGCAACAGTTTCCCGAGGCGCAGATCCCCTTGGCCTGCCTGGCCACCACTCTGGAACTGGGCGGTCAGGCCGACACCGGGCGTCCTCAGGCCGAGGCGCATGCCGCTGGCATCCTGGCGTTTCTCGCCGAGCAGGGGCTGATCGCCGGTGAGTGGCCGGCGCCCGGGCGTGAAGCCTGTGAAGCCATGCCGTTTGAAGGCACCGAATTGCTGTATGCGCCGCACCCCGGCGTGGTGAGCTTTCTGCGTCCGGCCGGTAGCTGGGTAGAAGTGGGCGAACCGATTTTTGAAGTGATTGATCCCCTATCCGATCGGGTCAGTACGGTGTGTGCTGGCACCAGCGGCGTGTTGTTCGCCGTTGAGCGGCTGCGTTATGCCCAACCCGGTTTCTGGCTGGCCAAGGTGGCGGGGCGCGAAGCGCTGCGTCACGGGCGCTTGCTCAACGACTGACTGTTTTTGTGAGAACCGACCGCATGTACAAACTTGAAGTCCAAGACCTGCATAAGCGCTATGGCAGTCACGAAGTGCTCAAGGGTGTGTCCCTGAAGGCCGCAGCTGGCGATGTGATCAGCATCATCGGCTCCAGTGGCTCGGGCAAAAGTACCTTTTTGCGCTGCATCAACCTGCTGGAGCAGCCCCATGCCGGCAAGATCCTGCTGAACAACGAAGAGTTGAAGCTGGTGGCCAACAAGGACGGCGCGCTGAAGGCCGCCGATCCCAAGCAGTTGCAGCGCATGCGTTCGCGCCTGTCGATGGTGTTCCAGCACTTCAACCTGTGGTCGCACATGACCGCCATTGAAAACATCATGGAAGCACCGGTGCATGTGCTGGGTGTGTCCAAGGCCGAGGCTCGCGAGAAGGCCGAGCATTACCTGGCCAAGGTGGGTGTGGCGCACCGCAAGGATGCTTACCCGGGGCACATGTCCGGTGGTGAGCAGCAGCGCGTGGCTATCGCCCGGGCTCTGGCCATGGAGCCGGAAGTCATGCTGTTCGACGAGCCGACCTCGGCCCTGGACCCTGAGCTGGTGGGTGACGTGTTGAAGGTCATGCAGGCCCTGGCCCAGGAAGGTCGGACCATGGTGGTGGTGACTCACGAGATGGGCTTTGCCCGTGAGGTCTCCAACCAGTTGGTGTTCCTGCACAAAGGCGTGGTGGAAGAAAGCGGCAACCCGCGGGAAGTGCTGGTGAACCCGCAATCAGAACGTTTGCAACAATTCCTCTCCGGCAGCCTCAAGTAATAGCTGCCGTTATGCACCAAATTAGGTCATGCTGCGCACCGCGCGCCAGATGGTCTAACTTGGTGCTGCCGCCCTTGGCTTCTAACACTGTTTTCGTTTCGGATTGCCCGCCATGACTGCCCATCGAATTGGTTTCCTGATTTGGCCCAGCACTAAAGCCTTGACGCTGGCGCTGGCCGAGGAGGCCTTGCGTGTTGCCCAGCGGGTGCACCCGGACGTGGTCTATGAGCTGGCATTCCTGCAGGCCGAAGCGCCAGTCGAAGGCGCCTGGCAACTGCCGGGGGAGCCTTGGGCGGGCAAGCTTGAAGGTTGTCAGAAGTTGTTCCTGCTGGCCGATGAGCCGCCGGCACCGATGAGTTCGACCCTCAGTAGCGCCCTCAAGCAGCTGGTGCGTGCCGGCTGTGTGATCGGGGGGTTGTCCGCCGGGGTTTACCCGCTGGCCCAACTGGGTCTGCTCGATGGTTATCGTGCGGCGGTGCACTGGCGCTGGCAGGACGATTTTGCCGAACGCTTCCCCAAGGTTATTGCCACCAGTCATCTGTTCGATTGGGATCGTGATCGCCTGACGGCCTGTGGCGGCATGTCGGTGCTGGATCTGTTGCTGGCGGTGCTGGCGCGTGATCACGGTGCCGAGCTGGCCGGTGCGGTGTCGGAAGAACTGGTGGTGGAGCGCATCCGCGAGGGCGGCGAGCGTCAGCGGATTCCGCTGCAGAACCGTCTGGGCTCCAGCCATCCGAAGCTGACTCAGGCCGTGCTGCTGATGGAGGCCAATATCGAAGAACCGCTGACCACCGACGAAATTGCCCAGCATGTCTGTGTGTCCCGACGTCAGTTGGAGCGGATCTTCAAGCAATACCTGAATCGGGTGCCCAGCCAGTATTACCTGGAGCTGCGCCTGAACAAGGCCCGACAGATGCTGATGCAGACCAGCAAGTCGATCATTCAGATCGGCCTGTCCTGCGGCTTCTCCTCCGGTCCGCACTTCTCCAGTGCCTACCGCAATTTCTTTGGCGCCACTCCCCGTGAAGATCGCAATCAACGGCGCAGCAGCAGCCCGTTCGAACTCTCCTCCGTACCCGCCGAGCGCGGCTGACCTCGTCCGTTAGGCGTCGGCTTGCCGGCCAATCCCACGGGCAACCCGCTCACCGCGCAACATCCCGATCGACGCCTTGTTGTCGCAATGCCGATAACCTTTTCGAGATTTGGGTCCGCTCGCCACGTAACTATCTGAATAGCAACCTGGATAACTACCTGGGTAATTACCTTGGGCAAATTGCCCGGCGAATCTGCCGCTAGAGCCTTGCGCAGTTTAAACTGCGCCTTTGCGACGCTATTTGTCGCATTGCCATAAACCCGCGTAAAACCTGGGTTGGCGCTATAAGAAGTTGTCGCTTGGCGACAAGGCCGGGCACAAAACTGTCCTTACAATCCCTCCATCGCTCGCCAGTTTCAGGCGGGTGTTCCTCTTCAGGAGACTCCGATGTCCGTTGAGCAAGCTCCGGTGCAACGCGCCGATTTCGACCAGGTGATGGTTCCCAACTACGCACCTGCGGCTTTCATTCCTGTGCGCGGCGCGGGGTCTCGAGTCTGGGATCAGTCGGGACGGGAGCTGATCGACTTCGCCGGCGGCATCGCGGTCAACGTACTGGGCCACGCCCATCCGGCGCTGGTGGGAGCTCTGACCGAGCAAGCCAATAAACTGTGGCATGTGTCCAACGTGTTCACCAACGAGCCGGCCCTACGTCTGGCCCATAAGCTGATCGACGCCACCTTCGCTGAGCGCGCGTTCTTCTGTAACTCCGGTGCAGAAGCCAACGAGGCCGCCTTCAAGCTGGCCCGTCGCGTGGCTCACGATCGTTTCGGTGCCGAGAAGTACGAAATCATCGCCGCGCTGAACAGCTTCCACGGGCGCACCCTGTTCACTGTGAACGTCGGTGGCCAGTCGAAGTATTCCGATGGCTTCGGTCCGAAAATCACCGGCATCACCCATGTGCCGTACAACGACCTGGCTGCTCTGAAGGCTGCGGTTTCCGACAAGACCTGCGCCGTGGTGCTGGAGCCGATCCAGGGCGAAGGCGGCGTGCTGCCGGCCGAACTGGCCTATCTGCAGGGCGCTCGCGAGCTGTGCGATCAGCACAACGCGCTGTTGGTGTTCGACGAAGTACAAACCGGCATGGGCCGCAGCGGTGAGCTGTTTGCCTACCAGTATTACGGCGTGACTCCGGACATCCTCACCAGCGCCAAGAGCCTGGGCGGCGGCTTCCCGATCGCGGCGATGCTGACCACCGAAGCGCTGGCCAAGCACCTGGTGGTTGGCACCCACGGCACCACCTACGGCGGCAACCCGCTGGCGTGTGCCGTGGCCGAGGCGGTGATCGATGTGATCAACACCCCCGAGGTGCTCAATGGTGTGAAGGCCAAGCACGATCGCTTCAAGACCCGTCTGCTGCAGATCGGCGAGAAGTACGGTCTGTTCACTGAAGTCCGCGGCCTGGGCCTGTTGCTCGGTTGCGTGCTCAGCGAAGCCTGGAAAGGCAAGGCCAAGGACGTGTTCAACGCCGCCGAGAAAGAAGGCCTGATGATTCTGCAAGCAGGTCCCGACGTGGTGCGCTTTGCCCCGAGCCTGGTGATCGAGGATGCCGATATCGACGCCGGCCTGGACCGCTTCGAGCGCGCCGTGGCGAAACTGACTCAAGCCTGATCCAGGTAGCAGTACTTCTCGGCGTCGGCTTTAGTGGCCGGCGTCGAGCCTAATTTCTGTGCCGGGCTGTCCCGGCATTTTTTTCCCTGAGTCGGACGGTTTCCGACCTGTTTTAGAGTAAGGAGTGACACCATGCTGGTGATGCGCCCCGCGCAAATGGCTGATCTGGGCGAGGTACAGCGTCTGGCTGCAGACAGCCCGATTGGTGTCACCTCCTTGCCGGATGATGTGGACCGCCTGAGCGACAAGATCGCTGCAAGCGAGGCTTCGTTCGCTGCTGAAGTGAGCTTCAACGGTGAGGAAAGCTACTTTTTCGTCCTGGAAGACACCGACAGCGGCAAGCTGGTGGGGTGTTCGGCCATCGTCGCGTCCGCCGGTTATTCCGAGCCGTTCTACAGCTTCCGTAATGAAACCTTCGTCCATGCGTCCCGCGAGCTGAAGATCCATAACAAGATTCACGTCCTGTCCCAGTGCCACGACCTGACCGGCAACAGTCTGTTGACCAGTTTCTATGTGGTGCCGGAGCTGGTGGGATCGCCCTGGTCGGAGCTCAACTCCCGGGGCCGCCTGCTGTTCGTTGCCAGCCACCCGGAGCGTTTCGCCGATTCGGTGGTGACCGAGATCGTCGGCTACAGCGATGAGCACGGTGATTCGCCGTTCTGGGACGCCATCGGGCGTAATTTCTTCGACCTCAACTACGCTGAGGCCGAGCGCCTGTGCGGCCTGAAGAGCCGGACCTTCCTTGCCGAGCTGATGCCCCATTATCCGATCTACGTGCCGCTGCTGCCGGACGCTGCCCAGGAAGCCATGGGCCAGGTGCATCCGCGGGCGCAGATCACCTTTGACATCCTGATGCGCGAAGGTTTTGAAACCGATCACTACATCGACATTTTCGACGGCGGCCCGACCTTGCATGCACGGGTTTCGGGTATCCGCTCCATTGCCCAGAGCCGCGTGGTGCCAGTGAAGATTGGCGAGGCGCTCAAGGGCGGTGGTCGTCAGTACCTGGTGTCCAACGGTCAGTTGCAGGATTACCGCGCGGTGTTGCTGGAGCTGGATTACGCCCCGGGCAAGCCGGTCACCCTGGATCTGCAAGCCGCCGAAGCCCTGGGCGTCGGCGAAGGTGCCAGCGTGCGTCTGGTGGCGGTTTAAAGCCTGCTTCCATTACCTGGAAAGCATGCCTGGAAAGCAGCGAGTTTCGCGCAGGCCATCAGCGGCCTGCGTCTGAGGAGATAGCATGATCGTTCGTCCCGTACGCAGCAGCGATTTACCCGCGCTGATCGACCTGGCCCGCAGCACCGGCACCGGCCTCACCACCTTGCCGGCCAACGAAGAGCGCCTGACCCACAGGGTTGGCTGGGCGGAAAAGACCTTTCGCGGCGAAGCCGAGCGTGGCGATGCGGACTACCTGTTCGTACTGGAAGACGACAACGGCCGGGTGGTGGGGATTTCCGCCATCGCTGGCGCCGTCGGCTTGCGCGAGCCCTGGTACAACTTCCGGGTCGGCCTGACGGTCAGCGCCTCCCAAGAGTTGAACATCTACCGCGAGATCCCCACGCTGTTCCTGGCCAATGACCTGACCGGCAACTCCGAGCTGTGCTCGCTGTTCCTGCATGCCGATTACCGCACCGGCCTCAATGGCCGCATGCTGGCCAAGGCGCGGATGCTGTTCATCGCCGAATTCCCGCAACTGTTCGGCAACAAGATCATTGCCGAGATGCGCGGCATGTCCGATGAGAATGGTCGTTCGCCATTCTGGGAGAGCCTGGGCCGGCACTTCTTCAAGATGGAGTTCAGCCAGGCGGATTACCTGACCGGGGTTGGCAACAAGGCGTTCATCGCCGAGCTGATGCCCAAGTTTCCGCTGTACACCTGCTTCCTGTCCGAGGATGCACGCAACGTGATCGGCAAGGTCCACACCGACACCGAGCCGGCCCTGGCCATGCTCAAGAGTGAAGGTTTCAGCTACCAGGGCTATGTCGACATCTTCGACGCCGGCCCGGCGGTGGAGTGCGAGACCAGCAAGATCCGCGCGGTACGTGACAGCCAGGCATTGGTGCTGGCCATCGGCACCCCGGGCGACGACGCCACGCCGTTCCTGATCCACAACCGCAAGCGCGAGGACTGCCGCATCACCGCGGCGCCTGCACGCTTCGCCGCGGGCACCCTGGTGGTTGATCCTCTGACCGCCAAGCGCCTGCAACTCAACGCCGGCGACCAGGTCCGCGCGGTTCCGCTGTCTGCTTCTCGGGAGTCGAAATAATGAGCACGCTGTACATCGCAGGCCAATGGCTGGCCGGCCAGGGCGAAGCCTTCACCTCGGTCAATCCGGTGACCCAGGCGGTTATCTGGTCCGGTAACGGCGCCACGGCCGCGCAAGTGGAAAGCGCTGTGCAGGCCGCCCGCCAGGCGTTTCCAGCCTGGGCCAAGCGTTCCCTGGAAGAGCGCATCGGCGTGCTCGAGGCCTTTGCCGCCAGCCTGAAGGCGCGGGCCGACGAACTGGCCCGCTGCATCGGTGAGGAAACCGGCAAACCGCTGTGGGAAGCCACCACCGAAGTCACCAGCATGGTCAACAAGATCGCCATTTCGGTGCAGAGCTACCGCGAGCGCACCGGCGAGAAGAGCGGCCCCTTGGGCGACGCCACCGCTGTGCTGCGACACAAGCCCCACGGCGTGGTGGCGGTGTTCGGCCCTTACAACTTCCCGGGGCACTTGCCTAACGGGCACATCGTTCCCGCGCTGCTGGCGGGCAACAGCGTGCTGTTCAAACCCAGCGAGCTGACGCCGAAAGTCGCCGAGCTGACGGTGCAGTGCTGGATCGAAGCCGGTTTGCCAGCAGGCGTCCTCAACCTGCTGCAAGGCGCCCGGGAAACCGGTATCGCCCTGGCTGCCAATCCGGGTATCGATGGCTTGTTCTTCACCGGTTCCAGCCGCACCGGCAATCATCTGCACCAGCAATTTGCCGGGCGTCCGGACAAGATCCTGGCGCTGGAAATGGGCGGCAACAACCCGCTGGTGGTGGATCAGGTCGCTGATCTGGATGCGGCGGTGTACACCATCATCCAATCGGCCTTCATTTCAGCCGGCCAGCGCTGCACTTGCGCCCGCCGCCTGCTGGTGCCACAAGGCGCCTGGGGTGATGCGTTGCTGGCGCGCCTGGTGGCGGTCAGCGCAAGCATTGATGTCGGTGCGTATGACCAGCAGCCGGCGCCGTTCATGGGTTCGGTGATTTCCCTGGGCGCGGCTCGCGCGCTGATGGATGCGCAGCAGCAACTGTTGGCCAATGGCGCCGTGGCCTTGCTGGAAATGACCCAGCCCCAGGCTCAGGCCGCTTTGCTGACCCCAGGCATTCTGGATGTGACGGCAGTGGCTGAGCGTCCCGATGAAGAGCTGTTCGGGCCTTTGCTGCAAGTGATCCGCTACGCTGATTTCGATGGGGCCATTGCCGAGGCCAACAACACTCAGTACGGCCTGGCTGCCGGTCTGTTGTCGGATTCTGCCGAGCGTTACCAGCAGTTCTGGCTGCAGAGCCGTGCCGGGATCGTCAACTGGAACAAACAGTTGACCGGTGCCGCCAGCAGCGCGCCGTTTGGTGGTGTTGGGGCTTCGGGCAACCATCGGGCCAGTGCCTATTACGCGGCGGATTACTGCGCGTATCCGGTGGCTTCCCTGGAAACCCCGAGCCTGGTGCTGCCGAGCGCGTTGACGCCGGGTGTGCGCTTGTCCTGATTCGAGAGGCCTTTATGGTCTCTTCGCCGGCCAGCCGGCTCTTGCAGATCTGTAGGAGCCGGCCGGCTGGCGAACGAGCGCGAAACGCGCGCCCTGTGTAGATACCGATGCCTATAACAAACAGATTCGTGGAGCCTCGCTGATGAAATCCTATGAAGTCAATTTTGACGGTCTAGTGGGGCCGACCCATAACTACGGCGGTTTGTCCTACGGCAACGTCGCCTCCCAGAGCAACAGCCAGCAGGGCTCCAATCCCAAGGAAGCGGCGCTGCAGGGCCTGGCGAAAATGAAAGCGCTGATGGAAATGGGCTTCCAGCAAGGCGTGCTCGCCCCGCAGGAGCGGCCTGATGTTGCGGCCTTGCGCAAACTGGGTTTTGCCGGGACTGATGCGCAAGTCATCCAGCAAGCGGCCCAGCAGGCGATGCCCTTGCTGGTCGCCAGTTGCTCGGCATCGAGCATGTGGGTGGCCAACGCCGCCACCGTCAGCCCGAGTGCCGACACCGCCGATGGCCGCGTGCATTTCACCGCCGCCAACTTGAACTGCAAATACCACCGCAGCATCGAGCACCCGACCACCGGCCGCGTGCTGGGGGCGATGTTCGCCGACCAGAAACACTTTGCCCATCACGCCGCGTTGCCGGCGGTGGCGCAGTTCGGTGATGAAGGCGCGGCCAACCACACCCGCTTCTGCCGTGATTACGGCCAGGCCGGTGTCGAGTTCTTCGTTTTCGGTCGCAGCGCGTTCGACAACCGCTACCCGGCGCCGCAGAAGTACCCGGCGCGTCAGACCCTGGAAGCCTCGCAAGCCGTGGCGCGTCTGCATGGCCTGAGCGAGGAGGGTGTGGTCTATGCCCAACAGAATCCCTCGGTGATCGACCAGGGCGTGTTCCACAACGACGTGATCGCCGTGGGCAATGGCGAGGTGCTGTTCTATCACGAGGACGCCTTCCTCGAGACCGAGAAGATGCTCGCCGAACTGCAGGGCAAACTGGGCAAGCGCGGCGGCAACTTCCAGTCGATTTGTGTGCCGCGCTCGCAGGTGACAGTGGAAGATGCCGTGCGCTCCTACCTGTTCAACAGCCAACTGCTGTCCCGTGCCGATGGTTCGATGCTGCTGATCGTGCCGGAAGAATGCCGCAGCAACGAGCGGGTCTGGCAGTACCTGCAAAGCCTTACCAGCTCGGGTGGCCTGATCCGCGAAGTGAAGGTTTTCGATCTCAAGCAGAGCATGCAGAACGGCGGTGGCCCGGCTTGTCTGCGTCTGCGAGTGGCTCTGAATGAAACCGAGCTGGCGGCAGTCAATCCTGGGGTTATCATGACCGCGCCGTTGTACGACACCCTGACTCAATGGGTCGGCAAGCACTACCGCGACCGCCTCAGTGAAAGTGATCTGGCGGACCCGCAGCTGTTGCTTGAATGCCGGACGGCACTGGATGAACTGACGCAAATCCTTAAACTGGGCGCGGTTTATCCCTTCCAGATCAATTGAAAGCCCGCGCCCGGCGATCCCGGGCGCGCCGCTTCACCCCAGATGAGAACGACCCCCATGAGCGATACCCTGCAACTGATCCTTGAAGACACCGACGGCACCCAACTGCAAACCTCCTGCACCCGCTTCGCGGTGCTGTGGCAGGGCAAGGAAGTGTGGATCCAGCAGGACGGCCGTGGCCAATTGCTGATCGGCGTGGACGTGGAAGAGGGCGATGCCGAATACGCCAGCCTGTTGCTGCGTCCGCTGGCAACCAACCTGGTCAGCCTGCAACTGGAAATGGAACCGGCCGACGCTGGTGAAGATGATCACGTGCATGGCCCTGACTGCGGTCACGCTCACTAAGGAAGCCGCTTTATGCTCGCCCTCGGCAAACTGCTTGAACTGACCCTCGCCGGCCGTGAACCGGCAGAGAAGACTCAACTGACTGTCGACGGCGTGCGCATGCGCTGGCTGAGCGAGGGCGCGCTGGAAGTACGGCCGCCCGAAGCTCGGGATAACGGTCTGGATCTGTTGCTGTCCGCCGGTATCCACGGCAACGAGACAGCCCCCATCGAGCTGCTCGACCGTTTGTTGCATGACATTGCTCGGGGCGATTTGAAGCCCAGGGCACGCATTCTGTTCCTGTTCGGCAACCCCGAGGCCATGCGCCGTGGCGAGCGATTCGTCGAGCAGGACGTCAATCGGCTGTTCAACGGCCGGCATGAATTGAGCAGCGGTTTCGAAGCCTTGCGGGCTTGCGAGCTGGAACGTCTGGCGGCGAGCTTCTTCAACCTGCCGGGGCGCGAACGCCTGCACTACGATCTGCACACGGCGATCCGTGGCTCGAAGATCGAACAGTTTGCCCTCTATCCGTGGAAGGATGGGCGCCAGCATTCGCGCCGTGAACTGGCGCGCCTGCGGGCGGCGGGTATGGAGGCGGTGCTGCTGCAGAACAAGCCTTCCATTGTCTTCAGCGCCTACACCTACGATCAGCTGGGGGCCGAGTCCTTCACCCTGGAGTTGGGCAAGGCACGGCCGTTCGGGCAGAACCAGGGGGTCAATGTCGAGCGCCTGGAAACCCGCCTCAAGCACATCATCGAAGGCACCGAGCCAGCGCCCGAACAGGACACCCTCGATGGCTTGAAACTGTTCAGCGTGGCGCGGGAAATCATCAAGCACAGCGACAGCTTCCACCTGCATTTGCCGGCGGACGTCGAGAACTTTTCCGAGTTGGAAGTGGGTTACCTGCTGGCCGAGGATATCGCCCAGACCCGTTGGGTCATCGAGGAAGAGGGCGCGCGGATCATTTTTCCCAATCCCAAGGTCAAGAACGGCCTGCGTGCGGGGATTCTGATTGTGCCGGCATCGGCTGACGGCCTGGCCTGAAGGATCGTTCGCCGGCAAGCCGAGCCCCCGCAGGAGCCAGCTTGCCGGCGATACCGCTAACGCTTAAACCGCTACCGCACGCTGCTCATTGCGGCGCAGGGCGCGAACTTTCTGCAGGGTATCGGCGCAGGTCTTCGCCGCTTCCTGGCCCTTGTGCACGAAGTGCTCGAAGAAGAACTTCTGATGCTCTTCGCCTGCGTGGAAGTGATGCGGGGTCAGCACCACGGAGAATACCGGCACTTCGGTTTCCAACTGCACCTGCATCAGGCCGCTGATCACCGATTGGGCGACGAACTCATGGCGGTAGATGCCGCCGTCCACCACCAGTCCCGCAGCGACGATCCCGGTGTAGCGGCCGGACTTGGCCAGCAGTTTGGCGTGCAGAGGAATCTCGAAGGCGCCGCCGACTTCGAAGAAGTCGATATCGCTTTCCTGATAACCCTGGGCGAGCATTTCCGCGACGAACCCCTGGCGGCTCTGATCGACGATTTCCTTGTGCCAGCAGGCCTGGATAAAGGCGACGCGCTCGTTGGGGTGGTGTTTGCTTTTGCTATCGATTGCGGTGGGTTGCATCTGTTCTGACTCCTGTTTGTATGAAAAACAGGGCGTATATGAATCGAATGGGATTTAAGGGTGCGCGCAGAACGGCCGTGGATTTCCCACGAGCTACCCGGCAGCGGCCCTTTGGCGCCAATCCCGTTCTCTCTTCATCCGGACTATGACCGTCGGCCCCGGAATCACACCGGGTCTGCTGACCTTGTCGTCACCTGTGGACTTGCCACGGGCATCGCCAAGCGCTCGCGGGCTATGCACATTGCGCGCAATTACCGCCGGTGGGGAATTACACCCCGCCCTGAGAACGATTGCCCGTGAGTTTTTCGCGGGCGGTGAGTTTTTAACACAGATTTGGCGGGGAAGCATTGTGCCTTTTGGATAATGTTCATCAGATTTTTCACCCTGTAGCACAAGGTTTTCTACAGTTGCTGCTTGATTAATCGGCCGTGGGGCCGCAGTAATTCGTTTCGAAAGGGAATTCCCCCTGTTCAGCGCGGACCTTGCGGTCCCTCGTAGTTGGAGCCAGATGTGATGAGCGTGATCGATCTTCGTAGTGACACCGTGACCCAGCCGACTCCCGGCATGCTCGAGGCCATGGCTTGCGCCCGTACCGGAGACGATGTCTACGGCGAAGACCCGACGGTCAATCAGTTGGAGGCGGAACTGGCGCAACGCCTGGGATTTGCCGCGGCCCTGTTTGTACCTTCCGGCACCATGAGCAATCTGCTGGCCTTGATGGCCCACTGCGAGCGAGGCGATGAGTACATCGTTGGCCAGCAGGCCCACACCTATAAATATGAAGGAGGTGGTGCTGCGGTGCTGGGATCGATCCAGCCTCAGCCGCTGGAGCTCCGGGCCGACGGTTCCCTGGACCTGGATCAGGTGGCGGCCGCGATCAAGCCCGATGACTTTCATTTTGCCCGCACACGCTTGCTGGCCCTGGAAAACACCATGCAGGGCAAGGTGCTGCCCTTGGCTTACCTGGCCCAGGCCCGGGCCTTTACCCGTGAGCGGGGGCTGGCCCTGCATTTGGATGGTGCGCGCTTGTATAACGCGGCGGTGAAGCTAGGGGTGGATGCCCGGGTGATCACCGAACACTTCGATTCGGTATCGGTGTGCCTGTCCAAGGGACTCGGTGCGCCAGTGGGCTCGGTGTTGTGCGGCTCCCGTGAACTGATCGGCAAGGCGCGGCGCCTGCGCAAGATGGTCGGTGGTGGCATGCGCCAGGCCGGTGGGCTGGCGGCAGCGGGGCTGTATGCCCTGGAGCATCAGGTGCAACGTCTGGCGGATGACCATGCCAATGCGCAGTTGCTGGCCCAGGGGCTGAGCCAGGCGGGCTTCAGTGTCGAGCCGGTGCAGACCAATATGGTGTATGTGCAGATGGGGGATAGGGCCGAAGCCCTCAAGGCGTTCGCCGCCGAGCGAGGGATCAGCCTCAGCGCCGCGTCACGGCTGCGCCTGGTGACTCATTTGGATGTCAGTTCCGGGCAAATCGAACAAGTGGTGCGCACTTTTGCCGAGTTTTCCCGTAACTGACAGTGTTCTCCGTCCAATTGACTGTTTGTATCGTACAAACACGCTGTACCAAGTGATTAACGCCGATATAATGCGGCCCTTTGCCGTCGTTTCGTCTGTTGACGTTGCGCACAGGCCTTTGGCCGCAGTCTCCGTGGAAGAACCTAATGAAAAGCGCAGAAATCCGTGAAGCCTTCCTCCGCTTCTTCGAAGAGCAAGGCCACACCCGTGTAGCCTCCAGCTCCTTGATCCCAGGCAACGACCCCACCCTGCTGTTCACCAACGCGGGGATGAACCAATTCAAGGATTGCTTCCTGGGCCAGGAAAAGCGCGCTTATACCCGCGCTGTGAGCAGCCAGAAGTGCGTCCGCGCCGGCGGCAAGCACAACGACCTGGAAAACGTCGGTTATACCGCTCGTCACCACACCTTCTTCGAAATGCTGGGCAACTTCAGCTTCGGCGACTACTTCAAGCGTGACGCCATCACGTTCGCCTGGACCTTCCTGACCTCCGACAAGTGGCTGAACCTGCCGAAGGAAAAGCTCTGGGTCACGGTTTACGCCAGCGACGATGAGGCCTACGACATCTGGACCAAAGAGGTCGGGGTGCCGGCCGAGCGCATGGTGCGCATCGGTGACAACAAGGGCGCGCCTTACGCTTCCGACAACTTCTGGACCATGGGCGATACTGGCCCGTGTGGTCCTTGCACCGAGATTTTCTACGATCACGGCGCCGATATCTGGGGCGGCCCACCCGGTTCGCCTGAAGAGGACGGTGACCGTTACATCGAAATCTGGAACAACGTGTTCATGCAGTTCAACCGCACCGCCGATGGCGTGCTGCACCCGCTGCCAGCGCCGTCGGTGGATACCGGCATGGGCCTGGAGCGGATCAGCGCGGTGCTGCAGCATGTGCATTCGAACTATGAAATCGACCTGTTCCAGAGCCTGCTGGACGCAGCGGCCAAGGCCATCGGTTGCACCAACGATGCCCAGGCCTCGCTGAAAGTGGTGGCTGACCACATCCGTTCCTGCGGCTTCCTGATTGCTGATGGCGTACTGCCATCCAACGAAGGCCGTGGCTACGTACTGCGCCGGATCATTCGTCGCGCTTGCCGTCACGGCAACAAGCTGGGGGCCAAGGGCAGCTTCTTCTACCAGATCGTCGCGGCCCTGGTGGCCGAAATGGGCGAAGCCTTCCCAGAGCTGAAATCCCAGCAGGCGCATATCGAACGCGTGCTGAAAGCTGAAGAAGAGCAGTTCGCCAAGACCCTGGAGCAGGGCCTGAAGATCCTCGAGCAGGATCTGGCGGCACTCGAAGGCTCGGTAGTGCCGGGCGACGTGGTGTTCAAGCTCTACGACACCTACGGTTTCCCCATGGACCTGACCGGTGACATCGCCCGTGAGCGCAGCCTGACCCTCGATGAGGAAGGTTTCGAGCGCGAGATGGAAGCCCAGCGGGTACGTGCCCGTTCGGCCAGCTCTTTCGGCATGGACTACAACAGCCTGGTCAAGGTCGATGTGGCCACCGAGTTCACCGGCTATCACGCCACCAGCGGTTCGGCCAAAGTGGTCGCTCTCTATAAAGAAGGGCAATCGGTCGACGTACTGAATGAAGGCGAAGAGGGGGTTGTGGTTCTCGACCAGACTCCGTTCTACGCCGAGTCCGGCGGACAGATCGGTGACTGCGGTTACCTGCAGGCCGGCAATGCGCGCTTTGATGTGCGCGACACCACCAAGACCGGCGGCGCGTTCCTGCATCACGGCGTACTGGCGTCGGGCAGTCTGATCGTGGGGGCTGCGGTTGATGCTCAGGTCGATGCTGACGTGCGTCACGCCACTTCGCTGAACCATTCGGCCACCCACTTGCTGCACGCTGCACTGCGCCAGGTACTGGGCGAGCACGTACAGCAGAAAGGCTCGCTGGTGGACAGTCAGCGTCTGCGTTTCGACTTCAGCCACTTTGAAGCGATCAAGCCTGAGCAGATCAAGGCGCTGGAAGACATCGTAAACGCCGAGATTCGCAAGAACTCTGCGGTGGAAACCGAAGAAACCGACATCGACACCGCCAAGAAGAAGGGCGCCATGGCGCTGTTCGGCGAGAAGTACGGCGACAGCGTGCGCGTACTGAGCATGGGCGGTGATTTCTCGGTGGAGCTGTGCGGTGGCATTCACGCCAACCGTACCGGCGACATCGGCCTGCTGAAGATCACCAGCGAAGGCGGTGTGGCTTCCGGTGTGCGGCGTATTGAAGCGGTCACCGGTGCTGCGGCCCTGGCGTACCTGAACGCTGCGGAAGAACAACTCAAGGAAGCGGCGACCCTGGTCAAGGGCAGCCGCGACAACCTGATCGACAAGCTGTCGGCGGTGCTGGAGCGCAATCGTCTGCTGGAGAAGCAGCTCGAGCAGTTGCAGGCCAAGGCTGCCAGCGCTGCGGGTGACGATCTGTCCGCCCAGGCGGCAGACGTCAAGGGCGTGAAAGTGCTGGCTGCGCGTCTTGATGGCCAGGACGGCAAGGCGCTGTTGGCGCTGGTGGATCAGTTGAAAAACAAACTCGGCCGCGCAGTGATCCTGCTCGGCAGTGTCCATGAGGAAAAGGTCGTACTGGTTGCAGGTGTAACCAAGGACCTGACTGGCCAACTCAAAGCCGGTGATTTGATGAAACAAGCCGCTGCGGCAGTGGGCGGGAAGGGTGGTGGTCGTCCAGACATGGCTCAAGGCGGTGGTGTTGATGCTGCTGCGCTGGATGCGGCACTGGCCCTGACCGTGCCATTTGTCGAGCAGGGTATTTAAGGCGCCGAGCCGGGCCCGTCGTCTAGTGGCGGGTCCATGCGCTGTGCAGTTTGATTGATTAACGGGCGCCCCTTTACGGGCTGAGGCGGCTTAGAAAATGGCTTTGATCGTACAGAAATTTGGAGGCACTTCGGTCGGCTCTGTCGAGCGGATCGAGCAGGTCGCCGACAAGGTGAAGAAGTTCCGCGAAGCCGGCGATGACCTGGTGATTGTGCTGTCGGCGATGAGTGGCGAAACCAACCGCCTGATCGATCTGGCCAAGCAGATCAGTGGCGAAGCTAAACCGGTTCCCCGTGAGCTGGATGTGATCGTCTCCACCGGCGAGCAAGTGACCATTGCGTTGCTGGCCATGGCGTTGATCAAGCGTGGTATTCCTGCGGTGTCTTACACCGGCAACCAGGTACGTATTCTTACCGATAGTGCTCACAACAAAGCGCGAATCCTGCAGATCGATGATCAGAAGATTCGTGGTGATCTGAAGGCCGGCCGTGTGGTTGTGGTTGCCGGTTTCCAGGGCGTTGACGAGCACGGCAACATCACCACGTTGGGCCGTGGCGGCTCCGACACTACTGGTGTGGCGCTGGCAGCGGCCCTGAAGGCTGATGAGTGTCAGATCTATACCGACGTAGATGGCGTCTATACCACTGATCCACGTGTGGTACCCAAGGCTCAGCGTCTGGACAAAATCACCTTCGAAGAAATGCTGGAAATGGCCAGCCTCGGTTCCAAGGTGCTGCAGATCCGCGCGGTCGAGTTTGCTGGCAAGTACAACGTTCCGCTGCGCGTGTTGCACAGCTTTCAGGAGGGTCCGGGCACCCTCATTACTATTGATGAAGAGGAATCCATGGAACAGCCGATCATTTCCGGCATCGCCTTTAACCGCGATGAAGCCAAGCTGACTATCCGTGGCGTGCCAGACAATCCTGGCGTGGCCTTCAAGATTCTCGGCCCAATCAGCGCGGCGAACATTGAAGTCGACATGATCGTGCAGAACGTCTCGCACGATAACACCACCGACTTCACCTTCACCGTGCACCGCAATGACTACCTGGCGGCTCAGACTGTGCTGGAAAACACCGCTCGTGAGATCGGTGCCCGTGAAGTGGTCGGTGATACCAATATTGCCAAGGTCTCGATCGTGGGTGTCGGTATGCGCTCCCACGCGGGTGTGGCCAGTCGCATGTTTGAAGCCCTGGCCAAGGAAAGCATCAACATCCAGATGATCTCCACGTCCGAAATCAAGGTTTCGGTAGTGATCGAAGAGAAATACCTGGAACTGGCAGTGCGTGCGCTGCACACCGCGTTCGAGCTTGACGCTCCAGCCCGCCAGGGCGAGTGATAAGTGTTTGAAAGGGGCGCGGTCTGACCGCGCCCTTTGTGTTTTTGATCGGCACGGGAGAAAACTGTTCTTTTGCCCGTGCTAGTCAATACTTAGGCGTGTAGGACTGCAGCCGACCAGGTTGTAGGCCGACACCCTTTTTTTTGCAGACTGTAGTCCCTGAAAATGTAATGCGTGAGGAGATAGGTATGCTGATTCTGACTCGTCGGTGCGCAGAAAGCCTGATCATTGGTGATGGCGAGATCACTGTGACCGTGCTCGGCGTCAAAGGTAATCAAGTGCGTATTGGTGTCAACGCCCCCAAAGAAGTGGCGGTTCACCGTGAGGAAATTTACCTGCGGATAAAGAAAGAGAAGGACGAAGAACCAAGCCATTAATTTTTATCGTTTTTTTTGTTTGCAAACGGGGAGAAAGCTGGTTAATATACGCCCCGTGTTGCGGAGAGCTGGCCGAGTGGCCGAAGGCGCTCCCCTGCTAAGGGAGTACACCTCAAAAGGGTGTCGGGGGTTCGAATCCCCCGTTCTCCGCCATTATTTGCTTAGTACGTTGTAATCTGGCTTTTTCTGTAAGTTGTTGAAATTACTAGAAAAAGTGCTTTACAAAAAGATTTAACGGCCTATAATGCGCGGCAACAAATGCACTCGTAGCTCAGCTGGATAGAGTACTCGGCTACGAACCGAGCGGTCACAGGTTCGAATCCTGTCGAGTGCACCATTTAAGAGTTAGTTGCAGTAATGTAGTTAACTTGGCGTCAACCAGTTGTGGTCTGGTCTAAAAACACAAAATGCACTCGTAGCTCAGCTGGATAGAGTACTCGGCTACGAACCGAGCGGTCACAGGTTCGAATCCTGTCGAGTGCACCATACATCAGAAAGCCCGCATCGAAAGATGCGGGCTTTTTGCTTTCTGCGTTTTATTTGTCGCTCTTTTGCTCGTCCGGCTGGAACAGCTTTGATCTTCGGAAGTCGAATGCCCTGTCTGTCGCCGAACTTTTTTCTCTGCGTGTGTGTTTTCTTTTTCTGCCGGGGCGTCGCAATCTCATAGATTCGGACGCTACTCAGGTTTATGCCGCAAGCGCTTGTTCTTGCCGCGATTTTTTAACATTTAAAACTGCCAAGCGGTGTATCATTGCGCCCGTCAGCCCCGCCGGGGCTTGTGGAATACCTCCATGGACTTACCCAGTAGTTACTCAGTATCCCGTTTTCACAATCATGAACTGACTGATTGATCCTTCCGGCGTGCTCCTCTGCTGGGAGTGGAGTTCGCCTATGACCGAAGTAGAAGTAAAGAAAACGCAGGAAAGCCTGCAAGACCGCCTCGCTCAAGTCGTTGAGCTGCTGCAGCGCCAGCGGGTGGTTGAAGACCTGACACACCGTCAGGAAGGTCACCATCACGATCGGGTCGAGAACCTGGTCCATCGGCAAAATCTCGTCGAATTGCAGCGCAAGCTCGATGATCTGCACTCTGCCGACGTTGCCTATATCCTTGAAGCCTTGCCTCTGGAAGAGCGCCTGACCGTCTGGCAGTTGGTCAAGGCCGAGCGTGACGGCGACATTCTTCTCGAAGTATCCGACTCCGTGCGTGAAACCCTGATCGCCGACATGGACGATCACGAGCTCCTGGCTGCTGCCAAGGAGATGGACGCCGACGAACTTGCTGACTTGGCTCCCGAGCTGCCGCGAGACGTAGTCCATGAGTTGATGGAGGCCCTTGACGGCCAGCAGCGTGAACGCGTTCGCTCCGCGTTGTCCTATGACGAGGAGCAGGTCGGTGCGCTGATGGACTTCGAGATGGTGACGATTCGAGAGGACGTCAGTCTTGAAGTGGTTCTGCGCTACCTGCGTCGTCTCAAGGAACTGCCGGGCCATACCGACAAGCTGTTTGTGGTGGATTACGACGGCGTGCTCAAGGGGGTGCTGCCGATCAAGCGCCTGCTGGTCAATGATCCGGACAAGCAGGTCGCGGAAGTCATGGCCAGCGACCCGGTGAGCTTTCATCCGGATGAAGATGCCTACGATGCGGCTCAGGCATTTGAGCGTTATGACTTGATCTCGGCTCCGGTGGTCGACAAGAACGACAAGCTGATTGGTCGTTTGACCATTGACGAAATGGTCGACCTGATTCGTGAGGAAAGCGAGACCGAAGTCCTCAATATGGCCGGTCTGCGGGAAGAGGAGGATATCTTCGCCTCGGTCTGGAAGTCACTGCGCAACCGTTGGGCCTGGCTGGCAATCAATCTGATCACGGCGTTTGTCGCATCCCGAGTGATTGGTCTGTTCGAAGGTTCTATCGAAAAGTTGGTAGCCCTGGCGGCCTTGATGCCGATTGTTGCCGGTATCGGCGGCAATTCGGGTAATCAGACCATCACCATGATTGTCCGGGCCATGGCCCTGGACCAGGTGAGTACCGGCAATACTTCACGCCTGATGCGCAAGGAGCTGGCTGTAGCCCTGATCAATGGTCTGGTCTGGGGGGGAGTGATCGGTGTTGTCGCTTACATGCTTTACGGAAGTTGGTCGTTGGGAGTGGTGATGACCGCCGCGATGACCTTGAACCTGCTGTTGGCAGCCCTGATGGGGGTCCTGATCCCCATGACACTGGCGCGCTTGGGGCGTGACCCGGCAATGGGCGCCAGCGTAATGATTACTGCCATGACCGACAGCGGCGGCTTCTTCATCTTCCTTGGTTTGGCGACGATCTTCCTGCTCTGAGCCAGCCTTGCACATCGGTTTATTCGCGAAGCGCCTTTATGGCGCTTCGTTGCTTTTATCGCAGGCAAAAAAAAGCCAGCAACTAGGCTGGCTTGAGCTTTCAGGGTGAAATCAGTTGGCGTCTGCGGCCATTTCGGCGTCATGGGCGATCAGCGAAACCAAAGCGTTCTGCTGGCGATGTGAAAGTTGGCGGAAGCGTTGAAGCAGTTCGCGTTCATGCAAGGACAGCTCAGGGCTGTCCAGACGCATGCTCAACTCTTCACCCAAGGCACCTTCCTGAATAAGACTCTGCTCCAGGCGCGCGATGATTTCGGAGTTCATGCTGCGGTGATGATTGCGAGCCACCTCGGCAATGCGTTCACGCATCCCGTCGGGTAGACGTACGACGAACTTGTCAGCCGTACGGCTGGAATAAATTGCCTGTTTCAATGGGCGCATATATTTAACCGGTTAGTTCAGGGGAGCGGTTCTCGGAATTGGCCGCGAGCTGTCTTTTAGGACAAGCCTGATTGCCAAATGTTCAACCTGAATTGTTAAGAGGCCCGCATCATGCCTCAAAATTGCCAGATCCTTGGCGTCAATTCTGTGACAAATATTGAACTGGATAAAGGCGTTATGCCAGCACCAATTATCAGAAATGCGGACTGGTTTGAAAAGATCACCGGGCCCGCGTTGTTGGCCGCATTCTCCCATCCGACGGGAGTGTCAGTGCACTTGTGAAGGTGCATGCTATGCGGATGAAAGCGTAATCCCTACCTGTTAGAGGATAGTGGCAAATGGCCGATTTACTAGTTGTGCTGTCCGGAGCGGCAGCCCATGCCGGGTAGACTGATTTATTTGATGGGGCCTTCAGGGGCCGGCAAGGATAGCCTGATTGATGCGGCCAGGCAGCCTTTAAGTGCATTGGGATGTGAGGTTGTAAGAAGGGTGATCACGCGCTCGGCCGAGTCGGTGGGTGAGGAGGCGCAAGAGGTCACTGTCGAGGAGTTCGAGCGGCGGGTGGCCGGGGGCGATTTTGCCTTGTTTTGGCGAGCTAATGGTCTGGGTTATGGCATTCCCGTGCAAATCGATACTTGGTTGGCGCAGGGGCGGAATGTATTGATCAACGGCTCTAGAGGCCATTTGCCACAGGCACGGGAACGTTATCCTGATTTAGTTCCGATAGTTCTGATGGTCGATACCGAGGTATTGCGCCGTCGCCTGCTGCGTAGAGGCAGGGAAAGCCTGCCGGAGATAGAGCGTCGCCTACAGCGCAACGAACAGTTTGCCTCCTCTGCCTGGCTGGATGACGAGCAGGTTGTGCGCCTAGACAATTCCTGTGAGTTGACGACAACCCTGGAGCATCTGCTGGCCATACTGAGCGAGCACGGGATCAGCGCAATATCGGGTCGAACTTGATCTTGCGTCCGGCCAACAGCGCCAAAAGGAATAGGCTGAACATTGAGCCGCAGATGATCAGAGCAGCTTTGCCCAATGGGGCTTCAGGCAGCAGCAAGGCGGCGATAGCGCTGATTAACGTCAGAATAAGCAGGCTTTTGGCTGCGGTGGACATCGGAGACTCCTGAAGTCTTGGTCTTAAAAAATCCAGCCTTCGGTTGGCGTGGCGGCGAGTTGCTGCGGGCTCTTTTCCTGGGTGACCCGAGCCATTCTGCGAGGCTCGACCTGGGTGTTCATGACTGCCAGCTGCGGTACCGGGTGCTGGTTGTAACGAGCGGTAGACAGTCCGGTAGGGTCAGCGTTGTCTACAGGTTGAAAGTAAAAGGCCACTAGTACGGCAATGGCGATCGCATTCAAGAGAAACAGGGCACTGTTCATGGGCGTCATCTCCGCAGTGTTTTACCCACTGATAAAGCAGCCTGCGTGCCAAGAGTTTAACTGCAGATAAACTCTTTAAAAACAATAACTTGAGATGGAATCTAGGGATTGTTGAATTGCATTTTGCAATGATGGCTTTTTGCAGTGATGCAATGTGCACGACGAGGCCATGAGCGAGCGGAGCGCTCCTGACGGCTCGTGCAAAAAGCCCTATGGATAACATGACAAATGCGGCCTTGGCCGTTAACATGCACGCCGTCCCACGCGCCATGAAATATCAGGCGCTTGCCGTTTTGTCTCAGTAGCTCAATTGGATAGAGCATCCCCCTCCTAAGGGGAAGGTTGGCAGTTCGAACCTGCCCTGGGACACCATCCCTTCGCGGTCTCAATCCGCTACAGGCAACAACGCCGGCAGCCCCTGCCAGGCAACCCCAGCCCAGATGCCGCTACCGGGCATCAGCAGTCGGTTCAGGCTTGTTTCATTGAACACCTCACCCAGAGAGTCGGCCCTGAACGCTGCGATCCATTGGCTGCGCCCGAGCATGAAGGCCCTGCCGAAGTCCTCCCAGTCGCTGAAGCAATCCTGGGCGCGTTGGGCATTGAGGAGCATGATCCGCCATCCGCTCTCGGTGTCGATCCAGCCCATCAACATTGCGCAGCGGACAAAGAAGGCGCTGCGCACGCAGGCGAAGGCCATTGCTGCTCGCGGGTCGTCGCTGGCGTTCAGGCTGTGCAGGTCAACCCGGAACCACTGGCGTTCCAGGGTGCTGTTCAAGTGTTCGCGGACTTCGTCGTCCGTGGCGTTGCTGCGAAAGCCGATCTGGTGCAGCAGCGGGGCCCTGAGGGAGGCTTTCGCCTGATCCATGAAATGAGTTGTCTCGGGATCGAAGAAACCGGTCATCCCTGTGGCATCCACCATGGGTTGCGCCAGGCTCAGTGCCCAGCGTTTGCGCGGCGTGAACACCACCAGAGAGGTGGGCGACTGGCGGCGAAAGTAGCGCCATACCAGCCAGGCGCCGAAGGCTACGGCAATTATCGTCATCATGTGCGTTTCACCGGTTCCTGGCCTGCCAGGCCACGATTTCCTCGGCCTGGGGCGCAGACATGTCCGTCCAGGGCACGCCTTCGGTCCGATACAGCGGGTCGTCGGGGTGGCATTGTGGCCGGGGGCTTTTCTTGAAGATATGGCGGGTGGCGTACTTGACCGATGGCGCCTGGGGGGCAACCTCTAGCAGCAAGTCGGACTGACGGGCCGCCACCAGCCATTCGACCATGGCCGATGGTGCGTCCAGTCGGTAGAACAGTTGCGGGTAGCGAGCCACCAGGCGGGTCTGGGCTTGCGCGTCGCTGACTTCCTCGATACGCAACCAGCCGGCATCGGTGCGGACGATGCCGATGGCAATGCAGTCGGCTGGCGTCTGCAGGTCGGTGCCCAGGGTGTTGAGGAGGCGCAGCAGGTCCTGGAAGTAGCGCTCGATGGGCGGGCGGTTCTGCTTGCCTTTGACTTGCTCCACGGTCAGTGCGCCGTCGTCCTGGATGATCAGGCTGACGGTGATGTGGGGCTGGCCCTGGGCATCACGCAGACTGAACACGCGCATGCCCTGTTGCTCCACGGCTTCGGCATAGCGTTCACCGTAGCCGCCGGTCAAGGCCCGGCGGTTGGCGAATTGCCCCAGACAGTGACGCATCACATAGCTTTCGAAGGCCATTTCAGCCCGTAGCATCGGGCTTTCCGGGCGCAGTTCGACCCAGGTGTGTTCGGCGCAGGAGACCGTCACATTGAAGGCGTCGGGAGAGCTCTGGCGCCAGCCCTGATCGACCCGTGCGGCCATCTGCGCGTGCTCTTTTTCCCATAGCGCCAGGGCCTGCGGGCAAGTGATGCGCTCCAGCTTGCCCTCCAGTGCCGTGCCTTTGCGGGAGGTCAGGAACTCCACCAGTTGCAGTTCCTGCTGCAACAGCAATGGCTCCTGCGGGTCGACCCATACCAGCGTCGCCACGGCCTTTGCGGCGTCTTCGGGCTGTGCCTTGGCAGCGCTGTCGAAGTACCCGCTCACCCAGGCCGGCGGCGTATCGGTACCCAGCGCTGCACAGGCGTCCTCCAGGGTCTGGATGCGCCGTGCGGGTTCGAAGTTGCCCACCAGGTGCCGATAGAAGTGATTCAGCAACCAACCCTGTACCGCGTCTTCGTCTCCGCGCCCCTGGCTGCGCTGAGTGATGCCGCGTTTGAGTTCATCGGCATTCAGCAGGTTGCGCGGGGCGTAGCTGGGGCTGCGCTTGTCGGCGCTTACTTCCATATCTGCCACCAGTTTTTCTTGGCGGTCGGTTGAGTCGGGGCTTGCAGCTCGCTCAGGATTTCTTCGATCCGGGCGCGGCACCTGATGTCGTAGTCATCGTCCGGGGCGCACAGGGCCAGGGTTCGTGCACAGTAGTCAATGGCTTCGGCGGTGCGGCCGCGGGCCTTGAGGAAGTCCACCGAGCTGGACATGACCGAGACTTCGTTCAAGGACAGCACTGCTGGCTCGTAACGTTGCCAGAGGCTGTCGGCGTTGTTGGGATGGGCATGGGCCAGGTAGCGCGCGACCTGAATCCGGGCGAACAGTGCGGAGCTGTCCAATTGCTGATCGCTGACGCCTTGCTCTTCCTGCCACTTGAGCAAGCGTTCAAGCCAGATGAGGATTTCATTGTCGCGATCGAGCTTGTACAGGGCGTACGCCACCGAGGCGACGTACTCATTCGGGTCGTGGCGGCTATAGCCGAACTCCGCCGAGTAATGCCAAAGCTGTTCTGCGGCATCGATGATGCCAGGCAGATCTTCCAGGCAGATACGCGCACTGAGCAGGCCGTTGTAGTGCTCGGCGAACGGGCTGGCGGCGATGCCGCGCGCGTGCAACTCGATGGCGTCTTCGTAGCGGATCTGGTTGTAGTAGCGATAGTTGATCGCCAGGTTGTTGCAGAGCATGGAGTACAGGTGCGCGCAGGCATCGTAGGGATGTCCGCTGCCGCTGGCGAAGTAGCGCTCCATGTGGGCCTGGCCCTGCTCGTAGGCGTCTTTCTGCGCTTCGCGCAGCAACGAATAGGCTTGGTCTCGGGCGTCTCTGGGCAACTTGTCGGCTTCGGTCTCTGCCAGATCTTCGATGCTCAGTGCGTAGTTGTAGGCGTATTTGCCGCAGGACAGCACCGGCTTCGGTGCTTTCAGTGCTTCGATCACTCCCAGACTGTTGACCCGAGCGGCAAACAGCGAGAACGCACTGCGATTGTCCTGCATGCGACCTGCCTGGATGGCGTTCTGCAGCAGGCTGGCTTCGGTGGCCGCGTCGATCAGGCCGCGCTCTGCGTCATGCACCGCGGTCAGGCGGGTGATCCAGGGCTGCTCTGGGGCACGCCGCAGGGCTTCGGCGCGGGCTTGGGCAAACAGGGAGTCGCGTGTCTCCAGATCTTCCATGGCCTGGTACAGGGCGGCCAGGAGTGGGGTGGTATCGGGCTCGCTGGTTTCGATGTTCGGCAGCGCTTCGAGAAAACTCTGCAGTGCTTCTTCGGTGATACAGGCGCGCATCACGCAGATCGGCCACCAGGCACTGTGCTCTTGGGGATCTTGCAGGCGGTCGAGAACCAGGCGGGCGGTGGCCGGCCAGAGCTCGGTTTGCCTGTCATAAACGTCGATGAAGGCTCGAAACCCCGCTTCGTCGATACGCCCGGCTTCCATCAGCCAAGGCAGTTCGTACTCGATGAAATTGTTGCCGCCGTCAGAATCCAGGCTCAGGGCTGCGGCATTGCAGACTTTCAACGCTCCGGCCAGATCACCCTGGGCGTGCAGGGCGCGGGCGGCCAGGCGTGCGGTGCGCACTTCCCATTCGCGGCGCTGGGGCAGCGAGCGGCCAGCAGTCAGCTGGGCGATGGGTTGTTCGAACAGCGCCAGGCGTAACGGGATGATCTCGATCAGGGAGTTGCCCAGCCACAGCCAGTCGCCTTCATCGATGTCCTGATCGGGGCCGGCAGTGCGTAAGGCGTTGACGGCTTCTAGCGCGGCGCTCCGGGCTTCTTCGTCGCGGTCGTGGAAGGCCAGGACGCGGGCGCGGCGTTGATACTGGTCGGCGGCGTCCCAGGCACGCAGCGCCGCACGGGCAGGATTGCTCAAGGTCAGGGCGTAGCGCACTTCGATGGTTTTCAGCGCGACTTCGAGGCGACCCTGTTCCAGCTCGTCGAAGATTCGGTAGCGACGATAGTGCTCGACATTGAAGTCCAGGGTTTGCGTGGCCATCTGGTTGAGCTGTTCGAGCACCTCAAGCAAGGTTGCGTCGTCGTCCAGATAACTGGCGATGCGCAAGCGCAGGATGGCCAGGTTCATCATCAACTCAGCGCGGGCAGGCTCATGCACGGCTTGCAGCAGGGCATGGCCATCCTCTGCGATAACGGCGCGGGCCGCGGCTGAATCACCGGCCTGCATCCATAGCGTGTGCAGGCGGTCGATCGAGGCCAGGGAGTCGGCCCGCAGCGGCTGTGCTTGCAACTGGGCCAGCAGGGTCTCGGTTTCCTGGTCCTGCTGTTGCGCCTCAAGGCGGTCCATGAACTGTTCCAGTTCAATCCCGGTTATCGCACTGCTGTCATGCGCCATCGTTAACTCCATTTGATAATGACCTGCGCATCCCTTGATGCACTGCCTGGCAGACCGGCATTTGCTCGTCGATGATACCGCCGTCGGGCGTCATGCCGATCCTTCGACACCCGGATTGCAAGCCTGTGGGGCTTGCGACTGATGGAACCTTTGCCGGCTGGCCGATCCTGCATGCAGGACCAGCATTGCGGAGCAAAAACGATCGAGGCTTTGAGGCGCTGCACGCTATCAGGTGATGTTTCAGAATCCAAGGTTTGAGCACGCCGCCTAAGTGTTTTTCAGCGAAGGGCCAGGACTTTTTTCATCAGGCGGCAAATGCTGTCTGGCCTCTATAAGGGAATGGCGAATCCGGCCGATACCTTCAGTGGACAATTGTGTTCCCAAGTGGCGATCTGCATCACAGGTCGACTTGAAAGTGCTTGATAGCCCGTGGCCAGCAGCTATTATCTGCGCGCCAAAAACAGGCTGCGAAGCCGGGCGGGTCCTGCTGTCCCTGGATTGATCTTCTTACTTGCCTGGAATCTTCGATGCTGGCGTACCACCAAAAGAGCTTTTTGATCGTCGATGATTTCTCGGACTTCCGCAGTTCGGTGCGTTCGATGTTGCGTGAGCTGGGCGTCAAGGACGTGGACACCGCCGACACTGGCGAACAGGCCCTGCGCATGTGCGCACAGAAGCGCTATGACTTCATCCTCCAGGACTATCATCTGGGCGACGGCAAGAAAAACGGCCAGCAGGTGCTGGAAGACCTGATGCTGGAAAAGCTCATCAGTCATGAGAGCGTGTTCCTCATGGTCACTGCCGAGAGCAGTCAGGCCATGGTACTCAGTGCCCTGGAGCACGAGCCCGATGCCTATCTGACCAAGCCCTTCAACCGCTCCGGTCTGGCCCAGCGCCTGGAGCGGCTGCAGCAGCGCAAGACCCTGCTCAAGCCGATTCTTCAAGCCCTTGATCGGGGCAAGCCGGTGGAAGTGCTCAACGCCTGCATCGCCCTGTGCAAGCAGGACCCGCGTTACGCGCCGTTGTGCCTGCGCTATCGGGCGGATGCCCTGCGCGACATGCATCAGAACGAGCCTTTGGAGCGCCTGTATAACAGTATTCTCGCGGATCGGCCTTTGCCCTGGGCCTACGTCGGCCTGGGGCGCCTGCTGTTCAAGCGCGGGCAGGTCGGCGAAGCCAAGGCCGTCTATGAAAAGGCCCTCAAGGCTTTCCCGATGATGCCCGGGCTCTACGACGGACTGGCGGATGTGCTGGTGGCTGAAGGCGACACCAAGCGTGCCCAGCATGTGCTGGAGGAGGCAGTGCGCCTGTCACCGCTGGCGGTGCGTCGTCAGGCGCTGCTGGGCAAGCTGGCCATGGCCAACGAAGACTTCGACAGCGCTTCCAGGGCTTATCGGCAGGCTGTATCTCAGGGCGCGCAGTCGCGCTTCAAGGACCCGGAAAGCAATCTTGGCCTGGCCCATGCCTTGATCAGCAAGGGCAGTGAAAAGGGCCTGGACACCCGCACCCGCCTGGAGATCAACCAGACCCTGAGTGCCGTGGCCAAGGAAAACCCCACCGACCCCGGACTGCAGATTCGTGCGCGCTTGATGAAGGCCACCAGCCTGCTGCTCAATGATGCGGAAACCGCAGAGAAGCTCACCGAGCAGGCGTTGATGCGCCTGGACGGCATGGAGCAGTTCATGAGTCCCGAAGCGGCATTGCTGGTGGCCAAGCAGCTGCAGATGTTGGGGCAGGCCAGTGCCGGTGCGTCGATGTTGAAAAACTGTGCGGAAATCTACGGCGACGATCCGAAGGTCATGCAGAACATCGCCAAGCTCACCGATGATCCGACTATTCTCAGTTCGTCCAATGCGGCGGCCGACATCAACCGCCAGGGGGTACGCAGCTACAAGGCGGGCAATCTGAGCGAGGCCCGGGAGCTGTTCCGCAAGGCTTTGGCCATGCAGCCGAAGAACATCAGTATTGCCCTGAACATGGCGCAGTCGCTGTTGCACGGCACAGACCCCAAGACAGACGCGGCGCTCCTGGAAGAATGCCAGGCGTGCCTGAAAATGGTGGGCATGATGCCCGATACCGATGCGCGTTATGCGCGCTACCAGAAGCTGCGAAGCAAGGCGTTTGGCGAATGAACGAAGAGCAACAGGCGCTCGATTTCTCCACGGTGATTGCCTCCACCGTCCATGACATGAAAAATTCCCTGGCCATGCTGATGCAGGCCCATGCCCAGTGGCAGGCCCGTCAGCCCGAGACGCAACTGGCGCCGGAACAGGGGGTGATCGATTACCACTTCGCTCACCTCAACGGCATGCTGGTGCAGCTCTTGGGGCTGTACAAGCTGGGGGTCAACCAGTTGCCGCTGCAACCGGCTTACCACGAGCTGGATGATTTCATCGAAGCGCAACTGGTGAGCCATCAGGATGTGTTCAAGAGTCGTGGAATCTCTGCCACCTATGAGGTCGATCCCTTGAGTCCCCTGGGCTTCTTCGATCGAGAGCTGATTGCCTCGGTGTTGGCCAATTGCATCAACAATGCGCTGCGTTATGCCCGCCATGCGCTGTTGATCACGGTTAGTGATGAAGAGGGGCAGGTGGTGCTGTCCATCAACGATGACGGCGACGGCTACCCGCAAGCGATGATCGAGCGTCAGGCCGATTATTTGCAGGGCATCAATCAGAGCAGCGGCAGCACCGGGCTGGGGCTGTATTTCGCCGGGCGCATTGCCGAGTTGCATCAGCGCAATGGCGTATGCGGACACACCCGCATCAGCAACGGCGGTCCATTAGGCGGCGGGCTGTTCAAGCTGTACTTGCCTTGAGTGTCTGATCGGCGTGCTCGCAGAAGGCTGCGGCGGCCAGGTGTTATCAGGCTGGCCAGGCCCTGTCAGGGGCTGTTCCCTTCTTCTTTTTCAGAGTCGGTGCTGGCCGTGACGTGTGGGTTGCTCACCGGGAGTTCGCGCCTTCCCGGGATTTTATTCTTGCCTGCTTGAAATCCTGAACGGGTGATGCGTATTTTGTACGGGTCGCCGTTCGCGGCTCGTATAACAACAAGGATTGAGTCATGACAACCGATGGCCACAGTTCACTCGCCGAGCGATTGACGGGCATTGATGAGATTGAATGCGTCACTGCGGATCTCAATGGCGTGCCGCGGGGCAAGGTGATGACAGCCGAGGGCTTCCTCGAAGGGCGGCGTTTGCAGATGGCTCGCGGGGTGCTGCTGCAATGCATCATGGGCGGGTATCCGCCGGCACGGTTTTACGGCAGCGACGACGGCGACCTGGCGCTCAATGCCGACCCTCGGCAGATTCATCGTCTGCCCTGGAGCCAGACGCCTCGGGCGCTGGCCATTTGTGACGCGGATGAGCTCAGTGGCGAAAGTTCGCGACTCTCCACCCGCGGCCAACTCAAGCAGGTGATCGCACGCTATGCGGCCCTGGGGCTGGCGCCGGTGGTGGCTACGGAGCTGGAGTTTTTCGTGTTCGCCGCCAATGACGATCCGGCACAGGCTTTTCGGCCACCGGTAGGCCTGGACGGTCGACGAGAGGAGGGCTACTCGGCATTCAGTGTCAGCTCCAACAACGGCCTGCGGCCGTTCTTCAAGGAAGTCTACGAGTGCATGGCGGCACTGGGCCTGCCTCGCGATACCTTCATGCATGAAATGGGTGTCAGCCAGTTCGAGATCAATCTGCTGCACGGCGATCCGCTGTTGCTGGCAGACCAGACCTTCCTGTTCAAGCACCTGCTCAAGGAAGTGGCCCTCAAGCACGGACTGATCGTGGTTTGCATGGCCAAACCTCTGGCGCATACACCGGGCAGTTCGATGCATATTCACCAGAGCCTGGTGGAGATCGGCAGCGGGCGTAATGTCTTCAGCGACGATGCCGGGCAGCCGACGGCGATGTTCCGCCATTTCATCGGCGGGCTGCAGGCTGGGCTGGCGGATTTCACCGCATTGTTCGCGCCCAACGTGAACTCCTATCAGCGCTTGTGCCATCCTTACGCTTCGCCGAACAATGCCTGCTGGTCCCATGACAATCGGGCTGCGGGGCTGCGTATTCCGGCCAGTTCGCCGGTGGCGCGACGGGTAGAGAATCGCCTGCCGGGCGCGGACGCCAATCCGTACCTGGCGATTGCCGCGAGCCTGGCAGCGGGTTTGCACGGGATCGAGAATGAGCTTGAACCCACGGCGGCGATCCAGGGCGAGTTCGAGGTTCCGGACAATCTGTCGCTGCCTTGTACCTTGCATGCGGCGCTGGAGCGTCTGAAGCGTAGTCAGTTGGCAAGGGAACTGTTCGGCACTGAGTTCATCGAAGGCTACATCGCTTCGAAGACCATGGAGTTGACCAGCTTCTTTGATGAAATCACTCCCTGGGAGCGGCGTGTGCTAGCGGCCCAGGCATAACCGAACCGTCGCTGGTCGGGCCCTGATTTACCAAGGGTCCGACACCTCATTCAAGGAGCCGCTCGGAACGCCGATGCGCCAAATCTGGAAATCCTTTCGAGCGCTTTATTTCGCCTCGCTGATGATGTTGATCGGCTCGGGTCTGCTCAGCACTTATCTGGCTCTTCGCCTGGCCGCCGACCATGTCGATGGCCTGTGGGTGGGTGCCTTGATGGCGGCCAACTATTTCGGCCTGGTATTGGGGGGCAAGCTGGGGCACCGGTTGATTGCCCGGGTCGGGCATATCCGCGCCTACGCTACTTGTGCCGGGATCGTCGGGGCGGCGGTGCTCGGGCACGGATTGGTGGACTGGCTGCCGGCCTGGCTGGTGCTGCGGATGATCGTCGGCCTGGGGATGATGTGCCAGTACATGGTCATCGAAAGCTGGCTCAACGAGCAGGCCGACGCCAATCAGCGCGGGCTGGTGTTCAGCGGCTACATGATTGCCTCTTACCTGGGGCTGGTTCTGGGTCAGTTGATTCTGGTCATGCATCCCGCTTTGGGGCTGGAACTGTTGATGCTGGTGGCCCTGTGCTTTGCCCTGTGCCTGGTGCCGGTGGCCATGACCCGGCGTATTCACCCGGCGCCTCTGCATCCGGCGCCGATGGAGCCGCGCTTCTTTATCAAGCGAGTTCCCCAGTCCCTGAGTACCGTGCTGGGGTCGGGGTTGATCGTGGGTTCCTTCTATGGCCTTGCGCCGCTCTATGCGTCGCAGCAGGGCTTGAGTACCGAGCAGGTCGGCCTGTTCATGGGGAGCTGCATTTTTGCCGGTCTGGTGGTGCAGTGGCCATTGGGCTGGTTGTCCGATCGCTATGATCGGGCGTTGCTGATTCGCTGTTTCGCGCTGTTCCTGGCGGTGGTGGCCCTGCCTCTGGCGATCCTGCCGTCGGTCCCCCTGGAGATGCTCTTTGTCCTCGGGTTCCTTTGTTCCCTGGTGCAGTTCTGTCTCTATCCGTTGGCGGTGGCTTTCTCCAATGACCACGTGGAAAGTGATCGTCGGGTGTCGCTGACGGCGATGCTGCTGGTGACCTATGGCGTGGGGGCGAGCATCGGTCCGTTGGCGGCTGGGGTGCTGATGAAGTTGTTCGGCAGTCAGATGCTGTATGCCTTCTTCAGTTTCTTTGCCCTGGTCCTGGTCTGGAGGATCCGGCCGAAGGCGGTGACCAATCTGCATCAGGTGGATGATGCGCCGTTGCATCACGTCGCCATGCCGGACAGCATGTCCAGCTCACCTCTGGTGGCGGCCCTCGATCCACGGGTGGATGAGCAGGTGGTGCAGGATCAGATGCAGACCGCGCCCGCGCCGGACGCCGCGCCTGCCGCGGAGCCTGAGACGCCGCAAGCGCCGGATGAGGCGCCGCCCGATGAATGCGCTCGGGATCATTTAAGCGGGGCTCGGCCCTAGAAACGAGAAACGGGCAGTTGCCGCAAGGCACTGCCCGTTTTCATTGGAGCGTGGGGCTCAGAGATCGTCTTTGTCGAAGCGCCGCGCTTCACGCTGTAACTGATAGACGAAGCGCTCTACCTGACGCTGCACCAGGCCGCTCATGTTGTGAAAGCGTACGCCGGCAAAGGTGGTGTCGATACGTTCCTCGTGATGCAGGTAACGCAGTTCGACCGGGGCGGTCATGCTGCCGAAGGGCAGGGCGGCAATAAAGCGCTCGTACACCTGGCCCAGTTGCAGGCGCGAAGAGATATCGCCGTCGAAGCGCAACTTGCAGCCGGTAGCGGAAATATCCAGCAGCTTGCCGGTCAGAGGGGACTTGAGTTTTTCGCCGCTGAGTTCGATGTCGACCAGTTGCGCCAGCTTGAGTGCAGCGCGGAAGGCGTTGCGGCGCTGGTGGTAAACCACTTCGTCCGGCAGGGTGGCCCGGTAGCAGCGACCGCCATTGGACTCGTCGAGGGTCGGCAGGCCGTTGCTTTCCCAGGCGATGCGCACGCCTTCATGAAATCCTTCAACACGAAATGGCTCGCCCGCCAGCATGAATCGCTCACCGTCGCGGGGGATCATTTCATCGAGGGCAATCATGTTGCTATCGCGGTCCACTTCCACCAGATAGCTCTGGAAGCGCTGGCTGCGCTCATGGAAAGTGATGATCAGCGGGTCGTGGCTCTCTTGCAGCAGCCGCAGGTTGGAGGAAATTTCCAACGCAGTGGTGAACACCTTAGGTGGCTGCGGAGCATCTTCCGCGTTTGAGGCGTTGAACACGGTTCATCAATCTCCAGACAAAATACAACTACACGCAGGGTCTGGCATTTTGCCAGCATGTTTCACGGCTTGATAGCGCGCGCTCATTTTTGGGGCTTAAGCCTGACTGAGTGGGCGGGGCTTCGCAAGCATAGAGGTAGAGCCGCGGGCGTCATAAAGAGCTGGGGGTTCGCCGCCGTTGAGGATTTTCAGCTGGTTGGCGGTGGTGGCCTGTTGAATCTGGATCGAGCGGCCGTTGAGTTCGTTGGTGGCCTGGCAGTCGGCGAGCAACTGGGTCAGCAGGTTGCCCTGCTCGAGCAGTTGATCGCCCAGGCTGGAGTGACTGGCCAGTTGTTCGAGGCCTGCACGATTGCTCGGCAGGTTCAGGCTGGCAAGGATCTCTGTGCGCTTACGGCCATGCTGTTCCAGCAATATGACCAGGGCCTGCTTCTGCGCCAGGATATCCTCCAGCAGCGGCATGTCGCGGCCGTGCAGGGCAATGGATTCGGCTCTGAGCAGCTCCAGCAGTTGTTGAGCTGGAGCAAGGTCGTCATTGATCAGTTGCAGTAGATTGATGTCGTGCATGGCTGGCCTTGGGGATTAAGCGTCCAAAAGCCTGGCGCAAGCCTGTGGCTAGCGCTGGGCTTCGAAGTTGAGCAGTTTGCTGGCTACACGGTTGCTGTCGACCTTATAGCTGCCATCGGCAATGGCTTGCTTCAACTCGGCCACCCGGGCCTTGTCGACAGCAGGCTGATCGCGCAGCTTGTCGGTGATTTTCTGCAACTGTTGAGCCTCATTGCTGAGGTGTACCGATTCCCCGCTTTTGCTGGTCTCGGCTGCAGTCGTCAGCGCAGCGGATTTGCCGGCATCACCGGTTTCCTTGCTGGCGCTGGTACGCGTACTGCCTGTCAGTGAGGGGGAGCTGTTTAAACGGCTGAAGTCGATGACCATGATGAAGAAAACCTCTGGGTATTTGGACGCTTGCCATGTTTTCGGCCATACCCTGAAAAACTTTAGGCTCGATTGTCGACGAGCCAGCGCAGGTATCTGCGACCCTTTATCGGCCACAGTTTAGGGAACGAGCGAGTCGAGCGCCAGTTATCTACATGGCCACTTCCACCTGCCCCGGCGCGGTGACGCGAGCCTTGATCACTCGTTGCGAGTTCAGGTTCTTGACCCTGATCTGCTCGCTCAGGCCGCCGTTGGACAGTGCCTCCCCCGGCATCCGCACGTTCAGGGTGCCGCTACGTGCCGAAATCACTACCTGATCGCCCTTGCGTACTACTTCAGCCTGTTCCAGGTGACCCAGAGTAACAAGCTGGTCGGCGACCATTGGTCGGACAAGTTTCTGACCAATGGCCTGGTCCACGGAAGTCAGGTAGCCCTGATTGTTCAGGCTGATATCTCTCTCGCGCAATACCACGTCTTCTGGCTCGATGATCCCGGTGCGTTTGAGTGGGCGCGAAGTGGTGACCACTTCGCGAAACAGTTTGACCTGGGCTGGCACGAACACCGTCCAGGGTGAGCCTCCCTCGCAGCGGACCTTGACCGTTACCCGCCCCAGTGGCTGTGCTGGACTTTCCAGGCTCGCTGTCAATTCCTTGTCGCAAGCAGGCATGCGCATACGCGGATCCAGCTGGTTGACTTGGATTTCGTAGCGTCCTTCCGTTTGACTGGTAGCCAGGTAGTCTTCTACCGTGAATTCAAGAAACCCTTGAGTGACGCCGATAAGTAGATCAGGCAGGGTGACCGAATCAGCAACGGCAGGGCCGCCAGGGTTTAGGATACATAGCGCCGACATCCCGCAGAGCAATGCGCGGTAGGGGGATGTCAGGCGTCGGAAAAATGTCGTTTTGGCGTTCATAACAGTTAAAAAGCAAGCGCCGTGCCGTTTAGTGATGAGCGTGCGTCGGATCTTAAAGCTTTGGGGAGTCTGGGCATGGCTGGTGTAATGGATTCGGTAAACCAGCGCACGCAATTGGTTGGGCAGAATCGCCTGGAGTTGCTGCTGTTCCGTCTGGACGGTGAGCAACTCTACGGGATCAACGTATTCAAGGTTCGCGAGGTGCTGCAATGCCCCAAGTTGACCCTGATGCCCAAATCCAACCCTGTGGTGTGCGGTGTCGCGAATATTCGAGGGGCGACCATTCCGATCCTGGATCTGGCAATGGCCACAGGTTCGGGGGGGTTGCAGGATCAGAGCAATCCGTTCGTCATTATCACTGAGTACAACACCAAGACTCAGGGGTTTTTGGTGCGCTCGGTGGAGCGTATCGTCAATATGAACTGGGAAGAGATCCATCCGCCGCCCAAGGGCACGGGGCGTGATCACTACCTGACGGCGGTGACTCGGGTGGACAACCAGTTGGTCGAGATCATCGACGTTGAAAAGGTTCTGGCGGAAGTCGCCCCCACCTCCGAGTCTATTTCGGTGGGCGTGGTTGACGTCGAGACTCAGCACAAGGCTGTTTCCTTGCGGGTGTTGACCGTTGACGACTCGTCAGTGGCGCGCAAGCAGGTTACTCGCTGCCTGCAGACTGTGGGTGTCGAGGTGGTGGCGCTGAACGATGGCCGGCAGGCGCTGGATTACCTGCGCAAGCTGGTGGATGAGGGCAAGAAGCCGGAAGAGGAATTCCTCATGATGATTTCCGACATCGAGATGCCCGAAATGGACGGTTACACCCTCACGGCCGAGATACGTAGCGATCCACGCATGCAAAAGCTGCATATCATCCTGCATACTTCGTTGTCAGGGGTGTTCAATCAGGCGATGGTGAAGAAGGTCGGTGCCGATGACTTCCTTGCCAAGTTCCGTCCTGACGACCTGGCATCCCGGGTAGTAGACCGGATCAAAGCAGCAGACCACAGCTGAGGGCATCAGCCCCCGGCGAACATAAGATTTAAGAGGCGGCAGCATTGTCTACGGGTAATTTGGATTTTGAACAGTTCCGGGTCTTCCTGGAAAAAGCCTGTGGTATTTTGCTCGGGGAAAACAAGCAATATCTTGTCTCGAGCCGTCTCAACAAACTGATGGAACAGCAAGGCATCAAAACCTTGGGTGAGCTGGTTCAGCGGATTCAGACCCAGCCGCGCAGCGGATTGCGCGAGATGGTGGTGGATGCGATGACGACCAACGAAACCTTGTGGTTTCGTGACACCTATCCCTTCGAAGTATTGAAGAACAAGGTGCTTCCCGAAGCCATCAAGGCCAGCCCCAATCAGCGCTTGCGGATCTGGTCGGCGGCATGCTCGTCGGGGCAGGAGCCCTATTCCTTGTCGATGTCCATCGATGAGTTCGAGCGCAGCAACATGGGCCAGTTGAAGATGGGGGTGCAGATTGTTGCTACCGATCTGTCCGGGACCATGCTCAATAACTGCAAGACCGGCGAATACGACAGCTTGGCCATCGGCCGTGGTTTGTCGGCCGAGCGCCTGCAGCGCTACTTCGACCCTAAAGGGCCGGGGCGCTGGGTGGTCAAGGCACCGATCAAGAGCCGGGTGGAGTTTCGCTCGTTCAACCTGCTGGACAGTTACGCCAGCCTTGGCAAGTTCGACATCGTGTTCTGTCGCAATGTGCTGATCTACTTCTCGGCTGAGGTCAAGAAGGACATCCTGATGCGCATTCACAGCACGCTGAAGCCTGGTGGTTACCTGTTCCTGGGCGCTTCCGAAGCGCTCAATGGTCTGCCGGATCATTATCAGATGGTGCAATGCAGCCCTGGAATCATCTACCAGGCGAAATGATGGGCGGTTGCAGCAATAGAAAAGGAGGCCTCAGGGCCTCCTTTTTTTGTGGGTGCCATTTTATCGGGTGGCCGGGCGAAAAGCGGCAGGTCGATTGCCGCTTTGCCGGCGTTTCGCGGAAATCCATTGCCGCTTTTCTGGCATTGCCGCCTTGCCGCTGCCGTAGAACCCTTGATTTATGGGGGGTCTTTGACTTGGCACGTAGCTTGCTAAGTCAAGGTTACGAAAAATCAGGTCACCCAAAGGTTTCCGACATGAGCATCAGCTTCGATAAAGCGCTCGGTATTCACGAACAAGCTCTTGGCTTTCGCGCCAAGCGTGCCGAAGTGCTGGCCAACAACATCGCCAACGCCGACACCCCGAACTACAAGGCTCGGGATCTGGATTTCTCCGCTGTGCTCGCCGAGCAGAACGAAAAGGTCAAGAGCGGCACCTTCGCGTTGAACATGACCAACACCCGGCATATCGAAGCCCAGGGCCTGAGCAGTGGCGCCGAATCGCTGCTGTATCGCACGCCGATGCAACCCTCGATCGACCAGAACACCGTGGATGCCCAGTTGGAGCAGTCGAGCTACGCACAGAACTCGGTGGACTTCCAAGCCAGCTTCACGCTGCTCAACAGCAAATTCAAAGGGCTGGTTGCAGCCCTGCGCGGAGAGTAATCCATGTCCCTTGCCAGTGTTTTCAATATTGCCGGTAGTGGCATGAGCGCTCAGACCACTCGTCTGAACACCGTCGCCAGTAACATCGCCAACGCCGAGAGCGTGTCGTCGAGCATCGACCAGACTTACCGCGCTCGTCATCCGGTGTTTGCCACCATGTTCCAGGGCGCCCAGAGCGGTGGCAGCGATTCGCTGTTCCAGAACCAGGATGCTGCAGGCCAAGGTGTTCAGGTGCTGGGCGTGGTGGAAGACCAGAGCAATCTGGAAGCTCGCTACGAACCGAATCATCCGGCTGCAGATGCCAAGGGCTACGTCTTCTACCCCAATGTCAACGTGGTGGAAGAAATGGCCGACATGATTTCCGCCAGTCGCTCGTTCCAGACCAACGCTGAAATGATGAATACCGCCAAAACCATGATGCAGAAGGTCCTGACCCTGGGTCAGTGATAAGGGGCGAAGCCAATGAGCGTTACTGATACCACCAGCGGTCCGTCCCTCAAGGATGTGCTGGCCAACTCGTCGAAGAAGACCGCGAACACCACCAGCGCCGACGGCCTGGCGGCAGCGACGAACAGCGCCACCGGCAAGCAGGCCCTGGGCAAGGACGCGTTCCTCAAGTTGCTGGTGACCCAGCTGAACAACCAGAACCCGCTGGATCCACAGGACAACAGTGCGTTCGTTGCCCAGTTGGCGCAGTTCTCCACCCTGGAAGGGATTACGACCCTCAATACCTCGGTGAACTCCATCACTGGCAATTACAAGTCGTCTCAGGCTCTGCAGGCTTCGTCCCTGGTAGGTCGCTCGGTGATCGTCCAGTCCGGCACCACACAGGTTGACACCAGCAAGAGCATGACCGGTTCGGTGACCGTTCCGTCCAGCGTCAGCTCGGTCAAGGTGACCATCACCGACAAGGATGGCAACACCGTCAAGACCATCGACATGGGCAGCCAGAAGGCCGGCAACGCCAGTTTTGTCTGGGATGGCACCATGACCGATGGCACCAAGGCGGCCCCGGGTAACTACACCTTCAAGGCCAGCACCACCATTGATGGCAAGGGCACTGACCTGATCACCTACCTGCCGGCGACGGTCAACAGCGTCACTATCAGCCAGACCGGCGGAGAGTTGATGCTGAACCTGGCAGGAATGAGCAGCCCGATTGCCCTGTCCAAAGTACAAACCATTGGTATCTAGAGCCGACTAACCGGCACAAGGAGTGGAATATGTCTTTCAATATCGGCCTTAGCGGTCTCTACGCTGCCAACAAACAGCTGGACGTCACCGGTAACAACATCGCCAACGTCGCAACCACCGGTTTCAAGTCTTCCCGCGCCGAATTCTCCGACGTTTACTCGGCCACCAAGCTGGGCAGCGGTACTCAGGTGATTGGTAACGGCGTACGCCTGTCCAACGTTTCTCAGCAGTTCACTAACGGTGACATCAACAACACCGGCAACGTGCTGGACATGGGCATTCAGGGGCAGGGCTTCTTCGTGCTCAGCACCAATGGCTCGCTGACCTACACCCGTGCCGGTACCTTCAAGACCGACAAGGAAGGCTTCATCACCAACAGTGATGGCACTGCGCGCCTGCAAGGTTATGCCGTAGATGCCAACGGCAAGATCATCAACGGTGTACTGACCGACCTGCGGATCGATACCTCGAACCTGGCGCCCAAGCCAACCGACTCGATCTCCTCGACGATCAACCTGAACTCCGATTCGACTCCGATCAATGTGGCCTCGACCGCTCCGGCCTATGTGTTCAATCCGACCGACAACACCACCTACACCAAGTCGTTCAGTACCCCGGTGTATGACTCTCAGGGCAACAAGCACGTCATGGATCAGTACATGATCAAGACGCCGAACCCCAATGAGTGGCAAACCTACACGCTGATTGATGGTCGCAACCCGGACGGTACTGCATTCACCATGGCCAACCAGTCGCCGATCACCATGACGTTCGACTCGTCGGGCAAGCTCAGCACCATTACCCCGCCAGCTGCGCCAGGGACTACGCCGTACACCATAGCCGGCAACAAAATTGTCATGTCGGCTGCCGCCTGGACTCCGGGTACCGTCACCAATGGCGTATTCGCCCCTAACGGCGCCAAGCCTGCGGCGAACGGTGTCAGCATCGACATGACCAAAACCGGTTCGGTGTTCGGCGAAAGCACTCGCTCGATCATCGCGCAGAACGGCTATTCCACTGGCCAGATCAGCAGCCTGACCATCGATGGCACCGGTGTGATGCTGGCCAACTTCAGCAACGAGCAGACCAAGGCGATCGGTCAGATCTCCCTGGCCAGCTTCACCAACGAGCAAGGTCTGCAGCCGGTAGGCGGCACTCAGTGGAAAGAGACCTACTCGTCCGGTATTCCAGGTTATGACGCACCGAAGACCGGCACCCTGGGAGCGATCCAATCCAACTCCCTGGAAGAGTCCAACGTCAACCTGACCAACGAGCTGGTGAACCTGATCAAGGCGCAGAGCAACTATCAGGCGAACGCCAAGACCATCTCCACTCAGAGCACCATCATGCAGACCATCATCCAGATGACCTGATACCGGTTCGCTTGAGCGCTACACAAAAAGCCCCTCGATGAGGGGCTTTTTCATGCCTGTTTGCTGCCATCCAGTTCCTTTATTGGTGGTGGGTTCGTAGGCGTGCGCTGGTGGGGGTGGCATTGCAGGCGTGCAAGCTTGTATCGCAGGTGGCTGGCTTGTTGTCGGGGCTGGCTTGCCAGTGAATGCGTCCTTGAGGCTTGCGCATGCTTGGATGGGGAGGCTTGTTCATTGCTAAGCCGGCTTCTACAGCTTTGTTGCGGGCAAAAGAAAACCCCCGATAAGCCGCAGGCCTATCGGGGGTTGGCACAGGCGCCATGGGCGCCTGTCAGCTCAGCTTATTGGCAAGCTTCGCAATCCGGCTCGTCGATGGCGCAAGCCTTCGGCACTGGAGCAGGGCCGGCAGGCGCTGCGAGGACCGAGTCGTCACCGTGGTTGCCGCCGCTGGAGACAGCGTTCAGCTTGCCGGTGTTGATGGTCGACTTCTCGGTGCTGGTAGCGGCCAGGGCACGGAGGTAGTAAGTGGTTTTCAGGCCACGGTACCAAGCCATGCGGTAGGTCACGTCCAGCTTCTTGCCCGAGGCGCCGGCGATGTACAGGTTCAGCGACTGAGCCTGGTCGATCCACTTCTGGCGACGGCTGGCAGCGTCGACGATCCACTTGGTTTCCACTTCGAAGGCGGTCGCGTAGAGCTCTTTGAGTTCTTGCGGGATGCGCTCGATCTGTTGCACCGAACCGTCGTAGTACTTCAGGTCGTTGATCATCACCGAGTCCCACAGACCGCGAGCCTTGAGGTCGCGAACCAGGTACGGGTTGATCACGGTGAATTCGCCCGACAGGTTCGATTTCACGTAGAGGTTCTGGTAGGTCGGTTCGATCGACTGCGATACGCCGGTGATGTTGGCGATGGTCGCGGTCGGTGCGATGGCCATGATGTTGGAGTTACGAATGCCTTTCTGCACGCGGGCACGAACCGGTGCCCAGTCCAGGGTTTCGTTGAGGTCCACATCGATGTACTTCTGGCCGCGAGCCTCGATCAGGATCTGTTGCGAGTCCAGCGGCAGGATGCCTTTGGACCACAGCGAGCCCTGGAACGTCTCGTAGGCGCCGCGCTCGTCGGCCAGGTCGCAGGAAGCCTGGATCGCGTAGTAGCTGACCGCTTCCATGGACTTGTCGGCGAACTCGACCGCAGCGTCGGAACCGTAGGCGATGTGCTGCAGGTACAAAGCGTCCTGGAAGCCCATGATGCCCAGTCCCACTGGACGGTGCTTGAAGTTGGAGTTCTTCGCTTGCGGCACCGAGTAGTAGTTGATGTCGATCACGTTATCGAGCATGCGCACGGCGGTGTTCACGGTGCGTTCCAGCTTGGCGGTGTCCAGCTTGCCGTTGACGATGTGGTTCGGCAGGTTGATCGAGCCCAGGTTGCAGACGGCGATCTCGTCCTTGTTGGTGTTCAGGGTGATCTCGGTGCACAGGTTCGAGCTGTGGACCACGCCCACGTGCTGCTGCGGGCTGCGCAGGTTGCACGGGTCTTTGAAAGTCAGCCATGGGTGGCCGGTTTCAAACAGCATGGAGAGCATCTTGCGCCACAGGTCTTTGGCCTGGATGGTCTTGAACAGCTTGATCTTGCCAGGGTACTCGGTCAGGGCTTCGTAGTACTCGTAGCGCTCTTCGAAGGCCTTGCCGGTCAGGTCGTGCAGGTCCGGTACTTCGGACGGCGAGAACAGGGTCCACTTGCCGTCATCGAAGACGCGCTTCATGAACAGGTCCGGGATCCAGTTGGCGGTGTTCATGTCGTGGGTACGACGACGATCATCACCGGTGTTCTTACGCAGCTCGATGAACTCTTCGATGTCCATGTGCCAGGTTTCCAGGTAGGCACAGACAGCGCCCTTGCGCTTGCCACCCTGGTTCACGGCTACTGCGGTGTCGTTGACCACTTTCAGGAAGGGGACGACGCCCTGGGACTTGCCGTTGGTGCCCTTGATGTAGGAGCCCAGTGCACGTACCGGAGTCCAGTCGTTGCCCAGGCCGCCGGCGAATTTCGACAGCATGGCGTTGTCGTGGATGGCGCCGTAGATGCCCGACAGGTCGTCCGGGACGGTGGTCAGGTAGCAGCTCGACAGCTGTGGACGCAGGGTACCGGCGTTGAACAGGGTCGGGGTCGAGGCCATGTAGTCGAAGGACGACAGCAGGTTGTAGAACTCGATGGCACGGTCTTCGCGTTGCTTCTCTTCGATTGCCAGGCCCATGGCCACGCGCATGAAGAAGATCTGCGGCAGTTCGAAACGCACGCCATCCTTGTGGATGAAGTAACGGTCGTACAGGGTTTGCAGGCCCAGGTAGGTGAACTGCTGGTCGCGTTCGTGGTTGATCGCCTTGCCGAGTTTCTCCAGGTCGAACTCAGCCAGCACCGGGTTCAGCAATTCGAACTCGATACCCTTGGCGACATAGGCTGGCAGTGCCTTGGCGTACAGGTCGGCCATTTCGTGATGGGTGGCGCTCTCGGCGACCTCGAGGAAACCCAGGCCTTCGGCGCGCAGGGTGTCCATCAGCAGGCGGGCGGTGACGAACGAGTAGTTCGGCTCGCGCTCTACCAGGGTGCGGGCGGTCATCACCAGGGCGGTGTTGACGTCTTTCAGGGCCACGCCGTCGTAGAGGTTCTTCAGGGTTTCGCGCTGGATCAGGTCGCCATCGACTTCTTCCAGGCCTTCGCAGGCTTCGCTGACGATGGTGTTCAGGCGGCCCATGTCCAGAGGAGCGAAGCTGCCATCGGCGCGGGTGATGCGGATCGAAGGGTGGGCTTGTACCGTCTCTTCGCCGCTGGAGCGAGTGGCACGCTCCTTGGCGCGGGAGTCACGGTAGATCACGTAGTCGCGGGCAACTTTCTGCTCGCCGGCGCGCATCAGGGCCAGTTCGACCTGGTCCTGGATCTCTTCGATGTGGATGGTGCCGCCCGAAGGCATGCGACGCTTGAAGGTCGCGGTGACCTGTTCGGTCAGGCGCGCCACGGTGTCGTGGATTCGCGACGAGGCAGCGGCAGTGCCGCCTTCAACTGCGAGGAACGCTTTGGTGATAGCGACGGTGATCTTGTCATCGGTGTAAGCAACGACAGTGCCGTTTCGCTTGATCACGCGCAATTGGCCAGGGGCGGTAGCAGACAGATCCAGGTTGGAATCGGCGGCCTGCGGCGCATTGGCCTGCGGGTTCTCGCGAGTTGTGTCGGTTTGCATGGGTGTCTCCACGTTCTCTATGTTTGTTTGGGCACCAATGAGGTGCCCACCGTTCCGTCCTGAAGCACTACAGCCGGCAGAGGCCGGGCATAACGACTTCGGGACAGTTCAGGAAGGGGGCTATTGGCGCCGCTTCCATGCCGAAGTCATGGTGTCGAGCCTGGGCTCGGCACCTTATTCCTGGTGGGTGACAGTCTTGTTGCTGCAACACCCGTACCGCTTTCTCCTGGACAGGGTGGAAAACGATGCCATCCGCACGCGCGGTCTTGGTCTTCTGAAACAGCGATTGGTTCCACCAAACGGGGCAAGAAAAGGGCTTGAGTTTCTTGTCTGAAGTGTGTTTGGTTTTTTGGGTAAAACCCTAGATATAGGTGTTTTTGGCCGGCGGGCTACAAGATAATGCGTTTTGGGGGCTGATTGCAACGTGCTGCCTGTGGATAAGGTTGTGCGTAAATTGTGTATGGGCTGGGTAAAACTCGCGCAGGCCGCAGTCCTAGTGCATGGAACCATTTGTCACTGTTTTTTACCGCCTGAAATTGCCTTGGGCGGATTTTTGCGGGCGCGAACCCTATCACAAAAAATCCCCCTGACCGAGTCGTTTTAGTCGCTTGTATGTGGGCCGATCCCGGTTGCTACAATCCGTCGCGGTCCATGAGTTGCTGGCGACGTTTTCCATGGCCGGTTATCCGTCTTTTTCATGACAAAAAGACGGGTGCTTTCTTTCCAGTGAATGCTGGCAATAAAAAAGAGGTCGAGCGTGGAGCAAGAAGCCTGGCAGGTACTGATTGTCGAGGATGACCAGCGTCTGGCTGAGTTGACCCGTGAATATCTCGAGAGTAACGGCCTGCAGGTGGCCATCGAGGGCAACGGCGCCCGGGCTGCCGCCAGGATCATTGCCGAGCAGCCGGACCTGGTGATACTCGACCTGATGCTGCCCGGCGAAGACGGCCTGAGTATCTGTCGCAAGGTTCGGGCTCGCTATGACGGGCCAATCCTCATGCTCACCGCCCGTACCGATGACATGGATCAGGTCATGGGCCTGGACCTGGGGGCCGATGACTACGTCTGCAAGCCGGTACGCCCACGGTTGTTGCTGGCGCGGATCCAGGCCTTGCTGCGGCGCAGCGAAGCAGCGGAGCCTGCCCAGGAGAAAACCCGGCGCCTGCAATTTGGTCCTCTGGTGGTGGACAACGCCCTGCGTGAAGCCTGGCTGAGCGATGTCGGCATCGAGCTGACCAGCGCCGAGTTCGATCTGTTGTGGCTGCTGGTGGTGAATGCGGGGCGGATACTGTCCCGTGAGGAGATCTTCACCGCTCTGCGCGGCATAGGTTATGACGGCCAGGACCGTTCCATCGATGTGCGCATCTCGCGCATCCGGCCCAAGATCGGCGACGACCCGGAGCACCCGCGACTGATCAAGACCATTCGCAGCAAGGGCTATCTGTTCGTTCCTGAAGCCGCTGCCGACTTGCCCTCGTGAACTCCATCTTCCTGCGGATCTATGGCGGCATGTGCGCCGCGCTGATCCTGGTGGCGCTGCTGGGGGTGCTGGCTCTGCACCTGCTCAACGAGGTGCGCAGCGAGCAGTACCGCGAACGACTGGCCCACGGCACCTTCTCGCTGATGGCGGATAACCTCAAGCCCATGAGCGAGATCGAGCGTCGCCGTGCCCTGGCCGTGTGGGAGCGGCTGTTGGGGATTCCCCTGAGCCTGAAGACCTTCAACCAGACCGACCTGGACAGCAGCCAGCGTGGCCGGGTGCTGCGCGGGCAGGCGCTGGTGGAGCAGATCGGGCCCTTTGCCGCCCGGGTCTATCGCCTGGTCAGCGAGAAGGAGCAGTTGCTGCTCAGTGCCGAAGTGCAACAGATCAGCGAGCAACTGGCCCGGGCAACCATCTATCTGCTGGCGGACGAGTTGGTACGGTATCCGGTGGCGGAGCAGCCTGAGCGCCTGGCGGCATTGAAGAAGGCCAAGGGGTTTGGTTTCGATATGCACCTGTCCACCCTGGATGCCGCCGATATGGATGAGGACCAGCGCCGACGGGTGGCCGAGGGCGATACGGTGATGGCCCTGGGCAAGGGCGGTGATTCGATCCGGGTATTTGCGGGGTTGGTGGGGACGCCCTGGGTGCTGGAAATCGGCCCTCTGTATCAGATGAACCCTTATCCGCCGCAATGGCTGGTGCTGATTGCCGTGCTCGGCCTGAGCTTGATCGGCCTGATCGTCTATTTATTGGTACGCCAACTGGAGCGACGTCTCAGCGGCCTGGAATCGGCAGCCACGAAAATTGCCAAGGGCAGCCTGGAAACTCGCGTGCCGGCTCGTGGTGTGGATTCGGTGGGGCGCCTGGCGGCTGCATTCAACGGCATGGCCGAGCATTTGCAACGCTTGTTGGCGATCCAGCGCGAACTGGTGCGGGCGGTCTCTCATGAGTTGCGTACACCAGTGGCTCGGTTGCGTTTTGGTCTGGAGATGATTGCTTCGGCAAGTACCGATCAGGCGCGACAGAAGTACCTGGATGGTATGGATCACGATATTCAGGACCTGGATCGTCTGGTGGACGAGATGCTCACCTATGCCCGCCTGGAACAGGGCTCGCCGGCCTTGAACTTCCAGCGTATCGACCTGGATGCCCTGATTAACCAAGTGATCAGCGAACTGGCACCCTTGCGGGCCAACCTCAAGGTCCAGCGTGGGCTGTGCCTGTCCGACGCCGAGTGCGACGGGGCCTGGGTCGAGGCCGAGCCGCGCTATCTGCACCGGGCGCTGCAGAATCTGGTGAGCAATGCCATGCGCCATGCGGAATCCCAGGTCACTGTCAGTTATCAGGTGGGCCAGTTGCGCTGTCGGGTGGATGTGGAGGATGACGGTCCCGGCGTGCCGGAAAGTGCCTGGGAAAAGATCTTCACGCCTTTTCTGCGGCTGGATGACAGTCGCACCCGGGCTTCTGGCGGTCATGGGTTGGGGCTGTCGATCGTGCGGCGAATCATCCACTGGCACGACGGCCGTGCCCTGATCAGCCAGAGCAAGAGCCTCGGGGGGGCCTGCTTCAGCCTCAGCTGGCCCCGGCAGCAGGAGCCCCGCTGAGGATTGTCGGCGGGGCGGCCTTGATGGCGATCAGACTGAGCAACTGGTTGTCCTCGACCACGAACTGCCCCTGTAGCTCACTGCCGTGGTGCCATTCATCGCTCAGGTCCGTCAGTAGGCGCACTCGGACCTGGCCCTCTATAGACCACTCCAGTACTTCGGCGTGTTCGAAGTAGAAGTTTTTGTGCACCAATGGATACAGGGTCTTGTACAGGCTTTCCTTGATCGAGAAGGTCAGGGTCACCGCCAGGGCGTGCAACGCAGGGGGCAACAGGTCCCGACGTTGCAGTTCCGCCGGCGTGAGGATCTGCTCAGCCAGATTGGCCGCGCGCTCATTGCTCAGCAGCTTTTCCAGGTCTATTCCCAAGGCTCGCCAGTGCTGTTTGTCGGCGACGATGGCGGCGGCGCGGCCGGTGCCGTGGGTAATGGAACCGCAGATATGCTCGGGCCAGATCGGCGCCCGGTCGGCGCCGATCGGAGGAACCCAATCCACATTCTGCAGTTGCCACAGGGCGGCCCGGGCACACAGGCGTCCGGCCAGGAACTCGGCCTGGCGCTTGGCCACCGAGCGCTGGATGCTGGGCGGTGCTTCAATGCCGCTGCGCTGGAAATCATCCGCAGCCAATTGCCCGGGATCGAACCGAGTGCTCAGCCAAAGGGTATGGGGCAAGGCCTCCGGCAGGGGCCAGGAGGCATCCAGAGAGGTACAGCAAGCGGGGAGAGGGGGGAGTGCATTCATGGCCGCTAGTTTGCCGGGTTGAAGAGTTCGAGGGTAGCGGTGTGTGGTGCAGAGAGGGGACTCAGAAAGCTGGGCGAGAGCGTTGTGCAGGTTGAAATGCCTCAAGACAGCTAGATGGATCTGGTTCAGGCGAGGTTAAGAGTGTGTTCAGGGGGAGTTCAGGGCGGGCTGTTTACTCTAGCCCCGTACCCAAAAAGCCAATAGCGCAAAGGAAACTTCCTATGACTTCATTGAAAAAACTGATCCTGGCCTTTACCGTTCTCGGCGCCAGCGCCGCCGTCCAAGCCGCTGACAGTAACTTCGCCAGCCTGACCTATGGCCAGACCAGCGACAAGGTTAAAAAATCCAGCCAGCTCAACAGCAATCTCGGGCATCCGAACGCCGATGGTGTGATCGGCAAGGACAACACCTGGGGTGTGCGTTTCGGTCAACAGAATGACCAGGGCCGTTACTACGCCACTTACGATTACGTTTCCGGCTCTCACAATGGCATTAAACTGCGTCAGCAAAATCTGCTGGGCAGTTACGATATGTTCCTGCCGGTGACCAGTAGCACCAAGCTGTTTGGCGGTGCTACCGCCGGCTTGACCAAGCTGACCCAGGAATCCCCGGGCTTCAGCCGCGATAGCGACATCGGTTACGCGGTGGGAGTGCAGGCGGGTGTCCTGCAGCAGGTTTCACAAAATACCTCGGTGGAGCTCGGCTACCGTTACCTGCGCAGCAATGCCGGGACCGAGATGAGCGAGCGGGGCGGCAGCAAGCAAGGTTCCTTGAGCCTTACCAGCAGTGCCCAGACTTATCTGTCGGCCAACTACGCTTTCTGATAAGCGGCCTGGCCTGAACCGCGCCGGACTGTGCCTTGGGCACGGTCCGGCGCTGGCGCATTGATCGTCAGGGCGCAGGGGCGCCCTTGGAGATGTCGAATTTTGCCTGGGAGAGCGTTATGAAGTTGCTGGTCGTCGAAGATGAGGCGCTGTTGCGCCATCACCTGCAAACCCGCCTCACCGACAGTGGCCATGTGGTCGAGTCTGTGGCGAACGCCGAGGAGGCGTTGTACCAGACCGAGCAGTTCAATCACGACCTGGCGGTGATCGACCTGGGGTTGCCTGGCATGGGCGGACTGGATCTGATCCGTCAGTTACGTGCCCGTGGCAAGACGTTTCCGATCCTCATCCTCACCGCCCGCGGCAATTGGCAGGACAAGGTCGAAGGCCTGGCCGCCGGTGCCGACGACTATGTGGTCAAGCCGTTTCAGTTCGAAGAGCTGGATGCACGGCTCAATGCGTTGCTGCGGCGTTCCAGCGGTTTTACCCAGTCCACCATCATTGCCGGCCCTTTGCTGCTGGACCTGAATCGCAAGCAGGCGTCCATGGATGATCAACCCCTGGCCCTGACCGCCTACGAATACCGGATCCTCGAGTACCTGATGCGCCATCACCAGCAGGTGGTGGCCAAGGACCGGCTGATGGAGCAGTTGTACCCGGACGATGACGAGCGTGATCCGAACGTCATCGAGGTGCTGGTGGGGCGGCTGCGGCGCAAGCTGGAGGGGCCGTCGGGCTTCAAGCCGATTGATACGGTGCGCGGCCTGGGCTATCTGTTCAACGAGCGCTGCCGATGATTCGATCGCTGCGGCTGCGGCTGATGCTGGCGGCGACCACCCTGGCGGTGCTGTTCATGCTGGCGTTGCTGCCGGCCATGCAGGGGGCCTTCAGCCTGGCGCTGCAGGACTCCATCGAGCAGCGCCTGGCTTCCGACGTCACCACCCTGATTTCGGCGGCGCGGATTGAAAACAACCGCCTGCAGATGCCTGCACAACTGCCGGACGAGCGCTTCAATCTCGCCGACAGTCGCTTGCTGGGCTACATCTATGACCGAGAGGGGCATCTGGTCTGGCGCTCCCGGGCCACCCAGGAAGAGAACATCAATTACCGGCCGCGGTACGACGGACGCGGTAACGAGTTCGCCAGAATCCGTGAAGCCAATGGCCAGGAGTTCTTCGTCTACGACGTCGAGATCAAGTTGTTGGGGGGCAAGAACGCGGCTTTCAGTATCGTTGCACTGCAACCGGTGCGTGAGTACCAGCAGACTCTGGAAGGGGTCAGGGAAAACCTCTATCTGGGCTTTGGTGCGGCGTTGCTGGTGCTGCTGGCATTGCTCTGGCTGGGGTTGACCTGGGGTTTGCAGGCCCTGCGACGCTTGAGCCAGGAATTGGACCAGATCGAGAGCGGTACCCGCCAAAGCCTCAGTGAGGAGCATCCGCGGGAGCTGTTGCGCCTGACCGGCTCCTTGAACCGCCTGCTGCAAAGCGAGCGCGAGCAGCGTAGCCGCTACCGGGACTCCCTGGATGACCTGGCCCACAGCCTGAAAACCCCGTTGACGGTGTTGCAAGGGGTCAGCGAGGACATGGCGCAACGGCCTCAGGATCGGGAGCAGGCCTGGGTCCTGCAGACGCAGATCGAGCGCATGAGCCAGCAGATCAGCTACCAGTTGCAGCGTGCCAGCCTGCGCAAGAGTGGCCTGGTGCGCCATCAGGTACGTCTGCGGCCGGTGCTGCAAAGCCTGTGCGACACCCTGGACAAGGTCTATCGCGACAAGCAGGTGCGCGTGTCCTTCGATTTGCCCGAGCGCTGCTATGTGCCGATCGAGCACGGGGCCTTGCTGGAGTTGCTTGGCAATCTGCTGGAGAACGCCTACCGCCTGTGCCTGAGCTCGGTACGCATCAGTGTGCGCGAGACTCTGGATGGCTCAGAGCTGTGTGTGGAGGACGATGGCCCTGGTGTGCCACCCGATCAGCGAGCACGGATTCTCCAGCGTGGCGAGCGTCTTGATCGCCAGCACCCAGGGCAGGGCATAGGCCTGGCGGTGGTCAAGGACATCATCGAGAGTTATGGCGCGCAGTTGACCCTGGGGGATTCAGCCTTGGGCGGTGCGGCCTTCAGGATTCACTTCCCGGCCCTGTAAAGGGCGCTTTGGCTACTGCTCCCGGGCGCGATAGGCGCCAGGGGTCAGGCCAGTCCATTTCTTGAATGCCCGATGAAAGGCCGAGGGTTCGGAAAAGCCCAATTGCTCGGCGATCTGTTGCAATGACAGGTCAGCCCGCCCCAGGTGGTAGATGGCGATGTCACGGCGCAGTTCATCCTTGAGTGCCTGAAAGCTCGAACCTTCTTCGCGCAAATGGCGACGCAATGTCTGCGGGCTGACGTGCAGGTGCTGGGCAACGCTTTCCAGGTCGGGCCAGCGCTCCTGGTCTCGGCTGAGCAGACGCCGCAACTGGCTGCTGAGGCTGTCGCCCTGGTCCGGGCGTGACAGCAGGTCGGCGGGGGAGCGCTCAAGAAAGTGCTTGAGGGTACGTTCATCCTGTAGCAGCGGCATGCCCAGGTAGCGACTGTGGAACAACAGGCTGCTGTGCTCCTGGCTGAACAGCAGTGGGCAGGGGAACAGCAAATCGTATTCTGCGCCGTGTTCGGGTTTCGGGTAGCTGAAGCAGGCTTGTTCAAGGCGTATGCGCTGGCCGATCAGCCAACTGCCCAGGCGATGCCAGATCACCAGCAGGCTTTCGCTAAGAAAGTGCTCCGGGTCCCATAACTCAGAATCATCCAGGCTCAGGCGGGCCATTTCTCCTTCGTGCGTCAGACGAAGGCGCGGTGCTTGCGCAAACAGGCTGTAAAACAACAAGCCGCGATTGAGCGCTTTTTCCAAGGTGCGGCAGTGGATCAGCGCGTGGCACATCATGGCGAAGGTTCCGCGTTTGCTGGGGCCATTGCCGAAACCCAGGTACTCGTCGTCCAACGCCAGCCACAGTTGCTGCAGCAGACTGGTGAATTGTTCGGGGGCGATGCGTGCCTTGGGCTGGCTCAGCAGCTCTGGACTGATGCCCAGCTGCTGCAGAAGCGGCCCGTAATCGTAGCCGCGACGACGTGCACCGCCTAAGGCGGCACGGGCAAAGTGGCTGGCGATGGTGCGTTCGCGCATGAAGGCTGGTCCGTCCATTGAGTGGCGGATGTTAGCCAGCCCCCTATGAGGGAGCAAGGCGGATATCCGCCAAATTGTAGGACGAGACTCGGCGAATGGGCGGAAATCCGCCAGCGGCGCCGGGTGCAGTGGAAGCCAAGATCGGCCTGTCCCCCTGATGTCTAAAGGCCTGTAGGGCTTTTTTACAAGGTGGCACGGGCTTTGCGATAGAGCCGGAAGATCTGCCAGCACGCAGTTCGACACAACAAATCCCTCCAGCGCAGGAGGGTTCGCACTTTAGGCACCGCATGCATCGACGGAAGCTGTATGCCGGGGCTCTTGAGGAACTTTGCAATGACGACTCGTCAGCCACTGTACAAATCCCTGTATTTCCAGGTGATCGTTGCCATCGCCATCGGCATCCTGCTCGGTCACTTCTATCCTCAGACCGGCGTGGCCCTCAAGCCTCTGGGTGATGGGTTCATCAAACTGATCAAGATGGTCATTGCGCCGATCATTTTCTGCACCGTGGTGAGTGGTATCGCCGGCATGCAGAACATGAAATCGGTGGGCAAGACTGGCGGCTACGCGCTGCTGTACTTCGAAATCGTCTCCACCATTGCCCTGCTGATCGGCCTGATCGTGGTCAATGTGGTGCAGCCGGGTGCTGGCATGCACATCGACGCCTCGACCCTGGATGCTTCAAAAGTCGCAGCCTATGTGACTGCGGGCAATGACCAGAGCATTGTCGGCTTTATCCTCAACGTGATCCCGTCGACCATCGTGGGTGCCTTCGCCAACGGCGACATCCTGCAAGTGCTGATGTTCTCGGTGATCTTCGGTTTCGCCCTGCATCGCCTGGGTGCCTACGGCAAGCCGGTGCTGGACTTCATCGACCGCTTCGCCCACGTGATGTTCAACATCATCAACATGATCATGAAGCTGGCGCCCCTGGGTGCGCTGGGTGCCATGGCCTTCACCATCGGTGCCTACGGCGTCGGCTCCCTGGTGCAACTGGGCCAGTTGATGATCTGCTTCTACATCACTTGCGTGGTATTCGTGCTGGTGATCCTGGGGGGCATCTGCCGCGCCCACGGCTTCAGCGTGATCAAGCTGATCCGCTACATCCGCGAAGAGCTGCTGATCGTGCTGGGTACCTCGTCCTCGGAATCGGCCCTGCCACGCATGCTGATCAAGATGGAGCGCCTGGGTGCCAAGAAGTCGGTGGTCGGCCTGGTGATTCCTACCGGTTACTCCTTCAACCTGGACGGCACCTCGATCTACCTGACCATGGCGGCGGTGTTCATTGCCCAGGCAACTGACACCCACATGGACATCACTCACCAGATCACCCTGCTGCTGGTGCTGCTGCTGTCCTCCAAAGGTGCTGCTGGTGTGACTGGCAGTGGCTTCATCGTTCTGGCCGCCACCCTGTCGGCTGTGGGTCACCTGCCGGTGGCCGGTCTGGCGCTGATTCTGGGTATCGACCGCTTCATGTCCGAAGCCCGTGCCCTGACCAACCTGGTGGGCAACGCCGTGGCTACCCTGGTCGTTGCCAAGTGGGTCAAGGAACTGGACGAAGACAAACTGCAGGTCGAGCTGGCGTCTGGTGGTCGTGCGATCATCGACACCCGTGAAACCGACGATCTGGGTGTGGCTGAAGGCCCGGCACCGAGCATCAAGTAAGTCTTGCTGAATATAAGAAACCCGCTACGGCGGGTTTTTTATTGCCTGGAGATTGAGCACAACGGTCAGTCCGGCTGACCGTTGTGGTAATTGTTGCGCTGCTCGCGGCTGCCTACTCTGAAGCAATCGATCAAGAGGAGAGTGCACATGCAAGGGCCGTTGGCGTCACTCAAGGTACTGGATTTCTCCACCCTGTTGCCGGGGCCGTTCGCCTCGCTGCTGCTGGCGGACATGGGGGCCGAGGTACTGCGCATCGAGTCGCCAACCCGCATGGACCTGCTACGGGTGCTGCCACCCCACGACCACGGTGTATCCGCCAGTCACGCCTATCTCAACCGCAACAAGCGCAGCCTGGCCCTGGACCTCAAGCGGCCCGAGGCGCTGGAGGTGATCCGGCAACTGCTGCAGGACCACGACATCGTTCTCGAACAGTTTCGACCGGGCGTGATGGAGCGCCTGGGGTTGGGGTACGAGGCCTTGAAGGCGATCAACCCGCGGCTGATCTACGTCTCCATTACCGGTTATGGCCAGACCGGACCCTACAAGGACCGCGCCGGGCACGATATCAACTACCTGGCCCTGGCCGGGCTCGCCAGCCAGACCGGACGCCGCGACCAGGGGCCGTTGCCTCTGGGCATCCAGGCGGCGGATATTGCCGGGGGCTCGCTGCACGGTGTGATCGGCCTGCTGGCGGCAGTGATCGCCCGGCAGCATAGCGGCCAGGGCCAGCACCTGGATATCAGCATGACCGATTGCGTGTTCAGCCTGAACGCCATGGCCGGAGCCGGTTACCTGGCCTGCGGGGTAGAGCCGGGAATGGAGCAGCAGGTGCTCAATGGTGGCAGCTTCTACGACTACTACCGCAGCCGGGATGGTCGTTGGCTATCGGTGGGCAGCCTGGAGCCGGTGTTCATGCAGCAGCTGTGTCAGGCCCTGGGGCGGCCAGAACTGGCGGCCCAGGGTTTGTCCCCGTTGCCCGAGCAGCAAAGGGCCCTCAAGCAGGCCTTGCAGATCGAGTTCGAGAAACATGACTTTGCCCAGCTGTGCCAGTTGTTCGCCGGGCTCGACGCTTGTGTCGAACCAGTGCTCAGCCTGGCCGAGGCGGTGGAGCACCCCCAATTGCAGGCTCGGCAACTGCTGAGCCAGGTCCCCCGGGAAGACGGTAGCCTCCAGACCCAGATGGCATGTCCGCTGAAATTCTCCGACGGTTTGCCCGAACCGCGGCATATCGGCGCCAGGCTGGGCGCCCATTCCGATCAGGTGCTGGCGGAGCTTGGCTACAGCGCTGAACGTATCGAGGAACTGCGACGCAGCCAGGTCATTGCCTAGGCGTCGGCTTGCCGGCGAAGCGCCTTGATGCCATCACTCGACCCGGGTTTCGCCGCTGTACACCAGGGTGTGCCGACAGCGTCGGCACAGGTAGCGACGTCCCTGGGCCACCAGCTTGTGGCGTTGCGCCGAAAACGGAAAATCGCTTTCGGCGCAGGGGCAGCGGTAGATGTAGCGGGTCACGCTGCGGCGTTTGACTTCATAAGTGTGGCAACGATTGGGCGGCAGTTCATACACCCCGCGCATGATCAGTTGCCACTCCTCGCCGTGGGGCTGAATGCGCTCGCCAAACAACTGATGAGCGATCAGGTGCGCGACTTCGTGGGCCACGGTCTGCTTGAGAAAGTCTTCGCTGTTTTCCCGGTACAGCTGGGGATTGAAGCGCAGCAGGTTTTCGTGCAAGTGGGCAACGCCGGCTTTCTGGCCTCGTAATTTGAGGCTGACCACCGGGCGTTTGAAAGGACGTTTGAAAAAGGATTCAGCGAGTAGGAAACAGTCTTCGACGCGGGTATTGAGTTGCTCGGGCATGCTTAACGGCTCTCCAGAGCGGCTGAGTATGCCGCAAAGAGCGGCTAATCCGAATCGCCCAGGCGCCGAATGGTCGCAGGAGCGCCCATTAAGAAGGCCGCCTTGCGGCGGCCTGTGTTGGCAGATGGAGGATTATTATTGGTGCGGCGTCAGTTGGTGTACACGGGGCCGACGCCCAGGCCCCAGACAATCACGGTGAAGGCCATGATCGCTACCAGCACCACCAGTCCTACCGCCAGGACCGAGCTGGAAAACAGGAATCCTTCGTCCGATGGGATGTTCATGAAGGTCGGTAGCCCGACGTAGAGCAGGTACACCGTGTAGCAGATCGCCGCCGTGCCGACGATCATCCCCAGCCACATATGCGGATACAGCGCCGCCAGGCCGCCGACGAACAGCGGTGTCGCGGTGTAGGTGGCAAAGGCGACGCAGCGGGCCAGGCTCGGGTTGGCGTCATAGGTCCGGGCCATCCAGTGGATGAAAGCACCCATCACCGCCACGCCGCCAAGCATGGCCAGGTACGACATGATGGTCATCCACAGGGCGCTTTCCATGGTCAGCATCACCGGCGCGCGGTTGCCAATGACCCAGCCGACCTGGGTGGTGCCGATAAAGGCCGAGATAGCGGGGATCGCCGCCAGAATCAGCGTGTGGGTCAGGTACATGTGGCTGATGCTTTCTTCTGCATCGCCACGGATTTCTCGCCATTCCTGATCGGGGTGGGTGAAGAGTCCTACGACATGATGAATCATGGTCAGTCACTCCTTTCATTGTTGCCATCGCCCCCCAACGGAGCGCTTACAGCCAAGTGGCACAGTCAGTATAGGTCTATATATGCATGCGACCTTATGTCGCAGTATAGGGAGGAGTTTTCGTCAGATGTGCGCACCTTTAGAGCAAATCGCGCTGTAAAACCCCAGGGTAATCGCTGTCCTGTCTGTCAGCGCGGCCCCGGGGGGCGCTACGTTTCGACGCTTTCAAGGGGACGGGGTTTTTGCGTAAAATATTCGGCTTTTCGTCACATACCTCGCGGATTCCAAGCGCCATGGGCACTCTTACGGTCAACCAGAACAAACTGCAGAAACGCCTTCGCCGACTGGCGGGCGAAGCGGTCGCCGATTTCAACATGATCGAAGAGGGCGACAAGGTCATGGTCTGCCTGTCCGGCGGCAAGGACAGCTACACCATGCTTGACGTGCTGTTGCACCTGCAGAAGGTGGCGCCGATCAAGTTCGAGATCGTCGCGGTGAACATGGACCAGAAGCAACCCGGTTTTCCCGAGCATGTACTGCCGGCCTACCTCAAGGAATTGGGGATCGAGTACCACATCGTCGAGAAAGACACTTACTCGGTGGTCAAGGAGCTGATCCCGGAAGGCAAGACCACCTGCTCGCTGTGCTCGCGCCTGCGTCGTGGCACCCTGTACACCTTCGCCGACGAGATCGGCGCCACCAAGATGGCCCTCGGTCACCATCGTGACGACATCGTCGAGACCTTCTTCCTCAACATGTTCTACAACGGTTCGCTCAAGGCCATGCCGCCCAAGCTGCTGGCCGATGACGGGCGCAATGTGGTGATCCGCCCGCTGGCCTACTGCAGCGAGAAGGACATTCAGGCCTACTCCGATCTCAAGCAATTCCCGATCATTCCTTGCAACCTCTGTGGTTCCCAGGAGAACCTGCAGCGTCAAGTGGTCAAGGAGATGCTCCAGGAGTGGGAACGCAAGAGCCCGGGGCGTACTGAGAGCATTTTCCGCGGCCTGCAGAACGTGATCCCTTCGCAACTGGCGGATCGCAATCTGTTCGACTTCGCCAGCCTGCGCATCGACGACAGCGCCACGCCGCGTTTCGTCAACGTGGTCAATCTCTGATCCGCACTCGCTGAGTCTTTATCGTCATGCCGGTTGCTATCCGGCGTGGCGAGGGGGGCTTCAGTCCTCGAGAGCCTGAGGAATGAAAGCAACACTGCCCTCGGCTTTTCTTTTCGCCAGCCGTTCACCGTTGGTCGGCAGCGTGCGCACCAGTTGATGATCCTTGCCCAGGTAGCCGAGCATCAACGGTTCATTCTCACGCTGTTGCACCAGGATCAGCGTGCGCTGGGGGTCCCAATGCTGGCCGCTGGTCCTGTCCAGCCAGGCCATGAAGTCTGCGCTGGTGCCAGAGCGCGGGAAGTCCTGGGTTTCGGCGACGTAGTAGAAGGGCACTCCCTGATTCTGCAGGTACAGCGGCACTTTGTTATCCACCTCGACCATCACCATCCGCCATTGATGCCAGGGGGCAATCCGGCTTGCCTCGGCCCTGACCTGCGTGCCGAACTGGATGACACCGCCTCCGCCGTTGCTCCAGGGGTAGGCCACCCCCAGCACCAGCAGCAGAACCACCGCTGCGCTGGCAAAGCCTATGGCCCAGCCGCGTTCGCTGGGCTTGCCGCTGGCGCGTCGTTGGAGCAGGTGGCGGTTCAGCCACCAGGCCCCTAACAGCTGGGCGAAGGGCACCAGAGGCAGGACGTAATAGCTGCGCCGACTGCCACTGGCAGTGAAGAACAGGAACAACAAACCCAGGGCCCAGACCAGCCAGCGCTCATTGGGTTGTAGCTGGCGCCAGTGACGCGCCGCTACCCAGAGGCCGAGTACCCAGCAGGGTGCCCAGGGCAAGGTGTAGGCCGGCAGGTAGATCAGGTAGGTATAGATCGGTCCGATATGGTCGAAAGGATCGAAGAAGCGTTGCACATTCTCCCGGAATACCAGGCTCAGCCCGCTTTCACTGTAGGTCGGGGCGCCATACAGGTGCGAGAGTACGAACGGCACCATGTACAGCAGGGCAGCCATCAGCAACGCCAGGCACAGGCGCGGATTGAGGTGACGCTTCCAGCGTCCCTGGCTCAGCAGGTGTGGCAGCAGGATCAGCCCCGGCAGGACGAAACCGATCAGTCCCTTGAGCAGCGAAGTCGCCGCCAACAGCAGGAAGAACAGGCAATAGCGACTCAAGCGAGTGTCTTCTGGCCCTCGCCAGTACCACCACACTGCTGCCAAGACCCCGCACACGGTGAGAATGTCCGCGGTGGCCACCCGGGCCCAGAATGCAAAGTAGAAGGTGGTGGCCAGCATCCAGCCGGCGATCAGCCCGGTGCCCTTGTGAAACAGCTGCTCGCCAAGCAGGTATACCAGCCAGATGCTCAGCCACCCGGCGAGCACCGAGGACAGCCGCAGCGACCAGTGCCCCAGGCCCCCGGTCAGCCAGGCGCTGGCGGTGATCAGCCAATAGGACGGCAGGGGTTTGTCATAATAGGGAGCGCCCTTGAGGTAGGGGTCGAAGTAGTCGCCACTCTGCAGCATCTGCAAGGCAATGTTGGCCCAGCGGGTTTCCGGCCCCCACAGCTCACGGGAGCCCAGGCCGAGGAGCAGGATCAGGGCGCTGACGCCCAGAAGCAGGATCAGATCCTTGCGTTCGCTATTGCAGATTTTCATGGGTGGGTTTGCGCAGGCCGGGTTGTGGAAGGAAAGGGCCAGGAATGCCAGCGCCGATGGTGGTCGACGCTGACGCTCTCAGGCAGGCGTTTGGGCAGCTTGGTCAGGGTTGAGTAGCCGGCAGGATCAGGATCAGCATGTTGCCTTGCTCGTAGCGCTTGCCGCCCGGCGGCAGCAGGGCGACTTCTTCGTTCTCCAGTACGTCCTTGACCCGCATCACCACACCCACCGATCCCTGTTTGCGTGCGTCGCTGATCCATTGGCCAACGTCGGCCATGCTGACCTTGCGCTGGGTCGATTCAGGGTAGGCCAGGCCGTATTTCAGTTCGCCCTCGGTGTTGTACAGCGCCACGTCCGGGCGTTGCAGGCGCCAGGCCAGTGCTGAGGCCGCCCCCAGGTCGTTGCTCAGCAGGCTGCCGGTCTGCTGGAGTTGCGCAAGGTGTTCCTTGATGAACTGGTCCGGCATCTTGTTGTGCACGATCAAGCCGGGCATTCCCGCAGGCAGCAGCGCTACCAGCAGCCAGATGCCCAGGGCCGGTGCTGCCCAGTAGTTGAGCGGCCTGGAGGCCGGCAGCAGGTTGGCGATGATCCAGCCCATGAGCATGATGAACACCAGGGACAGGCTGAGCATTTCGTCGTGGTCGTACACCGGGCGGGTGATCTGGATCACCACCAGTGCCACTAATGCAGCGACGCCGATCAGTAGGTTGAGCAGACTGTTGAGGCGAACAGTTCGGGCCTTGCCTGCGCTGATCCACTGGATCAGTGCATGGCCCATGAGCACGGCCAAGGGCAGCAGGCAGGGCATGATGTAGGTCGGCAGCTTGCCGCGGCTCAGGCTGAAGAACGCCAGCGGCAGCAGCAACCACAACAGCAGGTAACCGGTGGCCGCCTGGTGCTTGTCCTTCCAGGCCTGAATCAGGGTGCCTGGCAGCAAGGCCGCCCAGGGCAGGCTCGAAACCACCAGCAGCGGCAGGTAGAACCACCAGGGGCGCGTGTGCTGCGCATTGTCGGCGGCAAAGCGGCGGATATGCTCATGCCAGAAGAAAAACCGCCAGAAATCGGATTCATGGGCATGAATGCTCAAGACCCAGGGCAGGCTGATGGCAATCGCCACCAGCACGGCCACCAGGCCAAAGCGCAGCAACTCGCCGAAACGTCGTTGCCAGAGCATGTAGGGCAGGGCGATCAGTACCGGCAGCAGCCAGGCCAGGAACCCCTTGGTCATGAAACCCATGCCGCAGGCGGCGCCCAAGGTGCCCCAGGCCAGCAAGCGGCCGCCTGGTGTCTGGCTGTCCAGGGCGAACCAGAGCGCCACCAGACTGAGGTTGACCCATAAGGTGAATTGGGGATCGAGATTGGAGTACCCGGCTTGCCCGGCGATCAGACCGAAGCTCATGTAAAGCAGGGCGGCGGCAAAACTCTTGCGCGGGTCGTTCCAGATCCGGCGAGTGATCAGGTAAGCCAGCAGTACGCTCAGGCCGGTGCTCAGGGCCGAGGCAACACGCACGCCGAACAGGTTGTCACCGAACAGTGCCTGGCCCATGGCGATCATCCAGTAGCCGGCAATGGGTTTTTCGAAGTAACGGATGCCCATGAAGTGCGGGGACACCCAATCCCCGCGAAGCAGCATCTCCTGGCTGATCTGTGCATAGCGGGTTTCATCCGGAATCCACAGGCCGTGGCTGGTCAGCGGCAGCAGGTAGAACAGGGCGAAGGCCAGCAGCAAGGAGGCTAGTGCCCAGCGCTGGATGCCGCTGGTTGTACTCCCGCCCACGGTATAGCCGGAAGGCGTGATGCTTGTTCCATTAGCCTGCGGCGGTAAAGTGCGCTGCATTTGTGTCCTCTGAGTCATGTGTTGAAAACGGTGCTTCGCTACATTCATCAGGTATGAGTGATGAACATGTAAAATGTTGTCGAGTGCCCGGGGTTCTCAAGGTTTAAAAAATATACTTGGCTTCGCCTGTTTGATAGACCTTGTTGTAAGTGAGAGGGGCGCTCTCTTGGTTCAAGGGTTTATAAGCTCAATTAGTTGGCGAGTGAGTGTGTCTGCTTTTCGAGTGAAGTCTGTTGGGAAGTTGTTAAAAATAGTTGAAAGTTACTCGAGAGGGCCCTCAAGAGTTTGTCGCCAGCTTTCAGCATTGATAATGCCCAGTACTTCCATGGTTCCGTTTACGTTCAGGGTGACAAATAGCGAACTGGCGTAATGACTGGCCAGTGCATGTTCAAAGCCCAGCTGGCTTTCCAGGTCACTGATGCAATCGCTGTGGGTAACCAGGATCAGGTTGCGCTTGAACAACTTGTGCGTCTTGATCTGGTCTTCGAAGTGTTTGCCGCAGTTGCTCAGCCAGTCCTGGGTCTGCACCGGCCGCTTGAACATGAATTCCGAGGTTTGCCGGGTACGGGTTGCCGGGCTGCTGATGACGTCGGTGGAGGCCATGCCCAGAGTGCGGAATGCCTGGCCCACGTCGCTTGCTATGCGGCTTCCAGGCAGGGTGATGCCATCGGCAGGCCCCAGGCAGGGATTGGCGGAGCGGTCGCAGCGCTCGGCATGTCGCACCAGGGCAATCACCTCGCCGTCTTGCCAGTGGCGATAGAAGCCGGCTTGCTGCATCTGGTTGTCGACGCCCAGGTCCAGTGGTGTGGCTGGCCACAGGACAAAGCCGCAGACGAGGATCGCCAGGGCTGCCCCACAGATGCCAGCCAGGATGCGCACGCTGCGGATTGTCTTGCCGCCAGTACCGGATTCAGCAGTATTGACCACGTCGTTTACCTGATTAGGTTTTTGCCAGGAGTTCTGAAAAGAACGGCATGCGCTCACCGCTGCCCTCGCCGCAACTGGGGCCAATTTAGGTCGGGCCAGGTGGGCGGAGAGTGAAAGCAATGTGAAAAAAACGAATGAATGGCGACAGTTCTTTTAAACCTGACAGCCTGGGTTCAGGTTGTTGGCCTGATCAGTGCTTTGTTGTCAGGCCTTATTCATCTATTGGCCCGCAGAATGTGGCTGCAGTTAACTGTCTATCTATCGCTCTTATCGTTGCGGCAAGTGCGAAGTGAACTTTATCCGATAATAAACAGCGGAAGAAAAAACTCACGTTTAGTTCAGCTTATTGTCAGCTTGAGCTGGAGGAGGAGTTTGAGAACGGATGTTTCCCTGCCCGTTGTGCCGGGCAGAGAGCCATGTTGGTGACGGGGGATCAGTGATTGACGGTGTAGGCCAGCATCGCCGACAGCTGGCACAGTGGTCGACCACTTTCTTGCTGCCACTGGTTGAACACTTCCTGGACCAGGGCCTGGTCACGCTTGCTGCTGGGCACCTTGTCGATGATGTTCTGGGCATTGAGGGCCGCCACGACGTCCCACGTGGGGATAAACGTGTCCTTGCCCACCATGCGCAGGAAACGTGGGGCGGAAAGCCCCCCCATCTGGTTGCCGTGCTTGGCCAGGTATTGCCAGAGCCCAGTGATGTCCTGGACCGGCCAGTCGGCAATGAAGGCGCCGAAACTGCCGTGCTGCTTTTCGACATCAAGGATCATCTGGGCATTGCGCGGCACACTCTTGAGCTTGCCCAGATGGCGAATGATCCGTGTGTCCTGCATCAGTCGCTCCAGATGCTCGGCGCCCATGAGCACCACTTTGTCTGGATCGAAGCCAAAGAACACTTGTTCGAACGCCGGCCATTTGGCGTCCACCAAGCTGTGTTTCAACCCGGCGCGAAAAACCCGCAACGCCAGGGTCGACAAGTAGCGATCAGCGCTCAATGAACGCAGGTAGTCGTTGTTCGCTGGCGTCGGCAACTGGGCTTCCAGGGCTGCGGCGGAACCGAAGCGATTAAGACAGTATTCGTTCAACCATTTGTAATCGTGCATGCCTGCTCCGGGTTGGTTCGGGAGTATGGGTCAAGAAGTCTGCTGACCAAGGTGGGGGCGCCGAAACGGCGATGCAAGGTTCCCGGGCGATGTCATGCCCGGGGGAACCAGAGGGTTGCGGGGCGTCAGGCCGGGTTGGCACCTTCGCCGGCGAGCCGGCGATTGAGCTGGAAGCGCCAGCGTACGTAGAGCAGTGCCGAGGTGAATACCGCCAGGCTGGCGAACATTTCCAGCAGGCCGAACAGCTGGCGATTCGGGTCGTAGGCCGCCAGAGCCCCCTTGATGAAGTACAGGTTGACCACAAAGCACATCCACGCGTGTCCGCGAGCACTGCCGCTGAGCATGCCCGGTGCCATCAACAGCAGGGGCACCAGTTCGATCAGCAGGATCACCCAGGGCCGGGCGCCGTGGAGGTCGGCTAGCAGCAGGTAGTAAACGCAGAGCAGGCCTATCAGGCCGAAAAAACAGATCAGGCTGAGGATTCGGGCTATCCGGACCCGAGGTTCCAGCCATTCCACCGCGGGCAGGATCTTCGGCTTTTTAGCCACGGCCGTTCTCCAATTGCTGAGCGGTTTTCGCCAGGCGCAGGCCCAAGGCCCGGCACAGGGCGATTTCATGTTCGTCCAGCGGGCTCTTGCCGTCCGCCCCGGCATGATGGCTTGCGCCATAAGGCGTACCTCCGCCACGGGTTTCCAGCAACGCCGACTCACTGTAGGGCAGGCCGGTGATCAGCATGCCGTGATGCAACAGCGGCAGCATCATCGACAGCAGGGTGGCTTCTTGGCCGCCATGCAGGCTGGCGGTGGAGGTGAAAACGCCGGCGGGCTTGCCCACCAGGGCGCCGGTCAGCCAGAGGTTGCTGGTGCCGTCGAGAAAGTACTTCAGCGGGGCTGCCATGTTGCCGAAGCGAGTCGGGCTGCCCAGGGCCAGGCCCGAGCAGTGCTTCAGGTCGTCGAGGCTGGCGTACAGCGCGCCGCTTTCGGGAATGCTCGGTGCCACGGCTTCGCACTCGGTGGAAACTCCCGGCACGGTGCGCAGGCGCGCTTCCAGGCCGGCCTGTTCGACGCCTCGGGCGATCTGCCGGGCCATCTCGTTGGTCGAACCGTTGCGGCTGTAGTAGAGGATCAGGATGTACGGCGCGCTCACGGCAGGATCTCCAGCACATTTTCCGGTGGGCGCCCGATGATGGCCTTGTCGGCGGTTTCGAGAATCGGCCGCTCCATGAGTTTCGGGTGTTGGGCGATAGCAGCGATCAGTTGTTCTTCGCTGAGGTGGGTGTCCGCCAGGTTGAGCTCTTTGTACTCATCCTCGCCGGTGCGCAACAGTTGGCGCGCACTGAGGCCGAGCTTGCCCAGCAGGCGGTGCAACTGGGGGGCGTCCAGTGGGGTTTCCAGGTAGCGGACCACGGTCGGCGCCAGGCCACGTTGTTCCAGGAGTTCCAGCGCACCGCGGGATTTCGAGCAGCGCGGGTTGTGATAAAGCGTCAGATCGGTCATGTGCGGGTCGCATCTTGCGTAAGGTGGCGGCTATTCTACCCGCGCGACCGACTCTCCTGAACCTTGGGAGTCGATAGGTCGCAGCGATTATCGGTCATCGATCATTTTTCAAGGCACCCTTCAACACAGGAAGCACGGCATGGCAAGGCAATTGGCAGCAGCATTGGCGATATTCACCACCCTATTGCTGGGCGGCTGCGGGAATGACTACGGGGTCGACCAATACGGCCAGAAAGTCGCCGCCGAGCGCCTCGACAAGCAATGGCTGGTGCTCAACTACTGGGCGGAGTGGTGCGGGCCTTGCCGCACAGAAGTGCCGGAATTGAATGCCCTGAACGAGCAGCTCAAAGGGCAGTCGGCCACCGTGCTGGGGGTCAATTTTGACAATGTGCAGGGCGAGGAGCTCAAGAGCGCCAGTGAGAAGCTGGGGATCAAGTTCACGGTGCTGGCGCAGAATCCCGAGCAACTCTTCGATTTGCCACGCAGCGAGGCGCTGCCGGTGACCTACATCATTGACGACAAGGGCAAGGTGCGTGAGCAACTGCTGGGCGAGCAGACCGCCGCAGGTGTACTGGCAAAATTGCAGGCCCTGCGCGGTCATTGATGGGTGACTGCCTGCAGCCGCTGATAGCGTCGGCGGCCGTAGGCGTTGGGGTCAACCTGCCCCGGTTCGGATCAGCCTTCTTCCAGCCACCAGCGCAGCGGCTTGCCTTCGGCAGGCCAGAAGCGCACTTGCTCGATCGGCGAAACATCCCAGCGCTCCACGCTTTCCAGGGCCTGGAGAAAGCGCCGTTCCTGCTCCATCAAGGCTGGAGCACAGAGTTTGCGGGTGCTGCCTACCTTGCCGAAACGGAGCTTTTCGCCGTCCAGAGTGTAAGGCGCGAACCAGTGGTTGCAGCCGCCATTGCCATAGGCGCGACCGTCTTCACCCAAGGTAATGGTCAGGTGGCTGTAATCGATCAGTGGCCGTTCGCCGATCCATTCCAGGACGTAACTGCGATCCTGCTGCAGCTTCAGCGGCTCGGCGGCGCAGCCCATCAGGCCGGCCCCCAGTGCCGCAGTCAGCGCCAGGCGTTTCATTGGCCGGCCTGCTGGCATTTCGGGCAGAGGTGGCGTTCACCCTCACTGACCCAGCCCAGCTCGGCAATTCGTGCGCTGGCGGCAGGTTTCTGGGCCTTGGTGCCGAGCTTGGCGTCCACTGCGAACTCGAAGTTCAGCTCTGCTGTGCAGCTGTCGCAGTTGACTTGCCATTGATGAATCGCCAGTTCGCCGAATACCGGGCCACGGGCCACGGCGACCCATTGGCCGACCGGATTGATCAGGTGGCGGACGGTGTCGACTGTCAGGCGCATGGACAGGTCCTTGCTGCCCTTGAGGGTGACCAGCAGCACGTCGTCGGTACGGATCGAACCACCGTTGCCGGTGACTTGATAACGACCCGGTACCAGGGCGCGGCATTCGATCAGGGTGTGTTGCGGGTTCATCAGGTTGTAGCGGAAATCGTGTTCGACCATGGGTCCTCCAAATCTGCCGCGTATGCTAGCACGGGCCCCTGCGCCGCAGGTTGCGGGCAGGCGACCTTCGATCAGGCCGTGACCGGGATTTCAGCCACGGACCTGATTTTGCGGCTGGCCCGCAGCCCAGCTGGCGATGTTGTGCAACGTGGTGTCGGCGATGGCCGCCAGGGCCTCATGGGTCAGGAAGGCCTGGTGCGCGGTGACTATCACATTGGGGAAGGTCAGCAGCCGGGCCAGCACGTCATCCTGCAGGGGCAGGTCGGAACGGTCCTCGAAGAACAGCTGGGCTTCCTCTTCATAGACGTCCAGCCCCAGGTAACCCAGTTGGCCGCTCTTGAGCGCGTCGATCAGTGCCGGTGTATCCACAAGACCGCCACGCCCGGTATTGATCAGCATGGCCCCGGGCTGCATGTGCGCCAGGCTGTCCTGGTTGATCAGGTAGCGACTGTCGTTGGTGAGTGGGCAGTGCAGGCTGATGATCTGCGCCTGGGCCAGTAGCTCCGGCAGGCTCAGGTAGCGGGCCCCCAGGGCCTCGACGGCAGGGTTGGGGAAGGGGTCGTAAGCCAGCAATTGGCAGCCGAAGCCGGCTATGATACGAGCGAAGGTGGCGCCGATCTGCCCGGTGCCGACTATGCCCACGGTCTTGCCCACCAGGTCGAAGCCGGTCAGGCCGTGAAGGGTGAAGTCGCCTTCACGGGTGCGATTGTAGGCTCGATGCAGGCGTCGGTTCAGCGCCAGGATCAGGGCTACCGCATGTTCCGCCACGGCATGGGGCGAGTAGGCCGGGACCCGGACCACATCCAGGCCCAGGCGCTTGGCGGCGGGCAGGTCGACATGGTTGTAGCCGGCTGAACGCAGGGCGATCAGCCGGGTACCGCCGGCGGCCAGTTGCTCCAGCACCGGAGCGCTCAGGTCGTCGTTGATAAAGGCGCAGACCACTTCATGGCGCTCGGCCAGGGCCGCGGTGTCCAGGCTCAGGCGGGCGGCCTGGAATTGCAGTTCGATACCCGTGGGCAGGCTGGCGCCGAGAAAACTTTCACGGTCGTAGGTCTGGCTGCTGAAAAGAATCGTACGCATGCTTGCATCCTTGGTCGGTGCACCCAGCATGCAGGCCGGGCGCCGGGCAGGTCTTGTCCTGGATCAGGCGTTGATCCGCGCTTCGGCGGCGAGACGGCTGATGGCGTGGTCCAGCTCATCCAGAGCGGCAAAGGCTTTGACGTCTTCCTGCTTGAGCAGGGTTTCGCTGCGCTGGCAGGCGGCGCGCAACTGCGGCACTCCGCAATATCGGGTGGCTCCGTGCAGGCGGTGGACCCGTTCGATCAGGGCGCTGTGGTCGTTGGCTGCACGAGCGGAGTTGATCGCCTCGCGATCGGCCTCCAGTGAGGCCAACAACATGGCCAGCATGTCCGCCGCCAGATCAGCCTTGCCGGCCGCTAGGCGCAGGCCTTCGTCCTGATCCAGCACTTGCAGCTCCAGGTTCAGTTCCGAGCGTTCATTGGCTCGCTCCGGGCCCTGATTGCGCAAGGCCAGCCCGGTCCATTTCAGTACCACCTGGGCCAGCTGCCGTTCACTGATGGGCTTGGTCAGGTAATCGTCCATGCCGCTTTGCAGCAGGGCGCGTTTTTCGTTGGCCATGGCATGGGCGGTCAGGGCCACGATGGGCAGTGGCGTGCCATGGCGCTCGCTTTCCCATTGGCGGATCGCCTCGGTACTTTGTCGGCCGTCCATGCCCGGCATTTGCACGTCCATCATCACCAGGTCGAAAGGTTCGTTCTGGATCGCGTTCAGCGCTGCGTAACCGTTGTCCACCGCCAGCACCTTGGCGCCCATGTCCTCCAGCAAGGTCTGGATCAGCAGGAGGTTGGCCGGGTTGTCGTCGACACACAGGACCCGTGGCGCACGGCTGGAGAGGCTTTCCTCCGGCTCGCTGCGGGCCCGGCGCGGGGTGACCAGGTCAGACAGGGCGCGACGCAGTTTGCGGGTGCAGGCCGGCTTGGCCTGCAACTGGCTGTGGGGGTTGGGGACCGACAGGTGGAACAGTGTCTGTTCGGTGGTCGGGCACAGCACCAGGACTTTGCAGCCCAGGTGTTCCAGGTCCCAGATGTGCTGGCTCAGGCGTTCGGGAGACATGTCGTTGGTGGTGATGCCGAGCACCGCCAGGTCTATGGCCTGGTCGCTTTGGTGTACGCCAGTAATGCCATTGGTCAGGGCGTCCAGGGTGTTGAACGGGGTCACTTCCAGGCCGCAGTCTTCCAGTTGATGCTGCAGGGCCTGACGGGCCAGTTCGTGATTTTCCAGCACCGCTACGCGTCGCCCCAGCAATGGCGGACCCGGCAGGTCCTCGGCGTCATCGCGGGTTTTCGGCAGGTTCAGGCTGATCCAGAATTCCGAGCCTTCGCCCGGGGTGCTGTCGACTCCGATTTCACCGCCCATCTGTTCGATCAGGCGCTTGGAGATCACCAGCCCCAGCCCGGTGCCGCCGGGTTGCCGCGACAGCGAGTTGTCGGCCTGGCTGAAGGCCTGGAACAGAGCGCGAACATCCTGGTTGGACAGGCCGATGCCGGTGTCTTGAATGCTGATGCGCAGTTGCACGCTGTCTTCGTGTTCTTCTTCCAGCATCGCCCGGGCGACGATGGTGCCTTCGCGGGTGAACTTGATGGCGTTGCTCACCAGATTGGTGAGGATCTGCTTGAGCCGCAGTGGATCGCCCACCAGGGACAAAGGCGTATCCCGATAGACCAGGCTCACCAGTTCCAGCTGCTTGGCGTGGGCTGCCGGGGCGAGGATAGTCAGGGTGTCCTGCAGCAAGTCCCGCAGGTTGAAGGGAATGCTGTCGAGCACCAGCTTGCCGGCTTCGATTTTCGAGAAGTCGAGGATCTCGTTGATGATCCCCAACAGGCTGTCGGCGGACTTTTCGATGGTGCCCAGGTAGTCCAGCTGGCGCGGCGTCAGCTCGCTTTTCTGCAGCAGGTGGGTGAAGCCGAGAATGCCATTGAGGGGGGTACGGATTTCATGGCTCATGTTGGCCAGGAATTCCGACTTGATCCGGCTGGCCTCCAGGGCCTCCTTGCGTGCCAGATCCAGCTCGATGTTCTGGATCTCGATGGTTTCCAGGTTCTGGCGCACGTCTTCGGTGGCCTGATCGATGCTGTGTTGCAATTCTTCCTGGGCATTTTGCAGGGTGCTGGCCATGCGATTGATGCCCGAGGCCAGTTCATCCAGTTCGTGGCTGCCCAGGGGTGGCAAGCGGGTTTCCAGGTTGCCGTCCTTGAGTTGCGCCACGGCCTGCTTGATCTGAGTCAGCGGGTTGTTGATGGTCCGCCCCATGCGCACTGCCAGCAGGGCTGCACCGGCCAGGCCGGCGGCAATCAACAGCAGACTGGCGAACAGGCTGCGGTAACCGCGCAACAGCATGCCGCTGTGGGACAGCTCCAGTTCCACCCAGCCCAGCAAACGGTCTGATTCATCGGGGATCAGATCACCGGCCAGATTGCGGTGGCGGCCGAAGACCGGCAGTTGGTAGCGGGTCGCGTCATTACCACTGCGTTGCATGATGTGGGTGCTGTTATCGCTGGGCGGTGGATTGAGCATGCTGGGGCCGGCGTGGGCCATGAGCGTGCGATCGGGGGCAAGGAATGACACCGCGCGTACGTCCTGCTGTTCCAGGGCTTGGGTGGCGATGCGTTCGAGCATCGGCGAGTTGCGGTTGCCCATCGCCGGCGCCACCAGGGAGGCCAGTTGTTCGGCGATCATTTCGCCGCGCTGCAGCAGTTGGGTCTGCAGGTCGGAGAGCTGCATCCAGGTGAAGTAGCCGCCCAGTACCAAAGCCATCAGGCTGGTGGGCAGTAAGGTCAGCAACAGTACGCGGCCTTTGATTCCCAGTTTCTTGAGCACGCAACTCTCCTGCTTCCACGCTGTTTTGAAAGGTCGACGGGCACGTCCGTGATGCGCCACCTGCGCAGTGTAACGATTTGCCAGGGGCTGATCTTGGCAAATTGCAGACCGTTAGCCGACAGCCGGAGGGCGGATAGGGGGCTACGACCAAGGCGCTGGTTGCCGCCATCCGGGCAATCTTGAATAATCGCCCAACTGAGAATGACTTGCAGAAGCTAATGACTCCCGTAGCTGTTGAGCCTCCCCGTATCCTGGCAATTGAAGACGACCCGGTGCTCGGTGCCTATGTGCATGAGCAACTGGGGCGCTGCGGCTTTGCCGTGACCTGGTGCCAGAATGGCCAGGAAGGTCTGGGTATCGCGCGTCGGCAAGCCTTCGATGTGGTGTTGATGGACATCCTGTTACCGGGCATGGGCGGCCTGGAGGTGCTGACCCACTTTCGCCAGAGTCACTCCACGCCGGTGCTGCTGATGTCGGCCCTGGGAGCAGAGGCCGATCGCATCAGTGGATTCCGCCTGGGCGCCGACGACTACTTGCCCAAGCCCTTCAGCATGGCCGAGCTGCGGGTACGCATCGAAGCCATCCTGCGGCGAGTGGCCCTGGACCGGCGGCCGACACCACCGAAACTCAGCAGCAGCGTGCAGAGCCTGCGTTTTGATGACGAGCTGTGTGACGTGTTCTTTGCCGAGCGCCCGGCCGGCCTTACCCGTAGCGAATACCGCCTGCTGGAAACCCTGCACCGCAACGTCGATGAGGTGCTGAGCAAGGCCTTCCTTTATCAGCATGTCCTGCAGCGAGGGTATGCGGCCCACGATCGCAGTCTGGACATGCATGTCAGTCAGATACGTCGCAAGCTCAAGGCGCTGGGCTACAGCGAACGTGAAGTGCGTACGGTTTGGGGCAAGGGCTATGTGCTGAGTGCCTTCGATGAACTGGTCTGATCTGCCGGGCCGGCACTCGCTGTTCTGGAAGCTGGCATGCCTGCTGGTGGCGTTCTGTCTGTTGATGATCTGGTTGAGCTGGTCCTGGGGGCGCTATGTTGAGCAGAAGAACCTGTACCTCGCCGATGAAGCCCGGGCTACCTTGCGCAGTTACGCGCAGGAAGCGGAACAAGCCTGGAAGACCGGCCAGCATGCCGGCGTGGATGTCTGGATCCAGGAGATGGCCGGTCGTGAGAGCACCTGGGTCGGCGTCATCGGCAGTGATCTGCAAGCCCTGAGCAGCTACCCGCTGACAGCGGCCGAGGCTCAGCGCCTGACGTTCCTGCGGGGGGCGGATTGGCCGGTGAGTCGGCACAGCCGTGGGTTGCCCTGGCTGAAAATTCCGTTCCCCGATGATCCGTCTCTCGGCAGTCTGGTCATCGAGCTGCCGCAGCGTTTCATGCCCGGGCGATACCGGGTGTTCTGGCGCGTGATCACCAACGGCGTGATCCCCGGACTCTTCACGCTGCTGCTGTGCGTGGGCTTGTACCGCTTGTTGGTGGTGCCGCTCAATCAGTTGCGGGAGCAGGCCAATGCCTGGCGTGCGGAGCAGTTGAATGTGCGGCTGTGCACCGAGACCACTCAGCGCAAGGACGAGTTGGGGGAGTTGGGGCGAGCGTTCGATCAGATGTCCGAGCGGCTGCAAAGCACCGTGGCTGTGCAGCAGCAGTTGCTGCGGGACCTGTCCCACGAGTTACGCACTCCCTTGAGTCGTCTGCGGGTGGCTTGCGACAGCGAGCAGAGCCTGGGGGCATTGCGTGAGCGCTTGTCCCGAGAAGTCGACGCTATGCAGCGCCTGGTGGAGGACAGCCTGCAACTGGCCTGGCTGGACACCGAGAGGGCACCGCTGCCAGAGGAGCAGATTCAGGTCCAGGCCTTGTGGGAAATGCTCAGCGAGAACGCCTGCTTCGAGAGCGGCTGGTCCCCAGCGCAGTTGCGCTGTGATCTGCCGGCGGATTGTTGGGTGCGCGGGCATCTCAATACCCTGGCCCAGGCTCTGGAAAACATCCTGCGTAATGCCATCCGGCATTCGCCACCCGGGGCTCTGGTCATCCTCGATGGTCGACGTGACGCTGAATATTGGCATCTGTGGCTGGACGACCAAGGGCCGGGGGTAGCGGAAGAGGCGTTGGAACGGATGTTCGATCCGTTCATCCGTCTGGACGGTTCACGGCCGGGAGATGGAGGTTTCGGCCTCGGCCTGAGCATTGCGCGCAATGCGGTGGAGCGCCAGGGAGGTCGTTTGTGGGCGCAGAACACGGCCCATGGCTTGCGTGTTCACATGCGCTTGCTGGCGGCTTGAGACGGCCCTGTGCCGCCTTATATCAATAAGCCATAAGCCCCGCACTTTGCGTGATATGGCGCTTGGGCGTTTGCCGGTATGATAGGCGCCCCCGCAGTCTGGATTGCGAATACGCCATGACCTTGCAGTACCCAACCATCGCCGATTGCGTCGGCAACACCCCGCTGGTTCGTTTGCAGCGCCTGCCTGGCGCCACCAGCAATACCCTGCTGCTCAAGCTCGAGGGCAATAACCCGGCGGGTTCGGTCAAGGACCGCCCGGCACTGTCGATGATCACCCGCGCCGAGTTGCGTGGGCAGATCCAGGCCGGGGATACCCTGATCGAAGCGACGTCGGGCAACACCGGGATCGCCCTGGCCATGGCTGCCGCGATCAAGGGTTACAAGATGATCCTGATCATGCCCGACAACTCCAGCGCCGAGCGCAAGGCGGCAATGACCGCCTATGGTGCCGAGCTGATCCTGGTGAGCCAGGAAGAGGGCATGGAAGGCGCCCGTGACCTGGCCGAGCGGATGCAGGCCGAAGGCCGTGGCAAGGTGCTCGATCAGTTCGCCAACGGCGACAACCCGGAGGCCCACTACACTGGCACCGGTCCCGAAATCTGGCGCCAGACCCAGGGCAGCATCACCCACTTCATCAGCTCGATGGGCACCACCGGCACCATCATGGGCACTTCGCGCTATCTCAAAGAACAGAATCCCCAGGTGCAGATCGTGGGTCTGCAGCCGATGGAAGGCTCGGCGATTCCCGGCATTCGCCGCTGGCCCGAGGAGTACCTGCCGAAGATCTATCAGGCCAGCCGGGTCGATCGCATCGTCGATATGGCCCAGAGCGAAGCTGAAGACGTGACCCGGCGCCTGGCTCGGGAAGAGGGCATCTTCTGCGGCGTGTCTTCCGGTGGTGCGGTGGCGGCGATGCTGCGCCTGTCCCGGGAAGTGGAAAACGCGGTCATGGTCGCGATCATCTGTGACCGTGGCGATCGTTACCTGTCGACCGGCATTTTCGATGCGCCCAACTGATGGCTAAGCACGAGAGAGGCCTGCGCTTCCAGCCTGCGGGCGGTAGCCGGGCCCCACAGATTCCGGTGGGCAAGAAGCAGCGGTTGACTATCCAGCGTCTGGCCAATGACGGCCGTGGCATTGCCTTTGTCGAAGGGCGTACCTGGTTCGTCAGCGGTGCCCTGGCCGGTGAAGAAGTCGAAGCTCGGGTGTTGGGCAGCCACGGCAAAGTGGTGGAGGCCCGTGCCGAGCGCATCTTCAACGCGAGTGATCTGCGTCGCCCGGCGGCCTGCGCCCACGCCGGGCGTTGCGGCGGTTGCAGTGTCCAGCACCTGCCCCATGCCGAACAGCTTGCCCTGAAACAGCGCATGCTCGCCGAGCAGTTGTCCAAGGTCGCGGGTGTCGAGCCCGAGGCCTGGGCCGCTCCCTTGAGCGGTCCCGAGTTCGGCTATCGGCGTCGCGCCCGGGTGGCGGTGCGCTGGGACGCCAAGGGCAAGCAACTTGAGGTGGGTTTCCGTGCTGCCGGTAGCCAGGACATTGTCGCCATCGACGATTGCCCGGTGCTGGTACAGGCTTTGCAACCTGTCATGAACCGTTTGCCCGCTATGCTGCGACGCTTGAGCAAGCCTCAGGCACTGGGGCATGTGGAGTTGTTCAGTGGTTCGGCGCTAGCGGTGCTGTTGCGCCATATGGCGCCGTTGTCCGAGAGCGACCTGACGATCCTCAAGGACTTCTGCGATTTCCATCAGGCGCAATTGTGGCTGCACGGTGAAGGCGAGCCGCACCCCTTTGATCCATCGCAGGCACTGGGTTATCGCCTGGAGACCTGGGATCTGCACCTGGCGTATCGGCCGGGTGACTTCGTCCAGGTCAATGCGGGGGTCAATGAAGCGATGGTGGCCCAGGCTCTGGAGTGGCTCGCGCCGCAAGCTCAGGAGCGGGTGCTGGATCTGTTCTGTGGCCTGGGCAACTTCGCCTTGCCGCTGGCTCGGCAAGTGCGGGAAGTGGTGGCAGTGGAAGGCGTGGCGACCATGGTGGCGCGGGCCGCTGAAAATGCTGCCAGCAACAATTTGCATAACACGCGCTTTTTTCAAGCCGATTTATCCCAACCTCTGAGTGCTGCCGAGTGGGCTGATGAAGGCTTTTCTGCGGTACTCTTGGACCCACCCCGCGACGGTGCTTTCGAGGTGGTCCGCCACTTGGCGAGCCTGGGTGCCAAGCGGTTGGTGTACGTGTCATGCAATCCGGCAACTTTGGCTCGTGACACGGTCGAACTGATCAAGCAGGGCTATAGGTTAAAACGTGCCGGGATCCTCGATATGTTTCCTCAGACGGCGCATGTCGAGGCCATGGCGTTATTCGAAGCGAGCTAGGATGGCTTGTCTAATCCGACTGATCTTTCTGGTGTGGTTCGCTGGCCCTGCGAGCTGTGCCCGAGCGTTGAAGATCAGCGATTTGACGCATTGAATGTGCGTCGTAGGGAAGGTAAAGCAAGATGGTACAGGTGAGAGCGCACCAGCCGATCAACACCGACGGCAGTATCAATCTCGAGGCATGGCTTGATCATACGGTCAGCGTCGACATGGTACTGGACCGTGAAGCCTTGAAAGAGGCCTGCGAGTTCGCTCGTGAGGCCGAGCTACAACACATTGCCGCCAAAGGCCTGAGCTCCGAGGACGTGTCGAGTTTCAGCACGGGCCTGGAGATCGCCGAGATCCTTGCTGATCTCAAGCTGGATCAGGATTCCCTGGTCGCCGCGGTACTGTACCGCGGCGTCCGCGAGGGCCAGATCCAGTTGCCAGCGGTCAGCCAGCGTTTTGGTCCGGTGGTGGCCAAGCTGATCGATGGTGTGCTGCGCATGGCCGCCATCACCGCCAGTCTCAGTCCTCGCCAGTCCCTGGTACTCGGCACTCAGGCCCAGGTTGAGAACCTGCGCAAGATGCTGGTGGCCATGGTCGATGACGTGCGGGTGGCGCTGATCAAGCTGGCGGAGCGGACCTGTGCCATTCGTGCGGTGAAAAGCGCCGACGAAGAGAAGCGCAATCGAGTGGCCCGGGAAGTCTTCGACATCTACGCGCCCCTGGCTCATCGCCTGGGCATCGGCCATATCAAGTGGGAGCTGGAGGACCTGTCCTTCCGGTACCTGGAGCCCGAGCAATACAAGCAGATCGCCAAGCTCCTGCATGAGCGGCGCCTGGATCGCGAGCGCTTCATCAGCGACGTGATGAACCAGCTGCAGAACGAACTGAAGGCCACTGGGGTCAACGCCGACATCAGTGGGCGGGCCAAACACATCTACTCCATCTGGCGCAAAATGCAGCGCAAGGGTCTGGAGTTCAGTCAGATCTACGATGTGCGCGCCGTGCGGGTGCTGGTGCCGGAAATGCGCGACTGCTACACCGCACTGGGCATCGTGCATACCTTGTGGCGGCATATCCCCAAGGAATTCGACGACTACATCGCCAACCCCAAGGAAAACGGCTATCGCTCGCTGCACACCGCGGTGATCGGCCCTGAGGGCAAGGTGCTGGAAGTGCAGATCCGCACCCACGCGATGCACGAGGAAGCGGAGCTGGGGGTGTGCGCCCACTGGAAGTACAAGGGCACCGACGTCAAGTCCGGCTCCAACCATTACGAAGAGAAGATCTCCTGGCTGCGTCAGGTGCTGGAATGGCACGAGGAGCTGGGGGACATCGGTGGCCTGGCCGAACAGCTGCGGGTGGATATCGAGCCGGACCGGGTGTACATCTTCACCCCCGACGGCCACGCCATCGACCTGCCCAAGGGCGCCACGCCGCTGGACTTCGCTTATCGGGTGCACACCGAGATCGGCCACAACTGCCGTGGCGCCAAGATCAACGGGCGCATCGTGCCGCTCAACTACAGCCTGCAGACTGGCGAGCAGGTGGAGATCATCACCAGCAAGCACGGCACCCCGAGTCGCGATTGGCTGAACCCGAACCTGGGTTACGTCACCACTTCCCGGGCGCGGGCGAAGATCGTCCACTGGTTCAAGCTGCAGGCTCGCGATCAGAACGTCGCCGCCGGCAAGACCCTGCTGGAACGCGAGCTGAATCGTCTCGACCTGCCTCAGGTGGACTTCGACAAGTTGGCCGACAAGGCCAACATGAAGACTGCCGAGGACATGTTCGCGGCTCTGGGTGCGGGCGATTTGCGCCTGGCGCAACTGGTCAACCTGGCCCAGCAACTGGTGGAGCCCGAGCGCGGCAATGAACAGCTGGAACTGATCCCGCGCAAGGCCGCCGGCTACAAGCCGGGCAAGCGTGGCGACATCCAGATCCAGGGCGTGGGCAACCTGATGACCCAGATGGCGGGTTGCTGCCAGCCGCTGCCGGGGGATGCGATCGTCGGTTACATCACCCAGGGTCGTGGCGTGAGCATTCACCGCCAGGACTGTGCCTCGGTGCTGCAACTGGCCGGTCGCGAGCCGGAGCGGATCATCCAGGTCAGCTGGGGGCCGGTGCCGGTGCTCACCTATCCGGTGGACATCATCATTCGCGCCTACGACCGTTCCGGCCTGCTGCGTGACGTGTCCCAGGTGCTGCTCAACGAGCGGATCAACGTACTGGCAGTCAATACGCGCTCGAACAAGGAGGACAACACGGCGTTGATGTCCTTGACCATCGAAATTCCGGGCCTGGATGCATTGGGACGTTTGCTGGGGCGCATCTCCCAGTTGCCGAACATCATCGAGACCCGGCGCAATCGAACCCCGTGATGCCTGCATGAAATGGATGAACTGATGTACAGCCTTGAAGACCTGCTCCACCTGATGGCGCGCCTGCGGGACCCGCAATACGGTTGCCCGTGGGACATCAAGCAGAACTACGCCAGCATCGTTCCCCATACCTTGGAGGAGGCCTATGAGGTCGCCGACGCCATCGAGCGCGGCGACTTCGACCACTTGCAGGGTGAGCTGGGCGATCTGCTATTCCAGGTGGTGTATTACAGCCAGCTGGCCCGGGAGGAGGGGCGCTTCGAATTCGATGGGGTGGTGGACAGCATCACCCGCAAGCTGATTCGCCGGCATCCCCATGTATTCCCTACTGGCGACTTGTACGCGCCGCTGGATATCCCGCGGCTCGATGAGGAGCAGGTCAAGGAGCGCTGGGAGCAGATCAAGGCCGAGGAGCGGGCAGAGAAGTCCGACGCTCCGCAGCAGCTGTCCCTGCTCGATGATGTGCCGGTGGCCCTGCCGGCCCTGTCCCGCGCGGCCAAGTTGCAAAAGCGCGCGGCGCAGGTCGGCTTCGACTGGCCGGACGCCCTGCCGGTGGTGGACAAGGTTCGTGAAGAACTGGACGAGGTGCTGGAGGCCATGGCCGACAACGACCCGGCGGCCATCACTGATGAAATCGGTGACTTGCTGTTTGTCGTGGTCAACCTGGCCAGGCACCTGAAGGTCGACCCGGAAACCGCCTTGCGCGGTGCCAATGCCAAGTTCGATCGGCGCTTCCGATTTATCGAGCAGGCATTGCGCGACACCGGTCGTCCCGTGGAAGATTGCACCCTCGAAGACTTGGATGCCCTGTGGGGTGAAGCCAAGCGTCAGGAAAAGAATTTGCCCAGCTGTGGCTGAGGCCGTTGCCTAAGTGAGTAAGCACCATGAGCCTTTCCCTTCGCGACCAGTTGCTCAAAGCAGGGCTGGTCAACCAAAAGCAGGCCAAGCAGGTCAGCAAAGACAAGCAGAAGCAGCAGCGCCTGGCCCATAAAGGCCAGATCGAACTCGATGACTCCCAGCAGCGCGCAGCCCAGGAAGCCATGGCCGAGAAGGTCAAGCGTGACCAGGAGCTCAATCGTCAGCAGCAGGAGAAGGCCGAGCAGAAGGCCCGTGCAGCGCAGATCAAGCAACTGATCGAAGTCTCGCGTCTGCCCAAGCTGAACACCGAGGATTACTACAACTTCGTCGACGACAAGAAGGTCAAGCGTCTGTCGGTGAACACCCTGATGCGCAACAAGCTCAGCAGTGGCTCCCTGGCCATCGTTCACCACGGTGGTGGTTACGAGGTGATTCCGCGGGAGGCGGCGCTGAAGATTCAGGAGCGCGATCCGCGGCGTATCGTACAGCTCAATACTCCCACCGAGGCGCCGGATGAGGATGATCCATACGCGGCCTATCAGATCCCTGATGATCTGATGTGGTAAGCATCTTGTAACGACCAACCCCGCTCATGGCGGGGTTGGTCGTTTATGGGGGGCGGGTGGGAATCCGCGTGGAGATCCCGGCGCTCCTGCGCTGACGTTGAGTCAGGAACTCTGAGGCGCGCGGTTCTGCTCGAGTTTTTCCAGTTCAGCCTTGTAGCTGTGGGCGTCGCTCTCGGAATGGAACATGCCCACCAGCATGTCTTGTTGATGTACATCCCAGATCCGTACACCCGCGGCTACGCCTTCATGGGACATATGTGAATCGTCGCGTTCAGTTACTTTTACAGTCATCTGCTAGCTCCAATCTCGGTTGATCTGCAGCAAGGCGTGTGCAGGGCTCTTTTATATATTTTGTTAGCTTGCTAAGTAAATTGTCTGGATCTGCAACAGACCTTTGCAGGATCGGCGACAATCCCGCAGCCCGCGAAAACCGTGACATTTCGCCGCAGTCGGCGAAGTTTCATGACAAAAGTTTCATCTTGGAGGGCTTGCCCCGGCGTCTGGCAGGCGGACATGGAGTGACATTTCACGCAAAAAAAAGCCCCGCTTTCGCGAGGCTTTGATCGTGCTGCGGCTTAACTGCCTTTGACTGTCTTGCCGTTGACGGTGCCGTTGAGGAGCATGATGTTGTACTCCTTGCCGTCGGTTTCCACCTGTTGCAGGCGTACCAGCAGGTAATCCCAGTCCTTGGCGAACCACATCACGGTGATGCGTTTGCTCTGTGTCGGGTCGCGCACGCGCTCGACCTTGATCGCATCGATCTGGCCGGCCTTGGTGTCGACCTTCTCCGAGCCCAGGACGCGGAAGTCATAGGTGTCGACTTCACCGCCATCGACCACTTGATAGCTCATGGTCTTCTTGCCGGCGGCTACGTCATGCTGCAGGGCCAGCTGGTAGGTGGATTTGTCCACCATGCCGGTATTCAGAGGCAGCTTGACCGCATCGCCGCGGTCGGTGCCGGTGACCATCTTCGCGCTCCAGTCGAAGTCCAGGTCGGCTTTCTTGGCCTTGCCCAGACCACCGCGTTCGAAGTGATAGGACTGGGGCACCAGGGTGTCCTTGTCCAGGGTCAGGGTGCTTTCTTCACTCAGGCTGGCGATCATCATCGATGCCTTGAAGCTGAGTTTCCACGTGCCGTTGGCGGTTTTTTCCAGGCTGCGTTCAGCTGTGCCGCTCATGGGCAACTGCTTCCAGTCGGCGGTATAGCTGGCGGAGAACGGTTGAAGGTCTGCCGCCTGCACAACCGGCAGGGCGAACAGAGCACAAGCGAAGAGCAGGGCGCGACGCATAAAATCTCCTAGGTTCGAATCAAATAGCCGCTGGCGGCCAGTAATTGACCATCCAGTAAAGCACTCTGATCGCCGAGCGTCAGCCGACCTTCGGCAAACCAGCGTACGGCCATGGGGTAAATCCGGTGTTCCTGGACGTGCACTCGCTGCGCCAGGCTTTGCGGCGAGTCGTGCAACTCTACCGGGATCACAGCCTGTACGACCAGAGGCCCGCCATCGAGTTCCTCGGTGACGAAGTGCACACTGCAACCGTGCTCGGTATCTCCGGCCTCCAGCGCCCGCTGATGAGTGTGTAACCCTTTATATTTGGGTAGCAGCGAGGGATGGATATTCAACAGGCGGCCCTGGTAGTGGCGGACGAATCCAGCGCTGAGAATGCGCATGAACCCGGCCAGTACCACCAGTTTTGGTTGGAAGGTATCGATCAGCTCGATCAACCCCTGGTCGAAGGCCTCGCGGCCTTCGAAGGTGGTGTGATCAAGGAAGCGGGTAGCGATACCCGCTTCCTTGGCACGCTGCAGGCCATAGGCGTCAGCGCGGTTGGAGATCACGGCAGCGATGCGAAACGGACTGTCGTCGGTCCGCGCGTTGTCGATCAGGGCTTGCAGGTTACTGCCGGTGCCGGACAGCAGCACCACAACATCACAGGTCGGCGACATCCGCTCTTGCATCAGTGGGCCTTGAGGTTCTTCAGCTCAACCTGGGCCGCGCCTTCGGCTGCGGTGGCGATTTGGCCAATGACCCAAGGCTGCTCGCCAGCTTCACGCAGAACGTTCAGGGCGTTTTCGACCTGGTCCTGGGCGACGCAGATGACCATGCCCACGCCACAGTTCAGTACGCGGTGCATTTCGTGTTCGTCGACGTTGCCTTGCTCTTGCAGCCAGTCGAAGACCGCCGGACGTTTCCAGCTCGCCACATCGACCACCGCCTGGGCGCCTTTTGGCAGTACGCGCGGGATGTTGTCCAGCAGGCCGCCGCCGGTAATGTGGGCCATGGCCTTGACCGCGCCGGTGTCCTTGATCAGCTTGAGCAGCGGCTTGACGTAGATGCGGGTCGGGGCCATCAGCAGGTCGGTCAGTGGCTTGCCGTCCAGCTGGATGCTTTCGATGTCGGCACCGGATACTTCGATGATCTTGCGGATCAGCGAATAGCCGTTGGAGTGCGGGCCGGAAGAAGGCAGGGCCAGCAGGGCGTCACCGGCGGCGACTTTCGAGCCGTCGATGATTTCGGCTTTTTCCACCACGCCGACGCAGAAGCCGGCCAGGTCGTAGTCTTCGCCCTCGTACATGCCTGGCATTTCAGCGGTTTCGCCGCCTACCAGGGAGCAGCCGGACAGTTCGCAGCCGGCGCCGATGCCGGTCACTACCTGGGCTGCGGTGTCGACGTTGAGCTTGCCGGTGGCGTAGTAGTCGAGGAAGAACAGCGGTTCGGCGCCGCAGACCACCAGATCGTTGACACACATGGCCACCAGGTCGATGCCGATGCTGTCGTGCTTGTTCAGGTTCAGGGCCAGGCGCAGCTTGGTGCCGACGCCGTCAGTACCGGAAACCAGTACTGGTTGTTTGTAGCCGGCCGGGATTTCGCAGAGGGCGCCGAAACCGCCCAGGCCGCCCATGACTTCCGGGCGCGCAGTGCGCTTGGCGACGCTCTTGATGCGTTCGACCAATGCTTCACCGGCGTCGATGTCTACACCGGCGTCTTTGTAGCTCAGGGAGGGTTGCTTGCTCATGATCCAGGCCTTTAGGGGGGATTCAGGGGTATCGACCGAACCAGAGAGCCTGCTGAAACACTGCAAAAGGGTTTCAGGGTGCCCAGCTGATGCCGGTCTGCGAAGGCGCGCGATTTTATCAGGCTTGAGGGGCAGCGGCCATCCTCGGGCCGACGGGTAGAGGCATATCCGGTTAAAAAAACTGCGATTGGCCGTGTTGGTGCCCCTGCCCATGCCTGTATAAGGTATAGCGCTCAAGTGGCTATCGTTATGACAGTGCGAAAACAATCGGGCGACGGGTGAATGTTTTGCCGGGGCTTGTGGTCACAGCCTTGCTCGCAGCGGTTCATGGGTACTGTTTCAATCGTTTTTTGTCGTCGGGAATCTTCCATGCGTCTGGGTAAATTTCTATTTGTGGGCTGTTTGTCATTGGTCAGCCTGGCGAGTCATGCCGAAACCCTCAATGGCTTGTATCAGGTGCGTGAGCCGGTGAGCAGCCAGTCGCCCGAAGAGCGCAACCAGGCCACCCAGCGAGCACTGGAAACCCTGGTGCTGCGTCTCACTGGTGACGCCAAGGCTGCGCAGGGGCCCGGTCTGGCAGCGATCCGCAAGGACCCGCAGCAGATCATCAGCCAGTACGGTTATGACGCCGGGCCTCCGGAAAGCTTGCAGGTGGACTTCGATCCGGTCAGTACCGATCGTGCCCTGCGTCAGGCGGGGTTGCCGTTGTGGGGAAGCAACCGGCCGTCGATCCTCGGTTGGTGGCTGAGTGACTCGACCGAAGGCTCGAGCCTGGTCGGGGATGGCCAGGCCAGTGCCGCGCCCCTGCGGCGAGCCGCTCAGCATCGTGGCTTGCCTTTGCGTTTGCCTCTTGGCGACCTGGATGAGCAGATCGTCGCGACGGCACCGAATCTCGAAGGCGCCGATCCGACTCCGCTGCGTGAAGCTTCTGAGCGCTATGGCGCAGATGCGCTGTTGGCGGTACATGCTCGTGAAGAGGGTGGCCAATGGCAGGCCAAGTGGCGGTTGTGGCTTGGCGATCAGAAAGAGCAAGGCACTGTTCAGGGGGCTGATACCGCCGCCTTGGCAGATGGCGTATTGCTTGCGGTGAGTCAGCGCCTGGCGCCGCGTTTCGTTACCCGTCCCGGTGTTTCCAGCGAGCAGTTGCTGGAAGTGCAGGGCATGACCCTGGAGCACTATGCCGCCTTGGGGCACCTTTTGGAGCCTTTCGGTGCGCAGTTGCAGAGTATCGACGGTGACCGGGTCGTCTATCGGGTCAATGGCAGCGCGGAGCAACTGCGGGCGCAGTTGTCCCTGGCCAAGCTGCAAGAGATCCCGGCTGATGAGATGCCGGCTCCCCAGGTGTCTGTGCAAGGCGGGCAAGGCACCGCGCCGGTCGCAGCGCCTGCGACACCGGCACAGTTGCGTTTTCGTTGGTAGCAGGTTGATTTCCTTCTATATAGAAGCAGGAGTGGTTTATGGCTGATACGCGTCGTTGGGTCTGGTTGGGTGGAGTGCTTCTGGTTTGTGGGTTGGTTTACCTGCTGCACCCGATCCTGAGTCCGTTCCTGGTGGCGCTGTTGCTGGCCTATCTGTTCGACCCCTTGGTGGATCGCCTGGAAAAATGGGGGCTGTCCCGTACCTGGGGTGTGGTGGCTGTGTTTGCGCTGTTCACCCTGATCGTGATGACGCTGCTGCTGGTATTGGTGCCGATGCTGGCCAAGCAGTTGCTGCGATTGTATGAATTGGCGCCGCAAATGCTCGACTGGATGCAGCACTCGGCAATGCCCTGGGTGCAGTCCCGGCTGGGGCTGGCGGATGGCTTCTGGAAGTTCGACAAGGTCAAGGCTGCCATCAGCGAGCATATGGGGCAGACCACGGACATCGTGGGTGTGGTGCTGAGCCAGGCGACTGCTTCGGGGTTGGCGCTGATCGGCTGGTTGGCCAACCTGGTGCTGATCCCGGTGGTCAGCTTCTACCTGCTGCGGGACTGGGATCTGATGATGGCCAAGATCCGTAGCCTGTTGCCGCGCAATCGCGAGGAGCGGGTGATGTCCCTGGCGGGTGAGTGTCATGAGGTGCTGGGGGCGTTTGTCCGCGGGCAATTGCTGGTGATGCTGGCTCTCGGGGTCATCTATGCGGCAGGGCTGATGTTGGTAGGGCTCGAGCTGGGCCTGTTGATCGGCCTGATTGCCGGTTTGGCAGCGATCGTGCCGTACATGGGCTTTGTCATAGGCATTGGAGCTGCGCTGATTGCCGGTCTTTTCCAGTTTGGTGGTGACCTGTACCCGATGCTCGGCATCGTTACGGTATTCATGGTCGGGCAGGCGCTGGAGGGGATGGTGCTGACGCCATTGCTGGTAGGTGATCGCATTGGTCTGCATCCGGTGGCGGTAATCTTTGCCATTCTCGCGGGTGGTGAGCTGTTCGGGTTTACCGGGGTGCTGCTGGCTCTGCCGGTGGCGGCGGTGATCATGGTGCTCGTACGCCATGTGCATGACCTGTACAAGGACTCGGACATCTACAGTGGTGCTGAAGACCCCGAACTGTAGGCGGGCAAAAGGCTCGACGAGCAGGGGCGCCCCGGGCGGGCGCCCATTCATGACTGTCCATCTGCTGCTGTCCGGGCTGTCAAAGAATCCCCTTTGCCTCGTTTCGGCTGACGCAAACCTTTGATTTTGCTTGTGGTCTGCTGCATTGTGCGCTCGGCGTCACGGGTATAAACTTTGCAAACTTTACACAGAGGCCACTAACGGTTCCTTTGGAACTGTTCAGTCAGCATGAAACCGATTCAGCTGCCCCTAGGTGTGCGTCTGCGTGATGACGCCACCTTCATCAACTACTACCCAGGCGCCAATGCCGCTGCACTCGGCTACGTCGAGCGCCTATGCGAAGCCGACGCCGGTTGGACGGAAAGCCTGATCTACCTCTGGGGCAAGGACGGCGTAGGCCGTACGCACTTGCTGCAGGCGGCGTGTTTGCGTTTCGAGCAGTTGGGGGAGCCTGCGGTTTACCTGCCGCTGGCAGAGTTGCTGGATCGTGGTATCGAGATTCTCGACAATCTTGAGCAGTACGAATTGGTTTGCCTGGATGATCTGCAGGCGGTGGCCGGCAAGGCCGATTGGGAAGAAGCACTGTTCCATCTGTTCAATCGCTTGCGTGACAGTGGTCGACGCTTGCTGATCGCGGCCTCGACCTCGCCCCGGGAGTTGCCGGTGAAACTGGCGGACTTGAAGTCCCGTCTGACCCTGGCGCTGATATTCCAGATGCGTCCGCTCTCTGATGAAGATAAATTGCGTGCCCTGCAACTGCGTGCGTCCCGTCGTGGGCTGCATCTGACCGATGAAGTCGGGCATTTTATTCTGACTCGCGGGACTCGCAGCATGAGTGCGCTTTTCGAGTTGCTCGAGCGTCTTGATCAGGCCTCATTGCAAGCTCAGCGCAAGCTGACCATTCCTTTCCTGAAAGAGACTCTGGGCTGGTAAAACCAAGGCCTGCAGCGCTTCGCTGGAAGGCGTTCGGCATATTTCAGGCGTCAGAAAACGCACCTTTGGAAGGGTTTCCAGAGGCGGGCGGACTTAAAATGGGCTTAAAGCCTTAGATGTACGGAAGAAACTCATAAGTCACATTCTGATCGATTGAATTTGCAAATGAGGGCGATAGAAGGCATAGTCGCGTCTTCTTTTATTTCAAGCCACGGTCGTGCCCATGCTAAATCGCTTCGCACCCCTCGTGCCTCTCGCACTCGTTACCCTGTTGTTTGGTTGCGCTTCTCACACCCCTGTGTCTCAGCAGCAACCCGTGCAACAGGCTCAAGTCTCCGCAAAAAACCAGTCTTCCGCTGTTTACCAGGAAGAGCTGGCAACTGAAAAGGAACTGGCAGAGTTCTCTGACAGCAAGCCTTACCAGTTGCCAGTTCTGGCTGACAGCATCCTTGAGCGCGGCATGTCCCTGATCGGTACCCGTTACCGTTTCGGCGGTACCTCGGAAGCCGGCTTCGATTGCAGCGGTTTCATTGGTTATCTGTTTCGCGAAGAGGCGGGCATGAACCTGCCGCGCTCCACTCGCGAAATGATCAACGTCAAGGCTCCTCTGGTAGCGCGTAACAACCTCAAGCCGGGCGATCTGCTGTTCTTCAGCACCAACGGTCGCGGGCGCGTCAGTCACGCCGGTATCTATCTGGGGGATGATCAGTTCATCCACTCCAGCAGCCGTCGCAGTGGCGGCGTGCGAGTAGACAGCCTGGGTGACAGCTATTGGAGCAAGACCTTCATCGAAGCCAAGCGAGCCCTCGCCATGGCACCGACCGTGGTCACTGCACGTAAATAAGCAGACTGTTTGTAGGGCGAAGTTAAAGTCTTACTTGAAGTTTGGCGTGTAGGCGCTAGAATCCTGATCTATTGTTGAAACTAACCGCGTAAGCCCTGCTTACGCGGTTTTGTTTTCAGTACCACGGCAGAGAAAGCCGCATCCCGATCAGGATTGTTCAGCTTATGTCGACCTCGGCCCGTTTCGCGCTTATTGCCCTCGCTGCACTGCTCAGTGCTTGCGCCAGTCGTACACCGCCTCCGGCGCCTGTGGTACGTGCTCCGGTATTCAATTCCTCCCAGGCCTTTTCTCCGGTTGCCGAAGACGTGCTGTTTCGCGCCTTGGGTCTGGTAGGCACGCCCTATCGCTGGGGTGGCAATACACCGGACTCCGGATTCGATTGCAGCGGTTTGATTGGTTATGTCTACCGTGATGCGGCGGGTATTTCCTTGCCGCGCTCGACTCGGGAAATGATCGGCATGCAGGCGCCGGATGTGGGCAAGAATGCCTTGCAGACCGGTGACCTGATCTTCTTCGCCACCAATGGCGGTTCTCAGGTCAGCCATGCCGGGATCTATGTTGGCGAAGGGCGTTTCGTGCACGCCCCGGCCACAGGTGGCACCGTGAAGCTCGACAGTCTGTCCAAAGCCTATTGGCAGAAGGCCTACCTGAGTGCCAAGCGTGTACTGCAGCCGGAACATCTGGCGCACAACCCATAACCTTTCTCCGGTCGAGGTGCTCGTGACTGCTCGTACCCTCAACCTCGACGATGCCCTTTATCAGTACCTGCTGGACGTTTCACTGCGTGAGACGCCCTTATTGCGTCGTTTGCGTGACGAAACCCAGGCGCTGCCCAATGCGCGCTGGCAGGTGGCGCCGGAGCAGGGGCAGTTCCTTGCGCTGCTGATCAAGCTGATCGGTGCTCGCCGCATCCTCGAGGTCGGGACCTTCACCGGCTATAGCGCCTTGTGCATGGCCCAGGCGCTGCCCGACGATGGTTTGTTGATCTGTTGTGATATTCCCGGCGATTACAATGCCACCGCCTGTCGTTACTGGAAGGACGCGGGAGTCGACCAGCGTATTGACCTGCGCCTGGCGCCCGCGCTGCAGACCCTGGCTGGCCTGGAGCAGGCGGGCCAGCTTGAGTCTTTCGATCTGATCTTTATCGATGCGGACAAGGCCAATTATCCGGCCTATCTGGAGTTTTCCCTGCGTTTGCTGCGAGTTGGGGGCCTGGCGGTATTCGACAACACGCTATGGAGCGGGCGAGTGCTGGAGGCGAATGCCGCCAGTGAGGATACCCGAGCCATCCAGGCGCTCAATCGCGCCTTGAAGGATGACTCGCGCATCGATTTGTCACTGCTGCCCCTGGGGGATGGCCTGACCCTGTGCCGCAAGCGCTGAACTCAGGGTGCTTTGGCGGCGGATACCCGCCAGATCTTGTTGCCGACGTCATCGGCGACCAATAGCCCCCCTTGCTGATCAATGACTACCCCGACCGGGCGTCCTAGGGCTTTTTCATCGGCATTGAGAAAGCCGCTGAGTACGTCGATCGGTTGTCCCTGGGGTTTGCCTGCACGGAAAGGCACGAATATCACCTTGTAGCCGCTGTGGGGCTTGCGGTTCCAGGAGCCGTGCTGACCGATGAAGGCACCTTCGGTAAAGGGCGCGGGAAGTTTGCTGCCTTCGGCGAAGGTCAGGCCCAGTGAAGCCGTATGTGGGCCCACGGCATAATCCGGGGCGATTGCCTTGCTCACCTGTTCGAGGTTTTGTGGCTTGACCCGAACGTCCACGTGTTGCCCGTAGTAACTGAAGGGCCAGCCATAAAAAGCCCCGTCCTTGACCGAGGTGATGTAGTCCGGAACCAGATCGCTGCCAATCTCGTCGCGCTCATTGACGGCGGTCCATAGTGCTCCACTGACCGGCTCCCAGGCCAGGCCGTTGGGGTTGCGCAGGCCGGTGGCGAACAGGCGATGCTTGCCGCTGGCTCGATCCACTTCCCAGATGGCTGCACGGCCTTCTTCTTTATCCAGGCCATTTTCCCCAACGTTACTGTTCGAGCCGACGGTGACATACAGCTTGCTTGCGTCCTTGCTGGCGATGACGTTCTTCGTCCAGTGGTGGTTGAGGGTGCCGCCGGGGAGGTCAAGCACCTTGGTGGGGGCTGCGCTGATGTGGGTGTCACCGGCCTGATAGGGGAAGCGCAGCAGCTTGTCGGTGTCCGCTACATACAGATCATTGCCCACCAGAGTCATGCCGAAGGGGGAGTTGAGGTTCTCCAGGAACAGGCTGCGGGTTTCCGCCACGCCGTCGTGATCCTGGTCCCGCAACAGGGTAATGCGGTTGGCGCTGGGGACGGTTGCTCCGGCACGGCCCATCACTTTTCCGGCGATCCAGCCGCGAATGCCCTGGCTGTCATCCGGCTTGGGCGGTGCATTGGTTTCAGCTACCAATACATCGCCATTGGGCAATACATACAGCCAGCGTGGGTGGTCGAGGTTTTCGGCGAAGGCGGCAACCTGTGTGCCGGCTGCTGCCGTGGGTTTTGCGCCCTGTGGCCAGCCGATGGCGGGGGCAATATTGACCGTTGGGATCAGCGTGGGATTGGGCTGCGGCAGTTTGGGGTTCGGTCCGGTGCCGTCCGAGACTTGCAGGCTTGAGGTTTCGCCGCAGGCGGTGAGGCCGGCGGCGATAGCGATAAGCAAGGTGTGTTGAAGCTTGAGCATGCTGATTTCCCTATGAGTGCACGAACGTCGTAGTCATAGAGGAGCATAGCCAGTCGATGGTTCCGCCTGATCAGCGGGCCTCCTTGAACAGTACGGCAATCCCCGGATGGTAGTGGCCGCTTTCGTTATGCAGCTTGCGGTAGGCGTAGGGGAAGTACCAGGCTACGGCGCAGCAGTGCTCCTTTTGCAGTTCGTCCAGCATGTCCTGAAGTTCTTCGGGAGAGGCGCTGTGCTGGGCTTTTTGCGGGGCGACAAACAGGCAGCCAAGCCTCAGGTCGCTGGGGTAGCTGATCTTTCTGGCGTCACTGGCAATGTCCAGCAATGGCTGGGTCAGGTGCAGGCTGTTGACTCGCGGCCAGCGCTGGGTGGTCTGGATATAGGCGCGTTCGTCCTTGGTGGCCAGGTACAGGTCGGTACGAGCGTTGCGGGCGCCGTCTTCCTGTTGCTTCTTGCTGGGGCTGTGTTCCAGGCTGATCATCTCCGCCATCCAGGCAGCCGCGGAAAGTAATCCCAGGTTGGCCTTTTCATCGAACCAGTACGGGGTTTCGCTATCGCCGCGGACTGCGTTGTAGCGGTCAATGCAATCGAACCAGCGTTCCAGCATCGGGCGCAGGAATTCCAGCTTTGGATTGCTGATGATCATGCCTTGCATCGAGCTCACTCCTTATTGTTGTGCGGCAGGACCTTGGGTCCTGAATTATGGCTTTTTGATATCACCGCTCTGAGTGTGGCACAAGATTGGCGTCAGTTTGTTGATGCAGTGCAGTTTTGTGTGGTGTGCGACGGCTGGCTTTAATTGACGCTCCACCCCCAACCCTCTAACCTTCGCGACTTGTTTCAGGTGCTCTGTGGCCCACGGTCGACAGAGTGAAACAGGGAAGCCGGTCAGGGCCTGTTCCAGCGATGGACACGGCAACGATTCCGGCGCTGCCCCCGCAACGGTAGATGAGTCAAGGCTGTGCCACATGCCACTGTGTCGATGACATGGGAAGGCGCGCAGCCCGGCAGCGATGCCCCTCATGAGCCCGGAGACCGGCCTGATCCATCCAACGGCATCACGGTGGGCGATGCCAGGCTAGCGCCGTCTCTTTCTTTTCCTGCCCGCCGTTCCCCAGCCCCAACGGAGAGCTGCCCCATGAGTGAATCCCCCGATCGTGACGAGCGCCATCTGGCGCGCATGTTGCGCAAGAAAGCCGTGATCGACGAGCGCATCGCCAACTCGCCCAACGAATGTGGCCTGTTGCTGGTGCTGACTGGCAATGGCAAGGGCAAGAGCAGTTCGGCCTTCGGCATGCTGGCGCGGTCCATGGGCCACGGTATGCAGTGTGGTGTGGTGCAGTTCATCAAGGGCCGTAACAGCACCGGGGAAGAGTTGTTCTTCCGGCGTTTTCCAGAGCAGGTGCGGTTTCACGTGATGGGTGAGGGCTTCACCTGGGAGACCCAGGATCGCCAGCGCGACATTGCTGCGACCGAAGCGGCCTGGGCGGTATCCAGGGAGCTGTTGAGCGACCCGGAGATTGGTCTTGTAGTACTCGACGAGTTGAACATCGCGCTCAAGCACGGCTACCTGGATCTGGACCAGGTGCTCAGTGATCTGCAGGCTCGGCCACCCATGCAGCATGTGGTGGTGACCGGCCGCGGCGCCAAGCCGGAGATGATCGAGCTGGCAGATACCGTCACTGAAATGGGCATGGTCAAGCATGCGTTCCAGGCCGGTATCAAGGCGCAGAAAGGTGTTGAGCTGTGAGTGTGAATTCATGACCGATGTTCGTCATTGCCCGGCGGTATTGATCGCCGCACCGGCTTCTGGCCAGGGCAAGACCACCGTGACCGCGGCACTGGCCCGCCTGCACCGCAACCAGGGGCGCAAGGTGCGGGTATTCAAGTGCGGTCCGGATTTTCTCGACCCAATGATTCTTGAGCGTGCCAGCGGTGCTCCGGTGTACCAGCTGGACATGTGGATGGTCGGGGAGCAGGAAAGCCGTCGCTTGTTGTGGGAGGCTGCGGGCGAAGCAGACCTGATCCTGATCGAAGGGGTCATGGGGCTGTTCGATGGCACGCCCTCCAGTGCCGATCTGGCGCGGCATTTCGGCGTCCCGGTGCTGGGGGTGATCGATGGCACCGCCATGGCCCAGACCTTTGGTGCATTGGCTCTGGGACTGGCCCGCTATCAGCCGGACCTGCCGTTCGCCGGGGTGCTGGCCAATCGGGTAGGCACCTTGCGTCACGCGCAGTTGCTCGAAGGAAGCCTCACCGAGGGGTTGCGCTGGTACGGTGCCTTGTCCCGGGAGACTGACATCGAGTTGCCCAGCCGCCACTTGGGGCTGGTACAGGCCAGCGAGCTGAATGATCTGGACCTGCGTCTTGATGCTGCCGCTGAAGCCCTGGCCAGCAGTTGCCAAGTGGCACTGCCGCCGGCAGTGAGCTTTGCCGCACCAACGCCGGTACCCTGCGAGCCTTTGCTTGCCGGTGTGCGAATCGCTGTGGCGCGGGATGAGGCGTTTGCCTTTACCTACGGTGCCAGCCTGGATCTGTTGCGGGCCATGGGCGCGCAGTTGAGCTTCTTCTCGCCGATTCATGACACTGAGCTGCCGGAGGCGGACAGTCTGTATCTGCCCGGTGGATACCCTGAATTGCACCACCAGGCACTGGCGCAAAACACCGCGATGCTGGGTGCCATTCGTGCCCATCATGGTGCGGGCAAGCCGTTGCTCGCGGAGTGTGGTGGCATGTTGTACTTGCTGGACTCCCTGACCGACGTCGAAGGGCAGCGTGCCAATCTCTTGGGGCTGCTACCCGGTGATGCCGTGATGCAAAAGCGCCTCGCGGCCCTGGCCTTGCAAGCGGTGGAGTTACCGGAAGGCAGCTTGCGTGGTCACACCTATCATCATTCCCTGACCAGCACGCAACTCGAGCCGATTGCCCGCGGCATCAGCCCCAATGGTGGCCGTGGTGCGGAAGCGGTGTATCGCGATGGGCGGATGACTGCCTCCTATGTGCACTTTTATTTTCCGTCCAACCCGGCGGCGGTGGCGGCTTTGTTCGTGCCAGCTCGCGCTGGCAAGCCAACGCCTGTAGAGGAGGCGGTAGGTGAGTGAGCAGGATTTTTCTACGGCGGAGCGTGAGGCGGTTTATCGCGCCATTGCCGAGCGCCGGGATATGCGTCACTTCGCCGGTGGCAGTGTCGCGCCCGAGCTGCTGCGGCGTTTGCTGGAGGCGGCGCATCAGGCACCCAGCGTGGGGTTGATGCAACCCTGGCGTTTTATCCGTATCAGCGATCGCCCGTTACGTGGACGAATCCAGCAGTTGGTGGAGGAGGAGCGGGTGCGCACTGCCGAGGCCTTGGGAGAGCGTTCCGACGAGTTCATGAAACTCAAGGTTGAAGGCATCAATGACTGTGCCGAGGTGCTGGTGGCGGCGTTGATGGATGGGCGTGAGCGGCATGTCTTTGGTCGGCGCACTCTGCCGGAAATGGACCTGGCTTCGCTGTCCTGTGCCATTCAGAACCTCTGGCTGGCGGCGCGCAGCGAAGGCCTGGGCATGGGCTGGGTTTCGCTGTTCGAGCCCCAGGCCCTGGCCGACCTGCTGGGATTGCCCGCCGGTGCCAAACCCTTGGCCGTGTTGTGTCTGGGGCCGGTTACCGAGTTCTATCCGGCGCCTATGCTGGCGCTGCAGGGGTGGGCGCAACCCCGGCCATTGAGTGAGTTGCTGTATGAGAATTACTGGGGAGTGAGTCAATGAGTGTGGCGTTGCTGAGTGTCGCCGGGGTGGCGCTGGATGCGCTGCTGGGCGAACCCAAGCGCAGGCATCCGCTGGTGGCCTTTGGCCGTATGGCGGATCGTATCGAGCAACGTTTCAACGCCGCCGGCCGAGGCTGGCGCAGTCATGGGGTCACCGCCTGGGTACTGGCGGTGCTGCCCTTGACCCTGTTGGCCACGGCCCTGTCCTGGCTGCCCTACATTGGCTGGGTGGTGGAGATCATTGCACTGTATTGCGCCCTGGGCCTGCGCAGCCTCGGCGAGCACGTTGCGCCGGTGGCTCAGGCTTTGCGCAGTGAAGACCTGGATGAAGCCCGGCGTCGGGTCGGTTTTCTGGTGAGCCGTCAGACCAGTGAACTGGACGCCACCGAAGTGGCGCGGGCAGCCACTGAATCGGTGCTGGAAAACGGCAGCGATGCCGTGTTCGCCGCCTTGTTCTGGTTTGCCGTGGCCGGTGCGCCGGGGGTGGTGCTCTATCGCCTGAGCAACACCCTGGATGCAATGTGGGGCTATCGCAACGAGCGTTTTGAGCGTTTCGGCTGGGCGGCGGCGCGAATCGACGACCTGCTCAACTATATTCCTGCGCGTCTGGTGGCCCTGACCTATGCCTTGCTGGGCAAGACCCGCCTGGCGCTCAAATGCTGGTGGCGCCAGGGGCCGACCTGGGACAGCCCCAATGCCGGTCCGGTGATGGCGGCTGGAGCGGGCGCCCTGGGGGTCGAGTTGGGCGGCGCAGCGATTTATCACGGTGAGTTGCACCAGCGTCCGCAACTGGGCGAAGGCGAGCCGGCGAGTGCCGACTCCATTGATCGCGGTTGGCAGTTGGTGCAGCGGGGTGTCTGGCTGTGGTTGTTGATTTTGTGCCTGGGGGCTGAATTCTATGCTTGAGCACGGCGGAAGGTTGCGCAAGGCGGCCCAGGAACACGGGATCGCCGAAGAGGCCTGGCTGGATCTGTCCAGCGGATTGGCGCCCTGGCCATTTCCCTTGCCGACCATTCCCCTGCGTGCCTGGGCACGTCTGCCGGAAACCGATGATGGCCTGGAACAGGCGGCCTGCGCCTACTACGGCGCGACTGAGGTGCTGCCGGTGGCCGGTTCCCAGGCGGCGATCCAATTGCTGCCGCGGCTGCGGCGGGCGGGCAAGGTCGGGGTCTTGTCACCCTGTTATGCCGAACACGCCGAGGCTTGGCGGCGCAGTGGCTACCGGGTGCGTGAGGTGCTGGAGCAGGAAGTGGATTTCTTTCTCGACAGCCTCGATGTGCTGGTGGTGGTCAACCCCAACAACCCCACCGGTTTGAGCCTCACGCCCGAGCGCCTGCTGGATTGGCATGCCCGCTTGGCCCAGCGCGGTGGTTGGTTGGTGGTGGATGAAGCCTTCATGGATAACACCCCGCAACTGAGTCTGGCCCGGCATGCCCATCAGGTGGGGCTGATTGTCCTGCGTTCATTCGGCAAGTTCTTCGGGCTGGCAGGCGTACGCCTGGGCTTTGTCCTGGCCGAGCGCCGGTTGCTCAGGCTGTTGGCGGAGCAGGTTGGCCCTTGGGCGGTCAGCGGGCCGACCCGGGTGCTGGGGCAGGCTTGCCTGCGGGATGTCGAGGGGCATGCCCGGCAACGTCTGCGCAGTGAAGTGGCCAGCGAGCGCTTGAGTGAAGTTCTTGCGCGCTACGGCTTCAAGCCTCAGGGCGGCTGTGCGCTGTTCCAGTGGCTGATCACCGCCGAGGCCGAGCGGCTTTATCAATTCATGGCGCGGCGCGGCATTCTCCTGCGGCTGTTCGCCCACAACAGCAGTCTGCGCTTCGGCCTGCCCGCCGACGAGGCCGATTGGGCGCGCCTGGAACAGGCGCTGCAGGCTTATCGCAAGGACTATCCATGAGCACGCTGATGGTACAGGGCACCACCTCGGATGCCGGCAAGAGCACGCTGGTGACCGCGCTGTGTCGCTGGTTGCTGCGCCGGGGCGTCAGCGTGGTGCCGTTCAAGCCGCAGAACATGGCGCTCAACAGTGCGGTGACCGCCGACGGTGGTGAGATCGGACGGGCCCAGGCGGTCCAGGCCCAGGCGGCCAACCTGGCACCCCACACCGATATGAACCCGGTGCTGCTCAAGCCCAACAGCGACACCGGCTCCCAGGTGATCATTCACGGCCGGGCCGTCACCACCATGAATGCCGTGGCCTATCACGACTACAAGGCCATCGCCATGCAGGCGGTTCTGGCTTCTCATGAGCGTCTGCGAGGCGCTTATGACGTGGTGATGGTGGAAGGGGCCGGCTCTCCGGCCGAGATCAATCTGCGGGCTGGCGACATCGCCAACATGGGGTTTGCCGAGGCGGTGGACTGTCCGGTGCTGCTGATTGCCGATATCAATCGTGGCGGGGTGTTCGCCCATCTGGTGGGGACTCTGGAGCTGCTTTCGCCCAGCGAGCAGGCGCGGGTCAAGGGCTTCATCATCAATCGTTTTCGTGGTGACCTGGCGCTTTTGCAGCCGGGCCTGGACTGGCTGGAGGCCCGTACCGGCAAGCCGGTGATTGGTGTGCTGCCCTATGTCATGGACCTGCATCTGGAGGCGGAGGACGGCATCGACCAGCGCCAGGCCGGCAAGGTCGAGCAAGTGCTGAAGGTGGTGGTGCCGGTGCTGCCGCGCATCAGCAATCACACGGATTTCGATCCGTTGCGCCTGCATCCTCAGGTGGACTTGCAGTTCATCGGCCCCGGGCAGGTGATTCCCGCCGCCGACCTGATCATTCTTCCCGGCTCGAAAAGCGTACGCGGCGATCTGGCCTATCTGCGAGCCAACGGCTGGGATCGGGCCATCGACCGGCACCTGCGTTATGGCGGCAAGCTGCTGGGTATCTGTGGTGGTCTGCAGATGCTCGGCAAGCAGTTGCACGACCCACTGGGTCTGGAGGGCGCGGCGGGCTCCAGCCCGGGCCTGGGCTTGCTGGATTTTGAGACCGTGCTCGAAGCAGAGAAGCAGCTGCGTAACGTCAGCGGCAACCTGACCCTGGAGAATGCGCCGGTCAGTGGTTATGAAATTCACGCCGGTGTCACTCGCGGCCCGGCCCTGGAGCAGCCTGCGGTGCAGTTGGAGGACGGTCGCAGCGATGGTGCTTGCAGCGTCGATGGGCAGATCCTCGGCACCTATCTGCATGGTCTGTTCGAGACTCCGGCAGCCTGTGGTGCGCTGTTGCGCTGGGCGGGGCTGCAGGATGTGCAGGAGGTGGATTATCACGCCTTGCGCGAACGCGATATCGAGCGTCTGGCGGATCTGGTGGAGCGTCATCTGGATACCGCCGCGCTGCTCAAGCTCTGTGGCCTGTAAGCCGCGGTGGACTCACTTTTCAAAGGTGCTCAAGCATGCTGCAACTGATTCTCGGCGGTGCCCGTTCCGGCAAGAGTCGCCTGGCGGAAAAGCTGGCCACCGACAGCGCCCTTGAGGTGACCTACATCGCCACCAGCCAGCCACTGGATGGCGAGATGAATCAACGTATTGCCCATCATCGTCAGCGCCGCCCGTCCCATTGGGGGTTGATCGAAGAACCGCTGGAGCTGGCCCGGGTGCTGCAGCAGGCCGCTGGCACCGGGCGTTGTCTGCTGGTGGATTGCCTGACCCTGTGGTTGACCAATCTGCTGATGCTCGAGGACGAGCAGCGCCTGGTGCTCGAGCGTGAGGCCTTGTTGCAGTGTGTGGCGACGCTGCCGGGGGAGATCATCTTTGTCAGCAACGAAACTGGAATGGGTGTCGTGCCCCTGGGCGAATTGACTCGCCGCTACGTGGATGAAGCCGGTTGGCTGCATCAAGCCCTGGCCGAACGTTGTCAGCGTGTGGTGCTGACGGTGGCCGGCCTGCCCCTGACTTTGAAAGGAACTGCGTTATGAGTAACTCCTGGTGGCTGAACCCGTGCAAGGCGGTCGATGCGCGGATGGTCGAGCAAGCCCTGGCGCGTCAACAGCAATTGACCAAGCCGGCCGGGTCCCTTGGCCAACTGGAGCCCTTGGCGGTACGTCTGGCCGGTTTGCAAGGTCAGCTCAAGCCAGGCCTTGAGCGGTTATGGATTTCGATTTTCGCCGGGGATCACGGGGTGGTTGCCGAGGGCGTATCCGCCTACCCACAGGAAGTGACTGGGCAGATGCTGCTGAACTTTGTCAGCGGCGGCGCGGCTATCAGCGTGCTGGCACGGCAACTGGGTGCGCAACTGGAGGTGGTGGACCTGGGCACAGTGGCCCCAGGATTGAGCCTGCCGGGTGTGCGCCACCTTAACCTGGGGGCCGGTACGCAGAACTTTGTCCAGGGGCCGGCCATGACCCCGGCTCAGGGTGAGCTGGCCCTGCAAGCAGGCCGCGACAGTGCGTTGCGCGCCCGAGCCGAGGGTGCCCAACTGTTTATCGGCGGTGAGATGGGCATTGGCAACACCACTGCCGCCAGTGCCATTGCCTGTGCCTTGCTGGACATTCCGGTGGCGCAGTTGGCCGGACCGGGCACCGGCTTGAATGCCGAAGGGGTCAATCACAAGGCCCAGGTCATCGAGCGGGCCTTGGCCCTGCATGCGCGGTCCCGCGACGATGCCTTGCAGACGCTGTTCAATCTCGGTGGTTTTGAAGTGGCTGCGTTGGTGGGGGCCTATCTGGCCTGCGCTCAGGAAGGAATCGCAGTGCTGGTTGATGGGTTTATCTGCAGTGTCGCGGCCCTGGTGGCGGTGCGCCTGAATCCGGCGTGCCGTCCATGGCTGCTGTTTGCGCATCAAGGGGCCGAGCCGGGGCACCGGCATGTGCTGGGCGCTCTGCAAGCCGACCCGTTGCTGGATCTGGGCTTGCGTCTGGGGGAGGGCAGCGGTGCCGCGCTGGCGGTGCCATTGCTGCGCCTGGCCTGTGATCTGCACGGGCAGATGGCGACCTTCGCCGAGGCGGCCGTGGCGGACCGCCCGGCATGACCCTGTATCTGGACCTGTTGCGCCACGGTGAAACCGAACTGGGCGGTGGTTTGCGTGGCAGTCTGGACGACGCCCTGACAGAGCGGGGCTGGCAACAGATGCGTGACGGGGTTCAGGGGCGCGGGCGTTGGGATCTGATTGTCAGTTCACCCTTGCAGCGGTGCTCGCGTTTTGCCGAGCAACTGGCTGCGCAATTGCAGTTGCCCCTGCTGCTGCAGCCTGATGTACAAGAGCTGCATTTTGGCGCCTGGGAGGGGCAGAGCGCAGCGGCGCTGATGGAAACCAATGCCGATGACCTGGGCCGATTCTGGGCCGATCCCTATAGCTTTACTCCGCCCCAGGGAGAGCCCGTGGCGGACTTTTCCCAGCGGGTGATGGGGGCGATCGAGGGCTTGTACCGGGACTGTGCCGGGCAGCGGGTGCTGTTGATCAGTCATGGTGGGGTGATGCGCCTGTTGCTGGCCCGGGCGCGGGGGCTGCCTCGGGAGCAGTTGCTGAATGTGGAAGTCAGCCACGGTGCGTTGTTCAGCTTGAAAGTCGCCTCTACGGGGCAATTGAGCGAGGAGGGCTGAGATGCTGCCATTCTGGATTGCCCTGCAGTTTCTCAGCAGCCTGCCCATTCGCCTGCCGGGCATGCCTCAGCCTGAAGAGCTGGGGCGCTCATTGCTGTTCTATCCGCTGGTGGGGCTGTTGTTCGGTGTGCTGTTGTGGTTGCTGGACGCCGTGCTCGCGGGCACCCCCTTGCTGCTACACGCGGCGTTGCTGCTGAGCGCCTGGGTCTTGCTCAGCGGGGGATTGCACCTGGATGGTTTGGCAGACAGTGCCGATGCCTGGCTGGGGGGCTTCGGTGATCGAGAGCGCACCTTGAGCATCATGAAAGACCCCCGGAGCGGGCCCATCGCTGTGGTGACGTTGGTGCTGGTGCTGTTGCTCAAGTTCGCTGCACTGGTAGCGCTGATCGAACAGCAGCAGGGCGTTGCCTTGTTGCTGGCACCTCTGATTGGGCGTGCCTCATTGCTGGGGTTGTTCCTTTGCACGCCATATGTGCGTGCGGGTGGCCTGGGTCAGGCGCTGGCCGATCATCTGCCACCACTGGCAGGGCGACAGGTGCTGGGCTTGAGTGTCCTGGTCTGTTTGCTGCTGGGAGGCTACAGCGGACTCTGGGTGGTGCTGCTGGCGGTGTTGCTGTTCTTCTGGTTGCGCCAGTTGATGATTCGGCGCCTGGGTGGCACTACCGGCGATACGGCGGGGGCTCTGCTGGAGTTGCTGGAGACGGCGGTATTGCTGGTGATGGTGCTTATTTGAGCAAGGTCTGCAGTAGCTGCTTTTTCTGAAATTTCTTGCCTTGGATTAATAGCGGGTATATACACGCATCATGCTTCCCTCTCAATGTTTGTGCACCAACCTGCGTCGTGCCGCTCGTGGCGTCAGCAGGTATTACGACGGCGCCCTCGACGGCTTCGGGATTAACGTTGCCCAGTATTCTTTGCTGAACAATCTGCTGCGTCTCGATCAGCCGAGCATTTCCAGCCTGGCGGACGCCATGGGCCTGGACCGCAGTACGCTGGGGCGTAATGTGCGGGTCCTGGAGGCTGCGGGCCTGGTCCGGTTGATGGAAGGTGACGACCAGCGCAACCGCCTGGTGCAACTGACCGAGGCGGGGCATGAGCGCTTGGTGGCAGCCTTGCCGGCCTGGGAAGCAGCCCAGCAGCGGCTGATCGATCGGCTTGGGGTGGAAAAGCGTGAAACCTTGTTGGCCTTGCTGAACGAACTCGCCTGAAGGCGCTTCGTTCGACTACAAGCGGGTATATACCCGTAACTGGAGAATAAAAATGTCATCGATGTGGCGCACCTGCGGCTGGGTACTTCTCGGCAGCGCATTGATCCTGGCGCTGTCGCTGGGAGTTAGGCATGGTTTCGGCCTGTTTCTGCCACCCATGAGCGCGCAGTTCGGCTGGGGCCGTGAAGTCTTCGCCTTTGCCATTGCCTTGCAGAACCTGATCTGGGGCCTGGCACAGCCGTTTACCGGGGCCCTGGCCGACCGTTTTGGTGCGGCCAAGGTGGTGCTGGTCGGTGGCGTGTTGTATGCCGTGGGACTGGTGTGCATGGGGCTGTCGGATTCGGCGCTAAGCCTGTCCCTGAGTGCCGGGTTGCTGATTGGCATCGGTTTGTCCGGAACTTCCTTCTCGGTGATTCTCGGGGTGGTCGGTCGTGCCTTGCCGCCGGAAAAGCGCAGCATGGGCATGGGGATCGCCAGTGCCGCAGGCTCCTTCGGCCAATTCGCCATGCTCCCGGGAACCTTGGGGCTGATCGGCTGGCTGGGCTGGTCGACGGCATTGCTGGTGCTGGGCCTGCTGGTGGCGCTGATCGTGCCGCTGGTCAGCATGCTCAAGGACAAGCCGCTGCCGGTGCTGGGGCATGAACAGAGCCTGGGCGAGGCCCTGCGTGAAGCCTGTTCTCACTCGGGGTTCTGGTTGCTGGCGTTCGGCTTTTTTGTCTGTGGTTTCCAGGTGGTGTTCATCGGCGTGCATCTGCCGGCCTATCTGGTGGATCAGCATCTACCGGCGACAGTTGGAACCACGGTGCTGGCGCTGATCGGCTTATTCAACATCTTTGGCACTTACACAGCGGGCTGGTTGGGCGGGCGGATGTCCAAGCCACGGCTGTTGACCGGTCTGTACCTGTTGCGTGCGGTGGTGATCGGCCTGTTCCTGTGGCTGCCGGTGACCCAGACCAGTGCCTACCTGTTCGGCATGGCCATGGGCTTTCTCTGGCTGTCCACCGTGCCCTTGACCAACGGCACGGTCGCGACCTTGTTCGGGGTCAGGAACCTGTCCATGCTTGGCGGCATTGTGTTTCTGTTCCATCAGTTGGGCTCGTTCCTAGGCGGTTGGCTGGGGGGCGTGGTGTATGACCGTACCGGGAGTTATGACTTGATCTGGCAGGTGGCGATTCTTCTCAGTCTGTTGGCCGCGGCTCTCAATTGGCCGGTGCGCGAGCGGCCGGTGGCGCGCTTGCAGGCGAGTGCAGCGTGAAGTCATGGCTGGGTTGGAGTGCCGGCCTGGGCGTCGGCATTGTGCTGTTGTGGCTGGCCTGGTGGGGATGGCATCGCGGCGGGCTGGCGCTGATGCAGTTGGGCATGGGTGCTTGCTAGGTGGGCAGAGGGGCGAGTAACGTCGATATCCGATGACTATTGAAGGACGCTGAACATGGCTAAGCGCTGGTTTGTGGTTCCGGCATTACTCACATTGTTTGCAGGTTCGGTCTGGGCGGCGGATTGTCCGGCGTTACTGCAGGGGGCTGTACCCAAGTTGCACGCCAAGGAATCCATCGATCTGTGCCAGCGCTTTGCCGGCAAGCCGCTGGTGGTGGTCAATACCGCGAGCTTCTGTGGGTTTGCTCCGCAATTCAAAGGCCTTGAGGCGCTGTATCAGCGTTACAAGGAACAGGGGTTGGAAGTGGTGGGTGTTCCGTCCAATGACTTCAAGCAGGAGTCCAAGGATGGCGCTGAGACTGCCAAGGTTTGTTACGTCAACTACGGCGTGACGTTCACCATGACCGAGCCGCAAAAGGTTCGAGGGGCAGATGCGGTGCATCTGTTCAAGGTCCTGGCGCAGCAGAGCAATGCGCCGAAGTGGAATTTCTACAAGTACGTGGTGGATCGCCAGGGCAATGTGATTGCCAGCTTTTCCAGCCTGACCAAGCCGGATAACCCGGAGTTCATTGAGGCGGTGGAGAAGGCATTGGCATCCAAATCCTGAGTTTTGCAGATCAGCACATGAAAAAGCCCCGCCTCTTGAGAAGCGGGGCTTTTTCTTTCGGCTCTAGAGGCACAGGCCTCTTAACGATTTAGAAGCGGTAGGTTGCACCTACGCCGAAACCGTTCGCGCTGTTGTCGTACTGGGCGTTGTAAGTCTGGCCAAGGGCATTGCTGCGGTTGACGTTGACTTTCTCTTCCTTGAGGTAGGAGTAGGCAACGTCGATGGTCAGGTCTTCGGTTGGGCTCCAGCCGGCACCCAGGCTGAAGATGGTCCGGTCGCCGGTAGGAATGCGTGGTGAACGGTCAGTGTTGTTGGTTGGCGCCTGGTCAAAGGTCAGGCCAGTACGCAAGACCCACTGTTTGTTCAACTGGTAGGACGTACCGATGGCGTAAGCCCAGGTGTCATGCCAGTTCTGCTCTTCCTGGATGCTGCCCAGTTTCAGCGTCGGGGCCAGTGCGCCACCTGTTGCAGCGGTGACACCCTCGTTGTTGACGGTGATGTCTTTCAGGCGGCTCCAGCGGGTCCAGGTGGCACCGGCATAGAGTTTCCAGGCATCGTTCAGTTCCTGGGTGACCGAGAGGTCGTAGGACTCTGGAGTGTCGATTTTCAGGGAGGCGTCGTAGCGGTTGCTTTTCAGGATGCCTGGGTTGGTGCCGGCACCGGCGGTGACATCAGTGTGGCCTTCCAGTTTGTATTTCACTTTCGAGTGGTAGGTCAGGCCCACGCGGGTGGTGTCGGTAGCCTGGACCAGCACGCCGATGTTGTAGCCATAACCAACGTCGTCACCCTTGATTTTGACTTTGCCGTCATTGGGCGAAAAAGGGGTAGTCAAGGCTGATTCCAATACACCGGAAATACGGTTGATGGTCGGGCCAAAACCGATCGAAACCTTATCGTTGAAGGCGTAGCTTACGGTTGGCTGGAACGTTACGACCTTGACTTCGCTTTTGCTGCCGAAGTTACGTCCCTGGAAGCTGCTTTCATAGTCGGTGACCAAACCAAATGGAGCATAGACCCCCAGGCCGAACGCCCATTGGTCATCGATTGGTTTGACGTAGAAGCCCATAGGCACGGCAGTTAAGGGCACCATATCGCCCTTGTTGGTGCCCTGGCGGCTGCCACTGGTGTTCCTGAGGTCGGTGGACGCATCGATAGCCGCCATACCGCCAGTGACTTGCTGGCGTTTCAGGCGCGACATACCGGCAGGGTTACCAAATACAGTACTTGCATCATCGGCAGCGGAAGAGCGGCCAGCAAAGCCAGTACCCATGCCGCTGATGCTTTGTTCGTTAAGAGCAAAACCGCTGGCGAAGAGTTGGGTAGAGGCAAGTGCAACCGCGAGACTGATGGTGGATTTGAGCATGAATTTTTTCATTATTAGAACTCCTGGTGATCACCGAGGCGAAAACTACCAACATTTCGGCTACGGCGCTATAGGCTGTAACAGTTGATTTAGAGCGGTTTTGTAGGACAATCCGACCAGAATCGGGGTTTTTCTCCGATTTTGTGAAGGTCGGTGTCAGCAGGCGAGCAGGCTCAACGGTGAAACGCAGGTTTGCCAGGCGCAGGCGAAATCTCTCAAACGTCCTTGTGGTTGAAAGGTCTTCCTCCAGATACGGGCCATGCCGAGCAGATCGTCGGCTGCGGGGAGTGGAGTGTGCTGTTGTTCCACCAGCAACCAGGCGATGGCGGTGGCATAACGCAGATTGACGGTCAGTTCCAGGTGCGGTCCGGCGAGGAACGCATGTTGGCTGGCCAGTCCTCTCACCAGGCTGGCCCGTTCCGGGTCCAGCGCCAGGTAGTGATCCCAGAGGTCTTGGTGGCGCACTTCAGTGATGCGGTACAGGCCGTGGCCGCGGCGATCGTGCAGTGCCGAGCCCAGCGCCGACTGACTGGCGGCAATGCCCAGCAACAAGGCTTCAGCGGTTTTGCTATGACTGCCCAGGTACATCAGCGTCGGGCGAATGACATAGCGGCACAACTCGCTGGCGGCGATACCCATAATGCCCTCGAGGGGGGGAGGTGGCCGGCGAAACCCGAAGGTGCTTGGCAGCAATGAAAGGATCAGGTTTGCCGGAAGCGGCGCGGGCCGCCTGACTTGAAGTGTAGTGTCATATCTATGTTGTAAAGGCCTGTTTTTAAAACATTTCCGAGCTCTTGTTATAAGCCTTATACCTATTGGTACTTTGGTTGGAGGAGTGGATTGGTAAATCACAGGCAATAAAAAGCCCCGCGATCAGGCGAGGCTCTTGGGTTTTCAGCACTCTGGCGTATCAGGCCACCAAGGCCTGGCGTGTACGCTCGATCACTGCCTGCAGCGGTTCGGCGCTGGAGTATTGATCGGGATACAGGCGTTCGCTGTGACGGGCGATGCCGTGTTCATTGACCAGGGTGAAGCTGAAGCAGCCTTTGCGAGTGGCCATGATCAGGCAGTTCAACGGCGCAAAAGCGTGGGTTAGGGTGCGAATGGCATCCTGAGTCTGGATTTGAGTAGACATAATTATTAGGTGTTCCTACAAATGACACGGTTAAGAACCGTGCAACGTTAAAACGTTCCAGTAACGTCGACCACTATTGGTCAGACGAAGAACCCGACTGGAACAAAGCAGCCAGTTGCAGCGCTTTAATAAGGTTGCGCTAGGGGCTGGCAGGTAGGTACTTAGGAGGGCAGGCAACACAGCAAGGGCAAAGGTTCTGGGCCCAGGGTGGAGATCCTGATCAATTTGCAGGTTGGTTCGGTCAGAGTAAGTAACTTGGGCACGGCCTTTGATTTCGTTTCAAGGGCTGTGTCAGTTTGAGAATTACCTGGAAACCAGCGAGGTGGTCGGTCCTTGATGTTCGACGTTGTTCTCGTTAGGAGAGGTGTCGGCGGGACTTGTTCGACCAGAATTGACTTTCAGCTTGGTACTAACGGGGCGGAGTCTATCGGGTTGAAGGTGGGAATGCAAGTGTGCTAGGAAAAATGTTCCTTGGGCAACGACGTCACGGGGTGACGATTGTGTCACCTCCGACACGGCGGGGTGTACGAAAGTGGTGCATTGCCGACGTCAATTTCCGTCCAGTTGTGCACACTTGTTGTGCCACATGTCACCGGGTTGTCACCTTCCCCAAGGCTTGCTCCATAGCCTGTCTCGAGAATTTAAGTCAATGATAAACATCGTCTTTTTTTACTGGTGAAAAAATCGTCAGTTTGACTGCAGAGCCCGTCTCATGGGGCTTTGAGAGGGTTGTAGAGGGGTTGTCCACTGACTTATCCACAGCTTCTGTGGATTGTCCCAAGCGCTTGCTCTAGGACGGGCGTGCTGGCTCTTTTTTGACTTTACCCGAGCGAAAAAAGGAGTAGAGTGGCGCGCCTTCCGATCTGCCCCACAGTGCTTTATGAAGTTTCGCTCAGTATCACCTTCTGTTACCGCCCTCCCTGACAGTGTTACCGAACCCAAGCGTTTCTCCTTGCGTGTGGCTCTGTGGTTGCTGGACAGCCCGCGCCTGGGACACAACCCTAACGTCAAGCACTTTGCCGGACGTTTACTCAAGCAGCCGGCCCGGGAAGGCGTGGTCGCGGCGCAAAGTCGCCTGGGTCAGTTGATGTGCCGCGAGTGTGGCAACGCCCGGGACCGCCGTATCGGTCACGACCTGTTGCGCCAGGCAGCCCGCGCCGGTGACCGTCGTGCTCAACTGGAGCTGGGCCGTATCGAAGACTGAGGCTGTCCAACGCCCGGTGGCTTGGTTAACCTTCGTTCCTTATTTCGCTGACAGGAATTGCTATGGCTATGGACTTGACCAGCCTGCTGCTCGGCCTGGCGGGAGCGGCGCTGCCGTTACTGGTGCTGGCCTGGCAACTGCAGCGTCGCGCCAGTTCCAGCCAGTCCGAGCTATCACTGCTGGAAGAGCGTCTGGCTACGGCCCTATTGGCCCAGGAAGGACTCATGGCACAGCTGGATGCCAGTCGCGATGAAGTCAGCGACCTGAGTCAGGCCAATGCTCTGAAGCAGGCGGACCTGGCGGCTATGCGTCGAGAGGTCGAGTTGCTGCAGATTGAACGGGACAACGCCCGTGATGCGGCCCACGCCTGGAACCTGGAGCGTGCCGCCAAAGAGAACGAGTTGCGACGTCTGGATGCCCAGGCTGCCTCGTTACAGGCTGGGCTACGAGAGCAGCAGGAAAGCCACCAGCAGCGCCTTACCGATCTGCAAGGGTCCAGGGACGAGCTTCGGGCCCAGTTCGCCGAGCTGGCGGGCAAGATCTTCGATGAGCGCGAACAGCGTTTCGCCGAGACCAGCCAGCAGCGACTTGGGCAGTTGCTGGACCCGCTCAAGGAACGCATCCAGTCGTTCGAAAAAAGGGTCGAAGAGAGTTATCAGGCCGAGGCCCGCGAGCGTTTTTCCCTGGCCAAGGAGCTGGAGCGTTTGCAGCAACTGAATCTGCGCTTGAGTGATGAAGCCACTAACCTGACCCGCGCCCTCAAGGGGCAGAAGACCCAGGGCAATTGGGGGGAGCTGATTCTTGAGCGGGTGCTGGAGCACGCAGGCCTGGAGAAGGGACGCGAATACCAGACCCAGGTCAGCCTCAAAGGGCCGGACGGTGAGCGCTTCCAGCCCGATGTTCTGATCATGCTGCCGGGTGATAAGCAGGTGGTGGTGGACTCCAAGGTCAGCCTCACGGCCTACCAGCAGTATGTCGGCAGCGACGATCCACAGATTGCCCAGGCGGCCCTGAAGCAACATGTGCTGTCCCTGCGCAATCACGTCAAAGGCTTGGCCGGCAAGGATTACAAACGTCTGGAAGGTTTGCACAGCCTCGACTTCGTACTGCTGTTCGTGCCCATCGAAGCCGCATTCTCGGCAGCCCTGCAAGCCGAGCCCAACCTGTTTCAGGAAGCGTTCGACCGGCATATCGTCATTGTCAGCCCAACCACCTTGCTCGCTACTTTGCGGGTAATCGACAGCCTGTGGAAGCAGGAGCGCCAGAGTCAGAATGCCCGTGAAATCGCCGAACGGGCGGGCTGGCTCTATGACAAGTTCGTGCTGTTTATCCAGGATCTGGATGAAGTCGGCAACCGCCTGCAGCAACTGGACAAGGCATATGCCGCCGCGCGCAACAAGCTCACCGAAGGTCGGGGCAATCTGGTCAGCCGCAGTGAGCAGCTCAAGTTGCTGGGGGCCCGGGCCAGCAAGAGTTTGCCGGCAGATTTGCTGGAGCGGGCCATGACCGATGCCGACGGGCGAGAGTTGGAGTTGCCGGAGTAGCCCGGCACTGGCTCAGCCCAGAGGCAGATGACGACTCAATAGGGCGCGCAAGGCTGCCGGTTTTACAGGCTTGGCCAGATAGTCCAACCCTGCCGCGTGCACCTGGGCGATCATCTCCGGACGCCCATCAGCACTGATCACCACGCCAGGCACCGGCTCCCCCAACTGAGTGCGTAGCCAGGCCATGACGTCGGTGCCGGTTTCGCCATCGTCCAGGTGGTAGTCCACCAGCGCCAATTGCGGGCGGATGCCTTCCTTGAGCAGCGCCGCGCACTCTTCGCGGTTCCGGGCAGTCCAGACTTGGCAACCCCAGCGTGTCAGCAGGCTGTTCATGCCGATCAGGATGCTGTCTTCATTGTCTACACAGAGCACCTGCCCGCCGTTGAGGGACTGCCCGTTGAGTTCCACCGCTTTGCCCGGCGCGACCACGCTACTGCGGGCCAAGGGGACGTTGACACTGAAAACGCTGCCCTTGCCGGGCCAGGAGCGTACCTGCAACGGATGGCCGAGGACCCGGCACAGGCCGTCGGCGATGGCCAGGCCCAGTCCCAGGCCTTTTTCGGCGCGGGTCTGGTGGCTGTCCAGGCGCTTGAACTCTTCGAAGATCACCTGCTGCTTGTCCCGGGGGATACCCGGTCCCCGATCCCAGACTTCAAGGCTCAATGAGTCGCCCCGACGACGCACTCCCAGCAAGACCGGGCCCTTGGCATAGCGGAAGGCGTTAGTCAGGAAATTCTGCAGCACCCGCCGCAGTAACTTGCTGTCACTGTCGACCCGCAGACGGCTACCGCGTACCCGGAATTGCAGGCCCTGCTCATGGGCCAGGGCCTTGAATTCCGCCCCCAGGGTGTCGAATAGCTCGTTGAGGGCAAAGGGTTTGCGATCGGGGGTGATCTTGCCGTTTTCCAGGCGCGAGATATCCAGCAGGTCGCTGATCAGGTCTTCGGCAGAGCGCAGTGAGCTGTCCAAGTGCTGCACCAGCTGCTGGGCTTCGACAGAGAGTCCGTCATTCTGGTGTGAAAGGGCGGCGGAGAACAGCCGTGCAGCGTTCAGGGGTTGCATCAGGTCGTGACTGACGGCCGCTAGAAAGCGCGTCTTGGATTGGTTGGCCGCTTCCGCCGTGCCCTTGGCTTCGGTCAGCGCAGCATTGAGTTGCGACAGTTCATGGGTGCGTTCCGCCACCCGTTGTTCCAGGCCCTCGTTGGCCTCGGTCAGGGCCTGCTCGGCCTCGCGGAACGGGGTGATGTCGGTGAAGCTCATGACGAAGCCGCCACCGGGCATCGGGTTGCCGATCAGTTCGATGACCCGGCCGTTGGGGAACAGCCGCTCGGAAGTATGGGCTCGTCCCTGGCGCATCCAGTGCAGGCGTCGGGCGACGTGGACCTCCGCTTCGCCGGGGCCGCACAGGCCGCGCTCGGCGTTGTGGCGAATGATGTCGGCAATCGGCCGGCCAACGCTGATCAGGCCTTCGGGGTAATTGAACAGCTCCAGATAACGACGGTTCCAGGCCACCAGTTTCAACGACTGGTCCACCACACTGATGCCCTGGGTGATGTTTTCGATTGCGCCTTGCAGCAGTGCGCGGTTGAACTGCAGCACTTCAGAGGCTTCGTCAGCGATGCGCACCACGTCTTCGAGTTGCATCTCCCGGCCTTCGATAGCGGCCTTGACCACGGCGCGGGTCGAGGAGGCGCCAAGGACACCGGCGAGCAGGCGTTCGGTATGGGCGATCCATTCGCCGTCGGCGTTCTGATTCGGGTTGAAGCCTTTGCCCTGACGATAGGCGAAGCGGATGAAACTCTGGCGGGCGCGCTCTTCACCGACAAAGCGCGCGGCCAGTTTCAGCAGGTCGTCGATCTGCACTGCCAGCATCGAACGTGAGCTGAGGCGACCGCTGATTTCCTGGCCGATGAAGCGTCCGGCCTGCCAGTGCTCGGAAACCCGGGTGCGCGACAGCACCGAGACCCAGGCGAACAGGGTGAAGTTGCCGGCCAGTGACAGCACCACGCCTTGGGTCAGTGGTGTGATGGGCAGGTCCAGCGGATTGCCGTGCAGCCAGGCCAGGCCGGGGAAGCTGCTCAGGGACCAGCCCAGGCTGTGGGCAGCGATGGGCAGGACCAGGGTGTAAAACCAGATGAAGGTGCCGGCGGCGAGTCCGGCAAACACCCCTCGACGGTTGGCCTGTTTCCAGTACAGCGCGCCAAGCATGGCCGGCGCCAGTTGAGTCACGGCGGCGAATGCAATCTGGCCGATGGTGGCCAGGCTGGCGGTGGAGCCCAGCAGGCGATAGCTGACATAGGCCAGCAACAGGATGACCACGATGCTGACGCGGCGCACCGAAAGCATCCAGTGACGGAACACTTCGAAGGGGCGTTCGGCGTTTTTATGTCGCAGCAACCAGGGCAGCAACATGTCGTTGGAGACCATGGTCGACAGTGCCACGCTGGCCACGATCACCATGCCGGTGGCGGCCGAAGCGCCGCCGATGAATGCCAGCAGGGCCAGGGCGGGATGGGCCTGGGCCAGGGGCAGGCTGATGACGAAGGAGTCCGGCAGCACGCTGCTGGGCAGGAGCATCTGCCCGGCCAGCGCGATGGGCACCACGAATAGCGCAGCCAGGGCCAGGTAGGCGGGGAACACCCATTTGGCCAGGCGCAGGTCCTGGGGCTCGATGTTCTCGACCACGGTGACGTGGAATTGCCGCGGCAGGCAGATGATCGCCATCATCGCCACCCCGGTCTGCACCACCATCGACGGCCAGTTGATGGTTTCCTTCCAGTACTGCTCCAGACGGGGCGCGAGCATGGCCTGGTTGAACAGATCGTCGAAACCGTCATAGAGGCCGAACGTGACGAAGGCGCCGACGGCCAGGAAGGCAAACAGCTTGACCAGGGATTCGAAGGCAATCGCCAGCACCATGCCCCGGTGGTGCTCGGTGGCGTCGAGGTTGCGGGTGCCGAAGACAATGGTGAATAGCGCCAGGATCAGCGACACGATCAGTGCCGTGTCCTGAGCGCGGGTACCCATGGCGTCGGCTCCGGCGCCGATCAGCAGGTTTACTCCGAGCACGATGCCCTTGAGTTGCAGGGCGATGTAGGGCAGCACTCCCACCAGACAGATCAGGGCTACGACCACCGCCAGGGATTGGGACTTGCCGTAGCGGGCGGCAATGAAGTCGGCAATGGAGGTGATGTTCTCCTGCTTGCTGATCATCACCATCTTCTGCAGCACCCAGGGGGCGAACACCAGCAGCAGGATGGGACCCAGATAGATTGGCAGGAAAGCCCAGAGTTGTTCGGCCGCCTGGCCCACGGCGCCAAAGAAGGTCCAGCTGGTGCAATAGACGGCCAGCGACAGGCTGTACACCCAGGCCCGCACCCGCGGCGGAAGGGGCGCGCTGCGACGGTCGCCGTAGAAGGCGATGGCAAACATGATGGCCATATAGGCCAGGGCAACGGCGGCAATCAGCCCGCTGGACAACGACATGGAAACTCCGAAGCAAAGACACCGGGCACGTCAGCCCGGCCAGACAGTCTGGCACGATGTTGAGTTGGCGTCAGTGTCGACCAAGGTATCAGCGTGGCCTGATGTCGCAGGGCCGGACGGTCGTTCGGGCGGGCTAGGGTTGCAGGGCAAGCTCGATCATTTCATGGAGTTCCTGCATCACCACCGGCTCCACTTCGAACCTGATTGGCGGTGCCATGGTGGCAGTGCTGACCCTTAGTGGCGCGTTGATGATCTTTTCCTTGCGCCAGCGTTTGGCCGACAAGGTCCTGCGCTCGGGAGGCTGAGCAGTTGCTTGATTGCGAGGCGCAGCGGTCGACGCTCACGGAAACCGAGTGCAATTCTGTCGGTTGGCGAGAGGGCCGCTCAAGTTCACTATGGGCGCCTGTTCCCTGCTGCCATGGAGTGCCTTATGTTTCCTGGGTCTGGTCATCGGTTGCTCGACAAGCAGCCGCGTCAGTCGTGTTTCAGCGACTATTTACTGCTAACGAGCGGCCAGTCGGGTCGCTCAAAACCTTTTGTGTCAGGGAGGGCGGCATGAAGGTCATTCGCAGTGCTGACTTTACCGGCGAGCGGGCCTGGGCAGCCCTGGATATCGCCAACATGAACGGCATCACCACGCGCCTGCACTGGACTGACCGGCCTTACCGATGGCACGTCAATGACGGTCAGGAGGTGTTCGTGGTGCTGGGCGGCCAAGTGCAGATGCGCTATCGCGTTGAGGGGTTGGAGCAGTCGGTGATGCTGGAAGTGGGCGACATTTTTTATGCCGATCTGGGAACCGAGCACGTGGCTCATCCCCAGGGTGTTGCCAGGGTGTTGGTGATCGAATCCGAAGGCAGTGTCTAGGTCTATATCTGTAAAATAGATAACAGATAGAGAAATTACCCGTTATATAGATATTCGATTAGGTTCTACCATGGGCTCCACCTCATCAGAGGACAGGAGACACGTCATGCCATGCACCCACAGCGTCAAAGCCGGCCGCCGGCCCTTGAGTCATCTGCAACACCCTCGTGAAGCCATTCGCCAATTCACTCCCAACTGGTTCGCCGCCACCATGGGCACTGGGGTTCTGGCCCTGGCGCTGGCCCAGTGGCCGGCCCAGGTTCCAGGCCTGCATCAGGTAGCCGAAGGATTCTGGTGGCTGACCATTGCCCTGTTCGTGCTCTTCACGGTGATGTATGCCGCCCGTTGGGTGCTGTTCTTCGATGAGGCGCGGCGAATCTTCGGTCATTCAACTGTCTCGATGTTCTTCGGCACCATTCCCATGGGGCTGGCGACCATCATCAACGGCTTGCTGCTGTTCGGCATTCCGCGCTGGGGCGAGGCGGTGGTGCATCTGGCACAAGTGTTGTGGTGGCTGGACGTGGCCATGTCCCTGGCTTGCGGGGTGTTGATCCCCTACATGATGTTCACTCGTCAGGAGCACAGCATCGATCAGATGACCGCCGTCTGGCTGTTGCCTGTAGTGGCGGCCGAAGTGGCGGCGGCCAGCGGTGGCCTGCTGGCGCCGCATCTGCAGGATGCTCACGCCCAACTGGTGATGCTCAGTACCAGCTATGTGTTGTGGGCTTTTTCGCTGCCGGTGGCTTTCAGCATCCTGACTATCCTGCTGCTGCGCATGGCCTTGCACAAATTGCCCCACGAAAGCATGGCGGCCTCGAGCTGGCTGGCCCTGGGGCCGATCGGTACCGGCGCCCTGGGCATGCTGGTGCTGGGGGGCGATGCACCGGCGATCTTTGCCGCCAATGGCCTGTCCGGCGTCGGCGAGATTGCCGCCGGCCTGGGGCTGGTGGCGGGCCTGATCCTATGGGGCTTCGGCCTGTGGTGGATGTTGATGGCGGTGCTGATCACCCGGCGTTACTTGCGCGAGGGCATTCCCTTCAACCTCGGCTGGTGGGGCTTTACCTTCCCGCTGGGTGTGTATTCGCTGGCCACCTTGAAGCTGGGTAGCACTTTGCACCTGGGATTCTTCAGCGTATTTGGTGCGGTGTTGGTAGCGGCCCTGGCGTTGATGTGGCTGATCGTGGCCAGGCGTACAGTCCAGGGGGCCTATAAAGGAGAGCTGTTTGTTTCGCCGTGCATTGCGGGCTTACGGAAATAATCGCCAAAGATAGGTAAGGTTGTGGCCTGGATCGATATTCGACATTCCAATAACAGTATCCACGCCACTCAGGGACATGGAAGATGAGTCACCCTTCGCAGTTCACTTTGCTCCGCAAGCGGCGGTTCCTGCCGTTCTTCATCACGCAATCCCTCGGCGCCTTCAACGACAACATCTTCAAGCAGTCGTTGATCCTGGCCATTCTCTACAAGCTGAGCATCGAGGGTGATCGCTCGATCTGGGTCAACCTCTGTGCCTTGCTGTTCATCCTGCCGTTCTTTCTGTTCTCGGCCCTGGCCGGGCAGTTCGGTGAGAAGTTCGCCAAGGATGCGCTGATTCGCCTGATCAAGCTGGGGGAGATCGCGATCATGGCCGTGGGAGCGGTGGGCTTCGTCTTCGACCATCTCTGGCTGATGCTGGTGGCGCTATTTGCCATGGGTACCCATTCGGCGCTGTTCGGCCCGGTGAAATATTCGATCCTGCCCCAGGCCCTGCGTGAAGAGGAGCTGGTGGGCGGCAATGGCCTGGTGGAAATGGGGACTTTCCTGGCGATTCTGGCCGGGACCATCGGCGCGGGGATCATGATGTCCTCGGCTCATTACGCCTCTATTGTCTCGGTTGCCATCCTGGGCGTCGCGGTGTCGGGGTACCTGGCAAGTCGGGCCATTCCACGGGCGGCTGCTGCAACCCCGGACATGCGCCTGAACTGGAACATCTTCAGTCAGTCCTGGGCCACCTTGCGTCTGGGCTTGGGGCAGACACCGGCGGTGTCGCGGTCGATTGTCGGCAACTCCTGGTTCTGGTTTGTCGGGGCAATCTACCTGACTCAAATTCCCGCCTATGCCAAGGAGTGGATGCACGGCGACGAGACGGTGGTGACCCTGATCCTCACTGTGTTCTCGGTGGGTATCGCGGTGGGCTCGATGCTGTGCGAGAAGCTTTCGGGGCGCAAGGTAGAGATCGGCCTGGTACCGTTTGGCTCCTTTGGCCTGACGGTATTCGGCCTGCTGCTGTGGTGGCATTCCGGTGGTATCCCGGAGAGTGTCAATGGTCATGGCTGGCTTGAAGTGCTGGGCTTCGGGCATGCCTGGTGGGTGTTGTTCGACGTGCTGGGGCTGGGGGTATTCGGTGGCTTTTATATAGTGCCGCTGTATGCGCTGATCCAGTCGCGTACTCCGGAGAATGAACGGGCCCGGGTAATTGCTGCCAACAATATTCTCAATGCGCTGTTCATGGTGGTGTCGGCGATTGTTTCCATCGTCATGCTGAGCATGGTCAAGCTGACCATTCCCCACCTGTTCCTGGTGGTGTCGCTGCTCAACATCGCGGTCAACGTCTATATCTTCAAAGTGGTGCCCGAGTTCAGCATGCGGTTCATGATCTGGCTGCTCAGCCATTCCATGTACCGCGTCGAGCATCGCAATCTGGAGCAGATCCCCGATGAAGGGGCGGCGTTGCTGGTGTGCAACCACGTGTCGTTCGTCGATGCCTTGTTGATTGGCGGCGCGGTGCGCCGGCCGATTCGCTTCGTGATGTACTACAAGATCTACAACCTGCCAGTGCTGAACTTTATTTTCCGCACCGCCGGTACCATTCCTATCGCTGCACGGCATGAAGATCTGGAAATCTACGAAAAGGCCTTTAAACGTATTGCCCAGTATCTGCGTGACGGTGAGTTGGTGTGCATTTTTCCCGAGGGCAAGCTGACTGCCGATGGTGAGATTAACGAGTTCAAGGGCGGCCTGACACGGATTCTCGAAGAGACCCCGGTGCCGGTGATTCCCCTGGCACTGCAGGGCTTGTGGGGCAGCTTCTTCAGTCGCGACCCGAACAAAGGGTTCTTCCATCGCTTCTGGTCACGAGTGACTTTGGTGGCCGGGCCAGTCGTAAGCGTGGAGGCCACCGAACCCGCGCAGTTGCAGGCGCTGGTGGGGCAGTTGCGCGGCAGTCGTCGCTAGGATTGCAGTGAATACAAAAACGCCCGCAGCATTGCGGGCGTTTTCATTACTGTGCGGCGGCGCTCAGCTGGCGCTGACTTTCAAGCCCACCAGGCCGGCGATGATCAGCGCCACGCTGGCCAGGCGCACCAGGGCCATGGATTCGCCGAACAGGATGATCCCTGCGATCACCGTGCCAATGGCACCGACCCCGGTCCAGATGGCGTAGGCCGTGCCCAGGGGCAGCTCCTTCATGGCCAGACCGAGCAGGCCCAGGCTGATGGCCATGGCGAGGATGGTCAGGGCGGTGGGCAGCGGACGGCTGAAACCGTCGGTGTACTTCAGGCCGACAGCCCAGCCCACTTCAAACAAACCGGCAAACAACAAAATGATCCAGGACATGCTGACCTCATCGGTTGATGGGGTCGTCCCCACAAATAAGTCACTCGATTGAGTCGCGAGGTCGTCCTCGCGCTGCGCAGTATACTGCTCGATGCGGCTCGGTCGATCAGTTTTCAGCTCGGTTGCCGACTCGTTGTGTTTCCAGTTTTTGCTCGCTTTTGTCCCTCATGCCGCGGAAGTAGGTCGAGAGCAAGGCCCCGGAGATGTTATGCCAAACGCTGAACAGGGCGCTGGGTACTGCCGCCAGTGGAGAGAAGTGGGCGCTGGCCAGGGCGGCCCCCAGGCCGGAGTTCTGCATGCCGACTTCCAGGGCCAGGGATTTGCGTTGTGCCAGTGGCAGCTTGAAGAGTCGGCCGGTGAAATAGCCCAACAGGTAGCCGAAGCTGTTGTGCAGCATCACCACCGCCATGATCAGCAGTCCGGACTCGGCGATTTTTGCCTGGCTGGCCGCCACCACGGCGGTGACGATGATGACGATGCTCACCACCGAAACCAGCGGCAGTACCTCCACTGCATGTTGTACTCGATGGCCCAGCACGCGCTGGGCCAGCACGCCCAGCACGATCGGCAGCAGCACTACTTGCAGGATCGACCAGAACAGTTCCATGAAAGACACCGGCAGCCAGGCCGAAGCCAGCAGCCAGATCAACGCAGGGGTCAAGAGTGGCGCGAGCAGGGTGGTGACTGCAGCAATGGCCACCGACAGGGCGAGGTCGCCCCGGGCCAGCCAGGTCATGACGTTGGACGAGGTGCCGCTGGGGCAGCAACCCACGAGAATCACGCCGACGGCAATTTCCGGCGGCAGATGGAAGGCCTGGCAGAGTAGCCAGGCCACCCCGGGCATGATCACGAAGTGCGCGACCACTCCCAGTGCGACGCGCCAAGGATGACGGGCCACTTCGGCGAAGTCTTCGAGTTTCAGGGTCAGGCCCATGCCGAACATCACCAGGCCCAGCAGCGGCACGATGGCGCCCTTGAGGCCGATGAACCAACCGGGTTGGAAGAATGCCAGGACGGCGAAGATCAGTACCCAGTAGGCGAAGGTGTTGCCGACAAAGCGGCTCAGTGCAGCCAGTGCTCGCATGACCTGTTCCTTATTATGTGAAAACGCCACCGAAGGCGGTGGCGTCTATAGCGGGGCGGCTATTGGAGAAGGCGTCAGATGCCTTGCGGAATCTCCTCGCCACCCAGGGCCTCGAACAGCGCCGGCAGGAAGTCGCCGAAAGTCAGCATCATCAGGGTGAAGCTGGCGTCCTGCTGGCCGAGGGCTTCATCGCCGCCGTCCTGTTCCGCCTGATCCTGCAGCAGGTCTTCGAACTTCAGGCGCTTGACCACCATCTTGTCGTCGAGCATGAAAGACAGTTTGTCCTGCCAGGCCAGAGACAGTTGGGTGACCACCTTGCCGGTGCTCAGGTGCAGCTGGATTTCCTCGCCGGTCAGGTCCTGGCGCTTGCAGCGCACGATGCCGCCGTCTTCATGGGTATCGCGCAGTTCGCACTCATCAAGGACGAAGAAATCGTTGGCGGCTTTCTGGGTCTTGACCCAGTCGGTCATGATCGCGCTCGGAGCAATCTTCACGGTCAGTGGACGTACTGGCAGGGTGCCGAGGACTTCACGCAGAGTGGAGAGCAGGTCTTCGGCGCGCTTGGGGCTAGCGGAGTTGACCAGAATCAGCCCTTGTTTTGGGGCGATGGCGGCGAAGGTCGAGGAGCGGCGGATAAAGGCCCGGGGCAGGAACGCCTGGATGATTTCATCCTTGATCTGGTCGCGCTCCTTCTTATAGACCTTGCGCATCTGCTCGGCTTCGATCTCTTCGACCTTTTCCTTCACCGCGTCGCGCACCACGCTGCCAGGCAGGATGCGTTCTTCTTTGCGCGCTGCCACCAGCATGAAGTCCTGGCTGACGTGCACCAGCGGGGCGTCTTCACCTTTGCCGAAAGGGGCGACGAAACCGTAAGTGGTCAACTCCTGGCTTGCACAGGGGCGCGCCAGTTTGGTCGCCAGTGCAGTTTCCAGCGCCTCAGCATCAAAAGGCAGATCTTGGGTCAGGCGATAGATCAGCAGGTTTTTGAACCACATGGGGTGAATCTCTCCTTTATACAAAGGAGGGCATTATTCTCTTCGCTGCTGCTCAGGCCAACCCTTCGCTAAGCCTTTGGAAGGCCTGAAAAAATTATTATAAAAAGTGCTTGCCAGAGTGGGGGCTGCTCCGTAGAATGCGCGCCACACCGAACGTGAAGGGTGATTAGCTCAGCTGGGAGAGCGTCTGCCTTACAAGCAGAATGTCGGCGGTTCGATCCCGTCATCACCCACCATTCGCATTCAGTGTTACGCGCAGCGGTAGTTCAGTCGGTTAGAATACCGGCCTGTCACGCCGGGGGTCGCGGGTTCGAGTCCCGTCCGCTGCGCCATATTCGGTAACCTGGAACACTGAACGCCAGGTCACCACAGAAAGCCCGCTAGCGCGGGCTTTTTGCTGTAAAGAGTTTGTGGGTAGTGCGGCATTTCATGGGAATTCAGATTTTTTTGATAAAATTATCAATTAAATCAACACTTTAAGAATTTCTGTGGCATAATGCGCCCCGCAACGAAGGTAAAGGGTGATTAGCTCAGCTGGGAGAGCGTCTGCCTTACAAGCAGAATGTCGGCGGTTCGATCCCGTCATCACCCACCACTTACTTTCAACGCTACGCGCAGCGGTAGTTCAGTCGGTTAGAATACCGGCCTGTCACGCCGGGGGTCGCGGGTTCGAGTCCCGTCCGCTGCGCCATATTCGATAACCTGGAACACTGAACGCCAGGTCATCACGGAAAGCCCGCTAACGCGGGCTTTTTGCTGTCTGGGGTTTGGCTTTAGGCAAATCCGGCACCCCCAAAAGCGGCCCGCAGGCCGCTTTTCTTGTTTCAGGGCTTACTGCTCGGCGTTACGGCTGTGCCGGTAGTCACTGACAGCTTCGTAGACCGCTTTGCGCAAGCGGTTGATACCACCGATAGGGCGATGGGCCTCAATGCCGAACCAGGGATTGAAGGATTGATTGTCGCAGGCGAGGTTTTGCGCAGGAGTGTCGAAGTCCTGGGCGGGGATCGTCAATCGGGCCACGGTTTCAAACGGTGCGTCGCTTTCTTTCCACTCGATGCTGGTGTCTTCGATCGGCATGAACCGGCTCGGATCCTGGCGCTGGATCTGCAGCACGAAGCAGGCTGGCATCCGATCGGTGGAGAGCTGCTGGGTCAGTGCGCTGCGCAAGAAGTTGGGCAGGTCCTGGTTCTGCGCTGGCAAGTTGTAGGCCGGGCAGCTGTCCGGGTCCGGCATGACCCGGAACTTGGCGTTGGCGTTACCGAACTTGTAGGGCGAGACCGAAAAGTAGGTCGTCTGGGTCGGGCTGGCTGGTGCTGGTGACAACGTGGCCAAGGCGATGAACAGATGGCGGATCTGCCAGCTGCGAGGGTCCCAGCCAGGGAAGAAGGCGCCGACTTTCTTGCCATCCGCCTGGGCGGCAATGTTTTGTTGATACTCCGCCACATCGCTGACGAAGAAGTTCGGATGATTGAACATCACGAAGTCCTGCTCGCGTCGCGCCGATTCCGCGGGGATCAGCTGTTGCCCAGGAACATCCAGCAGTTTGATCGCCATGCCGCGGGCATCGCGAATGCTGTCGAACTGCGGATAGGCATTGCCGTTGGACAAACGCACGGTCGCTTGCCAGATCTGGCCGGGGTTGGCGAATACACCCTGGCGCAGTTCCGAATTCAGGTCCTTGAGCACCTGGACCTCGGCTTTCACGCAGCCATGAGCCTTGGCGTGGGCATCGCGCAGGTAGCGCGTGCCTTCGCGGTGTTGATCGACGATGCGTACGGCGGTCTGGATGATGTCCTGGGTGCGTGCGGCTTCATCGGCGGGAATCTGCTCCTGCACTGCCACCGGACCACGGTGCTGCCAGGCGAACCAGGCGCTGCCCAGGGCCCAACCCAGCAGGCCGATGCCGGCCAGCAGTAACAGAGTCTTGCCCAGCAATGCACCGAGGCTTAGCCAGAGCCTGGCCAGCAGTGACGGTCGTTTTCTTGCGAGATCGAGTTTCATGGCAGTTGTGACTCCAGCGGTCCGCCTAGCACTTTCAAGTATTCCAGCAGCGCCCAGCGCTCTTCGGGTTGCAGCAGAGGGCCGATGACGCCGTTGCCACGCTGGCCGGCACGGAATTCGTGGCCGCTGTTGTGGTTGCCGCTGATGCGGGTATCGAATTCAAAGCCATTCTTGAAGGCTTCCGGGCGATAGCCCAGGTGCTTGGGATCGTATTCGAAGGTGCCTCGATAGAAGGTGGTGGAGCGTTCGGATTGCGGCGAAAGCAGTTGATACAGGTTGGGCACCGAGCCGTTGTGCAGGTAAGGCGGTGTCGCCCAGACTCCAGCCAGTGGCCGGGCCTTGTAGGCACGCAGCTCCCGTACGCCGATCGGCAGGCCATAGCCATCCAGCCGTGGCCGTTCCTCGGGAGTGACCTTGGCATCGCGGTAGGCACGTTCCTCGACGAAGGCGGTGATATAGGCCAGGCCCTTCGCGGCCGAGAGTTGGCTCAGGTCAAGTGGTTCAGTGGGCGTCGGGTGCAGTTCGACGTTGGACTTGGCCAGTTCGGCGGTGTCCCATTGCAGGGCACTCAGGTCATAGCGCAAATCGGCGATGTTGCTGGCGGAGTTCGGGTCGGTACCAATCACCGAAACCGGGAGCATCTTCAGTTGCTGCACTGGGCGGCCGTTGCTCTCGCTCACTGTCGGTAGGTGACAGCCGGCGCAGTGGCTGGCGAACAGGTCGCGGCCCTTGGCAGCCAGAGGTTTATCGACAGTGCCCAGCAGTGCCTCAGGCCATGTGGGAGGCTTCAGGCGCTGCAAGGTTTCTTCTATATGGTTGAGGTCGCGAACCCGCACACTGGACGGGTAGCGGGCATCGCCGGTGAGGGGTTGGCCGTTGCTGTCGAACAGATTGAGGGTGGCACCGACCCCCAGGGCCTCGCCTATGTTGCGGGCCATGGGTTGCTGTGCTGAACCATTCCACTGCACCCAATCGAAGGTCCAGATGTCCCACAGTTGTGGGTAATCCACCGGGGCGTTGGCGATGCGGTAGTTCTCTGGGGAAATCGCGTCGCCGAAACTGGCGTTGGCTATGCGGCCGAAGGCATCGGTACGGCCCGGGCCTTCCTCGGTGGGATAGAGGCCACGATGGGTGTCGTTCCAGGCGACTCGGAGGAAGGTGTCCAGCGAGGCCTTGAAGTCCTTGCGCAGTTGTTCATGTTGCGCGTCATAGTCTGCGCCCAGCACTTTGCGGGCGAAACGCTCGAATTTCCATGGGTTGTAGTAGGTGGTGGCCAGACTGGCTACCAGCGCCTGGCCGAAGCTGCCGCCGCGCAGGGTTGGCACGCTGGAGGGCAACACGTGTTGCGCCGATCCGCCATCGATTCGCAATGCCTGATGGTTGAAGCGCAGTTCCCCGGTGTGGCAGGCGGCGCAGGTGATGTCCAGGTACTGTTCCGGGCTGCCTGGGTTCTGGTGTCGGGCGAACCCTACTGGCAGGTTGCCGGGATTCTGCGCGGTGGCTTTCTGTCCGGGCTGAACCAGGAATCCGAAGCGTGCCAGGTACTCCGGCGCTGCAAAGGACTGCTTGGAGAAGGGCAGCTCCAGGGCGGTGAACCATTCATAGCGCAGGCCTTTGACCTGAGTGCCTTGGGGGGTGAAATAGTACGTCTGGCGGTCGGCGGCGTCCCACTGGTCCAGATAGTGCACCTGCTCGACGGGCACATAGTCGGGAAGCTTGGGGTTGGCGATGTAGTACACAACCACGGCCAGGGCTATGCCGATCAACACGGCAATCAACAGCAATACACGGTAGATGAGGTGCAAGATGTACGTCCTTGTCGAATTTGCTTTCCTTATGCCTGAGCGTCTCTGACGCGGCAAGTAGCCATTACTTGCGCTATGGTTATTCGCGCTCGTTCCAGCGCCTCACCGAGCCGCCTGAGCGGGCGTTCCCCAAAGCATAAAACGTGTTTAAAGACGTGAACTTATCGGACATTTACTACTCTTACGCCGGTAGCCATTGGTCGTGGTCGCCTGATAAGCTCGCGGCTTTATTCGATTGCCCTTTAGGCGCATGAACAAGGAAATAGCATGAAACAGCATCGGTTGGCGGCGGCGGTGGCCCTGGTTAGCCTGGTACTTGCGGGGTGTGACTCGCAGACCAGCGTAGAGCTGAAAACCCCGGCGCAAAAAGCTTCCTACGGTATCGGCCTGAACATGGGCAAGAGCCTCGCCCAAGAAGGCATGGATGACCTGGATTCCAAAGCGGTAGCCCAGGGCATCGAAGATGCCGTTGGCAAGAAAGAACAGAAGCTGAAGGATGAGGAACTGGTTGAAGCCTTTGCCGCGCTGCAAAAGCGTGCCGAAGAGCGCATGGCCAAGATGAGTGAAGAGTCGGCTGCTGCCGGCAAGAAATTCCTCGAGGAAAACGGTAAGAAAACCGGCGTGACTACCACTGCTTCCGGCCTGCAGTACGAAGTGCTGAAGAAGGCTGATGGTCCTCAGCCCAAGTCGACTGACGTGGTCACGGTTCACTACACCGGTACTTTGACTAACGGCACTGTATTCGACAGCTCGGTAGAGCGTGGCAGCCCGATCGATCTGCCTGTCAGCGGCGTCATCCCGGGTTGGGTTGAAGGTCTGCAACTGATGCACGTGGGTGAGAAGTACAAGTTGTACATCCCTAGCGATCTGGCCTACGGCGCACAAAGCCCAAGCCCGTCGATCCCGGCCAACTCGGTTCTGGTGTTCGAACTGGAGCTGCTGGGTATCAAGGATCCAGCCAAGCAGGACGCCGCCAAGTAACCTGTCTCTGCGCCTGAAGCAACGCCCCGTTTTTACGGGGCGTTGTCGTTTCTGCGGGCCACTGCTGGTAAATATTCCGAACCGGCGCCATCGTAGGTGGTCAGAACTGGGTATCGGCGGTGGGTAGTCTGTGAAGGCCGCCAAGTCAATGAAATTATGGGTTTTTTTATGTGAGTAAAAAACGCCCGATCTGAGCTAAGCCCTTATGAAACGGGGCTTTCAGCTGTGAAAAATAGCTCTGTTCACAAGGTTATCCACAATTTGTGTGGATAACATTTCAGTGGAGTGATGATGAAAGCACCCTGGAGTTTTGCTCGCTTCCTGCCCCTGGCTGGTCGGTTGCTGAGCCGCGGTCGTTTACCGACGCTGCTGTTTGCCGTGGCCAGCAAGGGGGCCAGCCAGGGTGGCCGTCTGGGCAAGGTCAAGGAGGATCTGCGCCTGCTCCAGGCACTGTGTCTGGCTTACTGGCGAGGTGAGTATCGCGCTGTCAGCCCCAAGGCTTTGCTATCGGTAGTGGCAGGATTGATGTACTTCCTCAGCCCGGTGGACGCGATCCCCGATTTTCTCCCGGTATTCGGCATGCTCGACGACATCGCCGTGCTGGCGTGGTTGATGAAGACCCTGGATGACGAACTTGGTGCCTTCCGCGCCTGGCGCAACCGCCAGATGCCGGAAAAACTGGCGGTGGTTGAACGCCTGCCGGATACACCGGAACAACTGCAGCTGGAGGGGCCGCGGAAAAACTGAAGCGATTGACTCGCTCTCTCAACAATCATGCTCCCCGCGACCGCCGCCGCTGTTAGGATTACACTTCAAGGGAAAAGTCCGACTCGGTAAGAGTCGTTGTCCTACGGGGTAGTAATGGATATTCAGATTATTGAACGCGATGGCGAGCCCGAATATGCGGTTCTGCCGTGGGCTCAGTATCAAGCTTTATTGACAGCCGCAGGCCTCACCAAACAACAACCACACGCCGCTGCAACCTCTCAGGCGGCACCACCAGCCCAGAGTCTTCCGGGCCTGGATCAACTACGCAATTTGCGCGAAGGGAAGGGCATCGCCATCGAGGCGCTGGCCCGCAAAGTAGGTATCAGTCCGTCTTACCTGGCCCTGATTGAAAGTGGCGAGCGTCAACCCGACGCTGCGATTCGCCGCAGCCTGGCCTGGGAGTTGACGGTGCCGGGGTGGAGGGAGCAATCGTGAGTGTAAGGATCAGTCGTCAGCACTGGGATGGGCTGTTGGGCGAATTGGATCAAGCCCGTCGCCAACGCCATCTTTTAACCTACCGGGCATTGCTGGAGCGATTGCAGCTGCCTAGCCCAGCCATGCAAACCCTGACGGCCGCGCTGGAGCATCTGGCGGCCCTGGATGCTCGGGCCGAACAGCCATTGCGCAGTTCATTGGTGATCAGCCAAGGCGCTAGCCGTTTGCCTCGTACCGGATTCTTTGAGTGTGTGGAGCGCTTGGGGCGTTTTTCCGGGCCATCCGATGGCGTGGCCGCTGCTTCATGGCACGCATCGGAAGTGGTTCGCGTGTTTGAGTACGAATACCCCGAATCAGCGGAGGCTTGAATGTTCTGGCGACTCAAGGCACGACTCAGCTATTGGCTGGCGCGCCGGTTGTTTCATTGGCCGTGGTTTATCCGCGAACCTCGCAGTTGGCGCTGGATGGAGGGGCAATTCGCACGCATGGCCAATCTGGGGGATGTCGACGCGCAAAGTTTTTACGGACACATCCTGACTTTTCGTGGGCAGGGGCTTGGGGCGCGGGAGGAGGGCATTCGCCTGCTGCGCCTGGCGGCTTTGGCTGGTGACGGCAAAGCCGCCTATCAATTGGGTGTGATCAGCCTCGCCGGCTCCGCCAGCAAGGCTCCTGATGCTGACGAGGCAAGCCGTTGGTGGACGCTCTCGGCCAAGGCCGGGCATCCCCTGGCGGAGCTCAAGCTGATGCAGCTGAATCAGGCGGCGGATTCCGATCCCGCATCGGTTCGTTGAGCGCCTCGCTTCCCATGCGGGCTGCAGCGTCCAAACTGTCGATTACGTGGATGCTGTAGCCCTGAACATTCTTGGCATGATGCTTGGCCTGGGATGCCAGCTCTGCCAATTGGCTGGAATCCAGTAGTCCACAAGCCTGTGGATACAAGTGCACGACGCCGATGGACAGTGACAGCAAGGGGAACTCCTGGCGCACTCCTTGACGGTTGGGGGCGACAAAGCAACCGGCTTCCAGGTGTTCGCTGCGGTAGAAGCGTCGGCACTGACTGTGAAAGTCGTCCAGCAACTGGTTCAGGCGCCTTTGCCAGTCTTCAGGTCCGAGCACCAGCAAGAAATCATCCCCGCCAATATGCCCGACGAAGTCACGACTCGGGTCGACCCGATCATTCAGGCATTGGGCCAGGCACAGCAGCACTTCATCGCCACGGCCATAGCCGTAGATATCGTTGAAGGGCTTGAAGCTGTCGATGTCCACGTAACAGATCACTGACTCTCGCCCTTGTTGCAGCAGGCGGGTCAGGCATTGCTGGATGGGTACGTTGCCCGGTAACAGGGTCAGGGGATTGGCATAGCGCGCCTGCTGGATTTTCAGTTCGGTGATCAACTTGAGCACATCTATTACCCGTCCCAGTCCCAGGTAGTGACCGTTGAGGGTGATGATGAAGTCTTCCTCGATGCGTTGCCGGGCGCGACTGGTGATCAGGCGGCTCACCTGTTGCAGGGACTGGCTGAGTTCGACGGCAAGGAAGTCGTCATTCATCAGGCGGCTGATGGGTTTGCGGGCAAAAAGATCGGTAGCAAAGGGCTTGAGCAGGGCATCTGAAAGCGAATGCCGGTGGACGATCCCGCAGGGGTGGCCCTGTTCGTCGAGGACCGCCAGAGAGTTGAGGTTGGCTTGCCGCCGAAAGGCTTCCAGCACGTTGGCTGTCGGGGTATTACGGGCCACGGCGGGCTGTTCGTTGAGCAGCGCGCTGAGGTCACTGCCTTCATCGTTGAGTGCCACGCTGGTTTGGTCATGCTTGGGCATCATTGCCCGGGCATCCCGAGGCGGCTGTTCCTGCGGCCGGCACAGCAAGTAGCCCTGGACCAGATCCACCCCCATTTCGCTGAGCACCACCAGTTCCTCGAGCATCTCGATCCCTTCGGCTATCACCTGGGCGCGGGATGCCTTGGCAATCTGCAGAATCGAGCCGACGAATTCGCGCTTTAGGGCATCCTGATGGATGCCATCGATAAAGTGCCGGTCGATCTTTACATAGTCCGGCCGCAGCTCGGACCACAGGCGCAGGCTGGAGTAACCGGCGCCGAGGTCATCCAGGGCGATGGAAAATCCCATGTCCCGGTAGTGATGCAGGGCGTTGTGCAACAGCTGAAAGTCGTCGATGGGGGTCTGTTCGGTGAGTTCGATCACCACCTGGCTTGGAGGAATGCCAACGTCCTGTAGCAGTTGCAGGGTCCGGCCTGGTTGATGGGTCGCTTCCAGCAGGGATTCCGGCGATACGTTGAGGAACAGTTTGCCGGGTAATTGCTGCTCGCTGAAGCGTTTGCAGGCGCTGTGGCGGCAAGCGAACTCCAGTTCGCTCAGGCGCCCGGCCTGGCGGGCCACCGCGAACAGGGCGACCGGGGAGTGCAGGGGGCTGTTGGAAGGGCCGCGGCTCAAGGCTTCGTATCCGAGAATACGTCGCTGCGAGAGAGAAATGATCGGCTGGAACAGGCTGTGCAAACCGCTTTGAGCCAGGATTGAACTCAATGCACTCAGCTGTTCGGTCGTGGTCATGGCGATCTCTATCGATAAAAAAAGGACCGGGCGCCGCTCCTGATTCAAGAGCGGCGCCCGGTCCTTTATTTCACGACAGAATGATGACTGTTTAATGACGATCCGAGGAGCGATCGAATTAAATTGCCATCATGTTCAGTGCTTGGCTACCGAGGTGTTGAGCTTCAGATAGTCCAGCAGAATGCGCCCTGTTTCGCTCAGGTAGGCGTCGTCTTCCGGCTTGGTCTTGTCTGGCTCGGCAGCTGCCAGTGCATCTTCGTCTTCTTTCTTCAGCTCTTTGAGCGGCTCTTCACCCTTGGCCTTGCGACGAGCATTTTCCAGAGCCAGTTGCTTGGCTTCGATGTCGGCATGCTGTGCCCGACGATCCGCTTCGTTGAGGCTGACGGTTTTTTCCGCCATCAGTTTCTGTGCCAGGGCCAACTTGTCGCGGATGAACACGAACTCCGCATCTTTCGCTGAACGGCTTTCATGTTCGGCCTTGAGCTGGGCCAGGAATGGCTTGAACGGATCCACCGCCGGTTTGATGGCCGGGCGAATGGTGTCCCATGGCATGGCTTCAGGCAGAGCGCTTTCACCGATTTCCTTGGTGTCGATGATCGACGGGTAACCGATGTCCGGAAGAACGCCCTGATGCTGGGTGCTCTGGCCGGAAACCCGATAGAACTTGGCCAGGGTCAGTTTCAGCTCGCCATGGTTCAGTGGCTGAATGGTTTGCACCGTACCTTTGCCGAAGGTCTGTCCACCGATGATTAGCGCTCGGTGGTAGTCCTGCATGGCACCAGCGAAAATTTCTGAAGCCGAGGCGGAGAGACGGTTTACCAGCAGTGCCATCGGGCCTTTATAGAAGGCGCCGGGGTTTTCATCCTCCAGCACATCCACACGACCGTCGGCGTTGCGTACCAGTACTGTCGGCCCTTTGTCGATGAACAGGCTGGTCAGTTCGGTGGCTTCCTGGAGGGAGCCACCGCCGTTGTTGCGCAGGTCGATGACCACGCCATCGACCTTGTCTTTCTGCAACTCGGTCAGCAGTTTTTTCACATCGCGGGTGGTGCTCTTGTAGTCCGGATCACCAGCGCGGAACGCCTTGAAGTCGAGGTAGAAGGCCGGGATCTCGATCACTCCGAGCTTGTAGTCCTTACCATCCTGCTTGAGGTTGAGGATCGACTTCTTCACTGCCTGGTCTTCGAGCTTCACCGCTTCGCGGGTGATAGGCACGATCTTGCTGGTCTGGTCGTTTGGCGCATTGCTGGCCGGGATCACTTCCAGGCGTACCAGGGTGCCTTTCGGACCACGGATCAGCTTGACCACTTCGTCCAGGCGCCAGCCCACTACGTCAACCATTTCCTTGTTGCCTTGGGCGACACCGATGATCTTGTCTGCGGGAGCTATCTGCTTGGTCTTGTCTGCCGGGCCTGCCGGCACCAGGCGCACGACCTTGACCTGGTCGTTGTCGCTCTGCAACACGGCGCCGATGCCTTCCAGCGACAGGCTCATGTTGATGTCGAAGTTTTCCGCGTTATCCGGCGACAGATAATTGGTGTGCGGATCGTAGGACATGGCGAAGGTGTTGATGTAGGCCTGGAAGATGTCTTCGGCCCGGGTCTGGTCCAGGCGCGCCAGCTGATTCTTGTAGCGCTTGGTCAGCGTCTCCTGAATCTGCTTGGGCTCCTTGCCAGCGATCTTCATGCGCAGCACTTCGTCCTTGACGCGTTTGCGCCACAGGTCGTCAAGCTCTGCGGTGGTCTTGAGCCAAGGGGCGTCCTTGCGGTCGATCAGCAAGGTCTCCTTGGCGTTGAAGTCGATCTTGTCGACGCCTTTGTTGAGCTCCGCCAGGGCGAAGTCCAGACGCGCTTTGACCCGGTCCAGATAACGCTTGTAGATGGTGAAGCCGGCATTCAGGTCGCCGCTCTTGAGGAAGTCGTCAAACTGGGTTTTCCATTTGTCGAATTCCGCGATGTCGCTGGCCATGAAGTAGCTGCGCGATGGGTCCAACAGCTTCAGGTAGCTGTCATAGATGATCACCGAGCGCGCATCATCCAGCGGCGGTTTGCTGTAGTGGTGGCGTTTGAGCAGTTCTACAACATTGAGGCTGGCAATTACCTCATCGCGATCGGGCTGAAGTTGATCCCAGCTATTGGCTGCGAACGTATTGGTCGACATCGGCAGAAGGCCGAAACCAATGAAAAGGGCGAGGGCGGTGCTGGGGAACAAATGCTTCATGCTGATTCGACGCGGGGGCAATTGATAACGCATATTAGGCCGTCTTTGAAGTCGCCGGTTCCATAAGGACCGGTCGCATAATGCAAAAAGCCCGGTGCTACCGCTCCGGGCTCAGTCCGGACTCACTATGGAGGCACTGTGAAAGCATTGCAAGGCGTTGAAGGTCATGTGGAGTGGGTTGAAGAGCCAAGTCCTGCCTGTGATGTAGGGCAGGTTCGCATTCGGGTGGCGGCTGCGGGTCTCAATCGGGCCGACCTGTTGCAGCGTGCAGGGCTCTATCCGCCACCTCCGGGAGCCAGCCCGATCCTGGGCCTGGAGTGTTCCGGGATTATCAGCGAAGTGGGGCCGGGTTCTTCCTGGCAGATCGGTGACCGGGTGTGCGCGCTGCTGGCCGGTGGCGGCATGGCCGAGGAAGTGGTGGTTGATGCTCGTCATGTGCTGCCGGTGCCCGAGGGGTTGTCCCTGGCCGAAGCCGCGGCGTTGCCCGAGGTCTACAGCACGGCCTGGCTCAATTTGTTCCAACTGGCGGCGCTCAAGCCTGGCGAGAAGGTGCTGTTGCACGCGGGGGCCAGTGGTGTCGGTTCGGCCGCGATCCAGCTGTGCAAGGCGTTTGGCAATCCATGCTGGGTGAGTGTCGGCTCCGCCGATCGCCTGGCCTATTGCGAACGTCTTGGCGCCCAAGGCGGTGTGGTGCGGACTGAGGGGCTGGAAGCGCTACGGGACTTCGGTCCATTTGACGTGATCCTCGATCCTGTAGGGGCCAATTACGCGGTCAGCAACCTCAAGCTGCTGGCCCTTGATGGGCGCTGGGTGCTGATTGGTCTGATGGGCGGGCGTGAAGCGCAACTGGACCTGGCTCAGGTGCTGGCCAAGCGTATCCAGCTGTTGGGCTCGACCCTGCGTAGCCGCGACGAACAGTTCAAGGCTGACCTTTTCCGTGACCTCGGGCAGAACGTCTGGCCGCTGTTCGCTGAAGGGCGCCTGAGCCCACAGTTGGCCAAAACCTTTGCGATCAGGGACGCCGAAGCGGCATTTGCCGAGCTGGCGACCAATCAGGTCTCGGGCAAGCTGGTGCTGGTGATCGACTCCAGCCTGACGTGATTGCTGGCGTAGGAGCCGGCTGGCCGGCGAAAGGGTGTTGCAACCCGCTTGGCTAGCAAGTCGCCTCCTACACCAGCCAGCTTCTATAGAAGCTGGCTGTCCGGGCATTTCAGGGCCAAGGGTTACTTCCAGTGGTGGATCGGCCAACCGGACTTCTCTGCATGTTCGCGCAGTACCGGGTCCGGGTTCACCACTTGGGGATGGTCTACCCGCAGTAGCAGCGGCAGGTCATTGCGCGAGTCTGAGTAGAACGTCGCGCCTTCCAGGTTTTCTTCCTCGGCGTCCAGCCATTCCAGCAGGCGGGTGATCTTGCCTTCGCGGTAGGTCAGAGTGCCAAGGGTATTGCCGCTATATACGCCGTGCAGTACTTCCAGCTCAATGCCCAGCACTTCGTCGATGCCCAGGCGGGCGGCAATCGGCTTCACCAGATGGGTGCCCGAGGCGGAAATCACCAGGATCCGGTCGCCGGCCTGGCGGTGAGCGGCGATAGTCTTGCAGGCGTCGCTGAAAATGATCGGCTCGATCACCTCTTCCACCCAAGGCTCCACCAGGTGCGCCACCTCCTCCGGAGTACGTCCCGCCATGGGTTCCAGGCTGAAGCTCATGAACTCTTCCATGGCCAGCTTGCCGTGACTGTAAGCGTCCATCAGTTCGTTGTTGCGACGCATGAACGACTCGCTGTCGACCCAGCCAAGGCGGCCCATCTGTGCGCTCCAGAGGGTGGCGCAGTCGCCGTGGATCAGGGTTTCGTCCAGATCAAAAATTGCCAAGGCCATCAGTACAGCTCTCTCTTCAGGATCAATTGCGTGAAAGCCATCAGGCTACCTCACACAGGGCGGCAGGATCGATGGTCAGCGCCAGACGTTGGCCGTCAGCGTGCAGGTCATCGGCCGAACGGTTGAGAACATCCACCACCAGCTCCACGCCGCGAGCCTCGACCCGGTAGCGAATCACGTTGCCCAGCAGGCTGTGGCTGCGGACCAGCGCATCAAGCTGGCCCTCCTTGCCGAGTTCGATGGCTTCCGGGCGAATGGCGATACGCCCGCTGACCGGGCGTTGCAGCAGCTTGCTGGCGCTTTCGGCGTCCAGCAGGTTGTAGTTGCCGATAAAACCCGCCGCGAATACATCCACCGGTGCGGTGTAGAGCGTTTCGGCATCGCCGCTCTGGACGATCCTGCCCTGGTTCATCAGGAAGATCCGGTCGGACATGGTCAGCGCTTCTTCCTGGTCGTGGGTGACGAAGATGGTGGTCAGGCCCAGTTCCCGCTGGATGTTGCGGATCTGTTCACGCAGGTGCTTGCGGATACGTGCATCCAGGGCCGACAACGGCTCGTCCAGCAACAGCAAGCGCGGCCGGGTCACCAGGGAGCGGGCCAGAGCCACCCGCTGGCACTGGCCGCCGGACAGTTGGTGTGGATAACGACTGGCAAAGTCGTTGAGCTCCACCAATTGCAAGGCTTCAAGGACCCGCTTGCGGCTGTCGTCGGCGTTGACCTTCTGCATACGCAGGCCGAAGGCGACGTTCTGTTCCACGGTCATGTTGGGGAACAACGCATAGCTCTGGAACACCATGCCGATCCCGCGTTTCTGCGGGCTCAAGGGCACGATGTCCTGGCCATCGAGAAGGATCTTGCCACCGTCCACCGGGGTCAGCCCGGCGATGCAGCGCAGCAGGGTGGACTTGCCACAGCCGGACGGGCCCAGCAGGGTGACGAACTCGCCTTTCTGGATTTCGCAATTGATATCGCTGAACACCGTGGTGCCTGCGTAGTTCTTTTGCAGGTGTTGGACGCTGACGAAGCTCATTGGCTTTTGTCCTTGTTCAAGATGTTGGCGGCCCAGGTCAGAACCAGCACAAAGAAGAAGTAGGAGATCACCAGGGCGCTGGTGAAGTGGCCGCTGCTGTTGCGCATGTTGTTCAGGTAGACCTGCAGGGTTTCATAGCGGGTGCCCACCAGGATGTTGGCGAACACGAACTCGCCGAACAGGAACGAGAAGGACAGCAGCAGCGCCACCATCAGGCCCTTGCGCAGGTTGGGCAGGACCACCAGGAAGGCTGCCTGCCAGGTGCTGGCGCCGAGCAGTTGGGCGGCGTCCATCAGGTCGCGCAGGTTGATCGCTTGCAGGTTGTTGGTGATGGCCCGGTACATGAACGGCAGCGCCACGGTGAAGTAGCAGCCGATGAGGATCCAGGGCGTGCCAACCATGGCGAAGGGCCCTGAGCCATAGAGTTGCAGCAGGCCCACCGATGACACCACTGGCGGCACCGCGAAGGGCAGCAGGATCAGGATGTTCATCAAAGCGTCGAGCTTGGGAAAGTGGTAGTGCACCACAAACAGCAGCGGCAGGATCAGCACCACCGACAGCACCAGCGCGCCGACGCAGACCAGCAGCGACTGGCCGAAGGCATTGAGGAAGCGCGGGTCGCTCCACAGCTGCAGGTACCACTTGAAGGTGAAACCGCTGGGCAGGATGGTGGCCGACCAACTGCTGGCGATGGAGTAGACAAGGGTCCCCAGCAACGGCAGCAACAGGATGGCGAACAGCAGATAGACCACCACCCGGTGGTACAGGGCGGCGGAGCCGGGTTCAGCGCGAGACATGGTAGCTCCTCTTCAACAGCAACTGATGGACGATGGTGACCAGGGTCATCAGGGCCACCAGCACCACCGCCAGGGCGCTGGCCATGTTCGGGTCCAGGGAGATGTCCCCGGAAACCATGGCGGCAATGCGGATCGGCAGCACGTTGAAGTTGCCGGTGGTCAGGGCGTAGACCGTGGCATAGGCGCCCAGGGCATTGGCCAGCAGGATGACGAAGGTGCCCAGCAATGCCGGGGTCAGCACGGGCAGCCCGATGTGGCGCCAGAACTGCCAGCCGTTGGCCCCCAGCAGCGCGGCGGATTCACGCCAGTCTTCGCGCAGGGCGTCGAAGGCCGGGTACAGCAACAGCACCCCCAGGGGAATCTGGAAGTAGGTGTAGAGAATGATCAGCCCGGTCTTGGAATACAGGTTGAAGTCCTGAATGATCCCCGACTGCTTGAGCATGATGGTGATGGTGCCGTTGAAGCCCAGGAGAATGATGAAGGCAAAGGCCAGGGGCACGCCGGAGAAATTGCTGGTCATGTTGGCGAAGGCGTTGACGAAGTTGCGCAGTTTGGAGTCCACCCTGCGCAGGGAGTAACTGCCCAGCACCGCAATGATGATGCCGAACACGCTGGACCAGAAACTGATCTCCAGGCTGTGCCGGATCGCCTGCAGGTAGAACTTCGAGCTGAAGATCTTGCTGAAGTTGGCCAGGCCCCAGCCGAACTCTTCCGACTGCAGGCTGTTGATCAGCACCCACACCAGCGGGGCGATCTGGAACACGATGAAGAACAGGGCAAAAGGCACCAGACAGAGTGCCGCCAGCCATTTGCCGCGGGTGACTGAATTCACTGCAACAGCTCCCGGCAGAAGGGTTTGTCATGGGGCACGCCCAGTAGTTGGCAGATGGTGCCGCACAGTTCGGTCTGCTTTGGCGTGGCACCTGGGTCGAGACTGAAGGCATTGCCGAGAACGAACAACGGAACTTCCCGCTCCTCGGCCAAGAGACCGTTGTGGGAGCGGTCGTTGTTCATGCCGTGGTCGGCGGTCACCAACACCTGGTAGCCAGCATCGAGCCAGCCTTGCAGATAGTCGGCGAGGATGATGTCTGCCGAACGCGCGCTGTTGCGGTACTGGGTGCTGTCGAGGCCGTGCTTGTGACCGGCGTCATCGATGTTCATCGGGTGCACCAGGAGAAAATCCGGTTGGTGCCGCAGGCGCAGGCTCTCCGCATCGGCGAAGAGATGGGAGTCGGGGTAGTGATCGTTCCAATAGAAATGGCCGTACTGGATCGGCAGCTCGGGATTGGCGGTGTGCCGGTCCCGTGGTGCATTGAAGGGACTGCGGTTGTACAGCTCGCTGACCCAATGATAGGCCGCGGCGGCAGTGGAGCGGCCGGCCTCGCGGGCGTAGTGGAAAATACTGCGCTGGTTGGACAGGCGCGAGACCTGGTTGTGGACGATACCGCTGTCGATCGGTGCGACACCGGTGAGGATGCACTCGTACAGCGGCCGGGACAGGGCCGGCAATTCGCATTGCAGCTTGTACAGGGCGGCGCGGCCTGCGCCGACGTAGGCTTGCAGGTGGCCCATGGCGTGTCGGGCAACTTCGTGGTTGAGGCCGTCGAGCACCACAAGGATGACGTTGTGCTTCATGAACGGGGGAACTCCGGGATCAGGCAACGCATGGAACCTGTAGGAGCGGCCGGACGGCAATGCCCTTGCCGGCGAAGCTGCCTGCACGCTCGTACAGGCCTTCGCCGGCAAGCCGGCTCCTACGACTGATGCAGTATTACGGCATGTTGATGATCACTTCTTCCTGCCACTTCTGCGGCAGGGACTTGGAGGTTTTCTCCCAGGCGTCGGCGTCCTTGATCGGGGTTACGTGCTTGTATTGCTCGTTGGGCAGCAGGTTGGCCTGGACGTCCGCCGGCAGAGTCAGATGCTCGGCACGGATCGGGCGCGCATTGCCGCGAGCCAGGTTGGTCTGGCCGGCATCGCTGAAGATGTACTCGCGGGTCAGCTTGGCGGCGTTGGGATGCTTGGCGTATTTGTTGATGATGGTGGTGTAGCCGGAGATGACCGAGCCGTCGGATGGGATCAGCACTTCGTAGTCATCCTTGTTGACCATCTTGTTGCGGTAGCTCAGGCCGTTGAAATCCCAGACCACGCCCACTTCCACTTCACCTTTCTCCATGGTGGCGATGGTCGGGTTGGCCAGGGACAGGCGACCCTGCTTGGCGATCTCGGCGAACATCAGCAGCGCCGGCTGGATGTTCTTTTCGTCGCCGCCTTTGGCGATGGCCGCGGCCAGCACGCCGTTGGCGGCTTGGGCTGCGGTGCTCACGTCACCGATGGAGACTTTGTACTTGCCTTTCTCCAGATCTGCCCAGCTCTTCGGCGCCTCAGACCCGTGCAGCAGCTTTTTATTGATGATGAAGGCGATGGTGCCGGTATAGGCCAGCGCCCAGTTGCCGTCTTTGTCCTTGGCCCAGTCCGGGACCTGGGCCCAGGTGCTGGGTTTGTAGGGTTGGGCCACACCCTGCTTGACTGCGATGGGGCCGAAGGCGGCGCCGACGTCGCCGATGTCGGCGCTGGCGTTGTCTTTTTCCGCGGCGAACTTGGCGATCTCCTGGGCCGAACTCATGTCGGTGTCGATGTGCTTGAGGCCGTAGATTTTCGCCAGGTCCTCCCAGGTGCCTTTCCAGTTGGCCCAGTCGTCGGGCATGCCGACGCTGTTCACCGCGCCTTCTGCTTTCGCAGCGGCTTCCAGGGTTTTCAAATCGTTGTCAGCAGCCATGGCGGCGGTGCACAGGGCAATGGTCGAACCTAACAGTGATGCCAGGAAAAGCTGTTTCATCCGAAGCTCCTTTGGGCGTGTTCAACGCTGCGTTGTTATCGACGGTCTTGCGGTGGGTTGGTCTAGGTCAGCAATACCTGAGCCAATTTAGGCGTGTTGGATGACACTTTGATGTCGGTGCCAATGGTCGGCGCATGGATTCGGGCGCAGGTTCGGCGCTGCGAAATAAGCGTAGACCATGCCCAAACACCCGTTCTGCAAGGTTCTGGCGGGCAATTTGCAGGTTCACCAGAGGCTCGCTCAGCGGCGTTGTCATCTATCAGTCATATGCATTGCCTAGGCTTTCGACACAGATGCAGAGCACTGCCCCGGCCCTTGCGCTGCCCTGAAACAGTGCTGGTCTAGTCCAGATAGGTAACGTTGATGCGTATTGATGCAACCAAAGCGGTGACAGCCATCGGCCAGGTGCTGCAGGAGCAGATCGCTCATGGTCTGTTGGCGCCCGGCAGCAAGCTGCCGGCCGAGCGCAAGCTCAGCGAGTTGTTCGCCACCACCCGCATCACCGTGCGCGAGGCCCTGCTGCAATTGGAGGCCCAGGGGCAGATCTACCGCGAGGAGCGCCGGGGCTGGTTCGTTTCGCCGCCGCGGCTGGCCTACAACCTGATGCAGCGCAGCCACTTCCACGCCATGGTCAGCGCCCAGGGGCGAGTGCCTTCCACTGAGGTGATCTCGGCGCGCCTGCAACCGGCGTCGGCGGCGGTCTGCGCCTGGCTGCAATTACCGGCACTGTCCAGCGTGATCCAGATCTGTCGAGCGCGGCGCATCGATGACCGGCTGGTGCTGTATGTGGAGCACTACCTGAACCCCAAGTACTTTCCACACATTCTCGACCTGGATTTGAACCAGTCGATCACCGAGCTCTATGCCCGGCATTACGATCTGCATTACGGGCGGGTGCGCTTCGAGATCGTGCCCACTTCATTGCAGCCGGAGGCGGCGGCGGCCTTGAAGGTGTCGGTGGGCAGCCCCGGGCTGCGTATCGCCCGGGTCAACTACGACCAGCATGAGCGGCTGATCGACTGTGATCTGGAATTCTGGCGGCATGACGCAATTCACGTTGGCGTTGACGTTCTTTAGACGCCCGTGCCGTTGGCCGGCAAGACGGCGCCTAAGGGGTCATTGCTTTTCCGGGGCGCTGCCGGGGGTGATCACCTGGATGCTCATGCGCGGGGTGGCCAGGTCCAGTCCGGCTTCGTCCAGGTGACGCTTGAGGGACAGGTTGAACGCCCGGGACACTTCCCATTGCTTGATCGGCGCGGTCTTGAAGCGGGCCCGTAGGATGGCGCTGCCGGACTCGAAACTCTCCACTCCCTGGATCTCCAGAGGCGACCAGATGTTGCGTCGCTGCAAGGGGTCGGTACGCATCTTCTGGCCCACATCGCGCATCAGCTTGATCGCGTCGTCGATCTCCATGTTGTAGGGAATCGCCACGCGAAAGATCGCGTAGCCGAACTCCCGGGAGTAGTTCTTGATGCTCTTGATTTCACTGAACGGGATGGTGTGCACGATGCCGTCGATGTCCCGCAGGCGCACGGTGCGGATGGTCAGGCCCTCGACGGTGCCCAGGTGACCGCCGACATCCACGTAATCGTCGATGGCCAGGGAGTCCTCGATGATGATGAACAGACCGGTGATCAAGTCTGCTACCAGCGACTGGGCGCCGAAACCGATGGCCAGACCGATGACACCGGCACCGGCCAGCAGCGGCGTGACGTTCATGCCCATGTTGGCCAGGGCGACGATGGTGGCGATGATGAAAATCGCCACGAACAGCACGTTACGGATCAACGGCATCATGGTCTGTGCGCGGGCGTTGGCCAGGCCCTTGCGCGAGCGGGTCAGGGCGTGATGCACCGCGGTGTCGCTCAAGATCCAGATCAGCCAGGCGAAGATCAGGGTGCCTGCGAGGCTGAACAGCTTGACGCTGACTTCATGGCCGTCGCCTTCGGTGAAGCGGATCAGCGACATGCCCCAGACCCGCAGGCCCAGTTCGATGAACGCCAGCCACACCGCCAGATGGGCCAGGGTATAGAAGAAGCTTTTCAGTCGTTCGGAATACAGCGCATGGCGCTTGTGCCCACGCTGGGGCTTGAGGGCGTGGCGCCGCACCAGGCCGTTGATCACCATGCACAGCACCAGCAGCACCGTGCACAACAGTGACTGGCGCAGGGCCGTGCTGGTGTCACCGGCGGAAACGAAGGTGGCGAACAGCGAAATGCCCACCAGCACCAGGGCGGGGAGGTACCAGAAGGTGCCGATGATTTCGATGGTGTCGCTCAAGGCGCGGCGGGTCAGGCGTCGCGCCAGCGGCTGGTTGCGGATCAGGTGCGCGATCGGCCGGCGAAAGCGCAGGATGAATACCCCGGTGGACAGCGCCGCCATGACATTGGCGAAAGTCGCTGCGGTATGGGCCAGGTGCTGGCCGAGGCTGGCCACCATCCGAGGGTCGCTCAGGGCCTCGCCGAACGCGGCGAAGCTGCCGATCCACCACAGCGGTCGGAACGCCTGGCGGCGCAGGATATACAGGGCACGATGACGATGCGGACCATCGAGGACGGAAAACGCCACCACACAGATCGCCGAAAAACAGGTGCCCACCACCAGGGCGTAGGCCAGGACCATGGCCAGGTCCTTGCCCAATGACGAGGGCAGGGAGTAGGTCATGTAGACGGTGATCAGCAGAGCGATCAGCCAGGGACCGAGCTTGCGCAGGGCGAAGCGCAGCAAGTCCCAGGTCTTGGGGTGCTGGGGCAGTTCTTCGGTGAGACCGAAACGCAGGCGCACCCGGTGGCTGAGCCAGATCAGTGCCGCCGCCAGCAGACTCCAGACCATGAGAATCAGGGCAAAGGCAAAAATGATCGGTAGCCATTGGCTGGCTGGCAGCATCAACGCCGACAGTTCTTCCTGGGCTTGATCGAACTCGTCGGTCCAGCGGTTCAAGGGGCTATCAGCGCCGGAGAACTGTTTCTCCAGGCTCGACAGAGTGCCGCCGATCAGGCCGAGCACGCCTTCTTCAGTGGCGGGCTGGGCTTTTTTCGTGGCGTCCCGGAGCTTTTTCAGATCAGCCAGCAGCTTGGCGCGTTGCTGGTCGTTTTCCAGGGATTTGATCACCTCGTCCAAAGACTGCCCCAGGGGCTCTTCGGCCTGTGGTTGCGGTTTGCTCTGGTTGCCCAGCAGGCCCGGCAGGCCAACCGCCTGCGCACTGCTCAGTGGCAGGAAGGTCAGCAGGCAGACAAGCGCAAAGCAGGGCAGGGCGAAAAGACGAGCGAACACTGGGCGGTCAACCTCGGAGAAAATCGGATCGACCGAGTGTACGAGGCCGCCAAATTCAATGCGAGGGCGAGCGCGGCATTTATTCCGCCAGTTTGGCGAGGATTTTGTAAACCACAGTGCCGAGAATCAGCAGCATGCCGATCCACATGCTGAACACACCGAGGTTCTTGTCCCGGAAGTTGAAGCCGATGGCCAGGAGAATCATGCCCGTGAGGATCGGGATGAGCATGGAGTGGAACGCAGACATCGAGATCATGGCGACGGCCTTGTCAGAAAGAGTACTCATAAGTCTAGGTCGCTTTGCCGCGCCCCGGGTTGATGTGTATCAGAAACCGGCGGGGGCCCCTGAGGGGCGCCCGCGGTGACAACTCAGGGCAGTTCGTGGCTGGCGTAGAACGCGCTCAGCACCTTTACCAGGTGGGCCAGGTCATGGCTGCCACAGAGTTCACGGATCGAGTGCATGGCGAAGGTCGGCAAGCCGATGTCGACAGTGCGCACGCCCAGGTGGCTGGCGGTGATCGGGCCGATGGTCGAGCCGCAACCCATGTCGCTGCGCACCACGAAGCTCTGCACCGGGACTTCCTCGGCCATGCACAGATGGCGGAAGAAACCGGCGGTTTCGCTGTTGGTGGCGTAGCGCTGGTTGCTGTTGACCTTGATCACCGGGCCGGCATTGAGTTTCGGACCGTGATTGGCGTCGTGCTTGTCAGCGTAGTTGGGGTGCACGCCGTGGGCGTTGTCTGCGGAAATCAGCAGCGATTTCTGGATGGTGCGGACGAACTCGTCGCCTTCGGGCAGCAGGCGGCGCAGTGTCTGTTCGAGCATCGGGCCATCGGCGCCGCAAGCCGAGCAGGAGCCAACTTCTTCATGGTCGTTGCACACCAGTACGCAGGTTTCCTCGCTGTCGGCTGTCAACAGTGCCTGCAGCCCGGCGTAGCAGGACAGCAGGTTGTCCAGGCGCGCGCCGGCAATGAAGTCACCGTGCAGGCCGATCACCGCGGCGCTCTGGGTGTCGTAGAAACTCAACTCGTAGTCCAGCACCACATCGGCGTTCAGACCGTGCTCGCGGGCCAGTTGGTCGGTCAGGACCGCGCGGAAATCTACCCGCTCATCGCCGGCGAACTGGGCAAGGATCGGCGGCAATTCGTTCTGCGCGTTGATCGCCCAGCCCTGATTGGCTTCACGGTTTAGGTGGATGGCCAGGTTGGGAATGATCGCGATGGGGGCCTTGAAGTCGATCAGTTGGCTTTCCACCTTGCCATCGCGGCGGAAGGTTACGCGGCCGGCCAGTGACAAGTCACGGTCGAACCAGGGAGCCAGCAGTGCGCCGCCATAGACTTCCACACCCAGTTGCCAGAAACCCTGGCGCTGCAGTTCAGGCTGAGGCTTGACCCGCAGGCAGGGGCTATCGGTGTGGGCGCCCACCAGGCGGATGCCGCCTTGCAGGGGCGAATGCCGGCCCAGCTTGAAGGCGACGATGGAGGAGTCGTTGCGGGTGACGTAGTAGCGGCCGTTGGCTTCGGTGGTCCACGGCTCGCGCTCGTCGAGGCGCTGGTAACCTGCCGCTTCCAGACGTTGAACAAGGCTGGCAGTGGCATGGAAAGGGGTAGGGGAGGCCTTGAGGAAGTCGATCAGGCCTTGGTTCAACTCTTCGCGCATAAGTAGCTCCAGACAGCAGTGGCGCGAGTTTAACGTATAGCAGGGCACTGTAGGAGCCGGCTTGCCGGCGAAGCGGTTGTCGACCTGGGGGATGGTCGTCAGGGGGCCTTCGCCGGAAAACCCGCTCCTGCAGAGCGCTGTCAGAAGGGCGCGGGGCAATCGAAGCGCAGGCGCTCACCGGTCTGGGGATGAGTGAAGCTGAGCATGCTGGCATGCAGGCACAGCCTTGGCCAGGCGGCCAGGGCCTGCGGGTGGGCGTAGAGGCCATCGCCCAGTAGCGGGTGCCCGATGGACAGCATGTGTACCCGCAACTGATGAGAGCGGCCGGTGATGGGGGTCAGCTCGACCCGACACCAGTCGCCGCAGCGCTCCAATACGCGCCAGAAGGTCAGGGCGTGCTTGCCGAATTCGTGGTCCACCACATGCCGGGGTTTGGTTGGCGGGTCATAGCGCAAGGGCAGATCGATGCTGCCGCTGTCCAGTTCCGGCTGGCCCCAACACAGGGCGGTGTAGGCTTTTTCGGTTTCGCGGTCATGAAATTGTCGCGACAGTTCGCGATGGGTATCGGCGTCCCGGGCCAGGAGAATGATGCCCGAGGTTTCCCAATCCAGCCGGTGGACGATTCGGGCTTCGGGGTAGCCGTTTTCCTGCAGGCGAGTGATCAGGCAGTCCTTGTTGTCGTCGGCGCGACCGGGGACTGAAAGCAGCAGGGTGGGTTTGTTCACCACCAGGACGGCGGGGTCCTGATGCAGGATGTGGATATTCGACAACGGCATTAAAACAGCCTCGTAACAAACGCCAACGGCGGCTCGCCGACCTCAATGCTGTGCATGAGGTCAGCGAGCCGCCGTGGCTCCCGTCGGATCAATCAGCGATCAGGCAGGGTGATATTGAGTTCCAGGATCGAGCAACTGCCCTGGTTTTCCAGAGCGACGTGCACGTCGTCGGACCCGATATTGACGTACTTGCGGATCACTTCCACCAGTTCCTTCTGCAAGGCGGGCAAGTAATCAGGGGTGCTGCGCTGGCCGCGTTCATGCGCCACGATGATCTGTAGACGCTCTTTCGCTACCGACGCGGTGCTGACCTTTTTGCTGGCACGAAAGAAGTCAAAAAGATTCATTATCTACCTCCAAACAGGCGCTCGAAGAATCCCTTCTTCTCGACATCAAGGAACCGGTGTTCCACGGTTTTGCCCAGCAAACGATCGACTGCGTCGCTGTAGGCCTGGCCCGCATCGCTCTGGTCGTCGAGAATCACCGGCACGCCCTGGTTGGAAGCCTTGAGCACGGCCTGGGATTCCGGAATCACGCCCAGCAGGGTCACTGCGAGAATTTCTTTGACGTCTTCAACGCCAAGCATTTCGCCATTGCTGACGCGCTCCGGGTTGTAACGGGTCAACAGCAGGTGCTCCTTGATCGCGTCTTCGCCTTTTTCGGCGCGGCGGGATTTGCTGGCCAGCAGGCCGAGCATACGGTCGGAGTCGCGGACCGAAGAGACTTCAGGGTTGGTCACGACAATCGCTTCGTCGGCGAAGTACATGGCCAAGTGGGCGCCTTTCTCGATACCGGCTGGGGAGTCGCAGACCACGAACTCGAAAGTTTCCTTGAGTTCCATCAGGACTTTTTCCACGCCTTCCAGGGTCAGCGCGTCTTTGTCGCGGGTCTGGCTGGCGGCCAGTACGTAGAGGTTTTCCAGGCGCTTGTCTTTGATCAGGGCTTGCTGCAGGTTGGCTTCGCCATTGACCACGTTGACGAAGTCATACACCACGCGACGCTCGCAACCCATGATCAGGTCGAGGTTACGCAGGCCGACGTCGAAGTCGACGATGACTGTTTTGTGACCGCGCAGAGCGAGGCCGGTACCGATAGCGGCGCTGGTGGTGGTTTTACCCACACCACCCTTGCCGGATGTAACCACGAGAATCTTGGCCAAGGTGTTTCACCCCTAAGGAAAAAGGACTTTTAGCCCCTGAAAAACATCTCTTGAAAACTACTGCAGTCGGACAGCCTTGGCTGGAGCTCGGTCAGCGGCAGGGTTTATCGTCGATAAACTCTGCTGATTGCCAATTTCCTACTTCGTTTGAGCCGTAATCGCTACGTTTTAGAGATGCTTGGAAAATGCGGCAGTATCCGTTAAAGACGTGTGATGTTCAACACGTCACCCGACAGGCTGACCTGGACTCCAGAGCCCCACAAAGGGTCGCGCCGCAGGTCTTCGGAAACCTTGTACTGACCGGCGATGGAGATCAGTTCAGCGCTCAATTGCTGACAGAAAATCCGTGCCTTGGTGTCACCTTTGACGCCAGCCAGCGCCCGACCACGCATTGGGCCGTATACATGGATATTGCCATCGGCGAGAAGTTCCGCGCCGGGGCTGACCGAGGACACCACGACCAGATCGCCACCTTGGGCGTAGATCTGCTGTCCGCCGCGTACTGGCGAAGTGATGATGCGGGTCGGTTTCACGGTTGGTTCAGGCGGCTTTTCCGGTACTTTCTTGACCTCGCTTTCCGGCGGATCGAGGGGGCGCTCCCGGGCACCGGAAGGTGGCAGCACTGGCAGATCGACGGCAATGGCCGCTGCAATATCTTCAATCCGGCTGGCGCGGATCGCCAGGGTGCGCAGACCGTGCTGGCGGCAGACACGCATCAGCCCGGGCAGATCCACCGAGCCCTCGGCAGCAGGCAGCTTGTCCAGCGCCAGTACCAGTGGCGCGTTGCTGAAGAAGTTTGGCGCCTGGGCGACCTTCGCGGCCAGTTGGCGATCGAGGCCTTCAAGGTCGTTGCGGGCCAGTTCCAGCACCGTGATGGCGAGCATGCTGCCCTTTAACTGGAACACAGGATCTTGGTCTAGCGATTCGGTTTGGCTCATGGTCTGCAGAAGGCGGCTTGTCACTAAAAGTGCCGAGACTTATAACGAGATCGCCCGCGCCCCGCAAGCCAGGTCGAACCGATGTAGAATGCGCGACCTTGTTGTCTGTCCCGGAATCTGTAATGGATCGCCCGCGTTTTCGAGCTGCATTCTTGTCTCCACGTTTCTGGCCGCTGTGGCTGGGACTTGGCGTGTTATGGCTGATCGTCCAGCTGCCTTATCCCGTGCTCCTGCAAATCGGTCGCGCCCTGGGGGCGTTGATGTACCGAGTAGCCGGCGATCGACGGTCTATCGCCCGACGCAATCTGGAGCTGTGTTTCCCGGAAAAATCCGCCGCAGAGCGCAAGCGCCTGCTCAAGGAAAACTTCGCCTCCACCGGGATCGCCTTCTTCGAAATGGCCATGAGCTGGTGGTGGTCCAAGCAGCGTCTGGCGCGCCTAGCCCATGTCGAAGGCCTGGAACACCTCAAGCAGGCCCAGCGCGAAGGTCATGGGGTGATTCTCATGGCCCTGCACTTCACTACCCTGGAAATTGGCGCGGCGCTGCTGGGGCAGCAGCACACCATCGATGGCATGTACCGCGAGCACAAGAACCCGCTGTTCGATTTCATTCAGCGTCGTGGCCGCGAGCGACACAACCTGGATTCCCTGGCCGTGGAGCGAGAGGACGTGCGCGGCATGCTCAAGCTGCTGCGTTCCGGTCGGGCCATCTGGTATGCACCGGACCAGGACTATGGCGCCAAGCAGAGCCTGTTCGTGCCGTTGTTCGGCATCCAGGCGGCTACCGTGACCGCCACCAGCAAGTTCGCCCGCCTGGGCAAGGCGCTGGTCGTGCCTTTCACCCAGGAGCGCCTGGCCGATGGCAGTGGCTATCGCCTGGTGATTCATGCACCCCTGACGGATTTTCCCGGTGCCACTGAAGAAGAGGATTGCCTGCGGATCAATCAGTGGGTGGAAAGTGCGTTGCGCGCCTGTCCCGAGCAGTACCTCTGGGCCCATCGACGCTTCAAGAGCCGGCCGCCGGGCGAGCCCAAGCTTTACAAGAAGCGCGGTTGACCGCCTGGCATTGATTGCCGGATCTTGTGCGCCACGGATGGAGTGAGTAGATGAGTGTTGCGCAACCGATCACAGGTTTGATTCTTTCCGGCGGCGGTGCCCGTGCCGCCTATCAGGTGGGCGTGCTGGCGGCGATTGCCGAACTGTTGGGGCCTGGGGCGCGAAATCCGTTTCCGGTGATCGTTGGTACCTCTGCCGGGGCCATCAACGCGGTCAGCCTGGCCAGTGGGGCCACGGATTTTCCCGCGGCAATCGAACGCCTCACGGCATTCTGGCGCAGCTTTCGTAGCGATCAGGTGATGCGCAGCGATTGGCCGGGAGTGATTCGCCAGGCCAGTCGTTTTGTCGGCCACAGCCTGTTGGGGCTCGGTGCTCAGGTGCCGGTGGCGCTGATTAACAACTCGCCGCTACGCGACCTGCTCAATCAGCACATGCATCTTTCGGGCATCAACCAGGCCATTTCCCAAGGCCAGCTGCATGCGGTAGCGGTGACGGCCTTTGGCTACGAATCCGGACAGGCGGTGACTTTTTATCAAGGTGGCGGGGTCATCGATCCCTGGTTGCGTCATCGGCGCATCGGCGTTCCCATTCAGCTGACGGTGGACCACCTGCTGGCCAGCGCGGCGATTCCCTTGCTGTTCGCGCCAGTGAAGCTTGACCAGGAGTATTTCGGTGACGGTGCCGTGCGCCAGTCGGCGCCCATCAGCCCGGCGTTGCACCTGGGGGCCAGCCGCGTGCTGGTGGTGGGGGTCAGTGGCAACCCGCGGGGCAATGATCCAGACGCCACCCGGCAGCGTTCTTACACCGGGCAGCAGCCGACTCTGGCGCAGATTGGTGGCCATATGCTCAACAGCACCTTCATTGACAGCCTGGAAAGCGATATCGAACTGTTGGAGCGGCTCAATCATTTCAGTCGGCTGTTACCTGGCAGTGCGGCGGATCGCGGCTTGGGTATCGCGCCGGTGGAAGTGCTGGTGATTGCCCCGAGTCAGCCGATCGACGAGATAGCGGCGCGGCACCGGCAGGAGTTGCCAGCGGCACTGCGCTTGTTCCTGCGCGGACCGGGGGCAACCCGGACCAGTGGTGCCGGGGTCCTGAGCTATTTGCTGTTCGAGGCGTCGTATTGCAGCGAGTTGATCGAACTGGGGCGCAGTGACGCCCTGGCCAAGGGCGAGGAGTTGGCGCGGTTTCTGGGCCTTAAGGGTTGATGCCCGGGCTCAGCCGATGAGCCCGGGATTTTCGCAGCCTGAGGTCAGTGAGGCAGGTAATCCTGGATGAACTGGCGGATCACACCGATAAAATCCTCGTCCGCGGTAAAACCCAGCTCGCTGGCATACCTGGCACTGAAGGCTCCCGGCCAGGAGCCGACGATGCGTTCGATCCTGGCGTCCGGGCGTAGCTGAATACGCTGGGCAACTTCGTCTCCGGCCACTTCCCTCAGCGCGTCGATCATCTGCGCCACGGTCAGCGACAGACCGGGCATGTTGATCACTCGGCCCTGACTCAAGCGCTCTGCAGCCAACTCATGACCATGGATCAGGTTGGCAATGGCCTGGGCCGGAGACATCAACCAGAGTCGGGTATCCAGGGCCACCGGGCAGACGCTGGCCTGGCCGCTGAGGGGTTCGCGGATGATACCGCTGGCGAAGCTGGACGCCGCCAGGTTCGGTTTGCCTGGCCGCACCACGATGGTGGGCATGCGCAGGCTGCGACCATCGACGAAGCCGCGTCGGCTGTAATCGGCGAGCAGCAAGTCATTCATGGCTTTCTGGGTCCCGTAGGAGCTTTGCGGAGCCCAGACCTGATCATCGTCGACGTTCTCCGGCAGTTGCCCACCGAAAACGGCCACAGAACTGGTCATCACCCACTTTGGGCTGGAGCCCAGCTGGCGCGCCCGTTCCAGCAGACCTTGGGTCGCACTGAAGTTGACCCGCATGCCCAGTTCGAAATCGCCTTCCGCCTGGCTGGAGACCACGGCGGCCAGGTGAAAGATGCTATCGGTGTCGGCGTCGATCAGTTTGGCCAGCACCTGTTCATCGCTAATGTCTCCTTCCTTGACCTGCACCCGTGGGTCATCAAGGCCCTGCACGGGCTCCCGGTCAAATGCGGTAATGCGCTTGATGGGCTGCAATTGGCCGTGACGGTCGGTGAGTGTGCCCCGTTGCAGCAAGGCTTCGATCAGCCGCCGTCCGAGAAAGCCGGCCGCGCCGGTGACAAGAATATTCATGAGTGGCTCCAAGTGTTCAGCGATTGACGAGTTTTCCGGGAATCTTGAAGACCAGCAGGGCGCCGATGAACAACGCGCTGGCCATGACGTACATGCCGATGGTGGTGCTTTGGGTCAGGTCTTTGAGAAAGCCCATCAGGTAGGGCGAGACAAAGCCGGCGAGGTTGCCCCAGGAGTTGATCAAGGCAATGCCGGCGGCGGCCGCGGTGCCGCCGAGAAAGGCCGTGGGCAGGCTCCAGAACAGCGGCAGGGTGCTGAAGGCGCCCATGGCCCCCAGGGTCAGGCCGATCATCGATACCGTGAAGTTGTCGCTCCAGGTGGCGGAAATCATCAGGCCGATTCCGCCAAGCACGGCGGTCAGCGCCAAATGCCAGCGGCGTTCGCGCAACCGGTCGGCGCTGCGGGAGATCAGCACCATGGTCAGCGCTGCCGCGGCATAGGGAATCGCCGTGAGCATGCCGACCTCAAACACGTCGCTGACGCCGGCCTGGCGAATCAGCGAGGGCAGCCAGAAGCCAACGGTGTAGAAGCCGGCGATCATGCAGAAATAGATGGCGGTCAGCAGCCAGATCCGGGGTTGTCCGAACACTTGCCTGACGCTGTGAACCTGATGGCCGTCGGCCTCGGCCTCGATTCGGGCCTGCAGCAGGTTTTTTTCTTGGCGGGTCAGCCAGCCCGCGTCGGCGATACGGTCGCTGAGGCAGTAGATCACCAGGCCGCCCACCAGGATCGAGGGCAAGCCTTCGAGGAAGAACATCCATTGCCAGCCTGCAAAGCCCTGGTGGCCATTGAGGGCACTCATGATCCAACCGGACAGCGGTGCGCCAATCAACCCCGAAAGCGGTACCGCGGTAGCGAACAGGGCGTACATCTTGCCGCGGCGGTTCGAAGGGAACCAATACGACAGATAGAGGATGACCCCCGGATAGAACCCGGCCTCGGCGATGCCCAACAGAAAGCGCATCACATAGAAGGAGGTAGGGGTGCTGACGAAAGCCATGCACGAGGAAATGATGCCCCAACTGATCATGATGCGAGCGATCCACAGGCGCGCACCGACCCGATGCAGGATCAGGTTGCTGGGAATTTCCACCAGAAAGTAGGCGATGAAGAAAATCCCCGCGCCCAGTCCGTAGACCGCTTCGGAAAATTGCAGGTCTTCGGACATCTGCAACTTGGCGAAGCCGACGTTGACTCGATCCAGGTAGGCCACCAGGTAGCACAACAGCAGCAACGGCAGGATGCGCCAGGCGACTTTGCGATAAGCCAGGTCTTCAAAGGAGGCAGTGGGGGAGCGGGCGGCAGTTTGCGACAGTGATTCAGTCATGTCTTTACCCATCCTTTTTTCTTGTATTTGGATGATTTTGTTTTTATCGGACTTGCTGAGGTGTCTTAGATATCATAATACATCATACGAATTCAACGGCCGGATACCGAGCGGGACGGCGTGCACGAAATGCAGTACCGTTAGCCACTTTGAATACAGAGATACCCATGTCCAAGCCTGACAACTCTTCCCTCGCCGCCGATTCCCTGGCGACGCTCAAGGATGCGGCCAAGGGCACCCTGGCGGATCAAGTGACTGCGGCACTCAAGGCGCATATCGCCAGTGGCGAGGCCCTGCCTGGTTCGCGGCTGCCCACCGAGCCGGTTATGTGCGAGCGTTTCGGGGTCAGCCGTACGGTCATCCGCGAGGCGATTTCGCGCTTGAAGTCGGCCGGGCTGGTGGAGGTGCGCCAAGGTAGCGGCACCGTGGTCAGCGAGGGCGCGCATATCAAGGCCTTCACTATCGATCTGGATGTTCGCGGGTCGATCGAGGCGGTTCTGCGGGTGACTGAACTGCGACGTGGTATCGAGGGTGAGGCGGCGGCGCTGGCGGCGCAGCGGCACACTCCCGAGCAACTGCAGGCGATCCATCAGGCATTGCTGGCCATCGATGTGGCCGAGCAGGCCGGCCAGGACGGCGTGGAGCAGGACCTGGCGTTTCACTTGTCGATTTCCCAGGCCACCGGCAATCCGCTGTATCCCTCATTGCATGAGTTCATTGCCCAATTCATCAAAGAGGCGATCCGCATTACCCGTTCCAATGAGGAGCGGCGCCGGGATCTGGCGCACTCGGTGCGCGATGAGCATTTCGCGGTCTATGGGGCCATCGCCGCGCGTGATGTCGAAGGGGCGCGGCAAGCAGCGCTGAGCCACATCCACAATGCGGTGGAACGGCTCAAGAGTGCCGATCCGGCATTCTGGCGGGACTCCGGATCACGTCTTGCCTGATAGGCAGCGTCGCGCTGGCCCATCAGTCTGAGTGGCCGGCCCTCATCGGAACATGAGGGCCGGCCGTCTCAGGGGGTATCAGAAGTGGTATTTGACCAACAGGCTGGCGGTGTCCTGGTTGGTCTCGAAGTTACGCGAATCCTTGATCCCGTATTTGTTCTTCCAGTAGTCGTACTCGAAACCGACGTACAGCTGCTTGGCGCCCCAGTTCAGTGCCTTGCCCAAGTCATATTTGATCTGTGGGTTGAAGTGCAGGTTGGCGTGGTAGGTGCCCTTGGCGTTCTGGTCGTTGTCCACCACCCAGTCCATGAAACCGTCGATCAGGATGTCCGAACGGCCCACGGGAATGGTGTAGGACCACACCGGAGTGATCTGCCAGACGTTGTCACCCGCGCGGCTGCCTTCGGTGTGGCGCTGGTAGAAGTTCAGCTGGAAGTAGTCGAAGCCCGGTACTGCCAGGTCGAAGCCCGGGCCGATCAGGTAGGACTCATTGTCGCCTTCGCCGAATTCGTAAGTGAACGCCAGGAGCACGTCCTTGATCGGGCCGAATTCCAGTTTCTGGTCGAAGATCTTGCCGAACGACAAGCGTGGCGAGAACTCGCCGTAGTAGGTGTCCGGGCCGACATTGCCGTCTTCCTTGCCGTTGTAGAAGATGCGGTCGAGGAAGAAGAAGTTGTCCCCGTACTTCCAGGCGTCGGCGTGTTCGAAGGTGACCGTCTGTTGAATCTGCGGGTTGACTTCGAAGTTCTTGCCATACAAGTAAGTCAGGCTGTTGTTCTGCCATTGCAACAGGTCGCCAGCCACGGCCTGCCCCCCGGCCAGCAGGCTGGTGGCCAACATCAGGCTCTTGCACATCGATTTCATTCGGTTGCTCCCAAGTAGGTAGTTCCACGTTTTTTTTGGCTTGACGCTCTGGTGTGGCGCCTTTTTTCTTTGCTGTAAAAAACCATCCGATCGGTCAGCTTTGTTGCTTTTAGCAAGAGCTGAGCCAAGGCCGAAAAAAAGCAAAAAACTCCCGTCCAGCTGTAGCGATACAGCCGGGCGAGAGTGTTTTCGCGATATTTTCGGGCGCCTTGTTACCTGTCCAGGCCGGGATAAGTTGGCTCTTGGGTCAGGTTTTTCATCCGGGCTTTTTTTTAGACCAGATTTGCGCGGCCGCGGAGAATACTGGCTCTCACGGCAGGGCTCAAGTGCGCCGCAACGGCGCACTTGCAACCACTTTGGGGCAGGCCGGCCGACCATATCAGGCAGGTATCCGCAATGAAGGGCAATAGCCGGGCAATGATCGCTGGCCATCGGGGCGCTGGGCCGGCGCCAATGGCCGTGGAGCGGCCACCGCCAGAGGGGCCTGGGCAGGCTGCATAGGAGTGCTCCCTGTTTGTTTTTATTGTCAAGGCGCGGCGTCTGTGGGCGGCGCTCGGTCCTGGGGGCCGAGCGCCGCATTCAAGCGTGAACGGTGCAGCAGCCCCCGGGCGCCGAACCGGCGCCCGGGGGGCGACTCAATGCTGATGAGCGTGGTGGGCGCTGTTGGCCGCGCGCTCGCTGCCGCCGAGGATGTTGAACAGCAGGTTCAGCACCAGGGCGCTCAAGGTCGCCATGGCAATGCCGCTGTGGGTGATGGGGCTCATCCACAGCGGCAGGTGGGCAAAGAACTCTGGGCGGACCACGGGAATTAGGCCCATTCCGATGCTCACAGCCACCAGCAACTGATTGCGGCGGTCAGCGATGTCGGCTTCCTGGAGGATCTTGATTCCGGTGGCGGCCACCATGCCGAACATGGCGATGGCTGCGCCGCCCAGTACCGCTGGAGGAATCGAGGCCACCAGGAACGCCGCCTTGGGCAGCAGGCTGAGGATGATCAGCAGGCCGCCGGCGACGATGGTCACGGAACGGCAGCGCACCCCGGTCATCTGCACCAGGCCGATGTTCTGGGCGAAGGAAGAGTGGGTGAAGGTGTTGAGGAACCCGGCGAAGAACGACGCCCCGGCATCACACAGCAGGCCGCGGCGCAGCATGCGCGGGGTGACCTCCTGGCCGGTGATCTTGCCCAGGGCCAGGAACATCCCGGTGGACTCGACGAAGATGATCACCACCACCAGGCACATGGACAGGATGGGGGCAAGATGGAACTGCGGCATGCCGAAGTGCAGCGGCGTGACCACCTGCAGCCAGGGCGCCTGGGCCATGCCACTGAGGTCAACCATGCCGATCAGGCCGCAGAGGATGTAGCCCAGGCCCATGCCGATCAGCACGGAAATATTGACCCAGAAGCCACGCATGAAGCGATGGATCAACAGGATAGTGCCCAGCACCAGCGCGGCGATAGCCAGGTAGATGGGGGACCCGAATTGCGCGGCAGCGCTGCCGCCGCCGGCCCAGTTCACCGCCACTGGAAACAGTGACAAACCGATCGAGGTGATGACCGTCCCAGTGACCAGGGGCGGGAAGAAACGCACCACCTTGGACATGAACGGCGCAATCAGCATGCCGAAGAACCCTGCGGCGATGGTCGCACCGAAAATCCCCTGCATGCCGATCCCGGGCATGCCGGCCATGGCCACCATGCTGCCGACGGCGGCGAAGCTGGCCCCCATCATCACCGGCATGCGAATGCCCATGGGGCCGATGCCCAGCGACTGGACGATGGTGGCGATCCCCGCTACCAGCAGGTCGGCATTGATCAGGAAGGCGATTTCTTCACGACTCAGGCCCGCGGCCTGTCCGATGATCAGCGGCACCGCAATTGCACCGCCGTACATCAGCAGAACGTGTTGCAGACCGACCAGGATCAGTTGCAAGAAGGGCAGACGCTGAATGGCGGGCGCATCGGGGACGCACTGTTCGGATGAATCGGACATGCAACACCTCGGATCTTTTTATTCTTGTGATTTAACCGCTGCGTCTTTACGCGCAGCGTGTCTGCAACGGGCGAAGCTTGAGCGGCTGATGGCAATCAAGCCCGCCCCTACAGATGAGTCCGGTTCTGTAGGGGCGAGCTTGCTCGCGAATCGGCCCGGCGACAGGCGCTGATCAGTTGGTCTGGGCGCCCTGGGCAATCCAGGCACCGATCAGTTCACGTTCCTGTTGGGTCATCTGCGTGATGTTGCCCAATGGCATGATCTGACTGGCGACGGACTGGGCCTGGATACGTGCGGCCTGCAGGCGGATCTGTTCCGGGGTATCGAACATCACCCCGGCCGGTGCCGTGCTGAACAGGGGGCTGGTGGGCTTGGCCGAATGGCAAACCGTGCAGCGCTCCTGGATCACGTTATGCACCTTGTCGAAGGATGGCCCGGCACTGGATGCCTGTGCCGGACTTGCCGCTGGAGCCGCCGGGGCTTCTGCGCTGGCTGGCGCCGCGGGTTTGGCGCCACCGCCCAGCGCGGTTTCCGGCAGGGGCTGGTACTCGATCTGGCCGGCGGCCTTGGCTACTTCGGGGGCGCTGGGAGCTGGCGTCGGACCCGTCACGTAAGCCAGGCAGATCATGCCCAGTGCAGCAACGGGCAGGGTCCAGGCGAACTTGTGGCTGTCATGCCGGGTGTTGAAGTAGTGACGTACCAGCACCGCCAGGACCGCGATCCCGGCCAGGATCAACCAGTTGTACTGGCTACCGTAGGTGCTCGGGAAGTGGTTGCTGATCATGATGAACAGCACAGGCAGGGTGAAGTAGTTGTTGTGACGCGAACGCAGCAGGCCCTTGGCCGGCAGGGTCGGGTCCGGTGTGCGGTTTTCCGCGATCGCCGCCACCAGTGCGCGCTGGGCCGGCATGATGATGCGGAACACGTTGCCCACCATGATGGTGCCGATGATGGCGCCCACATGCAGGTATGCGCCACGGCCGCTGAACACTTTGCTGAAGCCGTAAGCGGCGGCAATCAGCAGAACGAACAGGATGAAGCCGAGCAGGGCAGGTTTCTTGCCCAATGGCGAATCGCAGAGGAAGTCATAGACGAACCAGCCGGCAATCAACGCGCCGATACCGATGGCCACGCCTTCGGGACCGGTCAGGCCGCTGCCGGGGGCAACCAGGTAGAGCATCGGGTTGTAGTAGAACACCAGGCACAGCAGGGCAATCCCCGACAGCCAGGTGAAGTAGGCTTCCCACTTGAACCAGTGCAGGTTCTCCGGCATCGAGGGCGGGGCCAGTTTGTATTTTTCCAGGTGATAGATACCGCCACCGTGAATCGCCCAGAGGTCGCCGGACAGGCCGTCCTTGGGGTTGACGCGATTGAGGTTGTTCTCCAGCCAGACGAAATAGAACGATGCGCCGATCCAGGCCACACCAGTGATCATATGTACCCAACGCACGCTCAGGTTGAGCCATTCCAACAGATGTGCTTCCACAGTCTTTACCTCTTGCCTGTCACCCTTGTTGTCGGGTGATCAGACCTTCTCTTATTGGTGGGGGGCGAGGATCAAACACTCATCCTCTTTGAAGAAATGCTCATCGCAGTTATTGCCTTTGCCACTGCGATCAACCACCAGGAAGTCATCCCGCTTTTCGATCGTCAGCACCGGGTGGTGCCAGACGCCGCGATGGTAATTGATGCCCTGCCTGCCATTACTGACGAAGGCGCGGACCAAGCCTGATACAGGTTCATCGCCAAGTGGCGCGACCACGATCAGAAAGGGGTTGCCGAGCAGCGGAATGAAGGCCTGGCTGCCCAGCGGATGGCGTTCCAGCATGCGGATGGTCAACGGCATTTCCAGCGCGTCGGCGCGGAAGATGCTGATGATCGCCTGGTCCTCCGGCTGGGCGGTTTCAACCGTTGCCAGGCGGTGGAAGCGCATGGTCGAACCATTGTTGATCATGAAGTGATCACTGCCGTCGGTTTCGATCACGTCACCGAAAGGGGCGAAGGCTTCTTTGCTCAGGGGTTCAATCATCAATGTGCGCATGCTGTTCTTCTTATCTTGAGTGTGTTTTGTCTGTTTTGCGGTCATCGCGAGCCAGCTTGCTCCAACAGGTGCGGGCTGGCCTGCGATGGGGGACGTCCTATTTCGCGACCTTGCCCAGGAGGCGCAAGCGGCTGACGCCACCGTCCGGAAACACGTTCAGGCGGATATGGGTGATCGGCCCCAGGGCTTTGATCTGCTCGACAAAGCTGTGCTCGGCATGCATTTCCAGCTTCTGGCTGGGTAGCAGTTCACGCCAGAACAGGCTCTGGGTTTCGATCTGGCTGTCGGTGCCGCCCTTGACGAATGCGCCCTGGATCGAGCAGCTGTCCGGGTAGTTGCCCTTGAAGTGCAGGGTGTCGACGATGATCTTCTCGATTTCGCCGGCGTGGCCCAGGGCGACGATCACCCAGTCATTGCCGGGAGTGCGACGGCGGGCCGTTTCCCAGCCGTCGCCCATGTTGATGCCGCGGCCCGGGTTGAGGAGGTTGCCCATGCGTCCGAAGTGTTCGTCGGAACAGGCCAGGGCACGACCGCCGTTAAGGGCCGCAGCCAGGTCGACTTGTTCGTTGTCACCGATGGCCGACCAGTCGCGGTACGGCGTACCGTAGACCCGCAGGCGCGCTACACCGCCATCCGGATAGATATTGAAGCGCAGGTGACTGAAGGGCTGGTCGTTGTTGATCTCGTGGTAGTGATGGCTGTTGCCTTGCAGCTCGACAGCAGACAGCACTTCGACCCACTGGGTGTCTTCGCCAGGTTCACCTTCGCTGAGGAAGCAGGCTTCCAGGGACGCCGATGGCGGGAAGTTGCCGGTGAAGAACGAGGTGTCGATGTCCACGCCCTTGATCGAGCCCGGCACGCCCAGGCGGATCACTGCGCTGTCGTAGCCTTCGAAGCGCTTGCGACGGGATTCCCAGCCATCCATCCACTTGCCGTTGTCATCGAACACGCCTTCCTTCCAGACAGCCGGGGTTGGCTGGAACAGCCGGTTTGCGTCAGCGAACCAGTCATCGGTGACCGAGATGATCTTGGTGCCCAGGCGCGCGTCGGCCAGGTTGACGAACTTCTCGAAAGGGGCGGCGTAAGCTTTCATTCTTCTTGTCTGCCTTGAAATAGGTGGCTTGGGATGCACGTAGAACCGGGAGTGGCGCGAGGGAATCCAGGTTCTCGGGGCTATCCTCAGGAGCGGGTCGCTACAGGGTCAGCAATCTGAACAATGCAATCTTGTTGATCTCTGCCAGCGCGCACTTGAACTCAGTGTCCACCGAGTTATGGATGCGGGTTTCGAACGCGGCGAGAATCTGGTGCCGGTTGCTGCCTTTCACCGCCATGATGAAGGGAAACTTGAACTTGGCCTTGTAGGCATCGTTCAGCTCGGTGAACCGTTGGAACTCTTCGGCTGTGCATTGGTGAATACCGGCGCCAGCCTGTTCGTTGGTGCTGGCTTCGGTCAACTGGCCCTGGACCGCGGCTTTGCCAGCCAGATCCGGGTGAGCGTTGATCAGTGCCAACTGGCTGGCGTGATCGGCGCTCAGCAGGATATCGCTCATGCGCTGGTGCAGGCCTTCAATCTGGTCGACGGAGGCGTCAACACCCAGGTCGTAGGCTCTTTCAGCCACCCATGGCGAATGTTCATAGATGTCGGCGAAAGCCTCGACGAAGGCTTCACGGCTCAGGGTCGATGGCTTGAGGCTCTGGAAAGCAGTCATTTCGCCGCTCCCTGGTAAGGATGGGTCTGGTGCCAGTGGCGGGCGATATCGACACGACGGGTGAACCACACCTGTTCATGGCCTTTGACGTATTCGATGAAGCGCTTGAGGGATGCCAGGCGGGCCGGGCGACCGATCAGTCGACAGTGCAGGCCGATGGAAAGCATCTTCGGGGCTTCGGCACCTTCGGCGTAGAGCACATCGAAGGCATCTTTGAGGTAATGGAAGAAGTCGTCGCCCTTGTTGAAGCCCTGGACCTGAGTGAAACGCATGTCGTTGGTATCCAGGGTGTAGGGGATGACCAGATGCGCCTTGCCGGTGGGGTTGTTGGGTTCCCAGTAGGGCAGGTCGTCGTCGTAGGTATCGCAGTCATAGAGGAAGCCGCCTTCCTCCATTACCAGACGTCGGGTGTTCGGGCCGGTACGGCCGGTGTACCAGCCCAGTGGGCGTTCACCGGTGATTTCGGTAAGGATGCGGATCGCCTCGAGCATGTGCTCGCGTTCCTGGGCTTCGTCCATGTACTGGTAGTCGATCCAGCGGTAGCCGTGGCTGCAGATCTCATGGCCGGCCTCGACCATGGCGCGGATCACGTCCGGATGACGCTGAGCAGCCATGGCTACGGCAAAGATGGTCAGCGGAATGTCGAATTCCTTGAACAGCTTGAGGATCCGCCAGACGCCGGTGCGGCTGCCATACTCGTACAGCGATTCCATGCTCATGTTGCGCTCGCCCTGCAGCGGCTGCGCCGAAACCATTTCCGACAGGAAAGCTTCCGATTCCTTATCGCCATGAAGGATGTTGCGTTCGCCGCCTTCTTCGTAATTGAGCACGAAGGACAGGGCGACACGAGCATTGCCTGGCCAGTGAGGATGAGGGGGGGTAGAGCCATAACCGATCAGGTCGCGAGGGTAGTCAGCGCTCACTGCAGTCTTCCTTCTTGTTCGTGATAACGGTGGCGTGGCGGAACCTGAAGCCGGAAACCCAGGTGAGCGTCACTGCGATGGGCTGATTGTATACAAGTTTATATTCACTTTGTAAGCCTGATTTTTTGCATTTTTCTGCTTTTGTCGCTATGGCCTACACCTGCAAGAAACTTGCCTATATGGTCAGCTAATGGATCGCAAGTCGTCTGCTGCTGTGGTGTTGAGGTCAATCCACAGGCTTCCGGGTATAGCGCTACCGGAGTGAATATTTGTGATTATTATTGTGTACAATTTTTTTGAAAAGTGTCTTAATCATGGCCTCGCCGCAGCTTTTCACCCGCTGAAACGCTGTGGCCCTCTTTCAATCACTGACTCCGGGAGGCGCGAGGCCTGGGCGCACCAGTTGTGACAGGCACGCAGAATCAATGGGACGTTTGACTACACACGTTTTGGACGCCGCACATGGCTGCCCTGGCAGCGCTATCAAGGTCGAGCTGTATCGGGTTGAAGGGGCGCAGATGGAGTTGGTCGCCAGCACCCTGACCAACAGCGATGGCCGTTGCGATGCGCCGCTGCTGCAGGGCGATGACTACCGTTCCGGGGTTTACCAACTGCATTTCCACGCTGGCGATTACTACCGCGCCCGGGGTGTACAACTGCCACAGCCGGCGTTCCTTGATGTAGTCGTGCTGCGGTTCGGTATCAGTGCCGAGCAGGAGCATTACCACGTGCCGCTGCTGATCTCGCCGTACAGCTATTCGACCTACAGAGGAAGCTAGGACTTTCCCCCCAAGAATCCTGCGCAAATAGCTTCTTTGGTCCTTGCCCGCTCACACTGCGGGCTTTTTTTCGCCGGTTGTAAAGTCGTCGCCGGCAAGCCAGCTCCTGGCTGAGCGGTGCAGGAAACGGCTTGCCGGCGGAGCGCTCAACGGCTCAACAGGGATGCGGCTCCAGCTCCCGTGAACAGCCCGGCACTGATGCGATTGAACCAGCTTTGGCCCTTGCCGCTGCGCAAGTAATGCGCGGCGCCATGGGCACCGAGGCCGTAGGCCAGCTTGCAGGTCAGGTCCAGCAGGGTCCAGGTGGCGACCATGATCAGCAGTTGCGGTAGGAAGGGCTGCTGGGCATTGAGAAACTGCGGCAGGAACGCGGCGAAGAACAGAATGTCCTTCGGGTTGCTGGCCCCCAGGACAAAAGCGCGTCCGAACAGTGCACGAAAGCGCGGTTTCAGTGCGACTTCTGGTACCACCGCGCCGTGGGAAAGCTGCCGCGATTGCTGCCAGCTCTGCCAGGCGAGGTAGAACAGATAGAGGGCGCCGACGATCTTCAGGGCGCTGAACAGTTGCTCCGAAGCCAGCAGCAGTGCGCCCAGGCCCAGCGCGGATGCGCTCAACAGGCAGATCGAGGCCAGGACCCCGCCGAGAAAGGCCGGGTATGAGCGGCGCAGGCCATAGTTCAGGCTGTTGCTGATCATTAGCAACGACAAGGGACCCGGAATCAGGATCACTACCAAGGTAGCGCCACTGAACAGCAGCCAGGTTTCCAGACTCATTACATTCTCCAAATACACAAAAACCCCATCCGAAGGGATGGGGCGGGTGAGAGCAGGTGCGGCTTACAAGAAAATGAACTTGGCGATGAAGATCGCACACAGCACATACAGGCTGATGGAAATTTCCTTGTGCTTGCCCGTTCCTGCCTTTAGTACCACATAGGTGATGAAACCCAGGGCAATGCCATCGGCGACGGAAAAGGTCAGGGGCATCATGATTGCCGTGACAATCGCCGGAATGCTGTCGGTGGCTTCGTCCCAGTTGATATGGGCCATGCCGCCCATCATCAGCATCGCAACGTAGATCAAGGCACCTGCTGTGGCGTAAGCAGGGATCATGCCTGCCAGCGGCGCAAAGAACATGGCGGCAACAAATAGCACACCTACGGTGACGGCGGTAAGGCCAGTCCGCCCGCCCGCGGCCACACCGGCGGCACTTTCCACGTAGCTGGTCACCGGCGGCACCCCGACTACTGCGCCGAAGACGCTTGAAGCACTGTCGGCCTTGAGGGCGCGCGAGAGATTCTCGATCTTGCCGTCGGCCTTCACCAGGCCGGCACGCTGGGCGACGCCCATCAGGGTGCCGGCAGTGTCGAACATGTGCACGAAGAGGAAGGCCAGTACCACGCTGATCATGCTGACGTTGAACACACCGGCAACATCCATGACCATCCAGGTGGGCGCCAGGCTCGGCGGGGTGGACAGGATGCCGTTGTAGTGCACCAGCCCCAGGCCCCAGCCGGCCAGGGTCACGGTGATGATGCTGATGAGAATTGCGCCGAACACTCGGTGGTAGCTGAGCACCGCGATCATCAGAAAGCAGATGGCCGCCAGCAGCGGACCCGGTTCACGCAGGGAGCCGAGCTTGAGCAGGGTGGCCGGGCTGTCGACGATGATGCCCGCTGTTTTCAACCCGATCAGTCCGAGAAACAGCCCGACACCCGCTCCCATGGCGAAGCGCAAGCTCACCGGAATGCTGTTGAGCAGCCATTCACGAATCCGCGACAAGGTCAGGATCATGAACAGCACACCGGAGATGAATACCGCGCCGAGGGCGGTTTCCCAGTTGTAGCCCATGGTGCCGACCACGGTGTAAGTGAAGAAGGCGTTGAGACCCATGCCCGGGGCCAGGCCCACTGGCCAGTTGGCATACAGGCCCATTAGCAGGCAGCCCAGGGCGGCAGCGATGCAGGTGGCAACGAAGGCGGCGCCGTGGTCGATGCCGGCGTCGGCCATGATGTTGGGATTGACGAAGATGATGTAAGCCATGGTGATGAAGGTTGTCACACCGGCAATCAGCTCGGTCTTCACCGTGGTGCCATGCAACCTGAGTTTGAAGATGCGCTCCAGCCAGCCGCTGTTCAGCGAGGGCGAGAGGTCCAGCGGAGAGGCTTCGGATTTGCGGCTTTCCACAGCGAGTACTCCTCAAGAGTTTTATTGTTTTTTCCAGAACCGGGCACGGGAGGGTGGGCAGCGGCTCTTTGAGGCAGGCAGGGCTTGTGGGGTTTGTTGACCTTTGGGTCAAGAACTCACACGTGGCGAATTATGCTTTTGTATACAAAGAAAGCAAATAATGTTTTTGGTTTTGTGTGCGAAAAATCTGAGGACTTGGCTATATCACCATCGCCCTTTATGCCGGGCAGTGCGGAGGGTAGGTCAGAGTCTGTTCGGCGGCTTGGGAGGGCGCGCCGAGAGGAAGGGGCTATCAGTCGTCTGCAGGTTTTCCCGCCAGGGCCTGGTTTACTGCCAGCCAGCCATTGACCGCACTTTCTCCGGCTTCGGCGAAGGCCCGTTGCAGCAGTTTTACCTGTTCGCGACGCAGGGAGTGTTCAAGGCGCGCGCCATCGTCGGTCAGTTGCAACAGGCGTTTTCGTTTGTCGCTGGCTGGGGCGATGCTGTCTACCAGGTGCATTTCCATGAGTTGTCGCAAAGGCGTATTCAGCGCCTGCTTACTCACCCCCAGCAGCGTGAGCAGTTCTTTCACACTCAGGCCGGGGTAGCGGGCAATGAAAAACACGATGCGCTGGTGCACGCGACTCAAGCCTCGGCGTTCGAGCATTTCGTCGGCCTTGGCGGTAAAGGCCTGATAGCCAAAGAAGAAGGCTTCCATGGCGGCTTGTTGCGAGGTCTGGTTTTTAAGGTCAAGCATATTGACGTATCTGCGAGAGTCGGCGTAATTTCGGTCAAGCAGTTTGACGTATTTCCTCCGACCTTTGCTAGCGGTGACCTCCATGGCCTTCTCCGAACGTGTATCGCGCCTCAAAAGCTCCTTGATCCGTGAAATCCTTGCTGCGGCCCAGCGCCCGGAAGTGATGTCGTTCGCTGGAGGGCTGCCGGCCGAGGTGATGCTGCCCAAGGTGCAGTGGCAAGACATGCCCTTGTCCATGGGGCAATACGGCATGAGTGAAGGCGAGCCGTCGTTGCGTGAAGCCCTGGCTGCCGAGGCGCGCAAGCTCGGCGTGCCTTGCGAGGCGAGCCAGGTCCTGGTGGTCAGCGGCTCCCAGCAGACCCTTGATCTGGCGGCCAAGCTGTACATCGACAAGGGCACCCAGATCCTGTTGGAGGCTCCGACCTATCTGGCTGCCCTGCAGATCTTCCAGTTGTTCGGTGCCGACTGCCTGACGGTGCCATTGGAGTCGGACGGTCCGGATCTAGCGCAGATGCGCGCTCGCCTGGAACAGCATCGTCCAGCCTTCGTCTACCTGATTCCGACCTTCCAGAATCCTTCGGCGGTGCGCTACAGCGAAGCCAAGCGCGAGGCGGTGGCGGCCCTGCTGGACGAGTTCGGCGTGACCCTGATCGAGGACGAGCCCTATCGCGAGCTGACCTTCGACGGTGGCAGCGCGACCCCCATTGTCAGCCGCCTGAAAAAGGCCAGTTGGATCTACACCGGCACCGTGTCGAAGACCCTGCTCCCGGGATTGCGGGTTGGCTACCTGATCGCCAGCCCGGACCTGTTCCCTCATCTGCTGCGCCTGAAACAGTCCGCGGACCTGCACACCAATCGCGTCGGCCAGTGGCAGGCCATGCAGTGGATCGGCAGCGATCAGTTCCAGCAGCACCTGGGTGAACTGCGAAGTTTCTACCGCCTGCGCCGTGATGCCTTTCAGGTCGCGCTGCAGACTCATTTCGCCGATCTGGCGGACTGGAGGGTGCCCCAGGGCGGTCTGTTTTTCTGGTTGAGCTTGAAACAGCCCCTGGATACCCGCACTTTGCTCAAGTCCGCGTTGGAACAAGACGTGACTTTCATGCCCGGCGAACCGTTCTTTTCTGAACCGGAGCGCAATCATGGGCATCTGCGGTTGAATTTCAGCCATATCGATCCGGCACGGCTGGACGAAGGCCTCAAGCGGCTGGCCACCGTGATACGTCAAGCACAGGCTGCACAGGCAGCCTAAGGGGAGGGCCATGTACAAGGTTTATGGCGATTACCGTTCGGGCAACTGCTACAAGATCAAGCTGATGCTCAGTCTTCTGGGGCTGCCTTATGAGTGGCAGGCGGTGGACATTCTCGGAGGCGATACCCAGACCGAAGCCTTCCTGGCGAAGAATCCCAACGGCAAGATACCGGTACTGGAGCTGGAAGACGGCACCTGCCTGTGGGAGTCCAACGCGATTCTCAACTTTCTGGCCGACGGTAGCGAATTCCTGCCCAGCGAACCGCGCCTGCGCACCCAGGTCCTGCAATGGCAGTTCTTCGAGCAGTACAGCCACGAGCCTTACATCGCGGTGGCGCGCTTCATTGAACAGTACGAGGGCTTGCCCGAAGAGCGCCGGGACGAATACCTGAAGCTGCACAAGCGTGGCTACAAGGCGCTGGATGTGATGGAAAAACAATTGAGCCGCACGCCGTATCTGGTGGGCGAGCACTATTCCATTGCCGATATCGCGCTGTATGCCTACACCCATGTGGCCCATGAAGGCGGTTTCGATCTGACCCGCTATCCGGGTATCCAGGCCTGGGTCCAGCGCGTACAGAGCCATCCGCGGCATGTCGGGATGTTCGATTGAGCGGATTTTCCGAGGGGGCAACTGACCCGGGACAGCATCGTCCCGGGGAGAGGCTTCAGGCCGCCGAGAAGCGCTGGTTCAGGTAATCGATGATCACCTTGGATTCATACATCCAGGTGGTCTGGCCGTTCTCTTCGATACGCAGGCATGGCACCTTGATTTTGCCGCCCTGCTCCAGCAGGGTCTGGCGATCCTGCTCGTTGTTCTTGGCGTCGCGCAGGGCCACCGGTACGTTCAGGCGGTGCAGGGTACGGCGGGTCTTCACGCAGAACGGGCAGGCGTGGAACTGATACAGGGTCAGGCCCTTGGCGGCCTGCTCGACTTGCGCTTGAGCGGCGGCAGCGCGCTTCTGCTTGCGCGGGCGGGTGATGAAGTCGATGAAAATGATGAGTTGGCCCAGGCCGACTCGCAGCGCTTTGACGATCACGGTATTGCCTCTTGCCCATGAATGAAGGGGCGGCAGCTTACCTGATTTTTGCCGGACGAAAAAAACCGGCGATCAACGCCGGTTTTTTCACTCAGGGCCTGTTACTTGATCAGGCTGAGGAACTCGCTGCGAGTCGCGGCATTTTCGCGGAACTCGCCCAGCATCACCGAAGTGATCATCGACGAATTCTGCTTTTCCACACCGCGCATCATCATGCACATGTGCTTGGCCTCGATCACCACTGCAACCCCCAGAGCGCCGGTCACTTGCTGGACGGCGTCGGCGATTTGCCGGCTGAGGTTTTCCTGGATCTGCAGGCGACGGGCATACATGTCGACGATGCGCGCGACTTTCGACAGCCCCAGGACCTTGCCGCTGGGAATGTAGGCAACGTGAGCCTTGCCGATGAATGGCAGCAGATGGTGTTCGCACAGCGAGTAGAGCTCGATGTCCTTGACCAGCACCATTTCGCTGTTGTCAGAGCTGAACAAGGCACCGTTGGTGACTTCTTCCAGGGTTTGGGCATAACCGCGGCAAAGGTACTGCATGGCTTTGGCGGCACGCTTGGGCGTATCGAGCAGGCCCTCGCGGGAGACGTCCTCGCCCAGTTGGCCGAGGATCGCGGTGTAATTCTGTTCCAGGGACATGAAACTACCTGTGGGATTTTACGCAAAGGGCAAGGGTACGGTGGCAGACACGGCGCTGCAAGCTTAGTGCAGCGGCTTTATTCGTCGCGGCCTTCCATCATGGTGCGTTTGAGCATGACGTACAGCGCGCCAGTGCCGCCATGTTTAGCCTGGCAGGAGGTGAAGCCCAGCACTTGTGGATGCTGGCGCAGCCAGGTGTTGACGTGGCTTTTGATCATGGGGCGCTTGCCGTCCAGGCGCACGGCCTTGCCGTGTGTGACGCGTACACAGCGGATCTCGAATCGGGTGGCTTCGGCGAGAAACGCCCAGAGGGTTTCGCGGGCCTTTTCCACGGTCATGCCATGCAGGTCGAGGCTGCCTTCAAAGGGAATCTGGCCGACTTTCAGCTTGCGCATCTGGCTTTCCTGAACCCCGTCGCGGGCCCACATCAGCTCATCTTCAGGTCCCACATCGATGACGAACTGATCGGACAGCCCGTCTACCGTCGTTGTCTCGCTACGCACTGTGGCAGCCTGGCGCAGCTTGGCGATCTGTGCGCGGTCGGCCTTGGGTTTGCCTGTGTCGGCCCGATCGTGCTTGATCGGCTTGACGCCGCGGATCTCGTTTTTGAACAGGGAAAAATCGTCGTCTTGCATGTCAGCCTCCGCGAAGGGCGGCTAGTTTACCCAACTCGGAACACCTTAAGGCGCGCAAATCGCGCCCAGGGTCGTCAGTCGTGTTTTTTCATCAGGTGTGGCGCCATGTTCAGTGCCAGGGGCTGGCGCATTCGGCGCCGGCAACGCCGCCACAGGCGCACACCGATGTACAGCAGTAGCACGCCAATCAGCAGGATCAGCGCCGAGCCCAGTGGGCTGGCGTTGAGTTCTCCTAGCGCCGGAGCGCGTCCCAGCAGGCTTGCGGTCCCGGCCAGGGCCAGCAGCACGCCGAAGGTCGCCAGCAATGCAGAGAATCCAGCCCCCAGGCGCAGGCGCCAGTTTCGCGGGCTTTTGGGCCGCAATCGGCGTGCGTCAAAACCATCGGATATCTTCATTCCGACCTTCCTCAATGGGTATCGGCCCTTCGACCGGGAGTTGACCGGGTGGTTCCTGAGGCTAAGGCAATTGCTGCAAATGCGAGGCGTTTATGGATGAGCGGCCCGCCAGCCGCTCACCAAGGCTGGTCAGATCAGGCTTGCGGTCTGGGCGAGAGTGGCAAAGTTGTCGGCCATGATCGCCATTTCAGTCTGCTGAACATGCTCGGCGCTGAGAATGCCGCCCTTGTAGGGCAGGTCACGGGTGGCACAGGCGTCCTCCACCAGGGTGCAACGGAATCCCAGGTTCTTCGCTGCTCGCACGGTGGTGCTGACGCTGGAGTGGCTCATGAAACCGGCGACGATCAGGTCCAGGGAGCCCAGATCCTGCAGGCGCTTTTCCAGTTCGGTGCCGTGGAAGGCACTGGGCAGCAGCTTGCCGATGATGGTCTCGTCGCCTTGGGGCTCAAGGCCGGGGATGAATTCGCCGCGCTCGCCCTGAGGGTCGAACAGGCCGCCGACGGTGCCAAGATGGCGCACATGCACGATGGGCCGGCTGGCAGCCCGGGCTGCGGCCAGCAGTTGGCCGATGTTGGCCACTGCCTTGTCCATGCCGGACAGGGCCAGGGGGCCGCTGAGGTACTCTTTCTGGGCGTCGATGATCACAAGGGTCGCGTGGCTCAAATTGGCCGCTGCATAACCACGACCGCTGAGTTGAAACATCGTCTTTGGAACGGACATTCTGGGGCTCCTGTGAGTGGGGCTTTTGCGACATTGTCCTCTGGCGGAGCGCTTCTGTGAATCGCTACTAACGTAAGGTGCGCCGTTGTTGGCCTGCAGCCTTGTCAAGAGGGGCAAGGTATTTGGCTTGCCGGGCAAAAAGCGGTCGGTCGGGCGATTGTACGGCGGTGGTTTTTCATTCGTCGTCGGCAGGCGCTTTGGCTGTTAGAATTGCCGGTCGTTTTTTCAGGAGTCTGTCCCGTGATCACTTCCCGCCTTCGCACCTTGCGTGACCATATCCGCTGGGCTGTCAGCCGCTTTCATGGGGAGGATCTGTTCTTCGGCCATGGTACCGACAACGCCTGGGACGAGGCCCGCCAATTGGTGCTCGGAGCCTTGCACCTGCCCTGGGAAATCGCCGACAGCTACCTGGACTGCGCGTTGGAAGACGACGAGTTGGTCCACCTTCAGCACCTGCTCAAGCGCCGAATCGAAGAACGCGTGCCCACAGCCTATCTGTTGGGCGAGGCCTGGTTCTGCGGCATGTCGTTCATCGTTGACGAGCGTGTGCTGATTCCCCGCTCGCCCATCGGCGAGTTGATCGAGAAACGCTTCGAACCCTGGCTGGGCACTGAGCCTGCGCGGATTCTCGATCTGTGCACCGGCTCCGGTTGCATCGGCATCGCCTGTGCCTATGAGTTCCGCGAGGCCGAAGTGGTGCTGGCCGACCTGTCCTTCGAAGCCCTGGAAGTGGCCAACCAGAACATTGAGCGCCACGGTGTCGATGAGCGGGTGTTCACCGTGCAGGGCGATGGTTTCGATGGCTTGCCGGGGCAGCGCTTCGACCTGATCGTTTCCAACCCGCCTTATGTCGATGCCGAAGATTTTGCCGACATGCCGGACGAGTACCAGCATGAGCCCGAGCTGGGCCTGGCCTGTGGCGATGATGGTCTGAATCTGGTGCGGCGCATGCTGGCCCAGGCCGCTGATCACCTGACCGAGAAAGGCTTGCTGATTGTCGAAGTGGGCAATAGCCAGGTGCACGTCGAGGCGCTGTACCCCGAAGTCGACTTCGCCTGGCTGGACTTCGAACGCGGCGGTCACGGGGTGTTCATGCTCACTGCGGAGCAGTGCCGCGAGCATCAGGCGCTGTTCGCCGCCCGCGCCTGAGCCATGTGCCGGCCCGCGCAAGGCGGGCCTTGATCCCTGAAGAGGTCGCGACTCAGCGGTGAGTCGCAATCCAGATCAGCAGCCCCGCCTGGAAGACCGCGAAGGCCACCAGGCAGGTGATGGTGAAGCGCAGACCGGTGTCTTCACGTTTGTACTTGGTGACTTTCTCTTCCTGCTTGCGCAGTTTGACTTCCAGCTCCTCCAGGTTCTGCTCGGCCTGCTGGAGCATCTGTGCGGCTTCCAGTATCTCCACGAACTGCAGTTTCTCGGTGTTCCACTGGCTCAGCAGCTCGCCCACTTGAACATCCTTGACGCTGCCCTTGAGATGCTGGGCATCGGCATACACCACGTCGAAGCCCTGGGTACGCAGCACATGATCGCGGCGCAGGCGAGTGTCCTCATTGAGGGCGTCCTTGTTAGCGAGCTCGAAGCCGTCGACCCGGTAGTGCGGCCACTTCTTCTGCGCCCACTGCGCGGCCTGGGCCAGCAGGAAGCGTCCGATGCCACGGTTCAGTGGTTCGATCTGCAGCCCGCCTTCGGGCTCGAAGTGCACCCGGTGGGTGTCGTGCTCGACCCAGACATCCAGGTGATTCTGTTCCTTGCGCACCCGCTGGCCGGGCAGGCTGATGGTCATGCGCAGCAGGCTGTGCTCTTTGTTGTTGCGTTCGGCATAACCGAACTCGACAAAACGCAAAGGGCGCCCACCGGTGGCGCGATCGGTCTGCAGGGGCGCCAGGCGCAGCATCTTGTGATGTTCAGCCTGGACGTCCGCCCACGGCAACGGCGCCGCTTCCGGTACGGCGGCTTCCTGCTCGGTGGCGGGTGAATTCGAGGTATCAGTCATAACGGCAAGTCCTGTCCAATCGCTGCGCGCCGACAGCAATCGAACGGCCGGCAAAGGCTTATCGGCCGTTTTTTTCAGGACTGGAGGGTAAAAACAGCCTAACGGGTGTGAAGTCCGTCAATAAAACTGATGATGGATCGGCCCAGTTCCGCCGCCAGGGGCAATTGCGGGTCCTTGTAGGACGCCAATTGGCGCTTGAGATCGTTGGGTACGATACGCAGCACATGGTTCATGCCGTCGATCAAGGTCAGTTGAGCATCCGGTTTTGCCGCCTTGAGCACCCGGGCGTCGTCGACGCTGACCTGGATATCGTTGCTGCCCTGAATGATCAGCGCCGGCATTTTCAGGCGGGCGAAAGCGGCGGCCGGGTCCTCGCGGAACAGGGTGATCAGATAGGGTTGCACGCTGGGGCGGAAGATCACTTGCAGGGCTGGTGGCACATCGTTGTCAATCTGACCGGCCCTGAGGCTGTCCAGCAGTTCATTGCTGCGCACCATCAGCGCCGGCGGCAGGCGATAACTCAGTTGCTGGCGCAGCACCTGATCCACGGGGCGGGCGGTGCCGGAGATGGAAATCACGCCGGCGGCGTCCAGTTGGGCGGCGGCGAGGCTGGCGATCAGCGCGCCCTCGCTATGGCCCAGCACGATCAGTTGGCCCAGGCGCGTGTCGGCCTTGAGCTGCTTGCCCCAGGCCACGGCGTCGGCCACATAGGCGTCGAGGGTCAGGTTGCGTTCATCCGGGGTCGCCGCGAGGCTGGCCGCTACACCGCGCTTGTCGTAGCGCACGCTGGCGATGTTGTGCTTGGCCAGCACCCAGGCCAGGCGCTTGAGGCTGTCGTTGCGCCCGCCGTCGGGGTTGTTGCCGTCGCGGTCGGTGGGGCCGGAGCCTGAGATGATCAGCACCACCGGCACCGGCTGCGCAGATTTGGGCAGCAGCATCGAGCCATACAGCTCGCCGTGGCCGGTGTCCAGGCTTACGGGGCGTTGCAGGACGGCCGCGTTGACCAGGCCGGTGAACAGGGAAAGGCTCAAGAGAAGGACTCGCAGCATCATCACGCCATCATGGATAAGGTGCCGGTTGGACTCGGGCAGGGGCAGAAGGTTCGAGGATGAACTAGTTGGGTAGCCTGCGTATACTTGCGCCCTTCAGTAATCCTGATTGAGTTATTTCGGCTGATTTCACGGAGCTCCCCGCATGTCCGGCAATACCTACGGCAAGCTGTTCACTGTCACCACCGCGGGCGAAAGCCATGGTCCGGCGTTGGTCGCCATTGTCGACGGCTGCCCGCCGGGCCTCGAGCTGTCCCTGGAAGACCTGCAGCGTGACCTGGACCGGCGCAAGCCCGGCACCAGCCGTCACACCACCCAGCGCCAGGAACCCGATGAAGTCGAGATCCTTTCCGGGGTGTTCGAGGGCAAGACCACGGGCTGTTCCATTGGCCTGTTGATCCGCAATACCGACCAGAAGTCCAAGGACTACTCGGCGATCAAGGATCTGTTCCGTCCGGCTCACGCCGATTACACCTACCACCACAAGTACGGCATTCGTGATTACCGTGGCGGCGGTCGCAGCTCGGCGCGGGAAACTGCCATGCGCGTGGCGGCCGGGGCCATCGCCAAGAAATACCTGGCCAGCCAGGGCATCGTGGTGCGCGGTTACATGAGTCAGCTGGGCCCGATCGAGATTCCTTTCAAGACCTGGGATTCGGTGGAGGACAACGCATTCTTCAGCCCCGATCCGGATAAGGTTCCGGAGCTTGAAGCCTACATGGACCAATTGCGCCGGGATCAGGATTCCGTGGGAGCGAAGATCACCGTGGTCGCCGAAGGCGTGATGCCGGGCCTGGGCGAGCCGATCTTCGACCGGCTGGATGCCGAACTGGCTCATGCGTTGATGAGCATCAATGCGGTCAAGGGCGTGGAAATCGGCGCCGGTTTTGCCAGCGTCGCCCAGCGCGGCACCGAACACCGTGACGAACTGACCCCGCAAGGTTTCCTCAGCAATAACGCCGGCGGCATTCTTGGCGGGATCTCCTCGGGGCAGCCGATCGTTGCCCACCTGGCCCTCAAGCCGACGTCCAGCATCACCACGCCAGGTCGCTCCATCGACGTTGATGGCAATCCGCTGGACGTGATCACCAAGGGCCGTCACGACCCTTGCGTGGGCATTCGTGCTACTCCCATTGCCGAAGCCATGATGGCCATCGTGCTGCTGGATCACCTGCTGCGTCACCGCGGCCAGAATGCCGACGTGCGCGTCAGCACGCCGGTACTGGGCCAGCTGTAATGGCGGTTCTGCCAGTCGCTACGGTCTGATGACCGTGGCGGCGCTGCCGTACTGGCGGCTTTCCAGTTTCTACCTGTTCTATTTCGCCCTGCTGGGGTCGACGGCACCGTTTCTGGCGCTGTATTTCGATCACCTGGGGTTTTCCAGCGCGCGGATCGGCGAGCTGGTGGCCATTCCCATGCTCATGCGCTGCGTGGCGCCCAATCTTTGGGGCTGGCTGGGGGACTACACTGGTCGGCGCCTGGCGATCGTGCGTTGTGGCGCCATCTGCACCCTGATCTGTTTCTCGCTGATCTTCGTCAGCAAGAGCTACGCCTGGCTGGCCATGGTCATGGCCCTGCACGCGTTTTTCTGGCACGCAGTCCTGCCGCAGTTTGAGGTGATCACCCTGGCGCACTTGCAGGGGCAGACCTCACGCTACAGCCAGATCCGTCTTTGGGGTTCCATCGGTTTTATTCTTACCGTGGTGGCTTTGGGGCGCCTGTTCGAGTGGCTGAGCCTGGATATCTATCCGGCGGCACTGGTGGCGATCATGGGCGGCATTATGCTCAGCAGCCTATGGGTGCCCAACGCCCAGCCTGTGGTGCAGGGGCCGCGGTTGGCCGGGGAGGGCTTTATCAAGCAACTGCGCGGCCCCGGGGTGCTGGCCTTCTACCTGTGTGTGGCCCTGATGCAGATGAGCCACGGTCCTTACTACACCTTCCTGACCCTGCACCTGGAGCACCTGGGCTATACCCGTGGCCTGATCGGCATGCTCTGGGCTCTGGGTGTGGTGGCTGAGGTGCTGATGTTCCTGGCCATGAGTCGGATTCTGGCGCGATTTTCCGTGCGCCGGGTGTTGCTGGCGAGTTTTCTCTTGGCGGCTTTGCGCTGGGTGCTGCTGGGCAGCCTGGCGGAGCATCTCGGGGCACTGTTGTTGGCGCAGGTGCTGCATGCGGCAACCTTCGGCAGCTTTCACGCCGCGGCCATCCATTTTGTCCAACGCAGTTTCGGTGCTCGCCAGCAGGGCCAGGGCCAGGCGTTGTACGCCGCCCTGGCTGGAACCGGAGGTGCCTTGGGCGCCCTGTATTCCGGATACAGCTGGAACGCCCTGGGCGCCACATTGACCTTTAGTATTGCTAGCGTCGCCGCCCTGGCCGCAGCCGTTATCATTGCCACCCGCATGCAAGAGGAGTTGCCGTCATGAGCAGCCTGTCCGTCTACCACGTATCCAGCCCGGACCTGCCGAACAAGGTTCTGACCCACTTTGACGATATCGCTGCGACCTTGGCCGAACAGGGGATTGGCTTTGATCGTTGGCCAGCCTCGACGCGGATCGAGCCGGGGGCCAGCCAGGAAGAGGTGATTGCGGCCTATCAGGAGCAGATCGATCGGCTGACGACCGAGCAGGGTGATGTCAGCGTGGATGTGATCAGCCTCAACCGTGAGCATCCACAAAGAGCCGAGCTGCGTGCCAGCTTTCTCGACGAGCATCGCCATGACGAGGATGAAGTGCGGTTATTCGTCGCCGGACGTGGACTGCTATCTCTGCACATCGACGACTACGTCTATGCCGTTCTTTGCGAAAGAAACGACCTGATTTCGCTGCCGGCGGGCACTGCCCATTGGTTCGATATGGGGGAGCAGCCGCACCTGGTAGCCATCCGCCTGTTCAGCAATCCCCAAGGCTGGTCGGCCAGCCTGACCGGCGACGCTATCGCCAGCCAGTTCCCACGCCTGGACGATTGAGCGGCAAGCTCTACGTCAACGGGCCGGTCCCACGCAAGGTGGGCCGGCCCGAGCAGGAAACCGAAGGTGGCTTACGCGGAGTGGTAAGTCGGCAAGGCAAAGCGGTTCTGGCTTTGCAGCATGGAAATCTGCGGCAGCTCACTGGCCTGTTCGGCCAAATCACGACGAATTGCACTGATGACCCAGGACAGCTGGTCGGCGGCATGCAGCTGCGCGTAGGAAATCGAACGCTTGAACTGTTTGCCTTCGCTGTTACGCAGGGTGAGCAGGATGCCACCGTCAGGACGGGGTTGAGTGGTCACTTCGAAGTTGGAGAACAGGGAAGAAAACTTTTCTTGGATCAGGCTCATGTCTATCAGCTCCGTTAGCTCTTGAAGGGCAAGCGTGGAGTGATAGGTGCAGCGATTGTGCCAGTATTGTTTTTTTATAAAATCCTTATAAATCAATAGCTTATAATTTCTAGGAAATTTCAATCTCGTGCAAATTGCATGAATGGCCATCGTGCATCCTGCATTTTGCAGGTTGGCGGCGATTAGCCGTGGACGTGGCTACAGCGTTATGACCGCTGGCCCCGAGAGAAAATTCAATCGTTTATGGACGGGGCTGGAGGGCCCTGGAGATAACCGGCGGGGAGATACAAAAGTTTGCAAAAACTCCGTGTACAGGCCCGCGACGGCTGACGTATTTTCCAGCCTGTCACGCCGTTTCAATGCTGCCTCGGCGACCCGGCCGAACAGGTTTGAAAGGTGTTTCTGCGACATGGAATGTGTTGCGGCGCGATCCAGCGATCCTGCCCGACGAATAATAAGAAACAGGACGCCCTCCATGAACGGTCCCACTGCATTATTGCCGGTGCTGTCAGCAGCGCTGCACTTGCCCTGCCTTTATCCCTTTGCGGGTGATCCCCGCAGTCTTCGCTTGCCGGTTGCCGAACCCTGGGTCGCCAACCCCGGTTGAGCCTTGCGCTGGCTGTTGCCAACGCCCGGCCTGGCCCGGGCACAGACCTTTGCTGTCGAACCGGAGCAACCATGAACAAGTACAAGAGCGACATGATCACCTGGGGCATGATGCTGCGAAAGGTGCCGTCCATTGCCAAGGCGCTACCTCGGGTGGTGCGAGGCATGAGGGCAGGGAACATCGACAACCCTGACCAACCCTGTGGGCTGGGCTGGAGTTTTGAGCAGGCCACCCTGCGCAATCCCCAGGGGCCGGCCCTGTTGTATGGCGATCGGGTACTCAGTTACTCCCAGGTCAACCAATGGGCCAACCGCATCGCTGCTTACCTGCGGGAGCAGGGCATCGGCAAGGGCGATGTACTGGCGATTTTCATCGAGAATCGCCCTGAGCTGCTGGTCACGGTGCTGGCGGTGGCCAAGCTTGGCGGGATCTGCGCGATGCTCAATACCGCGCAGACCCAAAGCGTGCTGGCACACAGTCTGGAACTGGTGAAGCCGGTGGGCATCATGGTCGGTGGTGAGTTGCTGGCGGCTTTTTCCGCAGTGCGCGATCAAGTGGGTATCGATCCGGCTCGCACCTGGTTCGTGGCCGATCAGGACACCTTCGTCGACCCTGGACCGACTCCGGACGGCCTGGTCAACCTGATGGCCGAGAGCGCCGGTTATCCAGCGGACAATCTGCTGCAGACCCAGCGCATCTTCTTCAACGACCCTTGCTTCTACATCTATACGTCCGGCACCACGGGCCTGCCCAAGGCGGGGATTTTCAAGCATGGACGCTGGATGCGCACCTCTGCCGGCTTCGGCACCATCGCCCTGGATATGCAGCCCGGCGACGTGGTGTATTGCACCTTGCCGCTGTACCACGCCACCGGGCTGTGCGTCTGCTGGGGCTCGGCCATCACCGGCGCCTCGGGGTTCGCCATTCGCCGCAAGTTCAGCGCCAGTCAGTTCTGGGACGATGCGCGTCGGTTCAAGGCGACGACCGTGGGCTATGTCGGTGAATTGTGTCGCTACCTGATCGATCAGCCCAGCACTGCCCGGGATACCGAGCATGGCGTGTTGAAGATGATCGGCAATGGCCTGCGTCCGGGAGTCTGGAGCGAGTTCAAGCAGCGTTTCGGCGTCGGTCATGTCTGTGAGCTGTACGCGGCCAGCGACGGCAATATCGGCTTCAGCAATATCCTCAACTTCGACAACACCGTGGGTTTTTCCCTGATCCCCTGGGCATTGGTGGAGTACGCCCACGACACCGGGGCGCCATTGCGCAACAGCCAGGGTTTCATGCAGAAGGTCGCCAAGGGCGGTCAGGGCCTGCTGTTGGCGAAGATCGACGACAAGGCGCCGCTGGATGGCTACACCGATCCGGAAAAGAACCTCAAGGTGATCCTCAAGGATGTGTTCGAGAAGGGCGATTGCTACTTCAACACCGGTGACTTGCTGCGCGACATCGGTTTTGGCCATGTGCAGTTCGTTGATCGGCTGGGGGACACCTATCGTTGGAAGGGCGAGAACGTCTCCACCACCGAGGTGGAGAACATTCTCCTGGGGCACCCGCAAGTGGCCGAGGTGGTGGCCTATGGCGTCGAAATCCACAACACCAACGGCCGTGCCGGGATGGTGGCCATTACCCCGGCGGAGTCGCTGGCGACCCTGGATTTCAGTGAGTTGCTGCAATATGCCAGACAGCAGCTTCCGGCTTACGCGGTGCCGCTGTTTCTGCGGATCAAGGTGAAAATGGACACCACTGGCACCTTCAAATATCAGAAGAGCCGACTCAAGGAGCAGGCGTTCGACCTCGAACGGGTCGGCGACGATCCGGTCTATGCCTGGCTTCCCGGGTCGGATACCTATGTGCAACTGACCCCGCAGATTTTTGCCGATATCCAGGGCGGGCGTCTGCGTTATTGATTCTGCCTATGGCAGCTCTTGGGAAAAAAGGGATGACAGGCTGCGGCCGGCTTGGGGAAACTAGTGCCTTTCCGATTTGCCGAACCTGGAGTTTCCGATGACCGACAAAAGCCGCCAGATGACTGAAGAAGAGGCCGCCCAGTTTGTCGAACAGGTATTCAACGTGGCCCGTCAGGGTGACGCACAGATGCTCGACAAGCTGGCGGCCAGTGGCCTGCCGGTCAACCTGCGCAACCACAAGGGTGACACCTTGCTGATGCTGGCCGCCTATCACGGGCATGTGGACGCCGTGCAAGTGCTGCTCAAGCACCAGGCCGATCCCGAGATCCGCAACGACAATGGCCAGAGCCCGATCGCCGGCGCCGCCTTCAAGGGCGACCTGGCGGTGGTCAAGGCGCTGGTGGAAGGCGGAGCTCAAGTGGAAGGTTCGTCCTTTGACGGGCGTACCGCGCTGATGATGGCAGCGATGTTCAACCGCACGGAAATCGTCACCTACCTGATCAGCCAGGGCGCCGATCCCAAGGCTCGCGACAGCAATGGTGTCAGTGCCCTGGAAGCCGCCAAGACCATGGGCGCGCAGGACACTGCCGCACAGCTGGAAAAACTCCTGGCCTGAGCCGTCAAGGTCCGAGGGAGCGAGGGCGCCAGGCCCGCGTCGCAGGCGTAGGTCTGGGGGCGCACTTTAGGCTATCCTTCGCGCCCTCGAATTTCCTTGTCTTCAGGATGTCCCCATGAAAACCGCCCTTATCGAACTCATCAGCAAAATCAGCTCCGGGTGCATGGGCGATGCCGAGATCCAGCAGATCGCCGACGAAGCGGCCCAGGCCTACGCCGATCCCCAGGCGTTCCTGGCGGCCAATCCGGACATCAACTACGACGACAGCTTCCCCATTCCCCTGGGCGAGTGGGTGGTGGTCGGCAGCCTGCCGGAGACTGTGCTGTTTCAGGCCGACACTTATGTCGATCTGTTCGCACAGATCGTCGCGTCTTTCGGCAAGGACGTGCCTTTCAACATCAAGCCCAAGCAGTTGGCGAAGATCGAAGCCTTGACGGCCTTGAACCGCATCCAGATCCAGATGAGCAGCATGAACCCGGAAAACGGCGGCTATGTGCTGATGAATTTCAGCCGGTTGCTGGATGACGAACTGCAGATGGTGCTGGTCTACGGCAATGACCTGCCGCGAGTGCTGGAGCTGTGTGCCGAAGTCGGTATCGCCGCAGCGCCGGCCCTGGAAGCGCTGAAGATTGCCGTGCACGTCTGAATCCGCCATAGCGGTGGAATAAAACGGAACCCTGATTCAGCGCGACTATCTTAAAGAGGCACACCTTCATTTGGGAGCGACACCATGGGTTCCACCTTCAATGGCCTGGTTGGCCTGATCATTCTGGCCCTGGATATCTGGGCCATCATCAACGTGCTGAAAAGCAGCGCTGAAACCGGGATGAAGATTGTCTGGGTGTTGTTGATCATCTTCCTTCCCGTACTTGGGTTGATCATCTGGGCCATTGCCGGTCCCCGAGGTAATGTCAGGCTCTGAACCAGGACACGTGACGAACAGCCCCGGCATCATGGCCGGCGATGGAAAAAAAGGGCCGCCAGGCCCTTTTTTGTGTGACTAAACATACGTTGAACGAAATTTTCACAAGGCCTCAAAGACAATTCGCCGGCGTTTTTCCCCTGGTGCGAAGCCCGGCAATCTGTTGTTCCAGAGCCGTAGGAGCTGGGCTTGTGGGGAGTGCCCACTAATCAATGGCAATGCCTTCAGTGATCGTGCAACATCTGCGCACCGCGTAATCCCCGTCGCCCTGGCGACAAAAAGAGGGCAGAACGCCACTTTTTCTCTGCAACTTAAACTTCCAATGGGTCCTAAAACCACATGGCAAACTCGGATGCCCTGAGTCAGCAGCGATCCTCGAATCGCCTGCTGCAACCGACCGTCAAATCCCATCTGGCCTACACGCTGCTGTGCGCGCTGGTCATGATGGTGATGTTTTCTTTGTTGCGCGTCGCGCTGTTGATCTACAACCGCGAGATGATTCTCGACACCCCGGCTTCGACCTTCCTCGAAGCGTTTGCCAATGGGCTGCGTTTTGACCTGCGGCTGGTGGTCTACCTCAGCGTACCGCTGGTGCTGGCCATGCTCAGTGCCCGGGCCATGGCGGCTCGCGGGCTGCTGCGCTTGTGGCTGACGGTGACCTCCAGCATTGCCTTGTTCCTTGGCCTGATGGAGATGGATTTCTACCGTGAGTTCCACCAGCGTCTCAACGGTCTGGTCTTCCAGTATGTGAAGGAGGACCCGAAAACCGTGATGAGCATGCTCTGGTACGGTTTCCCTGTGGTTCGCTACCTGCTGGCCTGGGTCGTGGGAGCCTGGATCCTCAGCCTGGCGTTCAAGTGGGCCGACCGTGCCACTCGGCCTCGCGGTCCGTTCAGCGGTGGCAATGTCGGCGCACGCCAGGTTGCGCCCTGGTATGCACGTATTGCGGTATTCGTGGTCTGCCTGCTGATCTGTGTGGTGGCGGCTCGTGGCACCCTGCGCCAGGGTCCGCCGATGCGTTGGGGGGATGTCTACACCACCGAATCGAACTTCGCCAACCAGCTGGGCCTCAACGGCACCCTGCAGTTGATGGCGGCAGCCAAGGATCGCTTCTCCGAAGACCGCACCAATATCTGGAAGGCGAGCTTGCCTCAGCCGTTGGCTCAACAGACCGTACGCGACATGCTGCTGGTGCCGAACGACAAACTGGTGGATGCGGACATCGCCGCCGTGCGCCGTAATTACACGCCGGATGCGGACAAGACCCTGCCGATCAAGAACGTCGTGGTGATCCTGATGGAAAGCTTCGCCGGGCATTCGGTGGGCGCGCTGGGACGTCCTGGGGAGATCACTCCCTACTTCGACAAACTGTCGAAACAAGGCCTGCTGTTCGACCGCTTCTTCTCCAATGGCACCCATACCCACCAGGGCATGTTCGCCACCATGGCCTGCTTCCCCAACCTGCCAGGCTTTGAATACCTGATGCAGACCCCGGAAGGCAGCCACAAACTGTCTGGCCTGCCGCAGCTGCTGAGCGCCCGCCAGTATGACGATGTGTATGTCTACAACGGTGATTTTGCCTGGGACAACCAGTCGGGGTTCTTCAGCAACCAGGGCATGACCAACTTCATTGGTCGCAATGACTTCGTCAATCCGGTGTTCTCCGACCCGACCTGGGGCGTGTCCGACCAGGACATGTTCAACCGTGGCCTGGAAGAGTTGAAGGCCCGTGAAGGCAAGGGGCCGTTCTACGCCCTGCTGCAGACCCTGTCCAACCACACCCCGTACGCATTGCCGACGCCATTGCCAGTGGAGAAGGTCACCGACCGCGGTAGCCTCAATGAGCACTTGACCGCCATGCGCTACTCCGACTGGGCGTTGGGCCAGTTCTTCGAGAAGGCGAGCAAGGAGCCGTACTTCAAGGAGACGTTGTTCGTTGTGGTCGGCGATCACGGTTTCGGCAACGAGCAACAGATCACCGAAATGGACCTGGGTCGTTTCAACGTGCCGATGCTGATGATTGCACCCGGTATCCAGGAGAAGTTCGGCCAGCGCGACCACACCGTGGGCACGCAGATCGATATCGTGCCCACCATCATGGGCCGCCTCGGTGGCGATGTGTTGCACCAGTGCTGGGGGCGTGACCTGCTCAACCTGCCCGAAGGCGACAAGGGTTTTGGCGTGGTCAAACCGTCGGGCAGCGATCAGACCGTGGCGCTGCTGACGGCGGATCGGGTGCTGGTATTGCCCAAGGAAATGCCGCCCAGACTGTACAAGTACGAACTGGGTGCAACCCCTGGCGGCGAGCTGATTTCCGGAGCCGCCGATGAGGCGCAACTCAAACAGAAGCTGGAGTCGTTCCTGCAGACTGCGACCAAGAGTCTGATCGACAACACGGCCGGCGTGGTCAACGGCAAGCCGGATTGACAGTTGCACTTGCCGGCCCCTTGCAGAGGGCTGGCAGGATCTGAGTCACAAGGAAAACACCCCTGATGGGGTGTTTTTTTTTCGCCTGTCGATAGGTCCATCCATTGCGCCTTCTTGAGGTATTTCCTGGTTTTCTTGGGAAAAGTTGCTTGGCGAATAGTCTGTTTCTTGCCTGGTAATGGGAGCTTTCTCGGATTTTAGGATTCATCTGATGTTAGCCAATACAACAGACTGTAATGATCGCATCCGCTTCGGCCCGGACGGATACGTACAGCACTCCAGATGTGGCACGCAGCATTGATTCTTGAATGGTGTGGTCGGCATTGCGCCACGATGATAGTTAGATGGAGAGTTAGATGAAAAAGTTTTCTTTGGCCGCCGCTGTATCTAGCCTTTTCCTGGCTGTTAACGGCGCCTTTGCACATGACGTTGTTCTCGACTTCACCGGGAAAGTGACGCAGGCAACCTGCAAAATCGAAGGCGCCGCTGAAGGTGGCCAGCTGACAAAGTTGGTGGCTCTGAGCGATGTAAGTACGAACGCATTAAGTAACGCAGGCGATGTGGCAGGCGTGCAGGCCGTATCGCTTAACTTGAACGGATGCACTGGCACCAAGGTAGAGGCTAAGTTCAACCATCTCGCTGGAGCTATTGATATTGGTACTGGCGCTCTTAGAAATACCGTGACTGCTGCAGAAAACGGTGCGGACGTTCAAGTACAGCTGCTCGATAAGCAATATCAACCAATAACGCTAGGAATAGAAAATACTCCAATTGACGTTGTGATGATGGGAGGAGATACGGCTGTTGTCGGATTCTATGCGCAGTATTTGGCAGGATATGGTCCCGCTACTGCGGGTGATTTCAAAGCTCAAATCATGTTGGACTTTTCATACGAATAAGTTTCGAGCCCAGGAGTGTGAGCTTCTGGGCCTTACCTGATGAGTGATTGAGTTCATGCCCAGTAGTACCCGTTATCAACTTTTGTGTGTTTGTGCGTGCCTTCTGTTGTCAATGTCTGTTTCAGCCAGTGTGGTGGTTGACACCACACGGCTCATCTACCCGGCCCTTGAACGTGAGATATCCCTTCGATTGAGTAATTCGGGGGGGCAGCCAGCACTGGTCCAGACATGGATCGATGATGGCAATGTCGATGCCAAACCTGATGATGTGGATGTGCCCTTTGTAGTGATGCCCCCTATCGCACGGATTAATCAAGGCAAGGGGCAGTCCTTGCGAATTGCCTACACGCCTCGCGCGGGGATTCCCAAGGATCGCGAATCGGTATTCTGGCTCAATGTGCTGGATGTACCACCACTGCCATCGGGGCAGGTGAGTAACCATATGCAGATGGCTTTCCGAACTCGCCTGAAATTGTTCTTCCGTCCTGCGGATCTTCCTGGAAGTGCGATCGACAGTGCACAGAAACTGCGCTGGGGCTTGGCTAAATCATCGAATGGCACGGTTTTGCAGGTTCGCAATGACGGGGCTTTTCATGTGTCTTTCAGCTCGGTGGAAGTGAAACTCGATGATGGTCGTAGTTTCAATGTCCAGAGTCACATGCTCGCACCGAGATCGTCCGCTGATTTTGCTTTTGAACAGGCGCTGACTTCTTCAACGGCAGCGGGACGTGTGATTTACCAATGGATCAACGACTACGGATCCACGGTGCGCGCTGAATCAAAGCTGCAGTTCTAGAAGCGGTTCGGATCGATTGTTGTCGGCTTCACCCTCCACTCCCTCTTGTGCAATAGCGATTGTATTGGTGCTTTCGTAGTTGACCCACCGTGCTGACTGTCCGGGAAGGTTAAATGAACTGTTTGTCAAACTCCCTGTTTTTAACTTTCTCTCGCGGATATGCCAACTTCAGTGGCTGCCTCGCCGTGCGTAGCGGTTTTATCCTGGGTGGCATGATATTGCTGTGGTCGTGGATGTTCAGTGCTACCACTGAGGCTGAAGAGTTGATCCGCTTCAACCCCGCTTTTTTGGGCAACGGTCGTGGGCAGTCGATGGACCTGTCCACGTTTGAGCGTGGCAACCCCCTGACGCCCGGTACCTACCGTCTTGATTTGTACCTCAACAATAGTCGGGTGGGGTCCAGGGAGATCCTGCTCAGAGCAGTAGCGGACGGTTCGACGGTGCAGCCTTGTCTGGCGCCCGCTGTGTTCGAGCAACTAGGCGTGAATTTGACCCGCCTGCCTATGGGGCAGGCTGCTCAAGCCCTGTCTAGCGAGTGCCTGTCGCCCGCAGAGCTGATACCGCAAAGTCGCTTCGACGTGGACCTGGCCGAGTTGCGTGCCGACCTGTCAATTCCCCAGCTGTACCTTAGCCAGGTCAAGCGTGGCTACGTATCCCCTACGGAGTGGGATACGGGGGTCAATGCAGGGTTTCTTGGATACAACAACAACCTGTCCGACAACCGTTCCAGTGGGCAAGGCAGCCGCCAGTTCTACAGTGGCTTAAATGCTGGGCTTAACCTTGGGGACTGGCGCTTGCGGCACAACGGTTCCTATAGCTACAACGATCAATCGGACTCCCGTCAGCGCAGTCAATACAATGCGCTGAGCAGTTACATACAGCGTGATGTGACGTCTCTTCAGGCGCAATTGACCCTGGGCCAGTTCTACACCCCCGGCAATCTGTTCGACAGTATTCCTTACAACGGTGTGCAGTTGAGCAGTGACGAACGCATGCTGCCCGACGCCATGCGCGGGTTTGCCCCGGTGGTCCGCGGCGTCGCTGATACCACCGCCAAAGTCAGTATTCGCCAGAGGCAGAACTTGTTGTACGAAACCACTGTGCCGCCCGGCCCATTTGCGATCGACGACTTGAACAACGCAGGGTACGCCGGCGACCTCGACGTCACCATTACCGAAGCCGATGGGCGCACCAAGAGCTTCGTGGTGCCCTATGCCTCGATGGCGCAGTTGCTGCGCCCTGGTAACTCGCGCTTCAGTTTTAGTGCCGGACGCTATCGGGATGACAGCCTTGATGCGCCCCCCGGATTTGTCCAGGGGACTTATCAGCATGGCTTGTCCAACCTGTTGACCGGCTATGGCGGCAGCATTCTGGCTCAGGATTATCATGCTCTGCAGGGAGGGCTGGCATTGAGTACGTCGCTGGGAGCCGTGGCTTTCGATATCACCCATTCTCAGGCATCAGGGTTGAACGATTCGATTTCGGGAAATACGGCGCAGCTAAGCGGCCGCAGTGTTCGATTGACTTACAACAAGTTGATCGAGACCACGTCCACCAACTTCAGTGTGGCGGCCTATCGGTTCTCCAGTGAGGGCTACCTGGATTTTGACGAGTACGCCCGCTTGCATGACCGCGAGTCGCAAGGCTCATCGTTCAAGCAGCGCAGCCGCTTGCAACTGAGTCTTAGCCAGCCGGTGGGCGAGCGCCTTGGGCACCTGAGCTTCTCCGGTATTGCTCGAGATTATTGGCGTAGCGATCAAGGCCGAGACTTGAATTATCAAGTGGGCTATTCCAACGGTTTTAGCTGGGGCAGTTTCAACCTCAGTGCCAGCCGCACCCGCAGCGGTCGTGGGCGCATGGATAATCAGTATCTGTTGAGTGTCAGCCTGCCTCTGGGGCGTAGCCGGAACTCAGCCTACGTGACGTCATCGGTCAATTATGGCGGCAACCGCAACCACAGCTTGAACACCACCCTTACTGGCAGCGTCGGTGAACAAGGTCAGGTCGGCTATAGCGTGTATGGCTCCCGCGACAGCTACGAAGGACAGAACAGCAGCAACTACGGGGGCAGCCTGCGTTATGACAGCGCTCATGCCAACTACAACTTCGGCGCCAGTCGCGGAGAAAACTACCAGCAAGCCAACGTATCTATGCAGGGCATGCTGGTGGCCCACCCCGGCGGGATCAACGCAACGGCTGGTCAGGGTGAAACCATCGCAGTACTTGAGGCCAATGGAGCCAGGGGCGCGCAGGTACTTAGCAGCCGCAATGCGCAAATCGCCAGCAACGGCTATGCAGTGGTCGCAGGCCTGACGCCGTATCGTCGCAATGACCTGGTCATTGACCCTAAAGGCACCTCTCGGGATGTAGAGCTGGAGACGACATCACAACAGGTGGCTCCACGTGCGGGGGCCGTGGTCATGCTGCGCTATCCGACTGTGGTGGGGCGGCCAGTCTTGTTGAAGCTGG
>NZ_CP149586.1:0-122500 GCF_037903935.1 Pseudomonas idahonensis | reverse complement strand
AGAGGGACATTACGCCCCTCTATATAGAAGAGAAGCCTTAAAGCACTCCCGAACGCGTCAAAGCCTCAACAGCCTCGACCTGCATTCCCAATACTCGCTGCAGGACCTGCGCAGTGTGCTCACCCAATAGAGGAGGGGCATTACGGTACTCCACAGGCGTCTCGGAGAGACGAATCGGGCTGGCGACCTGAGGCACAGTCCCCGCCAACGCATGGGGCAGCTCAACAGCCAAACCACGAAACACAACCTGCGGGTCAGCAAATACCTGGGCCAGATCATTAATCGGCCCACACGGCACTCCTGCCTTCTCCAACTGACTTACCCACTCAGCAGTAGTCTTGAATACCGTCGCCTGGCGAATCAATGGAATCAACAGCGCCCGATTAGCCACCCGCAGCTTGTTAGTAGCAAACCGAGGATCATCTGCCCACTGCGGCTGACCCGCTACCTCAGCAAACTTACGAAACTGCCCGTCATTACCCACGGTGAGGATAAAGTCTCCGTCCGCGGTCGGAAAATCCTGATAAGGCACTATATTAGGGTGCGCATTGCCCAAGCGCTTGGGAGCAACTCCCGTCGTCAGATAGTTCATGGCCTGGTTAGCCAGACAGGCCACCTGTACATCCAGCAACGCCATATCGATGTGCTGGCCGCCGCCGCCCTGATCCCGATGAGCCAAGGCCGCCAGAATCGCCACCGTCGAGTACAGCCCGGTCAGAATATCGGTCAACGCTACACCGACCTTCACCGGCCCAGCCCCCTCATCCCCCTCAGGGCGTCCGGTCAGGCTCATCAGCCCACCCAACCCCTGAATCATGAAGTCATAACCCGCCCGCTTGGCATAGGGACCGGTCTGACCAAACCCGGTGATCGAGCAATAGATCAGTCTCGGATTGATTGCCTTGAGCGATTCATAGTCCAAGCCATATGCAGCCAGCCCACCAACCTTGAAGTTCTCGATGACAATGTCCGACTTGGCAGCCAGCTCACGCACCAACTGCTGCCCCTCGGGACGAGTGAAGTCGATGGTCACTGACTGCTTGTTACGGTTGGCCGACAGGTAATAAGCAGCCTCCGTGGTGTTCTCGCCATAGGCATCTTTAAGGAAGGGCGGCCCCCAGGCGCGCGTATCGTCACCATTGCCCGGACGCTCGACCTTGATGACCTCGGCCCCCAGGTCCGCAAGGATCTGCCCGGACCAAGGCCCGGCCAGTACCCGCGATAAATCCAGTACCCGCAGATGCGATAACGCGCCCATGGCCGCTCTCCTATTAATAGAACGCCTGGATACCGGTTTGTGCACGCCCGAGAATCAGCGCATGCACGTCGTGAGTGCCTTCGTAGGTATTGACCACCTCCAGGTTCACCAGGTGACGGGCGATACCAAACTCATCGGAGATACCGTTGCCACCCAACATGTCACGAGCCATCCGCGCGATATCCAGAGACTTGCCGCAGGAGTTGCGCTTCATGATCGAGGTGATTTCCACCGCCGCGGTCCCTTCATCCTTCATCCGCCCCAGACGCAGGCAGCCCTGAAGGGCGAGAGTAATTTCGGTCTGCATGTCTGCCAGTTTTTTCTGGATCAACTGAGTCGCGGCCAGAGGACGGCCAAACTGCTGACGATCAAGGGTGTATTGACGCGCGGTGTGCCAGCAGAATTCCGCCGCGCCAAGCGCGCCCCAGGAGATGCCGTAGCGTGCCGAGTTCAAGCAAGTGAAAGGACCTTTCAGACCACGCACATCCGGGAAGATGTTCTCTTCCGGGACAAAAACGTTATCCATGACGATCTCGCCAGTGATCGACGCCCGCAGACCCACCTTGCCATGAATGGCTGGAGCGCTCAGACCTTTCCAGCCTTTCTCCAGAACGAAGCCACGGATATCACCAGCGTCATCCTTGGCCCAGACCACAAACACATCCGCGATCGGACTGTTGGTGATCCACATCTTGCTGCCGGTCAAGCTGTAGCCACCTTCGACCTTGCGCGCACGAGTAATCATCGCGCCCGGATCGGAACCATGGTTCGGCTCGGTCAGACCAAAGCAGCCAATCCATTCGCCAGACGCCAGTTTCGGCAGGTACTTCTGCTTTTGCGCTTCGGTGCCGAACTCGTTGATCGGCACCATCACCAGGGACGACTGCACACTCATCATGGAGCGGTAACCCGAGTCCACGCGCTCCACTTCACGAGCGATCAGGCCATAGCACACATAGTTCAGGCCACTGCCGCCGTACTGCTCGGGAATGGTCGCGCCCAGGAGGCCGACTTCACCCATTTCACGGAAGATGGCCGGGTCGGTCTTCTCATGGCGGAAAGCTTCCAGAACCCGTGGTGCCAGCTTGTCCTGAGCGAACTGCTCGGCACTGTCGCGGACCATGCGCTCCTCTTCAGTCAGTTGCTGGTCCAGCAGAAGGGGATCGATCCAGTTGAAGCTTGCTTTGCCGCCCATGAGTGAATCCTCGTGAAGTAGGTCAACTATCGTGGGCTGATCCTAGGCCCAGCAGAAGCCTCCCGGCAAACGAGGATTTTGCATACTGTTGTGCTAATTTCTCACTTCGTGACGGCAAAAAGTGCCATCTACAGCCACCATTAGTGAGATAGCCGTACATGCGCAGGAAGATCCCCAGTACCGCCGCCCTGATCAGCTTCGAGGCCGCCGCCCGTCACGAGAGCTTTACCAAGGCGGCACAGGAGCTTTCCCTGACCCAGGGCGCCGTCTGCCGACAGATCGCCAGCCTGGAGGAGTTCCTCAGCGTAGAACTCTTCCGACGCTCGCGGCGGGGAGTCAAACTGACCGAAGCCGGCCTTTCCTACAGTCGACGGGTCGCAACTCAACTGGATGCCGTAGAGCGCGACACCCTTTCCGTGATGGGTCAGCAAGGCGCCAATGTCATCGAACTGGCAGTGGTACCGACCTTCGGCACTCAATGGCTGCTACCGCGCCTCAAGGACTTCCAGAAACAACACCCCGAAGTCACCGTCAACCTGACCAACCGCACACGCCCCTTCCTGTTCGCCGATACCCCCTTCGACGCAGCCATCTACTTCGGTGACGCCGACTGGTCCGGTACTCAGTCCCATCGCCTGATGGGCGAGCATCCAGTGCCGGTGTGCAGCCCGGCCATACTGGGCAACCACCAGCAACTGAGTGCAGAAGCCATTGCCGAACTGCCCCTGTTGCAGCAGACCACACGTCCCTACGCCTGGCGACAGTGGTTCAACTCACAACAAATGAGCATCCCCCGCGACATGACAGGGCCACGCTACGAGCTATTCTCCATGCTCGCCCAGGCAGCCATGCATGACATGGGCATCGCCCTGATTCCAGCCTTTCTCATTCAGCGCGAACTGGCGGAAAAACGCCTGGTGATTGCCAACCCTCAAGCACTCACGAGCATCAAGGCGTACTACCTGATGATTCCTGAGCGCAAGGTTGAATCAGCCTCTTTACGGGCATTTCGCGACTGGCTAGTAAACCAGGCGAACAGCTACAACCTTGGGAAATAAAGGCTACACACCAATAGCTGACCCCGTAGTCAACTAATTCAAAGCCCTACAGATATAACTATTTGTCGCATCTAGACAGACTGTACCGACACCTTGGACAATCGTTCTACAAGCGCCTAACCACGCGGCTTGTAGGGTTTATTTAGAGGCGATGCAAGACTATTCACGCCACCGATGAGAAAAATCTTAATTTCATGTCTAAAGCCTTGAAAGGCGCGGCTTACAAGGGTTTAAGTCTGTACGTTGCGACATTCGGTCACGGGGTGACTTGTAGTTAATTTTCCGTCACTAGTCAGAATCCCTTGAAGGCCTCAAAGTTCGCCTGCAAAATGCCGCGCCCCGCTGTGATTTCAGCGGGATCGTGCTGATCGGCCGCCCCAGCCGCACCCTCCTCAGTGCGCTGGCCTTCTAAGAAAGATCGAAAGCAATAAGATCAAGCAGGAGATTTGACGTGCACATTGGTGTTCCTCTCGAAACCCAGACGGGTGAAACACGGGTTGCTGCAACCCCGGAAACCATCAAGAAGCTGATCGGCCAGGGTCATAAAGTCACTGTGCAAAGCGGCGCCGGCATTAACGCCAGCGTGGTCGACAGTGCCTATGAAGCGGCAGGGGCAACCATTGGCAACGCCAACGATGCCTTTGGCGCCGAACTGATCCTCAAGGTAGTGGCCCCCAGCGACAGCGAGCTGGCTCTGATCAAGAGCGGCACCGTGTTGGTGGGCATGCTCAATCCGTTCAGCAATGAAACCATCGCCAAGCTGGCCGAACGTGGCATTACTGCCTTCGCCCTCGAGGCGGCACCACGCACTTCCCGGGCCCAGAGCCTGGACGTGTTGTCGTCCCAGGCCAACATTGCCGGCTACAAGGCTGTGCTGCTGGCCGCCCACTACTATCCGCGCTTCATGCCAATGCTGATGACCGCCGCTGGCACCGTCAAAGCAGCCCGCGTGCTGATCCTCGGCGCCGGTGTGGCAGGGCTGCAGGCCATCGCCACGGCCAAGCGCCTGGGCGCGGTGATCGAGGCCTCGGACGTGCGCCCAGCGGTGAAGGAGCAGATCGAGTCCCTGGGGGCCAAGTTCGTCGACGTGCCTTACGAGACCGACGAAGAGCGCGAGTGCGCTGTAGGTGTCGGTGGCTACGCCCGTCCCATGCCGGCCAGCTGGATGCAGCGCCAGGCCCAGGCGGTCCACGAGCGTGCAAAGCAGTCCGATATCGTCATCACCACCGCGCTGATCCCAGGCCGCAAGGCACCGACGCTGCTGAGCGCCGAGACCGTCGCCCAGATGAAACCCGGCTCGGTGGTCATCGACCTGGCAGCAGCACAGGGCGGCAACTGCCCGCTGACCGTAGCGGATCAGGTCGTGGTCGAAAACGGTGTAACCATCGTCGGCCCGACCAACCTGGCCGGCGCGGTAGCTGCAGATGCCTCGGCGCTGTACGCCCGCAACCTGCTGGACTTCCTGAAGCTTGTCTTCACTAAAGAAGGGCAGTTCGAAGTCAACCTCGAAGACGACATCGTCGCCGCGTGCCTGATGTGCCGCGACGGCCAAGTCATCCGCAAAAACGCCTAAGCAGGGATTCAGACGATGGAAGAGCTTATCTCCCCCGGTATCTACAACCTGATCATCTTCGTGCTGGCGATCTATGTCGGTTATCACGTGGTCTGGAACGTCACACCCGCACTGCATACGCCGCTGATGGCGGTGACCAACGCCATTTCCGCCATCGTCATCGTCGGCGCCATGCTGGCTGCCGCCCTGACCGTGACCCCGCTGGGCAAGACCATGGGCACACTGGCCGTTGCCTTGGCCGCGGTCAACGTGTTCGGTGGCTTCCTGGTGACCCGCCGCATGCTGGAAATGTTTAAGAAGAAAGCGCCCAAAGCCGTGAAAGAAGAGGTGCAGAAGTAATGAGTATGAACCTGGTAACAACCCTCTATCTGATTGCCTCGGTGTGCTTTATCCAGGCGCTCAAGGGACTTTCGCACCCGACCACATCCCGACGCGGCAACCTGTTCGGCATGCTGGGCATGGCCCTGGCGGTACTGACCACCATTGGCCTCATCTATAAGCTCGGCGCAGAACTGGCCACCGCCGGCATCGGCTACGTCATCGTGGGCCTGCTGATCGGCGGCACCGCCGGTTCGATCATGGCCAAGCGCGTCGAGATGACCAAGATGCCGGAGTTGGTGGCCTTCATGCACAGCATGATCGGTCTGGCCGCGGTGTTCATCGCCATTGCCGCCGTGGTCGAACCGCAGTCTCTGGGCATCGTCAAACACCTGGGCGATGCGATCCCCGCTGGTAACCGCATGGAACTGTTCCTCGGCGCGGCCATCGGTGCCATCACCTTCTCCGGCTCGGTGATCGCCTTCGGCAAGCTGTCGGGCAAGTACAAGTTCCGCCTGTTCCAGGGCGCACCGGTACAGTTCGCCGGCCAGCACAAACTCAACCTGGTACTGGGCCTGGCCACCCTCGGCCTGGGCGTGACCTTCATGGCCACCGGCAACCTGGGCGCCTTTGCCCTCATGCTGGCCCTGGCCTTCGTCATGGGTGTGCTGATCATCATCCCGATCGGCGGCGCCGACATGCCGGTGGTGGTGTCGATGCTCAACAGCTATTCGGGCTGGGCAGCGGCAGGGATCGGTTTCTCCCTGAACAACTCGATGCTGATCATCGCCGGCTCCCTGGTGGGCTCCAGCGGCGCGATCCTTTCGTACATCATGTGCAAGGCGATGAACCGTTCGTTCTTCAACGTGCTGCTGGGCGGTTTCGGCAACAGCGCCGATGCGGGCGGCCCGGCCGGTGCACAGGAAGCCCGTCCGGTGAAATCCGGCTCGGCTGACGATGCGACCTTCCTGCTGACCAACGCGGACACCGTGATCATCGTTCCCGGCTACGGCCTGGCGGTAGCGCGGGCCCAGCACGCGCTGAAAGAGCTGACCGAGAAGCTGACCCACCGCGGCGTAACCGTGAAGTACGCGATCCACCCGGTAGCGGGGCGCATGCCCGGCCACATGAACGTATTGCTGGCCGAAGCCGAAGTGCCTTACGACCAGGTGTTCGAGATGGAAGACATCAACTCCGAGTTCGGCCAGGCCGACGTGGTGCTGGTCCTGGGTGCCAACGACGTGGTCAACCCGGCGGCGAAGAACGATCCGAAATCGCCGATCGCCGGCATGCCGATCCTCGAGGCTTTCAAGGCCAAGACCATCATCGTCAACAAGCGCTCCATGGCCAGTGGTTATGCCGGCCTGGACAACGAACTGTTTTACCTGGACAAGACCATGATGGTCTTCGGCGACGCCAAGAAAGTCATCGAAGACATGGTCAAAGCCGTCGAGTAAAGCTGCTGTAGCGCAATAACCCAAACCTCAGCCTTTAGTAGGCTGGGGTTTTTTATTTACACCATAAAGCCGACAGAAGGCTCTAGATCAGGGCCTTTCATTCGACCTTTGTCGCGGGGCGTTTTTTTTTGAAATCACTAGACTGCGCTTCTTGCTTCCGTTGCCCGAGATAACAATCCATGTACCGTGATCGTATCCGCTTGCCTTCGTTGTTGGATAAGGTGATGAGCGCCGCCGACGCTGCCGCCCTGATTGAGGACGGCATGACCGTCGGCATGAGCGGCTTCACCCGCGCCGGTGAAGCCAAGGCCGTGCCCCATGCCCTGGCCGAACGGGCCAAGGTGACCCCGCTGAAAATCAGCCTGATGACCGGTGCCAGCCTGGGCAACGACCTGGACAAGCAACTCACCGAAGCCGGCGTCCTGGCCCGGCGCATGCCGTTCCAGGTGGACAGCACCCTGCGCAAGGCGATCAACGCCGGCGAAGTGATGTTCATCGACCAGCACCTTTCCGAAACCGTCGAGCAACTGCGCAACCAGCAGCTCAAGCTGCCGGACATTGCAGTAATCGAGGCTGTCGCCATCACTGAACAGGGCCATATCGTGCCGACCACTTCGGTGGGCAACTCCGCCAGCTTCGCGATCTTCGCCAAGCAGGTGATCGTCGAGATCAACCTGGCGCACAACCCGAACCTGGAAGGCCTGCACGACATCTATATCCCGACTTATCGTCCAACCCGCACCCCAATCCCACTGGTGAAGGTCGACGATCGCATCGGCAGCACCGCGATTCCGATCCCAGCGGAAAAGATCGTCGCCATCGTCATCACCAACCAGTCCGACTCGCCGTCTACCGTGTCCACCCCGGACAGCGAAACACAAGGCATCGCCAATCACCTGATCGACTTCCTCAAGCAGGAAGTGGATGCCGGACGCATGAGCAACAAGCTCGGCCCGCTGCAGGCGGGCATCGGCAACATCGCCAACGCGGTGATGTGCGGCCTGATCGAGTCGCCGTTCGAGAACCTGACCATGTACTCCGAGGTGCTGCAGGACTCGACCTTCGACCTGATCGACGCCGGCAAGCTGAGCTTCGCCTCGGGCAGCTCCATCACCCTGTCGAGCCGGCGCAACGCCGACGTGTTCGGCAATCTGGAACGCTACAAGGACAAGCTGGTGCTGCGCCCCCAGGAGATCTCCAACCACCCGGAAGTGGTGCGCCGCCTGGGCATCATCGGCATCAACACCGCCCTGGAGTTCGACATCTACGGCAACGTCAACTCCACCCACGTCTGCGGCACGCGGATGATGAACGGCATCGGCGGCTCCGGCGACTTCGCCCGCAACGCGCACCTGGCGATCTTCGTCACCAAGTCGATTGCCAAGGGCGGGGCGATTTCCAGCGTGGTGCCCATGGTCAGCCACGTGGACCACACCGAGCATGACGTCGACATCCTGGTGACCGAGATCGGCCTGGCAGACTTGCGTGGCCTGGCGCCACGTGAGCGGGCCCGGGTGATCATCGACAACTGTGTGCATCCGTCCTACCGCGACGCGCTGAATGACTACTTCACCAAGGCCTGCGCCTTGGGTGGTCACACACCACACATACTGCGTGATGCCCTGAGCTGGCACATCAATCTGGAAGAAACCGGGAAAATGCTCGCCGAGTGATTGATACAGTTGGTAGCTGACGCAAACACAGTTTCGTCAGCTCGCCAGCCGCCCATCATAGGCCGACAAAAACTGTACTGCTGTACCGGTCTTTCCCTCGCCTAAAACCGTTAACTTCCAATCAAAAACCGCCTAAACGCACCAAAAAGGTGCTGACAGGTACAGTTGCGCCATTTACGAACAGTACAGCCTCTATAAACAGTTAACTGGTCCTTCACAATACAGGTGAACTGTATCTACAGAGTCTTGCGCGGGAAGAGGATCATGGGCACCAGTTAAATCACTACCTGATCCCGCCACAAGCGGAAGGATGTCAACCATGGAACGTACACTCAGTTCCGAACTGTTCTTCGAAGACAAAGCTGAAAAAACCCAGGCTTCCCTGCCTCTGCGCGTTATCGCCAACCTGATGCTGTGGCAGCGCCGCATCTCCAGCCGCCATCAACTGGCTCGCCTGGATTCGCGTCTGCTGGCCGATGCCGGGATCAGCGAAGCACAACGCTACGAAGAGCTGAGCAAGCCGTTCTGGCGCTAACTCAGCGTCGCTGGCTCTGACCCTCCGGGTCCACCGCCAGCACCCCGAATTGCACACACAAAACCCGTCGCGGGAAACTGCGACGGGTTTTGTCGTTGTGGGCCGATGACAAACGTTCAGAGGTGGAGGACAGTCTGTACCAGCCAATGACAGGTACAGTTTAATAATAACAAAAATATAATAGGTACAGTTCAAACCCCAGCCTATCTGTCTCTTCGCCGAGAAACCCAATAGCTTGATGCTGCAAGCCAATCGTTCGACGTCTCGACGAGGACTGCGTCATGAATTCATTGTTGGCAGCCCCCAGCCCTGACACAGATCTGTGCGAATAGAAAAGCTCAGCCTAATATCTGAAGTGACGTAGCGATTTTCTTCCGAGTTGCGTCAGTTTCATCGGACACAGCACCTCGCAGTGGCTGCCCGGCGTCTCACTCAGCGCCCTTTAATTGTCTGTTTCATTCACAGGAGTTACCCATGTCCCGTCTTCGACTGCTCAGCGCTGCCGCACTGCTGTCCCTGGCCGCCAATGCCCACGCCACTAGCCTGATCGTGACCACTGACGCCATTGTCGGCGCCCTCAAGGCCACGACCGATGCGACCTCCGACGTCACCTCCTCCCTGCGCGACAACAAGATTGTCCGCGCTGCCCGGGATGACGCCGCCAGCTTCGTCGCCACCGACGGCGCAATTCGCGGGGTAAAACTGGAAAGTGCCTTCGCCCACATCCGCCAACAAGCCCCTCAGTTGCAGGCCACTGACACACAACTGGCTCAAGCAATCCTGGCGATTTGACCTGCCATTTCAGGTGCGTGTACGCACCTGAAACCCTCTGCACTGGCCCTGCCCGGGCCATTGCGCTAGCCTTGGCGCTGGTTTTCAGCTGTCGAGACTCTTGGGTTTGTTCCGAATTTCGCTTTTCGCTCCACTATTGATCGCTATCTGTTGGGCCTCCTCGGTGCAGGCATTTGACCTGACGACCCAGAGCTCGGTCATCACGGCTTACGCTACAAGCCAGGTGACCTCGGCGCCCTTCGACCATAAACTGCTGCTCGCCGCCCAGGATGACGCCGCCGCCTTCATTGCGACCGACGGCCAACTGCGTGGGGCACGCCTGGAGTCCGCACTGAAGTATCTGCGGCAACACCAGGCAAAACTTCATGCCAGCGACCTTGAACTGGCGCAGGCAATTCTCGTCCAATAGCCATCCCTGTTATTCCGGAGTCGTTCCATGCGTAGCCCGCTGATTGCCGCCACCCTTGGCCTGCTGTTGTTGGCCGACGTGGCCCAGGCACAAACCCTGGTGGCCACCAGTAATATCATCGTCCGCGCCTCTGGCCGCACGATCGATTTCACCTCGGACACCACCACCTCGATCCGAGACTCCAAAGTCGTACGCGAAGCCCATGACGATGCCGCCAGCTTTGTCGCCAGCAATGGCGATATCCGTGGCGCACAACTGGAAGCTGCCTTCACTGCACTGCGCACCCAATTGCCGGAAGCCCGTAACGCCAGCGATCAGGTCCTCGCCGAAGCTATCCTCGCTCTGTGAAGCCAGTTTTCGCCTGGCTGCTGGCCGGGACCCTGGGGCTGCTCTGTGGCACCGCCCAAGCCGACCTGCAATTGCGCCTCAAGACCGATGGTTTGAGCCCGGCGCAACAACGCGCCAGCCAGGCGCTGCTGGATGAAGCGATGCAGGCACTGCCGCCGCGCTTCATCCAGCAACTGGATCGCACCATTGATGTCGGCTGGACCGACCAGATGCCCGACAATGCCTATGGCGCGGCATCCCTGGTTGCGGAACTGGACCTCAATCGTGCCCTGTTGCCCAGCCTGGCCGATGGCTCGGCTGCGACCCAGAAGACCAGTCGCCCCCACGGCACCGTGCGCCGGGAACTGCTCGCCACCGTACTTCATGAACTGACCCATATTTATGATCGTGCGCGTTTATGGCCCAGCGCCGAACGCAGCCTGATCCAGCGCTGCACCCGCAAGACCGGTACTTCCGGCCTGATCGGCCTGCCGGATGAGTGCCGGGGCCAGAACGATCGCCGCTTTACCCTCAGCGACGACCCGCGGCTGCTGGACCTGGCCGGCTGGCCGCAATATGTCGGTCGCCGCGGAGAGCGGGAACAGCACAACCGGCAGGTTGCCCGCAGTCCGGACCTCTACGAGATCACCAACCCGAAAGAGTTCGTAGCGGTGAACATGGAGTACTTCCTCCTCGATCCGAGCTACGCCTGCCGCCGCCCGGCGCTGTATCGCTACTACCAGGAACATTTCGCCTGGGCCCCAGCAGCCAAGGACAATTGTGCCCAGTCCTTTGCCTTCCTCAACGCCGGCAACGACTTCGCCAAGACGCCCCTGGGCAAGGTCGACCCGGAACGGGTCTACGCGGTGGACTACCTGCTGGCCGAGGCCAACCAGAACTGGGTCAGCCGCTGGGGCCACAGCATGCTGCGCCTGGTGATCTGTGCACCGGGCCGGCCCCGTGGCCCGGACTGCCGACTGGACCTGGACCAACACCTGGTGCTGTCCTACCGCGCCTTTGTCGGCGACGTACAGTTGTCCAGCTGGGATGGCCTGGTGGGCAAATATCCTTCGCGGCTGTTCGTCCTGCCGCTGTCGCAAGTCATCGATGAATACACCAAGACCGAACTGCGCAGCCTGGCATCCGTGCCCCTGAAGCTGTCACGCAGCGAGATCGAGGAAGTGGTGGAGCACGCCGCCGAGATGCACTGGAGCTATGACGGCAACTATTACTTCCTGTCCAACAACTGCGCAGTGGAGAGCCTCAAGCTGCTGCGCAGCGGCAGCAACAACAAACAACTGATCGGCCTCGACAGCATCATGCCCAACGGCTTGCTGGAAGTGCTCAAGGGCAGGGGACTGGCGGACACCAGCGTACTCGACGATCCCCGGGAAGCGCTGCGCCTGGGCTATCGCTTCGACTCCTTCCGCGACCGCTACCAGGCCATGTTCGAAGTGATCAAAAAGCACCTGCCGATCAAACAGGCCAGCGTCGAAGACTGGCTGTCACTGAGCGCTGCGCAACGCCGCGAGTGGTTCGACCGGGCCGACCTGCGAACCAGCGCGGCCTTGCTGCTCCTGGAGCAGGCCAGCTATCGCCGGCAACTGTTGCTGGCCCAGGACGAGGTCAAGCAGCGCTACCTGGGCGCCCGGGAACTGAAGAATGGCGGCATGGAAAAAGCCAACAAGACCTTGCAGGAAATTCTCGCCAACAGCGGCTTCCTCAGCCGACCGGCGGAACTGCTGGGCAGCAGCGGCTATGGCTTGCCCCAGCCCGGCGAATGGCAGCGCCTAGAGTCCGAAAGCAGTGAGCGGCAGAAACAGCTGCAATCGCTGACCGGCGAACTGGACAAGGAAGTGCGGGCGTTGCTCGAACCAGCCCGGGCCGCCGAGATCGCCGCCAACGAGGCCAATCTGAAGCAGGTGGGCGAGCACCTGCGGGCTCTGCACAAGGCAGCGGGTGGGTTGGAGCTGCCTTGAAAGCTTCGCCGGCAAGCCTGCTCCTACAGTGTTTCCTCGGGTTCTTCCGGCAATTGCTCGTCCAGGTGCAGCCAGGGAAGCCGGCTGTCGGTCCAGATATGCCGGTCCGCAGGCGCCCGTTCCGGGTGATCCAGAGTGGCGATGGTGACATCGATGCTGTCCTGGCTCAGGTGGGTAACCAGTGCCAAGTGAGCACCGCAGTCAGCGCAGAAATAGCGCGCACAACTTGCAGATGAGTCGTAGCGCGCGGGAACGCCTTCCAGCCACTTGAAAGCCCGGGCGGGCAAAGTGATCCAGGTGGTCACCAGACCGCCGCTGACCCGGCGGCAGATCGAGCAATGACAGTGGGCGATATCCCGCAGTGGCCCGCTGAACTGGTAGCGCAGCCGCCCGCAGTGGCAGCCGCCGGTGTGCAACTCACTCATGTGCATTCCTCTTTTGGGCCCATGCCCGTCACTTTATGCCGCTGGTCGCCTGCCGCAACATCCACCGTTTCCTTTCAATGCCGAAAGCTGGCTGAAAGCTTCCCCGATTAGGATCGCCTCCACTACCGGCAAAAGACCGGTTGGCCACAGCGGGCGTTTCTGGCGCTCCCGGCCCTATTAACAACAACAATGGTGATTCTGATGTCCGCTCGTACCCGCCTGTTCGCTTCGACTCCCCCCGTACGCCTCGTGCTTGCCGTTCTGCGCTGATCCCACCCGGTTCGCCATTCCCTAGCCGCGCTACGCCTGGAGTATTCCCATGCTGACTTTCCTTGGCTTTGCCATGGTCATCACGTTCATGTTCCTGATCATGACCAAGCGCCTGTCCGCGCTGATCGCCCTGATCATCGTGCCGATCCTGTTCGCCCTGTTCGGCGGTTTCGCACCGAAGATCGGTCCCATGATGCTCGAAGGCATCACCAAGCTGGCGCCCACCGGCGTGATGCTGATGTTCGCCATTCTGTATTTCGCCCTGATGATCGACTCCGGCCTGTTCGACCCGGCGGTGCGCAAGATCCTCAAGCTGGTCAAGGGCGACCCGCTGAAGGTCTCGGTCGGCACCGCCGTGCTGGCCCTGGTGGTGTCCCTGGACGGTGACGGCGCCACCACCTACATGATCTGCGTGGCCGCCATGCTGCCGTTGTACAGCCGCATTGGCATGAGCCCGCGGATCATGGCCGGCCTGATCATCCTCGCCGGCGGGGTGATGAACATGACCCCCTGGGGCGGCCCGACCGCCCGCGCCGCCAGCGCTTTGCACGTGGACCCGTCGGACATTTTCGTGCCGATGATCCCAGCGATGCTGGCCGGTGTGGTGGCGATCCTGGCGATCGCCTATCTGTACGGCAAACGTGAACGGGCACGCCTGGGCGAACTGCACCTGGCGGGCGATGAGATCGATCACAGTGAAATCAGCGTCTCGCAGTACCCCGACGCCCGTCGTCCGAAGCTGATCTGGTTCAACGGTGCCCTGACCTTCGCCCTGATGTGCGCGCTGATCGCCGGGCTGCTGCCGTTGCCCGTGCTGTTCATGGTGGCCTTCAGTATTGCCATGATCGTCAACTACCCCTGCCTGCAGCAGCAGAAGGACCGGGTCGCGGCCCACGCCGGCAGCGTGCTGGCAGTGGTCGGGCTGATCTTCGCTGCCGGTATCTTCACCGGCATCCTGTCCGGTACCGGCATGGTCGACGCCATGTCCAAGAGCCTGCTGGCAGTGATCCCTGAAGCCCTGGGGCCCTATCTCGCGGTGATCACCGCGCTGGTGAGCATGCCGTTCACCTTCTTCATGTCCAACGACGCCTTCTACTACGGCGTATTGCCAGTGCTGGCAGAAGCCGCCAGTCATTACGGCATCACGGCGGTGGAAATGGCCCGGGCGTCGATCGTCGGCCAACCGGTGCACTTGCTCAGCCCGCTGGTACCCTCGACCTATCTGTTGGTGGCCCTGGCTGGCATCGAGTTCGGCGATCACCAGCGCTTCACCCTCAAGTGGGCAGTTCTGGTCTGTCTGTGCATAATGTTCGCCGCTCTGCTGATGGGGATTTTTCCGCTGTTCAGCACGCTATAAAAGCAATGATTCTTCGCTCGGGCCGGCTTCCCGGACCGGGCCATAACAACCGCTCAAAGGAATACACATGGAATGGCTGACCAACCCGGAAATCTGGGTTGCCTTCTTTACCTTGACCGCCCTGGAAATCGTCCTGGGCATCGACAACATCATCATGATTTCGATCCTGGTCAGCCGCATGCCCAAGCACATGCAGGCGCGCACCCGGATCTTCGGCCTGGCCCTGGCCATGGTCACGCGGATTCTGTTGCTGCTGTCGATCACCTGGGTCATGCGCCTTACGGCCGATCTGTTCGTGGTCTTCGGCCAAGGCATTTCCGGGCGGGACCTGATCCTGTTCTTCGGCGGCCTGTTCCTGCTGTGGAAAAGCTCCCAGGAGATGTACCACGCACTGGAAGGTGAAGACGAAACCCTGGATGAACCCAAAGGCAAGGGCGGCAACTTCATCTACACCATCATCCAGATCGCCATCATCGACATCGTCTTCTCCCTGGACTCGGTCATCACCGCAGTGGGCATGGTGTCCCATGTGCCGGTCATGGTGGCGGCGATCATTGTCGCGGTCCTGGTGATGATGCTGGCGGCCGGCGCCATCAGCGAATTCATCGACAAGCACCCGTCGCTGAAGATGCTCGCGCTGTCGTTCCTGCTGGTGGTCGGTACCGTACTGATCGCCGAGGCCTTCGAAGTGCACGTACCAAAAGGCTACGTCTACTTCGCCATGGCCTTCTCCCTGGCGGTGGAAGCCATCAACATCAAGATGCGCACCGCCATCGCGAAGAAGAAAAAACAGCAGGACCCGGTGAAACTGCGCAAGGACATTCCTGGTCAATAAACCGCCAACGCGCTACAGAAAAAGGGGCTTACGAGCCCCTTTTTCACGGCTGCAGGCAGCTGTTTTCATGACAGTTTTGTTTCAATCACCGGTTTAGCTATGCGATGCTGGCGTCCTGTGCGTTAGCCAACTACAGCTTAAGTACATAACGTAGAACCTCGCGCAACAACGTCCATTGGCCCCGCTTGGGGCTCTTCACCCCAGGGGGGCCCTCTCATGCTGACCCTGCTCAATCTGCTTTCCGCCGTGGCCCTGCTGATCTGGGGCACGCACATCGTCCGTACCGGCATCCTGCGGGTCTACGGCTCCAACCTGCGCCACGTAATCGGTCAGAACATGGCCAGGCGACCGCTGGCCTTCGTCGCCGGCATCCTGGTAACCGCCATGGTCCAGAGCAGCAACGCCACGGCGATGCTGGTGACCTCCTTTGTCGGCCAGGGCCTGATGACCCTGACCCCGGCGCTGGCCACCATGCTGGGGGCCGATGTCGGTACCGCATTGATGGCTCGGGTGCTGACTTTCGACCTGTCCTGGCTGTCACCGTTGCTGATCTTCCTCGGGGTGATTTTCTTTCTGTCGCGCAAACAGACTCGCGCCGGCCAGCTGGGCCGGGTCGGCATCGGCCTGGGCCTGATCATCCTGGCCCTGCAACTGATCGTCGAAGCCGCAGCGCCGATTACCCACGCCCAAGGGGTCAAGGTGCTGTTCGCCTCACTCACCGGCGACATCCTCCTGGATGCGCTGATGGGCGCGGTGTTCGCCATGGTGTCCTACTCCAGCCTGGCGGCGGTGCTGCTGACCGCCACCCTGGCCGGGGCCGGGGTGATCGGCCTGCCGGTGGCCATCGGCCTGGTGATCGGCGCCAACATCGGCAGCGGGGTGCTGGCCTTCCTCAGCACCAGCATGCAGAACACCGCCGGACGCCAGGTGGCCCTGGGCAGCCTGCTGTACAAGCTGATCGGCCTGCTGCTGATCATTCCGGTGCTCGACCCGCTGGCCCACTGGATGGATAGCCTGGACTTCAGCCCCCAGGAAGTGGTGATCGGCTTCCACCTGTTGTACAACACCGTCCGCTGCCTGTTGCTGCTGCCCACTGTCGGCCCCATGGCCCGATTCTGTGCCTGGCTGATGCCCGAGCGCCCCCAGGACAACGGCCGTGCACGACCACGGCACCTCGATCCCACTGCCCTGGCCACCCCGAGCCTGGCCCTGGCCAACGCCGCCCGGGAAACCCTGCGCATCGGCGACCTGATCGACAATATGCTGGAAGCCATGCGCGATGTGCTGCGTGGCAAGCAGACCGCCATTACCCAGGAAATGCGCGCCCTGAGCGAGGATGTCGAAGCGCTGTACAGCGCCATCAAGCTGTACCTGGCGCAAATGCCCCGGGAAGACCTCAGCGAGCAGGACAGCCGGCGCTGGGCGGAGATCATCGAACTGGCGATCAACCTCAAGCTGGCCAGCGACCTGATTGAACGCATGCTGCGCAAGGTCCAGCAGCAGAAGACGTCGCAACGCCGCTCCTTCTCCGAAGTGGGTCTGGAAGAGCTGACCGGACTGCACGCGCAACTGATCGCCAACCTGCGCCTGGGACTCTCGGTATTTCTCAGCGCCGACCCGGAAAGCGCACGTCAATTGCTGCGGGAGAAACGCCGCTTCCGCGCCCAGGAACGGCGCCTGGCCCACGCCCACGTCAGCCGGCTGCAGCGCAAGATCGTCCAGAGCATCGAGACCAGCTCCCTGCACCTGGAACTGATCGCCGACATGAAGCGTCTCAACTCGCTGTTCTGCAGCAGCGCCTACGTGGTCCTGGAAACCTCGGACACCGGGGCGCTGGAAATCGAGAACATGGCTGACATCACCCATTCACCCTGAACGTCCAGAGTGATCTGAAGTCTCTAAAACTTACGCACGCCGTAAGGAAGCTTGTTATGCGTTGTCTGTTATTCGCCTGCCTGTTGCTGGGCAGTGCACAAGGATGGGCCCTGGATCGTTTCCAGGTCGAGGGCTACACCCTGCCCAACGGCCTGCAACTGCTGCTCAAGCCCGGTAGCGAACGCGGCCATGTGGCGATCCGCCTGGTGGTGGGCGTCGGCCTGGACGATTTCCCCTGTGCCGACAAGGAACTGCCGCACTTGCTTGAACACTTGCTGTTCAGCGGCATCGACGCCAGCGGCGAGGGCGGCCTGGAAGAGCGCATGCAAGCCCTGGGCGGCGAATGGAACGCCTATACCAGCAATGCCGACACCACCTTCGTCATCGAAGCCCCAGCGAAAAACCAGCGCAAGGTCCTCGATCTGCTGCTGGCATTGCTCACCCGCACCCACCTTGGCGACAACGCCGTGGCCGCCGCCAAACAGGTGGTGGAGCGCGAAGACGGCGGCCATTACTCGCACCTGCAACGCTGGCTCGACCGCCAGGACCTGGGCCACAAGGCCGGCAACCAGCTGGCGGTGGAACTGGGGCTCAAATGCGCCGAGCGCGCCGAAGTCGGGCACTTGACCCTGGCCCAGCTGGAGCAAGTGCGCAAAGACTGGTACGCCCCCAACAACATGACCCTGATCGTCGTCGGCGAACTGGATCGCCTGCTGCCGGCTTATCTGGAACGCACCTACGGCGCCCTCGAGCCGGTAGAGCCCAGCGAGCACCGCGAGCTGCCACAGATCCAGGGCACGGCCGCCGCCGAGCGCAACTTGATCCATGGCTGGGTAGGGCAGAGCGCACAGTTGCACTGGCTGTTTCCCGAACCCCTGCTGGAGCAGCAGCACGACGAGACCTTCGACCTGCTCAAGGAGTATCTGGACTGGGCGTTATACCGTCAGTTGCGCCTGGAGCATGAGCTGTCCTACGGCCCCTGGAGCGACCGTGAAGTGTTTGGCAGCGTCGGTTTTCTCAGCCTCAATGCCGACCTCGAACGCGATGACCTGCCCCAGGCCCGACAGGTGGTCGAGCAGCTCAAGGCAAAACTGCTCAAGGACGGTCTGGACCCCGCGACTTTCGAGCGCCTGAAGCAGGCCGCCATCGATCGCCAGGCTTGGGCAGTGCAGGGCAACAGCGCCTTGGCGGATTACTACTGGAGTGCCCTCGGCGACTTCGACAACGGCCGCTTCAGCGACCCGGCCAAGCGCCTGCGGGCGGTGAGCCTGAAGCAGGCCAACCTGGCGCTGAAGCAATTGCTGCAACAGCCGGGCTATGTGCGAATCGAAAAACCCCTGTTGGGGGACGAGCAACTGCTCTGGCTGACCGGCGGCCTGCTGGCCCTGATCGTCTTCGGCAGCCTGGGCGGCTACCTGCTGTACCGCCGGCGCACCCTCTAGCCGGTGTGGCGAGGGAGCTTGCTCCCTCGCCACAGGCCGCGGCCAACAGGTATCCTGTCACGGTTTTTTCCTGCCAAGACTGTGACCCCGCCCGATGCCTAACCTGACCCACTATATTCAGCGCATTCTGGAACTGATGAAGCGCTACCCGGGGGTCATTGCGCTCGGCGGTTTCATCTCCGGAGTCGGCAGCTTCATCCTGGTGGACCGGCAACAGAGCCTGGCCTCGTGGATCGCCGTGATCCTGTTGGTGAGCTGGGTCTGGCTGATGCTGGAAAACAGCCTGACCCAACTGTTCACCAAGGTCTTCAAGCGCGAGATCCCACAACCGCTGCTGCGCTACGCGACACAAATGATCCACCAGGAAAGCCTGTTCTTCGTCCTGCCGTTCTTCTTCATCACCACCAGCTGGAACAGCGGCCAACTGGTATTCACCGGGCTGCTGGGGGCAGCAGCGCTGATTTCCATCACCGACCCGCTGTACTACAAGTGGCTGGCGCCGCGGCGCTGGCTGTTCCTCGCCTTGCACACCCTGACCCTGTTCGCCGCCTTGCTCACGGCCCTGCCGCTGATCCTGCACCTGACCACGGCCCAGAGCTTCAAGCTGGCCCTGGGCATCGCCATGCTCCTGTCCTTCCCGAGCCTGGCGTCGATCCTGCCGATCCGCAGCGTGCGCAGCGCACTGGCGGTGCTGTGTATCACCCTGGCCATTGGCAGCACCGGCTGGCTGCTGCGCTCCTGGGTGCCGCCGGCCACCCTGTGGCTGACCGAGGACGCCATCAGCACCCAACTCCAGGACCGCACGCCCGGGGACAGCCTGGAACAGGTGAGTGCCAGCCAGGTACGCAGCAGCGGTTTGTACGCCTACACCGCGATCAACGCCCCCCGGGGCCTGGACGAGCGCATCTATCACGTCTGGAAGTTCAACGGCAGCGAAGTGGATCGCATCGCCCTGGATATTCACGGCGGACGCAAGGAGGGCTACCGCGCCTGGTCCCACAAGCAGAATTTCCCCGGCAACCCAGCGGGAAAATGGCAAGTGCGGGTGATCACCGAGGACGGACAGGTGATTGGTGTGCTGCGCTTCGAGATCACCGACCCAGATCAAGATCCAGCCAAGAGCGGCGAGGCAAAGTAACGGGGATCGTGCTATTACGTAGCACTGCGCAATCGCCACACAAGCTCGGAGCTTATGAATACCCGCATGACGCCCGGCACCGCTCAACTGGATAACGCCCACACTCCGGCGCAACTGCGCATCGGCGGAGACTGGACGCTGGCCCACTACAGCGACCTCAAGCGCCTCTGCCAGAGCCTCAACGGCCACTACGACAGCAGCACCCACGTCGACCTCAACGGCCTGGGAGCCCTGGACACCGCGGGTGCCTCGCTGCTGGTTGAACTCCTGGGGACCGAACGCCTGGGGCAATCCGCCGAACACCCCGATTGCACCCTGTCCACCGCCGACCGCGCATTGCTGCATACGGTCTACAGCTCGCTCAACGATTTTTGTGTACCGGTCAAGGAACCGGAGATTGCCGTCAGCGTGCAACTGCTCTCACGCATTGGCAGTGCGGTCTACACCGTCTGGCAGGACACCCTGAAGGTCCTGGGCTTTATCGGCCTGATCCTCGAAACCCTGGCCCGGGGCCTGCTGCACCCCAAGCGCTGGCGCATCACCCCGGTGGTGGCGCATATCGAGCAGACCGGCCTCGATGCCGCGCCCATCGTCGCCCTGCTGACCTTCCTGGTGGGGGCAGTGGTGGCCTTTCTCGGGGCCACGGTGCTGGCCAACTTCGGCGCCAGCATCTTTACCGTCGACCTGGTGGCGTTTTCCTTCCTGCGGGAATTTGGCGTGCTGCTGACCGCGATCCTCATGGCCGGGCGCACCGCCAGCGCCTTCACCGCGCAGATCGGCTCGATGAAGGCCAACGAAGAGATCGACGCCATCCGCACCCTGGGCCTGGACCCGATGGAGTTGCTGGTGCTGCCTCGGGTGCTGGCCCTGCTGGTGGCGCTGCCGATGCTGACCTTCCTGGCGATGCTCTCGGGGATCATCGGCGGCGCCGTGGTCTGTGCCCTGTCCCTGGATATTTCCCCGGCGATGTTCCTTTCGCTGCTGCACTCGGACATCGGCGTTAAGCACTTTCTGCTGGGCCTGGTCAAAGCGCCGATCTTCGCTTTCCTGATCGCCGCCATCGGCTGCCTGGAGGGCTTCAAGGTCAGCGGCAGCGCCGAATCGGTGGGCGCCCACACCACGTCCAGCGTGGTGCAGTCGATCTTCGTGGTGATCGTCATCGACGCCGTGGCCGCGCTGTTCTTCATGGAGATGGGCTGGTGAGCCGCCCGACGCGCCCGCCCGCCGAGGCGGTGATCGAGGTCCGTGGCCTGTGCAACCGCTTCGGCAAGCAGAGCGTGCACGAAAATCTCGACCTGGACGTGTACAAGGGCGAGATCCTCGGTGTGGTCGGCGGCTCCGGTAGCGGCAAGTCGGTGCTGCTGCGCAGCATCGTCGGCCTGCGCCAACCCAGCGAAGGCTCGGTGCGGGTCTTCGGCCAGGACCTGCCCAGCCTGCCGGAGCAGCAACGTTCCCTGATCGAGCGGCGCTTTGGCGTGCTGTTCCAGAAGGGCGCGCTGTTCACCTCGCTGACAGTGACCGAGAACGTCGCCCTGCCACTGATCGAGCATGCGGGCCTGTCCCGCAGCGACGCCGAACACCTGGCGGCGGTGAAACTGGCCCTGGCCGGGTTGCCCCTGTCGGCCGCCGACAAATACCCATCCTCGCTCTCCGGCGGCATGATCAAGCGCGCAGCCCTGGCCCGTGCCCTGGCCCTGGACCCGGACATCCTGTTTCTCGACGAACCCACCGCCGGCCTCGACCCGGTGGGGGCGGCAGCCTTCGACCAACTGATCCTGACCCTGCGCGATGCCCTGGGCCTGAGCGTGTTCCTGGTCACCCACGACCTGGACACCCTCTACACCATCACCGACCGGGTGGCGGTACTGGCGCAGAAAAAGGTACTGGTGGCGGACGCCATCGACATCGTCGCCGAAACCCCGGACGAATGGATTCACCAATACTTCCATGGCCCACGCGGCCGCGCGGCCTACCAGGCCGCTACACAGACCAACGAGGGATGACATGGAAACCCGAGCCCATCATGTACTGATCGGCCTGTTCACCGTGATCGTGGTGGCCGGCGCCCTGCTGTTCGGCCTGTGGCTGGCCAAGTCCAGCGTCGACAGCGCCTTCCAGGACTATCAGATTGTCTTCAATGAGGCGGTCAGCGGCCTGTCCAAGGGTAGCGCCGTGCAATACAGCGGCATCAAGGTCGGCGACGTGGTCAACCTGCGCCTGGACCCCAAGGACCCGCGCCGGGTACTGGCGCAGATCCGCCTGGGCAGTGAAACCCCGATCAAGGAGGACACCCAGGCCAAGCTGGCCCTGACCGGCATCACCGGCACCTCGATCATCCAGCTCAGCGGCGGTACACCGCAAAGCCCGCCCCTCAAGGGCAAGGACGGCCACCTGCCGACCATCATTGCCTCGCCATCGCCCATTGCCCGCCTGCTGAACAACAGCAATGACCTGATGACCGGGGTCAACCTGCTGCTGCACAACGCCAACAGCATGTTTTCCCCGGACAACGTGGAGCGGGTCAGCAACACCCTGGACAACCTGCAGAAAACCTCGGCCAGCATCGCCGGACAACGTGACGACCTGCGCCAGCTGATGCAGCAACTGGGCTCTATCAGCAAGCAGACCAGCGCCATGCTGGAACAGACCACCGCGCTGATGCGCAATGCCAACGGCCTGCTCAACGACCAGGGCAAGCAGATGTTCGGCAGCGCCGAGCACGCCATGCGCAACCTGGAGCAGAGCAGCGCCACCCTGAACAAACTGCTGAGCGACAACCAGGACTCGCTGAACAATGGCATGCAAGGGCTCAACGGCCTGGCGCCGGCGGTACGCGAGCTGCGCGAGACCCTGAGCTCGCTGCGAGCCATCACCCGCCGCCTCGAAGCCAATCCCGGCGGTTACTTGCTGGGTAACGAGAAGAACAAGGAGTTCACGCCATGAAGCCTGCCTGTCACCTGCTGGCCCGACTGGCCCTGGGGTGCACCCTGGCCCTGAGCGCTGCCTGCTCGATCCTGCCCAAGGGCGAACCACTAGATATCTACCGGCTGCCGGTAGGGCAAAACGCGACCCCTGCCAGGGGCAAGGCACTGTCGTGGTCGCTGCAGTTGCTCAAGCCGCAGGCTGGCGATGCGCTGAACAGCGCACGCATTGCGGTGATTCCCCAGGGCAACCTGATCAGCAGCTACAAGGCTTCGCGCTGGAGCGACCCGGCACCGATCCTGCTGCGCAACCGCCTGCTGGACGGCTTCCAGCGCGATGGCCGGGTGCAGTTACTGAGCACCGACGACAGCAACCTGCAGACCGACCTGGCCCTGGGCGGCGACCTGCAAGCCTTTCAGACCGAGTACCAGGGCAACGCCGTCCAGGTGGTGATCCGCCTGGATGCGCGGCTGATTCGAGGTTATGACCAGAAGATCCTCGCCAGCCGGCGCTTTGAAGTGCGCCAACCCCTGAGCGAACCCCAAGTGCCGGCGGTGGTGACAGGGTTTGGCCAGGCCAGCGATGCGCTGACCCGGCAGGTAGTGGATTGGGCAGTGGGGCAGGGCAACCTGGCGCTGAAACAATGAACGGCCCTTTCGCCGGCAAGCCGGCTCCTACAACCTCCGTAGGAGCCGGCTTGCCGGCGAAGGCTTATCCAAAGAACCAATAGCAAACCGCAATCGCCGCCACCACCCCGGCGAACTCGGCCAGCAAGGCACAGCCCACCGCGTGCCGCACCCGCTGGATACCCACCGCACCGAAGTAGACCGCCAGCACATAGAAGGTGGTCTCGGTGCTGCCCTGGATGGTCGCCGCCGCCAGGGCCGGGAAACTGTCCACACCTTGAGTCTTCATGGTCTCGATGAGCATCGCCCGGGCGGCACTGCCGGAGAACGGCTTGACCATGGCGGTGGGCAGAGCGTCGACAAAGCGTGTATCCCAGCCGGCCCAGGCCACCAGATGACGAATCCCGTCGAGGCCGAAATCCAGGGCCCCGGACGCCCGCAATACGCCGATCGCGCACAGCATGGCCACCAGGTACGGCAAGAGGTTCTTGGCGACGTCAAAACCCTCCTTGGCCCCTTCGACAAAGGCCTCGTAGACCTTGACCTTGCGCAGCGCACCGATCACCAGGAACAGCATGATCAGACCGAACAGGGTGAGGTTGCCGAGGATCGACGACAGGGATGCCAGGGCTGTGGCCGACAGAGTCGCCAGCAGCGCCATGAAGGCGCCCAGAGCCAGGGCCCCGGGAATCAGGTAGGCCAGCACCACCGGGTCCCAGAGACGCAGGCGCTGCATCACCGCCACCGACAGCAGGCCGACCAGGGTCGAGGCGCTGGTGGCCAGGAGGATCGGCAGGAACACCAGGGTCGGGTCCGCCGCACCTTGCTGGGCGCGGTACATGAAGATGGTCACCGGCAGCAGGGTCAGGGACGAAGCGTTGAGCACCAGGAACAGGATCTGCGCGTTGCTGGCGGTGGTGGCGCTGGGGTTGAGTTCCTGCAGGGCGCGCATGGCCTTGAGGCCGATCGGCGTGGCAGCGTTATCCAGGCCCAGGCCGTTGGCGGCGAAGTTCAGGGTGATCAGCCCCAGGGCCGGGTGCCCTGGCGGCACTTCCGGCATCAGGCGCTTGAACAGCGGGCCCAGGATCTTGGCCAGCCAATCGACGATGCCGGCCTTCTCGGCGATCCGCAGAAAACCCAGCCACAGGGTCAGGGTGCCGAACAGCAGCACCATCACCTCCACCGACAGCTTGGCCATCGCGAAAATGCTTTCCACCATGGCGGCAAAGATCCCGGCGTTGCCGCCCACCAGCCACTGCGCCAGGGCGGACACGGTCGCTACGATAAAGAAGCCAAGCCACAGGCCATTGAGCATCGGTCATATCCCTCGGAAGATGCGGCGAATGATAGCGGGGCCCGCAGAAACGACAAACCCCGGATTACCCGGGGTTCGTTCATTGCAGGAGCCGGCTTGTCGGCGAAGGCGCGTCTGAGCCGTATAGAGGACTTGAGGGCCTCTGCGTCGGCAAGCCAGTTCCTACACCGAGGCGCTTAGCCTTTGGACGCTTCGCCTGCCGGCAGCTTCTCTTTGCTGCGCCAGTGCGGCAGGGAGTTCCAGTAGCGCTGGCCCTTGGCATCGTCGTACATGCCTTCCCAACGGGCGATGACCAGGACTGCCAGGGCGTTGCCGATGACGTTCAAGGCGGTGCGCGCCATGTCCATCACCCGGTCGACACCGGCGATGAAGGCCAGGCCTTCCAGCGGAATGCCCACGCTGCCCAGGGTGGCCAGCAGCACCACGAAGGACACGCCCGGAACCCCGGCAATGCCTTTGGAGGTGACCATCAGGGTCAGCACCAACAGCAATTGCTGGCTGATGGACAGGTCGATGCCGTACAGCTGGGCAATGAAGATCGCCGCGATGGACTGGTACAGGGTCGAGCCGTCCAGGTTGAAGGAGTAGCCGGTGGGCACCACGAAGCTGCAGATGGCTTTCGGCGCGCCGTAGGCTTCCATCTTCTCGATCACCCGCGGCAGCACGGTTTCCGAGCTGGCGGTGGAGTAGGCCAGCACCAGTTCATCCTTGAAGATGCGCATCAGCTTGAGCACCGAGAAGCCGAACAGGCGGGCGATCAGGCCGAGGATCACGAAGGCGAAGAAGGCGATGGCCACGTACACCAGGATCACCAGCTTGGCCAACGGCAGCAGGGAGGCGAAACCGAAGTTGGCGACGGTCACCGAGATCAGGGCAAACACACCAATCGGCGCGTAGTTCATGATCATGTGGGTGACTTTGAACATGCTTTCCGAGACGCCCTGGAACATCTTCACCAGCGGCTCGCGCAGATCGGACTGCAGGCTCGACAAGCCCAGACCGAACAGCACCGAGAAGAAGATGATCGGCAGCATCTCGCCACGGGCCATGGCCGCGAAGATGTTCGATGGAATCAGGTTGAGAATGGTCTCGATGAACGCATGTTCATGCTGCACTTCGGCGGCGGTGGCCTGGTACTTGGAAATGTCCACGGTACCCAGGGTGCTCATGTCGATGCCCGCGCCCGGATGGAACAGGTTGGCCAGCAGCAGACCCACAACGATGGCGATGGTGGTGACGATTTCGAAGTAGATGATGGTCTTCAGACCGATGCGGCCAAGTTTCTTGGCGTCGCCGACACCGGCAATGCCGACGATCAGCGAGGAGATGACGATCGGGATCACGATCATCTTGATCAAGCGGATAAAGATATCGCCTGCAGGTTGCAGAACGTTGCTGACCCACCAGGCCTTTTCAGCACTGAAATGATTGAGCAGCGCGCCAATTGCAATCCCCAGGACCAGACCGATGAGGATCTGCCAGGCGAGGCTTAATTTTGCCTTCTTCATATCATTACCCTTACTTCAGTTGGACTCGGGCTGATGCGCGAACTGGAACGCTCAATGGCGGAAAAGTTTGTGCATCGGCCCCCGTATAAGGTCATCCCGAACGAGCATTTACGGCTCTCTGCGGGCGAAAAAAGGCGCAACTATTCCGATGCTAGGGGGGCGCGTCTAATGCCGTAAACGCCTACCCTATGCCGAATCGGCATGAGTTTTTACAAACTAAACGGGCGTCCCAACCGGTTCGAATACGACATTTCGGCAGGCAGAAATACCGTGAAACGGCCATTTCAGGCGGCGTGCAGGCTTGTCGGAAGGGTCAGGAAAAGGTCTGAAAAAGTTTAGGATTACTCTGATTCGGGCGTTCGGAAAGGTTGCGCAATTGACGCAAAGTTTCTCGATATACGGTCGCAGAGAAACACCAGGAAACGTTTGACTGGAGTCAAAGGAAGTTTTTTTCCTTGGGGAATCACGAAAAAGACGGACCGATGGCTCTAGGACAAGACTTTGCTCTTCAAGCACGCCGCAAGCTCGTCAAGTCGATGCTCGACCTGGGAGCTTACGCCGCTGCTCTTTCCTGACCCGGCCCTTGCGGAGGCACTCCCTGTACCCCTAGGTCACTCCGATCATCGGTGGATCAGAACGTCCCGACCCCTTGGTCATGCACTCACCCTCCTCGGGTGGTGCAACAGTCGAAAGAGCCAGGGCGGCCCTTTCTTCTAGCTGTTATGCAAAATCGGCAATGCGCGCTCAGTACCAGTTCGGGTCTTTGCGCAACTGCTCCTGAAGCAATGCCCGCATTCCTTCATCGGGTTTGCCGAGAAAGCGGTAGCTCGCGTGACGGGTCGGTGACTTGTCCGCAGGCAAGCCCGCAGGCACCTCCACCAACATCGCGTAGGCATGCTTCTTGTCGAAGCTGAAGGCCACGATCAGGCGCTGGTTCTGACAACTCTGCGCAGTCTCGCAGAGCGGTCCAACTAGGTACTGATCGCCGTCTTCAGTCACTGCGTTCATCTGTTGCTGAGCATCGCCCGACAGGTTCATCACCCATTCAGGCAAGCGCTCTTCCTTGTGCACAACCCCCTGCCAGGTGTCACGAAACTGCGGGTCCGAACCCAGCAGTTGGTTGGTACGTGCCTGGCCATCATTGGCCGCCGACGCCAGGGCGCTGACGCCCAGCAGCAGCGTGGCAGCCAATGTTTTCAACGAAAGACTCATGGTCAGCCTCGACCACGACGGCCAAAGAAGAACGAAGCGATGAACATCACCAGGAACACGACAAAGAGAATCTTGGCGATACCCGTGGCGGTGCCCGCGATACCACCGAAGCCCAGGACCGCAGCGACAATGGCAATGATCAGGAATGTGATTGCCCAGCTCAGCATGATGATTCTCCTTACTCTTCTATTAATAGTGCTCAGGGGTGCTGCCTATGAAGCCGGTCGTGCGCCGCCGAATGCGGCCCAGACCTTGGTGCCTAGAACACCCAGCGTTCCTGACGCGGAGCCTCAAGCACCGGTTGTGCCTGGTCGACGGCCATCAGTTGCACTGGCGTTGCATCGTTGAGCTGACTGCTCACCGAACTGAAATGGGTCTGGGTGAAGTGATGAGCCGGCACGCGCGGGGCGGGTGCCTGGCTATCCTGCCAACGCTGGAACTGCTGTCCGGCGATCAAGGTGACCAGTAACGCCAGGCTGGCAAACAGGCCTTGCTGGAGATGCAGTGGCGCGATACGCAATTGGGCAAGACCTTGGCGATTCATCCTGAAACTCCTCCCACACTGGTGGTGATGTTGTTATGGAAGCCCTGACTTGCGCTTCACGATGAGAGGGATATTGCAGTCTGCATGCCAGCTTTTAATCATATAAATAATTCAATAAAATCAATGACTTAAATCAATTCAAAGACGCCCACTCACACGCATCCTGCACGATCCCCACCGGCCAACCGTGCGAAATGCACGATCGGACCGTTCCGGGTCCATGGCTTTTTGATCAGAGGGGGAACTTTGCCGAGCCGCGGACAGCCTGATACAGACCCACCCAGGGTCTAGCCTTGGCAAAACATTAGGGATTTCAGTCTGTTAGCCATTTCCGGCGGAGATATCTAACCTTCAGGCCGTGGAATGGATCAGAATCAACCTTGCAACTTGCCCGATTTTTCTGGGACTAAATAAGATCATTCATTAAAGGAGCCTGGGAAATGGAGTCAGCGCCGGAGAATCAAGGCCGCATCCTGCTGGTGGATGACGAATCCGCCATCCTCCGCACCTTCCGCTACTGCCTGGAAGACGAGGGCTATACCGTGGCCACCGCCAACAGCGCGGCCCAGGCGGATACGCTGTTGCAACGCCAGGTGTTCGACCTGTGTTTCCTTGACCTGCGCCTGGGGGAAGACAACGGCCTTGATGTGCTGGCCCAGATGCGTACTCAAGCGCCCTGGATGCGGGTGGTGATCGTCACTGCCCACTCCGCCGTGGACACGGCGGTGGACGCAATCCAGGCCGGTGCCGCCGACTACCTGGTCAAACCCTGCAGCCCCGACCAACTGCGCCTGGCTACCGCCAAGCAACTGGAAGTGCGCCAGCTCTCGGCGCGCCTGGAAGCCCTGGAAGGCGAAGTGCGCAAACCCAAGGACGGCCTGGACTCCCACAGTCCGGCGATGAAAGTGGTACTGGAAACCGCCCGCCAGGTGGCCAGCACCGATGCCAATATCCTGATCCTCGGCGAGTCGGGTACCGGCAAGGGCGAACTGGCCCGGGCCATCCACGGCTGGAGCAAACGGGCGAAGAAGTCCTGCGTGACCATCAACTGCCCATCGCTGACCGCCGAGCTGATGGAAAGCGAACTTTTCGGCCACAGCCGCGGCGCTTTTACCGGGGCCAGCGAAAGTACCCTGGGCCGGGTCAACCAGGCCGATGGCGGCACCCTGTTCCTCGACGAGATCGGCGACTTCCCCCTGACCCTGCAGCCCAAGCTGCTGCGTTTTATCCAGGACAAGGAGTACGAGCGCGTCGGCGACCCGGTGACTCGCCGGGCCGACGTGCGCATCCTTGCCGCCACCAACCTCAATCTCGAGGACATGGTGCGCGACGGACGCTTCCGTGAAGACCTGCTGTACCGCCTGAACGTGATCACCCTGCACTTGCCGCCCTTGCGCGAACGCAGCGAAGACATCCTGACCCTGGCCGACCGCTTTCTTGCACGCTTCGTCAAAGAGTATTCGCGACCGGCCCGAGGCTTCAGCGACGACGCCCGGGAAGCCCTGCTCAATTACCGCTGGCCGGGCAACATCCGCGAACTGCGCAACGTGGTGGAGCGGGCAAGCATCATCTGTCCCCAGGAACGGGTTGAAATCAGCCATCTGGGCATGGCCGAACAGCCCACCAACAACGCCCCGCGAATCGGTGCCGCGCTGAGCCTGGACGAACTGGAAAAAGCCCATATCGGCGCAGTCCTGGCCACCAGCGACACCCTGGACCAAGCGGCCAAGACCCTGGGCATCGACGCTTCGACCCTGTACCGCAAGCGCAAACAGTACAACCTGTGAGCATCACCCTATGAAGTTAGCGATGAAACTGCGGACCCGGCTGTTTCTGAGCATCTCGGCCCTGATCACCGTGGCCCTGCTGGGGCTGGTGCTCGGGCTGGTCAGCGTGATGCAGATGGCCAGTACCCAGGAATCGTTGATCCGCAACAACTTCATCACCCTGGATCTGGGGCTCAAGCTGCGCCAGACCCTGGGTGATCAGTTGATCATCATGCTCAGCAACAAGCCCGACTCCGCAGCCCTGGAAGCCTCGCGGCAGCACTACCTGGACCTCCTCGACCAGGGCATCGCCCACGAACAGCAGAACCCGTCCGTGGGTGGTTTCAAGCAGGCCCGCAGCGACTACCTGAGCTTCTACCAGGCCTTCGAACACAGCAACACTGCCGCGAGCCTGAACAACAACGAGGCGCTGACCGAGCGTTTCAATACCTTGCGCAACGGCCTGATCAACGAACACAAGCGGGCCCTGGACAACATCAGCCAGGTGGAACGCCAGGCCCGGGACCGTGCCTTGCTGGTAGCCGGCTTGCTGGGCCTGGTCGGCCTGGCGGTGCTGATCATCGGCTTCATCACCGCCCACGCCATTGCCCGGCGCTTTGGCGGACCGATCGAAGCCCTGGCCAAGGCCGCGGACAAGATCGGCCAAGGCAATTTCGACGTCACCCTGCCGATCTCGGCCGCCGCGGAAATGAACCTGCTGACCCGCCGCTTCGGCATCATGGCCGAAGCCCTGCGCCAGCATCAGGCCACCAATGTCGACGAACTGCTGGCCGGCCAGCAGCGCTTGCAGGCGGTGCTCGACAGCATCGACGACGGCTTGTTGATGATCGACCGCCAAGGCCGCCTGGAGCACCTCAACCCCGTGGCCCAACGGCAGTTGGGCTGGGACCAGGAGCGCCTCGGCCAGGGCCTGGGCAGCGCCCTGCAACGCCCGGAGCTGGATGAACAGCTGCAGCTGGTTCTGCGTGGCGGCAACCTGGAGCGGGCCCCGGAAGACCTGGATATCGAGGTCGATGGCGAATCGCGCCTGCTGACCTACAGCCTGACCCCGGTGAGCCACACCCAGGGCCATATTCTCGGCGCGGTGATGGTGCTTCATGACGTCACCGAACAGCGAGCATTCGAGCGGGTACGCAGCGAGTTCGTATTGCGCGCCTCCCACGAACTGCGAACCCCGGTCACCGGCATGCACATGGCCTTCGGCCTGCTTCAGGAACGCCTGCACTTTGCCGAAGAGTCCCGGGAGACCGACCTGCTCAATACAGTCAACGAAGAAATGCAGCGGCTGATGCAACTGATCAACGACCTGCTGAATTTTTCCCGCTATCAGAATGGCCTGCAGAAACTCACTCTCGCGCCCTGTCCCCTGGAAGAGTTGCTGGAGCAGGCCCAGGGCCGCTTCAACGAACAGGCGCAGCGGCAGGACATCAGCCTGCTGCTGGAGATCCAGGCGCCACTGCCGCGCCTGCACGCCGACCGTCCGCAACTGGAACGGGTCCTGGACAATCTGATCGACAACGCCCTGCGCCATACCGCCAGTGGCGGCCAGATCCGCCTGCAGGCCAGGCGCCATGGCGAACGGGTGATTGTCAGCGTCGAGGACAATGGCGAGGGCATCGCTTACGGTCAGCAGGGTCGGATCTTCGAACCCTTCGTTCAGGTCGGACGCAAGAAAGGCGGCGCCGGGCTCGGACTGGCCCTGTGCAAGGAAATCGTCCAGCTCCACGGTGGACGCATGGGCGTCTACTCAAGGCCGGGGCAGGGCACCCAGTTCTATCTGGCCCTGCCGCTCTAGGGCTTCAGGCTTCATCATCCAGGCGCCGGGGCACCAGACGCCGGCCTCGGGTAATCAGCTCGGTAAACTGCAAGGCACTCAGGGCATGGGCGAACAGCCAACCCTGACCGAAGCTCACCCCCTCGCTGCTGAGCAGCGAAGCCTGGTCCTCGAATTCGATGCCCTCAGCGATCACCGTGAGATTCAAGGCGTGGGCCATGCGAATGATATGGGGCGCCACGCCACTGCTGGCAGCATCGTGACCCAAGGCGTCGATAAAGGCCTTGTCGATCTTCAGGCAATCCACTGGCAGGCTTTGCAGATAGGCCAGGCTGCAGTAGCCGGTGCCGAAGTCATCGATCAGCACCTGATGCCCGACATCCCGCAAGGCCTGCAGGTTGTTGCGCGCCACCACCACGTCGATCAGGCCACGCTCGGTGACCTCGAAGGCGATCTGTCGCGCCGCCACCTTGTGCAAGGCCAGAAGCCGCGCCATGACCTGACCGATGCGCGGCACCATGACATCACAGGCCGCCAGGTTGACCGAGATATACAGCTGGGGATTGGCTCGCAGTACGTGCCCCAGTTGCTCCAGCAGACGCTGCAGGACGAAGTCGGTGATCTGGCGGATCTGCCCAGTGTTTTCCGCCAACGGAATGAACAGATCGGGACTGGTCAGGGTGCCGTCCGGACGCCGCCAGCGCAGTAACGCTTCGGCCCCTACACAGAGCCTGCTGTTGAGGTCGAAGATCGGCTGGTACAGCACCTGCAGCTCACCGCGTCGCAGCGCCCCTTGCAGCTCTGCTCCCAACGACTGGCGCTGCCGCGCCAACTGATACACCAGCCCGCCGATAAACAGCGCCAGCAACAGACTGAACGGTAACAACCACCACCAGCCATCGAGTACTTCCGCCTGCAGGCTGGCCCGGGGCGTGATCAGCACCAACTGGTACTCGGGATTCTGGGTCGGCATGCGATAAATCAGCAGGTCCGGGGTGACCTGCAGCGGCCCCTCGCGACTGGCGCGCCAGGGCTCCACCGGCGGCCAGGAACGGGCCTGACCCAGTACCGGAATCGCCCGGGAGCCATGCTCGACCACCACCATCAGGCTGCCACCGGCCGGCAGGTCCACCACATCGGTCAAGTGCCCACGGGAGGTGGCCACGCGAAAATTGCCCCGCCCCAGCATCAGAGCAGCGAGGTTTTCATTGGGTTGGGTCGAGGTGTTGAGCCAGTAGCTGTAGGTCGGCCCGCGGATATCCGGAGCCCTGGGCGAGGGCAGGAGATTCTGTCGCGGCCAGTTTGAGCACGTCTGGGTGGCATCCATGTAGGCCGCTTCATAAATGAAGCGATAGCTGTAGCTGACCTGCTGCAGGGCTGCGATCAGCTCGGCGTTGCACTCGCGCAGCGGCTGGGCCTCCAGTACATCCAGGCCTTCACGCAGTTGCCCGAACAGTTGCTCCAGGCGCTCCAGAAAACGCTGGCCCTGGGCGTTCATCTGTTGGCTTTCTCGCTGCTGGACCTGATGCATGGCCACTCCGGCACTGCCCAGCAACAACACCGCCGCGCTCAGCACAGCCGCCAGCGTCGCCAGCAACCAGGGGCGATGGAACCAGGTACGCAGGGTCTGGCGAGCAACCGGCATCATGAAAGATCCGAAGGATTACCAATGAGTTATAGCAACTGATTGAGCAATCGGCCCGAACCGTCCGGCGGCGTCATTATTTTGTCTGGTTGAGCACCTGCAGGATGGCTGCGCTTTCGGCGTCCGGGGTGCCGTCGAATCGGCCCGGGCGATAGTGCATCTGGAAAGCCGCCAGCACGTGGCGGGTGGCCACATCCAGTTCGCCAGTCTGCGGCGTGGCATAGCCCAGGACCGCCAACTGTTGCTGGAACCAGCTGATGCTCGGCAGGTTAGCGGCAAAAAATGCCTGCTGGCGGGCCACTGCCTGAGCGTTTGGCCACAGGCCGAGTCCGGCGTCAGCCAGGCGCTTCCAGGGGAACAGCGGGCCCGGATCGAGCTTGCGCGATGGCGCGATGTCGCTGTGGCCAATGATGTGACGCGGGGAGATGTTGTTGCGCTTGCTGATGTCCTTGAGCAGCACGATCAGGTTCTGGATCTGCGCTTCGCTGTAGGGATACCAGAGCCGTCCGTTGGGGCCATCACGAAAGCCCGGGTTGACGATTTCAATGCCGATGGAGCTGGAGTTGAGCCAGGTCCGGCCCTGCCACTGGCTCTCGCCGGCGTGCCAGGCGCGGTATTGCTCGTCCACCAGTTTGTAGATCGTGGCGGACTTGTCGTCGCCGATCAGGTAATGACTGCTGACCTGACCGTGGGTCAGCAGGGCCAGGGAGCGTTCCAGGGATGCCGAGGTGTAATGAACGATGATGAACTGGGCGCGCTGGTCGTAATTGACCGAAGGGTGGCTGGTGTCAATACGCGGACCGCTGGCACAACCGGCGAGGACCAGGAGCGAAAAAGCAAGAGCAAGAAGTTTCATGGCAAAGGGCAGTACGCTGAAGAAAAGAATGCAACAGTGTAACGTACTGCTCCCAACGCCATGGGCAAAACCGAGGTTTCAGACAGGAATCGGCAAGCGTCTCAGCCTGCCTCTACCCGGTTGCGACCCGCATCCTTGGCCCGGTACAACGCCTGATCGGCTCTTTTGATCACCAGATCGCTGCGATCACCGGCCTTGAAGGCACTCAGTCCGACGGACACGGTAATGGTCACTGGCTCGCCCTTGAAGTGGAACGGACACGCCTCGACCGCCGCTCGCAGCGCTTCCACTATCCGCGCGCCCGCTGGCAACGAGGTATTGGGCATCAGCAGGACAAACTCCTCGCCGCCGAAACGCGCGATAAAGTCGCTGCCGCGCAGGCGCTTGCGCAACACGTTGGCGATGATCTTCAACACCTTGTCACCGGCCAGATGACCGTAGTTGTCGTTGATCCGCTTGAAGTGATCGAGGTCGAGCATGGCCAGCAGCAGGCTGTTGCCATGTTGCTGCCATTGACCGACCTCGTGCTCCAGACGCTCGGTCCAGGCGGCGCGGTTGGGCAACCCGGTCAGCGGATCGATCAGAGCCTTTTGCCGCTGTTCTTCCAGGTGCTCACGGTAGCCCTGGGCCTCCTGCTCCATGCTCGAAACCCGCTCTGCCAGGCTTTGCAGACGGGCCGCCACTTCCTTCTCACGCTCATCGCGCTGCTTCTGGTGGTGATCCATGGTGCCCAGCAGGCCTTCCAGATGGCTTTCCAGTACCTGCTTGAGGTCATCCAGGTCTGCCGCCTCCTGCACGCTGCTCTGCAGGCCATCGACCTGCTCACGGATCTGGGTGTCCATGGCCCGTGCCGCCGAGCTGCTGTCGGCGTGGCCATCACTGGCTGCCTGCAGATTGCTCTGGAAAGCCTCGAGGCGCTCGTTGAGCTGTTTAAGGTACGTCTCGAACTCATGCTGGCCCGAATCGGTGATTGCCAGCATCAGTACCGCCAGATCATCGAGGATTGGCAGCAATTCATACCAGTTCAGGCCATGTTGCAGACGATCACGCATGGCTTCGGCCTGAGGCCGATGGCGTTCCGGCAGACTCAGGTCATCGAGCAGTCCCAGCAGGGTGTGTTCGATATGCTTGGCCACCGAGCTGTAGGAGGGCTCAGGAGAGTCCGGCAGGGCGTAGAGCACATCGTGCTCGGATTGCTCTGGATCGATGGCCGCCAAGGCCTCGGCCATGACCGGCGGCAAGGGCAGGCTGTCGAGCAGCACTGCCGGGGAAACCGCGGGAAGCGGCAACAGCTCATCGGGGTTGAGCGGACCGGGCTCGCTCTGAGGTGCGGCGGGTACTTCTGCCGGCGGCTGCAGAGGCGCTACCGGTAAAGCATCGACTGCGACAGAGGCCAGAGGCGCGACCTCGGCTGCAGCCGGAGCCGGAGCCGGAGCTTCGATCGCGACCTGGGGCGCTGGCTCAAGGGGTGCTTCCTGTGCCAGGACTGGTGGCACGAATGCCACCACCGACGACGGGGGAGGTACGCTGGCCGTTTCGGGCTCAATCTTGGCAGGGGCCTCGGAAACGGGCTGCGCAGCGGGTGTTGCCTCGGGCTTGGCCGGTGTCACGGCGACAGGTGCCGGAGGGACCTCAGCGACTTCCGGCAAATCCGTGGCCGGGGTCTGATAATGCTCGCGAACCACTTCGTCCGCTTCGCCAGCCTCTTCAACCTGGGGACGGGAGTCCACAGCAGGGACAGGAGCAGGCGCCGCTGGCGTAACCGCCTCAGCCTGGGGAGCATCGGCGGTGTCACGGCCCCCGAACAGGCGCTGCAGCAGACTCGGGCGATCTGGTTCGGCGGGAGTTTCCAGCTGGCTCAGGGCCTTGCCCTGAAGATTGCTCAGCTCCCCCAGCAGCAAGGGGATCTCTCGCGCCTGACTGACCCGGCCATCCAGTTGCTTGGCGAAGGCCTTCAACGGGCGGCTGACGTCCCGGGGCAGGGGCAGGGACTGCAACTGGGTAACCAGGGCCGTCAAGGCACTGCTCATCTGGTTGACCCGGGTTTCACGCCGCTGCTCGGAGTCCAGCACGGCTTTTTCCAGACGGGGCAGCAGCGCTGCAAGCCCAGCATCCATGTCGTCGGTGCGCACAACCTCGCGCATCTCCTTCATGCACTGGTCGACCGCACGATCGGTACCCTCCGCCGCCAGGGTGCTACGCACCAGGCCACGACGTAGCAAGTCCAGTCGAGCGGCCCATCGGCGCTCAAGCTTTTCCTGCTGCTCGATACTTTTGAGGTATTTCTCTTTCCAGCGTTGGGCGTCGTCGCTCATTCATCGGTTCCGCGAGGTGCAGGACTCAACGCGGGCAATGCATCGGCCGTGAGCGAACCCGGCAGACGAATCTCTACCGCGACCGGCAGGTGATCGGATATGGGTTGGGCCAGGACTTCGACTCGCTCCAGGGTCAGGCTGGGGCTGAGGAGGATATGGTCCAGGCAGCGTTGCGGACGCCAGCTGGGGAAGGTCGCCTGCAGTTGCGGCGCCAACAGGCTGAGGTCACGTAAAGGGGAGTGCTCCAGCAGATCGCTGGCGTGGGTGTTCATGTCTCCCATCAGCACTTGATGCTTGTAGCCACCAATCAACTCGCGGATGTACGCCAGTTGCCGGGTTCGAGCCCGGGCGCCGAGGGCCAGGTGCATCATCACCACCACCAGCGCCTCGGGGCCTTCGCCAAATCGCACAAGGATCGCGCCGCGCCCCTTGGGGCCGGGCAGTGGATGGTCTTCGATGGCCCAGGGGCGCAAGCGACTGAGCACACCGTTGCTGTGCTGAGCCAGGCGTCCCAGGTTGCGATTGAGCTGTTGGTACCAGTAAGGGAAGGCACCCAGTTGGGCCAGGTGCTCCACCTGATTGACGTAGCCTGAACGCAGGCTGCCACCATCGACTTCCTGCAGGGCTACCAGATCGAAGTCCCCCAGCAGATTGCCGATCTTCTGCAGGTTGTCCGCACGTCCGTTATGGGGCAACAGGTGCTGCCAGCCACGGGTCAGGTAATGGCGATAACGCTCGGTGCTGATACCGACCTGAATATTGAAACTGAGCAAACGCAGGCGACTGTCCGCCGGCAGCCCGGTCGACGCCAAATGGTGCTCGTTGACCTGCGGATCATGCAGGCCAACGATGCGTTCAGAGCCCCAGCGCGGCATGGCGGCGGCGCTTACTTGGCTGCGCGCTCTTTGGCAATCAACTGGTCGGCGACGCTCAGCGCACCTTCAGGACCACCGGCGGAGCCCAGGTCGAAACGGTACTTGCCGTTGACCACCATGGTCGGTACGCCAGTGATCTGGTAGGCCTGAGCCTTCTTCTTGGCGTCTTCGACCTTGCCTTTGACGGCGAAGGAGTTGTAGGTGCTCAGGAACTTGTCCTTGTCGACGCCTTCGGCTACCAGGAATTCGGCCATCTCCTCTGGAGTGGCGAGTTTCTTGCCGCTATGGATGGCTTCGAACACGGCCTTGTGAACCTTGTGCTCGACGCCCATGGCTTCCAGGGTGATGAACAGTTGGCCATGAACGTTCCAGATACCGCCGAACATCGCCGGGATACGCACAAAGTTGACATCGCTAGGGAGTTTTTCAACCCAGGGATTGATGGTCGGCTCAAAGGCGTAGCAGTGCGGGCAGCCATACCAGAACAGCTCTACCACCTCGATCTTGCCAGGCACGGCAACCGGAACGGCGCTGCTCAACTCGACATATGTTTTACCGGCTTCAAGCGGCTCGGCGGCTTGAGCGGTCACGCCAAACAGGCTGGCGGTGACGAGAGCGGCGCTGAGAATCAGATTACGCATGCTTTACTCCTGGACAATTTTGGCGCCTCGCGCGACCTGAATTCAGACAGATCATGGCGGGCTTGAGTTCGCTAGTGTAGCGGCAGACGCCATAAAAAAGGGCGGCCTGAGCCACCCTTTATGCTTGCACCGTCAGATTAATCGATCATTAACGTTGCCGCGGCTCAACACCCTCGGCAACTTGATCGAGCAGGCCTTAGTGCAGGCCCTGAATATAGCTGGACACCGCCTCGATGTCTTTGTTGCTCAACTTGGCCGCGATGCTGCGCATGACCATGGTATCGCCGTCATTGGTGCGGTTGCCTTCGCGGAAGTCGGTCAGCTGCTTGGCCACATATTGTGCGTGCTGCCCACCCAGGTGAGGGAAGCCGGCCGCTGCGTTACCCGCGCCATTTGGCGCATGGCAGCCGGTGCAGGCAGGCATGCCTTGATCCAGCTTGCCGCCCCGGAAGAGCTCTTCACCACGGGCCACGACTTTAGGATCAGCGGCGCCGACGCTGCCTTTCTGGCTGGCGAAGTAGGCGGCGATGTCAGCCAGGTCCTGATCGTTCAGATTGGTCAGCATACCGGTCATTTCCAGCACTTGCCGCTTGCCGGACTTGATGTCGTGCAGCTGCTTCTCCAGGTACTTTTCCCCCTGACCCGCCAGCTTGGGAAAGTTTGGCGCCATGCTGTTCCCATCAGGGCCGTGGCAAGCGCCACATACTGCGGTTTTCGCCTGACCGGCAGCAGCGTCGCCTGCGGCATGGGCGACACCTGTGATGCCCAAGGTCAACAGCAGACTCACGAGTAATTTGTTCATCAGCTAATCCAACTACGGCTAAGGGTTAAGAGTTATGGACCGGAATCACTCGCTCATCCAATGGATGATGGCTCGGTAATCCTCGGCACTGCAGTCCATGCACAAACCACGCGGCGGCATCGCCTTGAAACCCTGGGTCACGTGTTGCACCAGCGTCTCCATACCTTGCGCCAACCTCGGCGCCCAAGCTTCCTGGTCGCCCTTGCGGGGCGCCGTGGGTAGTTGGCCGGAATGACAAGCCCCACAAACACGGTTGTACACAGCTTCCGGATCCTGTGTAGCCTGAGCGCTGTAAAGCGGCATCAAGACACCGGCAGCTAGCAGCCATTTCGTCATAAAACGACCTTTTCAGGGTTGAGAGCGTGCTGCGTTCTAATGCGCATTCAAGGTTTATCGCTCTCGTGAACTTCATCCTACGCTGGGACAAAGCGCACACAAAATCTGCGGCATTATATACTGGCGTTACTGAAACGGAAACGACACCGCTCGCCGCGTCCACTCTCGGCATCGCCCCTATCGGAAATCCCATGCAACTCAAGAACCCCATCCTCGGTCTGTGCCAACAGGCTACGTTCATGCTCAGCGCCGCCAAAGTCGATCAATGTCCTGACGATGACGGCTTTGAAGTGGCCTTTGCCGGGCGCTCCAACGCCGGTAAATCCAGCGCCCTGAACACCCTGACCCACGCCAGCCTGGCACGCACCTCGAAAACCCCGGGTCGCACGCAGTTGTTGAACTTCTTCAAACTAGACGACGATCGCCGTCTGGTCGACCTGCCGGGCTACGGTTACGCCAAAGTACCGATCCCGCTGAAGCAGCACTGGCAGCGCCACTTGGAAGCTTACCTGGGCAGCCGCGAGAGCCTTAAGGGCTTGATCCTGATGATGGATATCCGTCATCCCATGACCGACTTCGACCTGTTGATGCTGGACTGGGCGGTCGCCAGCGGCATGCCGATGCACATCCTGCTGACCAAGGCCGACAAACTGACCTATGGCGCAGCCAAGAACACCCTGCTCAAGGTGCAGTCGCAGATCCGCAAGGGCTGGGGCGAAGCGGTCACCATCCAACTGTTCTCGGCCCCCAAGCGCATGGGCCTGGAAGAGGCCTACACCGTGCTGGCAGGCTGGATGGAACTGGCCGACAAAGGCGCCGAAACCGAGGCCTGAGAGCCGTCGGGAAAACTGTCTGGGGGATGATCAGGCAAGGCAAAAGCGCGGTGCGAAAGCGGAGTTTACTGGCTGTAAATGAGCATTTCGCGCCGCGCTTTTAACGCAGCATGATCATTTCCCAGGCAGTTTTCAGGCAAAAAAAACCCCGGACTTCGTATGGGGAGGGGGAAGTTCGGGGTTCAAGTTCTAGACCGCTAGGGCGGGGTCCAGATATCTGCCAACACTTAACACAACATAGGAGCATCGAAGGGCTTCACCAGCCATTCAGTAACTCTGAGTGAGCTTTCACCGATTTAGTTCCGGCGGATTGCAAAAACTATTGGCAATAAACGATGAAATTTTCCGTGCTAATAGCCCCTGGCCAGCTTTTACCGCGACACTATGCCGCGGCAAAAACCGCTTAAAAGAGCCCTTAGTGGGCCTCATCCCAGTTATTTCCCACGCCGACTTCAACCAATAACGGCACATCCAGGGTTGCGGCACCGCTCATGTAGCCGCGAATCTCATCACGTACTTGATCCACCAGGTCCTCACGCACCTCCAGCACCAGTTCGTCGTGTACTTGCAGAATGACCCGGGCATCCAGCCCCGAGGACTCCAGCCAGTTGTCCACCGCCACCATGGCCTTCTTGATGATATCCGCCGCCGTGCCCTGCATCGGCGCGTTGATCGCGGTGCGCTCGGCCCCGGCACGCTCCTGCGGCTTGTTGGAGTTGATCTCCGGCAGGTACAGCCGGCGACCGAAGATAGTCTCTACGTACCCTTGGTCCGCCGCCTGGGCACGGGTACGGTCCATATACTCGCGAACCCCCGGATAGCGGGCGAAATAGGTATCGATGTAGGCCTTGGCCTGCTTGGTATCGACGCCGATATCCTTGCCCAGCTTCTGCGCGCCCATGCCATAGATCAGACCAAAGTTGATGGCCTTGGCACTGCGACGCTGATCGGACGTAACGTCCTTGAGTTCCACCTTGAACACTTCGGCAGCCGTAGCGGTGTGCACATCCAGGTTGTTGCGGAAGGCATTGAGCAGGCCTTCGTCCCGGGACAAGTGCGCCATGATCCGCAACTCGATCTGCGAATAGTCCGCCGCCAGCAGCTTATAGCCGGCCGGGGCGATAAAGGCCTGGCGAATACGCCGACCTTCCGCGGTGCGCACCGGAATGTTCTGCAGGTTCGGATCACTGGAGGACAGACGCCCGGTAGACGCCACAGCCTGATGATAGGAAGTGTGGATACGCCCCGTGCGCGGGTTGATCTGCTCAGGCAGGCGATCGGTGTAGGTGCTTTTCAGCTTGCTCATGGAGCGGTACTGCATCAACACCCGGGGCAGCGGATAGTCGTCTTCGGCGAGCTTGGCCAACACCTCTTCAGCCGTAGAAGGCTGGCCCTTGGCGGTCTTCTTCAGCACCGGCAGGCCGAGTTTGTCGTAGAGAATCGTCCCCAGTTGCTTGGGCGAGCCCAGGTTGAACTCCTCACCCGCGATCTCGAAAGCCTCGCGCTCAAGGGCAACCATCTTGTCCCCCAGCTCGATGCTCTGAATCCCCAGCAGCTTGTCGTCCACCAGAGCGCCCTGACGCTCGATACGCGCCAGGACCGGCACCAGCGGCATCTCGATATCGGTCAATACGCTGGCCAGGCTCGGAATGGCTGTCAGCTTCTCGAACAGCACCTGGTGCAGACGCAAGGTCACATCGGCATCTTCAGCAGCATACGGCCCCGCCTGCTCAAGGGGGATCTGATCGAAAGTCAGCTGTTTGGCGCCCTTGCCGGCGATATCCTGGAAGCTCACGGTGCTGTGGTCCAGGTACTTCTGCGCCAGGCTGTCCATGTCATGGCGAGTGGCGGTGGAGTTGAGCACGTAGGATTCGAGCATGGTGTCGAAGGCAATGCCGCGCACGGTGATGCCGTTGGCCTGATCGCCACCTATGGCGCAATTGGCCAGGATATTCATGTCGAACTTGGCGTGCTGACCGACCTTGAGCAGCTTGGGGTCTTCCAGCAACGGCTTCAAAGCCAGCAGCACAGTGTCGCGATCCAGCTGCTCCGGAACGCCCATATAGGAGTGGGTCAACGGAACGTAGGCCGCTTCCCCGGCCTTGACCGAGAAGGACAGCCCCACCAGTTGCGCCTGTTGTGCATCGATACCGGTGGTCTCGGTATCGAACGCAATCAGCTTGGCGTTTTTCAGCTTCTCCAGCCAGACCGCAAAACGCTCCTGGTCGAGGATGGTTTCGTACTGCAACTCAAGTGGCGCCTGCTCCGCCGCTGCCGGTTGCTCTGCCACCGCCTCAGGCGCATCGGCAGAGCTGAGCTCGACGCGCTTGGCGTCACGCTGCAAATCATCGAGCCAGCTCTTGAATTCCAGCAGGCTGTAGAGCTCCGCCAGTTTCTCGCGGTCGGGCTCGCGCAAGTGCAGGTCATCCAGCCCCACATCCAGGGCAACGTCTACCTTGATGGTCGCCAACTGATAGGAGAGAAAGGCCATCTCCTTGTGCTCTTCCAGCTTGGCCGGCAAGGTCTTGGCGCCGCGAATCGGCAGGGTCGGCACGATATCAAGCTGCTCGTAGAGCTCCTTCAGGCCGCCATTGACCCCGACCAGCAAACCGGAAGCCGTCTTCGGACCAATACCCGGTACGCCCGGAATGTTGTCGGAAGAATCGCCCATCAGTGCCAGGTAATCGATGATCTGCTCGGGAGCGACGCCGAATTTCTCCTTCACGCCTTCCACATCCATGCTGCTACCGGACATGGTGTTGACCAAGGTAATGTGCCCGTCGACCAACTGGGCCATGTCCTTGTCACCGGTGGAAATCACCACCGGGCGATCCGCCGCCGCGCTGCTGCGGGCCAGGGTGCCGATCACGTCATCGGCCTCGACCCCTTCCACGCACAGCAGCGGGAAGCCCAGGGCGATCACGCTGGCGTGCAGCGGCTCGATCTGCACCCGCATGTCATCGGGCATGCTCGGGCGGTTGGCCTTGTATTGGGCGTACATGTCATCGCGGAAGGTCCCGCCCTTGGCATCGAACACTACCGCGAACGGGCTGTCCGGGTACTGCTTGCGCAGGCTCTTGAGCATGTTCAGCACGCCCTTGACCGCGCCGGTAGGCAGGCCTTTGGAGGTGGTCAGAGGTGGCAACGCGTGAAACGCGCGGTACAGATATGAAGAACCGTCCACCAGGACGAGGGGGGCTTGGCTCATGAGCAGGATCAACCTTTTCGGCGGGTCCGGCGCTAGAATAGCGGGACCGTTGACGACAAAGGGACAAGGTTATCATGCGCACACTAAATCGCTTGCTGCTGGCCGGCTTGATTGCAATCGCTCCAATGGCCGTGATCGCCGCAGAAGATGCGCCGTCAGCGGACCCGGAAGTGACCATTCGCACGGAAGGCGACAAGACCATCCAGGAATACCGGCAAAATGGCTTTCTGTACGCCATCAAAGTCACGCCCAAGGGCGGTAAACCCTACTTCCTGGTGCGCGCCGATGGCTCCGACGGCAACTTCATCCGTTCGGATCAGCCGGATATGCTGATCCCTTCGTGGAAAATCTTTGAGTGGTAAACCACTCCGACTTCAACTCATTGGCGCTGGCTCGATAGTGGCGCCCGTACTGGCAGTTTTTAACCATGTCTGTGTTCACCCCCCTGGCTCGGCCCGAGCTGGAAACCTTTCTCGCCCCTTATGGGCTCGGCCGCCTGCTTGACTTCCAGGGGATCGCCGCTGGTAGCGAAAACACCAACTTCTTCATCAGCCTGGAGCAGGGCGAGTTCGTCCTGACCCTGGTGGAGCGCGGCCCGGTCCAGGAAATGCCGTTCTTCATCGAACTGCTGGACGTGCTGCACCAGGCCGACCTGCCGGTGCCTTATGCACTGCGCACCACAGACGGCGTGGCCCTGCGGGAATTGGCTGGCAAACCGGCGTTGCTGCAACCGCGCCTGGCGGGCAAGCACATCAAGGAAGCCAACGCCCAGCACTGTGCCCAGGTGGGTGAGTTGCTCGGGCATCTGCACGTGGCGACCAAGGACAACATGATCAAACGCAAGACTGATCGTGGCCTGGACTGGATGCAGGAGGAGGGCACCCAGCTGTTGTCGCACCTCGATGCTCCCGCTCAAGACCTGCTGCAACGAGCGCTGGATGAAATCACCGAACAGAAGACCGGGATCCTTGCCTTGCCTCGGGCCAACATCCACGCCGATCTGTTTCGCGACAACGCGATGTTCGAAGGCACCCACCTGACCGGCCTGATCGACTTCTACAACGCTTGCTCGGGGCCGATGCTCTACGACGTGGCCATTGCCTTGAACGACTGGTGTTCCGACGCCGAAGGCGTGATCGACGGACCACGGGCCCGGGCGCTGTTGGGCGCCTATGCGGCGCTGCGACCATTCACTGCGGCCGAGGCCGAACTCTGGCCGACCATGCTGCGGGTGGCCTGCGTACGCTTCTGGCTGTCACGACTGATTGCCGCCGAGAGTTTCGCCGGGCAGGACGTACTGATTCACGATCCAATGGAGTTCCAGCAGCGCCTGGCACAGCGGCAACAGGTCAGCCTCACGCTGCCCTTCGCCCTGTAAAACGCTTCGCGGGCCAGCCCGCTCCTACAGGTGCACTCTGTAGGAGCGGGCTGGCCCGCGAAAGTCATCCCGCAACAATCCCTGCTTAAAGCTGCTCCAGACAGCCCGCCAGATCGTTCCCCAATTTCTCCAGCACCTGCTCATAGCCCTGAGCGGTCGCGGGCGTATAACCACCCAGCGCATCCAGCTCCGCCAGCTTCACCGGCAAGCCGGCCACCAACGTCTCGGCCAACCGCGGACGCAGAGGCGGCTCGCTGAACACACAGGTCTTGCCCACCTGCTGCAAGCGCGCGCGCATGGCCGCCACGTGCTGCGCACCCGGCTGCACTTCCGCAGCAACGCTGAACACCCCGGCGTGCTTGAGGCCATAAGCGTCCTCGAAGTAATCGAATGCCTCATGGAACACGAAGTAGGGCTTGCCGGCGATCCCCGCCAGACGAGCCTTCAAACGAGTATCCAGGGCATCCAGACGCTCATTGAATGCTCTCAGGTTGCTCTGGTAACGGGCAGCGTTGGCCGGGTCGGCAGCGCTCAAGTCCGCAGCGATGCGCGTCGCGATCACCCGGGCATTTATCGGCGACAGCCACAGGTGGGCATCCAGGGTTCCCGGGCGATGATCGTGATCGTGTTCGTCGGCTTCTTCGGCATGCGAGTGGCTATCTTCGGCGAAATGGCGAAGCTTCATGCCCGGCAGATCCTGCACCGCCACCGAGGGCAGGCTGCGCCCCTTAAGGACCCGCGGCAGAAAACCCTCCATGTCCGGGCCGATCCAGTACAGCAGGTCCACACTCTGCACCTTGCGTACGTCCGACGGACGCAGCGCATAGTTGTGCGGCGATGCACCCGGCGGCAGCAGCACCTCGGGAACCGCAACGCCGTCCTGCACCGCCGCCGCGATCAGTTGCAGCGGCTTGATGCTGGTGAGTACCCGGACTTCGGCCTGGGCCGAGCCGATCGCGAACAAGCTGAAGGTAAAAGCGACAAAAAGGCGAAAAAGTGTGGGCACGATGGACACTCGAAGAGGCGAGAACGGGTAACATAATAACGTCTCTCACAAACCTCGTCGCCGCTCATGCCTAAAACACCCCTTGCCAGCCGTCCACACGACCACTCTCACTGCGTACACAGCGCACTGTCTGAGGCCGACGCCCTGTGCGCACGGCAAGGCCTGCGCCTGACCGCCCTGCGTCGGCGGGTACTGGAGTTGGTGTGGCAAAGCCACAAGCCCCTGGGGGCTTACGACATTCTCGCCGTACTCAGCGAGCAGGACGGTCGTCGCGCCGCCCCGCCAACGGTTTACCGGGCCCTGGATTTCCTCCTGGAAAACGGCCTGGTACACCGCATCGCCTCGCTTAACGCCTTCGTCGGCTGCAACCACCCGGAACACGCGCACCAGGGTCAGTTCCTGATCTGTCGCGAATGCCACGCCGCCATCGAGCTCGAACAGAAATCCATCAGCGACGCCATCATCACCAGCGCCCGCGACGTCGGCTTCGTGGTCGAGGGCCAGACTGTCGAAGTGGTCGGACTCTGCTCGGGCTGCCAGGGGGCTTGATGAGCACTGCGTTGATCCGCCTCGAGCAGGTCGGGGTGACCTTTGCCGGGCAGAACGTCCTGGACAACATCCAGCTCAGCGTCGAGCCCGGGCAGATCGTGACCCTCATCGGCCCCAACGGCGCCGGCAAGACCACCTTGGTGCGCGCCGTGCTGGGCCTGCTCAAGCCCGACAGCGGCAGCGTCTGGCGCAAGCCCAAGCTGCGGGTCGGCTACATGCCGCAAAAGCTCCATGTCGACCCGACCCTGCCCCTGTCGGTGCTGCGCTTTCTGCGCCTGGTGCCGGGCGTGGATCGCAGCCGAGCCTTGGCAGCCCTCAAGGAAGTTGGCGCCGAGCAGGTGATCGACAGCCCGGTGCAAAGCATTTCCGGCGGCGAAATGCAGCGCGTGCTGCTGGCCCGGGCATTGCTGCGCGAGCCTGAACTGCTGGTACTCGACGAGCCGGTACAAGGCGTTGACGTCGCCGGCCAAGCCGAGCTCTACAGCCTGATCACCCGCCTGCGGGACCGGCATGGCTGCGGCGTGCTGATGGTCTCCCATGACTTGCATCTGGTAATGAGCACCACCGACCAGGTGGTCTGCCTGAACCGCCACGTCTGCTGCTCCGGCCACCCCGAACAGGTCAGCGGCGATCCCGCCTACGTCGAGCTGTTTGGCAAGAACGCACCAAGCCTGGCGATCTACCACCACCATCACGATCACGCCCATGACCTGCATGGCTCGGTGGTCACCCAGCCCGCCTCGGGCCACCCCCATGTCCACGGAGAAAACTGCAAGCATGGCTGATTTTCTGCTCTACGCCCTGCTCGCAGGTTTGGCCCTGGCGGTGGTTGCCGGCCCCTTGGGGTCCTTCGTGGTCTGGCGGCGCATGGCTTACTTTGGCGACACCCTGTCCCATGCTGCGCTCCTGGGAGTCGCCCTGGGTTTCCTGCTGGATGTCAGCCCCGCCGTGGCCGTCACCGTAGGTTGCCTGTTGCTGGCGGTGCTGCTGGTGACCCTGCAACAACGCCAGCCTCTGGCATCCGACACGCTGCTGGGGATTCTTGCTCCCAGCACCCTGTCCCTGGGCCTGGTGGTACTAAGCTTCATGCATGAAGTGCGAATCGACCTGATGGCCTACCTGTTCGGTGACCTGCTGGCGATCAGCCCGGGCGATCTGGCGTGGATTCTCGGCGGCAGCGCAGCGGTGCTGTTGCTGCTGGTGGCACTGTGGCGGCCCCTGCTGGCAATCACCGTGCACGAGGAGTTGGCCAAGGTCGAAGGCCTGCCCGTGGCTTCGCTGCGCCTGGCGCTGATGCTGTTGATTGCCGTGGTGATTGCGGTAGCGATGAAGATTGTCGGGGTATTGCTGATTACCTCGTTGCTGATCATCCCGGCCGCTGCGGCACAGCGTCACGCCCGTTCGCCGGAGCAGATGGCCCTGGGCGCAAGCCTGCTGGGCATGCTCGCGGTGTGCGGCGGGCTGGCGCTGTCCTGGTTCAAGGACACCCCGGCCGGGCCGTCGATCGTGGTCACGGCCGCCGCATTGTTTCTGCTGAGTTTTGTTCTGCCCCGTCGAGGGGTGTAGACTTGCTCGCTTTTTGCGCAATTAGAGAGTCGCAGGAATGAAGCCGTTCGCCTCCCGTTATCTGCTCCTTGTCGCATTCTCCCTGCTGCTGGGGGCCTGCCAAAGCACGCCACCGGCGACCACCCAGGTCCCCGATGCGCGGGCCTCGGCCATCGCGCAGTTGGAACAAAACATTGCCAGCAGTGAGCTGGCCACCGCTGAAGACCAACTCAGTGCACTGCAGGCACAAACGCCTGACGACCCACAGTTGGTGCAATACCAGCGGCAGATTGCCGAAGCCTATCTGCAGCGCAGCCAGATCGTCCTGCAAAAGGGCGATGTGAATGCCGCGGCCACAGCCCTGAGTCGGGCTCGGGCGCTGATGCCCAAGGCCCCGGCGCTGACCGGTGGGGTCAACAACGCCATTGCCCATGCACGCAAGGCCGAGCTGGACCAGGCCGAAGCCGCCTTGAAGGCTGCCGAAGCGCGCCCAGCGGCCAAGCTGATCGATCCTGCGGCCCAGAGCACCACCATCGCCTTGAACGTCACCGATATCCGCAAGCTGCGTCATCAGCTCGATGCGCTGGCCACCGATGTGGTGAATTATCAGTGCGACGTGAGCATCCAGGTGCCGCGCACCGAGGATTATCCCTGGCTGTCGACCTTGCTCGGCAAGCGGGTGAAGAAGCTCGACCCGGACTTTGAACAGAAGATCAGCCGGCAGATCGTGCGCCATGTACCGGCGCAGATGGTCTTGAGCCCGCGCAAGGCGCAGTAAAGCCCTCGCCGGCAAGCCGGCTCCTACCGGGAGCGGGCTGGTCGGCGAAAGTTTGTTCAGGCCGGGATTGCCTTGGCCTTTTCCTCTCGATCCCAGACCCGATGCTGCCCAATGGCGGCAAAGAACGCTTTGAGTGCCTTGGCATCTCCTCCAACGATCAAGCCCTTGTCCGCTTCCAGCTTGAGCACCGCCAGCAGCTCCCGGGCTTCGCCGTGCAAGGCGATGGCCTTGAGATGTTTGTAGGCCTCCAACAGGTAATGCAGCGCCACACCATTGCCGCTCAGGGTCTTGATCGACTGCGCGCCGCCCGGCACGAACACCGCGTCGAACGCCACTGACGGCAGGCCTTCCATGGAAGCATCCACCGACAGGCGCTTGCCATCCGCGCTGGTAACCGGTGCCGAGCTCGGCCCCAACAGCTTGGCGTGCGCCCCTTCAGCCTTGAGAGCCTTCTTCAACGCGTCAATCGCTGCACCATCAACGCCGTTGGCCGCTAGAATCGCCACTTTCCGCGTTTTGATATGACCCGGCAGCAGGTTCGCCTGGCTCAGGGCTGGCGAGCGTGTCAGCGACGTCTTGCGCTCAGCCACAGTGGCCTTCTTCGGCGCCGCCAGGCCCAGGTTCTCGGCCACACGAGCGGCCAGGTGCAGATCGATGTTGGCGAGAATTTCGTTTACCTGCCGCTCACGGATCCACTGCCGCTCGACCTTGCCCAGCTCGAAGCTGTAGGCCGCGATGATGTGTTCCTGCTCGTGCTTGCTCATGCTGTTGAAGAACAGCCGTGCCTGGGAGAAATGATCGCCGAACGACTCGCTGCGCTGGCGGATCTTGTGGGCATCGATGCGCTCGTTATAACTCTCGAAACCACCATCCTGGGCCGCCGGCGGGGTTTCTTTCGGCCAGCCCCCATCAATGGAGTTCGGCTCGTAGGCAGCCCGCCCCCTGTCGATGGTGCTGCGGTGCATGGCGTCGCGCTGACCATTGTGCAAAGGGGTCAGCGGTCGGTTGATGGGCAGCTCATGAAAGTTCGGCCCACCCAGGCGACTGATCTGCGTATCGGTGTAGGAAAACAGCCGCCCTTGCAGCAACGGGTCGTTGGAGAAATCGATCCCCGGCACGATGTGCCCCGGGCAGAAGGCGACCTGCTCGGTTTCGGCAAAATAATTGTCGGGGTTGCGGTTGAGCACCATCTTGCCCAGGGGCGTGATCGGCACCAGTTCCTCGGGGATCAGCTTGGTGGGGTCGAGAATGTCGAAGTCGAAATTGTGTTCGTCTTCTTCGGCGATGATCTGCACGCCGAACTCCCACTCCGGGTAATCCCCGGCTTCGATGGAGTCCCACAGGTCACGGCGATGGAAGTCGGTGTCCTTGCCGGCGAGCTTCTGCGCCTCGTCCCAGACCAGGGAACAGGTGCCCACCGTCGGCCGCCAGTGAAACTTGACGAAGCTTGCGCGCCCCTCGGCGTTGATCAGACGGAAGGTGTGCACACCAAAGCCCTGCATGCTGCGCAGGCTTTTCGGAATGGCCCGGTCGGACATGGCCCAGATCACCATGTGCGCCGACTCCGGCTGCAGGGATACGAAGTCCCAGAAGGTGTCGTGGGCCGAGCCGCCGGTGGGGATTTCGTTATGCGGCTCGGGTTTCACCGCGTGCACGAAGTCGGGGAACTTGATCGCGTCCTGAATGAAGAACACCGGCATGTTGTTGCCCACCAGATCGAAGTTGCCCTCGTCGGTGAAGAACTTCACCGCAAAACCCCGGACATCACGCACGGTATCGCCGGAGCCTCTTGGCCCCTGGACCGTGGAAAAGCGCACGAACACCGGAGTCTTTTTCCCCGGGTCACGCAGGAAACCAGCCTTGGTCAGGGCCGAATGATTGTCGTAGCTCTGGAAGTAGCCATGGGCACCAACGCCCCGGGCGTGGACGATGCGCTCGGGAATCCGCTCATGGTCGAAGTGGGTGATCTTCTCCCGCATGATGAAGTCTTCCAGCAGCGAAGGACCACGAGCGCCCGCCTTGAGGCTGTTCTGGTTGTCAGCGACCTTCACCCCCTGATTGGTCCGCAGGGCCTGGCCCGTGGCGTCGGAGCGGAACGGCTCCAGGCTCTGCAACTTGGTGTTGCTGTTGCCCCGGTCCAGGGTATCGGTCCCGGCCATCTGGCTTTTCGGGGCATTGGGCTTTTTCGTACTCATCAGACAAAAACTCCTCGTTGGCGAAGTCCCTGGCGCGCCGGGGCTTCGTGAACACAGGCCCGCAGGCACGGCACCTGGGGCTTTTCGAGTGGCTTAAGTAGTGACTGACGAGAAACCGCGAGCGTTCCTTTTTTATGACCTTTGATCGCGTTATTGCCAAATGGCAGGATGATTGCGAAATAAATGCTAAGAACCTCTATACGGACAGGCTAAAATGCGCGCCCGGCTAACCGCTGATCCTTTTCTAACGCGCCCCACAAGGTTCGCTACGTGATCGAGTTTCAAAACGTCCATAAAACCTACCGGGTCGCCGGTAAGGATATTCCCGCCCTGCACCCGACCAGTCTTCGGGTCGAGAATGGTCAGGTGTTCGGCCTGATCGGTCATTCCGGCGCGGGCAAAAGCACGCTGCTGCGCCTGATCAACCGCCTGGAAAACCCCAGCGGCGGCACGATCATCGTCGACGGTGAAGAAGTCACCGCGCTGGACGCCAACGGCCTGCGCCGCTTCCGCCAACAGGTCGGGATGATCTTCCAGCACTTCAATCTGCTGTCCTCCAAGACTGTGGCTGACAACGTCGCCTTGCCCCTGACCCTGGCCGGCGAGCTGTCGCGCAGCGACATCGAACGCCGTGTGGCTGAGTTGCTGGAGCGGGTCGGCCTGTCCGACCACGCCAAGAAATACCCGGCACAACTGTCCGGCGGCCAGAAGCAGCGCGTCGGCATCGCCCGCGCCCTGGCCACCAAGCCGAAGATCCTGCTGTGCGACGAAGCCACCAGCGCCCTCGATCCGCAGACCACGGCCTCGGTCCTGCAACTGCTGGCCGAGATCAATCGCGAGCTGAACCTGACCATCGTTCTGATCACCCACGAAATGGACGTAATCCGTCGCGTCTGTGACCAAGTGGCGGTCATGGACGCCGGCCAGATCGTCGAACAGGGCTCGGTGGCCGAGGTGTTCCTGCACCCCAAGCACCCGACCACCAAACGCTTCGTCCAGGAAGACGAGCAGATCGACGAGAACGAGCAACGCGACGACTTCGCCCACGTCCCGGGGCGTATCGTGCGCCTGACTTTCCAGGGCGATTCCACCTACGCACCGCTGCTGGGCACTGTGGCCCGGGAGACCGGGGTCGACTACAGCATCCTCGCCGGACGCATCGACCGCATCAAAGACACCCCTTACGGGCAACTGACCCTGGCCATCACCGGCGGTGACATGGAAGCGGCCTTCGCCCGCTTCACCGCGGCGGATGTCCACATGGAGGTGCTGCGCTAATGAGCGGCTTACTGCATTACTTCGACAACGTTGACTGGGCCGATATCGGAGTGGCGGCCAGCGACACCATGGTCATGCTCAGCACGTCCCTGGTATTCACCGTACTGGTCGGCCTGCCGCTGGGGGTCTTGCTGTTCCTGTGCAGCCCAAGGCAGTTGCTGGAACAGAAAAATGTCTATTCGATCCTGGGCTTTGTGGTCAACGCCATCCGCTCGCTGCCGTTCATCATCCTGCTGATCGTGATGATTCCGACCACTATCCTCATCACGGGCACCTCCCTGGGTGTGGCGGGCGCCATCCCTCCGCTGGTGGTGGGCGCTTCCACCTTCTTCGCGCGCTTGGTAGAAACCGCTCTGCGTGAAGTGGATCGCGGCATTATCGAGGCCACCCAGGCCATGGGCGCCACGACCCGGCAGATCATCATGAACGCCCTGCTGCCCGAGGCCTGCCCCGGTATCATCGCGGCGATCACGGTCACCGCCATCGCCCTGGTCGGCTACACCGCCATGGCCGGTGTCGTGGGCGCAGGCGGCCTCGGTGACCTGGCCATTCGTTATGGTTACCAGCGTTTCCAGGACGATGTGATGGTGGTGACCGTGGTGATGCTGATTGTGTTGGTTCAGGTTCTGCAAACCGTTGGCGATAAGCTGGTGGTGCACTTTTCCCGCAAATAATTGCAATCGCCGGCCCCGGCCGGCAGGCGCCCGGGGTCGGGCGACTTACAAGGAGCTTGTTCGATGAAAAAACTACTCGTCGCTTTCGCAGCCGTTGCCGCGTTCTCCGCGCACGCCGCCGAAACCCTGACCGTGGCCGCCACACCGGTGCCCCACGCCGAGATCCTGGAATTCGTCAAACCGGCCCTGGCCAAAGAAGGCGTGGACCTGAAGGTCAAGGTCTTCACCGACTACGTGCAGCCCAACGTGCAAGTGGCCGAAAAACGCCTGGACGCCAACTTCTTCCAGCACCAGCCATACCTGGATGAGTTCAACAAGGCCAAGGGCACCAAGCTGGTGAGCGTGGCCGGCGTGCACCTGGAACCCCTGGGCGCCTACTCCAGCAAATACAAGCAACTCTCCGAATTGCCAGGCGGCGCCACCGTGGTGATCCCCAACGACGCCACCAACGGCGGTCGCGCCCTGTTGCTGCTGGACAAGGCCGGCCTGATCAAGCTCAAGGATTCCAACAACATCCTGGCCACCATCAAGGACATCACCGAGAACTCCAAGGACCTGAAGTTCCGCGAACTGGAAGCCGCCACCATCCCCCGCGTGCTGACTCAGGTCGACCTGGCCCTGATCAACACCAACTACGCCCTGCAGGCCAAGCTGGACCCTTCCAAGGATGCCCTGGTGATCGAAGGCAAGGATTCGCCTTACGTGAACATCCTGGTCGCCCGTCCTGACGACAAGGACTCGGACGCCATGAAGAAACTGGTCGCCGCCCTGCACAGCCCAGAAGTGAAGCAATTCATTCTCGAGAAGTACAAAGGCGCCGTACTGCCAGCGTTCTGATCGGTTGCAGAAATACAAACGGGGCGCCTTGGGCGCCCCGTTTTGTTTGTAACCGCTGCCGAAGGCTGCGATAAGGCGCAAAGCGCCTTCCGAGGGCCTCAAGCACGCGTCCTCTTCGAGGCCGATCGCAGCCTGCGGCAGCGGCAGCGGCAGCGGCTACAGGGTTCAGCGGTTCAGCGGTTCAGCGGTTCAGCGGTTCAGCGGTTCAGCGGTTCAGCGGTTCAGCGGTTCAGCGGTTCAAGCATGCCGCGTTATTGGCGCTGCAACATCACCGGCAACTGGGCCACCAGCTTCTGGTTGTTCAACGGTGCGCGGATAAAGCCACGCTGGTGGCCGTCCGGACCGATCACCGCGAGGTTGCCGCTGTGGTCCACGGTGTAGTTGGGCTTGCTGGTGTCCGCCGGAATGAAGGGAATGCTCACCGCGTTGGCCAGCTTCTGCAGGTCTTCCACCGAGGCGGCGGTCAGGCCCTTGAAGTCCTTGTCGAAGTAGCCCAGGTACTGCTTGAGCTGCTGCGGCGTATCGCGGTTGGGGTCGACGCTGACCAGAATCACCTGCAGCTTGTCCACCGCCTCCTTGGGCAGCTCACTCTTGATCTGCCGCAGTTGGGCCAGGGTGGTGGGGCAGATGTCCGGGCAGAAGGTGTAGCCGAAGAACAGCAGCGACCACTTGCCCTTCAACTCATCGATCACCACGGGCTGGCCGTCCTGGTCGAGCATCTTCACCGCAGGCAGCGTACGGCTCTGGGGCAGGAGGATGATGCCGGCGTCGATCAATGCGGTGGGATCGCCCTGACCCTTGCCGGACAGTACTTTGTTGACGGTCAGCCCCAGGATAAGGGCCACCAGCGCAACGAGAATAAAGACGGTTTTCTGAGTTCGAGTCATAGGTTCAACAATAGGTAGTGGTCTACGAGCAGGGCGATGAACAGCAGGAACAAGTAATAAATAGAGTACTTGAAGGTGTTGATCGCCGCGTGCGGCCGAGTGCCACGGTACAGCACCCAGGCCCATTGCAGGAAGCGCCCGCCCAGAAGCAAAGCGCACACCAGGTACAGCACGCCGCTCATGTGGATGGCATAGGGCAGCAGGCTCACCGCCAGCAGGGCAAAGGTATAGAGCAGGATGTGCACCTTGGTGTAGTGCTCACCGTGGGTCACCGGCAGCATCGGGATATCGGCCTTGGCGTATTCCTCCTTGCGATGGATGGCCAGGGCCCAGAAGTGCGGCGGGGTCCAGGCGAAAATGATCAGCACCAGCAGCAGCGGCTCGGCGCTCAAGTGCCCGGTAGCAGCAACCCAGCCCAGCAGCGGCGGCGCCGCACCGGCCAGCCCGCCGATCACGATGTTCTGCGGCGTCGCGCGTTTCAGAAAGCCGGTGTAGACCACCGCGTAGCCCAGCAAGGACGCCAGGGTCAGCCAGGCCGTGAGCGGATTGGTGAACGCCAGCAGCAGCGCTTGCCCGGCCAACGCGAGGCACAGGGCGAACGCCAAGGCCGCCCGGGGTGAAACCCGGCCTTGGGCCAGGGGCCGTTTGTGGGTCCGGGCCATCAGCGCGTCGATGCGTCGATCCACCACATGGTTCACCGCCGCCGCGCCACCCGCACACAGGGCAATGCCCAGGTTGCCGAACACCAGCACCGTCCACGGCACCCCCGCGCGGGTGGCGAGGAACATGCCCACCAGGGAGGTGATCAGCATCAGCACCACCACCTTGGGTTTGGTCAGTTCCAGGTAATCGCGCCAGATGGCCTGGGGATGCTGACGTTCGCTGATCAGAGTCGCCATGGCATCTCTCCTTTGATGGTGATGGGGCCCGCCATCTGTTTGCGCGGGCTGAGGCGCCAGCCCAGGGGCAGGCGATCCCGGGCCTGCACCAGGCTGGTACGGGCGTGATAGTTGACCAGCACCAGGGTCAGCAACAGCGCCGCGCCCCCGGCGTTGTGCGCCACCGCCACCGGCAGGGGCAAATGGAACAGCACGTTGCTGATGCCCAGGCTGACCTGCGCCGCCAGCGCCACCAGCACCAGCCCGGCCAGGCGGGTCATGCCGGTTTGCCGGAGTTGCCAGGCCAGCCCCAGCAACACCAGGGTCACCAGCACCGCGCCCACTCGGTGGGTCATGTGGATGGCGGTGCGGGCGTCACTGTCCAATTGTCCGCCCAGGTAGTTGGGGCCGATGTGCTGGGTCAGGTGAAAGCCGTTGGCGAAATCCATGTTCGGCCACCACTGGCCATGGCAGGTGGGCAGGTCGATGCAGGCCACGGCGGCGTAGTTGGAGCTGACCCAGCCGCCCAGGGCGATCTGCCCGATCACCAGCACCAGCCCGGCCGTTGCCCAGTACTGCAGGCGCCGCGGCACAATCAGCGCCGGCAGCACGCCGGACAAGCGCAAGGTCAGCAGGAACAGGAGGCTCAAGGTGGCAAAGCCCCCCAACAGGTGCGCGGTGACCACTTGCGGCCAGAGCTTGAGGGTGACCGTCCACATGCCGAAGGCCGCCTGGGCAAACACCACCACCATCAGGAACAGCGGCAGCTTCAGGGGCTGCCCGGGATGCCGGCGATGGGTCCAGGCGCGGGCCGCCAGCAGCACGATCAACAGCCCCAGGGTGCCGGCGAAATAGCGGTGGATCATCTCGTTCCAGCCCTTGTGGGCTTCCACCGGGGTGTCGGGAAAATGCAGTTCGGCATGGGCCAGTTGGGCTTCGCTGTTCGGCACGCTGATAAAACCGTAGCAGCCGGGCCAGTCCGGGCAGCCCAGGCCCGCGTGTGTCAGCCGGGTGTAGGCGCCCAGCAGCACCACGATCAGAGCCAGCAAAGTGGCAAACAACGCGAGGCGAAATCCAGGTTTGGCCATGACGATGCCCTTATCCGATATTCGACAGTTTCAGCAGGTGCCGCAGGTCGTTGAGCAGGTCCTTGCCCTTGACCCGAGCGTCGTAGCGCAACACCAGATTGCTGTGGGGATCGACGATCCACAGCTGCGGCGCGTCCTTGTCGTTGACGCCTTTGGCATAGGTCACCAGGTCCAGGGGGTAGCGTTGCAACTGCGGGTACTCGCGCTGCAGCCTGGCTTGGTATTCGGCGCTCAGCGGCTGGGCGCTGGCCAGGGCATGGCTGGCCCGCGAAGCATCGCGGCCCAGGGCCACCTGAATCTGCCGCGCCAGGTACACCAATTGCTGGCAATCGGCATCGCACGCCTTGGGGGCCGTGACCAGAATCTGCCAGCGAGCCTCCTCGGACTGCACGCCGATCTGCGCCCGGGTCTGGCCATTGCCAATCAGCTCACCGTGATAGCTGCGGCTTTCCGGCACCCAGAACTGCAGCTTGTACATGCCGGTGGCGAGGATCATCGGACCGATCACCATCAGCAGGATCAGGATCAGTTGCCAACGGCCGCGGCGCCGGTTGGGCACCTGGGCGTCAGAGATGTTGGGTGGATTCATGGCCGTTCCCATGGCGGTTCTCCCGTGCGTTGTGCCAGCCGAAATAGAGATAGAGGAGCAGCAGGGCCAGGGCCATGGCGAACCACTGCACGGCATAGCCCAGGTGTTTTTCCGGCCCCATGGCCACCACCGGCCACGCGGTCAGGTAGGCGCCAGCACCGGACTCCTGACGCACTTCATGGTTGAAGCCGCTGCGGCCAAGCTCGGCCCAGAGAGCCTCCGGGTTCACGGCGGTGATCAACCGTGGCCAGCGCGCAGCCGCCGGGTCGGCCTGCAGTTGGAACGCTGCGCCCGGAGAAACGTAGACCCAGGCATCCAGACTCAGGCTCTGCTCCGGGGTGCTGAATGCCGCAGGCGTGCGCCGATCCGGCCAGGGCAGCCAGCCACGATTGACCAGCAACCAGCGCCCGCTGGCCTGATCGAGGAAGGGTTGCAGCAGCTCGACCCCGACCTTGCCGTCGTGCAGGCGGTTGTCCAGCAGCAGGCTGTGCTCGGCATCGAAATGACCGTGCAGGCGCACCCGGCGAAAGGCCGGGTCTTCGACCGCCAGCAACTCGAACAGCGACACCGGCTCGGCCGCGCGGCGCTCGGCGTAGCTGGTCAGCAATTGGCGCTTCTGCTCGCCACGGCTCAGTTGCCAGAAGCCCAGGGAAACCAGCGCAGGCAGCAACAACAGCACCACCAGGGTCGGCACGACTCCCGGCCGGAAGCCTTTCATGACCGGCCCGCAAGGCTGAGAAATCCACTCGCTATACTGCTGTACATCGCGTTTCCCCCGGAGTCCCACCATGCTCAAAGCAGCCATCGTCCTGATGCTGATTGCCACGGTTATCAGCCTGTTCAGCGGCCTGTTCTTTCTGGTCAAGGACGACAGCCAATCCAAACGCCTGGTGACCGCCTTGAGTATTCGGGTATGCCTGGCCGCAATCACCGTGGGCTTGATCGCCTGGGGTTTCTTCAGCGGCCAGCTGGTGTCCCACGCGCCCTGGTAGGGCGCAGCAGGCCCTCAGAGCACGTAGACAAAAACGAACAGGCCGATCCACACCACATCGACGAAGTGCCAGTACCAGCTGGCCGCTTCAAAGCCGAACTGATGTTCGGCGTCGAAATGCCCACGCATGACACGCATCAGCATCACGAACAGGATCAAGGTGCCGATGGTCACGTGGGCGCCGTGGAAACCGGTGAGCATGAAGAAGGTGGCGCCGTAGATCCCCGAGCCCAGCGTCAGGCCCAGCTCGCGATAGGCGTGGATGTACTCTTCGGCCTGGAAGCCGAGGAAGGCGCAACCCAGCAGCACGGTCAGCGCCAACCAGATCTTCAGCGCTCCACGATGGCCTTTCTTCAGGGCATGGTGGGCGATGGTCACGGTGACACTGGAACTGACCAGCAGCACGGTGTTGAGCAGCGGCAAGCCCCAGGGGCTGATGGTGCCCGTGGGCGATGGAAAGAGTTTCGGATCGGGGTTGTTGAGCAGGGGCCAGACGAACTCGAAGTTCGGCCAAAGCATATGGGCGATGCCCTTGTTCCCCTCACCGCCGAGCCAGGGCCCGGACAGGTGTCGCACATAGAACAACGCGCCGAAGAAGGCCAGGAAGAACATCACTTCGGAAAAGATGAACCAGCTCATGCCCCAGCGGAACGAGCGGTCGAGCTGAGCACTGTACAAGCCGGCGCGGCTTTCCTTGATCACCGCGCCAAACCAGCCGAACAGCATGTAGGCCAGCAGCAGGCTACCGACGAAAAAGATCAGCGGGCCATGGGATTCCGGGCGCGCCGCCTTGAGGTCGTTGAACCAGGTCGCCAGGCCGAACACGGTGACGAACATGCCCACCGTCGCAATGATCGGCCACTTGCTCTGGGCAGGAACGTAATAGTGCTCATGAGTCGCCATGGGTTGTTCTCCTTATCGGGCACGCCAGATCGTCTATCCACCGGTCTTGGCGGCAACCGCCACCGGTGGATGACGCGCGGTGATATCGAACAGCGTGTAAGCCAGCGTCAGGTGCTTCACATCCTTGGGCATGTCGCGGTCAACGATGAAACGCACCGGCATCTCGATCTTCTCCCCGGGCTGCAGCACCTGCTGGGTAAAGCAGAAGCACTCGGTCTTGTGGAAATACATGGCCGCGCTGCTGGGGGAGATGCTCGGGATGGCCTGGGCGCTCATCGGGTGATCGCTGGGGTTGCGGGCGATGAAGACCACCTCGTTCACCGCCCCCGGATGGACCACGATGTCATCGGACTTGGGATAGAACTCCCAGACCATGTCGATGGCGTTGGTGGACAGGAACTGCACCCGCACCTGGCGCGAAGCGTCGATCTGCTGCCCCTGGTCCGCGTACTGCCCGCCGGTCTTGCCATTGATGCCCAAGGCCTTGCACATCACGTCGTAGATCGGCACCAGGGCAAAACCGAAAACGAACATCGCCGCCACCACCAGCAACAGGCGGGTCACCAGCTTCTTCAGCGAGATCTCGGCCATCTCAACGTCCTCCCGAACCTGTAGGAGCCGGCTTGCCGACGAACCGGGCACCAGGTTCTGGCGCCTTCGCGAGCAAGCTCGCTCCTACAACACAGCTGTTCATTTCACTTCCGGTGGCGTGACGAAGGTGTGGTACGGCGCCGGCGATGGAATGCTCCACTCCAGCCCTTCGGCCCCTTCCCACGGCTTGGCCGGGGCCGGTTTGCCACCGCGAATGCACTTGATGACGATGAACAGGAAGAAGATCTGCGTCGCGCCGAAGGTGAAGGCGCCGATGGAGGACACCATGTTGAAGTCGGCGAACTGCAGGTTGTAGTCCGGAATCCGCCGCGGCATGCCCGCCAGACCCACAAAGTGCATAGGGAAGAAGGCCATGTTCATGCCGACGAAGGACAGCCAGAAGTGCAGCTTGCCCAGGGTTTCGTCGTACATGTACCCGGTCCACTTGGGCAACCAGTAATAGGCCGAGGCGAAGATCCCGAAGATCGCCCCCGGCACCAGCACGTAGTGGAAATGCGCCACCACGAAGTAGGTGTCCTGGTACTGGAAGTCCGCCGGGGCGATGGCCAGCATCAACCCGGAAAAGCCGCCAATGGTGAACAGAATGACAAAGGCCACGGCGAACAGCATCGGCGTCTCGAACGTCAGCGCGCCCTGCCACATGGTGCTCACCCAGTTGAACACCTTGACCCCGGTGGGCACGGCAATCAGCAGGGTGGCGTACATGAAGAACAGTTCGCCCACCAGCGGGATGCCCACCACGAACATGTGGTGCGCCCAGACGATGAACGACAGGAAGGCAATGGCTCCGGTGGCATAGACCATCGAGGTGTAGCCGAACAGCGGCTTGCGGCTGAAGGTGGGGATGATCGAGCTGACGGCGCCGAAGGCCGGCAGGATCATGATGTACACCTCGGGGTGACCGAAGAACCAGAACACGTGCTGGAACAAGACCGGGTCGCCGCCGCCGGCGGCACTGAAGAAGCTGGTGCCGAAGTGAATATCCATCAGCATCATGGTCACGCAACCGGCCAGCACCGGCATCACTGCGATCAGCAGGAAGGCGGTGATCAGCCAGGTCCAGACGAACAGCGGCATCTTCATCAGGGTCATGCCCGGGGCACGCAGGTTGAGGATGGTGGCGATCACGTTGATCGCCCCCATGATCGAACTGATACCCATCAGGTGGATGGCGAAAATGAAGAAGGTCACGCTTTCCGGGGCGTAGGTGGTGGACAGCGGGGCGTAGAAGGTCCAGCCGAAGTTCGGCCCGCCGCCGGGCATGAATAACGTCGAAACCAGCATCAGGAAGGCCGCCGGCAACAGCCAGAAGCTGAAGTTGTTCATCCGCGGCAGGGCCATGTCCGGGGCGCCGATCATCAGCGGAATCATCCAGTTGGCCAGGCCGACGAAAGCCGGCATCACCGCGCCGAAGACCATCACCAGGCCATGCATGGTGGTCATCTGGTTGAAGAACGCCGGCTCGACGATCTGCAGCCCGGGCTGGAACAGCTCGGCGCGGATCACCATGGCGAAGGAGCCGCCCAGCAGGAACATCGCGAAGCTGAACCACAGGTACAGGGTGCCGATGTCCTTGTGGTTGGTGGTCAGTACCCAGCGCATCAGGCCCTTGGCGGGACCATGGGCGTGGTCATCATGGCCGGCGTGGCCGTGGTCATCGATCACTGCACTCATGCCCTGTCTCCTGCAAACGGGTGGGCTGGACGCTCAGGGACACTGCACCCCGAGCGGTTGCGGAAATACCCAATAAGCCGGCTCATTTGCTTTCCGCCTGTTTCAGCGCCAGCACTTCTTTTGGCGTGACCATGTCGCCCTTGTTGTTGCCCCAGGCGTTGCGCTCGTAAGTGACGACGGCGGCGATGTCGACTTCCGACAACTGCTTGCCGAAGGCCGCCATGGCAGTCCCCGGTTTGCCGTGAAGGACGATATTCAAGTGATCGCCCTTGGGCCCGGTGGCGATCTTCGAGCCCTTGAGGGCCGGGAACATCGGCGGCAGGCCCTGGCCTTCCGCCTGGTGACAGGCGACGCAAGCGGTGTGGTAGACCTTATCGCCACGGGCCACCAGCTCATCGAGGGTCCATTCCTTGCTGGTCAGCTCCTTGAGCTTGGCGGCCTCGGCCTTGCGCTCGCCCATCCAGGTGTCGTAGTCGGCCTGGCTCTTGACCTCCACCACGATCGGCATGAAGCCGTGGTCCTTGCCGCACAGCTCGGCGCACTGGCCACGGTAGATACCGGGCTTGTCGACCCGGGTCCAGGCTTCGTTGACGAACCCCGGGATGGCGTCACGCTTGACCGCAAAGGCCGGCACCCACCAGGAGTGGATCACGTCGGCGGCGGTCACCAGGAAGCGCACCTTGGCCCCCACCGGCAGCACCAGGGGCTGGTCGACTTCCAGCAGGTAGTGCTCGCCCTTGACGCTCTTGTTGTGGATCTGCTCGGCGGGGGTGGCCAGGTTGCTGAAAAACTCCACATCCTGGCCGAGGTATTTGTAGTGCCACTTCCACTGGTAGCCGGTGATCTGGATGTCCACGTCCGGCTCGCTGGTGTCGTACATCTTGATCAGGGTCGCCGTCGCCGGGACGGCCATGGCCACCAGGATCAGGAAGGGGATGATGGTCCAGAGGATTTCCACGGTGGTGCTTTCGTGGAACCGGGCCGGGACCTGGCCCGTGGAGCGGCGGTGAACGATCATTGACCAGAACATCGCGCCGAAGACGATGACGCCGATCACCACACAGATCCAGAAGATGGTCATGTGCAGGTCGAATACCGCGTGGCTTATCTCGGTAGCCCCAGGCGTCATATTCACCGTCCAGGCGGCTTGCGCCTGGCTGAATATCGACAACAACAGGAGGCCCATCCAGACATGTGGATGTCGCATCATTGCGGGTTCCCCTTATCGTTCTTGTTATCCCGCCGGCTTAACACCTGCGGCAAGGGAGCGGCTGCCTAGACTACGAACTTAAACCGGCCGGGCCTCGCTGCATTTGCAGTCGGGCGTCATCAGCTAACTTCATACAATGGCGAGTATAGACAGCGACTCTGACCTCGCAACGCGAGGGCGTAAATCAGCTGAAACACTGGAAAGGAGGTTTGCAGGCCACGGCACAAAAGGGATCGAGTGCCCGGGATGGCAGAACGATATAACCCCGCTGTCTAAGCATGAAATAATTATGACAAATGCGTCTTAAGCATTTTCGTAAGCAGGCTAACTTATGTTCTCCCTATTCAATTGCCCTTGTTCCCTGGAGTTTTCATGAACACCGCCGCATTGCGCGAGCAGATCCAACTGGCCCGGCAACACGAAGCCAGCACAGGCCTTCTGACCCGTCAGTTGGAAACGCAACTGCCTCACCTGCACCCTGCCATCCAGCTGCCCGAAGTCGACGCCAAGGACGTCATGACCCGTTTCGTCAGCGCCTACATCGATCAGGTTCCGGACCTGCTGGACGCCGCCAATGCGGTGGCCCGTGAAGCCGGCATCGAATCGCAGATCAAGCCTGTACTGAAGATCGCCGAGCAATTCTTCCTCCAGCCGCCGGCCATCATGGACGGCCACGTCGGCCTCGACAGCCTGCTGGACGAAGCCTACCTGGCACTGCGCCTGGTGGAAGAGGTCAACGATCTGTACATCAAGCACTTCGGCCGTCCACTGATCCCCCTGGACATGACGGTCGCCAACCTCATCGCCCACCAACTGATCGGTGAAACCTTCGCCAACCAGCTGGACGAAGCGGTACACCACGCGGTCGACGCCATGCTCGACGAAGAAAGCTTCGCCCTGGAATCAGTGGAAGCCTACCGCGACAAACTCAACAGCCCGGACACCGAGGCCGCCTGGAAACGCTGGCCCTGCCTGTCACGCCAGCTGGGCGTGGAGCTAGAGCTCGACCAGCCCGCCGCCTGAACCCACTCCTCGCCAGCAAGGCTCGCAACGAGCCTTGTGGCGAAGGGGGCAGCCCATTCCCTGCTGCCATCAACTTCTTGCTGACGCCACTCCAATCCCACCACCACTGCTCAAGCGTCCTTCCAGGCGTCGCTTCAAGCCCCGCGCCTCGATCATCAACCGCGACCCCTTGGCCTGATTGGCCCGAGTCCATTCCTCCAGCAGCTCCAGGCAGGCGTGATCGATGTAACTGAGGTGGTTGAGAGGCACATGCACCGTCGTCGCCGGTGGAATGCTCGCCAGAACCCGAGTCAGGGCCGGCACTTTGAGAAAGGTCGCGGCCCCCATCAGACGCAGTTCCATCTCGCCGGCGGCGGGAAGGTCGATCAGGCTGATCTTCAAGCGCGAGGCCTTGAACGCCAGCTTGGCCAGCGTCAGGGCAAAACCTATCAGCACCCCGGTCAGCAGATCGCTGAAGACAATCGCCAGGGCCGTCACCGCGTAGGTCAACATCGGCATCCGCCCGTAGCGCCCCAGGCCGCGAAACACCTTGAGGTCCACCAGCTTGAAGCCGGTGTAGACCAGCACCCCGGCCAGGCTCGCCACCGGAATGCTCTGCAGCACGCTGGACAGCAGCAACACGAAACCCAGCAGCCACAGACCATGGAAGATCGTCGAGAAACGGGTCTGGGCCCCGGCCTGGACGTTGGCCGAACTGCGCACGATGACCCCGGTCATCGGCAAGGCCCCAAGCAGGCCGCAGAGCATATTGCCCACGCCCTGGGCCGACAGTTCACGGTCGAAGTCCGAACGCACGCCGCTGTGCATGCGATCCACCGCAGCGGCAGACAGCAAGGTCTCGGCGCTGGCAATGAAGGCCACGGCGAAGGCCGCGATCAACAGGTTGGGGTCCGCCAGATTGAGCAGGTCGGCTGGGCGTAGCCAGTCGATGGCCTCACTCAGGTTGGCCGGCACCTCGACCCGCTTCACCTCCAGGGCCAGGACCAGGCTGGCCAGAGTCGCCAGGCCCACACCCAGCAACGCCCCCGGAATGAAGCGCAGCGATTGTGGCCGCCACTTGTCCCACCCCCACATCAGCGCGATGGTCGACAACCCCAGCAAGCCCGCCTGCCAACCCAGGCTCGGCAAGGCCTGGGCCAGCGCCTGAGGGAAACCGACAAGGTTAGCCAGCCCCGAGGCCTGGGGCGCGGCATCGAGCATCACATGCACCTGGGACAGCACGATCAACACACCAATCCCCGCCAGCATGCCGTAGACCACCGCCGGCGCCGTGACCCGGAACCAGCACCCCAGGCGCAGACGCCCGGCCAACAATTGCAGCAGCCCGGCCAACAGCAGGATCGGCCCGAGCATGGCCACACCGTGCTGGCGCACCAGTTCGAACACCAGCACCGCCAGCCCGGCAGCCGGACCGCTGACCTGCAAGGGCGAGCCCGCCAACCAGCCCACCACCAGCCCGCCGATGATCCCGGTGATCAGGCCCTTGGCTGGCGGCAGGCCCGAGGCAATGGCGATTCCCATGCACAGGGGCAGGGCCACCAGAAACACCACCACCGAAGCCAGCAGCTCCCGTGGCAGGACACTTTTCAACTGTGCTGCACGCATGACAGTTCTCCTGACTTTTGTTCAGGCGTGGCAAAGCCGGACCGCCAAACGGCGGCCCTGGCTACAACCACTCAGGTGTATTTAGGCGGGATTAGAAGCGCGCTTTGGGCGTCGCCACGGGGATCGGATGAGTGCCATCGAGCGGCAGGAAACAGCCCTTGTCCGCGTCGTAGGCCTTGATCGAACTGGTCTCGATGTCGTAGACCCAGCCATGGATGAACAATTGGCCGTTGGCCATGCGCGAAGCCACCGAAGGGTGGGTGCGCAGATGCTGCAACTGGGCGATGACGTTCTCCTCGGTCAGCACATGCATGCTGGAGGATTCATCGGCGCAATCGCAATTCTCGTGGACCATGGTCCGCGCCACTTCGGCATGCCGCAGCCAGGCCTTGACCGTAGGCATTTTCTCCAGGCTTTGCGGATTGAGCACCGCGCGCATGGCGCCGCAGTCCGAGTGCCCGCAGACGATGATGTGGTGCACCCCAAGGGCCAGCACCGCGTATTCGATCGCCGTGGAAACACCCCCGTTCATCTGCCCATAGGGCGGCACCACGTTGCCCACGTTGCGGGTCACGAACAGGTCGCCGGGAGAGCTCTGGGTAATGAGTTCGGGAACGATGCGCGAATCCGCGCAAGCAATGAACATCGCCCGTGGCCGCTGGGCGGTGGCGAGTTTCTTGAACAGTTCTTCCTGCTGCGGGAAGACTTCATGATGAAAATGCAAAAAGCCGTCAACGATATGCTGCAGCGCTGCATCGGCGGTTTCGGCAACCTCGGTGGGTGCGGGAGCCGACGCAGCCAACGGCTGTTTATCCTTGTCACTCATGATTCAGCCTCTCTGTCGGATTTGGTGAATTTTCCAGAATTATCCGGCACGACGCCAGTAATCGATTAAAAAATAACCGGGGCGCCGACCGCGACCCGTCGGTCACTTGATGGGCAAGGTAGCGCTAAAAACTTAACTCAAACTGAATGGAACGCTCTAGAACGCCACTATGGGCGATGTCAAAAGGTGACCAGCGAACCTCCGTCAGCAACGTCCGCTAGGCAACCATAGGCCAATGCTTCTCACAGCAACGACATCTGCCCCCCCGGCGGACAGAAGGCCGAGCAATCAAGATCGAAGCCCGCGCGCCGATCGAGCCCCAGGCGCTTGAGCGCCTTGGCGAAACGCTGGGCCAACAGGTCGGCGAAGGGCCCCTCACCGCGCATGCGGCTGCCGAAACGGCTGTCGTAGAGCTCACCACCCCGGCTCTGGCGGATCAGGCTGAGCACATGGGCGGCCCGCTGCGGGTAATGCGCCGCCAGCCACTCCTCGAACAGCGGCGCCACCTCCAGGGGCAGGCGCAGCATCATGTAGGCCGCGCTCTGCGCCCCGGCGGCATGGGCCTCGCTGAGCAGGCTTTCCAGCTCGCTGTCGTTGATCATCGGGATCATCGGCGAACACAGCACCCCCACCGGAACGCCCGCTTCACGCATCACCCGGATCGCCCGCAAACGCGCCTTGGGCGCCGCCGCCCGGGGTTCGAGAATGCGCTTCAACTCATCGTCCAGGGTGGTCAGGCTGATCATCACCGCCACCAGCCGCTGCCGGGCCAGTTCGACCAGCAGGTCCAGGTCCCTCAGGATCAGCGAGCCCTTGGTGACGATGGTCACCGGATGCCGATAGCGCAGCAGCACTTCCAGGGTGCGTCGGGTCAGTTGCTGCTCACGCTCGATGGGCTGGTAGGGGTCGGTATTGGACCCCAGGTTGATCGGGGCACAGCGATAGCCGGGCTTGGACAGTTGCTGCTCCAGCAGCGCGGCGGTGTTGCTCTTGGCGATCAGCTTGGTTTCAAAATCCAGCCCCGGGGACATATCCCAATAGGCATGGCTGGGCCGCGCGTAGCAATAGATGCAGCCGTGCTCACAGCCGCGATAGGGGTTGATCGAGCGATCGAAGGGCAGGTCAGGCGAGGTGTTGCGGGTAATGATGGATTTCGCCGTTTCAAAACGCACCTCGGTGCCTTGGGTCAGCGGCACTTCCTGGTACCAGCCGTCGTCCTCGGCCACCGAACGATTGGGCGCGAAACGATTGTGCGGATTGCTCGCGGTACCGCGACCACGGGGAGGCAGGGGGGTGAACATGGGAGCGCTCCATTACTGTATGTATACACAGTAATGGAGCCGGATTTATCAGACCAGCACCGCCGGACCGAAACCCACCCCCCGCAAGTGAACGCTCCCCGGCGCGACACAGGCCGCACCTTCGCCGACAAGCCGGCTCCTACAGGTTTGTGGCGTTGGGGTATAAGGCAGGCTCAAAGAACAGGAGCGCAAACATGCCCAGGACACCTGGCAGGCTGGAAAAGATCTTCTATGCAGCGGATGCCTACCTCCCCAGCTACGAACAAGGCGCCGACCTGATCATCGTCAGGGCGCCCGATGGCCAGCTCTGGGGCCTGGCCTGCGAATTCGAGCTATGCACCCAGGACATCGAAAAGGCCACAGTGAACGACCAGCAACCTTTCGATGAAGCGGACCCGAAGTTCGCCGCGGTGCGCTGGAGCGCCCACCACGATGGCATCGGCCTGCTCCCCGCCAGCTGGGAAGACCTGATGAACGCCGGACTGGCGGACTGCATCGCCGGCTATCAACTGGAAAGCCGCTTGGGCATCCAGCGCTTCACCCAGGACTGAACAGCCACCACCGGACCGACGCCCGCAGCGGGCGCCGGCCTCGACGCTAGCGACCAGTGAACGGCCCCAAATCATCGTTGGACGTGCTCTGCAGGTCGCCATTGCGCAACGCCGCCACGTCCCCGGCCTTCACCGCCGACGCCTGGTTGCCCCAGCTGCCGCGGATGAAGTTGACCACATCGGCCACCTCCTGGTCCGACAGGCGCCAGGCGAAAGGCGGCATGGTGAAGGTCGACGGCGCGCTGTGGGTGGCCGGCAAGGTGCCGCCCTTGAGCACGATGTGAATCAGCGAGGTGGCATCCGCCGATTGCAGCACCGGATTGCCCGCCAGCGCCGGGAACACCCGGGTGTAGCCCTGGCCGTCGGTGCGATGGCAGGCTGCGCAGTTGTCGATGTACACCGCCGCGCCGGGCTGGCTGTCGTCACCTTTCCACAGGGCCTCGGCCACCTGCTGGTCATACGAGTGCGGCTGATCCTTGGGATCATTGGCCGGCAGCGACTTGAGGTAGCGGGCAATAGCCGTCAGGTCGGCCTCGCTCATGTACTGCATGCTGTGCACCACCACATCGCTCATGCCGCCGAACACCGCACTGCGATCGCTGCGGCCGGTCTTGAGGAACTGCACCAGCTGCTCTTCGCTCCAGCTGCCCAGGCCATCCTTGTGGTCACCGCGCAGGCTCTTGGCGATCCAGCCCTCCAGCGGCGCACTGCCGGACAGGAAAGCACTGCCGTCGCTGGCGCTCAGGGCCTTCTCTTGCATGGTCAGGGCCCGGGGCGTGTGGCAGGCGCCACAGTGGCCCAGGCCCTCCACCAGATAGGCACCGCGGCTGATCACCGGATCGCTGCCGGTCGCGAGCGCCGGGGTCTCCACGCTCGGGGCGAACATCCAGCGCCAGATCGACAGCGGCCAGCGCATGCTCAGGGGCCAGGGAATGTCGCTGTCCTGGTTGTCCCTGACCACCGGGGCCACGCCTTTCATGAAGTAGGCGTACAGCGCCTGCATGTCGGCGTCGCTGACCCGGGCATAGGACGGGAAGGGCATGGCCGGATACAGGGTGCTGCCGTCCTTGGCCACGCCATGGCGCACGGCCTGGTCGAAGTCCTCGAAGCTGTAGTCGCCGATGCCGGTCTTGTCCGGGGTGATGTTGGTGGAATAGATCACCCCGATGGGGGTTTCCATCGGTAGCCCGCCAGCGAAAGGCTGGCCGTCCTTGGCGGTGTGGCAGGCCACGCAGTCACCGGCACGGGCCAGGTACTCGCCCTGCTTCACCAGGGCCTGCTGATCCACTTCGGCGGCGCTGACAGAGGCGCTGCCCAGCAGCGCCAGGGTAGCGATAACGAGTGCTTTCATGGTCATCGCTCCTTATGCCTGAACCAGTGGGCCGGGGTTTTTCAGGTACTGCTCGCGGATCGCCCGGGCCGACCAGTAGGTCAGCGCCGCCACCAGGCCGGTGGGGTTGTAGCCCAGGCCCTGGGGGAAGGCCGAAGCCCCGGGAACGAAGACGTTGTGCACGTCCCAGCTCTGCAAGTAGCGGTTCAGGGCACTGGTCTTGGGGTCGGTGCCCATGATCGCGCCACCGTTCAGGTGCGTGGTCTGGTAGGACGCGGTGTTGAAGTGCTCCCCCACCTGCTTGCCCAGTCGGGCAATGGCCTTGGGATTCATCGCCTCGGCGATCTTGCCCATCTTCTCGACCATGAAACGGTTCATCTTGATGTCGTTTTCCTGCCAGTCGAAGGTCATCCGCAGCAGAGGCAAGCCATAGGCATCGCGGTACACCGGGTCCAGATCCAGGTAGTTGCCACGGTAGGACTGATGCGCGCCGTGGGCGTCCATGGATACCTGGTGGGTGTAGTAATCGGCAGTGGCCTTCTTCCAGGCGCTGCCCCAAGTCGGGGTGCCCGGCGGGTTCGAGGTGCCGGCGATCGGCCGGCTCCCGGCCTGGTTGACCCACATCGGCGAGCCGCCGACGAAGCCGTGCGGGCCGTGGTCGAAGTTGTCGGCGTTGAAGTCGTCCACCGCCACGCCGTTGCCGCCGGCGCCGATGAAGTTGTTGGTGTGCACGTCCTTGTCGAAGTAAGCCTTGATGGTGGCCATGTTCTGGTAGGCGAAGTTCCTGCCCACCACGCCTTCGCCGCTGATCGGGTCGTAGGGCTTGCCGATACCCGACAGCAGCATCAGGCGCACGTTGTGCAACTGGAAGGCGCCGAGGATCACCAGGTCCGCCGGCTGCTCGATCTCCCGGCCCTGGCCGTCGACATAGGTGACGCCCGTGGCGCGGGTCTTGCTGCTGTCGAGGTTGACCTTGAGCACGTGGGCGTTGGGGCGCAACTCGAAATTCGGCAGCGGCTTGAGGGCCGGCAGGATGTTCACGTTGGGCGAGGCCTTGGAATACATGTAGCAAACGTAGCCACTGCAGAAGCCGCAGAAATTGCACGGGCCCATTTGCGCGCCATAAGGGTTGGTGTAAGGCCCTGAGGTATTGGCCGACGGCAGGTTGTAGGGCTTGTAGCCCACTTCATGGGCGGCTTTCTGGAACAGCTGTGCGGAATAGGTGTTTTTCTGCGACTCCAGGGGGAAGTGGTCCGAGCGATCCGGCGCATAAGGGTTGCCGCCCTTGCCGTCGCCCACCAACTGGCCCTTCACGGTCCAGGCCTGGCCCGAGGTGCCGAAGACCTTTTCCGCGAAGTCGAAGAACGGCTCCAGCTCTTCGTAGCTGACGCCGAAGTCCTGGATGGTCATGTCCTTGGGGATGAAATGCTTGCCGTAGCGCTCTTCGTAATGACTGCGCATGCGCAGTTCGATGGGGTCGACGCGAAAGTGCACGCCAGACCAGTGCAGGCCGGCGCCGCCCACGCCGTTGCCCGGCAGGAAGGCGCCGAGTTGCCGGTTGGGCAGGGCCACATCGTTGACGCTGTGGCGAATGGTCACCGTTTCTTTGGAAATGTCCTGGAAGAGTTTCTTGCGCACGCTGTAGGTGAGCTCGTCGATCACCTGGGGATAACTGCCGTCAGGGTAGGTGTCCTGCATTGGCCCGCGCTCCAGCGCCAGCACGTTGAGCCCGGCTTCGGTCAGCTCCTTGGCCATGATCGCGCCGGTCCAGCCGAAACCGACGATCACCGCGTCGACCTTCTTCATCACTGTTGCCATGCTCAAGCCCTCTGGCCGCGAATCGATACTGCCGGGAAGGGGTATTGCTCGTTGCGCTCCACCCAATCCATGAAATCGGCGCGCGCGCCGGGAAAGCCGATCAGGGTCCAGCCCACCAGGCCTTTATTGCCACCGTGGATCGGATCACTGAAGAAGCCTTCCTTGGTGTTTTGCAGCAGCAGATTGAAGAAAAGCTTGGCCGGGAGCGCCTCGAACTGCGGGGTTCCGGCTTCCAGCTGCTTGAGCAAAGCGTCTCGGGTAGCGCTGTCTTGCGCAGCAAAAACTTGACCCTTGAGGTCTTTGCACCATGCATCCACAGCGGCAATGCCCAGGCGATAGATGTCTTTGGGCACCAGCTTGCTCTGCCAACCCATCTCCGGTGCGGCGTCGGCCTTGAACGGGCCTTGCATGTACCACAGGGCGCCGGCGGCGTAGGGGGTGTTCATTTGGCGGTCGATGTACTCCGGCACCCCGGCTTCCAGGGCACCTGGCCCCATTTCGTCCGCCGGGATCAGGCGTTCCACCGCCGCCTTGATGAAGGCCCACTCTTCGGCGCTGAAGTAACTGGGCTCATAGTTCTGGCTGCCGCTGGGCAGCTTGCTCGGCGCCGCCGGCCTGGCAGCGACGGCCGTCTCGGGCGCGGCCGCCAGCATGGAACTGCCCAGGCCGGTACTGGCGACAGTGACCACAGGGATCAAGGTCAAGGATTTACGCAAAAACTCACGCCGCGGGTTGTCTCGATCTTGATCAGACATGGGTGCACCTCATCAGGCATTGATGGAAAGGTCAGCCGCGTCATGGCGCGACTTTGTGTTTTGGCAACGCAGAAGGCCGGGCAAGGCCCGGTTTTTATGAGTACATCAGCAAAATTTGGTTACAAATGGTAGCAGGCTAAGCATTTGGATGAACCGTTTCAGGCGAAAAAAAGATCAGAAGCGGCGGAAAATTACGTATCAGCTTCAGGTTTCCATGACAGTTGGCTCACGGGGCTTTGCTGGCCAATGGCGGCTGCAGCACCCGTGTGTTCGCCACCTGTTCGGTGAAAAGCTGGTTCGAAACGGTGGGGGGTCAGGGGGCCGCGTAGGAGCGAGCTGGCTCGCCAAAGCCCACGGGGCGAAGGAAGGGGGGCGAATCGCTTTGCCGGCAAGCCGGCTCCTACCAGGGAGCCGGCTTTGTCTGGCGTGGTCAGTCGGTTTTTTTCTTCAACTTGGGGTTGGGGAAGAACTGCACCGATTGCACCTTGGTGTCGGCCACCTTGGGCGTCGCGCTGTTGACCCGGGTCCCGAGTTCCTTGGGCACCGACAGGCCCTGCTCGTTGAGGGTGTCGGAGTAGCCACAGGCCACGCACTCGCGATGGGGTACGTCGTCCTCACTCCACATCATCAGCTTGTCCTGCTCACTGCACGCCGGGCATACCGCCCCGGCGATAAAGCGTTTCTTGGTCTTCACGGGTGCGTCACTCATGCTGCCGCGTCCTCGCTGAGGCCGCTGTGGCGCAAGAGTGCGTCAATCGACGGCGCCCGTCCGCGGAAATCGACAAACAGCACCATCGGCTCCTGGGAGCCGCCACGGGCCAGGATCGCCTCGCGGAACGCGCGCCCGGTGGCCGGGTTGAGCACGCCGTCTTCCTCGAACTTGGAGAAGGCATCGGCCGACAGCACTTCCGCCCACTTGTAGCTGTAGTAACCCGCGGCATAACCGCCGGCAAAGATGTGGGCGAAGCTGTTGGGGAAGCGGTTGTAGGCCGGCGGACGCATCACCGAGACCTCGTCACGCACGGTTTCCAGCACTTGCAGCACGCTGCGGCCATCGCCGTGGGTGGCATGCAGTTCGAAGTCGAACAGCGAGAATTCCAGCTGGCGCACCATCATCAGCCCGGACTGGAAGTTCTTCGCCGCCAGCATCTTCTGCAGCAGGTCCTGGGGCAGCGGCTCGCCGGTTTCATAGTGACCGGAGATCAGTGCCAGGCCTTCCGGCTCCCAGCACCAGTTCTCCATGAACTGGCTAGGCAGCTCCACCGCGTCCCAGGCCACGCCATTGATCCCGGAGACTCCGGCATGCTCGACCCGGGTCAGCAGGTGGTGCAGGCCATGGCCGAACTCGTGGAACAGGGTGGTGACTTCGTCGTGGGTCAGGAGTGCAGGCTTGCCGCTGTCGGCCGGGGTGAAGTTGCACACCAGGTTGGCCACCGGGCTCTGCAACACACCGTCAACGGTGCGGCGACGGTCGCGAGCACCGTCCATCCAGGCACCGCCACGCTTGTTGGAACGGGCGTAGAGGTCGAAGAAGAAACGGCCGACGTGCTGACCGTTTTCCTTGATTTCGAACAGGCGCACGTCCGGGTGCCAGCTGTCGAAGCCCTGCTGCTCGGCAATCTCGATGCCGTACAGGCGCTGGACAATGGCGAACAGGCCGCCAAGTACCTTGTCGATGGGGAAGTAGGCGCGCAGGGCTTCCTGGGACACGCTGTAACGCTGCTCGCGCAGCTTCTCGCCATAGAAACCGCTGTCCCAGCTTTGCAGGTCGGGGCAACCCTGTTCGGCGGCATAGGCGCGCAGCTGTTCCAGGTCCTGAGCGGCAAAGGGTTTGCTGCGCTTGGCCAGGTCCCGCAGGAAGCTCAGCACCTGATCGCTGGACTCGGCCATCTTGGTGGCCAGGCTCAGCTCGGAAAAGCTGGCAAAGCCCAGGAGCTTGGCCAGTTCCTGACGCAGGTCGAGGATCTCTTCCATCACCGGGCCGTTGTCGTTCTGACCGGCGTTAGGGCCTTGGTCCGACGCCCGGGTGCAGTAGGCGGCATAGACCTCTTCACGCAGGGCACGGTCCTGGGCGTAGGTCATCACCGCGTAGTAGCTGGGGAATTCCAGGGTGATCAGCCAGCCGTCCAGGCCTTTGGCCTGGGCCGCGGCGGCCATCTGCGCCTTGGCCGAGTCGGTCAGGCCGGCCAGGGCCGCTTCGTCGGTGATGTGCTTGGTCCAGGCCTGGGTGGCGTCCAGCAACTGGTTGGAGAAACGGCTGGCCAGCTCCGAGAGCCGGCTTTGTACCTCTGCGTAGCGCTGTTGCTGCTCGGGCGGCAAGTCGATACCCGACAGGCGGAAGTCCCGCAGGGAGTGTTCGAGGATGGTTTTCTGCGCCACGTCGAAACCGGCGGCTTCGGGGCTCTTGGCCAGGGCGTCGAAGGCCTGGAACAGCTCACGGTTCTGGCCCATTTCCGTGGAGTAGGCGCTCAAGGCCGGCAGACAGGCCTCGTAGGCTTCACGCAGTTCGGCGCTGTTGCACACCGCGTTGAGGTGGCTGACCGGGCTCCAGGCCGCGCTCAGGCGGTCATTGAGCTCGTCCATGGCCAATACCAGACCGGCCCAGGTGGGCTGGGTGGCTTGGGTCTTGAGGATTTCAGCGATAGCGGCGCGGTTGTCAGCCAGGATCTGTTCGATGGCCGGTTGCACATGCTCGGCGCGGATCGCCGAGAACGGCGGCAGGTCGTAGGGCTGCAGAAGAGGGTTGTTCACACTCACGGTGGGCACCTTGGCTGGAAGAAACATGCAGGGAAACGTAGCACCATCTTAATTACAATGAGCAGCCACCGCAGCTATAGCCCCCATTAATAAATCTCAGAGAGGCATTCGCACTTGGCCATTCGCAGCTATCAGAACCACACCCCGAGCCTGGGCGAACGGGCCTTTGTCGACCACTCGGCAGTGGTCATCGGCGACGTCGAGATCGGCGCCGACAGCTCGGTCTGGCCCCTGACGGTGATCCGCGGCGACATGCACCGCATCCGCATCGGCGCGCGCACCAGCGTGCAGGATGCCAGCGTGCTGCACATCACCCACGCCGGCCCCTTCAACCCCGACGGCTTCCCGCTGCTGATCGGCGACGACGTGACCATCGCCCACAAAGTCATGCTCCACGGTTGCCGCATCGGCAGCCGGGTGCTGATCGGCATGGGCAGCATCGTCATGGACGGCTCGGTGGTGGAAGACGACGTGATCGTCGGCGCCGGCAGCCTGGTGCCACCGGGCAAGCGCCTGGAAAGCGGCTTTCTCTACGTCGGCAGCCCGGTGAAGCAGGCGCGTCCGCTGACCGACAAGGAGCGCGCCTTCTTCACCTACAGCGCCGCCAACTACGTGAAGCTCAAGGACCTGCACCTGGCCGAAGGCTACGACCGTCCCTGATCTGCTACTGACTGCCGAGGAACTGCCATGCATTACCAAACCGTCCTGTTCGACCTCGACGGCACCCTGACCGATCCCCGCGAAGGCATTACCCGCTCGATCCAGTTCGCCCTGGGCAAGCTGGGGATCGACGAGCCGGACCTGACCCGGCTGGAGCACTTCATCGGCCCACCGCTGTTGCAGGCTTTCATGCAGTTCTACGGTTTCGACGAAGCCCGGGCCTGGGAGGCGGTGAACTTCTATCGCGAACGCTTCAAGGTCACCGGCCTGTATGAGAACCGGGTCTTCGACGGGGTCGCGCCGCTGCTGGAAACCCTCGGCGGGCAAGGGCGCCAGCTGTACATCGCCACCTCCAAGCCCTGGGTGTTCGCCCGGGAAATCGCCCGCCACTTCGACTTCGCCCGCCACTTCAAGGTGATCTACGGCAGCGAACTGGACGGCACCCGCACCGACAAAGTGGAGCTGATCGCCCATTTGCTGGAGCAGGAACAGCTGGACCCGGCCAGCACCCTGATGATCGGCGATCGCAAGCACGACCTGATCGGCGCCAAGCGCAATGGCTTGGATGCGGCGGCGGTGGGGTATGGATTCGGCAGCCGTGAGGAGCTGAGTGCCGAAGCTCCGGCCTATCACTTTGAGACGCTGGCCGAGTTGCATCAGGCGTTTATGCAGCGTTAGAACCGCTGTCCGCCGGCAAGCCGGCGCCTACAGGTCAGGGGTGGAAGCCGGCTTGGCGGATAAGGCGCTCTGCAGCCTGAGCAAATCAGCCTTGCGCTGCTCGGCCGGCAGGCGCCCCAGTTTCTCCACTGCAAGGAAGAACGCCGGCCAGTCGCCATTGACCTCCTTGAACAGCGCGGCAAACGCCGGCACCCATTGGTCGTACAGACCGAAGGGCAGCAGCCGGGCGTTGTTCAACGGTGCGTTGATCCAGGCGTCATAGCGCTTGGAACCGGCCCACTCGCGGTCCCGCAGCTGCCGATAATCCCGGCGCAGCACCTCGAACTCCTGGGCCTTGCGCTGGCGCATCTGCTCGGCGGACAAGGGTTGGGCATACAACTGCTCCAGGCGTTTGCGAGCATCCAGCAACAGCTGGATGAACTGATCCCGTTGACGGACATCAGCGTTGTCCTGGGGCGGCAACCCACGATAGGCCCGCCACTGGCGAGTGCCTTCCTGCTCGACGAAAGTGGCGAAGGACTCATTGAACTCGGTGTCGTCCTTCACATAGAAGCGCTGGTGCGCCAGCTCATGGAAGATCAGGGTCGCCAGGCGCTCATCGCCCCAATGCATCATCGAACTGATGATCGGGTCATCGAACCAGCCCAGGGTCGAATAGGCCTCCACCCCGCCGATCGCCACGTCCATGCCTTTTTGCCGCTGCAGCGCCGCCTCGCCCCGGGCGGCGCCCTGGCTGTAGTAGCCGCGGTAGGCCACGCAACCGGCAATGGGGAAGCAATGGGTCTGCGGGCTCAGGGAAAACTCCGGGGTAGCGAACACGTTCCACACCACATAGGGCCGGCCGATGTCGACGTACAGCCGGTAGCTGTTGTTATCCGGCAGGTGCAGATGCTGGCTGGCAAAGCTACGGGCCCGTTGCGACTGGGCCAGATGGGCCCGCAGGGTCGGGTCGCGGGTGGGGTCGGCGACCACCTGGGCCACCGGCGTGCGAGCCCGCAACAGGTGCATCTGGCCGCTGGCCAACTGGCTGTAGTACGCAACGCTGCTGCAACCGTTGAGCAGCAAAAGCGTCAGGGCCGCAAACAAAAAGCGCAAAAGAGGATCAAGTAACCCATGGCTTGAACGCGGCCTATTCAATTGGAATCATCCACAGAGAGTCTGCCCGCAAGACTATCTCGCCAACCTGGAGTTTCGCCACGTGCGTGTTGCTGCCGACGGCCGCACTCTTGTCTTTCGCCGGCGGCGCCAGACTGCCCGAACCGGCCCCGGCGCAAGCCTGGATCGACCTCACGCCGCCCCCAGGACCGCCACCTGCTGGCTGATGAGCAGCACACCCTGCTGGCGGCGGGCTGCCAGCGCAATTGATCGGCGCTATGCTGAGGGCCTTTCGCTTACTCGGCCTCCGTCATGCGCCCACTTCTGTTGATCCTCGCCCTTGCCACCCTCAGTGCCTGCAGCACGCCCCTGCCCAGCGTCGATCCGCAACAGGCCTGGATTGACCTGGCCACGCCGACGCCGGGGGGCAAGCTGGTCATGGCCGAGCGCCTGGACAACCAGCGCCTGCGGGACGGGCGTTTCTTCCAGGTCAGCCCCGGCAGCCACGAGCTGATGGTGCGTTTCGACTTCGAGGTGTTCGGCGGCGGCATGGGCATGACCACCGATCCCCAGGAGCGACTGTGCTACCTGAGCCTGCGCTACGACCATTTTGAGGCCGGCCAGCGCTATCGCCTGGAGGCGCGCAACCTAGCCTTCACTCCCAGCGCCCGGCTGTACAACGCCAAGCGCGAGATCGTCGCCGAGGAGCGCCTGATCAACTGCGTGCCGTGAGCCGGCTCAGCGATCGTTCTTCTGATAGATGATCTTCTTCGTGCCGTTCTCACAGCTGCCGACCACCATGTTGTTGTCGTGGACCTCGTCGTTGGTGACGATTTCCAGCGTGTAGGAGGCAACGCCCTGGGCCTGGATCTTGGCTTCGATCTCGGCCTTGAGTTCCTCGCAGGGCTTGGGGGCGGCGAAGGCCGATGTGGCCAGCGCACAGCAAACAACCGCCAAGGCAAAACGTTTCATGATCTCAAGCTCCCTTGCTACGGCGCGCACGAGCGTGCGCTGAAGCCGCAGTCGCGTATTCGACCACAGGTTCTTGTCCGCCGCACAGACGCATTCACCGGCATGCCGGCTCCTACCAACCGAAGCAGGAGCTGGCTTGCCGACGCAACGATCAGCCCAGCAGCGTCGCTTCCAGGCTGATCTTGGCATTGAGCACCTTGGACACCGGACACCCTTCCTTGGCCTTGTTGCTCAGCTCCGTGAACTGCTGCTGGCTGGCGCCGGGGATCTTCGCCTTGAGGATCAGGTGCACCGCCGTGATGGCGAAGCCGCCGTCCACCTGATCCAGGGTCACTTCGGCCTGGGTATCGATGCTGTCAGCCTTGAGCCCGGCATCACCGAGAATCATCGAAAACGCCATGGAGAAGCAGCCCGCATGGGCCGCACCGATCAACTCTTCCGGATTGGTGCCCTTGCCACCTTCAAAACGTGCCTTGAAGCCATAGGGCGCCTCACGCAACACCCCGGTTTCGGTCGAGATCGAGCCGATGCCGGTTTTCAGGTCACCTTCCCAATGAGCCGAAGCCTTCTTTTTGATACTCATCTCTTTCTCCTCAAGAACCGGGTGCGAAGGGTCGCACCGCACTTGTTTCTGTTGCCTAAGGGTTCTGAGGATAGATCCGGCGGCAAAGTTCAGCCGGTGTGCGCGACGTCTATTTACCCGACAAATTCACTCTGACTATTGAAACTCGGGTATATGCCCACATTGCATGAGTCTGACTTACAAATTTCGGCAGGTTTTGGCTCATGACAAAGGCCTGCACCCCTATGGAGAAGCAGGCCTATGAAACCGCTGTCCGCTGTTAAATTCTCGACCCTCGACCTGGTGCCCGTGCGTGAAGACGGCAGCCCGGCGCAATCCCTGCGCAATTCCCTGGACCTGGCCCAGCACGTGGAAAAGTTCGGCTACACCCGCTTCTGGGTCGCCGAACACCACAACATGGATGGCATCGCCAGTTCCGCCACTTCGGTGTTGCTGGGTTATCTGGCCGGTGGGACATCGAGCATTCGCGTCGGCTCCGGCGGGGTCATGCTGCCCAACCACGCACCGCTGGTGATCGCCGAACAGTTCGGCACCCTGGAAAGCCTGTACCCGGGACGCATTGACCTGGGCCTGGGGCGCGCCCCGGGTTCCGACCAGATGACCGCCCGCGCCTTGCGCCGGGAACGCTCCGGCAGCGCTGACGATTTCCCCGAGGACGTGGCGGAACTGATGGCCTACCTCGGCCCGCGTACTCCGGAGCAACGGGTGATCGCAGTACCGGGCACCGGCACCAACGTACCGGTGTGGCTGCTGGGCTCCAGCCTGTTCAGTGCGCAACTGGCCGGAGAGCGGGGTTTGCCTTACGCCTTCGCCTCGCATTTCGCACCGCGCTACATGCATGAGGCGATTCGCGTCTATCGCAATCACTTCAAGCCTTCCGCGGTGCTCGACAAGCCTTACGTGATGCTAGGCGTGCCTCTGGTAGCCGCGGATACCGATGAACACGCGGATTACCTGGCCACCTCGGTGTACCAGCGGATTCTCGCCCTGATGCGCGGCCAGAGCCTGGTCCAGCGCAAGCCGGTCAACAGCATGGACGGCCTGTGGCTGCCCCATGAGAAGGAGGCGGTGTCGAGTTTCCTGGGGTTGGCGATGATCGGCAGCCCGGCGAAGATCCGCGCCAAGCTGGAGGTGCTGATCGAGCAGACCGGCGCCGACGAGCTGATCTTTACCTGCGACCTGTACGAACACGCCGATCGCCTGCACTCCTATGAGTTGCTGGCCCAGGTGATGAAGGGCTAAGGCTGCTTTCGGGCACAAAAAAGCCGACGCTGATGCGTCGGCTTTTCAATGGGCTTCTACAAAGGCTCAACCGCGCTTGTAGACAATCTCCTTGGTGCCGGCTTCGCAGGAGCCAACCACTTTGCCGTCAGCCGCCGCGCCTTTGTCGACCACTTCCAGCGAATAGTGGGTGGCGCCTTTGGCATCGATCTTCGCGGCGATCTCGCTTTTCAGCTCTTCGCACGGCTTGCCGGCGGCAAGGGCAGTTCCCGCAAGACTCAACAAAGCAGCAGCTAATACTAGTTTTTTCATCGGTCACATTCCCTGGTCGGATCAAAAGAGGCGGCGTTGCAGCCAGCCTGACAGAGGCTCAAGACAGTTGTAGCGCTTTGCCACTTCCTATGGCACTCGGCCAGCGCACAAGTTCCAGAGCCTAGCCCAAGCTTTCAACTATTGGCAATCCGGAAGCCTACCTTGAGGGTGACCTGGAAATGCGCCGCTTTACCGTCCTTGATATGACCCCGGGTTTCGGTCACTTCGAACCACTCCAGGTGCTTGATGCTCTTGTGCGCCTCGGCCAGCGCGTTGTTGATTGCCTCTTCGATGCTGTTCGGCGACGAACCCACCAGTTCGACTTTCTTGTAGGTGTGATGATCGGTCATGGCGCTCTCCTTTTTTGCTGTGAAATACAGCCTAGCAGTGATTTTTCTTATTACTTGGGGCGCCATTGCTCACGGCTAGTTCAGATTTTCTGCACTTTCTGAACAGGCCGCAGTCGGAACCTACAGAGTCCGTTCACTACCCCTCAGGAGAGCCGACATGGCCAACACCTCGTTACGCAAAGCCTCACTGGAAAGTATGGAAGCCGAGATCGAAAGCCTGCTCAAATCCCTGGAAAGCCTCAAGGACGATGCGACTGACGAATCGCGCAAAACCCTCAAGGCCCTCAAGAGCAACGCCGAGAATGCGCTCAAGCATTCCCGCAGCCTGATCAGCGATGCCTACGAAGAAGTCAAAGTGAAAACCCGCGAAACCGGAATCGCCACCCGCGAATACGCCCAGGAACACCCCTGGGCCACCGCGGGCGTGGCGGTAGGCGCCATCGGCCTGCTGGCCGCCTACCTGCTGTGCAAGCGCGGTAACTAAAGCGCCTGGCGCAGTTCGTTTTTCAACCACTGCGCCAATTGCCGGGCGCGCCCATCGGCGGCGCGCTTGGGTAACCACAGCGCCAGTTGCCCCGGGGTGTCGGAAAACCCCCACGGGGCGACCAGCCTGCCCGCCAGCAAGTCCTCGGCCACCAGCGGCTCTGGAGCGATTGCCACGCCCAGCCCGGCCACGGCCGCTTCCAGCAAGTAATACAAATGCTCGAAACCCTGCCCGTACTTCAGCGCCTCGGCGCTGATGCCGTTGTGCCGTGCCCAACTGGGCCAGGCCTGGGGACGCGAGGTGGTGTGCAGCAGCGACTCCGCCGCCAGGGCCGCCGCTGGCGCTTCGCGCAAGTGCGAGTAACCGGCATAGCGCGGGCTGAGCACCGGCCCGATTCGCTCGCTGGCTAGCTCATAGACCTGCATGTCCGCCGGCCAGGGGGGCTCGGCAAACACCAGCAAGGCATCCAGCCCCGGGCGCCGGGGGTCCAGATCGCCTTCACCAGCGGAAAGGTGCAGGCGCAGGTCCGGCAAATCGGCATTCAGGCGCCCCAGGCGCGGAATCAGCCAACGCGCCAGCAGGCTGCCGGAGCAGCCGAGCACGAAGGGCGCATCGGCACTGCCCCGGGTCAGTTCGCCACAGACGTCCCGCAGACGCTCGAAGGCCTCGCTGCTGGCATCGCGCAGGCGAACCCCGGCATCTGTGAGTTTAATGCCACGGCCATCCTTGACGAAAAGACTCAGGCCCAGGTGTTCTTCCAGCACCTTCAACTGCCGGCTGACCGCACCGTGAGTCACGTGCAGTTGTTCGGCAGCCTGGCTGACGCTGTTAAGCCGGGCAGTGGCTTCGAAGGCCCGCAGGGCGTTCAGGGGGGGCAGGTCGCGGCTCATGGGATAGGTGAGTTTTCCTGACAGGTTGCGGCGATCTTATCGGTTTTCAGGCTCCAGTGTCAGGGGTAGAGTGGGCTCCATTGTCCTTCCATGAATCTGTCATTCCACACACTTCCCCGGGAGCGCTCCAATGACCCAGTCCCAATTGCGTAATGGTCCTGACGACAACGGCCTGTTTGGCGCGTTCGGCGGCCGTTATGTGGCAGAAACCCTGATGCCGCTGATCCTCGACCTGGCCCGTGAATACGAAAAGGCCAAGGAAGATCCCGAGTTTCTCAAGGAGCTGGCCTACTTCCAGCGCGACTACGTCGGCCGTCCAAGCCCGCTGTACTTCGCCGAACGCCTGACCGAACACTGCGGCGGCGCCAAGATCTACCTCAAGCGCGAAGAGCTGAACCACACCGGCGCGCACAAGATCAACAACTGCATCGGCCAGATCCTCCTGGCCCGGCGCATGGGCAAGAAACGCATCATCGCCGAGACCGGCGCCGGCATGCACGGCGTGGCCACCGCCACCGTGGCCGCGCGTTTTGGCCTGGATTGCGTGATCTACATGGGCACCACCGACATCGAACGCCAACAGGCCAACGTGTTCCGCATGAAGCTGCTGGGCGCCGAAGTGATCCCGGTCGTCGCCGGCACCGGCACCCTGAAAGACGCGATGAACGAAGCCCTGCGTGACTGGGTAACCAACGTCGACAGCACCTTCTACCTGATCGGCACCGTGGCCGGCCCGCACCCTTATCCGGCCATGGTCCGCGACTTCCAGGCCGTGATCGGCAAGGAAACCCGCGAGCAGATGCAAGCCCAGGAAGGCCGCCTGCCGGACAGCCTGGTGGCGTGCATCGGCGGCGGCTCCAACGCCATGGGCCTGTTCCACCCGTTCCTCGACGACAAAAGCGTGCAGATCATTGGCGTTGAAGCCGCCGGCTACGGCATCGAGACCGGCAAGCACGCCGCCAGCCTGAACGGCGGCGTACCGGGCGTGCTGCACGGCAACCGCACCTTCCTGCTGCAGGACGACGACGGCCAGATCATCGACGCCCACTCGATTTCCGCCGGCCTCGACTACCCCGGCATCGGCCCGGAACACGCCTGGTTGCACGACATCGGCCGCGTCGAATACACCTCGGTGACCGACGACGAAGCCCTGGCCGCGTTCCACCAGTGCTGCCGCCTGGAAGGCATCATCCCGGCCCTGGAAAGCGCCCACGCCCTGGCCGAAGTCTTCAAGCGCGCGCCGACCCTGCCCAAGGATCACCTGATGGTGGTCAACCTCTCGGGCCGCGGCGACAAAGACATGCAAACCGTCATGCACCACATGCAACAGTCCCAGCAGGAGAAACACTGATGAGCCGCCTGCACACCCGCTTTGCCAAGCTCAAGGAACAGAACCGCGCCGCCCTGGTGACCTTCGTCACCGCCGGCGACCCGAACTACGACACTTCCCTGGCGATCCTCAAGGGCCTGCCCGCAGCGGGTGCCGACGTGATCGAACTGGGCATGCCCTTCACCGATCCGATGGCCGACGGCCCGGCGATCCAGCTGGCCAACATCCGGGCCCTGGGGGCCAAGCAAAACCTGGCGAAAACCCTGCAGATGGTCCGCGAGTTCCGCGAAGGCAACAATGAAACCCCGCTGGTGCTGATGGGCTACTACAACCCGATTCACCATTACGGCGTGGCGCGCTTCATTGCCGACGCCAAGGCATCTGGTGTGGATGGACTGATCGTGGTGGACATGCCGCCGGAACATAACAGCGAGCTGTGCGACCCGGCCCAGGCCGCCGGCATCGACTTCATCCGCCTGACCACCCCAACCACCGACGACGCGCGCCTGCCCAAGGTGCTCGACGGCAGTTCCGGCTTTGTCTACTACGTTTCGGTAGCCGGGGTGACCGGTGCCGGCGCCGCCACCCTGGAACATGTGGAAGAGGCCGTGACCCGCCTGCGTCGCCACACCGACCTGCCCATCAGCATCGGTTTCGGCATCCGCACCCCGGAGCAGGCCGCCGCCATCGCCCGTCTGGCAGACGGCGTGGTCGTGGGCTCGGCGCTGATCGACCACATCGCCAATGCCGAGTCTTCCGAGCAAGCGGTGGATGGCGTCCTGAGCCTGTGCGCAGCCCTTTCCGAAGGGGTACGCAAGGCTCGGGTCAGCTGAAGGTAAAGACCAGACCGCAAGATCAGGGGGGCGCAACCAAAGGTTGCGCCCCCCTTTTTGCATGGTGTGCACGAGCAACCACCGGCTCCTTAGAACCCCGTCAGATCCAGCGGCCGCATGGCCCCCATCCAGATCGCATGATCGGTGTGATCGAGCAAATCGTCCCCGGTATCGGGGTGCAGGAACACCACCAGCCCCCGGCGATTGAGTGCCAGCCACGGCACTACCTGGGCAAACACCTCAGGGGCGAACGCCAACTGGCAACTCCAGTCCGGATGGGGCCCCACCGGCCGCTCGTGGACCCGACCCATTTTCAGGTCAAACAGCTGCGCGGCCTGCTCACACAAGGCCCGGGCCTGGCCGATGGTACTGGCGTCGAAGTAGACGTGGGCGTGATAACCCTTGATCCGTTGCATGCAAACCCTCGCGATAAAAGACCAAGCTTCAAGGCTCGTCACAGAGGCTGAGCACCCTCTGTGGAAAAAAACACCGGCCCCATGAAAACACCGAAAGCCGAGCAGCTCAAAGCGGTTGCGCCAGCGCGCCTGCCACCTCCAGCAACTGCTGGCGCAACCAGAGATGGGCCGGGTCTGCCGTGTTGCGTCCATGCCAGATCGCCAACAGCGACGACGCTTCAACCGCCAGTGGCAGCGCCCGCTGACACAGGCCAAAGCGCTGTTCGAAAGCCCGGGCCAGCGGCCCCGGCACAATCGCCACCAGCCGCGACTGTTCCAGCAACTGCGGCAGCACCAGGGCATGGGGCAGGGTGACCTTGTATTGGGGACTGCGGCCAATCGCCGCCAGCGCCTGCTCCAGGCGCTGGCGATCGAACATCTCCGACTGCCGGGCAATACCGCGCTCAAGAATGTAGCCGTTGACCGCGCCTTCCTCCTGCCCGCCTACCGACAGTGTGATCAATGGCTGGTCCGCCAGGGCCTCAAGGGTCAACTCGGGCAGGTCGAGCAAGGGATGCTCGGGACACATCAGCAACACATCCTGCTGCTGCCAGAGACGGGCGCTGTGCACTCGCTGCGGCAGCTCGGCAAACACCCCCACGGCCAGGTCGATGCGCCCGACGTCGATCTGCTCGGCCAGATCCAGGCGGGTCGCCGGGCGCACCACCAGGTCCACCCCCGGAGCTTCCTGGGCCAGGCGCCGCAACAGCGGCGCCAACAGCACCGAACTCAGATAGTCATTGGCGGCAAGGGTGAAGGTACGCGTTGCGCTGGCGGGGTCGAACGCCTCCACGCCCACGGTGCGCTGAATGGTCAGCAGTGCTTCGCGCAGCGGGCCGGCAATTGCTTCGGCACGGGCCGACGGCTGCATGCCCTTGGCGGTGCGAATAAACAACTCGTCCTGCAGGGACTCACGCAACCGGGTCAAGGCATGGCTGACCGCCGACTGGCTCAGATGCAGGCGCTTGCTGGCCAGCAGGATGCTGCGGTCCTCATAGACGGCATCGAAAACCCGCAGCAGGTTGAGGTCGATACGCGGGACGCGGGGCACTTCATCACGGAGCATATTGCATATCCTGCAGGAGGCTATTGCGGATTGTTCCCTTGCCCCAAGGGGCGGGCGCGGGCAACTTTAGCGCATCCGACAAGCGAGCAGATGGCACTGAAAATCAAACCGTGCGATCACGGCCACGGCTTGCCCGAAGTTCAGTGAAAGCAACTGACCTGAGTGTTTTTCGACCCCTTGAAACCTCGTCCTCAGTTGCGATCAAGACCGTGCTCAAGTTCAGGGAACGAAGATGCCCGCAAGCCCCGACCTCAATGACATTCGCGACCACGATTGGGTCGCCACCCGGCTGCCCCGCTCCTGGCAGGCCTACGCCCGCCTGATGCGCCTGGACCGGCCCATCGGCACCTGGCTGACCCTGCTGCCGGCCCTGGCCGCGTTGATACTCTGCGCCGGGCGTATTCCACAGGTCGGCACGGTGCTGGTGTTCGCCCTCGGCGCCCTGCTGATGCGCAGTGCCGGCTGCTGCATCAACGACATCCTCGACCGACGCTTCGACGCCCAGGTCAACCGCACCCGCCAGCGGCCCCTGGCCAAGGGCTCACTGAGCCTGAATCAGGCCCTGGCTTGCCTGGTCGTACTCTTGCTGCTGGCGGCCGCATTACTGCCCTTGCTGCAACCACTGACGGTGCTGCTGGCCCTGGGCTGCGTGCCGCTGACCCTGATCTACCCGCTGTTCAAACGCTTCACCCACTGGCCCCAGGCGTTTCTCGGCGCGGTGTTCAACTGGGGCGTGCTCATGGCCAGCGTGGAAACCACCGGCAGCCTGCAAGCCAGTGCGCTGGCACTGTGGCTGGGCTGCCTGTTCTGGCAGTTGGGCTACGACACGCTCTATGCCTACAGCGACCGTGAGGACGACCTGAAAATGGGCCTGCGCTCCACCGCGACGCTGTTCGCCGAACGGGGCAAGACCTGGATCGCCGGGTTCTACGCCATGACCGTGCTGTGCTGGTGCGCCGCGGGCCTGCTGGCCGGTGCCAACCCGGGCTTTTTCATCGTGCTGCTGCCGATCGCCTTGTCCCTGGCCTACCAGCTCAGCCTGTTCAGTCCAGACCACCCGGAGCCCTGCAACGACCTGTTTCGCAGCAACTTCCACGTCGGCGTGCTGCTCCTGGCCGGCGCCTCGGTGGCCATCGTTTAACCGCTGAACACTCAGCAACCCGCAACACTCCCAACCACACAAGGACTTGTCATATGCCTGCCCGCTCAATCGCATCACCACTCTCGGCACCGGAACAATGGGCCGCCCTGTTCCTGCGCCTGGCCCTGGGCGCCATGTACATCGCCCATGCGCTGTTCAAAGTCCTGGTCCTGGGTTGGCCGAGCACCCTCAAGCTGTTCGGCGCCACCGGCATGCCCGAGTGGATGACCTACCCGGCGGTGTGCGCCGAGCTGGTGGGGGGCTTGTTGCTGATACTCGGGGTCGGCGTGCGCTGGATCGCCCTGGGGCTGCTGCCGATGCTGCTGGGGGCGATTGTCTTCGTCCACGGCGCCCACGGCTGGATCTACACCAGCCCGGGCGGCGGCTGGGAATACCTGGCCTTCCTGGCGGTGGTGTCGGTGTCGCTGGTGTGCCTGGGCAACGGCGCACTGTCCCTGTTGAGCCTGTTCAAGGCGCCGCCTACAAGGCAATGGACGGCAACGACAGCCCCTTGAGGGATTGAGCGCTGCCGGCTTGCTCGGCCATCAGCCAGTCGACGAAGCGCTGGATCAATGGGCCACGGCGCTTGCGTGGCGGCAGCACCACGTAATAGCCGTAGCCGGACAGCGCACTCTGGGCGATCGGCCGGCACAACAGCCCCTGCGCCAGCAAATCGTCCACCAGATGACGCCAGCCGATGGCCACGCCCTGACCGCCGATGGCCGCCTGGATCAGCAGGGTGTAGTTGTCGAAACGCAATTGCCCGGGAGGCGGGGCGCCAGCCAGGCCCAGTTCGCGGAACACCCCGCTCCAGTCGAACCAGTGGCTGGCGTTTTCACCCCGCAGGTGCAGCAGCGGCATCTCCAGCAGGGCATGGGCGGGCAGGGGAGCCAGACGCTCCTTGAGCAGCAGCGGGCTGCACACCGGAAACACTTCCTCGCTGAACAGCCAGCGACTTTCGCCGTGCTTGAAACGCCCGTCGCCGAACAGCACCGCCACGTCGATATCGCTGCGCAGCATGCTGTGGCTGCGTTCACTGGTCACCAGGCTGACGTCCACCTGGGGATTGGCCTCATGAAAACGATGCAGGCGCGGCATCAGCCAATAGGCGGCGAAGGCGAAGTCCGTGGCCACCTGCAACACCTCGTGCTGATGCTGCTGGCTCAGAGCACTGAGGCCGGCATCGATGCTCTGCAAGCCGACCTGCACCTGTTCCAGTAGCAAGGCGCCGGATTCGGTCAGTTCGATACCGCGGTAGATCCGGTCGAACAGGCGCACGTTCAACCGCTCCTCCAACCGTTTGATCTGCTGGCTGATGGCCGGCTGGGTGGTCCCCAGTTCCACCGCCGCGGCGGTGAAGCTGCGCAAACGGGCCGCTGCTTCAAACACCCGGAGCAGGTCCAGGGACAGGTCGCCAAGGGCTTCATACATAAGCTGTGCTTATCCTAGTCATTGCCGTGCATGGGCTTTACCGCCAAAGACATGGAATCCATGCTCGATCGCAGCACTTTCGCATAACCATCGACTATGGAATGCCGCGAATCCATGAAGCGCAAGAACATTCTTTTCATCATGGCCGACCAGATGGCCGCGCCCTTGCTGCCATTCTACGGTTCATCACCGATCAAGCTGCCGCACCTGAGCCGCCTGGCTGCCCAGGGCGTGGTATTCGATGCCGCCTACTGCAACAGCCCACTGTGCGCGCCGTCGCGCTTTACCCTGGTGAGCGGGCAGTTGCCGAGCAGGATCGGCGCCTACGACAACGCTGCGGACTTTCCCGCCGACGTGCCCACCTACGCCCACTACCTGCGGCGCCTGGGCTACCGCACCGCGCTGTCGGGCAAGATGCACTTCTGCGGCCCGGATCAGTTGCACGGTTATGAAGAGCGCCTGACCACCGATATCTACCCCGCCGACTACGGCTGGGCAGTGAACTGGGATGAGCCCGAGGTGCGCCCCAGCTGGTACCACAACATGTCCTCGGTGCTGCAGGCCGGGCCCTGCGTGCGCACCAACCAGCTGGATTTCGATGAAGAGGTGGTGTTCAAGGCCCAGCAGTACCTGTTCGACCATGTGCGCGAAGCCGGCGACCAGCCGTTCTGCCTCACCGTGTCCATGACTCATCCCCACGATCCCTACACCATCCCCAAGGCCTTCTGGGACCTGTACCGCGACGACGAAATCCCACTGCCCCAGACCCCACCGCAGAGCGAACTGGACCCTCATTCCCAGCGCCTGCTCAAGGTCTACGACCTGTGGGACAAGCCGCTGCCTGTGGATAAGATCCGCGACGCGCGGCGGGCCTACTTCGGCGCCTGCAGCTACATCGACAGCAACGTCGGCAAACTGCTGCAGACCCTTGAAGACACCGGGTTGGCGGACGACACCCTGATCGTGTTTTCCGGCGACCACGGCGACATGCTCGGCGAGCGCGGCCTCTGGTACAAAATGCACTGGTTCGAAATGGCCGCCCGGGTGCCGCTGTTGATCTGCGCGCCGGGGCAGTTCGCCGCCGGGCGAGTCAGCGCGGCAGTCTCCACCGCCGACCTGCTGCCGACCCTGGTGGAACTGGCCGGCGGCCGGGTGGAGGCGGACCTGCCCCTGGACGGCCGCTCCCTGGTCCCCCATCTGCTGGGGCAGGGCGGCCACGATGAGGTCTTCGGCGAATACATGGCCGAAGGCACCATCAGCCCGCTAATGATGATTCGTCGGGGCGCCTACAAATTCATCTACAGCGAAGACGACCCCTGCCTACTCTTCGACGTAGCCAACGACCCCCAGGAACACCGCGACCTCAGCCAGTCGGCCGAGCATCGAGCGCTGTTCGACGCCTTCCTCGCCGAAGCCCGGGCCAAGTGGGACATCCCCACCCTTCACCAACAGGTCCTGGCCAGCCAGCGCCGTCGCCGCCTGGTGGCCGACGCCCTGGGCCGGGGCACGCGCAAGAGCTGGGATCACCAGCCACTGGTAGACGCCAGTGCGCAATACATGCGCAACCACATCGACCTCGACGATCTGGAGCGCAAGGCGCGTTATCCACAACCCTGCCAACACCAATAATCCAAGGGGAAGAGCATGCAAAAGTTATCCACAGCGCTGGCCGTCGGGTTCCTGGCTCTGGGCAGCACAACCGCCTGGGCCGACTCGTGCGCAACCGTGAAAATGGCCGATCCGGGCTGGAGCGACATCGCCGCCACCAACGCCATCGCCAGCTTTCTACTGGACGGCATGGGCTACAAGGCCAAGATCGACACCCTGGCGGTGCCGATCACCTACGGCGGCCTCAAGGACGGCCAGGTGGATGTGTTCCTGGGCAACTGGATGCCGGCGCAGCAGGGCTTCTACGACAAGTTCGTGGCCAATGGCGAGGTGATCCAGCTGGCGAAGAACCTGGAAGGCACCGAGTTCACCCTGGCGGTTCCGGACTACGTGTGGGACGCCGGGGTGCACGACTTTGCCGACCTGAGCAAGTTCGCCGACAAGTTTGACAAGAAGATCTACGGCATCGGCTCCGGTGCCCCGGCCAACCTGTCGCTGCAGGAGATCATCAAGAACAACGAGTTCAGCCTCGGCCAGTGGAAGCTGATCGAGTCCAGCGAGCAGGCGATGCTCGCCGAAGTGTCCCGGGCCACGAAAAAACAGCGCTTCGTGACCTTCCTCGGCTGGACCCCGCACCCGATGAACGTGCAGCTGAAAATGCAGTACCTGACCGGGGGCGAGAAGTACTTCGGCGCCAGCGGCAGCGTCTACACCCTGACACGCAAGGGTTATGCACAGGCCTGCCCGAACGTCGGCAAGCTCCTTACCAATCTGCGGTTCACCCAGGACATGGAGAACGCCATCATGGCCGAGGTGGTGAACAAGAAGGTCAGCAACGCCGACGCCGCCAAGGCCTGGATCAAGGCCAACCCGGCGGTGCTGGAGCAATGGCTGGAAGGGGTCCGGACCATTGATGACAAAGAGGCCCTGGCGGCGGTGAAGGCCAAGTTGTAGCCCAAGGTGCGCCGGCCATTCGCCGGCAAGCCGGCTCCTACGGGATGAGGGGCCGGCCTCGGCACATGCCCAAGGCCGGACAATGCTTTACCCTGGCCCCCCTGAATCTACCCACCCGTGAGGAACCATGGCCTGGCCCAACCGCCATTCACTCCTGCCTTTCCTCGGCTGGCTGCCACAGCAGACCCGGGCCAGCGTTGGCCGGGATCTGCTGGTGGGCCTGAGCGGCGCGATTCTCGCCCTGCCGCAATCCATCGCCTATGCGCTGATCGCCGGCCTGCCGCCGGAGTACGGCCTGTACGCAGCCATAGTCCCGGTGCTGATCGCCTGCCTCTGGGGTTCGTCCTGGCACCTGATCTGCGGGCCCACGGCAGCGATCTCCATTGTTCTGTATGCCAGCGTCAGCCCTCTGGCGGTGCCGGCATCCGAGGACTACATCACCCTGATCCTGCTGCTGACCTTGCTGGCGGGCATCTTCCAGTGGCTGCTGGGGCTGCTGCGCTTCGGCGCCCTGGTGAACTTCGTCTCGCATTCGGTGGTGCTGGGTTTCACCCTAGGTGCCGCGGTGGTGATCGCCCTGGGGCAATTGCCCAACCTCCTGGGCCTGGAGCTGCCAAACCAGGCCACCGCCCTCAATAGCCTGACCTCGCTGCTGGAACACCTGGACGCTGTGGACCAGCCTTCGCTGTTGCTGGGGCTGGGCACCCTGATCGTCGGCCTCGGCCTGAAGCTGTTGGCGCCGCGCTGGCCCAGCCTGTTGCTCAGCCTGGTCCTCAGTGCGCTGGTGGTCTGGCTGCTGCCGGGGGTGTTCGGCCACGTCAAATTGGTCAGCGCCTTCGTGGGCCGGCTACCGCCCTTGAGCCCGTTGCCACTGGACCTGGATCTGGTCCTGCGGCTGCTGCCCAGTGCCGTGGCAGTGGGGATGCTGGGGCTGGTGACCAGCCTGTCGATTGCCCGCTCACTGTCGGCACGTTCGGAACAACTGCTCGACGCCAACCAGGAAGTCCGCGCCCAGGGCTTGTCGAACATGGTGGGGGCGTTTTTCTCCGGCTACCTGTCCTCCGGCTCCTTCACCCGCTCGGGCTTGAGTTATGAAGCCGGTGCCCGCTCGCCCCTGGCCGGGGTGTTCTCGGCGCTGTGGGTGGCACTGTTCGCGGTGGCCGGCGCCGGGCTGATCGCCCATATCCCGATTCCGGCCATGGCCGGGAGCATCCTGCTGATCTGCTGGGGCCTGGTGGATCATCGGGGCATCCGCGCCCTGTTCAGAGTCAGCCGCGCCGAATTTTTGGTGATGAGCCTGACCTGCATCGCCACCTTGCTCCTGGAGTTGCAGACGGCGATCTATGCCGGGGTCCTGGCGTCGCTGTTCTTCTACCTCAAGCGCACCTCCCAACCACGGGTGCAGCATTCCAGCGAGGGCGATGCAGACATCCTGCGGGTGGGTGGCTCGATCTTCTTTGGCGCCAGTCATTACCTGCAGGTGCGCATGCAACGCTGCCACGCACCGAACCTGGTGATCGACGCCCGGCAGATCAACTTCATCGATTATTCAGGGGTGGAGATGCTGCATCAGGAGGCGCGCCGGCTGAAACGCCAGGACCGCAGCCTGACCCTGCGCCGGGCACGGCAGACGGTGAAAGAGGAATTGATCAAGCTCGAAGGACCAGAGCACTGCCCGATCCGCTTCGAAGACTGACCCCCATCCGTAGGAGCCGGCTTGCCGGCGAAGAGGCCCTTGGACCTGGCGCCAGTCTTGAGGCCGCCTTCGCTGGCAAGCCAGCTCCTACGAGGGGGAGGGGTTACTGCGCCAACTGGCGGCGCAGTTCGGCCAGCACCGGGGCACTGTCCGGGCGCACGCCGCGCCACAGGTAGAAGGCTTCCGCCGCCTGTTCGGCCAGCATGCCCAGGCCATCGAGCACCAGCGCCGCTCCGTGATCGCTGGCCCAGCGGCAGAACGGCGTCGGCTCCTTGGCGTACATCATGTCGTAGCACACCGTTTTGCCCGGTTCGATCAGGCTGCTGGCAATCGGCGGCAAGTCCCCCGACAGGCTGGCGGAAGTGGCATTGATGATCAGGTCCACCGACTCCTGCAACCAGTCGAAGCCGCTGGCCGACACCGGCCCCAGGTCGGCGAACAGTTCGGCCAGCAACTCGGCTTTTTCCACGGTGCGATTGGCAATCACCACCGACGCCGGCCGCTGCGCCAACAGGGGTTCCAAGGCTCCACGCACGGCGCCACCGGCCCCCAGCAAAAGGATGCGCTTGCCCTTGAGACTGACCCCGGCGTTCACCGTCAGGTCGCGTACCAGTCCGGCGCCGTCGGTGTTGTCTCCCAGCAGAGTGCCGTCCGCTTGCTTGCTCAGGGTGTTCACCGCACCGGCCCGCTGGGCGCGCTCGGTCAGGCTGTCGCACAGGCGATAGGCGTCTTCCTTGAACGGCACGGTGACGTTGGCACCGCGGCCCTGGGCGAAGAAATCGCGGGCGGCATCGGCGAAATCGTCCAGAGGCGCCAGCAGGGTGTTGTATTCCAGTTGCTGGCCGGTCTGCTGGGCGAACAGCCGATGGATCAAGGGTGATTTGCTGTGGCCGATCGGATTACCAAAGACAACGTACTGATCCATCTCTCATCCCATTTGCTCAACACACTGGCAGGAACCGCGTCCGCCTTGAAGGCCTCTTCGCCGGCAAGCCGGCTCCTGCGCAGTGGGTGCGGTTTAGTTGCTGGCGGCCAGCCAGTCGCGGTCTTGCAGGAAGTATTCGGTCAGGCGCGCTTCTTCGCTGCCCGGCTCGGCCTTCCAGTCGTAGCCCCAGCGCACTTGCGGCGGCAGCGACATGAGGATCGATTCGGTGCGACCGCCCGATTGCAGGCCGAACAGGGTGCCACGGTCGTAGACCAGGTTGAACTCGACGTAGCGACCGCGGCGGAACTCCTGGAACTCGCGCTGCTGCTCGGTATAGGCGGCAGTCTTGCGGCGCTGGACGATGGGCAGGTAGGCCTCGATGTAGGCATCGCCGATGGCGCGCATGAAGGCGAAGCTGGTGTCGAAGTCCCATTCGTTGAGGTCGTCGAAGAACAGGCCGCCGATGCCCCGCGGTTCGTTGCGGTGCTTGATGTGGAAATAGCTGTCGCACCAGGCCTTGTAGCGCGGGTAGACGTCGGCACCGAAAGGCGCGCAGGCGCGCTCGGCAACCCGGTGCCAATGCACGCAGTCTTCTTCATTGCCGTAGTAGGGGGTCAGGTCGAAACCGCCACCGAACCACCAGACCGGCTCTTCACCTTCCTTCTCGGCGATGAAGAACCGCACGTTGGCGTGGGACGTCGGCACATGAGGGTTGTGCGGGTGAATCACCAGGGACACGCCCAGGGCCTCGAAACCCCGGCCGGCCAGTTCCGGACGGTGGGCACTGGCCGAAGGTGGCAGGCCGCTGCCGAACACATGGGAAAAGTTGACCCCACCCTTTTCGATCACTGCACCGTCGCCGATCACCCGGGTGCGTCCGCCACCGCCGGCAGGGCGGGTCCAGGCGTCCTCGATAAAGCGTGCGCCACCGTCTTCGGTTTCCAGTGCAGCGCAAATGCGGTCTTGCAGGTCGAGCAGGTAGGCTTTTACGGCCTCGGTGCGGGTAGTCATGGCATCACCTTGAATCGGGCAAAGCTACGCGGCGCTAGGGATGGAGCAGGGGACGCGCGCAAATGGGCGCGTAGCATAACACCGCGTCGGGGCGCTCCGCAGTTGACGAAGGTCAAGCACAGGAGTCCGATAGAGCACTTTCACGACACGACCAAGGAGAGAGTGCAGATGGCCAAACGTATCCAGTTCCGCGCCCATGGCGGCCCCGAAGTACTCGAGTATGTGGATTACCAGCCCGCCGAACCGGGACCACAGCAGGTTCGCGTCAGCAACAAGGCCATCGGCCTGAACTTCATCGACACCTATTTCCGCAGTGGCCTGTATGCCCCACCAGCACTGCCGTCCGGCCTCGGCGCCGAAGGCGCCGGGGTGGTGGAAGCGGTGGGCAGCGCTGTGACGCGCTTCAAGGTAGGTGATCGCGTGGCCTATGGCAGCGGCCCACTGGGCGCCTACAGCGATGTGCATGTACTGCCGGAAGCCAATCTGGTGCATCTGCCAGAGGCCATCAGCTTCGAGCAAGCCGCCGGGGTGATGCTCAAGGGCCTGACCGTGCAGTACCTGCTGCGTCAGACTTATGAACTCAAGGGTGGCGAAACCGTACTGTTTCACGCCGCAGCGGGGGGCGTCGGTTCCCTGGCCTGCCAATGGGCCAAGGCCCTTGGGGTAAAACTGATCGGTACCGTCAGCTCGCCGGAGAAGGCCGCCATTGCCAAAGCCCTCGGCGCCTGGGAAACCATCGACTACAGCCATGAAGACGTCGCCAAGCGCGTGCTGGAACTGACGGATGGCAAGAAGTGCCCGGTGGTGTATGACGGTGTCGGCAAAGACACCTGGCTGACCTCCCTGGATTGCCTGGCACCGCGCGGGCTGATGGTCAGCTTCGGCAATGCCTCGGGAGCGGTGGACGGGGTGAACCTGGGGATTCTCTCGGCCAAGGGCTCGCTGTACGTGACCCGGCCGACCCTGGCCAGCTACGCCAACAATGCCGAGAACCTGCAGCTCATGGCCGACGACCTGTTCGGCATGATTGCCAGCGGCAAGCTGAAGATCGAGATTGGCCAGCGCTTCGCTCTGGCGGACGCGGCCAAGGCCCATATCGAGTTGTCGGCCCGGCGTACTACCGGCTCGACCGTGTTGTTGCCTTAAGCGCTTTCGCCGGCAAGCCGGCTCCTACGGATGTTCATAGGAGACGGCTTGCCGGCGAAGCGGTTCAGGAAGGCCGCACCACCTTGCCGGTGGCCAGATCCCGAATCAGGCTTGGGTTCTTGCGCCCGCCCAGGCTACCGGTGAGCACCAGGTCCAGTTGTCCACGGAAATATTGCTCGATGCGCAGCCGCGTACGCGCCGCCGGCCGCCCCTGGGGATTGGCCGAAGTGGAAATCAACGGCCCCACCAAGGCACAGAGTTCACGGACCAGCGGATGGTCGCTGACCCGCAACGCCACCGTGTCATGCACCCCGGTCACCCACTGCGGCAGCAGGTTCTGATGGGGCACCAGCCAAGTGTTGGGACCCGGCCAGGTGCTGGACATGCGCTCGATCCAGGTATCCGGGAAATCCTCGAAGAGGAAATCGAACTGGTGGATGTTGTCGGCGATCAGGATCAGGCCCTTGTCCACCGACCGTGACTTGATTGCCAGCAGGCGATCCACCGCCTCTTCATTCCACGGATCGCACCCCAGGCCCCAGACCGCTTCGGTTGGATAGGCAATCACCGCCCCTGCGCGAATCTCTCGTGCGGCTTGCTGCACACGCCAACTGCTGACCATTGCCGAATCTCCAGATAAAAGCTGTGCGCAGTTTACCGATCCTGCCTATAAAACCTAGCTCAGACGCGCAAACCAGCGGCCGTTTTCGTTGACGGCCCGCGCCTCGATTTCCAGCTCGGTCAGTGCCGCCAGCACCCGGGGCAGGGACCAGCCGCTGGCAAGCGCCAGGGCCTCGCTGCTGTGGGGGGCCGCCTGCAGCAGCGCCAACAGCGGATGCTCGCTGGCCTCCACCGGCGCTGCGGTGGGCGGTGGCAGGTGTTGCCAACCTCTCAGGGTTTCCAGGATGTGCTGCACGCTTTCCACCAGCACCGCGCCATCACGGATCAGTTGATGACACCCCCGGGCACCGGGGTGATGAATCGAACCGGGGATCGCGTACACCTCGCGGCCTTGCTCGGCCGCCAGGCGGGCGGTGATCAGCGAGCCGCTGGCGACACTGGCTTCCACCACCAGCACCCCCAGGGACAAGCCACTGATGATCCGGTTGCGCCGGGGGAAGTGCTCCGGACGTGGGCCAGTGTCCAGGGGGAACTCGGAAATCACTGCGCTGCCCTGCTCGATCATCGCCCTGGCCAAGGCCCGATGCCGCTGTGGATAACATTTTTCCAGGCCCGTGCCCAACACCCCCACGGTACGCCCACCCACGTCCAGGGCCGCCTGGTGCGCAGCGCCATCGATCCCCAGGGCCAGGCCGCTGGTGATCACGAATCCGGCGGCGGCCAGACTCCGGGAAAACGCCGCGGCCGTGTCCAGTCCCGGACGCGAAGCCCGACGGCTGCCCACCAGCGCCAACTGCGGCCGTTGAAGAATCGACGGATCGCCGGCCACGAACAACAGCGGTGGCGCATCCTCCAATTGCGCCAGCAGCGGGGGATAGTCGGGCTGGTCCCACATCAGCAAATGCTGGGCCTGGTTGTCTATCCAGGCCAGTGCGCGGCGGGCGCCTTCCCGAACTTCGACACTGCGCCGGGCATCGGTACAGGCCGTCGGCAGACCCAGGGAGTGCCAGGCGCTGGCCGGAGCACTGAGGGCCTTGGAGGCTGAACCGAAGGCCTGGAGCAAACGCCCAAAGCGCATGGCGCCCAGGGCGGGCAGGCCATGCAAACGTAAACGGGCTTCCAGTTCCGCGGGGGAAATGGCGGCACTGATCGAGTGCGACATGGATCATCCTTGATCGTCATCGGTCCGGCGAAAGCCGGAACAATCTGTGGATAAGTCTGTTGGTAACTTGTTGAGGAAAGGTTTCCTGTTGCGCCAGGGAGATGCCCTGCCGAGGTCGGTCTTGCTCTGCCCAACCACCCGTGCAGCCAACCGCAAGCACGCCAATCAAGCCTGACGCAGCCGCTTGCAGGTCCGACCGATGGCGGTCCAGCCCAATAGCAGCAGGGCGAACAGACATTTCCTCAGGGGCTGAATCCCTTTATTATGTGCGTTCGCGTAAAACGCCAGAGCCTGCGCGGCTCGCTCCTTTGCAGAGCACGTTTTGCATCGGCGGCCCAGGTCCAGGACCTGCCAGGACGCCGACTCCGCCCTTACTTCACACGTGTAGCAATTACGCTTATGGCCATTTTAAACATCCTCGAATTCCCCGATTCGCGCCTGCGCACTATCGCCAAACCCGTGGCCGTAGTGGACGACGAAGTGCGTCAGTTGGTCGATGACATGTTTGAAACAATGTATAAGGCCCCAGGCATTGGTCTGGCGGCGACCCAGGTCAACGTGCACAAACGCGTCGTGGTCATGGACCTGTCCGAAGATCGCAGCGAGCCCCGGGTGTTCATCAACCCCGAGTTCGAAGCCCTGACCGACGAGATGGACCAGTATCAGGAAGGCTGCCTTTCGGTGCCGGGTTTCTACGAGAACGTCGACCGTCCGCAGCGCGTCAAGATCAAGGCCCTGGACCGCGACGGCCAGCCCTATGAGCTGATCGCCGAAGGTTTGCTGGCGGTGTGCATCCAGCACGAATGCGACCACCTCAACGGCAAGCTGTTCGTCGACTACCTGTCCACGCTCAAGCGTGACCGGATCAAGAAGAAGCTGGAAAAGCAGCATCGCCAGCAGGCTTGATGACCGTCTTGCAAAGGCTTGCCACGGCAAGCCTTTTTCTTTTCCGCATGTTTAACATCGAGAATTCCCATGACTGAGCCACTGCGCATCGTCTTTGCCGGCACCCCCGAATTCGCCGCCGAACACCTCAAGGCCCTGCTCGACAGCCCTCACCAGATTGTCGCGGTCTACACCCAGCCGGACCGTCCGGCGGGGCGCGGGCAGAAGCTGATGCCAAGCCCGGTCAAACAGCTGGCCCTGGAGCACCAGATCCCGGTGCTGCAACCGCCCACCCTACGCAATGCCGAGGCCCAGGCCGAACTGGCGGCGCTCAAGCCGGACCTGATGGTGGTGGTGGCCTACGGCCTGATCCTGCCTCAAGTGGTGCTGGATATTCCGCGCCTGGGCTGCATCAACAGCCACGCCTCCCTGCTGCCGCGCTGGCGCGGTGCCGCGCCGATCCAGCGCGCCGTAGAAGCCGGCGACGAGGCCAGCGGCGTGACCGTGATGCGCATGGAAGCCGGCCTGGACACCGGGCCGATGCTGCTCAAGGTCAGCACCCCGATCAGCGCCCAGGACACCGGCGGCAGTCTGCACGACCGCCTGGCCGAGCTGGGCCCGCCGGCAGTGCTGCAAGCCATCGAAGGCCTCGCCGCCGGCACCCTGGAAGGCGAAATCCAGGACGACAGCCTGGCCACCTACGCCCACAAGTTGAACAAGGATGAAGCGCGCATCGACTGGAATCGCCCGGCCGTGGAGCTGGAGCGCCTGGTCCGGGCCTTCAATCCCTGGCCGATCTGCCACAGCACCCTCAATGGCGAAGCCCTGAAAGTCCTGGCAGCCACCCTGGCCGAAGGCCGTGGCACCCCGGGCGAGATCCTCGGCGCCAGCAAGGACGGCCTGATCGTCGCCTGCGGTGAACAGGCGCTGTGCCTGACCCGCCTGCAACTGCCCGGGGGCAAGGCGCTGAACTTCAGCGATCTGTTCAACAGCCGCCGCGAGAAATTCGCCATCGGCACCGTCCTCGGCCAGACGGCGGACGCCCAATGAACCCGCGCCTGGCCGCCGCCAAGGCCCTGACCGCGGTCCTCAACGGCAAGGCCTCGCTCAACAGCTCGCTGCCGGTCCAGCTGGACAAGGTCGAGGTCCGTGATCGCGGCTTCACCCAGGACCTGGCATTCGGCACCGCACGCTGGCAGCCGCGGTTGTCGGCGCTGGCGGCCAAGCTGCTGCAGAAGCCGTTCAAGGCCGCCGATGCCGATGTCGAGGCGCTGTTGCTGGTGGGGCTCTATCAGTTGCTCTACACCCGAGTGCCGGCCCACGCCGCCATCGGCGAAACCGTGGGCTGCGCCGACAAGTTGAAAAAGCCCTGGGCCAAGGCCCTGCTCAACGCCGTGCTGCGCCGCGCCCAGCGTGAAAGCGAGGCCCTGTTGGCCGAGCTGGAACATGATCCGGTGGTGCGCACCGCCCACCCACGCTGGCTGCAGAAGTCCCTCAAAGCCTTCTGGCCTGAGCAATGGGAAGCCATCTGCGCCGCCAACAACGCTCACCCGCCGATGATCCTGCGGGTCAATCGTCGTCATCACTCCCGGGATGCCTACCTGAAGCTGTTGAGCCAAGCAGGGGTTGCGGCCAAGGCCTGCGTCTACAGCCAGGACGGCATCGTCCTCGACGAAGCCGGTGATGTGCGCAGCCTGCCGGGCTTTGCCGAAGGCTGGGTCAGCGTCCAGGACGAAGCCGCGCAACTGGCTGCCGATCTGCTGGAACTGGCCCCGGGGCAACGGGTGCTGGATGCCTGCTGCGCCCCGGGCGGCAAGACCTGCCACATCCTCGAAGTGCAGCCGCAATTGGCTGGCGTGGTGGCGGTGGACCTGGAAGCCAAGCGCCTGGTGCGAGTGCGAGAAAACCTCGACCGCCTGGGGCTCGATGCCCAGCTGATTGCCGCCGACGGCCGGGATACCCAGGCCTGGTGGGACGGCCAGCCGTTCCAGCGCATCCTGCTGGACGCTCCCTGCTCGGCCACCGGGGTGATTCGTCGCCACCCGGATATCAAACTCACTCGCCAAGCCGAAGACATCGCCGCCCTGGCGCAACTGCAAGGCGAACTGCTGGACGCCCTGTGGCAGACCCTGGAAGTGGGCGGCATCCTGCTCTACGCCACCTGCTCGACCCTGCCCACCGAGAACACCGAAGTGATCGAGGCCTTCCTGTCCCGCACCCCGGGAGCTCGTGAGTTGGACATCGGCGGCCAACTGGGGCAGCCTGCGGCCGGCCTCAAGCAGCCCCACGGACGCCAGTTGCTGGCGCAAGAGGGCGGCCACGACGGCTTCTATTACGCCAAACTGATCAAGATCGCCGCAGCTCGCGGCTAAACGGTTTTAAGGGAGTGACTGGATGAAAATCATCATCCTCGGCGCCGGGCAAGTGGGTGGCACGCTGGCGGAACACCTGGCCAGCGAAGCCAACGACATCACCGTGGTCGACACCGACGGCGAACGCCTGCGCGACCTCGGCGACCGCCTGGACATCCGCACCGTGCAGGGCCGCGCCTCGTTCCCGACGGTATTGCGCCAGGCCGGCGCCGACGACGCCGACATGCTGGTGGCGGTGACCAACAGCGACGAAACCAACATGGTTGCCTGCCAGGTCGCCCACACCCTGTTCCACACCCCGACCAAGATCGCCCGGGTGCGCGAAGCCGCCTACCTGACCCGCGCCGGGCTGTTCGACAACGACGCGATCCCGGTGGACGTGCTGATCAGCCCCGAGCAGGTGGTGACCAACTACATCAAGCGTTTGATCGAACACCCCGGCGCCCTGCAGGTGATCGACTTCGCCGAAGGCAAGGCACAACTGGTGGCGGTCAAGGCCTATTACGGCGGTCCGCTGGTGGGCCAGCAACTGCGTCAGTTGCGCGAGCACATGCCCAATGTCGATACCCGGGTGGCGGCGATCTTCCGTCGCGACCGGCCGATCATGCCCAAGGGCGATACGGTGATCGAGGCCGACGACGAAGTGTTCTTCATCGCTGCCAAGGCCCACATCCGCGCGGTGATGAGCGAGATGCGCCGCCTGGAAGAGTCCTACAAGCGCATCGTCATCGCCGGTGGCGGGCAGATCGGCGAGCGCCTGGCCGAGGCCATCGAAAGCCGCTATCAGGTGAAGATCATCGAGATGAACCCGGCCCGCTGCCGCTACCTGTCCGACACCCTGGACAGCACCGTGGTGCTGCAGGGCAGCGCCTCGGACCGCGATCTGCTGCTGGAAGAGAACATCGCCGACGCCGATATCTTCCTGGCCCTGACCAACGACGACGAGGCCAACATCATGTCCTCGCTGCTGGCCAAGCGCCTGGGGGCGAAGAAGGTCATGACCATCATCAACAACCCGGCCTATGTCGACCTGATCCAGGGCGGCGATATCGACATTGCCATCAGCCCGCAGCTGGCCACCATCGGCACCCTGCTGGCCCACGTGCGCCGCGGCGATATCGTCAGCGTGCACTCCCTGCGCCGTGGCGCGGCGGAAGCCATCGAGGCCATCGCCCACGGCGACGCCAAGTCGAGCAAGGTGATCGGCCGCGCCATCGAGAGCATCGGCTTGCCGCCGGGCACCACCATCGGCGCGATCATTCGCGATGAAGAAGTGCTGATCGCCCACGACGACACGGTGATCGAAGCCGGCGACCACGTGATCTTGTTCCTTGTGGATAAAAAGCACATTCGCGACGTGGAGAAACTGTTCCACGTCGGCCTGAGCTTCTTCTGATCAACCACTGTGTAGCCGCTGCCGCAGGCTGCGATCGACTGCACCGCAGGCGCTGACCTTGCGCAGCCTGCGGCAGCGGCTACATGAGCCCACAGGAGTGACAACGATGCTTGAATCGCTGGAAAAAATGCTCGCCAAGGGTGTGGATAACGCCTTGCTGCGCTTTGGCCTGGGCAAGGGCTATCTGGACCAGGGCGATTTCGCCAAGGCCGCCGAGCACCTGCAGCACTGTGTGAGTTTCGATCCCAAGTATTCGGCGGCCTGGAAGCTGCTGGGCAAGGCCTGCCAGGGACAGGGCGACCTGGCGGCGGCGCGTCAGGCCTGGGAACAGGGCCTGGAAGCGGCCCGGGGGCATGGCGACAAACAGGCAGAAAAGGAAATGACCGTGTTCCTGAAAAAACTCGACCGCCAGTCTCAAGGCTGACCTCTATCCCCTGTAGCCGCTGCCGAAGGCTGCGAACGGCCCGCAGGGACGCAAAGATCTTGAGACGACACAGGTTCGGCTGGAGATCGCCAAGCAAGGCCCTTCGGTCCTTTTCCCAGCCTCGCGGGCTCGGCAGCGGCTACAGGACGATTTCACAGGTAGCGCAAGGCGATCCCTTCCGCGTCCGCCTGGACCACTTCCATGCGCACCCTGGGCGCCGCCGCCGGCAAGCCCTGCACCTGGCCATAGACCACCGCGCCCTTGGGCAATTGCGCCAGGACCGGGCTTTGCACATAGACGCCACTGGCAGACAGGTTGCGAGTCTGCCCCAGGCATTCGCCAATGCTCTCGTGGGAAATCTTGATGCGAAACGACTTGCGGTGCTCGGACATCTTCTGCGCCCTTGTTGTGTGTGCTGTGGATAACGCCCTACGCGAAGTTATCCACAGATCGTGCCAGCTCGGTCAGTACCAGCGTGCCTCACCCGGCGGGCGCTTCTTGAAGCGTTTCATGCTCCACATGTACTGGCTCGGGTACGCCCCGACATAGCGTTCGACCACCTTGCTCATGGCCGCACAGGAGGTTTCGGTGTCGGTGCTGTACATGTCGTCCGGGGCCGCTTCGAGGATCACCTTGTAGCCCGAACCATCCGGCAGGCGCAGGGCGTGAAGGAAGACCCCCACGGCCTTGCCGCCGGCCAGCATGTTCGGCACGAACTTGCTGGTCAGCGCCTGGGTGGCGAAGAAGGGCACGAAGATCCCGGCGGATTCGGCCGGTTCCGGGTCGGCGGGAATGCCCACCGCACCGCCTTTGCGCACTTCCTTGATGACGCTGAGGATGCCTTCCTTGGTGGAGGCCGCCACGCGGTTGCCCAGTTGCACCCGCTGCTTGCGCAGCAGCTCGTCCACGGCCTTGAGCTTGGGCGGACGATAGAAAATGATCGGTTTGCACTGGCTGCAATAGAAGTGGTTGAGCACTTCCCAGTTGCCCAGGTGGCTGGTGATGCCGACCACGCCCTTGCCCGAGGCCAGGGCGTCCTTGAGTACGTCCAGGCCCTCGACCTCCCGCACCAGAGCAATGGAGCGCTCCGCCGGCCAGATCCAGGCGCAAGCGCTTTCGGTCAGGGACTTGCCGATGTCTTTCAGGCTCTGTCCCACCAGACGCTCGCGCTCGGCGGGGTCCATCTGTGGAAAACATTTGGCCAGGTTGATGCGCACCACGTCGCGGGAGCGATTGGGGGTCTTCCACATGATCCAGCCGATGGCCGCGCCGACCGCCTGCACCGCGCGCCAGGGCAGCAGGGCAAACAACCGCAGAGCGCCCACCAGCAGGGCGCCTTTGAACTTATCCACAAATGACTCCTGATCTGTCGGTCTGAAGCGTGTCGCGAGCCGGCTATTCTAACCGCGCGTTGGAGAGGATGGCGTAACGATCACAGTCGCGGGTGTGATCCATGACCATGCCCGAAGCCTGCATCAGCGCGTAGCAGATGGTCGGGCCGACGAAGGTGAAACCGGCTTTCTGCAGGCCGCGGCTCATGGCTTCGGCCTCCGGGGTCACCGCCGGCACTTCGCTGCGGTCCCGGAAATGATTGATCTTGGGCACACCACCGACGAAGGACCAGAGAAAGGCCACCGGGTCTTCCAGCTCCAGCCAGGCCTGGGCATTGCGCCGGGCGGCGTTGAGCTTGAGGCGGTTGCGGATGATGCCAGGGTCCTGCATCAGGTCCTCGATCTCGGCGTCGCTCATCTGCGCCACGCGCTGCACATCGAAGCCGAACAGCACCTGGCGATAGCGCTCGCGCTTCTTCAGCACGGTGATCCAGGACAGCCCGGCCTGGAACCCTTCGAGCAATAACAACTCGAACAGACGCTGCCCATCGCGCAGCGGCACGCCCCACTCCTGATCGTGATAAGCCATGTACAGCGGATCGTCGGAACACCAAAAGCAGCGTGGCATAAGGCTCCAGGGGGCGTGCGCAGGACTGAATCGGGTATACTCCCGCTCCTTAAATCGCAGCCCAAGTAACAGGTGAATTTCGTGAGCCAGCCTACGCCAGCCGTGCGTACCTTCCAAGACTTGATCCTCGCCCTCCAGCAGTACTGGGCCGAGCAAGGTTGTGTGGTACTTCAGCCCTACGATATGGAAGTAGGCGCCGGCACTTTCCACACCGCCACATTCCTGCGGGCCATTGGCCCGGAAACCTGGAACGCCGCTTATGTGCAGCCCAGTCGTCGCCCGACTGACGGCCGCTACGGCGAAAACCCCAACCGCCTGCAGCACTACTATCAGTTCCAGGTGGTCTTGAAGCCCAACCCGGAGAACTTCCAGGAGCTGTACCTGGGTTCCCTGAAGCACGTGGGCCTGGACCCGCTGGTGCACGACATCCGCTTCGTCGAGGACAACTGGGAATCGCCGACCCTGGGCGCCTGGGGCCTGGGCTGGGAAGTCTGGCTCAACGGCATGGAAGTGACTCAGTTCACCTACTTCCAGCAGGCCGGTGGCATCGAGTGCTACCCGGTGACCGGCGAGATCACCTACGGCCTGGAACGCCTGGCCATGTACCTGCAGGGCGTGGACTCGGTGTACGACCTGGTCTGGGCCGACGGCCCGTTCGGCAAGGTCACCTATGGCGATGTGTTCCACCAGAACGAAGTGGAGCAGTCGACCTACAACTTCGAACACGCCAACGTCGAGAAGCTGTTCGAACTGTTCGATTTCTACGAAAGCGAGGCCAAGCGCCTGATCGAGCTGGATCAGCCGCTGCCGCTGCCGAGCTATGAAATGGTCCTCAAGGCCTCGCACACCTTCAACCTGCTGGATGCACGCCGGGCGATCTCGGTGACTGCGCGTCAGCAGTACATCCTGCGTGTGCGCACCCTGGCGCGTTCCGTGGCGCAAGCTTACCTGCTGGCTCGCGCCAAGCTGGGCTTCCCCATGGCGACCCCGGACCTGCGTGATGAAGTGTTGGCTAAGTTGGAGGCGGCACAATGAGTGCGCAAGATTTTCTGGTTGAACTGGGCACTGAAGAACTGCCACCCAAAGCCCTGAACACCCTGGCCGAAGCCTTCCTGGCCGGCATCGAGAAAGGCCTGCAGAGCGCCGGCCTGAGCTTTCAGGCCAAGCACGTGTACGCCGCGCCACGGCGCCTGGCGGTACTGATCACCCAGCTGGACACCCAGCAGCCGGATCGCAGCATCAACCTCGACGGCCCACCACGCCAGGCGGCCTTCGACGCTGAAGGCAACCCGACCCAGGCGGCCCTGGGTTTTGCCAAGAAGTGCGGCGTCGAACTCAGCGAGATCGACCAGAGCGGCCCGAAACTGCGCTACAGCCAGAGCATCAAGGGCAAGCCGACCGCCAGCCTGCTGCCGACCATCGTCGAAGATTCGCTGAACGACCTGCCGATTCCCAAGCGCATGCGCTGGGCCGCGCGCAAGGAAGAGTTCGTGCGTCCGACCCAATGGCTGGTAATGCTGCTGGGTGACGACGTCATCGACTGCACCATCCTGGCCCAGAAGGCCGGTCGCGACTCCCGTGGTCACCGCTTCCACCACCCGCAAAGCGTGCGCATCACCTCGCCGGCCAACTACCTGGCCGACCTGCGTGCCGCCTACGTGCTGGCCGACGCCAACGAGCGCCGCGAGCTGATCAGCAAGCGCACCGCGGAACTGGCAACCCTGCAAGAAGGCACGGCGATCGTCCCGGCGGACCTGCTGGACGAAGTGACCGCCCTGGTGGAATGGCCTGTGCCGCTGGTGTGCTCGTTCGAGGAACGTTTCCTTGAAGTGCCCCAGGAAGCCCTGATCACCACCATGCAGGACAACCAGAAGTACTTCTGCCTGCTGGACGTGGACGGCAAGCTGCTGCCGCGCTTCATCACCGTGGCCAACATCGAGAGCAAGGACCCGCGCCAGATCATCGAGGGCAACGAGAAAGTCGTGCGCCCACGCCTGACCGACGCCGAGTTCTTCTTCAAGCAGGACAAGAAGCAGAAGCTCGAAGACTTCAACCTGCGCCTGCAGAACGTGGTGTTCCAGGAAAAACTCGGCAGCGTCTACGACAAGGCCGAGCGGATTTCCAAGCTGGCCGCCTTCATTGCCCCGCGCATTGGCGGCGACGCCCAGCGCGCAGCCCGTGCCGGCCTGCTGTCCAAGTGCGACCTGGCCACCGAAATGGTCGGCGAGTTCCCGGAGATGCAAGGCATCGCCGGCTACTACTACGCCCTCAATGACGGCGAGCCGGAAGATGTGGCCCTGGCCCTCAACGAGCAGTACATGCCGCGTGGCGCCGGCGCCGAGCTGCCAAGCACCGTGACCGGTGCCGCCGTGGCCATCGCCGACAAGCTGGACACCCTGGTGGGGATCTTCGGCATCGGCATGCTGCCCACCGGCAGCAAGGACCCCTACGCCCTGCGTCGCGCTGCCCTGGGCGTGCTGCGTATCCTCATCGAGAAGAAGTTCGACCTCGACCTGAACGACGCCGTGGCCTTCGCCGTCAGCGCCTTCGGCAGCAAGGTCAAGGCCGCCGGCCTGGCCGACCAGGTGCTGGAGTTCATCTTCGACCGTCTACGTGCCCGTTATGAAGACGAAGGCGTGGATGTGGCCACCTACCTGTCGGTACGTGCCCTGAAGCCGGGCTCGGCCCTGGACTTCGACCAGCGCGTGCAAGCCGTGCAGGCCTTCCGCAAGTTGCCGGAAGCCGCCGCCCTGGCCGCGGTGAACAAGCGCGTGTCGAACCTGCTGAGCAAGATCGAAGGCAATGTGCCGACCACCGTCGAAGCCAAGTACTTCGACAACGCCAACGAGTTCTCCCTGTACTCGGCGATCCAGCAGGCGGACCAGGCTGTACAGCCGATGGCCGCAGCGCGTCAGTACAGCGAGACCCTGGCCCGCCTGGCCGCCCTGCGCGAGCCGGTGGACGCCTTCTTCGAGGCGGTGATGGTCAATGCCGAGGACGCCAAGGTGCGGGCCAACCGCTATGCGCTGCTGGCGCGTCTGCGGGGCCTGTTCCTGGGTGTGGCGGACATTTCGGTACTGAGCTGATCAGGTAAGGAACTGCTGTGAAACTGCTGATACTCGACCGTGACGGCGTGATCAATCACGACTCCGATGCCTACATCAAATCGGTGCAGGAGTGGATTCCAATCCCCGGCTCGATCGAAGCCATTGCGCAGTTGAGCAAGGCCGGCTGGACGGTGGCGGTCGCCACCAACCAGTCCGGCATCGCTCGCGGCTACTACGACCTGGCCACCCTCGACGCCATGCATGCGCGCCTGTGCGAGCTGGTGGCGGAGCAGGGCGGCGAGGTCGGGCTGATCGTCTATTGTCCCCACGGCCCCGACGAAGGGTGCGCCTGTCGCAAACCGAAACCGGGCATGCTGCGGACCATTGCCGAGCATTACCAGGCAGAACTGACAGGTCTATGGTTTGTCGGTGACAGTCTCGGTGACCTGGAGGCCGCAAAAGCCGTCGACTCTCAGCCAGTATTGGTAAAGACCGGGAAAGGCGAAAAGACCCTGGGGAAAACCCTGCCGGTAGGCACCTTGATTTTTGACGACCTGGCGGCCGTTGCCGCTGAACTTATCCACAATTAGGCCCCTTCTGGCATCCTGACCAAGGACTGTTCGGGAGAGCGCTTTTTAACAGGCGGGCATGCCCGCAATGGTAAATGCCGCTATGTCGATCCTGCAGGCCATCAGAACCTTCTTCTTTTACCTGCTGTTGGGCACCAGTTCCTTGCTGTGGTGCTCCCTGAGCTTTTTTATCGCGCCGTTCCTGCCCTTCAAGGCGCGCTACCGCTTTATCAACGTCTACTGGTGTCGCTGCGCGCTGTGGCTGACCAAGGTATTTCTGAACATTCGCGTGGAAGTGAAGGGCGCTGAAAACGTCCCCGAGCGGCCCTGCGTGATCGTCTCCAATCACCAGAGCACCTGGGAGACCTTCTTCCTCTCGGCCTACTTCGAGCCTCTGAGCCAGGTCCTCAAGCGTGAGTTGCTGTATGTGCCGTTCTTCGGCTGGGCCATGGCCATGCTGCGCCCCATCGCCATCGACCGCGACAACCCCAAGGCGGCCCTCAAGCAAGTGGCGAGCAAGGGCGACGAACTGCTCAAGGACAATGTCTGGGTGCTGATCTTTCCGGAAGGCACTCGCGTGCCCTATGGCACCGTCGGCAAGTTCTCCCGCAGTGGCAGTGCCCTGGCGGTAAACGCCGACCTGCCGGTGCTGCCAGTGGCCCACAACGCCGGCAAGTTCTGGCCGAAGACCGGTTGGGCCAAGCGGCCCGGTACCATCACCGTGACCATTGGCGCGCCGATGTACGCCGAAGGCAGCGGCCCACGCGCCATCGCCGAGCTCAACGACCGGGTTGCCGCCTGGAATGAACAGGCCCAGCGAGATATGGGCTCATTGCCACCATTGGCGACTTCCACGGATAAGGTTGCTGTATGAGCTTCTGTGGATAACCTGTGTACGACTATTCGTACAACGGCTGAAATCGACCTATAAATCACTGATTTATATGTATATTTCCCAAGCTCATAAAATGTGGAAAAACGTGCATAAGTTTTACCGCAGCCAAAAAAACCGGCCTTGATGCCGGTTTTTTTTCGCCTGGAATATCCCCGCGCCCTTATTCCTCCAACAAGGGCAGCTCAAGGATGAAACAGGAACCCTGGCCCACCTCGCTGCGGCAGCTGATCCGCCCTTGATGCCGGTCCACCACCGCCTTGACCATGGACAGTCCCAGGCCCAGGCCGTCGATGCCCTTGGCCGAGGCAAACCGCTGGTACTGACCAAACAACAGGGGCAGTTCCTGGGCCGCAATGCCCCGGCCCTGGTCGATGATTTCGCAACGCAGCCAGCCCTCGGCACAGCTCACCCGAACATTGACGGTGGAATTCGCCGGGCTGTACTTGATGGCGTTTTCCAGCAGATTGAACAGGGCCCGGGTCAGCAGCGGCTGATCCGCCAGGACCATGCTCTCGCCTTCCTCATCCAGGTCGTGCACCAGGTGGATATGCTTCAACTGGGCCAGGGTCGTGGCCTGGTCGAAGGCGTCCAGGACCAGCATGGCAAACATGCTCGGCGCAAACTGATAGGCCTCCGACTCGGCCTTGGCCAATTGCACGAATGCCTCGGTCAGCCCCAGGGCTCGACGCACCTGCTGCTCGATCTGGCTGTAGACCTGCCTGGGCGGCGATGGCTGGCGGCTCTGCACGTCCAGCAGCGCAAGGATCGCCGAATGGGGCGCGCGCAGGTCATGGGAAAGAAAACGCAGCAATACGCCCCGTTGCTGTTCGGCGTCCCGCTCGACGCTGAGGTCGGTGAGGCTCAACAACCAACCGATGGCGTTGTCACTGTCCACCGGCAGCAGCGGCGCCAGTTCCATGCGCAGGCTGCGTTGCTGAATGTCGCGAAACTCCAGCGCCGTCAGTTGCTCAAGCCTGGGATACAGCGCAGGTTCCGTCAGGCCCGGATAGCCCAGGGCGGCCAATTGCGCGATCAAGGGCTGCCCGACCAGTGAGTGGGCGAACACTTCCCGGGCATTGCGATTGGCCAGCAGAATCTTGCCGTCCGGGTCGCTGATCAGGGTCGCCACCGGCAAGTACTCCAAGCCGTCGGCGATAAAGCGCCGGGTATCCCGGGTCCGGCTCAGGGCCTGTTCCAGGGCAACGATCTGCCCTTGCAGCACATCACCGGCGGGGGTCTGGCCACGACGGCGCTCCGGCAACACCTTGGGCTCGTTGTCCAGGCGCTCCAGCTCCCAACCGAAATAGGCCAGGATCACGCTGAGCCGACGCCAGTTCCAGATCAGGTACGCCAGCAGCATGCCCAGCAGGCTGGCCACCGGCGACCACCAGTAGCCCAAGCGCAGCATCAGCACCGATCCCAACAGGGCCAGGCCCATGCAGCCCAGGGTTATCCACAAGGCGTGGCGCGGACGCCACAGCAACAATCCGAGCAAGGCTGCGGTCAGGGCCATGGACCACAGCATCCCCGGCCACTGGCCCAGGGCGACGATGCTGCGATGCTGCAACAGGCCATTGAGCAGGTTGGCCTGGATCTCCACGCCCGGGGTGGTGCCCTGGCTGCCGGATTGCGGGGTGACATAACGGTCGCCCAGCCCCGGGGCGGTGGACCCCACCAGGATCAGCCGGTCACGCAGCAACTCGGCAGGCACCTCGCCACGCAGCACGCTGACATAGGGCACGCTGGGAAAGCCCGCCGCCTTGTCGATAAAGGCAATACGTACCGGGTTGGCTCGCAGCCAGCCCCTGCTGATCTGCGCAGTCGCGGGGCCCGGCATCAGCGACGACAGCGGATCGGCTTCGGTGAGCTGATAGAGCAACCAGGTCAGTTGCGCCCGCGGTGCCTGCTGCGGACCTTCGCGCAGGTAGACGCTGCGCACGGTGCCGTCGGCATCCGCTTGCGCATTGATATGCCCCAGGCCCCGAGCACAGTGGCGCAACACCGACACCGGTGGGATCTCCTCCAGGTCCTGGCCATAGCGAGCAACCCCCTCGCGCAGCACCGGCAGGAACACCGTGCCGGAGCGACACAGGGCGGCGGCCAACTGCGTGTCGTTTTCTACAGTGCTGCCGGGTTCGCTGAGGATCACATCGAACAGCACGCCTTTGACCTTGGCGTCCGTCAGCCGGTCCAGCAACTGTCCATGGAGCGCCCGTGGCCAGGGCCAGCGTCCCAGTTGCTGCAGGCTGTAGTCGTCGATGGTCACCAACAGAATGCGCGGGTCTACCGGCAGCGGGGTAAAACGTCGCAGGTTGTCATAGAACAGGTTGTTCAAAGCCAGGCCGTGGCTCAGGGACAGTAAGGCAGTCAGGGGCAGAAGAATCAGGCCAACCCACAACCATTCACGTACCAGGCGGCGAAACAGGCGCTGGGCCTGGGTCGGTTCACGGCCGTTGGCCCTTTGCTTCCAGAGACTCATCGGCGGCCCGCCGACGGGTTATTGAACACGAGTGGTCCTGGGGTAGTAGAAGATGTCATAGACCCCGGTTTCTCCTTCCAGGCCATGCTCGTCGAACGCCGAGAGCCGTACATGATAGAAAAACGCCTTCAGGCCAGTGAAGTTCACTTCCGGGGTGCTGGAGAACTGTTCTTGCTTGATGTTGAGGAAACCCTTGTCGGTGGCCACCTGTGCCCGATAGCGACGGGCACCCGGCAAAGGTTGCAGGATCAGCTGCCAGACGGGCAGGGCGCCGGTTTGTCCGGCCTGCCCCAGCAGCCGGGGCGCGGCCAGCAGTTCCACCGGTTTGAGCTCGCCCTGCTTCTGAATGCGCAAACCCTGGCGCGCCATGACCTGGACTTCCCCTGGCCGCGGACCTGCAGGTTTATCCACAACGCGCTTGCCGGAACGTCGAGCAGCCTTGCTCGGCGGCTCGTCTTCGCGGCTCACCGCCACCTGGCCGTTGAGCACCTCCACCAGGGATTGCTGATCGTCATTACGCACCCGGAAATGAGTCCCTCGTACCCCCAACACGCCCACGGGGGTCACGATCTGGAAGCGGTCGTGGTCGCTGTTGCGCTTGATCACATAGGACTCGATCTGGCCCTGTTCCAGGACCACCTGAGGAATGCTGTATTGCGTATTGAGTTGCAGGGTGATCTGGGAACTGGAGGGCAACACCACTCGCGAACCATCTCCAAGGGACAGGCTGACGAAAGCCGATGGCGAAGTTTTCACCCCTTCTTTCTCATCGATGCTCATGCCTTCTTCCAGGGTCACCTCGCGGCCCTTGGCATCCAGCTTCCAGGCGTCACCCGTCAGATGCTCGACGGTAGCCGGCAAGGGCTGGCCACGGCATTGCTGGTTGTCATCTATATAGGGAAGGCGTTGCGGGGCAGCCTGCACGGCGCACGATGGCAGGATCAGACCCGCTAGCAGCAATGCGGCGCACGCCACCTGCAACCGGCCAATGGACGGAGAAGGGCAGAGGTCATTCATGAATATGCTTTGAGCCTTTGGGAAAACCACGGCGAAATCCTACGCACCATACCTGAGGCAGCGCGTGGGCAGAAAGCCGGACGCTGCACGGCGTCGCCCAGAGGAGAGAGGACGAGTCGGAACCGGGAGGGAAGCGCACAGGGAGCGAAGAAAGTGACACGTCCCTGTGTCGGAACCGAGGCGACAGGTCGCCCGGCCCAAAGTCCTGAGGAGGCACTCCCTGTATTCCCCTTCAACGACGCACGCAAGCGCGCGTTGTGCCGCCAGCCTGGCGGTTGACACTCCCTGTGTCGGAGCACTTCCAGGTGCCCCCGTGTGCCACTCAGCGAGGAGCAATGTAACGCTGGCCGAGAGGCTGCGACGGATTTGCAATATTTGTTCAGAATCATCGCCCCGCCTGCTAAAAGACCCAGCGTGGTGCAGGTGCCTGCCAATCCGCAGGCAGGGCTGTTCTGCCCAGTACCGGTTCGGCATCCAGGGTCAGGCGGGTTTCATGGCTGTCGGGCGAGGCCAGTGTCGAGTAAACCTCGGCCTTGGCCGCCTCACAGCAGGAAGCGGATGGCGACGGCAAGACGTTGGCACTGATCCCCAGATAAGCCGCCAGCATCAAACTGACCAGGCGCAGCGGATCATCGCCGCTGAACATTCTGACCAACGCGACCTGGCCTTTGCTGAACATGTTCCCCATGGTTCTTTTCCTTGCTTGAGCGAGCCGGTATCGTGCTGCTGCGATAGCCCCCCAGGCACCCGTGCTCCAGGTGCCTTACCGGCTATTTGATATCAGCGTACCGAGGGAGCAGGGGCTCAAGAGCAATTCGCCACAATTGTTCAGAATCAGCCAAGACACCTAAACTTCCCCCAGCCTGAAGCCGCTGGATCTGCGTCTCAGGTGCTCTTCGAACCATAAGGAACTGCCTGGCATGCGTGTCGCGATACTGGATGACGAACCCGCAGAACTGGCACGGGTGGAACAGACACTGCGAGAAATTCCCGGCCCCGGTGAAGCCGCCTGGTCCCTGCATCGCTTCGAACGGGGCGAAGACCTGCTACGCCAACTGCGGCGGGAAACCTTCGACCTGCTGATTCTCGACTGGCAAGTGCCAGACCTCAGCGGCCTGTCGTTGCTGCGCTGGACCCGCGAGCACATGGACTCCCCTCCGGCGGCCATCATGCTCACCAGCCGTGATGCCGAGAGCGATATCGTCCAGGCCCTGAACACCGGCGCCGATGACTACCTGAGCAAGCCTTTTCGTCCCAACGAACTCAAGGCCCGGGTCAACGCAGTGCTGCGCCGCCACGGCCTGCAGCGCAGCAACAGCGAGGAGGTCCTGACCTTCAATGACTTGAGTTTCGATGACGCCGAACTGACCGTCACTCGTGCCGGTGCCCCCATCAGCCTGACCGAGCGCGAATACCGCCTGGCCCGCTGCCTGTTCGCCAACCTGGGCCGGCCGCTGTCCCGGGAGTACCTGTACGAACGGTTCTGGACCCACGAGGAAATCATTTCCTCGCGGCCCCTGGATACCCACATCTACCGTCTGCGCAACAAGCTCGGACTGACCGCGGACCGTGGCTGGCAGTTGCTGACGATCTACGGTTACGGCTACCGGCTGGAAAGTGTCGCGTCGCCTGACGAGCAGGGTAACTGACTGCTTGCCGTCAAAAGCGGCTTGAAATCACTGCGGGTCCTGCCAGACATCTTCATAGCCGGCGCGGTCGATGATGAAACGCGTCCCGCTCGGCAGATACAGGTAATCGATCACCTCCGGCAACAGCTCGAGCAGATGCTCGGCGCACAGAGGCTGGTAGAAATCCACGGCTGTGGAATGTTCGCCGCAGTGGATAAACCAACTGATCGTGCCGTTCTCCGGCAACTCGACCCGGGTGCCATAGATGGGCGACTGCGCCAGGGAACCGGTGGCCAGTGCAATCATCGGCTCCGGTGCCTGGGGGGCTAGATCGTAGCGCTCACAGATAAGCTGCTGTCTTTCGTTCATTGCTCCAGCCACCAATTGAGCAAGGTCTCGTCATCGGAGTCATCGAGGTTTTTATAGATGTTGGCGTAGTACCACTCGATGCCCGTGGTCTCGCGGAAGCGGTTGAAGAACAGGGCGATGTTGTCCATGCCGTTTCGCGCCGGCACCGACAATGTCAGATTGCCCTTATAGCGCCCGTCGAGCATGCCGCCCAATTCGCTCGCCACATCCGCCGCCAGGGCAACGATATGTTCTTCAGGAATATGATCTGCATAAATGTGGATGCAGAAGTTGCCGCCTCGCTTGAGCACCACGGCGGGGGCCTGGGGGTCCTTGATCGAAATGATGTCGCCCTTGGCCAGGTTCAGCGTCAGCCCCGGTGAGTAGAGAATCTCGTAACTGTCCTCATCGATCCGCCGTACATGCAGCGGCTCATAGACCGGGCCGTGGCTGTTCTGCCCCGCAACAACCCGGATCGATATTTCCTGGTTTTCATCATCCATAACAAATTTCCGAGCAATTGCTGTTTTTAGAAGAGTGAAAAGAACCGAGCCAGGCTCAGCCGCGTAGCGGGGTCAACGGCTCGACAAACACGTCTCGAAGCGCCTGTTCGATGGTTCGATCGTCCTGCAGATCAGCTGCCAGCAACAGCACCAGCTGATCCAGGCCCACACGCCAGGTGACGGAGCTGGCCATGCTGAAAATGATGCGTTCCTGGCTGAAATAATTGGCAGGCCATTCGACCGTCATGCTTGAACCTCAAGTGAAGCCAGCGATAGGCACTCGCTCATGCGCGCAGGCTCAATGGCCCCGTGCTGTAAGCAGGCATCTTCATAGGCGATATGTTGGTCGTCGGTGATGGAGGACAGGTATTGGTCAATTGCGCAAAAACTGACCTCGGGCGCGATATCCACAGTGAACAGCGACAGGCCCCCTTGCTCACGCCGTAGAGATAGCAGGGCGTGTTATCCAACTCATAGACACCTGCGCCGCGTTGAATGCCCCACATCGATTCATACCCCACCGGTGGGTAACCGTCGGCGTCGACGGTGAGCTTGAAAATGATCTTGTGAAACTGTGCTGTCGAGGTGTCCATTCCATCTCACCGAGGCGCCGCCATGGGCCTCACAAACTGCCCGTAAAAGAAGTTTTCCTCGAAGGAAAATATGACCTCTGCGCTATTCGGTATGGCCAGGGCCGTATTCTCATCGGACGGATAGAAAAAGTCGTCCCAGCATTTTATAAAAATATCCCTGGACACCCGCGCTGCGCAGCACCTGAACCTCAGTACGGATGGGCCCGCTGACAAGGCACTATCTGATGGATCAACAGGGCGGTATCGGGCGTGGTTTGGTAGCGAAATGTCGATACCTCGCTGTGCGGCGACAGCAGTTGAAGGCGCAGACAAGCCTTGGGATCAAACCTGTCGACCCCATCAAACAGCACCAGCGCGTCGCTTGACCAATCAATACTCAACCGCTCGATCGGGGTCAGTGAACCAAGCTCAAGCCGCTCAAGCTGCGCCAGCACCTCGGCCTCAGAAGGGGCGCAAATCCATCGGATAATCAGCAACGCGTCGTCTGCCGTGGCAATCGCCGTGTCCAAAGGCTCGTCACCCAGGACAAGAATATCGCCATCGACACCCTCCAGCCGGCCGGCATAGTCATCAATCTGACACGCCCTGTGGTAATCCGAGGGATGGCCGTCGAGGCCACGCCACATACCGGCCAAGCCGTCACCTATCACCACCAAGGGGCCACCGGAACTGGACAGCCATGGAGAAATCTTGAATCGACTCATAGGCTCCTTGCCTTCCTGTTGAGCAGAACAGCTACATGATCCACAGACAACACCGTGATGTCCGCGCAAAAAAAAGCCAACGCTAGGCGTTGGCTTTTTAGGTGCCGCCGCGGATCAGAAGTCCAGGTTGGACACCGCCAGGGCGTTGCTTTCGATGAAGTCGCGACGTGGCTCGACCGCATCACCCATCAGGGTGTTGAAGATCTGGTCGGCGCCGATGGCGTCTTCGATGGTCACCTTGAGCATGCGACGCATGCTTGGGTCCATGGTGGTTTCCCACAGCTGGTCAGGGTTCATCTCGCCCAGACCTTTGTATCGCTGGATGGTGTGGCGCTTGGTGCTTTCCGCCATCAGCCAGTCCAGGGCTTCCTTGAACTCGGTCACGGCCTTCTTGCGCTCACCGCGCTGAACATACGCGCCCTCGTCCAGCAGGGTGCTCAATTGAGCGCCCAGGGAGACGACGGTCTTGTAGTCGTTGCTGCCGAAGAAGTCGCGGTTGAAGGTGACGTAGTTGGACAGGCCGTGGGAGATCAGCTCGACCTCTGGCAGCCAGACATTACGCTCACGGTCTTCCCGCAGGCTGGCCTTGTAGACCAGGCCCGACTTCTCGGAGGTGCGCAGGCGGGCGTCGTACTTGGCCAGCCAATCCTGCATGGCGGCGTGATCGGACAGTTGCTCCATGGTCACGGCCGGCAGGTAGATGAAGTGCTCGGTCAGTTCCTGCGGGTACAGGCGCGACAGGCGCTTGAGGGTCTTCATCACCATGCGGAAATCGTTGACCAGGCGCTCCAGCGCCTCGCCGGAGATCCCCGGAGCTTCGTCGTTCAGGTGCAGGCTGGCATCTTCCAGAGCCGACTGGGTCATGTAGTCTTCCATGGCCTCGTCGTCTTTGATGTATTGCTCTTGCTTGCCTTTCTTGACCTTGTACAGCGGCGGCTGGGCGATGTAGATGTAGCCGCGCTCGATCAGCTCCGGCAACTGACGGAAGAAGAAGGTCAGCAGCAGGGTACGGATGTGCGAACCGTCAACGTCAGCATCGGTCATGATGATGATGTTGTGATAACGCAGCTTGTCGATGTTGTACTCTTCGCGGCCGATGCCGCAGCCCAATGCAGTGATCAAGGTGCCGACCTCTTGCGAGGAGATCATCTTGTCGAAACGGGCTTTCTCTACGTTGAGGATCTTGCCCTTGAGCGGCAGGATCGCCTGGGTCTTGCGGTTGCGTCCCTGCTTGGCGGAACCGCCAGCAGAGTCACCTTCCACCAGGTAGAGTTCGGACAGGGCAGGGTCCTTTTCCTGGCAGTCAGCCAGTTTGCCCGGCAGGCCGGCGATATCCAGCGCGCCTTTACGACGGGTCATTTCACGGGCTTTACGCGCCGCTTCACGAGCACGAGCAGCGTCGATCATCTTGCCCACCACCAACTTGGCTTCGTTGGGGTTTTCCAGCAGGAAGTCGGAGAAGTACTTGCCCATTTCCTGTTCGACAGCGGTCTTCACTTCGGAAGAGACCAGCTTGTCCTTGGTCTGGGAGCTGAACTTAGGGTCCGGCACCTTCACCGAGATGATCGCGGTCAGGCCTTCACGAGCGTCGTCACCGGTGGTGGCAACCTTGTGCTTCTTGGCCAGGCCTTCGGCTTCGATGTAGGTATTCAGGTTACGCGTCAGAGCAGAACGGAAGCCCACCAGGTGGGTGCCGCCGTCGCGCTGAGGAATGTTGTTGGTGAAGCACAACAGGTTCTCGTTGAAGCTGTCGTTCCACTGCAGGGCGATTTCCACGCCGATGCCGTCTTCACGCTGGATGTTGAAGTGGAACACCTGGTTGACCGCAGTCTTGTTGGTGTTCAGGTATTCAACGAACGCCCGCAGGCCACCTTCGTACTTGAACAACTCTTCCTTACCGCTGCGCTCGTCCTTGAGGATGATGCCGACACCGGAGTTGAGGAAGGACAGTTCACGAATCCGCTTGGCCAGGACGTCCCAGCTGAAGTGGATGTTCTTGAAGGTTTCAGCCGAAGGCTTGAAATGAATCTGGGTACCGGTGGTTTCGCTGTCGCCAACGATCTTCATCCGTTCTTGCGGAACACCGTGGACATAGGTCTGTTCCCAGATCTTGCCGCTGCGGCGCACAGTGAGAATCAGCTCTTCGGACAGGGCGTTCACTACCGATACACCTACGCCGTGCAGACCGCCGGAGACCTTGTAGGAGTTGTCGTCGAACTTACCGCCGGCGTGGAGCACGGTCATGATGACCTCTGCCGCCGAAACGCCTTCTTCTTTATGCACATCTACCGGGATGCCACGACCGTTGTCGCGCACGGTGATCGATTCATCCGGGTGGATGATGATGCTGATGTCGTCGCAATGGCCGGCCAGCGCTTCGTCGATGGAGTTGTCGACCACCTCGAACACCATGTGGTGCAGACCGCTGCCGTCATCGGTGTCGCCAATGTACATACCGGGACGTTTGCGTACGGCATCCAAACCTTTCAGCACCTTGATGCTGGTCGAGTCGTACGTATTTTCTTCGCTCATGCCTTCACTCCCGATGGTCGTGGGTCTGGGTGATACGGCCTTGTTCCACGTGGAACAAAGCGACTGGCGTTTCCGTCTGCCAGCCTTCCCTCAATAATTCGTGGTCTACACAGGTGATAAACACCTGGCAGCGTAAGTCTTCCAACAAGCGACAAAGTGCGCGGCGATGCTGCTCGTCCAACTCGGACGGCAAGTCATCCACCAGATAAATACACTGACCGCGACGGGCCTGGCTCACCAGGTGCCCCTGGGCAATGCGCAAGGCACAGACCACCAACTTCTGCTGGCCACGGGACAAGATGTCCGCGGCGTTGTGTCCGCCTAAGCGCAGACGCAAATCAGCACGTTGTGGACCGGCCTGGGTATGACCCATTTGCTGATCACGGTGCAGGGCGGCCGCGAGCACTTCACTGAGCTCTCGGTCCTTGTCCCAACCACGGTAATAGCTAAGCGTCAGGCCCTCGAGCTGCAACAACTCGCCCAAGGTCCGCTCAAAGACTGGTTTCAAGGCTTTGATGTATGCGCGGCGGTATTCATCGATTTCAGCGCTGGCCTGACACAGTTCCCGGTCCCAGGCCGCTTGCGAAGCGGCGTCAAGTGTACCATGCCGCAGCCATGAGTTCCGCTGCCGCAGGGCCTTCTGCAAGCGCTGCCAGGTGGACATGAAGCGAGGTTCCACATGGAACACTCCCCAGTCCAGGAACTGTCGACGGATCTTTGGAGCGCCTTCAAGCAGACGAAAGCTGTCCGGATTGATCAGTTGCAGCGGCAGGATTTCCGCCAGCTGCGCCGCGCTGCGGGCATTCTGACCGTCGATGCGGATCTGGAACTCCCCCTGACGATCCCGGGATATCCCCAGGCTGCTGTGCCCACCCTGGGCCAATTCCACCTGGCCAAAGACCGTACAAGCCAGCTGTTCATACTGGATCACCGGCAGCAAGCGGGCACTGCGAAACGAGCGGGCAAGCCCCAGCAGGTGGATGGCTTCCAGCACGCTGGTCTTGCCACTGCCGTTGGCGCCGTAGAGAAGGTTGATGCGGGGAGAGGGGGAGAAGGTCACCGGGTGCAGATTGCGCACCGCGGTGACCGAGACGCGACTGAGGGACATCTAGCTTCTGCTGAGCATGATTACAGGCGCATCGGCATGACAACGTAAGCCGAGTCGTCGTTGTCGGATTCCTGCACCAGCGCACTGCTGTTGGAATCGGACAGGATCAGGCGCACCTGTTCGGTGGTCATCACGCCCAGCACGTCCAGCAGGTAGCTGACGTTGAAGCCGATTTCCAGCGAGCCGCCGTTGTATTCAACACCCACCTCTTCTTCCGCTTCTTCCTGCTCCGGGTTGTTGGCCTGGATCTTCAACTGACCATTGGCCAGCTGCAGACGGATACCGCGGTACTTCTCGTTGGACAGGATCGCGGTACGGCTGAAAGCTTCACGCAGGGCCTGACGGTCACCCAGTACCAGCTTGTCACCGCCTTTTGGCAGCACGCGCTCGTAGTCAGGGAACTTGCCGTCCACCAGCTTGGAGGTGAAGGTGAACTCGCCGGTAGTGGCGCGAATGTGGTGCTGACCCAGGACGATGCTGACGTTGCCATCCGGCTCGGTGAGCAGGCGGGCCAGCTCCAGGATGCCTTTACGCGGCACGATCACCTGGTGGCGATCGGGCTGGCCGATATCCGCCTGCATCGAGCACATGGCCAGACGGTGACCGTCGGTGGCCACGGCGCGGATGATCCCGGCGGACACTTCCAGCAGCATGCCGTTGAGGTAGTAGCGCACGTCCTGCTGGGCCATGGCGAAGCTGGTGCGTTCGATCAGGCGACGCAGGCGGCTCTGCTCCAGCTGGCAGGTCAGCGAACCCGGGCCTTCTTCCACGGTCGGGAAGTCGTTGGCCGGCAGGGTCGACAGGGTGAAGCGGCTACGACCGGCCTTCACCACCAGTTTCTGCTCGTCGACCTTGATGTCGATCAGCGCGTCGTTGGGCAGGCTCTTGCAGATGTCCATCAGCTTGCGCGCGGGAACGGTGATTTCCCCCGGCTCTGCGGGCTCTTCAAGTTGCACACGACCGACCAGCTCGACTTCCAGGTCGGTACCGGTCAGCGACAGTTGCTGGCCTTCGACAACCAGCAGCACGTTGGAAAGTACCGGCAAGGTCTGACGGCGTTCGACGACGCCGGCGACCAGTTGCAGGGGTTTCAACAGGGCTTCGCGTTGAATGGTGAAATGCATGGTCTAGTCCCTTGCCTTAATAAGCTGCGTTGGAGTCATCAAGTGGTCAGAGTACGCAGCAGGTTCTTGTAGTCCTCGCGGATGTCCGCGTCGGATTCCTTAAGTTCATTGATCTTGCGGCAGGCGTGCAGCACCGTAGTGTGGTCGCGGCCACCGAACACATCGCCGATTTCCGGCAGGCTGTGGTTGGTCAGTTCCTTGGACAGGGCCATGGCCACCTGACGGGGGCGGGCTACCGAACGCGAACGTCGCTTGGACAGCAGATCGGAAATCTTGATCTTGTAGTACTCGGCGACGGTGCGCTGGATGTTATCCACAGACACCAGCTTGTCCTGCAGCGCCAGCAGGTCCTTCAACGATTCGCGAATCAGCTCGATGGTGATGTCGCGCCCCATGAAGTGCGAGTGGGCGATGACTCGCTTGAGTGCGCCTTCCAGTTCACGGACGTTGGAACGAATTCGCTGAGCAATGAAGAACGCCGCATCGTGGGGCAGTTCGACTTTGGCCTGGTCGGCCTTCTTCATCAGGATCGCCACCCGCGTTTCCAGTTCCGGCGGTTCGACCGCTACCGTCAGGCCCCAGCCGAAGCGGGACTTGAGGCGTTCTTCCAGGCCTTCGATTTCCTTCGGATAACGGTCGCTGGTGAGAATCACCTGCTGGCCGCCTTCGAGGAGGGCATTGAAGGTGTGGAAGAACTCTTCCTGGGAACGCTCCTTGCGAGCGAAGAACTGGATATCGTCGATCAGCAATGCGTCGACCGAACGATAGAAGCGCTTGAATTCGTTAATGGCGTTGAGCTGCAACGCCTTGACCATGTCCGCAACAAAACGCTCGGAATGCAGGTACACGACCTTGGCATTCGGGTTCTTCTTTAATAAGTGGTTACCCACGGCATGCATCAAGTGGGTCTTACCCAGACCGACGCCGCCATAAAGGAAGAGCGGGTTATAGCCATGCTTGGGGTTGTCCGCCACCTGCCAGGCCGCTGCCCGAGCCAGTTGGTTGGACTTACCCTCGACGAAGTTTTCAAAGGTGAAGGTGCGGTTCAGGTAGCTGGTGTGCTTGAGCGCACCTTCTACCTGGACAGTACGCTGCTCAGCGCGTACCGGTGCCTGCTGCGAGCTGGCGCCCGCCATCGGGTCGAAGCTGTCACGAGAGGGTTCTTCGCTGACCTCGGCACTCTTCTGCGCCGCGGCTTTCTTGGCCGGAGCTGACGTCGGTGCCGGAGTTGGCGCAGGAGCCGCCGCCGGGGTGGCATTGGCTGCTGCCGCTTGCAGCGCTTGCGAGGCAGCGGCGGCCAGTGGCGCATTAGGTGCAGCGCGAGGCGCCGAACTGCGTTTGCTGCCTATTAATAAGGAAAGAACCGGCGCACTGCCGTTGCCGTGTTCATCCAGCAGCTCGAGCACGCGGCCCAGGTACTTTTCGTTGACCCAATCGAGAACAAAACGATTCGGTGCGTAGACACGCAACTCGTCGCCTTCGGCTTCGACCTGTAGCGGACGGATCCAAGTGTTGAATTGCTGGGCAGGCAGCTCATCACGCAGAAGCTCCACGCACTGCTGCCAAAGTTCCACTGACACGGATATCCCCTAAGTTGAAAGCCGGTGAGGCAAAAACAAGCGGCCATTGTAGCGATCAGCCGTCCACTTATCCACATGTAGCGTGCCCTCAGGACACTAAGAATCAACGCCTTACCCCGAATAAACACGACCAATGGTATGTGCATAAGCTCTGTGGATAACCCCGCCTGAGGTCATTGCACAACTCGGGTCAAAACTCTGTGGATAACTCGCCTGTGGATAACCGCTCGTTCCACACACAGGTTTTCCGATAGCGCAGCACAGGCAGGACACCGTTTCTCAACCGTGTTGTCATCCTCTGTACAGTACGGAATATAAGGGCTTAAGCCAGTTATCCACAGAAGGTGCCGTCCCTAGCCTTTATAAGCTTTACAGAAAAGCTTTAAATACTTTCCTTCTTTATTTTTATATCTAGCCAAGACTGACTCACAACCCAGGACCCGGACATACATAGATAAAGGAAAAGCTGGTTGGAAATTGACCTAGAGGCTTGCTTTCTCTAGAATCGCCGATCTCTTAAAACGGGGGCCATTCCGGCCCGTTGTGGACGAACCAGGTAA